>NZ_RKII01000005.1:0-1054 GCF_003755165.1 Curtobacterium sp. PhB130 | reverse complement strand
GTTGGTGTGACGGCGTGCCTTTTGAAGAATGAGCCTGCGAGTTAGTGATATGTGGCGAGGTTAACCCGTGTGGGGCAGCCGTAGCGAAAGCGAGTCTGAATAGGGCGATTCAGTCGCATGTCCTAGACCCGAAGCGAAGTGATCTATCCATGGCCAGGTTGAAGCGACGGTAAGACGTCGTGGAGGACCGAACCCACTTCAGTTGAAAATGGAGGGGATGAGCTGTGGATAGGGGTGAAAGGCCAATCAAACTTCGTGATAGCTGGTTCTCTCCGAAATGCATTTAGGTGCAGCGTTGCGTGTTTCTCGCCGGAGGTAGAGCTACTGGATGGCCGATGGGCCTCAACAGGTTACTGACGTCAGCCAAACTCCGAATGCCGGTGAGTGAGAGCGCAGCAGTGAGACGGTGGGGGATAAGCTTCATCGTCGAGAGGGAAACAACCCAGACTACCAACTAAGGCCCCTAAGCGTGTGCTAAGTGGGAAAGGATGTGGAGTTGCATAGACAACCAGGAGGTTGGCTTAGAAGCAGCCACCCTTGAAAGAGTGCGTAATAGCTCACTGGTCAAGTGATTCCGCGCCGACAATGTAACGGGGCTCAAGCACACCGCCGAAGTTGTAGATTTCGCACTATAGACAAGCCTTCGTGGTTCAGTCGTGCGGAGTGGTAGGAGAGCGTCGTGTGGCGAGTGAAGCGGCGGAGTGATCCAGCCGTGGACGCTACACGAGTGAGAATGCAGGCATGAGTAGCGAAAGACGGGTGAGAAACCCGTCCTCCGAAAGACCAAGGGTTCCAGGGCCAGGTTAATCCGCCCTGGGTAAGTCGGGACCTAAGGCGAGGCCGACAGGCGTAGTCGATGGACAACGGGTTGATATTCCCGTACCGGCGAACAACCGCCCAAGCTAATCCAGTGGTGCTAAGAGTCCTAACCCGGATCAACCGGATCCCTTCGGGGTGATGGTGGCCGGTCTAACGCTCGACCCCATGCTGGTGCGGTTAGCGTATGAACAGGTGTGACGCAGGAAGGTAGCTGAGCCAGGCGATGGTATCCGTA
>NZ_RKII01000004.1:0-1093 GCF_003755165.1 Curtobacterium sp. PhB130 | reverse complement strand
TGTAGTTCCCCGTGAGGTTATGAACGCGATCTGATGGGGTTTGGCCGCCGAGGCCGGTGTGTGGTCGGTGGTGATTGTAGTGATGCAGCCAGTCCGCGTAGGTCGCGGTTCTGGCTGCATCGCTGTCGTAGTGACGGGCGTAGGCCCATTCCGCGGCGAGGGTTCGATTGAACCGCTCGACCTTCCCGTTGGTCTGCGGCCGGTAGGGCCTGGTGAAGCGGTGCTTCGCGTCACCGAGGGCGGTCGCGAAGTCGCGGGATCGGTAACACGCACCGTTGTCGGTCATCACGGCCTCGACATGGATCCCCGCGGCGGCGAAGAACGTGTTTGCGCGGGCCCAGAACCCGGCAGCGGTGGCGCCGAGTTCGTTGTCGTGGATCTCTGAATACGCCAGCCGGGAGTGATCATCGACCGCGTGGTGCAGGAACCGGTACCCGCGAGAACCACGCGCGCCTCGTCGAGCAGCACGATCACGATTCGAGCCGGCGGCGCGGTCCTGGGCAGACCCGCGTCCGTGAGCGCGCCAGCCGCCACCATCTGGGATGCGGCCTTGCTTCTTGATGTCGACGTGGACGAGCTCACCCGGCCGGGACTTCTCGTATCGCACCGGAGTCGGCCGGCGAACCGGGAGCCCGGTTGCTTGGTCAATGTTGCGCAGCAGCGGCATCCGGAACCGCGCCAGGACACGTCCAACTGTCGAGCGGGCCAGGCCCAGGTGGAACGCAATCCGGTGCGGTCCCCACCGCCGGGTGACCCGCAACGCGAGGATGCGGCGTTCCAGCCGGGACGGGACTCTGGTCGGACTCGACAACGGCCTCGACGACCGGTCGGCCATCGACAGGCCCGCTCGGTATCGTGCAGCCCATTTCGCTGCCGTCGCCGGCGAACACTGGAACCGTTCCGCGGCCCGACGGACGGGCCAGCCGTCGACGACGATCAGCCGGGCAAGGCGTTCCCTGCCCGTTGGAGTGAACGGGGCATTAGCGTGAGTCACGAAGACCTCCGGTGACGACGTGGTGTGTGGTAACTCACATCGTCCCGGAGGTCTTCACTTACGTCACCCGTTCACAACGTCCCGGGGAACTACAGCTAG
>NZ_RKII01000003.1:0-1696 GCF_003755165.1 Curtobacterium sp. PhB130 | reverse complement strand
ACGTTGAGTCCGGCGGCGTCCTACTCTCCCACAAGGTCCCCCTTGCAGTACCATCGGCGCTGAGAGGCTTAGCTTCCGGGTTCGGAATGTGACCGGGCGTTTCCCTCTCGCTATGACCACCGGAACACCTTCGACCCAATCCTGGATCAAAACCGTTCCTTCAGATAGCTGAAGTATTCAGTTTGATTCCCGATCATCTGTCGGGAACCACAAAGTGGACGCGAGCCCCACACCGAAGTGCGGGAAATAATTGTGTTGTCAAGTCTTCGGCTTATTAGTACCGGTCAGCTCCACGGGTCGTTAGTCCCCGCTTCCACATCCGGCCTATCAACCCAGTAGTCTGCTGGGAGCCTCTCACACTCAAGGTGCATGGAAATCTCATCTCGAAGACGGCTTCCCGCTTAGATGCTTTCAGCGGTTATCCGGTCCGAACGTAGCTAATCAGCGGTGCCCTTGGCAGAACAACTGACACACCAGAGGTTCGTCCATCCCGGTCCTCTCGTACTAGGGATAGATCTTCTCAAATTTCCAACGCGCGCAGCGGATAGGGACCGAACTGTCTCACGACGTTCTAAACCCAGCTCGCGTACCGCTTTAATGGGCGAACAGCCCAACCCTTGGGACCTACTCCAGCCCCAGGATGCGACGAGCCGACATCGAGGTGCCAAACCATGCCGTCGATATGGACTCTTGGGCAAGATCAGCCTGTTATCCCCGAGGTACCTTTTATCCGTTGAGCGACAGCGCTTCCACAAGCCACTGCCGGATCACTAGTCCCGACTTTCGTCCCTGCTCGACCTGTCAGTCTCACAGTCAAGCTCCCTTGTGCACTTACACTCGCCACCTGATTGCCAACCAGGTTGAGGGAACCTTTGGGCGCCTCCGTTACTCTTTGGGAGGCAACCGCCCCAGTTAAACTACCCATCAGGCACTGTCCATGAACCCGATCAGGGTCCTACGTTAGACATCCAGAGTGACCAGAGTGGTATTTCAACAATGACTCCACGAACACTAGCGTGCCCGCTTCACAGTCTCCCACCTATCCTACACAAGCCACACCGAACACCAATACCAAACTGTAGTAAAGGTCACGGGGTCTTTCCGTCCTGCTGCGCGTAACGAGCATCTTTACTCGTAGTGCAATTTCGCCGAGTTCGCGGTTGAGACAGCTGGGAAGTCGTTACGCCATTCGTGCAGGTCGGAACTTACCCGACAAGGAATTTCGCTACCTTAGGATGGTTATAGTTACCACCGCCGTTTACTGGGGCTTAAATTCAGAGCTTCGCCCAAAGGCTAACCCCTCCTCTTAACCTTCCAGCACCGGGCAGGCGTCAGTCCGTATACATCGTCTTGCGACTTCGCACGGACCTGTGTTTTTAGTAAACAGTCGCTTCCCACTGGTCTCTGCGGCCTTCAACGCTCACGGAGTAAATCCGGTCACGTGTCCGGCCCCCCTTCTCCCGAAGTTACGGGGGCATTTTGCCGAGTTCCTTAACCACGATTCTCTCGATCTCCTTGGTATTCTCTACCTGACCACCTGAGTCGGTTTCGGGTACGGGCGGCTGCAACCTCGCGTCGATGCTTTTCTCGGCAGCATAGGATCACTGATTTCCCCTTACGGGTACGCGTCGGATCTCAGGCATACAGACGACGGATTTGCCTATCGTCAGCCCTACATCCTTACACCAGGTTCACC
>NZ_RKII01000002.1:0-2043 GCF_003755165.1 Curtobacterium sp. PhB130 | reverse complement strand
GCGTCTGGTCCTTGAGAACTCAACAGCGTGCACATTGTCAATGCCAATTTATTGACCCCGTGGCGTTCCACTTGTGGGACGTCCGGAGACAATTCCTTTTGGATTGAAGATTGTCAGTAGACAGTCAACAGTCAAGATCAACTCGGCCTGACGCTTTCGGGTGTTGGGTCTGTAATTTTTTACGGAGAGTTTGATCCTGGCTCAGGACGAACGCTGGCGGCGTGCTTAACACATGCAAGTCGAACGATGATGCCCAGCTTGCTGGGCGGATTAGTGGCGAACGGGTGAGTAACACGTGAGTAACCTGCCCCTGACTCTGGGATAAGCGTTGGAAACGACGTCTAATACTGGATATGATCACCGGCCGCATGGTCTGGTGGTGGAAAGATTTTTTGGTTGGGGATGGACTCGCGGCCTATCAGCTTGTTGGTGAGGTAATGGCTCACCAAGGCGACGACGGGTAGCCGGCCTGAGAGGGTGACCGGCCACACTGGGACTGAGACACGGCCCAGACTCCTACGGGAGGCAGCAGTGGGGAATATTGCACAATGGGCGAAAGCCTGATGCAGCAACGCCGCGTGAGGGATGACGGCCTTCGGGTTGTAAACCTCTTTTAGTAGGGAAGAAGCGAAAGTGACGGTACCTGCAGAAAAAGCACCGGCTAACTACGTGCCAGCAGCCGCGGTAATACGTAGGGTGCAAGCGTTGTCCGGAATTATTGGGCGTAAAGAGCTCGTAGGCGGTTTGTCGCGTCTGCTGTGAAATCCCGAGGCTCAACCTCGGGCTTGCAGTGGGTACGGGCAGACTAGAGTGCGGTAGGGGAGATTGGAATTCCTGGTGTAGCGGTGGAATGCGCAGATATCAGGAGGAACACCGATGGCGAAGGCAGATCTCTGGGCCGTAACTGACGCTGAGGAGCGAAAGCATGGGGAGCGAACAGGATTAGATACCCTGGTAGTCCATGCCGTAAACGTTGGGCGCTAGATGTAGGGACCTTTCCACGGTTTCTGTGTCGTAGCTAACGCATTAAGCGCCCCGCCTGGGGAGTACGGCCGCAAGGCTAAAACTCAAAGGAATTGACGGGGGCCCGCACAAGCGGCGGAGCATGCGGATTAATTCGATGCAACGCGAAGAACCTTACCAAGGCTTGACATACACCGGAAACGGCCAGAGATGGTCGCCCCCTTGTGGTCGGTGTACAGGTGGTGCATGGTTGTCGTCAGCTCGTGTCGTGAGATGTTGGGTTAAGTCCCGCAACGAGCGCAACCCTCGTTCTATGTTGCCAGCGGGTTATGCCGGGGACTCATAGGAGACTGCCGGGGTCAACTCGGAGGAAGGTGGGGATGACGTCAAATCATCATGCCCCTTATGTCTTGGGCTTCACGCATGCTACAATGGCCGGTACAAAGGGCTGCGATACCGTAAGGTGGAGCGAATCCCAAAAAGCCGGTCTCAGTTCGGATTGAGGTCTGCAACTCGACCTCATGAAGTCGGAGTCGCTAGTAATCGCAGATCAGCAACGCTGCGGTGAATACGTTCCCGGGCCTTGTACACACCGCCCGTCAAGTCATGAAAGTCGGTAACACCCGAAGCCGGTGGCCTAACCCTTGTGGAAGGAGCCGTCGAAGGTGGGATCGGTGATTAGGACTAAGTCGTAACAAGGTAGCCGTACCGGAAGGTGCGGCTGGATCACCTCCTTTCTAAGGAGCATCTGGCATCGCTTGCGATGTCCAGGCGCCCGATTCGGACCGAACGTGTCCGACGGGTAGCTCATGGGTGGAACATTGACAGTGCAGTTGGGAGCGATGCTTCCGATCTCAGTACGCTCTGCTTGCAGGGTTGGAACGGGTCGGGGTGGAGGTCCTGGCTGGTGCACGTTGTTGGGTCCTGAGGGACCAGGCTTCCCATGCCTTCGGGTGTGGGGGTTGGGCCTACGGGTCCTTCGTTGGGCCAGGGTGAAGCAGTCCGTTGTGATTGTGGAGCGCTGGTGCCGATCGTATGTTGAGAACTACACAGTGGACGCGAGCATCTTTAGATCGCTCG
>NZ_RKII01000001.1:0-3236 GCF_003755165.1 Curtobacterium sp. PhB130 | reverse complement strand
ACCCGAACCCCAAGTCACGCGGGCCGTCTCGCGCACCCGCGACGTCCCGACACCGAAGGAAGCGATTCCGACGACACGGAGCGAAGCTGCCCACACATCTCGTTCCGGAAAGTGAAAAGTTCCCGCGGAACCTACAGGCCCGTGGACGCACGGAACGCCCGGCCTGAAAGGAACAACTGTCAGATCGAACCTTGGCCGGGCGTCCTGTGGACTGATTCTACGGCAGGATGCGGCGAGCGCCCCTAGTAGCGACGGACTCGGAGGGTATTCCGACTTGGGGGTGGTGGTTGAGTCACCCCTGAGCGGTATGTGGTTGTCGGTCCCTGTGGTCTGTGGTCGCCACCTCCTTACATGTACTAATGTACGCGATTTCCGCGCTATAGTCAACCGGGTTGGGTATCCGAGTTTGGCGGATCGGGCCGCCCAACTCGGTGGGTCATCGGGCCATCAGGTCTCCGTCCATCCGGTGGGCAGGGCGACCGGATGCCCGCATCCCTCGTGCACGTAGCAGAGGCCGTTGTAGTCGGTCCGTTCGTCGTAGGCGGGGCTGATGGTCCGGTGGTCGTGGTCGAACTCGTCGGGTGCAAGGGTGGTCAGGCGGTCGCTGGTGTCGAGGACCGCGAGGCTCTCGCTGTTCTCGACGTCGGTGCCGCACCAGGGGCAGCGGACACCGGCGTAGGTCTCGCCGTCGTCGGTGATCTGCACCGGGACCAGGGGTGGGAGGACGGCCTCGCGGAGGCGCAGCTCGACGGCCGCGCGGATGGCGAGTGCCAGGTCCGGGTGCTCGTCGATGAGCCGGAGCACCGGGGCCAGTAGGGACGACTCCCCGCCGATGAGAGCCGTCGGGACAAGCTCGATGGTGTCGCTCATGCGCGCGCCCCTCTCGCGGTCGTGTTGCCGATCCCGCACCGGGTGCAGGGCACGTCCTCGGCGCACGCGGGGGCGTCGCAGAGGTCGCAGTACCAGGTGCCGTCGGTCCACTCGGCCCGCGGGCGGAACAGGTAGTCCGGGGTGGGGGCGTGGCGGCCACGGAACGGCAGCCGGGTCCCGTCGGTGCGGTGTGCCCACGGCAACGGGTCACGGTCCCCGTCCGTCTCGCCCTCCCGCACTTCGCGGATGACGTGCGCGGCGATGTCCGCTCGCCCGAGCGCGTCGAACAGGGCGGCGAGGGTGAACCCCTCGGTCATGTTGAGCGTGCAGAGCACTTGCGTGCTGTCCCACTCCAGGACCATTGCCGAGGCCGCCTCGGTCGCGGCGGCGCTCACTGCTCGGTCCCCGTCGTGGTCAGATTCGACCAGGCTTGCCCGGCGATGTTCCCGTAGCGCTCGTGCACGGCTGCTCCGGCGTCGTCCACGTACTGGCGCACCTGCTCGACGGTCAGCGTGCCGGGGTCGAGGCGCTCGCCGTAGAGGGTTTCCCAGCGGTCCGGGTCGATCTGGACGACGCCCTGGTAGTTGGCGGTCTCGGTGATGTCGAACACGGCCCATGTGGGCCGGTCGGTGGTGGTGGTCATGGTGTCTGTCTCCCGAGTCGTGTCGGTGATGTTGAGGGGTGGGAAGGACGGCACAGCGCCGCCCCTCCTGCGGCGGTCACTCCGCGAGCGGGTCGCGGGTGAGGGTGTCGACGAACGTCGCGTAGTCGGTGCCGTCGAGGACTGCGGTGTGCGCGAGCGCCCACCCCATGTCCGTCGCGACCCGGAGCTGGTTGTCCCGGTCCTTCAGCGCCGCTGTGCGGGCTTCTGCGGCGTCGTCACGCTTGGCGACGACCGTGCGGACGGTCTCGATCTGCTGTCGCATCTGTGGGCCTCCCAGGGCCTAGGGGGAGGGGGCGGTGACCCGTCCCCTCCCGGTGTCGGCTAGGCCCGGTCGGTGCTCACGTGCTCGGTGCTCCAGTCGAGCGACGCCCACGAGATCGCCTCGCGCATGTCGCTCTCGTCGAGCGAGTCGCGGGCGATCGCGTAGGCGTCGTCGCTGTCGTGGCAGGTTGCAGTGTGCGTGTACGAGAAGGTCAGCGTGACCTCCATCTCCACGTTCCACTCGCGGGCACGCGGCACACCGTCCATCGTCTCGGCGATGCGGTCGTACTCGTCGCAGAATCCCTCGGTGTCGGCGGTCTTGCCGGCGAGGACCCAGAAGTCGTGCAGGCGCGGGTCCGATCCGGTGGTGATCTGCGAGGTCTCGGCGATCACGGCGCGCTGCTGAGCGGCCGAGAGAGCCGATTCGAGCTCCGCGATCCGAGCGGCGTCGGCCGCGAACCGGGCAGCCGCCCGAGTCGGGGTCCACGCGTCGGCGGGGGAGGCGATCTGAGCGGCGCTGGTGTTGCTGTCGATGAGGGTCATCGGTGTTCCTTTCTGATTCGATCTGACATGTACGAATGTACGCGTTACCACAGACATTCGCGGTGGTCACGCGCGATCGTCACCAGATTTCGAAGCCGCCCGAGTGTCGAACGAACGCCGCGAACTCGCGCACCAGCGCGGTGCTCAGTGAGTAGGAGGCCTCCCATGCCTCGCGGTCGCCCTTGCCGTCGCAGCCGTTGCACCAGCCGCGCTCGGCGTAGCCGAGGCTGACGCCGACCGGATCGGTCCGTGTGCCCGTTCCCTCGCAGAACTGGCACGTGAGGCGGGGCAGGGCGGCGATTGCCGCTTCCCGCGCCTGCACGTAGGCCTCGGCGTGTCCACTCGTGAGTGCCCGCTGTAGGGCGCTGGCGAGAGCGACCGAGTCGGCCTGGTCCAGCCCGTCGCCGTCGTTGCTGTGGAGGTGGGTCACCTTCCCGATGAGGTCAGGCGCGACCTCAGTCAGGTACTCAGCGAGAGGGTGCCACCCCCAGACACTGGCGCGGAAGTAGCGCCCCGTCTCGTTCTCCGGGTTCTTACCGTAGACGTCCATGCCCATTGTGTTGTTCCTTTCATGGTTCAATCTGACATGTACGAATGCACGGATAACTTCCGACATTGAGTCGCGCCGCCTCGCCCCCATGCCTGCGCGCCCCGTCCTGCCGCTCTCGGGTGTTCGGGTGTCTGGGTGTTCGGGAGTCTGGTTGTCTGTGACTCTGGTAGCGCCGGACTCCGGGAGTCCGAAAGTCTGTAAGTTTGAGAGTTCCGTAGAACGGGGACGTTGTGCGGGGCATCGGGTGGCTCGGTGCGGGGGTGGTGCGTGGGGTGCGGTGCTCCGCTGTGGGTGGTGCGGTGTGGCGGTGTGCGGGGTCGGGTTGGTGGGGTGGTATCGGGGGAGGGG
>NZ_RKII01000014.1:0-10051 GCF_003755165.1 Curtobacterium sp. PhB130 | reverse complement strand
CTGTGAGCAGCCTCGCTCTGTGTCGTCGTTTTCGCTGCGATCGGTGTCGGGTCAGGTGGTGCCGATGACGAGGGTGCTGCGGGCGGCCTCGACGACGTCGTTGGTGATGACGTCGAGCTCGTTGATCTTCAGGACGCGTTGGATCTGAGGGAGGAGGCGCTCAAGGAGCCGGAAGTTGCCGCGGGTGATGCGTTCGACGGCGGCGATGGCTTGCGCGTCGGTGAAGTCGTCGGGGTCGAGCGTCTTGCCGAGCTTGCGCCATTGACGTTCGAGGACGAAGAGCAGCTCGTCGTGGCCGAGCGGACGGTACTGGTGGGCGAAGCCGAGGCGGCTGTAGAGCTGCGGGTAGTGGCTGAACTGCTTCTCGATGCCGGGCATGCCGATGAGGATCATCGCTATGCCGGTGCGGTCGTACTGGTCGCGGAGCCACTCGATCGCGTTGCCGGTGAGGCGTTCGGACTCGTCGATGATGATCAGCTCGAGCAGGGACGGGTTGGGGCCGTGTGCGTGGTCGAAGTGGCGACCCTGGAGCAGGAGGTGTTCCTCGATGCAGCGTTCGGTGCGGAGCATGTCGTGCCGGAGGTCGTCCTGCAGGGCGCGCATCGTGGCGGAGACCTCGGGCGTGTAGAAGACGGTGCGGGCTCGGTGGGCGGCGGCGTAGATCTTCGTGTCGTCTTCGCTGCGTGCGGCCCATCTGGCGATGAACGGGCCGATGCTGTCCCAGTGGGCGTAGCGGCGTGCGGAGAGGGTCTTGCCGACGCCAGCGGGGCCGAAGCAGACGCCGATGGTGTTCTGCTTCCGGACGGCGTCGGCGAACTCCGCGAACCGACGGTGTTCCTTCGTGATGATGAACTGGCTCGTCATGACCGGTCCTCCTCGTAGGTCATCAGTCGCGGTTGATCCGGTGCCGGTGCGGGTGCTGGTGGGGTGTGATCATCGGGTGTGGGGCGGACGATCGCGATGCGTTCGCGGATCTGCCCGCGCAGGGCTCTTCGTTGCGCGTTCCGGGCGGCCTGGATCTGCTTGAGACTGATGGTCTCGGTCTGATGCGCGGTACTGATCGCGGTGCACAGGAACGCGTCGCGGTGAAAGACACGGATCTCGGTGACGTCGCGGGGGTCGTACCGGACGCTGACGGTGCTGCCCACGAAGGGTGCGAGAGTGGTTGCGGTGTAGCGGAGCCCTTCGAAGTGGATGCCGTCTCGTTGCACGACACGCGTGGTCGGGACGGTGAGCAGGAACCCGTCGAGCTGCTCGAGGGAGTCCGGCATTCGTGGCAGCCACCCGTCTGCGATCCACGCTTCCAGTGGGCTCTTCCGGAGCTCGCGGTGGATGCGGGCGTTGTAGCGGCGGATGAACGTGTTGATGGCACTGTCGACACCGGCGAGATCCAGCGCCGGCGTCGGCGCCGGCGCCGAGGATCCGGGTGCGAGGTGGCCGGGGAGCGTTGGGAGCAGCTCGGTGTTGATGGTGCCGAAGAACCGCTCGATCTTCCCGCGGCCCTGGGGGCGAGCGACCTGCGAGTGGATGATGCGGAGGTGCAGCACGGCGGCGGTGTCGCCGATTCGGTGGCTGGTGAAGTCGGACCCGTGGTCTGTGTAGAGCACGTCTGGGATCCCGCAGACAGGCCAGTCCGGTTCCGGCTTGTGCCAGATCGCTTGCCGGAGCGCGAGCGCGGTGTTCGCGGCGGATGGGGCGCCGAGGAACACCATGTACCCGCAGACCGCGCGGGAGTAGTCGTCGAGGATCACCGTCAACCACGGCCGTTCGGGCTTGCCGTCGGGTCCGACGATGAGCAGATCGAGCATCGTGTGGTCCGCCTGCCAGATCGCGTTGGGGCGATCCGCACGACGTCGGAGCAGCAGTTCGTGCTTGTCCCGATATGACGCGGGCCCCTCAAGCGCGAGCGTCACCATCCCGGGATCAAGCCCGTTCACGATCGACCGCACAACGGAGTACGACGGCGCTGAGAGACCTCGTTTGGTGCAGTAATTGTCGACCTGGCGGTGAATCGTGGCGATCGAAGGTCGTGGCTTGGTGAGTGCGAGCCCCTCAATCAGGCGCACCAGTTCCGGTGCCGTCCGTCGGGCGCCGTGATCGGTGCGGGTGCCGTCGGCGAGAGCCGGGTATCCGCCGGTTCGGTAGCGGGCCAACCAGCGTTGCAGGGTGCGCTCAGCGACGCCCGTGGTGCGGGCCAGGGTGGCGAGCGGGATGGCGTCCTCGACGTGCAGTCGAAGGATGCCCCACCGCTCGCTCGCGTCCATAGCCAGCTACATCGTTGGGGAAGGCTTGGTTCGTCGCGCCGCGACGGGCTCGGCGTGCTTCGCGAGTGCACGGTAGATGGTGGTGCGGCTAACGCCGAGCACGTCGCCGATCTGCGCGACGGTCATGTCCTGCTGTTCGTAGAGCCGGCGTGCGGTGCGCACCTGGTCCGCGGAGAGCCGAGATGGTCGGCCGCCGGTGCGGCCGCGGGCTCGAGCGGCGGCGAGGCCGGCGTTGGTGCGTTCCTTGATGAGGTCCCGTTCGAACTCCGCCAACGCGGCGAAGACGTGGAACACGAGCCGGCCGCCGGGCGAGGTGGTGTCGATGGTCTCCTGCAGGGACCGGAACCCGATGCCGCGCTCGGCGAGAGCGTGCAGCTGATCGATGAGGTGCCGGATGGACCGGCCGAGCCGGTCGAGTCGCCAGACGACGAGAGTGTCGCCGGGGCGGAGCTGGTCGAGGAGCTTGTCGAGCTCGGGCCGGTGTTGGAGCGACCCGGACATGGTGTCGACGAACACGCGGTAGCAGCCAGCGGCGTTGAGCGCGTCGATCTGCAGCGACGCGTCCTGGTCTGTGGTGGACACGCGCGCATACCCGAGAAGGTGACCCATGAAGAGAACGTAGCGAAACTCGACCAGGAGGGGTAGTGGCGGCACGTAGATTCTGGGACTGGGTTCCGCTACAAGACACGGCGCCTCGCACCCGGACTGAGCGCCGGTACGGATAGTTGTAGCGGAATCGTTCGTATTTGTTACGTCTGCCGCGCTCGCGCGGCGAGCCGGAGTGCTTGCACGGAACGGAGGTGTTGTTCCGATCGGTGGCGGCCGTTGGCGGGAGACGGATGTGGTGCTGCGATGACCGGAAGGAGTCGGGGGTGCTCGTCCAGGGTGAAGTGTCGCATGACGCCGTCGAGGGCAACGGCCCCGTACGTGACGATCGCAGTGAGAGCGGGGAGGGCCGCGAGCAGTGTGGCGAGGGCATGCCGCCCCTCGTCGATGTCCTCGAGTCGCACGCGGTCGGGCAGTTCCCATGGGACAAGGTTCCAGCGGACGTACTCGCCGCGTGCGAGTCCGGACTCGATACGGGCTGCTCGGAACGCGGCCGCGGTCGGGCCCGGGTTGTCCTCGCTGCAGATCGCTGCGTGCGCTGCGGCGATGGTCTGGGGGCCAGGCGACTGCATCAGGACCAGGACACGGCTGAATCTGCCGCCGGATCGTGGGTCGAAGCTCGGGACGAACCGTCGGCTGCCGTCGGGCGCGGTCCGCCACGTCTCCGCGAGACCGTTCAGCGATCGAACGTCAGCGAGTTCCTCGGGGGTACTCATGCCGGCTGTGGCGGTGCCAGCAGGGTGCCACGGATGACGGATCCGTGAAAGGTGCGAAGGGCAACGGTGATCCATGCGGCGACGAGGCCGGCGTAGTAGATGACGGCGAGGACGGCAACGACGGTCAGGCCTGAGTGCAGGGCGAGCCCGTTCAGGCCGGTGACGCAGGTCCCGACGGGGAACGTGAAGGACCACCAAGTCAGGCTGAACGGCAAGTGTTCGCGGGCAGTGCGGATGGTGATCGCGAGGGCGATGACGGTCCACAGCAGCGCGAAGCCGAGCATCGCGAACCCGTACACCAGCGCCACGACCAGCAGGGCATGCGCGGTACTCGCATCGACAACGGTGGGGGCGTTCGATGCGAGGAGGTTCACCGCGGTGATCGACTGTCCGACCGGCCCGAGGACGATCCACAGAGTCGGGACCATGCCGGCGGCCCCGACCTTGTGCTGCGCGAGACGGTTCCAGATCAGCGTGATCACGACCAGCGACGTGATGAGGCTGAGGCCGAAGAAGCCGTAGCAGGACCACAGCAGCGTCTCCCGCGCCTGCCCGGCGGGGGCGTACGGCAGCAGGAGCGCACCGGTGGAGGCGGACACCATCGGCGGGACGATCGGCATCAGCCAGCCGCCGAACGCGGAGTCGGGCTTGTTCTCGTGGCGGGTGAACGCCAGGTACGGCACGAGCACTGCCGTGAGCAGTCCTCCGATGGTGCCGATGGTCCACAGGACCCAGTCGATGGTGACGGCGGCGGGCAGGCCGACCCAGTCCTTGCCGAGCAGGAGTGTCCCGGCGCCGACGGTGAGGAACGCCATCGGTGGTGCGCCGTAGAAGTGCGAGATCACCGGGTTGAGCTGGTGCCCGGCTGCAGTGCTCCGGTAGCGGATCCAGTGCAGCACCGTCGCGGTCGTGAGGGCGACGAGGAGCACCGCGGCGATCGCCCACACGACCGTCGCCGCGAGGCGCAGCCCGGGGAACTGCAGCGGCAGTGACGCAGCTGCGACAGCGACGATCCCCGTGCCCATGATCGACGCGAACCAGTTCGGTGTGAGATTCGACACGATCAGGCCTGGCCGCTCCAGGTCACGGAACAACGCCGTCTGCGGCCGTTGGGGCAGCTGGCTACCGTTCGCGGGTGCAGGGTCCGTGCGGAGCGTTGTCATGGGCCAAGCCTGCGCGAATCCTGCCTCTGGCGGTACCCGGAACCTCTTGGCAGGGCACAATCAATGATTGTGGCACTACGGCGACTCACGGACCGAACCCTCGACCTCGACACACTCGACGTGCTCGCACGCGTCGCCGAGACCGGCTCCCTCTCCGCTGCCGCTGGAGCGCTCGGCGTCACGCAACAGGCAGTGTCTGCTCGGATCCGGGTCGCCGAGCGCATGGTCGGTCACTTGTTGGTGCACCGCTCGACCACGGGGTCGGTGCTGACCGAGACCGGCAGGCTCGTCGTCGGGCTGGCCGGACCGGTCCTCGACGCGTCTCGCCACCTCGAAGCAGGAGTGGCTGCGCTGCGGACTCCCACGGGTTCGCTCGTCGTCGCAGCGTCACAGACGATCGCGGAGCTGCTGCTGCCGGGCTGGCTGCTCGAATTCCGCCGCCGCGAACCCGACGTGCGGGTGCGCCTGATCGCGGGCAACTCCGCCGCGGTGACGGACCTCGTGCAGTCGGGTGGCGCGAACCTCGGGTTCACGGAGACCCCGGTGACGGCGGCAGGTGTGTCCGCGCAGGTGATCGCGGACGATGAGCTCGCGGTCGTCGTTGCGCCGGAACATCCCTGGGCTCGGTCGACCGGGATCACTGCGGAGGTCCTGGCGGCGACGGCTCTGCTCCTGCGGGAAGAAGGTTCCGGAACTCGCGCGACCCTCGCCGCATGGCTCAGGGAGGCCGGTTTGAGCATGTCGGTTCCGGCCGCGGTGCTGGAGACCACGAGCATCATCCGGGCGAACGCGCAGGCTGGAATTGCACCGGCGGTGATGAGCCTTCGCACGGTCGCCGCCGACATCAACGACGGGTCGCTGGTGCGGGTCCCGCTCGCTGGGCCGCCACTTGCCCGGCCGTTGCGGGCGATCTGGTCGGGAGAGCCTCAGCCAGCTGGTTCTGCTTTCCTGCGCGTCGCCCACGAGGTGACCGGTCGGGGTCAGCGCAGCCCGTAGGGCAGCTCCGGATTGTTCTCCGCGATCTCGGTGAGCCGGTTGTACTTGGCGACGCGTTCTCCGCGGGCGGGTGCGCCGGACTTGATCTGTCCGGTTCCGGTGCCGACGACGAGGTCCGCGATGAACGTGTCGGTGGTCTCGCCGGACCGGTGCGACACCATGCTCCGCATCCCGAGCGAGCGTGCGACGCCGATCGCGTCGAGGGTCTGGGAGACGGTGCCGATCTGGTTCGGCTTGATGAGCGCCGCGTTCGAGAGCCCGTCCTTCCCACCGTCGCGGATGCGCTGCGGATCGGTGACGTAGAGATCATCGCCGACGATCTGGAGCATGTCGCCGAGCGCGAACGACATCGCCTTCCAGCCGCCGTGGTCATCTTCGGAGAAGCCGTCTTCGATGCTCCGGATCGGATACCGGCTGATGAGGTCGCGGTAGTAGTCGACCATGCCTGCGCGGTCGAGCCGGCGGTCCACGACCCGGTAGCTACCGTCACCGAGCGCGAACTCGTTCGCCGCCGGGTCGAGTGCGATCGCGACGGTGTCCACGCCGGGCTCGTAACCGGCGGCACTGATCGCGGCGACGAGGAGGTCGAGGGCCTCCTCGGGCGCGGCGATCGACGGGGCGAAGCCGCCTTCGTCCCCGAGACCGAGACTGCCGAACCGTTCCCGGACCAGTGCCGCCAGCGCGTGGTAGACGTCCGATCCGATCCGAACCGCGTCGGTCATGGTCTCGGCGTTCACCGGGGCGATCATGAACTCCTGGAAGTCGAGCGCGTTCGCTGCGTGCGCTCCGCCGTTGAGCACGTTGAAGTGCGGGACGGGCAGGCGGGGCGTGCTGCCGGTGACGTCTGCGATCCAACGCCAGAGCGGCAGCTCCGCTGCGGCGGCGAGAGCGCGTGCCATCGCGATCGAGGTCGCGACGACACTGTTCGCGCCGAGCCGGCGGTGGTTCGGGGTGCCGTCGAGGGCAGCGAGGGCGGCGTCGGCCTGCCCGATCGAGGTCCACGACTGGCCGGTGATCATCGGTGCGACGTCCGTCGTGATGAGGTGCAGTGCCTGGCTCACGTCGCGGCCGCCGTAGCTGCTGCCGCCGTCGCGAAGCTCGACAGCCTCATGCGCGCCAGTGGATGCGCCTGCGGGGGCGTCACCGGTGACGACGGTGCCGTCCTCGAGCTCGAGACGCACCTGGATCGTCGGGTAGCCGCGGGAGTCGAGGATCCGGGAGCCGTGCAGGCTGCTGATGGTGACGGGGCGGCTGGTGTGGGTCACGTACTCGCCCTGATGGTGGGTGGTGTGGTGGACGTTGCTGATGTAGTCGTTCACGGCGGTTGTCGCCTTTCGGGTTGGTCGTGCGGGTGTGGGCCGCGGGGAGGCGGAGGGACGACCTCCTGGCGATCACTGGGCGCCAGTTGCCTCCCCACGGCGGTTCAGGGCGCGCACTGGATGGTGTCGGGTGCGCGGGTGCCGGTCAGGGGTGCGGGGTGAACCGTTCCTGTGCGGCGCGGATGATGGCTTCGGCGTCGACACGGTTCGCCCACCCGTTGGTGGTGACGTGCTTGCCGTGCTCGATCTCCTTGTAGTGGGCGAAGAAGTGCTCGATCTCCGCCAGGACCGGCTCGGCGACGTCGGAGATGTCCTGGACGTGGTCGAAGCGGACGTCTCCGGCGGGGACGGTGAGGATCTTGTCATCGCCGCCGTTCTCGTCGACCATGCGGAGCATCCCGACCGGGCGGACGTCGATGACGACGCCGGGGAACGTGGGCCGGGGCAGCAGCACGAGCGCGTCGAGGGGGTCGCCGTCATCGCCGAGAGTGTCGTCGATCGAGCCGTAGTCCTGCGGGAACACCATGCTGGTGAACACCGCCCGGTCCAGGCGGATCCGTCCGGTGGCGTGGTCGACCTCGTACTTGTTGCCGCTGCCGCGGGGGATCTCGATCGTGATGTCGAAGTGCATGAGCTGTTCGTCTCCCAGTCGGATGGTCAAGTGAGGGTGCCGAGGGTGACGCCCCCGGCGGCTGCGGCGACGGAGACGACGAGCATCCCGAGCCCGTTCACGGCAGCCGCGGTGGTGCGGCCAGTGCGTGCGAGGCGGACGGTCTCGAAGCTGGCGGTGCTGAACGTGGTGTAGCCACCCATGAGCCCTGTTCCGAGCACCGCGACGGGGGTGGCGCCGAGGTGACCGGCGGCGCCGGTGATCAAGCCCAGCAGGAACGAGCCGGTGATGTTGATCGTCAGCGTCCCGACCGGGAGCCGGAACTGCCGACCCCGGTTGATCGCACCATCCACGAAGAACCGTGCGGCCGCGCCGACACCGCCAGCGACCGCGACGCTGAGGAAGGCCAGGGCGCTCATGATGTGGCCCCGTTCGGTCGGACCAAACCCGCGATCGCGAGGCCGCTACCGGTGGCGATCGCGCCGGCGAGGACCGTCAGGAGCGCGTACCCGGTGCCGGCCAACCCGCGGCCAGCGAGGAACAACACCGCGGTGCTGGTCGCGAGGGTGCTGTAGGTGGTGAACCCGCCGAGGACACCGGTTCCCAGAAGCAGGCGCAGTGTCCGGCGGCGACCCTCGTCAGGTCCGCGATGCGCGAGGTGTTCCAGCAGCACACCCAGTAGGAGCGCGCCGGCGATGTTGATCCAGAAGATCGCCCAGGACACCTCCTGCTGAGCGGGGAACGCGGTGCTGAGTCCGTCGCGTGCGGCGGTACCGATGGCGCCGCCGAGTGCGACGACACCGAGGTACCGCCACCGCAGATGCACTGGCCGGTCGATACGTTCCGGGTCGTTGGCGTCGATGTCTGGGTCGGGCGGGAGCTGCCCATCGGGCAGGTGCGTGTCCGTTCGGGAGGTCATGTTCCACCTTCCGCAGCGACCGCTGCCGCTGCTGCTCGTGCTGCCGGATGCAGGTACTCCCCACCCCGCGGACAGAACCCACCGTCGCCGTCGAACCGGTAGATCAGGGGTTCGCCCGTGGGGAGGTTCAGGTCCGCGAGCTCACCGTCAGTTAGGCCGTCCATGCAGGCACACAGTGCCCGCAGTGAGTTGCCGTGCGCGACGACGAGCACTGTCTGCCCGTCGCGGAGTGCCGGGGTGATGCTGTGCGACAGGACGGGTTGGACCCGGCGGATGACGTCGGAGAGTGTTTCGGTTCGACGAAGTGCCGCCCACGGCAGTCCACGAAGCGCCGGCGTCCGCCGGAGCGCCAGCCACGCGCGGATCGACATGCGTGGTGGCCGTCCCGTGCGGGTCCGACGAACAGCGAAGAACTGCTCCGCCCCCAACGCCGCTTGCGCATTCTGCTTGGACATGCCGGTGAGGGCGCCGTAGTTCCGCTCGTTCAACCGCCACGTCGACTCGATCGGCGCATCACGTCCGAGGACGTCGGTGACGAGCTCCGCCGTGTGGAGCGCCCGCTCGAGCGTCGACGTGAGCACGAGGTCCGGTCGGATGCCGGCATGCAGAAGTAGCAACCCAGCCCGATTCGCTTCGGCGCTGCCCTGTTCGGTCAGCGCGACGTCTCGCAAGCCGGTGAAGGTACCGGCAGCGTTCGCAGTGCTCTGTCCGTGGCGGAGCAGAACAAGCTGGCCGGTCACGGGGTGTCCCACGGCAGTGGGGCATCGAACCCGACCGGATCAACGGGCACTACGAGCACTGAACGGTGCTGCTGATGGGTCAGCCGTACCGCGACCGACCCCGTGAAGAACTCCGCGATTCGACCCGCTCCCGTCCTGGCCCCGACGACCAGCATCGCCGCGTCGCGGTCTTCGGCCACCTGCGACAGTGCCCGGCTCGGATCCCCGACACCCGGGACGAACGTGACGTCGACGCCGTAGGTCGTTGCGGCAGCACGTACTGCCGCCTTGTCACTGTCCGACAAGCCCTGCGGTGTCGTGTCAGCGGTGTCAGGGTCGATCGGTTCCACCATCACCGACCCGTCCGAGCGCGTACCGGCATCGAAGAGCGATGCATCCACGCTGACGCACACCAGCGTCGTACCGAAGCGCCGCGCGATAGACGACGCAACCTCGATGACCCCCGGAGCGAGGCCGGGCAGGACGCCGACGACGACCGGTCCGGAACCGATTGGTGCTGTCATGACACTCCCTACCTCAGGCGCGCAGAAGCGCGACCAGCTGAGATAGGGACTGTTGTCGACAACTGTCGAGGTTGGGTCCGGCAAGCCCCACTACCGGGTCCGAAGACACCACCATTATGCACCCGAACCCCAAGTCACGCGGGCCGTCTCGCGCACCCGCGACGTCCCGACACCGAAGGAAGCGATTCCGACGACACGGAGCGAAGCTGCCCACA
>NZ_RKII01000013.1:0-87514 GCF_003755165.1 Curtobacterium sp. PhB130 | reverse complement strand
GGGGGGGGCGGCGAGCGGGCGCTGGCGCGCCCTCTCGGACGGGCCGCTGGCGCGGCCCGAGCGCCGCTGGCGCGGTGCCTCTGTGACGGGTTGGTCGTGCCCCGTGGCGTTCCTGGGGTGTCGGTGGCGGGGTCGGTCGGGTCGGTGTCGGTGCTCGTGTGGTGGGTGCCTCGCTGGCGCGGTCACCGGGTCGGTGCGCGGGCTGGGTGGCACTCGTGGGTGTCGGTGCTCGTCGGGGCTGTACGGCGGCGTGTGTCCCTGGGGTGGGTGTCGGTACCGGATGGATGCTGTTCGGCGCTCTAGCGGGCGTGTAGCAGCTGTTCCGGGCGGGTGTCGGTACTGGGGTGGCTGGGTCTAGGGCGTGCCGGGAGGAACCAGGGGTGGCTGAGCGGACGGGTCGACTCGAGCTGGACGCGCCCACGGCACCGCCGCGATCCCGGCCGGAACAGCCACACACGGCCCAGAAACGCCCAAACCAGCCCCACCCCTCCCCCGATACCACCCCACCAACCCGACCCCGCACACCGCCACACCGCACCACCCACAGCGGAGCACCGCACCCCACGCACCACCCCCGCAAAACGTCCCCACTTTACGGAAATCACAGACTTACAAACTTACAGACTTACAGACTTACAGACTTACAGACTTACAATCTAACGTACTCCGGCACTCATTGACTCGCGGACTCCCAAACTCACGGACTCACGGACTCCAAAACACACGGACTCCCCCGAGCGAACGAGCAGGGCGGGGCGACGGAAGCGCCCCTCGCAACAAGCGACCGGACAACACATGCCCGCACACGTCAAGACGCCAGGAAGTGTGAACCAACGGCGCGTCGTGCTTCTCGACCGCACTTTGGTGGTATATTTTCTGGCATGAATTCCTCCGGCTTCCCCTCTGAGGACCGCGTCCTCACTGACCTTGGCGACACCTTCGTCGGCTCCTTCATCAAGGCCGTCGACGGCGCACGTGAGGACTTCGACGCGCTCCGCAAGTGGAAGCCAGGTTGGTTTGCCAACTTCACCAACCGCTTCACCGCGAACTTCCTGCACGAACGAATCTGGGACCGCCTCACCCGAGCAGTCGAAGGCACCGCCAACATCAAGATCACTGACCGCGAGCCAACACGAGAGATCCGCTCCGGGCTGCAGTACCTGATCCGCATCAAACGCCACAGCCCCGACAACAAGATCGCCGCCTACCCGACCGAGGGCGGCTCCTTGTTCTGGTCGAATAGCACCCTGACCCTCGACGGCCTCGAGGCGTACTCCCTCGCACTCGGCTACGAGTGGGACGCAGACCTCCGCGCGATGGGCGACGCCGTGCTCTCCTTCCGCGACGGCAAAGACAACCCCATCTGGGCTGTCAAGCTGAACTCCGACGCAGCGACCGCCACTGGCTTCAGCTACGTCCCCGTTTCGCCGGCTCGACCCGAGCTGGACCTGTCGGGCATCACGGCCGAGCAGAACG
Organism: Curtobacterium sp. PhB130; assembly: GCF_003755165.1. Classification (NCBI taxonomy): domain Bacteria; kingdom Bacillati; phylum Actinomycetota; class Actinomycetes; order Micrococcales; family Microbacteriaceae; genus Curtobacterium; species Curtobacterium sp. PhB130. Next base: position 86,038 of record NZ_RKII01000013.1, on the reverse strand, counting down.
CGGAGGAAGAAAGCGCATGACCAACCACGTCGGGGATGTGCTCTTGGTCCTACGGCGTGGAGCGGACATCACCCAAGAAGAGCTCGCGGAGCGTGCGGGGATCACGCAGGCGGCGCTCTCGCGCTACGAGAACAACCTGCGCGAACCTGAGCCTGAAGTCCTCGAGCGACTGGCAGAGCAGCTCGGAGTGACATCCGCGTTCTTGACGCATGACTACAAGCTCCGTGGGGCAATCGCAGCCGATGCGCATATGCGGCGGCAGAAGACGACCAAGCCGTCCGACTGGAAGCGCGTGGAAGCGCGTCTCAACGCGCACCGCATGCACTCCTCGTACCTGCTGGAGCGAGTACCCATGTCGGCTCACAATCAGGTCGTCCAGGTGGATCCGCTGGAGCGCTCCCCCCAAGATGCGGCAGCACTCCTCCGAACCGCCTGGCACATGCCTATCGGACCCATTCGGTCCCTCGTGCAGTGGATCGAGTCCGCCGGCGTCATCGTCGTCGAGGAAGACTTCGGCACACACCGCATCGATGGCATGTCGCAATGGGCCGGCGAACATGCAGTGATTATTTTGAACGCCGGATTACCAACCGACCGCAAACGCCTCACCCTTGCTCATGAGTTGGGGCACCTCGTCTTGCATTCCACTTATATTGACGAGGACATGGAAAGCCAAGCCAACGACTTCGCCGCTGAATTCTTGATGCCTCGACATCTCATCGGTCCCGAACTCAGGAACCTGACCCTGGGAAAACTATCCGACCTCAAATTGGAGTGGGGCGTCTCGATGCAAGCAATCGTCGAACACGCGCATCGGCTCGGGAAACTCAGTCGCGAGGACCGGACCCGGTTCTACAAGCAAATGTCGGTTCGAGGATGGCGTACCCGGGAGCCCAATTCAGACCGGCTCCCACCAGAGCAACCCGAACTGGCCTCGTCACTGGGAGAACGCCTCGCCGCGGCAGGCCTGTCAACTCGTGAGATAGAGCGAATGGTTGGTCTTCGTTCGGCGCACGCTTCCCCGTTCATCGTGTCTTCGCCAAACCCGAAGCCACGACGACTCCGCGCAGTCTGATAGTCAAACGAGGCAGCCACCGCGTCGGCGCCGGCAATCCCGTGGGATCGTCTGTGCCGTATCCGGCAAATTAGCCCGGAGCCGCTCCTTCGAGCAGCGGGACACGAGAAAATGAGTCATGGCTACCTTCCTCAGCACCCAACACGAGGCGGGGCTTCGACACCTCGTGTTGCTTGACGTGGCAGACGGGCATCACGTCGCCGCGGCTGCCGCGGCGGGAACCAACGTGTTCGGAAAGCTGCCCCTATCGCTCGTCTTTGGCTACCAGCACATCGCAGACGACCTGGTGACCCTTGGTCTGGCTCAGACCGTGCCGGGCGGCTACTCCCCCACGGACGCTGGACGCCGGGCGCTGACGAACATCGACGCTCTAGCGGAAGCCGCCGCCCGCCGAACACCCGACAGCGGCCCAGTGGCCGTCATCGGCGTCGCACGGGAGCCGGTTTTCTACTCCGCGGTCCTGACGCAGCTCGTCGACATGTCCGACGTGCTGGTCGTCGACCCGTACCTCGGCGCCGACGACGTGCGCGTGCTCGCGCGTATCACGTCGGTGTCGCCGGTACTCACCGGACCCCGCCCGGTGAGAGACCGCAACGAGAAGAGCCTCGAGTCCCGGCACCAGCACCTCGCCCTCGCAGCGGGCGCGCAGCCGAGTCTGGAGGTCCGATTGACGACGGCGATCCATGACCGCTACATGCTGCCCAGCGAGGGGGCCGGCCTCATGCTCGGCGCATCCCTGGGCGGTTCCAAGGTAACCACCGCCGTCGAGTTGTCCGAGGACGCTACCGCCGACCACCGCAGCACCTTCGACGCGATCTGGGCCGATGCCGATCCGGTAGACCCGATCGTCGCTCCCGAATAGCTGAACTACTGAATCTCGTCGTCTGAAGCAAGCGATTCCTAACTGACAACTGTCCACGCACCGCGATCGTAAGCACTCGTAGGATCGGTCTATTCGAGCGATGGGGAGGGTGCTGATGGCTCCGACGGCGAAGTATCAACGGGCTCGGCTATGGGAGGACTCCGCGTCTGGCCGGCGCTCGATCGAGGTGAATCCTGGTGTCATCGTCGATCGCCCAGCGCGGGGCGACCTGACGTGCTTGCACTGCCCCGTTCTGCTGACATGGGTAACCGCTTCCGTGAACAAGAAGGGGACAGAGATCCCGGCTCACCTGCGGCTGTTCCGCGGCGCAACCCACGCGGACGACTGCCCTCTCAACTTCCGAACGCTCATGGACGGTCTACGAGCCAAGAAGGATGTCGAAATCGACGCTCGGGACAAAAAGTACTTTTTGCGACTGCCCGGCGAGCCAGTCGAGCAGGCAGTGCAACGAACGAAAGATACGACTCGAAAGCGGACGAACGCACCCTCTTGGGCAGCGACGTTCGCAAGTGCAGCTCGAATCGTGAAGTTTATGCATCAGTTCGATGACGACGAAGAGTTCGCGAACCAACTCCGTGTCGAGTACCGCAACGCAAAGGGCAATCTGGACATCATGTTCTGGCGGGACTTTTGCTTCGACGTGAGCAACGAGACCGCCCTGCGCCGGTACTACCGCCGGCTTTCGTCCGCGACCTATCAGACCCAGATTTCACCCGTCGCGATGATCCTGCAAGCTGAGCATGAACCATTCGAAACGGCCAACGGGGCGAAGCATCGCCTTACGTCCTACACCGACATGAAGGTCCCATACCGCACACGTGGCGACGAACACGAGCTCGTCGTGACCGCCTACTCCGAGGACCGGCTCTCCAAGCTCCACACCGGAGACCGCTTCCTGGTTCTCGCACACGGTAAGGACTGGCTTCGGAGCTATGACGACCGCGTGGAGATCAGACTCGACGTCGACCACGCGTGGCAGATCGCCAAGCTCTGAGCGGCCCGGTGAGCGCCAAGATCAGGCGCTGGCCTTCTCCACGATCCGTCGCGCTTCCACGACAGTCTCCTGCACCACGCGGGCCTCAAATCGTCCGATGCGGTTGATTCGGGCTTTCTTGCCATTGCGGAGGTCGCTGGCGAAGGCACGGGCGGCTCCGCTGGTACGGCCGTTGTAGACGGCCACCCAGCGGTGCCCGTCGTTGCGAGTGAGAATCTCGATGACTTGCACGTCGGCGGTGGGCCGCGCGGTCGCGGCGATGGGCAGGCCGAGCTCGGCGCTCGAGGCGGTGGAGCTGCGCGTGAGGTCGTCGAGGAGCCAGCCGGCGGTCTTCGCGTTGAGCTTGTGCAGCGTGGGGAGCCAGCGGGCGGCCTGGCCAGCGCTGATGGGCGCGTAGGTCGCTGCACGGTCTAGTGCGTAGAAGTCGTCCTCGACGGCGGTACTGTGCTGCCAGGTGCCGGTGTTGGGCAGGTACACGAAGATCCGGTGCTCGCCGGCCGTCTCGTGGGCAGCGATCCACACCAGGTTGTGGTCGCTGTCGCGCACCTCGTAGAACTGGGTCATCGGTTCGTCTCCTCGATCTCATTGTGCGCCACGGAGTATGGGTTCGGGTAGGGCTTCTCGATGAGCGGAACGCCGCCGAGCTCGGCGAGCTCCTCGAGGCCGCGGGGTTTCGGGATCGTGCTCGAGCGCTTGGTCATCCGGGCGTAAGCGGCTTCACGGTCGGCGTACGGGTGACGACGGTCGCGCTCGATCTCGTAGTCGACGTGGTTCTCGTCCTTGACGGCCTGGCTCTGCGCGGAGTGGAACTGGATCTCGACGGGGCGCTCGTCGCCGTGCTGCACGAGGACGTGGATGCCCTTGTAGACGTTGCCGTCGACGTAGGAGTGCTCGGCGGACACGACGGTATAGCCGCGGCCCTGCAGGGTGGCGATCGTTGACGTGGCGGTGGCCGGGAGGTCGTCGTGGCGTTCGGTGACCGCGGTGTAGCGCAGCAGGTCGGTCAGCTTGTCGGAGACGCTCTGGAGACCACCGGAGGCCTGGGCTGCGGCGGTGACGGTCGCACGGGAGCGGATCTTGCGGGCGAGCGACGCTGGGCTCTTCATGCGGAACTCGAGCCCGTGCGGGTGCGCGCCGGCGGGGATCGCGGCGACGATGTCGGCCGTCGTGCGCGGCTCCGCTGCTCGGGTTTCGGCGAGGACGGCGATGGTTTCGGTGGCGATCGCGGGAGCGTAGTCGCGCCAGACCGTTTCAGCGCCGTCGTGCGGCCCGTTGGCGACCCAGTCGACCTCCGGGGCGTCGTCAGTGCGTTCGGGCGCGAGATCGGCTGTGGTGAGCTGCTGGAGGCGCCTGCGATCGCGGCACCGCCGGCCGCCCTCGGCGCAGGACTGACACACGGGCTACTCCCCCTCAAGCAACTGCAACGAACGCGTGTACTTCGCGATGAGCCGCTCGCGGGTGGCTTCGTCGAGCTGCTCGAGGCGAGCCGGGTCGGTGTTGTCCTCGATGTCGGCGTGCTTGACCGCTCGGGCGCCGACGCGGGCGCGCACTCGGGCGAAGTACTCCTCGGCGGATTCGCCGGCGCGCTTGGTGACGGCCTCGACGACGTCGACGACGTCATTCGGGATGCCGCGACCGATCAGGTCGCTGCGGGTGAGCACGGTGTCCTCGAGCACGTCATGCAGGAGCGCCGCAGCGATGACGCCGCCAGCATCCGGATGGCGGCGCCGGAGCCGTTCAGCGACCCGCGTGGGGTGCTCGATGTAGGCGTGCCCGCTCTTGTCGACCTGCCCCTCGTGCGCTTCGCGAGCGATCGACAGGGCGAGCTCCTCCAGCTGATCCTGACTCACGCGTCCAAGTTAGCACGTTCCTAACCTGACTTACAGACTTACAGACTTACAGATGTCCGAACTCTGTTGCTTCGGGAGTCCGGTTGTGGTACATTCGTCAATGTCAGATCGAACGGAAGGGGCAACGCATGTCGCCACGCATCATCGCGGTGGTCAATCAGAAGGGTGGCGTCGGGAAGTCGACGGTCACGATGGGGATGGCGGCCGTCTGCGCCGAGACCTCCAGGACGCTCGTCGTCGACATCGACCCGCAGGGGTCTGTGACGTTCTGGAGCGACCAGGCCGGGGACAACCTGCCCTTCGACACCACGTCAGACCTCGACCCGAAGAACCTCGCTCGACTCCGTGAGCTCCCGTACGACGTCGTATTCGTCGACACCCCGGGATCGCTCGAGAACGAGCACATCCTCAACCCGGTGCTCGACGAGGCGGACTTCCTGATCCTGCCGACCGAGCCGGCGCCGCTGGCGGTGCCCCCGCTGCTGAACACGGTCCGCCGTCTCATCGAGCCGCGCGGCGTCGACTACCGGGTTCTGATCAACAAGTTCGACCCGCGAACCCCGAGCGATGCCGAGGAAGCCGCGGAGCTGATCGACAGCGCGGGACTCAAGCGGTTCCAGACGCCGATCCGGCAGTACAAGATCCACTCGCGAGCGCCGATCGACGGGCTCGTGGTGACGCAGTACCGGTCGTCCCGTTCCGATCTCAAGGCCGCCGAGGACTTCCGCCGTGTGGCGATGGAGATGATGTCGTACTGGGCGAACGCCTCGACGAACAAGGGGGGACGCTGATGGCCCGGAAGAAGCTCGCATCGCTGCTCGAGGCACCGGCCGAGCCGGACACGACGCAGGACGCGACCGCGACTGAGGCGACGACTCCCGCCGCCCCAGCTGAGGCGCCGACGAGTGAAGTGACGGAGCCCGAGGAGAAGCCGGCGGCAGCGTCGCCGCGGTTCGAGGACTTCCTGCGCAAGGAGGCCCGGTTCACCGAGGACCAGCTCGACGCACTGTCGAAGCACGCCCGCCGGCTGCAGCGAATGCGGACGGCGCCAGGCGAGCGGATCACCGACAACACGCTCATCCGGGTCGCGGTCGACCTACTGATGACGCGCGTCGACGAATTGCAGGGCTCGAACGAGAACGAGCTCCGCGCCTCGCTCGGCATCACCGACTGACTCTGTAAGTCTGTAACTACGGGACTCTGTGGCTACGGAACTCCGGAAGGAACGCGCGATGGACAACAGCTACCGTCCCCGCGGCTGGACCCCGAAAGAGGTCCCCACAATCTGGCTCGACCACACCACCGGCCAGGGCGTCACGCGTGAAGGCACGTCCGTGCGCCCGAAGGTGGGCAGCGGGCGCAAGAACCCGAACCTGACCGATCTGCTGGACACTGCAGCGAGCTACGGCGCGGAACGCATCATGCTCACCGGGAAGCGGCCCGAGCCGGCGCCCGGCGTCCGGCACTGGCTGTACGTGCAGACGCCGAACTGGGTGCCCGGCACCCACTGGGTCGCTGGGGGACCGCCTACCGGCCGGTTCCAGCACGCTGTCACCGGCCAGAAGATCGAGGTCCGCACCGTCGAGGAGTGGTTCGGCGACGTGCCGCTCACGCCGGCGCAGGCTCGGATGGCATGGAACACGCTGGAGGAGATCATCGCCGGCGTCGACGAGCGCGCACGTCTGATGCTCTCGCCGGCCGCGACGGGCACGAACCTGTGGGCATGGTCGCTGCCGAAGAACGTCAACCCGATCCCCGTGTCGGCGGACATGGCCGCGGAACTGCATGGCACGTCTGGTCAGCACCACCTCGAGCACCTGGTCGCCGGTCCGAGCTTCTCCGAGCACGAGGACTGCGTGCCGCTGATCGACCCGAAGCAGGTAAAGAAGATCCAGACGTTCGCGCACACCGACGGCCGGTTCATGTACGCCTCGCTCGGCCGTGAGCTCGGGATCGGTCCGGGCCTGCGCCTGAATCGGGCAGGCGCGTACGCGCTGCTCGAGAACGAGCCCTACGCCCGAGCCCGCTACTTCGTCCGGTTCACCGTCCCGCGGGACTGGAACCACGTGGGCTTGTTCGGGGTGCGGCACCTGCGCGTCGAGGACGGCTGGTACTACCCGAACCGTCCCGGCGCGGTGGGGGAGACGTGGGCGGACTCGTCCGAGGTCTTCGTCGCGCGCAACGCCGGCTGGCTCGTCGAGCCCCTCGAGGCGGTGCAGTTCACCCGCGCGAAGCCGCTCGACACGTTCTTCGAGCGGATGAAGCGGGCGCGCGATCGCGTGCAGGAGAACCCGGACATGCCGCCGATGCTGCGGGCTGCGCTCGCGAGCGCCCTGCGCGCGATCCTGCTGTACACGGTCGGTAACTTCGCCTCCGCCGGCCGCGCGCAGACGCGGGTGGCGGAGAGCGCCTTCGATGTGCCGCCGGAGTACCAGGGAACGATGGTGCGGCAGGGGAAGCTGTTCATCTACCAGGTGCCGAGCACGGTCACCGAGCGGACCCGGATGTTCTACCACCCGGAGTTCGCGGTGCAGATCTGGGGCCGAGGCCGCGCCGCGGTGCTCTCGAGCTCTTCCGCGCTCGGCAAGGGCACCGCGGGAGCGCTGGCCGTCCCCGGGCACACCCTCATCGGCATCAACGGTGACGCGATCTACACCACCGAGGTTCCGCAGTGGAGCCTGCCGACCGAGCACGGTGGCGGCGACGACGGCAAGAACGGTCGGCTGCGGCTCAAGAGCACGATCTCCGGCAGCTTCATCACCCCGGACAACCTGCAGTCCCGCGACGCTCTCCGCAAGCGCTCCGACAAGGCCGGCCCGTCAGGGGCGTGGGAGAGCGTCGAGCCGGTCCGTGAGGACGTGGCGTCGTGAGCAATGCGACGTCGCGGCAGAACGCCACCGCCCAGGAGCTGCTGCAGGAGCTCCGCGGCCGCGGTCTGAGCGTGTCCGAGATCGCGGACGAGCTGCAGCGATCGCCCCGCATGATCCGGAAGGTGCTCAACGGGGAGACCAGCGGCCGGGTGTACCGGACGTCGCTGCTCGAGCTCGCGCGGACCGGGCAGACCAGCACCCTCCCGCCTCGGCGCCGGGGGAAGTCGGGGAACCTGGTGCGGGTCCGCAGCAAGGCCGGCTCCGACGAGCCCACCGTCGTGCCCGAGGACACCGGCGGCCGGTACACGCAGACCCGGCAGGGCGGTCGGCTCCGGACCACGACCTACCTCGGTGGCGGCGGCCGGCAGCATGAGCTGCAGATCCCGAAGGGGCGGGCGGCGAAGGGACGCCAGCAGGCGAACGTGGAGATCCTGCAGCGCGTCCGGGGCGCCGCTCGCGGTCAGGCGCGCGACACCCAGCAGATGATCAAGGCCCGTGTCACCTACGCCAACGGCCGGGTGATGGAGGTCAAGGAGTATAACGCGTCGACGATGCTCAAGCGCATCAACGACCACGGCGGCGACGCCCTGTCCTGGTTCCGGGACGAGAACGGCAAGCGGTACACCAACCTCGACGTGTCGGAGCAGCCGATCACCGGCGTCACCATGACCGTCTACGGCAAGACCAAGACCACCGAGTACGACCGGCAGAAGGCCCGCGGCCGGCAGCGGCGCACACAGTCCGGCTGGCGCCCGAACTACTGACGACCGACGCAGAGAACGGTCCGTACGGCGATGGGGGGATCGCGTACGGACCGTTCTTGCGTCCGGGGTGTTGGGGGGAACGCCCCGGCATGACCACGGTAACGCCGGCCACCGTCACATCCGCCCACCACGCGGCAGGACCCGCTCAGCAGCCACAAGCAGCCCTCAGGAGCGGCCGGTGGCGATCCGACCGAATTTGGTCGGGGGTCTCTTCCCTGACTCTTCACCGTGGATAGGATTGGCCGGGACGTGCCCCCCAGGGCTAAGGGCCGGCCAACCCCTACCCCCGTCTCGACTCAGTACCTCCGGAACTTACAGACTTCCAAAGCCTGGTACTTCGGCTCTCCGGTACTTCCGTACTGCCAGAGATCGGCACTCTGGTGGTCTGTGACTTCGGCTCTTCGGCTCTTCGGCAGTTCCGGAACTCCGAACTCCCGCCGTCTGGAACTCCCCACCTTCGGATGTCTGGTGGCGCTGTTGCTCTCTCCGACCGCTGTTCATTCGGCGCAGCAGCTTCGGAGCTTGCGCACCTACTTCGGAACGTGCGCACCTACTTCGGAACTTCCGAAGTAGGTGCGGCTGGTCAGCTCACCTACTGAGCGGTAGCGAACGTCGGCACGTACGGGAGCCGCCGGTCCCGGCTGTTCGTCCCGCCGGCAGCGCGGGCCGCGGCGACACCGGCCGCCCACGTGTCGTCGTCCTCCGCGTCGACGCGAGCCTGGGCCGCGGCGAGCTCGCGACGCCACTCCGGCACCACCGACGAGCGCTGAGGACGGGCCGCAGCTTGTGTCGGCGCCGCGTCGCTGACGTCGATGGACTCCGACGTCGTTGTGCCGGTCGGGGGAGTACCAGCGACGTCCTCGGCGGCGTGGAGGGCCTGCAGCCGGACCCATCCGTCGCGGAACGTTTCGTCGGTTGCCCAGAGCTGCTCGAGGTCGCGCTGCCCGGTGAACTCCGGGGGAGTGGGGGGTACCGAGCCGTTCGACGTCGGCCGACGGAACGCTCGAGCGAGGCGCGCACGCAGCCACCCAAGGCCGTCACGGAACCGGTAGTGCGGCTCCCACCGCAGGACCCGCAGCAGCAGCTCGTCGACGGTGTACGAGGCGTCGATGCCGAAGTCGTCGAGGATGCGCACCAGGCCCAGCACGGAGCGTCCCTGCGTGAAGCGTCCGACCACGGAGCCGTCCGGGCGCACCGTCGCTGCGTCCAGAGCCGCCACGAGCTGGCGGAACGCCGGCGCCCGCTCGCTCAGTGGCCGCATCGGTGCTCGTGTGCTCTTCGGCCGTGTGGGAGATCCCTGCTGCCCCGGTCGCGCAGCGGCCGTCCGCCGCGATCGCGGCTTGTTGGGTATCTCTGTAACGGGAGAAGAGCTTCTAGTTGAGGTTTCGGGATGTAGGTGGAAGGTAGCGACCCCGCCAGCCGGTCGACGGGTCGCTGCTGCAGCCGCCAGATGGCCCGGCACGATCAGGGCCGCCTCGTTGCCCACAGCCTTCTGGTACAGCCCACGAGCACGGAACATCGCCTGCTCACGAGCCGACAACGGCCGACCGACTCGCACCATCGCGTAGAGGCCGAGCTCCGTCAGGATCGCCGTCACCTGCTGCACACGCTTCATCGCAGCCTGCACCCGGCGACGCCCGGCATCGGTCGACACATCGACGTCCTCGAGCAGGCCCGCCTTCGCGGCGATCGTCTGGCGCGAAGCAGTCACCCCCCGGCCGGTGGTGTTGTCGGCGAACGACGCCAACGCGCGCACGATCGCCCAGAACGGCTCATCGGCCACCCACTTGCGCACCCACGCTTTCCGCAGCGCACGACCCCGCTCCGACCCGACTGCGGCCGCGACCGCGGCGAGGTACTGCCGCCGGGACGACCACGCCGGCAACGCCGCGTACGCACCTTCCGGCGCCGGCAGCGTCGATGAGCGCCGGCCCACACGGGCGCGCTCAGCCCAGTCGGTACCCCACGACTTCGGCGCCTTCAACGCAACCCGTCGACGGCGTCCGTGAGCGTCCTCGAGGAACCGCCAAGCGACCCGCCCCGAGTGAACGGAGGGTGCGACGGTGGTGGGCGTAGCGCTGGACGATCCGCCCAGCTGCTGGGCAGCAGGGGGTACCGAAGTACCGACGTCCGTGAGTTGGGAAGTTACAGACTTCCGAACTTCCAGCGGCGAGTCGTGGCTAACTCTAGAGCTAGGGCTTACGATGAGGTCATCCCTTCCGCGTGCATGGCGGTGGGTACGACGAAGGTCCGGCGGTCAACCGGAAATTCGAAGGCAGAAACTCGGAACCTGTTAGTCGGCAAACTGGGCAGGTTCGGAGCCGAGATCTCTAGGCCCCCGCTTCGGCGGGGGCCTTCTTGGTTATGCCTCGTCGATAGGCAGCTCCCCATCGTTCGATGGCACCGGGTAGTCCCACCAGACCGGGACCCCACGGGAGTCCAACTCGAGGTGGGCCTCGACGCGTTCGAAGAAGACCGCGCTCGAGACACCGAGCCGGTCAGCGATCGCGTCGAACCGTTCCTTGGACGCGCGCTCGACGACGTACCCCATCGGCACGGGGTCGATGAGCGTCCCGCGAGGACGTCGGTACGGAGCCATGTCCACAACCTAGCTCTATGCCAATGGTTAATCTCGGCGATGGTGTGGGCGTGTCGCATCCGTCAGGCCTGCTCGGGGAGGCGCATGTCAATGCGGTCGTCGGCGGGCAGGGAGACGGTGCCGGGCTCGCCGGACTCGTAGTCGCGGTAGGACAGCTCGACGTAGCCCTCGTCGGCGTCGTCGTAGCCGGCGAACTCGAGGACGCCCCAGACGCCCTCCTCGACCTCGACGAGGGCGCCCTCGGTCTGGAGATACCCGTTGCCGTCGAGGAGCTCTTCCACGCTCGAGGTGCTGGGCTCGGTGTAGCCCTCGAACGGCTGCAGCTGCTCGTCGGGTTCCTCGGCCTCGATCTGGATCTGCTCGAGCTGCTTCGCGACGGGGGTCTCGTAGACGCCGGCCATCTTCCGGACCGGCATCGCGTCGGCGATCGTCGCCTTCGCGATCCGCGCGTCCATGTAGTCGTCGAAGTCGGCGCCGTTCTTGATGAGCTTGCCGTTGTCATCGAACTCGGGGGAGTCGTCCGGGTCGATGATCCGCTTCGTGTCCCACAGGTTCACGCGCGGCCGGAGGTTCTCGACCAACTGCAGGTCCGTCTCGAACGCCCACTCAGAGGGCTGCTCCGGATCGGTCTGTTCGGGGTCCGGAGTCCAGTACGTCTGCAGCTCGACGGGGGTACCGGACTTGTTGCGGGCCATGCCGCGGCCCTTGGCGTTCACGGGCACGGTGGTGCCGGTCACGAACGACTGCCACATCATCTTCGCGCCCTCGGGGGAGAGCTTGCCGAGGCTGACGCGGAACCCGAAGTTGTCGCGCATGTCACCGGTCAGGAACTCGGCATCGGGGCGCTGCAGGCCGATCAGGAGGTGGATGCGGAGCTTCCGGCCGAGGCTGACGATGTCGGAGAACTCGGTGAGGGTGACTGGGGTACTGGCGGCGCCCTTGGGCTTCACGGAGCGGTACCAAGCGAGCAGGGCGTTGCGGAAGGTCTTGAACTCGTCGACGACGAACAGGACCGGCTCGAAGTCGTTCAGGCGCACCCGGCGGCTCTCGTACGCCTCCATCCGTTCCTGCATCAGCTCGTACACGGCGCGGACGACGCGGGCCTGGTGATCGATGCGGCCGGCGATGAGCTCGACGTTGGGGTACTCGCGCAGACCGAGCAGCTCGATGCGCTTGCCGTCGATGCCCCAGATCCGCCAGCCGTGCGCGGCGAGGTACATGACGATGCCGAGGATCACGACGGTCTTGCCCTTACCGGTCTCACCGGTGACCATCCCGTGGGCCTGGTCCTTCGGCTTCCAGACGATGACCTCACCGTCCTCGTCCTTGCCGATCGGGACGGCCATCTGGTCGTAGCCGGCCTTCGGGTCCACGTTCTCCGGCGCGACGGCCGGGTTCGGGATCAGCGACTCCAGCTTGGGGCGCAGCTCGAACCGAACGAAGTCGCGTTGGAGATCCCAGAACGCTCGCCACCGACCCGCGAGGACCGCGCTGGTGGCGCTCTCGATGTGAGTGCGTACCCCCTCACGGGTCAGGCGCGGGGACACCTCGAACTTGACCGTGATCTCTTTCGGCTCGCCGTCATCGTCCGTCTTCGTCGTGACCTGTGCGTCAGCGCCGAAGGTCTTCGCCATCTGCGTCCGGACACGCTCGGTCTTCTCGTCCGCCTCACGGTCGCTGACGGAGTCGTGCTCGGTGAGCCAGACCAACCCGCGGCGTTCGTTGTGCTTGGCGACGCGGTAGCTGATACCGAACCGGGCTGCGGCGCGACGGCGGAGTTCGTTGACGAGCTCGAGCGCGCTGACGTCGACGGCGGACGCCGTGTTGTACGAGAGCCGGAGCTTCCGCGGGGTGCCGACCCAGGAGCCCTTCCACGCTGCTGCACGCACGCGAGAGCGGTCGGGTTCGGGCCAGCCGAGGACGGTGTTGACGCTGATGAGGAACAGGTCGACCTGCTCGGCGCGACGGGCGGCGCGGGTGTGGAAGACGATGATGCCGGCGACGGCCAGTACCGCCCCGATCCCGATGCCGACGGCGAGGCCGGTCGCCGAGACCGCCGCAGCGATCCCGGTGCCGACGAGTGCGAGCGCGACGATCGTCGCGACGCCGCCGAACCATCCTCCGCGTCTGGGCAGCCGGTCGATGCCGGCAGCCCGGCTCACGCGCGGCTCCGCTTCTCCTGCGCTGCGCGGACCCGCGAACGCACCAGCAGCACCACGATCAGCACCACCAGTACCAGCGCGCCGGCGGCGATCGCGATCCGCGCCAGATCAAGGCCCGCACCGGTACCGATGGGGATCAGTACCCCCTCCGTGGCGAGCACGTGTGCCTTCACGAGCCAGGCTTGCGCGGTGGGTACGGCACTCGCGAGCAGCGTTGGTCCGATGACCACCGCGGCGATGATCCCGGCGAACCAGGTCCACATGTCGTCGTTGCTGTTCTGCACAGCGGCTCCCTTCATCGCGGACCGGTGTGGCCCTCACTGGTAAAGGGGTGACCTCGTCCGGGGGAACCGGGACAAATCAGTCGAGCTCAGGGGATCTCGGGCGCGGCGTATCGCTTCGACGCCCACGTGATCGGCGTCTGGTAGGTGCCGGTGCTCGTCTCGTACTGACCGCCCGTGGGCTGGTTCGACGACCCGTCAGCGAAGGCGTGGATGCACCAGGTGAGGGTGCGGCCGGCAGCGATCGGGGAGACGGAGTCCAGGCCCGGGCATCCCGAGGAAGTCAGGGTGTTCGCGCTGGGCAGCTGGTCCGCGCCGGGGTGAGTGGCGATCGTGAAGCGCGCCAGGTCGGACGCGGTCAGCGCGGCGGTCGGCTCGACGTGGGTGCCGTCTTCGTCGACGACGCCGAGCACCGTCAGCGACACCGGCATCGTCCACACCGTGTCGTAGCCGGCGAGAGCGGAGCGCTGCTGCAGGACGGCACCGACCTGGTCGGCGGGCAGCTTAGTGAGCTCGTCCATCGTGACGCGGGCGTACACGGTGTCCCCGTTCGCGGCGTCGATGGTGAGGGTGGCGGGGAGGCCGACCGAGAGCTGCGCACCGGTGGTGCTGAGTCGTGTGTTGAGCAGCTCCTGCAGCTTTCGGTCGTCGGACCCGCTCGAGGCGGAGGGGACGGCGGCCGGAGCTGCATCGTTCGTCTCGGAGTGCTCCGCGGTGGGCCGGTGCACGGCGATGACGACGATGGCGATGACGACCGCGGCGATCGCGGCGGCGGCGAGGAGGAGCTTGCGCATGGTGGGGCCCTCGCTCAGGCGGCGTACGCGGTGCGGGCTGCGATACCGATGCGGTTCCGGACCCGCGCGAGACGCTTCCGGACGCCTTCGCTCGTGATGCCGAGATCCGCGGCGATGGCGGTGTGGCTCTCCTCGCCGAGGTAGGCACGGCCGAGCAGTGCGACTTCGTCCGTGGAGACCACGTGCGTGTCGACCGCCCAGGTGAGCAGGTTCGCGAGCTCGGACTCGGGGGAGGGCTCCGGCTCGGTCCATGCGCCGGCGACGTGCTCGAGGACCTCGTCCGTGACGCAGTTGGTGACGCCGGCAACGAGTCGGTCGTTCGCGGACGGCTTCGGGGCGATCACGCTGAGCGTGCCCATCGTCAGGTTCGCCATCACCCGGCTGTGAAGGTGCAGCTTGTACCGGCGGATGCTCTCCCACGCGGCACCGATGGCGATGTCGACCCGGTCGTTCCGGCTGAGCTCGTCGAGGGCGTGGACCCGGTGCGCCATGCTCCGCGCCGCCGGGATGAGCAGCTGCAGCAGCACTCGCTCAGCGATCCAGTCACCGGTGTGCGCCAGCTCGAGTAGCTCGTGCAGCAGCGCGTCACGGTCACCGTCGACGATCCGACGAGCCTGCTCGAGCATCGCGTCGGCGGTCATCGTGCCGTGAGTACCGAAGGCGTGCACCCGACCTGCGATCTCGTCCTCCCACTCCCGACGCAGCTTGCTGTCGAGCGAGAAAGCGCGGTTGGTGATGGTGCTCATGAGAACCCCCGAGGTGAGACGAACCGTTGACTCGAACGACGGTCCTCACGCGGGAGGTACTGCCGGGGGTACCGGGGAACGCGCTTCGGCGGCCGAGACGCCGCCTGTCACCGGGTCCCTCCGGGAGGCGCATGAACACGCGGATCGGCGGAGGAACGGGCCTCAGAAAAATTGCTCGACGAATTTGTCCCGGTCGACCCGATCGGGGGCACCCCTTTACAGGTGAGAGGCCATTTCCGGTCTCGCCATCGACGAAGGGACCGTGCGATGCCCACGCACGACGACGCAGCACCGCAGCTGCCCGACGGGATGCTCAAGGAGCTGAACGAGCACGCCCGAGTGCTCTCCGCCTACGACCAGGCACAGGACGTCGCACTCGATCTGCACGAGAAGCCGTTCAGCCCGGAGACCCAGGCGCGGGCGCTGCGTTACCTGCAGTCGCCGGAGTACCAGCGCGCGATCGACGCGGTCCGTGTCCACGGGAAGAGCGCGTGATGAAGCTGCCGAAGAAGAAGACCCCGCAGCCGGCATCGACCGAGCCCGAGACCACCGCACAGGCCGCGCAGTGGACCAACGGCGGACTTCTCGGCGCCCGAGGCGTCACGATCGCGATCGCCGCCGCTCTCGTGTGCGGGCCGGCCGCACTGACGCTGACCGTCCTCTCCGGCGGCGGCAGCTCCGAGGCCGCCCCGCGAGCGGTCAGCTCCGAGCAGGCATCGCCGCTGCAGCAGTCCGCTGGCAGCTTCGCCGCAGGCTTCGTCGGTGCCTGGCTCGCCGCCGACCGCGACAACTCATCCGCGCTTGACGCCTACACGACGGCCAACATCGAGCTGCCCAAGACCGGGTTCCAGTACCGCGATCTCGTCGTCGCATCATCGACGACCACCCGCGACGGGCTCGCCCAGGTTGTCGTCGCGGCGAACGTCAAGGACGACACCATCGACGCCGACAAGGGCGACCAGTGGCCGCGCCGCTACTTCCAGGTCACCGTCACCGACGGCGGCAACAAGCTCAGCGCCGTCGGGCTGCCCGCCCCCGTCGCCGGCCCCCGGCACACCACCGACGGGAGCTCCCTCGGCTACGGCGAGACCCTCGCCACCAACTCCGCCGCCGGGAAGGCCGTCAACGCGTTCCTCGCCGCCTACCTCACCGGGCAGGGCGACACGGAGCCCTACACCGCCCCGTCGAAGTCGATCCCTCCGATCGACCCGGCCCCGTACACGTCCCTGTCGATCTCGACCCTCACCGCCACCACGGCGCCGTCCGAGCACCCCACCGACGGCGCGACGGTGAACGTCTACGCGACCGTCACGGCATCCAACTCCGTCGGCCAGCAGGTCACCGCCACCTACCCGATCACCCTCCGCGCACGCGCGGACCGATGGGAAGTGTCCGCACTCGGCACCGCACCGACGCTCTCGAACTCCGACGCCGCTACCCCGGCGCCGTCGGCCACCCCCGCACCGACCGAAGGGAACTGACCATGTCCATCACCGCGCTCGCCACCACGGCGGTCACCGGCGTCGCCGACGCGACCACCCGCCTGTCCGTCCGAGCCATCGTCGCCGTCAGCGACGCCACTGGCCCTGTCCTCGCCGGCGGGATCATCACCACCGCGAACGACCAGCTCAACCAGTTCAAGGCGCTCATCATCGTCGCCGGCGGCATCATCGGCCTGATCGCCTTCTTCGCGATCGCGATCAAGAAGAGCTGGGCGATGGGCGGCATCATCCAGGGCCTCTTCGTCGGCGCGCTCATCGCCTTCGCCGTCGGCGGCGGCGGGACGATCTGGCTGGGCAACCAGTTCAAGGACCAGCTGGGGAGCTGATCCGCGCCCATGTCCGAACAGCACACTCCCAACGTCGCGCGGTTCTACACCGCCGCACGCCGCATCCCGGTCCTCATCGGCAAGATCAACGGCGCCCGCATCCCGGGCGGCCCGTACACGCTGACGCAGATCGTGGTCGGCGGGATCGTGCTGTGGATCGGGTACAAGACCACCGGCCTCTGGGGCGCGGGCCTGTACCCGCTCGTCCGGATGACGGTCCTCGCCGGCGTCGCCTTCGGATCGACCTGGGCGACCGGCAAGATCCCCTCCACCCGCCGCCGGCTCATGGACCTCGCGTCCGACTTCGGCACCGCGCTGTCGCTGCCGGACCTGGGCACCTACCAGGGCCGACGGATCAGCATCGCTCGCCCCCACCGGGTCGACGGGACCGTCCTCATGCAGCTGGAGCCCGGCGTCCAGGTCGCGACCGCCGCAGTCGCAGCCGCGCCGGCGGCGGTCGCGGAACCCACCGCACCCGCCGCCGCGGTACCGGCACCGGCCATCGCCGCAGTCGAGGCCGAAGCCGCCCCAGCCACCGAGGCCGAGCTGCCCTCGAACGTCATCCCGCTCCGTCGCAGCTACGCGACCGGCGTCGAGCGCCTGCTCGAGCAGGCCCGTCGAAAGGAATCCCAGTGAACCGTCTGCCAGCCATCGCAATGACCGGGCACCTGATGTGGACCCGCAGCGGGACCGTGTGGGCCACCTGGCGGCTCAACGGGCTCGCGAAGGGCTTCGGGAGCAGCCAGAAGCAGGCCTGGTCGCAGGCGTACCACCAGGATCTGTTCCAGTCGATCCGAGGGGAGTACCTGCTCCTCGGCCTCACCGCGGACCTCGACCCGATCTCGATCGTGAACCGCATGCTCGCCAACGTCGACATGAACGAGAGCCCGGCATGGGCGATGGAAACCATGCTCACCCTCGACGCACTCGCCGAGCGGCCCCTCGGCAAGCGGGAGTTCTGGCTGTGTGCGCCGCTGCGCGTCGGCGGCCCAGCAGCGACCGCCCGTCGCAGCTCCGAGGTCGCCGCACGCGACCTGCTCTCGCTGCCGATGCGCCCGCCGACGCCGAAGGAGATCCTCGCCGCACTCCAGGCCGCCGGGAAGATCGAAGAGCAGCTGCCCGCCGCGTTCGAGCCGCACCGCTCCACCGTCGCCGAACAGGTGTGGATCGCCGCGCACTCGCAGACCCGCGGCCTCGGTCTCGACCTCGCAGCGCCGGACCAGACCGGGCGCACCCTCGGCGGCGTCGCACAGCAGTACGGCGTCGACGAGCTCCCGCAGCACGTCGCCTCCGCCGCCGTGTTCCCGAACCCGGTCATCGACGAGGGCGGCCAGAGCGACATCACGAACAAGCTCGAGAAGTTCGACCCGTTCTCCCGCCGCTACGTCAAGGTGCAGAACCTGCGGGAAGACAGCACGTCCTACCAGGTGCTGCTCGCCCTCGCCGGCACCCCGAAGGGCGGCTGGGAGACCCCCGCCGTCGACTGGGTCGGACGGATCGACGAGCTCGGCGTCGAGGCGGACTGGGCGCTCCGGCTCAACGTCCTCGCCGGCCGTGACGCCGCCCGCCGCAACAAGCGCGCCGAGATCAACCTCACCGACCAGCTGGACCAGCAGGACGGGACCGCAGCGATCACCGGATCAGGCGGCGCCCTGTCGGAGACCGCCGCGACGCTGGCGGAGTACCACGCGGCCCTCAACCGGTCGGACAAGGAGGTCGAGATCCAGGCGACGATGGTTCTCGCCATCGGCGCCCCCACCGCCGAGGAAGCACGATCTCGCGCCCAGTTCCTGCAGAAGGACTTCAAGGGCATCGACTTCACGTTCGACATCCCGCTCGGCGCGCAGGAGGCGCTCTGGTGGGGCATGCAGCCCGGCGTCCCGACCTCCCGCCAGGTCCGCGAGTTCGTCGAGATCACCTCCGGCGCGATGTTCTCCACGATGGTGCCGATGACCTCCACCGACCTCGGCGACCCCACCGGAATGCTGTTCGCCCACAACGTCACCTCCGGGACCGAACGCCCGGTGCTGCTCGACTTCGAGTCGCACGTCCTCGCCGACGTCTCCGCATCGATCGCGTTCGCCGCCGAACCCGGGGCAGGCAAGACGACGGCGCTCAAGAGCGTGCTCGGCGCCAACTTCGACCGCGGTGCCCGCATCGTGCTCATCGACCGCACGGTGCTCAAGGAGTACGCCAAGTTCGCCGAGACGCTCGCGAAGAAGCAGACCGCGGTGGTGGATCTCACCGATCCGCTCTGGTCGCTGGACCCGCTGCGCATCTTCGGCGCCCGCGAGGGCGCAGCTGCAGCGCAGACGCTCATGTCGGCCCTTCTCGGCGTACCGGCGCGATCCCGAGAGGGCGCACGGCTGTCGAAGGTGCTCGGCCCCGAGTACGCCACCGAGCACGAGCTCACATCGATGGGCGCCCTCTACCGGCACCTGCAGGAGCTCGGCAAGGGCGGCGACGACCAGGCCGAGACCCTCGCGGACCTGATGGGCCTCTACGTCGACAAGCACTTCGGGAAGGTGCTGTTCGACTCCGATCTGCCGGCGCTGGACCTGTCCAAGCGGGCGATCGCGTTCCTCACCCACGGCGTTGCGCTGCCCGAAGCCGACGAGATCAACAACCCGAAGCTCTTCGATGAGATGCCGATCGAGAAGCTCTTCGGTCGGGCGATGTACGCGCTGCTGGTGACCATCAGCCGGCAGGTGTGCTTCGCGGACGACAACGAGCTCGCCGTGTTCGCCGTCGACGAGGTCTTCCACGTCACCGCCTCGCCGGAGGGGCAGCAGCAGCTCAAGATCTTCTACCGCGACGGCCGCAAGCACAAAGCCGGCGTCGCCGTCGCCAGCCAGGACGCTCACGACTTCGGCGACGAGCTCTCCCGCGGCATGATCAAGACCCGCGTCGTGATGCGCCAGACCGACCAGGGGCTCGCCGCCGGCAACCTCGACTGGTTCCACGAAGGGCTCGGGCAGGACCCGGCGATGGTCAACATCGTCACGAAGGATCTCTCCCCGATCGGCCCCGACGGCTACGTCGCCCCCGACCGCCGCGGCGAAGCGCTCTACCTCGACATCCAGGGCCGCATGGGCAAGATCCGCGTCGCTCTTCCGCAGGAGCCCGACCGTCGCAAGGCGGTGCTCTCCACGCCATCGAAGAGCGTCATCACGGAGGAACGGGTGTCCGCATGATCACCTTTGCCCTGTCCGGGTTCCGGACCGCTCGCGCTCGAGCCCGTCGGCTCTGGTGGTGGGCCTGCCGCCACCCCAAGACCGCGATGCTGCTCGCCCTCGTGCTCTGCTGGCTGATCTCGGCGATCCTCGCCGTGCCCGCCGCGTACGCCGACGGCTCCGCCAACTCCTCCGCCCCGCCCTACATGCCGCCGAGCGACCTCAAGGACTCCAACGGGGTCCCGCTGTGGCGGTACACGATCCTGCCGCTCGATCGCGGCGACGTGTGGCACCCGCAGAAGACCGCGATCTCCTGGGTCATCGACCTGCTCTGGACCATCAACCTCGCGAGCTTCTCGTGGTGCCTCTGGCTGCTGTCGTTCCTGCTCGAGTTCACCTGGGTGGACTGGATCGCGACGCCGGTCGGCGCGATCGCCGACACCATCCAGTCCGTGCTGTCCCAGTTCGGATGGGCACCGGTCGCCCTCGCCGTCGCCGGCCTCGTCTTCGGCTGCGCTGTTGCGTTCGGCAAGTTCGCCAAGGGCGCCGTCGACCTCGGCGTCTCCGTCCTGTGCTTCGTCCTCGCCACCGGAGCACTCGCCAACCCCGTCGCCGCACTGACCGGCGAGCACGGTGCACTCACCTGGGCCGAGTCCACCGGCGCGAACCTCTCCGTCAGCGTGCTCTCCACCGACGGCGCCGACCCCACCGGCACCCCGGACAAGGACCAGGCGAAAGACCTGATCTCCCAGTCGCTGATGGGCGGCCTGATCGACGTGTTCGTACGCATCCCCGCGCAGGAGATCGCCTTCGGCCACGCACTGTCGGGGGAGTGCGACACCACCTTCACCCAGCAGATGAAGAACGCCTCCGCGTTCGACAGCAGCTCGACCAACGTCCGCGACGCCGTCGGCAAGTGCGACAAGGACGCTCAGGAGTACGTCACCCACCCGAGCACCTCCCAGATCCTCACGACGCTCTCAATCCAGGGAGGGAGCGGCACGCTGCTCCTCATCGCGCTGGCGATGGCGCTGATCACGATGGTCGCCGTCATCTACGCCCTGATGAACGCGTCGAAGCTGATGGTCAACGTCTACGCCGCCATGCTGCCCGGCGTCGCCCGCGAGGCCCTCTGGCGCTCGTGGGTCGGGATGTACGTCGGGGCGTTCTCCCTCGCGGTGTCGATCGTCATGCTCGCCGCGTACCTCAAGATCCTCGGGTCCGTCATGAAGGCCGTCTCCGACGCGGGTCTGTCGATCGTCGCGCAGACCACGATCATCGACATCTTCGTAATCGCGCTGATCATCACGCTCTTCTGGGCCTTCTTCGCAGCCCGTCGATCGGGAAAGAACCTCGCGAAGTGGCTCGCGACGCTCGGCAACCGCGTCGGCTCGGGCCAGCGGCAGCCGCTCTCGCCGATCAAGGCCGAGACCCTCCGCACCGCCGGCCGGTACGCCGCAAACCGCCTCTCCCGGCCCCGCCCGAAGCCCGAGCTGCCAGCGGCGCCGGCACCGAGCTCGCTCGACGCCGGACACCTCACCGCGACACCCTCCGCTCGTCGCCCCGGCAGCGCCGTCTCCACCGCGGTTCGCTCCGCCGCGACCGCAGGACAGCTCGTGGCCGCAGCATCCACCGGTGGCACCTCCGCCGTCGCGATGAAGGCGATGCAGATCGGCGGTAAGAAGGTGCTGCAGCGCCAGGCCCTCAGCACCATGCCCTCGGTCGCGGGCAAGGTGCTCGACCGGAAGGTGGCGCACGGCGGCGTCGCGCAGACCCCCGGCCTCACCTCGAGTGCGTCCATCCCCGGCCCCCGCCCGGTATCGACTCCCACCTCCGGCGCCGTCCCGTTCGGCCGCCAGATCGTGGTCGACCCGTCCGGAGTCGGACGAATCGCACCAGCAACCACCGACAGCAGCGGCGTGTACCGCATCACCCGCGCCCGGCCGGCGCAGGTGGCACAGTCGCCCGTCCGAGCTGCCCTCGAGCGTGCCGCCCAGGCTGCACAGACCGGAGCGTCCGCATGAACAAGAAGGTCGCCGCGATCGTGGCCGCAGGCCTGGTCGTCGTCCTCGTGCCAGTCCTGGGCATCACCGGCCTGGTGGTCACCAGCTCCCTGCAGCTGCTCACCGGCTCACCGGCCGCGCTCGGTTGCACCGCCCCCGGGATCGGAGGGGGTGGAGGCACCACCACGGCCGGCGACACGACGCCCGTCGACGCCGGAGACGGCAAGACGGTGAAGTTCACCCGGGAGCAACGCGACAACGCCGGCACGATCATCGCCGTCGGTCGTGGCCTCAACGTCCCCTCCCGCGGCATCCAGGTCGCGCTCATGACCGCGCTGCAGGAGTCCGGCCTGCGGAACCTCGACCACGGCGACCGGGACTCGGTCGGGATCTTCCAGCAGCGCGCCAACTGGGGCTCGCTCGAGCAGCGCCAGGACCCGACGTACGAAGCCAAGGCGTTCTACGGCGGGCCGCTCGGCCCGAACCACGGCACCCCCAAGGGCCTGCTCGACGTCGCGAACTGGCAGGATCTCAGCCTCAACGACGCCGCGCAGGCCGTACAGGTCTCCGGGTTCCCGAAGGCGTACGCGAAGTGGGAGACCGCCGCAGCGTCCCTCATGAGCGACCAGGGCGTGACCGTCACCGCGGACACCGTCTCCCAGGCCACCAGCAACGGCGGTGGCTGCTCGAGCGGAGGCGGGAGCGGTACCGGCGGGGGTGGCGGAACCGAGAACGCGTCCTGGTCCTCGCCGAACGGCAAGACCGGCGCCGACATGGTCGCCTACGCCGAGCAGTACGTCGGCAAGGTGCCCTACTCCGGCGCATGCGGCTCAGCCGGCAGCCCCACGGCCGGATGGTGCTGCACCGGATTCGTCTACTACATGTACCACCAGGTGCTCGGCATCGATCTGCCCAGCCCAGTCGTCTCCGGTCAGCTCGCCCAAGCGCACCAGATCCCCGCGTCCGAAGCCCAAGCGGGCGACCTGGTCGCCTGGGTCGGACACCACATCGGGATCTACGACGGCAAGGGCGGGCTCATCCACTCACCCGACTGGGGTCGCAAGCTCACGCACGCGAAGAGCTACCAGTTCACCATCGGCGGCACCGGACCGACCTTCTGGCGCGTCAACGCGATCGGCGACGGCACCTGGTGACCGGCGGTCAGGTGAACTGACGCTGCGTGCGGCGTTCACGCCCGACACGGGCGAAGAACGCGCATGCCAGGCCGGCCGCGACGGCGATCGCCGCGACACCGCTGATGACCTGACCCGGGTAGTACGCCGCCGGCACCACAAGGGTCACCAACGCGACGACGAACCGCAGCAACGCCAGCAGGAACCCCACCAGCAGGAACCGCGATGTCATGCGAGCGCTCAGCTCCCCGCTCGACAGGCCACGGCGCACAAGCGGCACCAGCAGCAGCGCGATGTACGCCGGGTATGCCGTCGCGAGCGTCGAGTAGACGCGCACGAGCGGGTTCCCGAGATCGCCCGCGAGATCCGGCGCGAGCCGCCCGGTGTGCACCACGGCGAACACCGCGACCTCCGCGAGCATGAGCACGATGAACACCGCGGCGCCCGGCAACCCCGACACCAGCCGCTGCGTCCGCGGTGCGCCGTACGCCCGCGCAACCGCACTGCCAGCCAGCAGCAGACCGGTGAACAGCAGCAGCTTCGCCACCAGGTCGACCCCGTTCGGAACCGGGATCAGTCGTCCCAGCCCCGAGTAGACGGCCGGCGTGATCAGCGCGAACGCCGCCACGATCGTCACAGCCGACAACACCACGGTGAGGTTCCGGCCAGCCAAGGCCGACGGAAGGCGCGTCAGCGCAAGCGCCGCCAACACCACGACGATGAGATACCCGATCACCATGCTCAACCCAACGTGCTCTGAATTCGTCGCGCGGCATCCTCATCAGAGGCCCGCCGGCGAGCTCCCCGGAGAGTGCCCGCAAGACGAGCCTGCACCAGTTCGATGAGCGCCACATCCCGGAGCCGACCGAGCGTGTACTCACGAGCCCCGTCCGGCCACCCGGCCTCCGCCAACGTGAGCACCCCCGCCGCCGCCAGCCCGCTCGTCAATGACGTCTGTGCGATCCGAGCCGCCTCGACGAGCTGCCGAGGACGCAACTTGTTCTCGGTGATCGCCGTCGCGAGATTCGACGGCGACACGGCGAACCGCTCACTCAACGACTGCCGAATGCTCCCGGGGTCGACCGCGTCGATCCAGTTGCGCACCGAGTCATGCTGCGGCGGGTTCTCCCACTGACGAGGCGGACGCAGCAGATCCCTGCGACGGTCATCCCGCCGCGCCAAGAGCTCCGTCATCGCATCGTTCAACGTCACCTGCGACAACACCTCGACCTGCAGCGGAGGCCGCACTCCTGCAGCCAGGTCGTCGTACTCGTCGAACGCCGACAGGGACTCCACCGGATCGAGATCCAGCGCCCTGCTCGCCTGGATGATCACGCTCTCCCGAACCCGGCCCCGCAACAGCTGCGCGCTCAACGTCGTGCGGCTCACACCAGCTGCCCGAGCCAAGGGCGCCATGCTCTCCGGCAGCCCGGCCTCAGCGGCCCAGCGCCTGAATGCATTCGCGCCAACGGACACGGAAGCCTCCTCGGCGAGCGCGGGCGTGGACAGATCGGTATAGACATGTGCCCGCGGGGTAGAACGAGCGGGTCACTTCTGTAATTCTGACACCAGAAGGGGGGTCATGTCAGGTGAGAGCTCAAAGTGTCGCGAATCGCGTGGATCACGTCGACGTCCGCAGACCAGTAGATGACCGAGCCTGCGCCCCTGGAGTGCGTCGTGCGTCGCTGCCGGATGGCGCCGGCCTCGAGGAGTGCGCTCAGGTGGTGGCCGGCAGCGTTCCGGGAGAGCCCGGTGCTTGCCATGACCTCGTTAGCCGTGACCTCGGTGCTGTCCATGACCACGCGCAGGACACGGATGCGCGCTGGCGTCCCCGACACCACGGCGCAGGCCTCCTCGAGGGAGGGGGCTTCGTTCAGGCCATCGGGCATCGCCCCAGTCTACGGAGGTACTTGCCAAGGCTTGGTAAATACCATAGCTTGGTAAGTAGAAGAACAGCGGGCCCTGCCCGGTCAACGGAGGGGCGTCTCGCGGCTCGGGAACTGATTTGTCCCGGTTCATGCCTGCAGATGCACCTCTCATAGGTAGAGACCCATTCGGAGGGAATGACGTGGCTACAGCGACAGGAACCGCAACCGACGTACCGGTGAGGAGCGACGGCGCGATCGCGCCGGTGCGCACGCGCCGGTCGTGGGTGTACGCCGCGGGTGCGGCCGCGCTCATCATCGTCGGCGGTGTCGCCAGCGTCTTCATCTACTCGTCGTCGTCGCACACCCAGCAGGTGTTCGTGGTTGCCAAGAGCATCGACCGCGGCGACACCATCACCAAGGACGACCTCACGACCATCGACGTCGCCGCAGGGCAGCGCACCGCCGGCGTCGCGTCGACGGACGCGAGCACCCTCATCGGGAAGGTCGCCACGGTCGACCTCCCGGAGGGCAGCCTCGTCACCCGATCGGCGGTCGCTTCGGCGCTGCCCGTCCCGGGCGGGCAGGCCCTCGTCGGGCTCTCGCTCAAGCCGGCGCAGCTCCCGGCGCAGCAGCTCGTCGCGGGGGACCGCATCGAGGTCGTCCCCATCGCTGCGACGGACGGTTCCGGTTCCGCGGTGAAGAGCAACGACGCACCCATCCAGGGCGTCGTCTCCGCGTCCCGTACCAGCCAGTCCTCCGGGACGACGATCGTCGACGTCTACATCAACGCGAAGAACGCCGCTGACGTCACCAGCCGCGCGGCGGCCGGACAGGTTGCGATCTACCTCGCAGCGGCGGAGGACTGACATGGCCGTCCACGCCTTCGCCTCATTCGCAGGCTCTCCCGGGGTCACGACCGCGGCGTTCGCGTTCGCGGTGCACTGGCCGCGCCCGGTGATCGTGTTCGAAGCCGAGACCGCCAACGCGACGTCCGCGATGACGGGCTTCTTCCGCTCGAACCTGCACCCGAGTGCCGGGGGCTTGGACAAGGTGGCCGTCGCCTACTCCCGCAACGTGCTCACCTGGCAGGACCTCATCACGCCCGAGAGCGGGCTGTCGATCGCCGTGCACGAGCTCCCGGAGCTTCCGCAGGCGATCCCGGCGTTGCCCAACGGTCATCGGATGTGGGTCGTCCCCGGCTTCCACAAGCTCAGCATTGTCGACGGCGTCCGCCGCATGTGGGCGCGGTTCCCGCACCTGTTCCGCGCGATCAGCGAAGCCGGCATCGACGTGATCGTGGATCTCGGACGGGTTGCTCACGAGGACATCCGACTGCCGCTGCTCGATTCCGCAGACCGCGTCACTGTCTTCTCCGAGAGCACGATGGTCGACCTCAACCGGATCTACCGCCGCGCCGAACTCCCGGACTTCGCCGAGCGCCTGCAGGGCGTGGGTCGTGCGGAGAAGTACCGGCTGGTGCTGACCGAGTCCCGCTACGAAGCCATCCCCGCCAGCGACTTCGGCCGCAACGTGCTGCCCGTCCTCGCCGAGCTGCCCTGGGACCCCGACGGCGCCGCCGTGTTCTCGCTCGGCCGCCCTGACGCCAAGCCCCAGCGCAACGCCTACCGCCAGGCAGTCCGCCGGGCCGTGGCCGCCCTCGACGAACAGACGACAGCAGATCTCGACCGGAAGGTGGTGGGCTGAGTGGCCGACGAGCAGACCCCCCAGATCAGCATCAGCCAGCGACCGTTTCTGGCCGATCTCGCGGCAGACCCGAACATCGCGCCCGCCAGCCCGGAACCCACCGAGACTGGCCGTGCCGACGGTCGCGCGCACCTCTTCGCCGCCGCCAGCGGCGCCCGGCTGCACCTGGTCGACCCGATCCCCGCGTCGCCCGAGCAGCTCGAGCAGCCCGAAGAGCTCCCCGCTCCCATCCCCGAGTTCATGCGTCGAGACCGAGCACGCAGCTCGCTTGTGGAGACCCACGACCGTGACGCCGACGACGTCAACTGGCGGCTCGTCGACGAGCACGTCAAGGAGCTGAACCTCCTGGACTCGGCGACGCGCTCCCGAGCGGACTTCGACGTCGCGATCGCCTCCGTCGGCCCGGAGACGGAGTTCGAGGAAGAGGCGCTGGCAGAGATGCGCCGGCGTACGGAGCGGCACGTGCAGTACGAGGTCGTCAACCACGGCCCGGACCGCGACTGGGACACGGGTCGCATCGAACGGCACGTGCAGGCGATGTTCGACACTGCGTTCCGGTACGGCCGGTTCCAGCAGTTCCTGCGCGAGCCCGACGTCGAAGACATCACCGTGGTCGGCTACGACAACGTCATGGTGACCAAGACCGACGGTCGCCGTGAAGCACGCCGCCCGATGGCCGAGAGCAACGACGACCTCCTCCGGATGGTCGCCGACCTGGCCTCCGCCCGTGGCCGCGTGTTCGCCCGCCCCAACGGGCACATCGACCTCGACATCGGCGGCGTCCGGTTCTCCGGTACCGGCTCCGCGATCACCTCACTGCCGGACCTCACCTTCCGCAAGCACAACCTCGTCGACATCGACCTGCCTGGCATGGTGCAGCTCGGCTCGCTCCCGAAGGCTGGCGCCGGCATCCTCAGCGCCGCCGTCGAAGCGAACCAGTGCATCCTGGTCGCCGGCTACCCCGCGGCCGGCAAGACGACCTTCCTCCGCGCGCTCATGTCCGCGGTGCACCCCGACGAGAAGATCGCGACGATCGAGACGGAACGCGAGCTCTACCTCGGCAAGAACCCGGAACGGCACCGTCAGGTCACCGACCTGCAGTACCTGCCGTCGACCGTCGGCACCGGCGACCTCGCCGTCCCGTACAGCCTCGAGGACGCGTTCCTGCAGTCGCTGCGCGTCTCCGCCCAGCGCATCCTCTTCGGCGAGATCCGCGGACCGGAAGGCCCGGTCGCGATCAAGGCGATGCTCGCCGGCAAGGGGTCCCTGTCGACGATCCACGCCCGCAACGCCAACGACGCGCTCCACCGCTTCGCGGACGTGCTCATGAGCGAGCAGGGCCTCAGCAGCGACATCGTTCCGCTGCGCCAGATCCTGCGCACGATCCAGATCGTCGTGTACCTCGACACCATCCCGAACGGCGACGGCACCCGCCGCCGAATCGTCTCGGAGATCGCCGAAGTCATCCCGCGCCCCGGCGGCGACGGGCAGACGCCGCTGGCGTCCCCGCTGATCAAGTGGAACTACGACCACGAGACCTACGAGAAGCACCGCCCGTCGCCCGAGCTCGAGCAGACGTTCCGCCGCAACGGGCTCAACCCCGAGATCCTGTGGGAGGAATGATGGCGCTCCTCGCAGCTCTCGCCGGCGCCGTCTTCGTCGCCGGGATCATCCTGCTCGTCCGCGCCTTCCGCCCGGCACCCCCGAAGCCGGTCTCGAAAAAGACCTCCGGCCCGACCCTGGCGCAGCGCTGGAAGGCGGTGTCGCGCCGGACGAAGAACACGATCGTGCTCGGCCTCATCGCCGGCGTCGTCGCCGCGGCGATCTCCGGCATCATCCTGCTGCTGGTCGTCGTCCCCGCCGCGGTGATCGGCCTGCCGCTGCTGCTCGGCAAGCAGGACACCCGCGAACGGGATCTCCTCTCCGCACTCGAGGCATGGACTCGCTCCCTGGCATCCACGGCGGAGACCGGCGAGTTCACCCTCCGCGAGGTCGTCGACGTCACCAGGGCCTCCACTCCGGCGATCATCCGCGTGCCCGTGGACCGCCTCGCAGCGCGCATGAACGGCTCGTGGTCCAGCTCCGCAGCGCTCCGAGCGTTCGCCGACGAGCTCGACAATCCGTGGGCCGACGAAGTCACCATCTACCTCATCCAGGCTGCTGAGTTCAGCTCCGGAGGCCTCGCCACCGCCCTCGACGGCGTCGCCGACAACCTCGCCGTACAGACCGCCATGCGATTCGAGATCTACAACGAGCGCGACAAGCCCCGACGCACCATGCGCACCATGACGCTCATCGTGGGCATCGTCCTCGTCGGCATCGTCCTGTTCTCCCACACCCCGCAAATCGCGACGTACCGCACCCCCGTCGGGCAAGTCCTCCTCGCCGTCATCCTCGCCGGCTTCGTGGCCCTGCTGATCTGGGCCAAGTCCCTCACGCGCACTCGTCCTGAGCCGCGCATCATCATCACCGACACGGAGGTGCGCCGATGAACCCCGCACTCCTGGCGTTCCTGCCCGGCGCGCTCGTGGGAACCGGTCTCGCCGTGTTCCTCCTCACCCGTGCCCCCCGCACGATCCGCGTCGACGACGCCCTCGCCCGCCTCGGCGACGTCAACACCGTCACCCTCAGCCCCGCCGGCCGCCAGCCAGGCTTCGAGCGCGCCGGCAGCTGGCTCCACCAGCACCTTCCCAACCTCCCCGGGCTGTCCGCGCCGACCAAGCAGCTCGACCTACTCGAAATGCCCGTCGCGAAGTTCTACGGCGAGAAGCTGCAGCTCGCCGTGTTCGGTTTCCTCGCGCCGCTGGTGCTGCCGTTCCTGTTCCAGCTCTTCACCGGACACTTCTTCGCACTGCCGCTGCTGCTCTCACCCGTGGTCGCGCTCATCCTCTGGAACTCCCCAGACGCCAGCGTCCGCGCCCGGGCCAAGGCCGCACAGCGCGAGTTCACCCGGTTCGTCACCGTCTACCTCGAGCTCGTCGCGGTCGCGCTCCTCGGCGAAGTCAACGCCGACAACGCACTCAAGTCCGCCGCGAGCGTCTCCGACTCGTGGGTGTTCAAGCGCATCCGCCGCGAGTACCAGGTCGCCGAACTCAGCCGAGTCTCCAAGTGGGACGCCCTCGCTCGACTCGGCGACGAGGTCGACGTCCCCGCCCTGGTTGAGATGGCGCGCATGATGCGCCTCGCCGAAGCCCGCGTCGGGCTCCGAAGCCAGCTCCGCGCGGCCTGCAACAAGCTCCGCAAGCAGGTCGCCGCCGACGACAAGGACGCCGCCGAGCGCGTCACCTCCAACATGGGCTGGCCGGTCGCGGTCTCGCTCCTGCCGATCATCCTCATCACGATGACCCCCGCCGTCCTCCAGCTCCTCACGACCACCACCTGACCACCGAAAGGAACCCACCATGAACCGCATCCGCACCGCCGTTCTCCGTCGCACCGTCACCCTGCAGGCCGACCTGCAGGAGCGTCTCGACAAGCTCACCGAAGACGCCGAAGCCGGCCTCGAGGACTCGGCCTGGAAGGCGATCTGGGTCGTCTCCGGCGCCGTCGCCGCGATCGCGATCGCCGGCACCATCGTCGCCTGGGTCAACGGCTACCTCGGCAAGCTCCCGGGCTGATCCCGCACCCCACACCGCTACCAGCATCAGGAAGGGAGGAACCATGCAGCGCATCATCGCGATCGCACGACGACTGCGGACCGACGAAGACGGCTACGCAGCGTCAGCGATCATCGCGCCTGTGATCTTCCTGCTGCTGTTCACGGCCCTGCAAGGCGCGCTCTGGTACCAGGGCACCAACGTCGCCCAGAACGCCGCCGTCGCGGCGTACAACGACGCCCGCGCCTACGAGTCCACGACGGGCGCCGGTCAGGCCTCAGCACGACAGGTGCTCGACCAAGCCGGCGGGTTCCTCCAGCACAGCAACGTGTCGGTGAACCGAACCGCCAACACAGTGACTGTCGACGTCACCGGCCAGGCCGTGTCGATGATCCCCGGCGTGCAGATGCCGGCGGTACACCGCACGATCACCGGTCCGGTCGAGCGATGGGTGCCGGCACCATGATGAGGACCATCCGACGCATCCTCCTCGACGAGCGCGGCGACCTCGAGGACCTGCCTCCGGTGACGATCATGATGATCGTCGCCCTGATCCCGATCATCGGGGTCGTGGTCTTCCTCGGGCGGTACGGGCTCACCGACAACAGCGTGCAGTCCGCCGCGTTCGCCGCGGCGCGGGACGCTTCCATGTCGAGGGGGACGGACGCCGTCTCTCACGCCAAGGAAGCCGCACAGCTCGCCCTCGGGGACAACGCTCACTGCGCCTCGCTCGACGTCGCGATCGGCGGCAACGGGCTCAGCACCGGTCTTGGTCAGACTGGGACCGTCACCGCGACGATCACCTGCCGCATCAACACCGCGGACCTGTCCGTCCCGTTCATCCCCGGCTCGATGACGATCACCAAGACCGCCTCAAGCCCCGTCGACCCCTACCGAGAGCGGTGAGCACATGAAGTTCATCCCGATGATGGTGATCCTCGCCATCGCCATGATGGTCATCGGCGGAGCCGTCGTCGACGGTGACGGGAAGACGCAGACCCTGCAGCAGGCCCTCACCATCGCGCAGGGAGCAGCCCGAGCCGGCACCAACGCGGCCACGGGCAACTCCGTCAACGGAGACGCCTTCACCCTCAGCCCCGACGCCGCCGTGACCGCGGCGGAGAACTACATCAGCGCCGCCGGTGTCCACGGCAGTGCCAGCATCATCGACAACCAGGTCTACGTCACCGTGCAGGAGACGTATACGCCGAAGATCCTCGGCGGCTTCGGGGTCGGCCCCATGCCGGTCCACGCAACAGCATCCGCCCGCCTCGTCGACCACTGAACGAACAGGAACACGACATGACCATCACCCCAAGGCTCGCCCCAGTTGCCGCGGTCGCGATCGGCGCGCTCGTCTTCCTCGCCGGCTGCACCAGCACCCCCGCAGCGGACCCGACCGCGAGCTCGAGCAAGACCGCCACACCCACCCCGACACCCTCGGCCTACACACCCCTCGGCAAGCCGGGGTCGGCCAGCGCGCCGAAGGACCAAAACGAGGCTTGGAGCGGTGCCTCCACGGCGGTGAAGGACTTCATCGCTGTGCAGTACGAGATCCAGCACGACGGCGGCGCAAACCCGGAACGCATCGACAAGTTCGCCATCGGCACCGCCCGCGATTCCGTCCATGCCGTGGCGAAGCAGATCGCAGACCAGAAGTTCAAGGTCTACGGAGCACCGAAGTGGACCGCCGACGCTGCTGCATCCACGTACGGCGCGCTCATCGACCATGACGGTACGCAGATCCCCAACGGCACCGTCTACGTCAAGGGGTGCTTCGACACTTCCGACCAGGTCTCGAAGAAGGCCGACGGGACGGTCGTGCCGAAGTCTGAGACGGTCCGCTTCCCAGTGCAGCTCAAGACGCAATACATCCCCGACGACAAGGCGTGGGAAGTCGCCGAAACGAAGTCGATCAGCGGTGAGGGGGCTCCGCAATGCTGAGGCGCAGGCAGTACCGCATCGCCGGTCTTCTTGCCGCAATCGGTGTCGCGGTCTCGATCATCACTGCAGCCCCTGCGTTCGCCGATGGCGGCGGTAGCGGCGGATGTTCAGGCGACATTCTGAACCCGACCTGCAGTGTCGGTGTGGGTACTCCCGGCACCCCCGGTGGTGGTTCGGGTGGAGGCGGGACGGCGCCGGCGCCGGGCGGCGATGACGGAGCGCCCGCTGACTTCACGCCGGGGCCGCAGAAGTGCTCCTACAACGACAAGGACGTCCCTTGCCAGAGCGATGATGGCTGGTGGTCGTCGAACGG
Organism: Curtobacterium sp. PhB130; assembly: GCF_003755165.1. Lineage (NCBI taxonomy): Bacteria > Bacillati > Actinomycetota > Actinomycetes > Micrococcales > Microbacteriaceae > Curtobacterium > Curtobacterium sp. PhB130. The sequence goes on along the minus strand of NZ_RKII01000013.1, from coordinate 53,458 downwards.
CAACTGCACCGGCTACGTCAAGCTCAGCGACCCTCAGCCCGCACCCGAGGCGGGCGAGTCCGCCGCGACCGGTGCCTGGTACACCTGCACCTGCCCGGGCGCTGACGCCGGCAGCGGTCGCGACTGCTTCGGCGGCACGTTCTGGTCCAACACCCCGCCCGCCGGCATCAACCGGTACACGCCCGCGCAGGCTGCGGCGGCCCTGGTGAAGACCTTCCAGCTCAAGGGCATCGACATCGGCATGGCTCCGGCCAGCAAGACGCACACCGATGACCCCGCCGGTACCGCGCCGTACCGCCGCACCTGGGTCGGCATCCCCGTCTGGCTCTGGGTCGAGAACCCGCAGCCGCTGACGTACGGCCCGTACTCCAAGACCGCGACCATCGGCGGCGTCACCGTCACCGCCACCGCGTCGGTCTCCGGAGTCACGTGGTCTAGCGGCGACGGCCAGACCGTCAACTGCGGCGCCGGCACCGCGTTCAACCAGGCCGCGATGGGTAACCAGGTCGCCACCGACTCTCCGACCTGCGGGTTCCGGTACACGCACACCTCCAAGGGCGGCACCTTCCAGGTCAACGCCACCAGCCACTGGACGGTGAACTGGACCGGTGGTGGCACCGACGGCACGATCGCCGTCCGCGACACGCAGAGCTCCACGGCCGTCCGCGTTGGCGAGCTCCAGAGCGTCAACACCGTCCCCGACGGCGGCACCTACGGATGAGGCCCGTACAGGAGCGGCCGAGCGTGGAAAAGCCCGCGCTCGGCCGCTCCAGCGGCCTGTTCCGAGGCGGCTCCGGTGTGTCGGGCGGCCGTCTTCCTACACTGATGCCACCCGCACGGGGGACAGAAAGGCAGCACCATGCGTAGGTTCATCACCGGTTTCGGCGCTCTCATCGCGATCGTCGCCGTCCTCGTGGGCGTCCCGATCGTGCTCATCATCGCCGCGGGCAACCCGCTCCCCACCGGAGCTCAGCTGCAGAGCGTCATCACGCTCACCCCGGACTACGGCAACACGATCCTCCTGACCAAGCTGCTGCCCTGCGCCGGCTGGGTCGCCTGGGTGCTCTTCGCCGTCCCGTTCCTCATCGAGCTCGCCGCGACGATCACCGGACGCCCGACCAAGAAGCGTCTCCCCATCTTCCGCGGTCAGCAGCACGTCGCCGCGGCCCTGATCGCCGCCGTGCTCGTCATGTTCGCTGGCGGCACGATGATCGGCACTGCCCAGCCCGCCAACGCCGCCCCTGCTCCCGTCACGACGGTCACCTCTCAGCCGGCCGAGACCTCCGCCGCTGCTCCGGCCGCTCCGCGCGCCCCTCCTGCAGTTGAGACCCCTGCGCCCGCTGCTCCCAGCGTGACGACCAAGACGGTGCACCACACGGTGGTGCCCGGCGACAACCTCTGGAGCATCGCCGAGCAGTACTACGGCGACGGCACCCGGGATCTCGACATCTTCAACGCCTCCACCGCCACGGTGCAGCCGGACGGGCAGCACCTGACCAACCCGAACCTGCTCCGGCCCGGGTGGAACCTCACTGTCCCCAACGTCGCGGTCACCCAGACGCCGGCCCCCGCACCGAAGCCCGCCGCCCCAGCTCCGTCACCGTCCTCGAGCGCGTCCTCGAGCAACGCCGGAGCTGACGCCGGCGTACCGGCCGCGCCGAGCCCTTCTGCGTCGGCAACACCGACCGCTTCTGCCTCTGCCTCTGCGACGCCCACAGCCACGCCGAGCGCGTCGTCCACCGCCGCACCGACCGCGAACAGCAACACCGGCGCCGCGGGCGCGCAGCACGCAAACAACGCCTCGGTCGACAACGACGACGACATCAACATCCCCCTCGCGACCACCGGCGGCATCGCCAGCGTCCTCGCCGCGGGCCTCCTCAGTGCGCTGGCGGCGCGGCGCCTCAAGCAGCGCCGCAAGCGCCGTCCTGGTACCCGGATCGCGATGCCCGAGCCGGACGCCGCGAACCTCGAGCTCGAGCTGCGGATGATCGAGAACCCTCTCGGCCTGCAGGACATCGACAACGCACTCCGCAGCCTGCAGATCTGGGCCGAGGACACCGGCGCCGTTCTGCCGGAGCTGTTCGCCCTCCGCCTCGAGGACCAGGAGATCGCGCTCTACCTCAGCGAGCCCGCCGACCTACCGTCACCGTTCGTGGCCGCCTCTGCCGACCGCACCGCATGGGTCGTCCTCCCCAGCACGGCGACCACGCCCGCGCGAGAGTCCGTCTCCCCGTACCCCGCGCTCGCGACGATCGGCGTCGATGACCATGGCGGAGTACTCATGCTCGACCTCGAGCAGATCGGCTCCCTCAACGTCGTCGGCGACGAAGACACCGCCCGCGGCGTCCTCAACGCGATCGCCGTCGAGCTTGCCGAGAACCCGTGGTCCGAACAGATCGAGGTCACCCTCGTGGGTATGCCGCGCGGCCTCGCCCAAGATCTCGACCGGTTCCGTGTCCAACACGTCGACGACACGGCGGCCCTGGTCCGGAACCTCCGCACCAGCCTCGCCGGCCGCGAGGCCTCCTTCGACAGCTACGGCGTCGACGGGGTCCACAGCGCCCGCACCCGAGCCACCGATGCCGAGTCCTGGGCGCCGCACGTCGTCATCCTCGGCCAGCTCCCCGACGAAGCCGTGCAGCGCGAGCTGCAGGAACTCGTCGAACGCGTCCCGCGTCTCGGCATCGCCACCATCGCCAACGGCGAGACGCTCGGCACCGGCTCGATCGTGCGGATCTCGTCAGCGACGAGCGCAGAGCTCGTCTCACCCGGCGACGTCATGCCGCCGCTGCCCTTCACGCCCCAGGTACTCCAGGGGCGTGAACTTGAGCTCGTGCAGGAGCTGTTCGCCACGACCGAGCAGGACAGCGTTGCAGCACCCGTCACCGCCCCGATCGTCACTGTCGACGCCGCACAGGCCGCAGACGACGCTCTCACGGACGAAGCGCAGCAGGCCGAAGTCTCGGTCGTCCCGTCCGCCCTGAGCCCGGAGAGCGTCACAGACAGCGACGTGAAGGCGTCCGCAGGGGAGGATCAGCCGGCTACGGCATCCGATGACGGAGACACCGCTCCCGTGCAGCCCGCCGTTGTCGCAGACATGGCCGCCGATGTCGCAGCGGCCCCGACCGATGTCCCGAACGCGGCTCCGGATGTCCCAACGGCGACCGAAACCGCCACCGCGCCGGACTGGCCCGCCCCCTACGTGCGGATGCTCGGCCCCGTCGACGTGCTGCACCTGGCCGACCCGGACCGGCTGCCCGGCCGCGGAGCCGAGCTGCTGACCTACCTCAGCCTGTCCGCCCCCGTGAACGGGACGATGCTGCAGCAGGCGTTCTGGCCGGACACCGTCAACGCGAAGGACAGCCAGCGCAAGCTCGTCCGCCTCGTCCGCCAGGCACTGGGTGCCGACCCCGACGGCACCCCCTTGTTCCCCGAGAACAAGAACCAGGAGGGCTACCAGCTCCACCCCGCCATCGGGACCGACTGGCACGACTTCCGCCGGCTCATCGGGGACGACCTCGCCCGCACCAGCAACGAGAACCTCGTCACCGCGATCAAGCTCGTCCGCGGGACACCGTTCGCCGGCATCAGCACCCGCCGCGGATGGTGGGCGTGGATCTCCGTCCTGCAGGAGGAGATGATCGCCGCGGTCATGGACGCCGCAGACGAGCTCGCCCGCCGCGCGCTCGAGATCCGCGACGTCAACCAGGCCCGCTACGCCGCCGGCATCGCCAAGGCCGTCGAACCGCTCAACGAGGCTGGCTGGCGCACCGAGCTGCGCGCCGCGATGCAGGACCGCGACGTCGACGAGATCAACCGCATCGTCGACGAGATGTACGCCCGCGTCGGCGGCGGGGACCCGGACTACGAACTCGACGAAGAGACCGCCGAGCTCGTCGACGCCGCAACCCAATGACTGACGTGGCCCCGGACGCCCAACGTCTCCGGATCTCCACCACGCTCGCCGCGAGCATCGCGGCAGCGGGCGGCAGCGCGCTGCTCGCGATCGCGCTGCACGCGGTCGTCGGCACGGCGGCCTACGCGTGGGTCCTCACCGCCCTGATCACCGCCGCCGCGATCGCGCCCGTCGCGATCGACCTGCGCGTCCGAAAGCTGCCCAACCGGTGGGTCGCCCCGATCGCCGCGGCCGGCGCAGCCCAGGCCTTCGCCATCGCCTACGCCACCGTGGACCCCTGGCGCGTGTTCTGGCCGGTCATCGTCGCCAGCATCGTCGCTGCGTTCTACATCGCCCTCGGCCTCGCCGGCATGTTCGGGCTGGGCGACGCGAAGTTTGCCGCCGCGCTGAGCATCACCGTCGCGATCTACGCCGGCCCACTGGCCCTCTACCTGATCCCGATCGCCATGCTCCTCGGGGGACTCTGGCGGGCGGTCCTGGCCGCTGCCGGCCGCGGCAAGCGGCCTCGAGCACACGGCCCCGCAATCGCGATCGCCGCGGTCGCCATCCTGGTCACGACGATCGCGCTGCAGCAGGCCGCCGGCGCCCTGCAGTGACCGGCCCGACGCTGCGTCGCGCCGGGGTCTAGCGGCTCCGAGGGTCACCGAACTGGGGTCTCGTCAACCCGGTTTGAGCGAGCTCCTGGGCCAGGGGTCCACCGTCAACCGCGGCAGGGGTCCGAGACGGCGGGGTCGGCAGCTGTGAGGGTGTCAACCCCGCCGCTCACCGACTCGCGTCTGCGGTGCCGTCCCACTGCCCCTCCACCGTCCCGAACGCCCACACAGCCCACCCTCCCTGCAGCACGTAGATTGCGGCACCGCGGAGCCGGTACGTCACGCCGATCAGCTCGCAGGCCAGCGCGATCATGGCATCGGCGTTCGTCGTCGTGAACTCCTCGCCCTTCCGGTTCAGACGCATGAGCTCCCACTCCTTCGACAAGAAGTCGTCCCGGAGCAGGTCGTGCACGAACCGGTTGCGCCGCTCGTATACGGCACGGGCGGCGTCGAGCGTTGCCAGGATCTTCGGACGTTCCTCGTCGGTCAGTCGATCAGTCGTCGCGACCTTCCGAGCGCACTTCGTGGCGTTCTGCTGGAAGACGTCGGGGGCGTCCCGGAACGCGTGGACGTCGGTCTGTCCGTCCAGCGCGGCGTGGAGGAACCGCAGCGCCGCATCCATGCTCGTCGTCTCGGCCACGAGCCGACCGAGGAGGAACGTTCGCTGGTCGGCCGGCTCCAGGGCGTTGAGCGCACCGAGATCCATCCCGGCATCGTGCCAGCTCGTGTACCGAGCACTCGCCGTCAGGGAAAAGTCAGCGTGATCGCTGCCCGCCGACGTCGCGACCGATCTGGTCAAGCTCGGCGTCGACGCGACCGCGCGGTCGGAGCTGCCGATGTCTCACGAGCGGAGCACCCACACCTTCTGCAGCCGTCCCTGCCAGGTGGTATCGACGAGCACGGCTCGCTCCGAAGCTGCAACCGCGAAGCCGTGCGTCTTGAGGTGCCCGATCTCGACGTACTCGAGTTCGACCCACACCGGCATCGGCTTCTCGAACGCTGTTGCATCTGCTCGGTCCGCTTCCGGAGCCTGCTCGGGCGTGTAGAGGGTCACGTCGGGGTGATCGGGCGGGTGCCAGACATACCGCCGACCATGCCCGCCGGCAGCCGGACGGTCGCGGTCGAGGAACGCGTCAGTCATGCGCCCAGTCTGCCGCTCGTTCGAACGCATGTTCGATTACGTGGGATCATGACGGGCATGGGTAAGAACCGTCGATACGGCACGGATGTGTCGCGTGCTGCGATCAACGAGTTCCTGACCCGTGCCTCGCCCGTCTCGCTGTCCCCGGAGGAGATCGGAGCGGCACCCGTGGTCGAGGTCGACGGCGGCGACACGGTCGACGTGTGGCTCCGGTTCGTCGAGACGCGGGTTCAGGAACGTGCCGTGGTGGTTGCTTTCACCGATCGCGCTGTGCAGGTCGAGGTGACTCGCCGCGACGGGTCGCGGTACCGGGTGTGGGTCTGGCGTGGGGCTGTCACTCGCGCGGGGCGTGATCGGTAGAGACGTTCCGAGGCGGCCGGTACGGAGCGCGACGACGCGGACACCGCGGTGTAGGTCAGTCCTTGCGCATGCGCCCCGAGCCGGTCGCGCCGAGCACCCTCGTCGAGACCCTCGTCGAGACCCTCGTCGACAAAGCGATCCACACGCCCCGGCGAACCCCGCTCGCGCCCGTCGTGCACCGCACCCTCGACAGCCTCACCGGCGGCGACTCGATGCAGATGCTCGCCCACCGCCTCTCCGGCTACACGACGGAGCAGATCGCGAAGATCTTTGGCCTGTCCATCGAGGACACCGCCGCCCACTTCGAGCAGCTCGACAGCGCTCACCGCAGCAAGACCCACCGGCAGCCCCGGAATCGACTGGAGGCCATCGCATGAACCGCCCCGACGACGTGGATTTCGGCTTCGACATTCCCGTGCACACCGATCTCCCGCGCACCCACTGGATGGCGCTCGACGCCTACGCCACGGCGAACGGCACCACGATCGCCGCGCTCCTGCGGGCCACCGCCGTGCACATCCTCAACGTCGCCGGCGCCGCGGCCATCGACGGAGCCACCCCGGCCCCGGTCCGCCCGGCGCCGCCGGCACCGGTCCAGATCCCCGCACCGCCGATGCCGGACGACGAGCCGGCTGCAGCGGAAGCCCCGACGCCCGTGGTCGCACTCCGCACCGTCACCGACGACGACGTGCGACGCCTCCACCGCGACGGCCTGAACGACGTCGAGATCGCCGCGGAGCTGCGCTGCAGCGAACACACGGCGTTCCGGCTCCGCAACACCAAGCTCGGCCTGCCGAAGAACGTGACCGGGCGCCCCGCCAAGCAGCAGAGGACCGCGTGAACGCCATGACCAACTTCGTCTCCCACTACCGCCGCGCGATCTTCTGGGCCACCAGCCACGGCGCCGACACTGCCCTCGCCGACCAGTTCGCCGAGGCGTATGCGACCCTGCTCGAGGACGCTCCCGCGAACCGTTACCCGGACCTGGCGCAGCCCACGCCAGCGGAGTTTGCCGACGACAACGTGCTCGAGTACGGCCAGCTCGTCGACACCACCCCGATTGGCACCGTCGTACCGATCGGCAGCCAGTGGATCGCCCGTTGCACCTCCTGCAAGTGGAACCCCGCCCGTGAGGACGCCACCACGTACGAGGCCGCCGAGCGCGCGGCAGCTCTGCACAACTCCGACATTCACTGCCCGGTACGCCGACCGCAGTGGGGCGACGTCGCCGCCTGGGCCACCGCCGAGCGCGCTGGAGCCCACGCGTGAGCCGCCGCCGTGCGCAACTCCGCACCGGTCTCATCGTCGGCACCGTGTCCGCTGGCCTGGTCATCGTCGCCCAAGTGGTCACCGGTGCGCTCCACCCGGGCGGCGGCACCCATGCCGTGGGCAGCCTGTCCATCAGGGGCGCCCCCTCCGTGACCAACCAGCTCCATGACGCCGGCCTCGTCGACGGCGACAGCATCAACGCCCCCGCCGTCCGCAAGCTCCTCGCCGAGATCCCGGCCACGGCCGCGGCACCTACGACGACGTACGACCGCGACTCCTTCGGCCCGGCGTGGGCAGATACCGACCACAACGGCTGCGACCAACGCAACGACGTTCTCGCCCGCGACCTCACCGCCGTCACCTACAAGCCCGGGACGCACGACTGCGTCGTCCTCACCGGCACCCTCGCCGACCCGTACACCGGCCAGGAGATCTCCTTCACTCACGGCTCAACGACGAGCACCGCAGTGCAGATCGACCACATGGTGCCGCTGTCCTGGGCCTACCAGCACGAAGCATCGACGTGGACTGAGCAGCGGCGCGAGCAGCTCGCCACCGACCTCAACAACCTCACGCCGTCGACGGTCCGAGCAACGAGTCCAAGTCCGACCAGGGCCCGGCGACCTGGCTCCCGCCTGCAGCGTCCTACGCGTGCACGTACGTCACCCGGTTCACCTACGTCGTGCACCGCTACGACCTCACCCTCGACTCGGCTGACCGTGCCGCCGTCAACCGCACCCTCGACACCTGCAAGTGAACGGACCAGCCATGACCCGGACACCCTCAGACCCAGCAGGCCTCGGCGACTTCATCCCCGAGCGGGACGGGCACGCACTGATCCTCGGCGCCGCCGCCGGCAGCGAAGCCGTGGGCTGGTGCTTCGCTAACGCACCGGGCGCCGACATCGTCGTACTCGCCGACCTCTCCGCCCGTCTCACAGGCCCCCGCATCACCACCACCCCCGACCCCGCCGACTGGGACGAGCTGCTCGAGCGAACCCTTGGGGAAGTCGCACGCCGCTACTCGACCGCCCTCACGTCCGTGCAGGCCCGGCGCCTGTATGTCGTCATCGACCTCGGACCACTGCTGAGTACCCCGCCGGCCCTTCCCGAGCCCGGACGGCAGCTCCTCCTCGAGCGGCTCGACGAGCTCGTGCAGATCGGCCGCGCTGCAGCCGTGCACGTCCTGGCGATCGCCACTGACCCGGCGGTTGGGCACCGCGTCAGCAGCAGGGTCCGGAACACGGCCCGCATCTTCCGGGACCCCAGGAGCAACGCGTGATGCACGGCCGTCAGATCCGAGCCGCGCTGATACTCGCGCTCCCGAGCGTGCGCCTGCGGCGCTACGTCGCCGGCGCCGCGTCCACCTACGCGATCGCAGCGTGAGCGCGGCGGACGGATTTGTCCCGGTGGCCGCGACGGAAGGCACCTCTAACCAGTAAAGGCACCTCTAACCAGTAGAGGAAGCAAGCCGTCTCACACCGACGAACGGAAGGACCGACATGGGGTACCAGGTCTATGAAGACCCTGACCACAGCTGGCGCTGGGCGGGGTACGCCGTCCCCGCCGAGTGCGACTGGGACGGCTGCGACACCCGGATCGACCGTGGCCTTGCGTACAAGTGCGAGGACCACGGCGACTACGTCCTGATGCTCGACGGCCAGGAGATCTCCTACGACCGTTACGCCGACGAACCCGACGCCGAGGAGGTCTGGCAGGAACGCGACGGCTGCGGGCTCTACTTCTGCCCCGAACACAGGACGCGCACCAGCGAACACGCTCCGGTGCAGCCCAAGCTCGACCTGCTCGAGTGGGAGGCACACATCCTCACCGACGACTCCTGGGCACGTTGGCGCGAGCAGAACGCGACCCGCGTCGGCGTCATGCGCGCCCGCGCCCTGCACACCGCGGAGGCAGCCCGGTGAAGTACGTCCGCTGCCCCTCCTGCGCCGGAACCGGCTACCTCGACGACGAGCTCGCTACCGACGAACCCGCAGCCGTCGCCTGCACCACCTGCTGCAGCTACGGCTGGTTCGACCTCGAAACCGGCAAGCCGGCCGACGTGGAACCGCCCCTGTTCACCCTCACCGAGGAAGGAGTCCTCCAGTGACCACGCACACCACCACCGCCGAGTCACGCACCGCCCCGATCACCCCCGCGCAGCGGGAGCGCGCCCGCGCCTACCTGACTCGCACGATCAGCAACTACGAGCACGACCTCGAGACCACCGACACCGCCACCGAGACCGGCCTCGCACACGCCGCCGTGCTCGACATGACCATCGCCAGCTGGCGACGCCGCCTCGACGCACTCGCAGCGGCCTGACTGGAAGGACCCACCCATGACCGTCACCGTCTACACCAAGCCGTCCTGCGTCCAGTGCACCGCGACGTACCGGGCGCTCGACAGCAAGGGCATCCCATACGAGACCCACGACGTCTCCGCTGACGAGCGTGCGCTCGAGCACGTCAAGAGCCTCGGCTACCTGCAGGCCCCCGTCGTCGTCACCGATGACGACCACTGGTCCGGCTTCCGCCCCGACAAGATCGCCGCGCTCAGCGCATGAGCACCATCGCCGAGACCCGACCCGAGGTGGAGCCGATCGTCGAGTTCGAGCCGGTCACCCTCAAGCGCGGCAAGCCGGTCGAGCTCGTGCGCTGGTGGCACACAGCCGACGGCTGGTCCCACGATCTCGTCCGCGGCAGGTACCGACGCCGCAACCGCAACGCCATCACCCTCGAAGTCGACGGTGAGCTGCGTGACTTCCCCCGCAACCAGTGGCACGTCTGCGCCGCGTGAGCACCGAAGGAGCGGCGCTGTGACCAAGCGCTACGAGTCCCTCCAGACCGTCGTCCCACACGACAACACCCTGAGCACGGACTACTCCCGCACGCGGAAGCTCGCCCAGCGCCTCGAGGATCTCAACAGCTGGGCCAACCGCGGCTATGAGCTCCGCCACACCCACGTCTTCACCCACGACGACAGCGAGATCTACATCGACGACCTCGACAAGGATCTCGACGACCCGCGCTGACCCTGGGGGAGCCGATCAGCGTAGATCGGCCCCGACGCCGTGCCGAAGGTGTTGAACCAGACGACGTCGCCGGACTCGTTCCGCTCCGCCGGGTACGCCGTCCCCTGGACCGGCGGCGGCGAGCATCGTCCGTTCCCGACGTCGACGCACAGGTGCTCGACCGCGGTCACCCTCGGATCGAGCGGTATCCGCGTCAGCGGCACCGGGACCGCGTACGAGGACCAGTTGCGGTACTTCGCAACGATGAAGCCGTCGCCCAGATGCCACCGGCAGCGGGGGCAGTGCTGCGCTGTGTAGTCGGTGTTCGTCGTCTGGCTATGCGCCGCCCGGTACTCCGTCGCAGGCGGCAACGAGCTTGCAGCGAACGCCTTCCGCACCTCCGCCTGGAAGACCAACTCCGGTCGGTCCCGCACCCAGGTCGGGTACCTCGAACCGAACGACACCGTCCCGACCTGGCCGCATCGGGTCTGCAGCTGCACCTCACCGAGCCACCAGAACGAGAACCACGCACCGCAGCGCTCGTTGTGGCACTTCGACATCGCCGTGACGATCTCGACCGCCTCGACTACCGCTTGGTACCGGAGCCGGATCTCGCTGCGAAACCACCGCGTGAGCGCAGTGCGCATCGCAACGAACTCACGCCCCTGCGCCAGCCCGACAGGCATGTCCATCTGCAGCGCGTCCGCTGTCCCGCGCATGTTCCACAAGCCCCGATCGCGGTTCTTCGGCCCGACCAGCCACACGCACTCCACGCCGGCGGCCTCGTACCGAGCCGTTCGACGAGCGAAGTCTTCCGGGGTCTGGCCGGCCCACTGCACCTCGATAGCGACAGAAGACACCCCCGGCTTGGAGACGAGCACGTCAGCGATCCACGAACGATCCGCCGCCGGCGCTTCGACGATCGCCTCCCAACCGTGCTCCCGGGCGACCTCCGCCACCAGTGCTTTCGCCGCCAAGTGCTCACGCGACTCCGGCCCGCCCTCGTGCAGCTCACAGCTGACTGCCTTGTGCCGGAAGTACCGGGTCCCGGCCCGCTCCACCGGGACGCCCGGCTCACCGCACGACATCACCAGACCACGATCCCGGTACGTCGCCCGCACCTGCGCCCACGCCTCATCACCGAGCCCCCAAGACTCGACACGTTCCCCACCCCACAGGGCAACAAGCGGCACAGCAGCTCCCTCATCGGGCCGACGCCCGCTGCACGCGATCCTGCTGCACCCCGCCGTCATCGTCCAGCAGCCGAAAGCCCGCGCAACACGCACACCACACCCACCGCCGAGGCCCACCCAGGTACATTCGTCCTAGCGAGAGGAGCCCTGACCATGACGAAGACGAAGCTGCTCAACTACGCCGACATCGCCAAGGCTCTCAACGTCTCGATCGAGACCGTCTGGGCCTACGCCGTCCGCGACAGCGACTTCCCCACACGCGTGAACCCTGAGACGGAGCGCTCGCCGCTGTTCCTCGAGGAGCAAGTCGACGAGTACTGCCGGCAGAAGCGTGAGCGTGCCCGCGGACGCGCCGGACACCCGCCCCGCGTCCAGGACGCCTCTGAGCGGGTCTCTACGGGCCGATCAGCTGGCGACCGCATCAGAGGGCTCATGGACGCTCCCGACGCCCCAGTGAGCGACGTACGGGCACTGGCGGGGCTGCTGGGTCTCGAGGTGCCGGCGCTGCGGTATCGACTGCGTGGTCAGACACGATGGAAGCCGGCGGAGTTGGAGAAGATCGCCCGCGTGTTCCGGGTCTCCGTCGATGAGCTCACCGGCGCCCTCGAGCTGGTCTGAGCAGCGGAGTCCAGATGGCTCGAGGGTCTCAGATGAACGAGCGTGAGCTCCGGAAGCTCATGCAGGGCATCGCTCGCCAGCTCGAGGACGCCGGTCGCAGCTTCCAGGAGACGCACACTGGGCTCCCCGTGCATGTCGTCCGCGCTGACGTCGCCGATGCGCTGCCGAAGGACATCGAGCTCTCAGCCGAGACGCTCGACGAGTACGCCGCGGCGGTTGCCGGCGACGAGCCGTTCGAGTTCCACCTAGGCGGGTAGCGCGCCGAGCAGTTGGAACGCGTGCTGCGTGAGCTCGGACCCGAGTTCACCGGCCATCGCCGTCGTGATCGCCAGGCCCAGCTTCGTCACGATCCCGCGGACCGCGTGCGGACGTGCCTGCCCATCGACCTCGGATCGCAGCTCCGCGACGGCCGCGGCGAGCTCGGTGCGCGCCTGCTCGTTTTCGACGTTGTCGAGCCGATGAGCGATCTCGTCGATGAGCTCGCGCGCCTGGTCCTGCCAACCGATGTTGATCGTCTGGTGCACGTCGTGGCTGTTCTGCGCCACGTTCGCCGGCGCGTAATAGTGGTTGGTGAAGGTCGCGGCAGCGTGTGCCTCGTCGTTCGTTGGTTCGTTCACGGACTTCCCCTCCTCGACGGTCCATCGGCCCTTCGCAGTTGGTTCGGGATGGATCGGGTCCGGCCGCCCCCATACCCCAGGTCCCTTGATGTAGCGGGACTCCGAGAGCCACTTGCCTGTCTGCTCGATGTCCTCCTGCGTGTACGGCATTCCGAGATAGTTCGCGCCCGTCGGCAGGAAGTCATCCACTGTCGGTGAGGCGCCAGCGTCGTCCTGATCGACGATCCACACGAGGTACTCGTCCCGCAGCTGCTGCCGGCGAGCACGCACGTTGCCCCGAGCAGCCTCCAGCACCGCCCAGGCGTCCCGTCCCTGCGTCGTCGGACGTGCGCTCCACCCGCCGCTGTTCCGCCAGTCGACCGACAGGTAGCCGACACCCTCAAGATCTCGGACCCGCTCTCGCAGCTCAGTCACGGTGCCGTGGTCGGCTTCCGCGCCGAGCAGATCCTGCGGGAGCGCCTGTGGATTCGTACTCCGCGCGGCGGCAGCAGCAATGAGCCGGCCGAGCACATCGAGCCGGCGGAGATCCTCGGGGGAGTAGTCAGCCACGTCAGGACCCTACCCAGCAGGAGCGACACCGCCGCGGTCACGAGCGGCTCACCGGGCGGCCGAACACTCCGCGGTGGATGCTGGACCCATGAGCAGCAAATCGAGCGGATGGCACGGGCGATCGTTGCGCATCACCTCGACACCCTCGTCGAACGCAGCGACGACGGCACTGCCCGGGCAGCCCGACGGCCTGATCTACCTCACGGACGGGTCCTACGCGCCCCTCGAGGTGGTCAGCGATAACGACGTCCCGCACCGGCGTCTCAGCGACGCGCTCGAACGGCAGGGCGAGACGGTCGCCATCGCCTCGGGCGCTCCTGGCTGGTACGTCGCCCTCCACCACGGCAGCAACCTCAAACGCATCCGGCAGCGTGTCCCCGAGATCCTGCAGGAGCTTCCACCATCCGAGTTCGTCGACGGTGCGGTCTCCGCGGACACATGGGCCGCCGGACATGTTGATCCAAGGGGTCGCCCAGCCCAGTTGTAGACATATCGTTCTAGAACGTTTAGTCTGATTGGCATGGGAAGGCCGAGAGAGTTCGACGAATCGGATGTACTCCGGCGTGCAACTACCTTGTTCGGGCAGCGCGGGTTCGATGCCGTGTCCGTGGACGCGGTCCTGTCCGCGCTGGGACTGAACAGGGCGAGCTTCTACAAGCTCTACGGGTCAAAACATGGACTGGCCCAAACAGCCCTCGCCCAAGTCTGCGAACGCGCCCGTGATGGCGACATCGACCAAGATTCCAAGGACCTGGTCGTTGTGTCGCTACTCGAGCTGGCACCAGTCAATGACGTCATGGCCCAGCTGACGTCCAGCGCAGTCGACCTGTGCTTCGACACCAACCCCACCCTGATCGGGCAGCACATGCTGGCCCGTGCCAATCGAACTACAGCCTGAGGAGCCTGCCATGAACAACATCGTCACCTTGACCGACGACGCCCTTGTCATCGAACCCCGAGGACTCGACAAGGTGTGGTCTTTCACCAAGAGTTTGTCCATCCCGTGGGGCCACGTCCGGGGCGCCACCCACGACTCTGGCATGAAGACCGAGCCCAAGGGGTGGCGCGGACCGGGCCTGCGTGCTGGTTCCAAGCTGAGCGGAACCTTCCATGCCGACGGTGAGCGCCAGTTCTGGAACGTCAACGGCTTCGAGAACACCGTGGTCATCGAACTCTCCGACGAGCACTTCAGCCGCATCGTGGTGTCGGCGGACGACCCCTCCCGACAGGCAGCCGAGATCACGGCCCGAGCAGCGGCCCACTGATACGCCGCACCACCCACCACAACCACTCTCATGAGGGGCCGGCGGTAAGCCGGCCCCTCATCGCATCACGACGAAGTCCACGATGTCCCACCCGAATGCGACCCTCACGCCACGTCATCGCCTGATCGTCGCTCGGCTTGTCGTCGACGACGGCTGGATGTCAGCGAGGTGGCTGCTCGGTTCCAGGTCTCCTCGCCCACCGTCAAGCGCTGGGCCGACCGCTACCGCGCCGGCCAGTCGATGCAAGACCGCTCCTCACGCCCACACCACTCCCCGAACAAGGCCAGCCAGGCGACGACGAAGCGCTGCATCCAGCTCCGCCTACGACTGCGGGAAGGGCCGGTCCAGCTCGCGTGTCGGCTCGGGATCGCACCGTCCACGGTCCATCGCATCCTGGTCGACGCGCACTTGAAGAGGCTTTCCCACGTCGACCGCGGCACAGGGGAATCAGTACGGCGCTACGAGCACGACCACCCCGGCGCCATGCTCTACGTCGACGTGAAGAAGCTCGGCAACATTCTCGACGGCGGAGGTTGGCGCTTCGTCGGTAGGCAACAGGGCGAGAAGAACCGAGCAGCCACACCAGGCAAGCCCAAGAACAAGCACTACGACCCGTTGATGGGCAAGGCCTACGTCCACACAGTTATCGACGACCACTCCCGCGTCGCCTACGCGAGATCCACGACGACGAAACAGCCCCACCGCCACAGCGGTCCTGGTCCGGGCCGTCGAGTGGTTCAACGCGCACGGGGTGAGCGTCGAGCGGGTGCTATCAGACAACGGCGGCGCCCATCGCTCACGCCTGTGGCGCGACACCTGCGCCGACCTGGGAATCAGGCACAAGAGGACGCGTCCGTATGGGCCGCAGACCAACGGCAAGGTGGAGCGGTTTCACCGCACTTTGGCTGATGGCTGGGCCTACGCTCGCTGCTACATGTCAGAGACCGAACGCCGAGGCGAGCTAAATGGGTGGTTGCACTACTACAACGAACACCGGCCCCACACGGCCTGCACGAACCAGCCGCCCTTCTCACGATTGATCAACGTCCCCGGTCAGTACAACTAGGGAAGGGTAGGCGAAAGAGAGCGACGCGTGCCGGGTTTGCGCGTTTGGCTGGGCCAAGGCGCACGCCGCGGATCGGTTCGGCCTCTTATGCGTGTTGGAGTGGAACCGGCAAGGGCCGGTCGCACGTCGAGCAAATTGCGACGGCGGACCCGGATTTGGAGGCAACGAGGAGCGAGAGCATGACATCGAGGACGTGGTACGCGAGATCGCCGTTCGCGCGGAACGGTACTCCGGGGGGAGCGGCGACGAGGTCCGCGACCCCGATGCCACGCGCGACACCCCGGTACCCGGCGCTCGGGTCGAGGGTCTCCCACGATCCGCCAAGGACGTGGAGGCGCACGTCGCCCTCGAACTGATTCGGGTCCGGCACGACGAGTGACGCCGCGTCCCCGTGGATCTCGATGTTTGATGCATGCGTCGCGACGGCGTCGAAGCTCATCACCAGCGTGGAGAGCGCACCGGACTCGTGCCGCAGCACGCCCGACACGTGAGTGTCGATATCGACCGGAACGACCGTGCCCGCACGGGGTCCGGAGCCGATCGTCCTGGCGGATCGTGTGTGGCTCGCGAGCCCGACCACCGACGCGACGGGGCCGAGGAGCGTGACGAGCGCCGACACGTAGTACGGACCCATGTCGAGCAGGGGACCACCGCCGGGCTGGTAGTAGAAGTCGGGGTTCGGATGCCATCGCTCGTGGCCCGGCGTCACCATGGTCGCCGTCGCAGCGATCGGCGATCCGATCAGGCCGTCGTCGATGGCCCGCCTGGCGGTCTGGAGGCCCGTGCCGAGAACCGTGTCGGGTGCGCATCCGAGACGCACACCCGCGGCACGCGCCGCTCCGACGACGCGGGCGGCGTCGTCGAGGTTCGTCGCGAGCGGCTTCTCGCCGTACACCGACTTGCCCGCCGCGATCGCGTCGAGCGCGATCGCGGCATGCGCCGCGGGGATGGTGAGGTTGAGCACCAGATCGACCTCGGGATCGCGGACGAGCTCGTCGACAGTCAGGGCGCGAATTCCGTGCTCGGCCGCGACGGTGGCGGCGCGGGCCGCGTCGATGTCGGCAACGGCGACCACGCGGACCGTGTCCATGCCGGCGAACGCGGCGAAGTACTGGGCTGAGATGGTCCCCACGCCGATTATTCCCACGCGTGACGGTGTCAACGGCGGCTACGACCGGGAATCGGCGGCCGCGACCGGAAGGCTGAGGCATCGTAGCTTCACTCGTGCAGCAGAAGATCAAATCGAGCCGAGGGACTCAAGCTTAGGCCTCAGGACTGGTCGGACCACCATACGATGGGGCCATGGAAATTAGCGAGAGGGTCACGACTCGCGAGGAGCTCGTGACGATCCTTGAGGGTCAGATTCTCAATGGGACGCTGGCAGCCGGCACGATGCTCGCCTCGGAACGTAAACTGTCAGAACAGTATTCCGTAAGCAGATCAGGCGTGCGCGAGGCTCTCCGCGTCCTCGCTGAGCGACGGCTCATCGTGGTACGGAGTGGGCGCGGAGCGTTCGTTCGCGAGCCCGACTCCACGGCTGCAGCCGCTGCCGTGACAAACGCCCTTCGCCGCGAACAGGTCACCGCCCGAGACGTGATTGTGGGCCGCAGGATGCTCGAGGCTGAAACGGCCGCACTCGCTGCGACCGCTCGCACAGCTTCTGATCTTGACGAGATGCAGCGCGCCCTTACCAATCTAGGCATTAGGAATCCGCTGCTAGAGCGCGTTCGAGCTGACCTCGAGTTCCACTTGGCCGTTGCTCACGCTTCTCACAACCCCGTCTTGGAAACGATGTTCCGCGCCATCAGTGGTTTCACGGCCGAGCTCATTTTGCGTAGCCTGTCGGACGCTGAGGTGTCGGAAGTTGGCCTACCACAGCATGCCGAGATACTGGATGCGATCCGCTCAGGGGACGGCGTGGGCGCGCGAACGCTCATGTGCGAGCACCTTGACGTTGCTATGTCTAGGTATGGCCTCGATTTGGATCAGGGATTGGACGCGGTGGCGGAGCGCCAGCTCTCTGAGGTCCTTGGTTCGAGGCGAACATTGGGGGACCTTCTCGAGGTCGGGCGTGTAGGGCAGGTTCAGCCCGGTGCGAATGGGGGATGACCGTCGTGGCGCGGTCACACGCGCGTGTTGGGAGCGTTGTCTGAGCTGAAGCGTTGCGCGCTTCTGCTGGGCACTGGCGCCATCGGTCGTCACCGCACCTTGACGGCTGCGCCGTGAAGCATGATGCTGGTCCAACCGGTTCGACCGCTATGCGGCGTTCCGCGTTCGAGATCAGGAGGCAACACGTTGACGAAGAGATCCGCTGTGACAATGTGGGATTTTTCATGGCTGCTGCGGCGCGAAGGGGCTACCGCGGAATACGCAGATGTCGACCGGGTGCTCGATGAGCTCGCCGAGCGCGGGTACGACACGGTTCGGATCGACGCCTTCCCGCACCTGATCGCTGCGGACTCCGACGGAGTGACGGTGGAGGAACACGTTGTGTTGCCGCAGCCTCCGGGGTTCATGTGGGGCAATCGCGAACCCGTCCGTGTCGCGCCGCGGCCGGAGCTCATCCGTTTCGTTGCGGGCGTCAAGCAACGAGGGATGCGCGTCGGGCTCTCGACGTGGTTCACGCCCGACACCACGGACCGGGCCGGACAAGTCCGCACACCTGAGGATCTCGCGCGTATCTGGATCGAGACGCTCGAGGTCTTGGAACTGGCCAACTTGATCGACGCGGTCGAGTGGGTCGACCTGTGCAATGAGTGGCCCGGCTGGGCGGGGGGAGTGATGGACGAGGTCTTCGGTCCGCCGAAAGATCGTGGCGACCTGGAGCAACGTCCTTGGACTGATGACGAGGTCGTTCGTCTTTCTCGATACGCACGCTCACTCGAGCTGGTCGGAGAGCAATTCCCGATGATTCCAACGACGTTATCGTACTACTTGCGAGGCAACCAGCCGCCGCTCAGTCGTGACATCATGCGCTTGCCGACGGCCGCGTATGGACTCGGCGAGCCGCACCTGTGGTTGTCTACGGCCGCCCCAAAATTTATCGAACAGACAAAGTATCAGGACAACTATTCCCAAGACACCACCAATCTGACTGAGCACGAGCAGCTCGTGCATGACCGGTACTGGGTCGAACGCGGTATGTACCTTGCCGACTTTGCGAAGACGCTCGATGAATGGAGTCAGTGGTCGAAGGAGCGGGACATCCCGCTGTACACGACGGAGGGCTGGGCAAGCGTCGGCTGGTCACCTGACCTCGTGCAGGGGTGGAGCGGGTGGGATTACGTGAAGGACGTGGCGGAACAGGTCGTGCCCATGGCGATCGATCGGGGATGGGTTGGTATTTGTACGAGTAACTTTTCCCAGCCTCATTTCCCTGGAATGTGGGAGGACGTCGAATGGCACCGACGGATGACTGATTTGATTCACGCCTAAGCCGGCACATTGGCCAATCAAGAGCAAGACCTCACGAGCAGAAATGAACGGTCGAGTGATTCGGCCTTTTTGTGTTCACATCTATGATGAGGCCTCATTTATGCGAGTTTTGAGACGGAGCGCTGGCCCAACGACGGCCGTTGCCGCGAGGAATGGCGCCGGGTTCACTTCGACGGCGCCGCTCCTAGTCGAGGGAGACACGAGGGGCGTCACGACTGCTGAGGTGCCCGGTTGGTCCGGTCATGTCATTCGGCCCGGGGATGCGCTCGTCTGGGTGTGGTTTCCCGAGCGGACGCTGCCCGAGGGGCGCAACGAACCCCTCGTCGCCGATCTCGGCCGATTCTGGGACGCCACCGCGTTCGGGCTCGACATTAAGTTCGAGGACGGTACGCGCCTCTCGTCGAGCGCGCGGGACCAGTACGGCGCCCGCATCGATGCGGATGCACAGTACGACGCGCGGACGGCCTGGGTAGACCAGTGGAATCGACGGACGGTTTCACTTGATGCCGTCGCCGGGCGCACCGTGACGACGGTGGTCGCGACGATCGGGAGGCGCCTTCCATCCCCCACGCGGCTCCTCCAGTTCGGTGGCACGGACGGGACCGAGACGGATTGCACGGCGAGGGACGAGTCCGCGACGAGCGGCACCTCGACTAGCGTGGATGCGCCCTTGACGCTCCGAGGGTGGCTCGATGATGTGACGATTGCGCAAGCGTCGGACCGACCGTCCCGGCCAATCGACCTGGTTTCGACCACGCGAGGGACCCAATCGTCCGCCCGGTTTTCGCGCGGCAACAACGCGCCGCTCGTCGGGATCCCGCACGGTGGAGTGTTCGGGCTACCGATGACGAACGCGTCCGAGGCCCGGTGGCCGTACTCGTACCAGGAGCACAACCGAGCCAGCGACAATCGCCCAACAATCCAAGCGTTCGCGACGTCACACATCCCCTCCCCATGGATGGGCGACCGCGGCGTGTTCCAGATCATGCCGTCGCCGCTCGCCCACCCTCCAGTCGATCGTTCGGAACGCGCGCTCGCGTTCAACCACGCCGACGAGGAAGACCATGCGCACCGTTACCGCGTGCTGCTCGACGGCGGCACCGACGGAACCATCGATGCGACCATGACGGCCGGTGAGTTCGCGCTTGGCTGGCGGTTCACGTTCTCGGACGCCGGGAGCACCAAGACCACGGATACCGGGACGTCCGTGAGTACTGGGGCGTCAATCATCCTCGACCACCATGGCGCGGTGCGCGACGTCGACATTCGCTACGAGGGTGACGTCGTCGTCGTGGAAGCACTCCTTGACGACCGCCTGCAGACTCCGCCCCATCACATCCACCTCCGTGTGGCCGGTGTCACCGGCGAGCATCTCTCGTTCGACCACACGCCCGACGGTGTCGGCGAGCTCCGCGGCTCTCTGACCGTCGCCACGGACGCCCCCGTCGACGTGCTCCTTGGGATCTCGACGGTTTCGTTCGAGGATGCGACCGCAAATCTCCATGCAGCCGGGACCTTCGACGCGATGTTGGCTCACGCGGAGCAGCTGTGGACGGATGAGCTCTCAACGCTCTCTGTGGAGGGTGCCACGCACGATCAGCTCCTGTCGATCTACTCGGACCTGTACCGGCTCTTCCTCTATCCCAACCGTGCGGGCGAGAGCGCGCTGACCGGGGAGCCGCACTACCGTTCGCCGTACGGCGAGATCCTCGAGGAGCCGATCCGCGATCAACCTGCGACGGAAATCGTGGCCGCGGCGTTCAGTACTACGAACGGATTCTGGGACACGTACCGGACCGCATGGCCGCTCCTCGGGCTCCTCACGCCCGACACGGCCGGGGAGCTTGCACGGGGATTCGTGCAGCACTTCATCGACGGTGGTTGGACGCCACGGTGGAGTGCACCCGGCGCCGAGGACGTCATGACCGGTACCACGAGCGACACCGTGTTCGCCGACCTGCTCATCAAGGGTGTTCCGCACATCGACCTGGTGCAGGCGTACCGGAGCGCGGTGAAGAATGCGACCGTCCCGGCACGGGACTGCCGTGTCGGTCGTAAGGGGCTCCAGCCGGGAGCGTTCCGCGGATTTGTCGACGTCGACACCAACGAGGGCATGTCGTGGACCCTCGACGCTGCGATCAACGACTGGTCAACGTCGGTTATGGCGCGGCTTCTCGCCGAGCAGTCGACGTCGGGATCGGCAGATGCGATCCGCTACGAAGTTGAGGCTGAGTGGTTTGCGCGAAGATCGCTCCAGTACCGAAACGTATTTCGCGTGGTTTCGGGCTCTAGACAGGAGAAGCAGCTGACCCCCTTATCCGCACGTGACGTTACATCGGACCCGCAGACGAACATCGACGGTCTGGGGTTCTTTGTCGGTCGGAACGCGGACGGATCGTGGCGGGTGCCCGACGCTGAGTACGACCCGGACCAGTGGGGCGGCGACTACACCGAGACGAACGCGTGGGGGACGATGTTCACCGCGCCGCACGACGGCGCCGGGATTGCCGCGCTGCACGGGGGTGAGGACGGCCTCCTCCGCGCGCTGGCGGCGTTCAGCGCTCGGGCCGAGACCGGCCGCACGGCGGTGGCTGGCCACTATGGGTCACCGATCCACGAAATGACCGAGGCACGCGACGTTCGTATGGGGATGCTCGGCCTGTCGAACCAGCCGGCGCACCACATCCCGTTTTTTCCAATGTATGCCGGGCACCACGACGATGCACACCGCACCGTCCGCGAGGCGCTCGACCGGCTCTTCGTCGGCTCGGACTTCGGGCAGGGCTACCCAGGTGACGAGGACAACGGCGAGATGAGCGCCTGGTATGTTTTCGGGACGATCGGGCTGTACCCGCTTGCCCCGGCAACGGGAACCTACGTACTGATCCCTCCGTCTGTGCGGCGCACTGAGCTGCGCCGGCCCGAAGGAGCAGCGACGGTGATCGAAATCGGCAACCCTATGGCGGACGGTCACTTCGGCCGCTACATCGAGTCGGTCACGGTCGACGGCAAACCCTGGACCTCAATCTCCATCCCACACTCCGTGGTGGCGTCCGGTACGCACATCGTGTTCACACTCTCGGACGAACCGAGCGGGTGGGCATCGGATACACGGCCGGCAAGTGCGTCGGAGCTACATGGGTTTGCAGACACCCCCGCGGACGTCCTGCCCGTCGGTGCCGCCACCGGGAAAGCCGCCGTCCTGACCGACGACCTCGGTGCGACCGAAGTGCAACTTGCAGCGGGCGAGGCCGTCGACGTCCCGGTTTCGGTCGAGGCAGCGTCGTTCTACACCGTGACGGTCGCGCAGCCGGGCAGGTTCAGCTGGATCACCATGCTGATGGACATCGAAGGGCGAGTCCGCTCCTCGGACGAGCAAACAGATGAGCTGTTTGAGTGGGCGGGGCAGACACGCGCATTCCGAATTCAGGGCGGCGTGAGGTCCGGGACTTTTCGATTTTACGCAGAAAGAAGACTCGCCTTGACGCAGCTCGAGCTTGTCGCCAGGGACTCCAGTAGTCATTGAGTTAGCGCCTCCGATTTAAGATCTGATCCGGAGGTGCATCAGCACCTGTTCGTTATCTGGCGCAGCCCAGGGCGACGCCTCCGCGTACGGATTCGACGCGTCTGGGAATCCTGAGAAGCGTCCTGACCGGAACTCAGCAGTACTCCCGGCCGCGAGGAGCGGGATGTACGGCATCGAGGTTGCTATCTGGTCCTGCACGGAAGCATAGGCCTCTGCCTTTTGGCTGATGTCGGTCGTACCGCCGGCCGCACTGAGCGAGGCGTCCACCGACTGGTCGGAAAAGCGCGTGACATTACCGCTTGGATCAACCGTAGACCCGACGCGCGCCGTCTGTGATGATGCAAAATACTGGTGATACAAGTAGTAAGGGTCTGGAACAGGCCCCGAGAATAGGGCATTAATGGCCAGCTGAAAGTGCCCCTGTCCCACCTCACTATTCGCTTCCTGTCCAGCAACCTGCTGTACAGTAAGTTTAATTCCGGCTTCCTTCAATTGTTGCTGAATGAGGCCGAGAGCTGAAACGTAGCCGCTGTACCCACTGGTCACGAGCGCAGTTACAGCGAGAGGTCTACCATTCTTCGCAAAGATGCCATCCGGGCCTTTCGACCAGCCCGCCGAGCGGAGAATCGTCTGGGCTCCCTGCACATCCGCCTCATTCGGTAGGACTGATGTGTGAGCGTGGCTGATGAAATTCTTGTCTCGGCCTGGCTGAAGCAGGGTCGGGGAGATAGACTCCGCAGTGCCGTACCACACGAGCTTGTTGAGCTGACGGCGGTCGATGGCGGCGGATATTGCCCTTCGTACTTGCGGATCCGTTTGTGGTCCACTACACCCGAGTGCCGCATTCGAGCATGTCTGGAGAACAACCTGGTTCGGCGTGTCGACGGAGAAGCTCAGGTCGTCTCGAGCACTGAGGACCTTGCTGATGTTCGGGATGGCGACACCGGCCCAGTCAAGTTGCCCGGCCAACAGCTTCTTCGTAGCAACCTCATCCGTGGCAAGCGAGTAGTAACGGACCCCGCCGACATGGACATCTTGCTGATCTCGGAAGCGCTTGTTCGGGACCAGCGTGTACGCCTGCGAGGTGAAGCTTCCCTTGGTTAGGGGACCCGTACCGACCGGGTGCGAGTTTAGATACTTGGACGGATCAGGAACCTGCTTCCAGATGTGTTCGGGAACAATATATGTAAGCCCAAGAAGTGTCGGGGCCAAAGTGAATGACGGTTTGTCGAACTTCAATTCCACATGCGTGTTATCGGTCGCGGTGGCCTGCGGTGCACCGCCTGAGACGTCCAGCGCGGGATTGGTGCGGAGCAGGTTCATGGTGAACGCAACATCGTGCGCTGTGAACGGTCGCCCATCGCTCCAGGTGATTCCAGGCTGTGTCCGCACGTCGAGGACAGTACCGGAACTGTTCCAGGAGTACGAAGCGCCGAGCAGCGGTACAGGTTTCGTTGACAAAGCCGCACGGCGGTTAAAGAAGAACAGAGGTTCATAGATAAAGCCGGCGGTACCGGACATGCCTGTCGGTGACAGCGGATTGAAGTTGTCCGTGAACGGTCCGGTGCCTCCATTGCTAATGCCGAGGATCGGCGGTCCCGACGTGCCAGTTGATCGAGCCCCGGTACACCCGGATAACGTAACAATCACGGCTGTTGCGGCGGCGACCATAACAACGATGCGCGATATAGCGTTTTTCATTTTGGATTTGCTCCTGAAGCGATGATCTGGTCATGATTAAGGATTGAGTCGTTGACTCAATCGGCTCAGGAAGTCGATGAGAGGCTGGCTCTGCCGAACTCCGCTCTCAGGGAGGTAGAGGTTCACGCTGAAGTCCGGGTCAACCGAGTTCGTCAGCGCCCAGATCCCTGACGCACCACCACCAGCGGCAAAGAAGCGGGTGTTAAGGGACTCGGTCCGAGCCGTCCACGCGTCGGTGAACGCGGCATCCGTGGGCCGTAACAGCGTGTGGTCGTCGGAGTAGAGGGGCGCGTTGCGGTCGAACGCGTACTCCTCCATGACGAGCGGCTTCCCGAGAGACTGCGCGGTCTTCACAAACGCGTTCACCATCTGATTGGCTTTGGTAGGCGTCGGATTGAACCAGCCTGCGTTCAGATACGGGTGGAAGGTGAAGAAGTCAATGCCCGGCACGTTCTGGGTCAAGAACGGATCGTTACCGTCGCCCTCGGTCTGCCCCGCCCACTGGACATCCCCGCCGGTAGTGTGGATGAGGCCGTGCCCTTCGCTGCCCGCAGACACCATGTGGTTCGGATCGAGCGATTTGATGTAGTTGCTCTGGTCGGCGATCCAGCCGCGGAGTGTCGCGCCAGACTCGTCGCAGGCGTTCGCCGTGCAGGCGTAGCGCGGCTCGTTCATGAGCTCCCACGAGAAAATCGTTGGGTCGTCAGCGTAGCGTTGTCCAGTTACTGTGTTTGTGCGATCCACGAGGTGTGCGACGTAAGCACGGTACGCGGAGATCGCTGTCGGATCGGTGTAGAACGCGTTGTCGTCGGGGAGTCCGAGCCACTGGGCGTATTGGTGGATGCCGCCGTAGTCGGCCCAGTTGTTCGTGAGAACGAGCGTGAGACGTACGTTGTGCCGTTGCGCACTTGCGAGGACGTAGTCGAGACGCTGGAACGCGCTTTCGTTGTACCCGGTGAGCGACGTCCGGAACGCGGCGGGATCGGTCGGATTGTCGTTGAAGGCGAGGGTGCGGAGCCAGGTGATGTGGTGCTGTTCGGCGCTGAGCATGTCGCGGTCGACCTGCTCCTTCCACGACATCGTCGTGCCCTTCGGGATCACTGCGCCGTCTGCACCGACTTGAAGGCTCGTTGTGGTCATGTCCTGATACAGCGGGAGAGTCCAGTCGTTGCCCCCTACGAAGCGCTCTTGAGTACGGCCGACCCGGAACACGCCATTCTTCGCGGTGACGAACTGTGCCTTAGTGGGGTGGTTGACGACTGTGACGGTTACCGTGTCGCGAACAGTGAAGTGAGCGTCGGTCACGGAGAAGACAACAGACTCCACACCATCTGGGACGGCCCTGGTGTCGACGATTGCGTGAGCACGCACGGTGCCGGCCGGCGTTGGCCGTGAGAACGACAGCGGCCAGCTGGAGTTGCCCACTTTCACGGTTCCCCGCCGAAGCGCGAACCTTGGGTCAGGGGTGACGGTCGCGGAGAGTGTCTTCGTTGCTGACAGTGCTGCGTCAAACGTTGGCGTGACTGCCTCAATGCGGAGCTTACTGTTCTGCACGAGCACGCGCTCGGGGACTGTTGTCGTTGCGCCGGAGGAGTCGGTGGCGGTGATCGTGAGACCGGTTGGGCCCTCTGGCTCGTTCCAGAGGTTCCAATCGCCCGTCCACTGATCACTTTCCTGAGTGGTCGTCAAGGCACCTTTCTGTGTGGCGGTGGCCCAGGTGACCGACGTGATCGCTCGACTGGGCGGAGCTGTAACAGTGGCCTTGATCGAATATGCAGAATTTTGCGGTGATGAAACTGTGGCGTCGGGGAGAGGAGCGGTGATGTCGAGTCCCGGCTTCGTCAGCGGGTTGAACGTCACGTCGTCCACGTCAACGTCGCCTGAGTACGTCGCTGATCGGCCCACAACGCGAATCGTCAGGCTTGAGGCCTCATGGACCCCACCGGCGAAGTCGGTGCTGGCGGCGCCGATGTCGAAGGTCACCGTGTTCCATCCCGCGGTCGTAGTGACCATGCGCGAAGGGACTCGTGTAGGTGAGTCGAAGCCGATGTCGACCAGATCTCCCGCTTGCGGTATGTACACGTGCGCGGTCACGGATCCGAACTGGTTCAGGTCGGCGTCGCCGCCGAAGTCAACCGTCGTGGCGGCCTCGTCCCAGCTTCCACCGGAGTACGACACCGGCATGACGAGCGACTGAACGCCGCCAGTCCTCTGCGCCGTCGTTGTGCTCGTGTCGCCCGCGTTTGCCGGACGTCGCGCCGAGGTGAACCCTTCGGTACCGCTTTCGAAGTCGTAGGAACTGCGAAATCCAGACGGTGGTGTCGGAGCTGCCGTTGAGGCACCCGCGGACAGGGAACCCGATGTGACAACCGCCGTGATAGCGATCGCCGCCGTGATGAGCGCGGCACGCCTCCATCTTGCGGTAGGGCCAGAACCTGAGCGTTCTCGTGAGTTCGTCATCGAATCTCTCTCGTCGTTGGGAGGGGCGCGCTGCCCGTCCAACGTAGCGCGGTAGAACCGGTTGGACCAGTGCTACTGTGAGATCAGCTTCGAGTTGCATGGTCCCGGTGCCCCCTGGCCAAGGACAGTTGCAGCGTCTACTACCACAGTCGACGGCGTCGTCGACTGAGAATGAAGGGTTCGATGAAGAACTGGAAGCGGCGGGGGCTCCCCGCCATGTGTGTTGCTGTTGCCCTGGCAGCACTGTCGCTCAGCGGGTGCACCTCGACGGCTTCGCAATCCGCCGTCGGCGGTCCGACGTTGACGACCTACCTGGGAGGAAGTGGGACGTTCGTCGAGAATTTCAACCCATTCAGTCCGACCGTGCTCGGCGAGACCGCGGGCATGCTCTACGAACCGCTGTTCTTCATCAACGAACTCAAACCGCTGAATAACCCGGCCATGCCGTTACTCGGTACGAAGTACGACTGGAACAAAGCAGGGACGCAGCTCTCCGTCACCATTCGCGACGGGGTCAAATGGAGTGATGGCAAGCCATTCACCGCGGCAGACGTTGCGTACACCTTCAACCTGAAGCACGACACACCAGCTTTCAACACGACTGGCAACGCGCCAGAAGCGAAGGCATCGGACACCACGCATGTGACGCTCACGTTCGATCGGCCCTCGTTCGCGGACGGAGCCACCGTCCTGGGTCAGACGGCGATCGTGCCCGAGCACGTCTGGAAGAAGGTCGCAGACCCGACCAAGTTCGTGAACAAGGCGCCGGTCGGTACCGGCCCCATGACGCTCTCGTCCTTCACCTCCCAGTCGTACCTCCTCAAGAAGAACCCCGATTACTGGAACGCGTCGAAGGTGCGTGTCGGCGGGATCCGCGTTCTCTCGCTTTCCGGCAACCAGGCGGCTACCGATAGATTTCTCGCCGGCCAGCTCGACTGGGCCGGTATCTTCATCCCGGACATCAAGAAGGTACTCAAGAACCGTTCACCGTTGGGATACACGCTCTACGGGAGCCAGCAGGTAGCGCTCGCCGCATGTTCCAACGCAGAACTTGGGTGCACCGGTCCGCAGACCGACCCCGCAGTCCGCCAGGCCATCTACTACGCGCTGAATCGCGGCCAGGTTGACAAGCTTGCCTACTACGACAACGCAACGGCGATCTCTCCGACGTTCGCGTTGCTCGGACGCGACAAGCAGTTCATCGCTTCCGAGTACGCCGCAGCGGCACCGATGACCCCCAACGTCGCGAAAGCGCAGTCCATCCTCGAGGGAGCTGGCTACACGAAGGGGTCCGACGGTGTCTACGAAAAGGACGGGAAGAAGCTCGCGATCAACGTCACGGTAACGAGTGGTTACACGGACTACATCGCTGCGCTGAGCGCGATCACGGAACAACTGAAGTCCGCCGGCATCGAGATCAACACGCAGCAGATCGCATTGAACGAGATGCTGAACCAGCAGGGCCTAGGGCAGTTCCAGATGACCATCACCGGCCTCTTCCAAGGCCCCGCCCCGGACCCGTACTACGTCTACCAGAACGCGTTCTCGACCATCAACACAAAGCCCGTTGGTCAATCGGGTAACCCCTACGGGAACGTATCGCGGTTCTCGGATCCGATCGTGGACGCGCAGCTCAAGGTGGCAGCCAGCAGTGAGAGCTCGGCCGTGAAGGCTGAGGCATACAAGAAGATTCAGCGTCAGATCGTGCCAGCCATGCCGTACATCCCCATCATCAACAACACGAGCGGTGCTGAGTGGAGCACGAAGCAGGTCACCGGATTCCCCACGACCGAGGATCTCTACGCGCAGGCTTCGCCCGGTGCGTTCCCCGATAACGAGATAGTCCTGACCCACCTCGAGGTCAAGTGACAGGAGCAATCAGGACAGAGAATTAGGTCAAGTATGCAGATACTTCGGAAACTCGGTTTCTACCTTGTCGCCTTCTGGGCTGCGATCACGCTCAACTTCGCCATCCCGCGTCTCCTTCCGGGGAACCCGGTCGATGCGCTCCTGGCAAAGCTGTCCAGGCAGGGACCGGTCGCCCCCGGGACGCGGAAAGCCCTGCAGGCGTTGTTCGGCTCGAATTCCCATGAGAGCTTGTGGCAGCAGTACGGCGACTACCTCGGCCAGCTCGCA
The DNA here is from genome assembly GCF_003755165.1 of Curtobacterium sp. PhB130. Lineage (NCBI taxonomy): Bacteria > Bacillati > Actinomycetota > Actinomycetes > Micrococcales > Microbacteriaceae > Curtobacterium > Curtobacterium sp. PhB130. Next base: position 24,598 of record NZ_RKII01000013.1, on the reverse strand, counting down.
CACGGGAACCTTGGGATCTCCGTGACCTACTATCCGACACCGGTAGTGGACATCATCGCCCAGGCAATACCGTGGACGCTGGTCCTGGTGGGGCTCTCCACCTGTATCACCTTCGCCATCGGGATCGCTCTCGGGACCTTCGCAGGTTGGAAACGAGGGACCTGGGTCGATTCGATCATCCCCGCCACGACCCTGATGCAGTCCATTCCGTACTTCTGGCTGGCGCTGGTTCTCGTCTATGTCTTTTCGTTGGCTCTGGGCTGGTTCCCGATCAACGGTGGGTACGACGTGAACACGGTGGTTCCCGGGTTCTCGTGGTCGTTCATCTCGAGTGCGATCGTCTTCGGGACCCTTCCAGCGCTCACCATCGTGCTCTCCTCGATCGGGGGTTGGTTGCTCGGGATGCGCAACATGATGGTTTCGACACTGTCGGAGGACTACGTCGTCACAGCGGAGGCGAAGGGGCTGCACCCCATGAGGGTCATGATCACCTACGCCGCGCGAAACGCAGTGCTGCCGTCGGTGGCCGGGTTCGCCATCTCGCTCGGATTCGTCGTGGCGGGATCGATCGTGACCGAGCAGGTTTTCTCCTACCCCGGTATCGGGAACCGCATGCTCGACGCCGTTGGGAACAACGACTACTCGCTCATGCAGGGGCTTTTCCTGATCATCACCATTGCCGTTCTTGCGGCGAACCTCATCGTCGACATCTTGTACGGGATCATCGATCCCCGGACCCGCGCCCGTGCCTGAGCTAAAGGAAAAGCCATGAGTGAATTGCTCATCAATGCAGGCGCCACCTCCGTGGCGGAATCAGACCTGGGGGAGAAGCGCGGTCTGCGCCGCTTGCTCAGCGGGAAGTTCGTCGTCGGTTCCGTGATCGTCATCGCGATCGTCCTGTTCGCACTCATCGGTCCGCTGCTCGTACAGAATCCGCGAGCGGTGTCGGATATCGGTATGACGGCGCCCAGCTCTCAGCACCTCCTCGGAACGACCCAGACAGGTCAGGATGTGCTTGCTCAGCTCGCCTACGGCGCACGTGGGTCACTGCTCATCGGTGTCCTGGTGGCTGTGATGGTGACCGCACTGACCGCCGTCTTCGGCATATTCGGCGCGTACGCGGGCGGTTTGCTCGATGAGACGTTCTCCTTGATCAGCAACGTCATGCTCATCATCCCGGGCCTTCCACTGATGATCGTCATCGGCAGCTACGTCCCGCAGCGCGGGATCTTGCTCGTGGCAGCGGTCCTTGCATTTACGGGTTGGGCTGCCGGCGCACGGGTGCTCCGGGCCCAGACACTCTCGATCCGCGGTCGCGACTACGTCCTCGCAGCGCGGGTCTCCGGCGAACGAGCGTGGCGCGTGATCTTCGTTGAGATCCTGCCCAATCTGCTACCGGTCATGTCCAGCGGTTTCGTGTTCGCAATCGTCGGGGCGATCCTCGGCGAGGCAGGCCTGTCGTTCATCGGCATCGGAGCGTCGGACTCGATCACCTGGGGAACGATGTTGGCCAACTCGCAGAGCGGGCAAGCGCTACTCCTGGGTGGATGGTGGTGGTTCGTGCCGCCGGGCCTCTTGATCGCTGTGTTCGGGTGTGGGTTCGCGCTGATCAACTTCAGCCTCGACGAAGTGATCAACCCCAAGCTCCGGTCGCAGCGGACGTCTCCCGTCGTCAAGACCGAGGAGATCACCGCGTGATGTCTCCAGACAACCCCTCGCTCCTCTCGGTACGCGGATTGAGCATCGACTACGAGGGTCCGCGGACCACCCATGCCGTCCGTTCCGTGGACCTCGAGCTCGCGCGCGGGGAGATCCTTGGACTTGCTGGTGAGAGCGGGTGTGGCAAGTCCACTCTTGCGTACGGACTCAACCAGCTGCTTCGACCGCCCGCCGCCATCATCGCGGGTGAGGTCGTGTTCCACGAAGAGTCCGGTGAGGACATCGACGTCCTCCGTCTGCAGGGTCGTGCCCTGCGGAGTTATCGCTGGAGCAAGGTGTCGATGGTCTTCCAGGGTGCCATGAACTCCCTGAACCCCGTCACGAACGTCGCGGCGCAACTCGCGGACGTGTTCACCACACACCGGCCGGACTTGACCAAGCCCGAGCGAGAAGAGCGTTCACGCGAACTGCTGCAACTCGTCGGCGTGGACGAAGGACGGCTGGGGAGCTTCCCTCATGAACTTTCCGGCGGGATGCGTCAGCGGGTGATGATCGCGATGGCGCTTGCCTTGCAGCCGCAGCTCATGATCATGGATGAGCCGACGACAGCGCTTGACGTCGTGGTGCAGCGCGACATCCTCACCGAGATCATGCGGCTACGAGAGCAGTTCGGGTTTGCCGTCGTCTTCATCACACATGACCTGCCGCTACTGCTCGAGGTGAGCGACACGATCGCGATCATGAAGGACGGTGAGATCGTGGAGAAGGCGTCAGCGGAGGACGTCTTCTTCGATGCGCAGCATCCCTATACGCGCCGGTTACTCGGTTCGTTCCCGAGTCTCACCGGTGATCGCGGTGACTTCATCCGAAGCGGGATCGACGCCAACGAAGGAGGAGGACGATGACGACCCTGTCCGTACGGTCTCTCAACAAGACGTTCAACCTTCGTCACGGGCTCCGAGTCACGCGCCTGCAGGCGGTGGACGACGTGTCGTTCGAGCTCGAGCCCGGCCGCACCGTGGCCCTTGTCGGTCAGTCGGGGAGTGGAAAGTCTACTGTTGCTCGGATCATCGCTCAGCTTGAGCGGCCCACGAGCGGTGCCCTGCTGCTTGACGGCGAAGCGATCGGGGGACGCGGCCGCAGGCTCGCTGCGTACCGCGACGAAGTCCAGATGGTGTTCCAGGATCCGTTCGCCTCGCTCAACCCGTTCCACACCATCGCGCACCATCTGGCCCGGCCGCTCGTACTGCACGGGGTCGCGAAGGATCGGCGCTCTGTGCGCGACCAGGTGCTGCAACTCCTTGAACGAGTGAACCTGTCGCCTGCGTCGGACTTCATCGATCGGAAACCGCACGAGCTGTCAGGGGGGCAGCGTCAGCGTGTCGCGATTGCACGAGCGCTTGCGCCCTCGCCGTCAGTCCTGATCGCGGACGAGCCCGTTTCAATGCTCGACGTCTCCGTCCGACTCGGCATCCTGAACCTGTTGGCGCGACTCCAGCGCGAGGAGAACCTCGCGGTGCTCTACATCACGCACGACCTCGCAACCGCGCGGCACTTCTCGGACGAGATCCTCGTGATGTACCAGGGGAAGGTCGTGGAGCGTGGCGCGGCCGATGACGTCATCCTCCGCCCGCAGGCCGCTTTCACAAAGGCACTTGCTGCTGCAGCTCCTGAGCCGGCCCGCAGTGAACGGTTCGTTCGAGAAGCCGAACGGCGCAGAGGACTCGGCACGAGTCCCAGACAACCCTGAACTGCAGTCGCTGTGAAGCAGCACCACGTCCCGAAAGGAACTCCCATCTCGATGAACAACCACCCCTCGACCACTCGTGAGCCCGTCAATCCGAGCGCCTCGACGGAGGCACGGCAATTGCTCGCCTTCTTGTACACCCTGGCAGGGCGACGAACGATGAGCGGACAACACAACACACCCCGAGAGATCTCGAAGTACAGTCACGAGGCCGAGGAGATCACCGGACGTGCGCCCGCCGTCTGGGGTCAGGACTTCGGCTTCGCCGCTAACGGCGACATGGACGGGATCGACTTCCGGCCCGCCATCGTCAGCGAGGCAAAGGCGCAGTACGCTGCTGGTGCAGTCATCACGCTGATGTGGCACGCCGTCCGTCCCACCGAAGAAGAGCCGGTGACGTTCGAGGGGAGTGTCTGTCGGGGACCGCTCGAAGCGTCGGCTTGGCGAGACCTCTTGACCGAAGGAACCGAGGTACACACCCGCTGGGAACGCCAGGTGGACGTGATCGCTGGCCATCTCGCGGAGCTCCGCGACGCGCATGTCCCCGTGCTCTGGCGGCCGTACCATGAGATGAACGGCGACTGGTTCTGGTGGTGTGGTCGTGCGGGGCAGGACGGGTACGCGGCGCTGTACCGGATGATGTACGAGCGATTCGTCCAGGTGCACCACCTCGACAACCTCGTCTGGGTCTGGAACGGCAGTACACCGAACGAGAAGATCCTGCCCTACGGAGACTGTTACCCCGGGCATGACGTCGTTGACGTCCTCGCAGTCGACATCTACGCGAACGACTTCCGGCAGGACCACCACGACGGATTGGTTGCTCTCGCGGACGGGCGACCGGTCGCGCTCGGTGAAGTGGGCACGATGCCATCGCCTGCCGTCCTCGCTGAGCAGCCGCAGTGGACGTGGTTCATGACGTGGACCGACTTCCTCACCACGGGGAACGATCGTCATGACGTGCGCGATCTGTTCGCCGACGGGCGGGTGTTGAACCGGCCGGCCATGAGCTGGCGGTCGGATGGAGATGACGCTGCGTCATGACCTGTGTGTTACACCCAGGCGACCGACTGCTCTTCATCGGTGATTCGATCACCGACAGCGGACGAGACCGTGACGACCCGACCAGCCTCGGGAGCGGGTACCCAGCCCTGGTCGCCGAGGAGCTCGCTGATGACCCGACGTTCGCCGGCATGGACGTTCGGAACAGGGGCATCGGGGGCAATCGCGCTGTCGATCTCCGGGAACGCTGGGAGGAGGATTGCCTCGCCCTCCAACCGACTGTCCTGTCGCTCCTCATCGGCGTCAACGACACCTGGCGTCGCTTCGACGCAGGCGACATCACGACGGCCGAGACATTCCGGGACACGCTGCACGACCTCATCGCCCGCGCCCGCGAAGGGGGAGTCAGAGAGATCGTCCTGATCGAGCCGTTCACGCTGCCGATCGGCGTAGTCACCCCGGATTGGTCGGACGACATCGCTGCACGAATCGCCGTCGTACATGAACTTGCCGACGCGCACGGCGCTCTCCTCGTGCCGGCGCATGCATCGTTCGCACGATGGGCGACCGAACGCGACCCCAAAGACCTGCTGGAGGACGGGGTGCATCCCACCCCGCTCGGACACGCATTGCTGGCAGCGGAGTGGATCAGGACGGTCGTGGGACGTGGCGACGCGTGATCACATACCGACTGACGCACGACAAGGCACAAGAGAAGAGCATCAGATGAACAAGCTCGCGCTGACGGGAAGCTGGACGCTCCGCCCTACGGGCGGCCCGGTACCGACGACCCTCCCGCCCGAGGTCCCCGCGACCGTCCCAGGCACGATCCACACCGATCTCTTCGCCGCCGGTCTCATCCCAGACCCGTACCTGGACGAGAACGAGCGCGAGCTCTCGTGGATCGGCGAGTCGGACTTCGCCTACGCGACCCGGTTCAGCGTCCCAGAGGGGCAGCACGACCGCATCGACCTCGTTGCGGAGGGGCTCGACACCATCGCGCGGATCCGCGTCGACGGCGTGGTGATCGGCGAGACCCGCAACCAGCACCGGACCCACCGCTTCGACCTCCGGGAAGCGCTTGACCAGCACCCCGACGGCGACCACGAGCTCACGGTCGACTTCACGTCGGCGCTCCGCTGGGCGCGCGGCGCCGAGGAGCGGATCGGTGCCCGGCCGTTCGTCGGCAACGCTCTGCCGTACAACGCCATCCGGAAGATGGCCTGCAACTTCGGCTGGGACTGGGGACCCGTCCTCGTGACCGCGGGCATCTGGAAGCCCATCTCGGTCCACGCGTGGTCGACCGCGCGCATCGACCAGGTCGTACCGCTCGTCACGGTCGGCGCCGACGGCGTCGGCACGGTAGAGGCCCGGGTGCACCTGGAACACGCCACCGACGCCCCGGTCGCCGTCCGCGTCCGGATCGTCGGTCCGGACGGAGCCAGCCGGGACGAGGTGAGCGTGGACGCGCCCGGTGACGACGTGACCGGGGTGCTCATCGTGCCGGACGCTGCGCTCTGGTGGCCGCGCGGGTACGGTGACCAGCCGCGGTACCGGCTCGAGGTCGACCTCCTCGCTGACGGCGAGCCGATCGACGCCTGGTCGCGTTCCGTCGGGTTCCGTACGGTCGAGGTCCGGAACGACCGTGACGAGTTCGGCACGAGCTTCGTCTTCGTCGTGAACGGGACACCCGTCTGGGTCAAGGGCGCGAACTGGATCCCGGACGACTGCTTTCCGTCGCGGGTGACCGCTCAGGACTACGAGGCCGGGGTCCGCGACGCCGTCGACGGTGGCTTCAACCTGCTCCGGATCTGGGGCGGTGGCCTGTACGAGGACGACGCCTTGTACGAGGCATGCAGCCGCGAGGGGCTGATGGTCTGGCAGGACTTCCTGTTCGCGTGCGCCGCGTACTCCGAGGCGGACGAGCTCCGCGACGAGGTCGAGGCCGAGGCCCGGGAGCACGTCGGTCGACTTGCCGCGCACGCGTCGCTGGTGTTCTGGAACGGCAGCAACGAGAACGTCGAGGGCTACTACGAGTGGGGGTGGCGTGACGCGCTCGGCGAGGGCGTGGACTGGGGTCGAGGGTACTACGACGAGCTGCTGCCCCGGATTGTCCGCGAAGTGGACCCGACCAGGTCCTACCTGCCGTCGAGCCCCTTCTCGCCGAACGACTACGAGCACCCGCGCGAACCGTCCGACGGCAGCGTCCACAGCTGGGAGGTGTGGAACCGCGAGGACTACTCGGCGTACCGCAACGACATCCCCCGGTTCGTCGCCGAGTTCGGGTATCAGGGACCGCCGAACTGGGCGACCCTCACCCGCGCGGTGCACGACGAGCCGCTGCGCGCGGACGCCCCCGGCTTCCTCGCCCACCAGAAGGCGGAGGACGGCAACGGGAAGCTTGAACGCGGGATGGCACCGCACGTGGCCGCATCCACGTCCTTCGACGACTGGCACTTCGCGACACAGCTCACGCAGGCGCGCGCCATCACCTTCGGGGTCGAACACTTCCGGTCCTACTGGCCGCGCACGACGGGTAGCGTGATCTGGCAGTTGAACGACTGCTGGCCCGTCACGAGCTGGGCGATTGTCGACGGCGACCGCCGTCGGAAGCCGGTCTGGTACGCGCTGCGCGCGGTGAACGCTCCGCGTCTGCTGACCTTCCAGCCGCGTCCGGAGGGGCTCGCGCTCGTCGCGCACAACGACACCGCGACCCGCTGGGCGGAGTCGGTCACGGTCGTGCGCACCACATTGGACGGCACCGAGCAGGGTCGGGCGGTGGTCACCGTGGACCTGGATGCCCGTGGCTCATTCACGATGATCCTCCCGTCCTACGTCGCGACGGTCCAGGACGCGTCGTCAGAGGTGCTCGTCGCGACGGCCGGATCGGCGCGGCGCGCCGTCTGGTACGCGTCGGAGGACCGGCACCTCGCGCTCCCGCCGCTCACGATCGCAGCATCCGCGACGGCGACCCGGGACGGGGTCGTCGTCGACGTGCGCGCAGACGCGTTCACGAAGGACCTCGTCCTCGCCGCCGACCGCGTCGCAGCGGACGCGGTCGTCGACGACCAGCTGGTCACGCTGTTCCCGGGGGAGACCCACCGGTTCACGGTCCGGACCTCCGGGGCACCCGATCCGACGGCCTTCCTCCGTCACCCCGTCCTGCAGGCCGCCAACGTGCTCGCACACCCGGACGACATCTCCGTCGCCGTGACCGACCTCGAGGGGATCAGCGCATGACCACCGTCTCCATCCGGGACCACGGTGCCGTCGGTGACGGCGTCACGAACGACGCTCCGGCGATCCAGGCGGCGATCGACGCGTGCTCCGCCGCGGGCGGTGGCCGCGTGCTCGTGCCGAGCGACGGCGTGTTCCTCACCGGCTCGATCATGCTGAAGGACCACGTCGAGCTGCACCTCGAGCGCGGATCCGTGCTCGACGGCAGTGCGGACCCCGCCGACTACACCGAGCGCTTCACGGTGTCGGCGCTCTCCGGCGGTGAGCTCCGCGACGGCACGGACGACGCGTTCATCCTGATCGGCGCGCGGGACGCCCGGGACATCGCGATCACGGGGAGCGGCACAGTACGGGGTGGTGGCCGGCACTTCATCACCGGCGACACCGGGTACATCTACGAGTGCCCGAACGCCAGGCCGTTCACGGTGTTCCTCATCCGCTGCGAGGACGTCACGCTCCGCGACACCACGTTCACCGACGCCGGGCTCTGGTGCATCCGGCTCACCGGCGTGGACCGTGCGCTCATCACCGGGATCCGCGTGGACACCGACCTCAAGTACCCGAACGCCGACGGCATCGACATCGACCGCTGCCGTCAGGTGCGGATCAGCGACTGCGAGATTTCGAGCGGTGACGACGGCATCTCGCTGAAGACGTGCGAGGAGTTCCCGGACCTCGGACCCACCGAGGACATCGTCATCACGAACTGCACGATCCGTTCGACCTCGAGCGCGATCGTCGTCGGGGTGGACGCCGTGGAGCCGATCCGCAACGTGGTCGTGTCGAACTGCGTGATCCGCTCGTCGCACCGCGGCCTCGCCGTGAACCTCGGGCAGCGCGGCGACTTCGAGAACATCCTGTTCTCCGGCTGCGTGGTCGAGACGCGCCACTTCGACGATGCCTGGTGGGGACACGGCGAGCCGATCTACGTCAGCGCCTTCCCGTGGCACAATGAGGTCGGACGCATGCGGAACGTGCGCTTCCGGAACATCCTCGCGCGCTCCGAGAACGGCGTGTACGTCGCCGCCGAGTCGGTCGGCCTCATCGAGGGGGTCGTGCTTGACGGCGTCCGGGTCGAACTCGACCGGTGGTCGCACTGGCCCGGCGGCGAGTACGACCGGCGCCCGTACGACCGCGGGCAGGAGATCTACCAGCACCCGACGAGCGGGTTCCACATCGACACCGCCACCGACGTCACGCTGCGGAACTGCGAGGTCGTGTGGGGGAGTCGTCCGGAGAACTTCGCGCACGCCGTCGAGGCGATCGACGTCAGCGGGCTGACCATCGAGGGCTTCCGCGGAGCGGCAGCGCACCCGGAGGACCTCGACGCGATCGTCGAGCGCACCCGTGCGACCGCCGACGCGCGACGCTAATTCCTTCGACGGAGAATTTGTATGTCTTTGAAGATCCCCGCCATCCCGAAGCCGGAACATCCGCGCCCACAGCTCGTGCGGGACGACTGGGTGAACCTCAACGGCGTGTGGGGGTTCGAAGTGGACCCGGGTGACTCCGGCCTCGAGCGAGGACTCCGAGATCGGGAGCTGTCCGGCGAGGTACTCGTCCCGTTCGCTCCCGAGTCGAAGTTGAGCGGCGTGGAGAACGTCGACTTCATGCACGCGGTCTGGTACCGCCGAACGGTCACGATCCCTGCGGAGTGGAGGGGCAAGCGCGCACTCCTCCACTTCGGTGCAGTGGACCACGACTGCACCGTGTGGGTGAACGACACCGAGGTCGTTCGACACCGGGGTGGCTTCACCTCGTTCACCGCCGATCTCCACGCGGTGGCGCAGCCGGGTGAACAGGCGACCATCGTCGTCAGGGCTCGGGACCCTCGAAGCGGTCCGCAGGCGCGCGGCAAGCAGTCCGTCCCGTTCGGGAACGCCTCCTGCAACTACACGCGCACGACCGGCATCTGGCAGACCGTCTGGCTCGAAGCCGTCCCCGACGTCCGCATCCTCGTCCCGCGGATCACACCGTCGTTGTCCGACGGCAGCCTGACCGTCGAAGTCCCCCTCAGCGCCAACCGGCCGGACGACACCGTGCGGGTCGTCATCAGCGACGCGGAGGGCACGGTCGTCTCGCAGGAGGTGGCGGCGCACCTCGACCTCGTACCAGCAGCGCGGCTCGTCATACCTCCGGCTCGGCTGCGCCTGTGGTCGCCCGACGACCCCCACCTCTACGACGTCGTCCTGGAACTGCTCGACGGAGCCGGCACCGTTCTCGACTCCGTCCGCTCCTACGCCGGCGTCCGCTCGATCGCGATCGACGGACAACGTCTGCTGCTGAACGGAGAGCCGGTGTTCCAGCGGCTCGTCCTGGACCAGGGGTACTACCCGGATTCGCTGATGACATCGCCTGACGACGAGTCGTTGATCAGGGACATCGAGCTCGGTCTGGCAGCGGGGTTCAACGGTGCGCGGCTGCACCAGAAGGTCTTCGAAGAGCGGTTCCTGTTCCACGCGGACCGTCTCGGTTACCTCGTCTGGGGGGAGTTCGGGGACTGGGGGTCCGGAGGGTACGGAGACCCGGACGACTCGCAGCAGCCGACCGCCTCCTTCGTGGCCCAGTGGCTGGAGGCGCTCGAGCGCGACTACAACCACCCCGCGATCGTCGGATGGTGCCCGCTCAACGAGTCGCAGCAGGTCATCACCGACCACATCCGCCAGCTCGACGACGTGACCCTGGCCATGTACAACGCGACGAAACTGGCCGACCGGACGCGACCCGTCGTGGACGCGTCCGGGTACTCCCACCGCGTTCCTGGGTCCGATGTGTACGACTCGCACAACTACGAGCAAGATCCGGTCGAGTTCGCTCGTCAGATGGAGGGTCTCGACCAGGGGCGGGCGTACACGAACGTCAACGACGACGGCCGGCCGATCTCCGTCCCGTACGCGGGCCAGCCGTACTTCTGCTCCGAGTTCGGCGGGATCTGGTGGAACCCGGAGGCAGCGGCTGAGTCGGCGTCTGCGCCGGAGACCGACGTCGACCGCGAGCGCTCCTGGGGCTACGGCGCCCTGCCGGGTTCCGAGGAAGTCCTCCAGCAGCGCTTCGCCGGCCTGGTCGGCGTGCTCCTCGACGATGCCCGCATGTTCGGCTACTGCTACACGCAGTTGACGGACGTGTTCCAGGAGCAGAACGGCATCTACCGGTTCGACCGTTCCGAGAAACTCGACGTATCCCGGATCCGGGCCGCGCAGCTCCGCAACGGAAGCAGCGGCGTATGACGGAAACGACCAACAGAGCCGTCCCACCCGCACCATGGACATCGACTCGTCTTCTGCGACGCTGTCGCTCGTGCAATCACACCTCGCGTCGAGAGGGCATTCTGTCGACCTGGGTCGTCTTGACACCAGCCTCACGCACACCCGCGACGGTGCGGTGATGTATCGCAAGGTAGGGGATGCGCTGGGGCGGCGAGACATACCGGTCGTTTCGTGGGAAGCGCTTTGGGCCAACTTCGAATCCAGACGCTGACTTGTGAAGGCTTCTCAGCAAGTTTCTCCGCCGGTCGGTCTCGTTCTCGTCGGCCCAAGCCTGCAATCAGCATCAGAGTTGTTCTATGAGGAGTTCCTTGCTGGACTGGAGGGTGTGCTCAGTTTCTCGGGAATAACCGTTGTCCTGCAGGTGGTCGCACGCGAAGCCGACGAGCGCGCAACGTACGAGCGCTGGGCGCGTGGTGGCATGGTGAGCGCGGTACTCCTCACAGATCTCGCTTACGACGATGACCGCGTTGCCCTTCTCGCCGCGCTCGGTATTCCCACTGTCGTGATTGGAGACCCGGCCACGGCTGGTCCATTTGCGGCAGTTTGGACTGACGATGCCGAAGCGATGCGGGATGCTGTCGACCGGATGTTCGAGCTTAGCCACCGGTGCGTCGGTTTCGTTTCGGGGCCTCAGCGGCACGCTCACGTTCAGATTCGATTGAATGCTTTCCGATCGCGGGCAAAAGCCCTTCATATTGATGCAGTCCATATAATTTCCGACTACACGGAAGTAGGTGGGGCTGACGCGACCCGGAGCATACTGGCACTGCCCCATTCACCCACTGCTATCATTTATGATAACGATCTGATGGCGCTTGGCGGGGTTGCTGCGGCGCAGATCCTCGGATTGCAGATACCCAAGGTTTTATCCATCTTGGCCTGGGGTGACTCGGTAGCTTGCCAGCTATCGAATCCAAATCTTGCTGTGATGATTTACGACATTCAGAAAATCGGCCAATTGGCGGCTGATGTGCTTCTTGCGCTCTTGCGTTCAGGAACGGCGTCAATCGCGAAGGCTTCGACGGCCTCATGTCTTGCAAGGGCCTCAATCGATGTGTCTCCCTAAGCTGACCCGTATTTCCGGCCAACGAGGGGTGATCAAACGTCTCGATAGTGAGCCACCTGGCTTAGTAGTATATCATTTGGGTTGCCCGGTGGTTGGTTATCTAGACATTTTTTCATTGCGCCCACTCGGAATGGTTTCACAACAAAGGTAGCGAAATCGTCGCCACTGCTAGTCAAACCGAGAGATCGAATGCTTTGGTTTGCATTGGCTATGAATGGGCATATCGAGCCTGCTTTACCTTATCCGGTATATGGCCGCGTTGGTTGGCCTAGTACGCCGGGGTGGCACGTGAAGATCGCTCCGGCTTGCGGTTCTGGGTCGACGAGACCGTGTCGAGACGTGGTGATAATAAGCGTATCTAGCTGTTCGCCGACGAACGCGACGGCCGTGACTTGACTGACCGGAAGGCCGACGATTTGTTCGAGGCGACCGGTCGGCGAGTAGCACCGGACTTCACTGCCTCCGAAGATCGCGACCCAGATGTTGCCGTCTGCGTCGACGGTCAGGCCATCGGGCGCTCCGGCACCGGCGACGTCGGCGAGGGGACGCCGGTTGCTGAGCCCGCTGGGCGACCAGTCGTACTGGTCGATCCGCTGCGTAGGGGAATCGACGTAGTAGCACGACCTGCCGTCGGGCGACCAGTCGATGCCATTCGATATCGTGACCCCTGATTCCGCGACGGTGGGGGAGTGCGCCCTGTCGATCCGGTATAAGGTGCCACGAGCCGGGGAACTGTCGTGAGCCATCGTGCCGACATAGAGATTCCCCGCTGGGTCGCAGCCGCCCTCATTCATCCGGACTGCGCTGCTGGTGACGATGTCGGGCAATGTATTGAATCGGGCATCGAGATCGTCATCCTCAGCCAGGATGAGACCGCGTTCGGTCGCCACGACGAAGCCGCCATCACTTCTCGGCCTGATCATTGCCGCGATTGTGCCGACGTTGCGCCGGCGGACCCCACCATCGGGTCGGAGCTCGCAGACGTCGCCGGCGAGCATGTCTACCCAGCGTGGGCCTGCCCATTCCGGCGCCCAGGCGGGACCCTCAGCGTGGTGTGTGACCGCTGCAGTCAGCTGCTCGGTTCGCATCGGTTCAGCTCGTTCGCTCGGTCACCGGACCGGTGGGGACACCATTGACGCGACGCCATACGTTCCAAGGGTTGTCATCCCGAACTGCCGGTGGCAGGAGCTTCGCGGGAAGCCCCTGCACAGCAATTGGGCGTACGAACCGGCGGATCGCGGTCGGACCGACGGAGGTGTGGAGGGAGGCAGTCGTCGACGGCCAGGTACCGCCGTGATGCATGGCCCACGTCACGGACACTCCAGTGGGCCAGCCGTTCCACACGATTCGTCCGGCATGTTCGATCAGCGCGTGGATGATCGGCTGCGCGGCGGGGTCGTTGTCGTCGCTGTGGACGGTAGCGGTCAACTGGCCTGGAAGGGTGGCGATGACCTCGACGAGCTCCGCCGGGTCGTCGTACTGGATCAGGACAGCGGCAGGCCCGAACGTCTCCGCGAAGAGCGCGTCTGGCGCCGAGCGGGCCTGTTGCATGGAGGCTTCGAACAGTGACGGCGATGCGCTGCTGTCCGAACTCGCTCCGCGCTGCACCTGAGACCAATCTTCTTGCATGGCCTGGATGCGGTCGTTGAACCCGTCCATTATGTGTGGGTTCAGCAACTGGGAACCGGACACGGCAGCGACGAGATCAGTGAGTTCTTCTTGAACACCAGATGCACGAGGTACGAAGATGACCCCGGGTTTGGTACAGAACTGTCCTGCGCTGAGGGTGAAGGAGTTGACGAAGCCCTCGAGGACGGCGCGCCTCCGGTTCGCGAGGGCAGACGGCAGGACGAGGACCGGGTTGACGCTGCCGAGTTCGCCGTAGAAGGGGATCGGGTCGGGCCGTGCCGAAGCGATGTCGAGGAGGGCCCGGCCGCCGCGCACGGAGCCGGTGAAGCTGCCAGCCTTGACACGCGTGTCAGCGAGCGCTTCCCGTGCCTCGTCTTCTCCTTCGATGATCGCGAATGTGCCTTCGGGTGCGCCAGCTCTGCGCAGAGCGTCGGTGACGATTTGCGCCGTCCGGCGTGAGAGCAGCGGGTGGCCGGGGTGCGCCTTCACGATGACGGGGCAGCCGGCCCCGAGCGCGGTGGCGGTGTCCCCGCCGGCGACACTGAACGCGAACGGGAAGTTGCTGGCAGCGACGACGAGCACCGGCCCGACGGGCTGGAGCATGCGTCGGAGATCCGGTCGTGGTGCAACTGGCCAGGCCGCATCAGCGTGGTCGATGGTCACTTCGAGCCAGGAACCCTCCACGACTGCATCGGCGGTGAAGCGCAGTTGGAAACTCGTGCGTGCCACCTCGCCCTCAAGACGCCCGATCTCCAGGTGGGTCTCCCGCGTGGCGAGATCCACGAGCTCGCCCACCGCCGCGTCGAGCCCGTCGGCGATGACACGCAGCCAGGTCGCCCGTTCGGACGGAGTGCTCCCGGCAACGCTGGTGCTGGCGTTAGCTGCATCAGTGAGGATCGAATCGAGTTCTGGGGTCATGGCTTCCTTCAGTGGGTTCTGAGGACGAACGATCACTTGCGGCGGTCATCCCGCCATCGGTGCAGGCGCCGGCGGGACGCGCTGGACGAGGTTGGTGAGCGTGCCGACAGTCGGGATGTCGATGATGATCTCGTCGCCATCGGCGACGGAGAACGGGAGCTCCGGTACGAGGCAGGTGCCGGTGGAGAGCCACACTCCGTCGGGGAACCGCAGTTCACGGTGGAGCCAGTCGACGAGGTCGTGGATACGCCGGTGCAGTTGCGCGACGACGGCGGAGCCTGCCCATGCGGTTTTGCCGTCGCGGACGATGGTGAGACGGAGTTCGAGTTCGTACGGGTCGGCGATCTCCCACACGGGTACGACACCTGGGCCCAGGGCACTGGATCCTTCGTAGATCTTGGCCTGTGGGAGGTACAGGGGGTTGGCTGCCTCGATGGTTCGGGAGCTCATGTCATTGCAGACCGCGAAGCCGACGAGCTCACGGTGTGCGTTGACGAGGACGGCGAGTTCTGGCTCCGGGACGTCCACGACGGAGTCGGCGCGCGCTCGGATCGTTCCGCCGTCGCCGATGACGCGCCAGCCGACCGATTTGAAGAACAGCTCAGGGCGGTCCGCGTCGTAGACCTTTGCGTAGACGTCGGCCGAGCTTTCGCTCTCGTCGATGCGGGCGCTCTGGGACGTGGCGTAGGTCACGCCCGCGGCCCAGAGTTCAGTTCGTCCGTCGATGGGAGCCAGCACCTCCACGTCGGTGCGTGGAACGGAGGTGTCGCCCCGCTTGTCGATCATCCGACGCAGGTCATCGATGCGCAGCTGCAGGAGATCGCTCAGACTGTCGGCGAGCGGGACGACGACGTTGCCGTCGGCCCAACCGATCTGGGTGTGGTCGTGGTGGCGGTAGCGGAGGATCATCGGGTGCTCTCCTGGATCGGTCCGGAGCGGGAGCTCGGACAATCGGTCATCATCTGTCGGTTGGTGCGACGAGGATCTTCGTGAGGTCCGGTTCCGTGTCGAGGCGGGCATAGGCGTCTGCAGCCTGACGCAGACTGACGGTCGCCGAGTGCAGCGGCGTCGGATCGACCACGCTCCGAGCGAGCATCGCGACGGCCGCGGCTACGTCCTCGTCCCAGAGATGCGCTGCTGATCCGATGAGGTGCCGTTCCTGGAGGACGACGTCAAGCCACGGGAGTTCCAGTGTCCCGGCGCGGAAGCCGACGAGGAGGATCGTCCCGCCTCTCCTGGACAGGCGTACCGCGGCCGTGGGCGTCGTTCGCGCGCCGGCGCACTCGAACACGACGTCGGCGCCGCGACCGCCGGTGATCGACCCGATCCGGGCGGCAGCGTCCTCGGGGGCAGCCGTCCGGCTTCCGAACCGCGCAGCGAGGTCACGGCGTGAAGCGTTGGGGTCGACTGTGACGACGTCTCGGCACGTGCTGGCGAGTGCGATCTGCGCGACGAGGTTGCCGACCGTGCCCCCTCCGACCACGGCGACGGTGGCGCCGGTGAGATCCCCTGCTTTCCGGATCGCTCGTACGGCGACCGCAACGGGTTCTGCGAACGCTGCAACGTCGAGGTCCAGCGTCTCGGGAACCGTGACGCACGTCGCTGCATCAGCCAGCATGTACTCGGCCAGGCCGCCGTCCTGCTGCTGCCCGCGCACACGGAGTTGCGGGCACAGCCCCTCCTCGTGGCGGTTGCACCACCAGCAGTGACCGCAGCCGACGACCACGTCCGGAACGACGCGGGTACCGGGCGCGGGGAGTCCGCTGGGGCTTTCCACGACAGTGCCGACGACCTCGTGACCGAGGATCAGCGGAACAGCCTCGGGTGGGATCGCGACTGGCCCGTGACGGTACTCCTCGAGGTCGCTGCCGCACAGTCCGACCCGTTCGACGGCGATCAGGACTTCGGTCGCGCCGGCTCGGGGGACCGGAACCTCCTCGTAGCGGACATCGCGGGCGCCGTGCCAGCGCAGCGCGTGCATGGTGTCGGGACGCGAGAACGTCTTGGTCACCGGTTGCTGACCCGTCGCTGGACCGACCCGTCCTCCCGGATCCCCGGTCGCAGACTGACGCCGTGTCCGGGCGTGGTGGGAGGCACGATGACACCGTTGACGATCTCCGGCACGCCGATGACGAGCTCGTCGTACCAGGTGCGCAAGAAGGCCCGGACCGTCTCCTGGATCAGACCGTTCGGGGCGGAGAGTGCGAGGTGGGCGCAGGCGGCGAGGGTTGCCGGGCCGGTGCAGTCGTGTGGTGCGATCGGGATCCCGTAGGCATCTGCGAGGGACGCCACCTTCCGAGCTTCGGTCAGGCCGCCCGTCCACTGCACGTCGACCGTGACGACGTCGATGGCGTTGGAGGCCAACAGCGGGAGAAATCCCCGTCGGCCGACGACCGTCTCGCCCGCTGCGATCGGTACACCGACATCGGCACGGAGCGCGGCGAGCGAACCGATCGCGTCGGGCCGGATCGGATCCTCGACCCAGTACGGCGCATACGGCTCGAGCGCCCCGATGATCGTCGTCGCTCCACGTCGGTTCCACAGACCGTGCATCTCGACCATGAGGTTCATCTCCGGACCGACCTCTCCGCGGATGGCATCGATGATCCGGATGCCGTCCGCCAGCGCTGGCCCGGAGATGTGGGTGCCGTTCGTCGTCTCCGCGGCACGGTCGAAGGGCCACACCTTCATCCCACGGATGCCTTCGTCCCACAGCTCCCTAGCGAGACGAGCGGGCTGAGTGAGGAATGCTTCGAGATCCTCCCAGGCGCTCGCGGTCGGGTCTGTCGGAACGCCCCAGTTGCTCGGCTCTTGGCGTGTGCTCGTGCTGACGTACCCGGGGCCGGCGCAGGTGTTGTAGATCGGGATGTCCGACCTGGCTGGGCCACCGAAGAGCGTGACCAGTGGCAGTCCTGCGCGTTTGCCGATGAGGTCCCACAGGGCAAGGTCGATTGCTGCATTGCCTTTCACCTCGGCACCGGCGCCTTGGTACCCCGTGTACGGGTTCAACGCGCGGGCCACGCTCTCCGGGGTCGGGTCGAGTGCTCCGAGGAGGACCTCCGCCGCAGATTCGTGGATGTACTCCTCGACGGTCCTCGCTCCGAAGAACGCCTCGCCGAGACCGATCTCGCCGTCGTCGGTGTGCAGCAGGACGAACAACAGATTGGGTTGGACGGTTGGGCGGAGTGTCTCGACAGCGACGATCATGATGTCCTCATCCCTTGACGGCTCCGACGGTGAGACCGTTGATGAGCTGTTTCCTGAGTCCGATGAACAACGCGACTGTCGGTATCGCGGCGATCACGGAACCGGCCAGGATCACACCGTAGTTCGCAGTGTAGGCACTCGTCAGCGAGTTCAGCCCCAGCGGCAGCGTGTACTTGCTGCTGTCGGCGAGCACGATCAGCGGCCACATGAAGTTGTTGTAGCTCGTGAGGAACAGCCACACAGCCAGTGCACCGAGTGCGGGCCGCAACACCGGGAGCACGATGGTGAAGAAGATCCGGAGCTCGCCGGCGCCATCGATGCGAGCAGCCTCGATCATCTGGTCGGGTACGGCCTGGATGATGAACTGTCGCATCATGAAGACCCCGAACGCCGGTGCCAGCCACGGCAGGATCAGGGCGACGTAGGTGTTGCCGAGACCGGCCTTCGCGATCATCACGAACAAGGGGATGACCAGCACGGTGATGGGGATCATCATGGAGGAGAACATCACATCGAACAGGAGCTGGTCGCCGCGGAACCGGAACTTCGCGAACGCGTAGCCGCCCATCGTGGAGAACACCACAGCGATCGTCGTGCTGACCACCGCGACCCACAAACTGGTCCACAACCACCGCGGCAGCGGGATCTCGGTGAACAAGGCGGCGTAGTTCGAGAGTGTCGGGCTCGTCGGGATCAGGTTCGGCGGTATCGCGAAGATCTCAGTGATGCCCTTGAACGATCCAGACACAGCCCAGGCCATCGGTAGCACGGCGATGACCAAGATGATCACGAGGACCACGTAGAGGAGCGTCCTGAGCAGGATGCGTCGGCTCTTCGCGTGTTCGAGCCGCCCCGTCGCGGCCCGAGGCGGTCGAGGTGTCGTGGCGGTCATGCTCGGTCCTCTCGTCCGATGCCGAAGAACTGTCGCGCCAACCGCGTGAAGATGAAGAGCACGATGAACAGCAGGAAGCTGGCAGCGGCCGCATACCCGAGCTGCTCTCTGGTGAACGCGGCGCGGTAGATGAAGTAGGCGATGCTCAGCGTCGATTCGCCCGGGCCGCCCTGTGTCAAGATGAAGGGTTCTTCGAAGATCTGCGCTGCGCCCACGAACGAGGTGATGGCGACGAACGCGGTGACCGGAGCGAGCATCGGGATGGTCACGTTGCGGAACTTGGCGAACAGTCCGGCACCGTCCAGCTCTGCGGCCTCGTAGAGCTCGGTCGGGATCGACTGCAGGCCGGCGAGGAAGTAGATCACCAGGTACCCGGTGTACCGCCAAACCATGAGGATGATGACGGTGACCTTCGCCCAGAACGCATCGCCGAGCCAGTTCACGGGTCCGATCCCGAACAGGCTGTTGAGCAGGCTGTTGACGAGTCCCGCATTGGGGTCGAACAGGATCGTGAACACGAGTGCGACGACGACCGGCGACAGTATGAAGGGGATGAAGAACGCGACGCGGAACAGGTCGCGTGCTCGGAGGCCTTTCGCTGCGAGCGCGGTCGCGATGATCAGGGAGATGGGCACGATGATCAGGACGCTGGCCGCGACGTACCAGAAGGTGTTCAGCGCGGCGGTCTGGAAACTCGTGTCACGGAAGAGCCGTACGTAGTTGTCGAGCCCTACCCATTGCATCGCACCGATCCCGGTCCAGGTGTGCAGGCTGATCCACAGCGCGATCAACGTCGGGATCAGGAGGAACAGGGCGTACAGGACGAAGAACGGGGAGAGGAACGCGTACGGGACCCCCCGCCGGTACTGCGCCGATCGATGGTGTGACGGCTGTCGACGCCGCGGCTCGGTCGACGGTGCCGCCTGCTCGCGGCGTCGCGTGTCTCGTGGTCGCGTCGTCCGTGCGGACGAGATGTCGGATGTCATGGTCGGTGCCTCACGCCATCTGGGATCGGATCGACGCGGCGGCGTCGCGCACCGCGTCCGTTGACTTGGTGTTGCCACTCATGACGTCGGACAGTGCGATGACCATCCGGGCACTCATGACGTCCCAGTAGGGGCTGGTCGTCATCGTCGGTGCTTGGTCGACGATCGTGCCGTAGACGTCGAACGGGCGCTGGCCACCGAGGAACTTCGACTCGTACGACAACAGCCGGTCGTCCTTCCAGGCGTCCTTCATGGTCGGGAGGTAGCTGGCCTGGAGGTAGCGCTGCACCTGACCGTCGGTCGTGGTGTACGCCTGCTTGAGTAGGTCGAGGGCGGCTCTCGTTCCGGCCTGGTCCTTCGGCACGCCGAAACCGGTGCCGCCCCAGACTCCGGTCGGACCGCCCTCCGGGAACCTGGGGAACTCGCGTATTCGCCACTGACCGGTCTGCTTCGGAGCGTTCAGCTGCAGTACGAACGGCAGGAACCAGTCGGGCATGAAGTACCCGATGACCTGACCAGAGTTGAGTGCGGCGACGCCGGCGGCGCCGTAGAAGTTCGAGAGGCTGAGGAACGCGCCGGAATCGACACCTCGCCGGAGCAGCTCCAGTGCGGTGTGGGTGTACGGGTTGTCGACCTGGAGCTTCCCGCGATCGTCGAAGAACTGTCCGCCCTGCTGCAGCATGAGCATCGCCATCCAGGCGATGTCACTCGAACTCACTGCCGCAACCGAGACCTGGTGCTTCTTGTGCGCGGCGGCTCCGATCTCCACCAGGTCGTCCCACGTCTCAAAGTCCGTCGGGAGCCCGAACTTCTTCCAGAGGTCCTCGCGGTAGAAGTAGGCCCCGAGGCACATGTCCGACTCTAGGCCGTAGACGGCGTCACCAACGCTGTAGGGAACGATCCGCGAGGTGTAGAACCGGCTGTCGAGATCCGGTATCTCCGCACGGAGGTCGACCGCGATGTCACCGCCGATGTCGTCGCGTTGCAACCGTGAGAACTGACTGATCTCGAACCCCGCGATGTCGGGCAGCTTCGTGCCGGACATGTACGAGGTCAGCATCTTGGTCACGATCTGGTCCGGCGACTGGATGAGCGAGCTGATCGACAGGTTGTACGGCGTCGTGCGCGACGCGGTGAGCTCCTTCGCGCGCTCCGTGAAGTACGAGACGTAGTTCGGGTCGTTCGTCCAGACGTCCAGGTCGAGCGCCCCGGCTGTCTTCGCTTGCTGCCTGCTGCCACTGGCGCAACCGGCCAGCACGGCCGTGGCCGCGACGCCGGCCAGGCCGAGGAAACTCCGCCGGCCGTACATGGCGGCAGGAGTGTGCGGAACTCGGTCCATCAGATCTCCCTCATTGGAGTCATGGAATCATACGACGATTGAATGATATGCACAGTCAGGGGTATGTTGTCCAGCGTGACCGCCGAAGAAGAAGTTCCGTCCGCAGTCGGCGGCTCCCCAGATCCGGTACTGCGTCGGCTCGAGCGCCCGCAACGGTTCGGGGACGTCGTCGCCGAGGAAGTCGTCCGGATGCTCGCTCGCGGCGACTTCGGAGCAGGAGACCGGCTGCCCCCGGAGCCGTCCTTGCAGCGGAGCTTCGGGGTGAGCCGTACTGTGCTCCGCGAAGCGCTGAAGTTTGTGGAGAGCCGCGGCATGATCACCATCCGCCAGGGACGCGGTGCAGTCGTCAGCGCGCCCTCCGAGTGGAACCTCCTCGATCCTCTCGTGCTGTCGGCCATGCTCGAGAACCATCCGACTCCGGCAGCCTTCGAGCAGTTGATGGCCGTGCGGACCATGCTCGAGCCAGAGCTGGCCCGGGAGGCTGCCACAGCGATCGGCGCGGACGATCTCCGCCGGCTCGCGGGGCTCCTGGCGTTGATGTCCGACGAGCTGACCAACCCCGAAGCCTTCTTGCAGCACGACGTCGAGTTCCACGACATCCTCACCGCCGCTGCGGGAAACATGATCGCCCACTCGATCCTGAGTTCGATCGAACAGCCGCTCCGATCCAGCCGACGACTGACCAACACCATCCCGCACGCGCTCGACCAGGCGCAGGTCGACCACCAACGCATCTACGACCAGCTTGCTGCCCGCAATCCGGACCTCGCCGCGGCAGCCATGCGCGATCACCTCGAGTGGTCCCGCGACCACCTCTTGTCACGTTGGATCAGCGCCAGTCAATCCCTGCCCACGAAGGAAGAGCAACCGGTATGACCATTGCAACTCGCCCCACCTCGGTGACGATGTGGGACTTCTCCTGGCTCCTGCGCCGTCACGGCCGTGAATCCGAGTACGCCGATGTCGACCGCGTCCTCGACGAGCTTGCAGAGCGCGGATACGACAGCGTCCGGATCGACGCATTCCCGCACTGGGTCGCCGCGGATGAGAACGGGGTCAGGACGGAACGCATCACGGCACTTCCGCAGGGCACGACGTTCATGTGGGGCAACCACGAGACGGTAGAGGTCGAGCCGACGACGGCCCTGCTGGAGTTCCTCGACGGGCTGCGTGCCCGAGGACTCCGAGTTGCATTGTCGACATGGCTGACCCCGGACGCCACGGCGCGCTCCGAACAGGTCCGCACGCCGGAGGACCTCGCCCGCGTCTGGATCGAAACGCTCACCCTGATCGAGGAAGCCGGTTACACGAATCTGATCGACTACGTCGATCTCTGCAACGAGTGGCCGCTGTTCACGCCCGGACCGCAGACGACGATCTGGCCCGACGGCGCACCACACGGAGAACACCTCGAGCCGTGGTCCGACGAAGAAGTTGCACGCATCGACGCGTTCGCGGCCGCTGTCCGTGCGGTCAAGGACCGGTTCCCGGAGCTTCCCGTGCTGTTCTCCTACTGTCTCCGGAACGCGGAACTGCCAGCGGCAGACGACTGCATGCGCATCGCGACGGACGGGTACGACCTCGCCGAGGCCCACCTCTGGCTGAGCTCGACCCCCGACTTCGTCCGCGACACGTCCTTCGCCAACTCCCCGGTCGCATGGGACCGCCTGGCCGAACATCAACGTGCGGTCGCGCAGGCCTACTGGCCGGACAGAGCCCGGTGGATGGATGACCTTGACCAATTGATGCGCCGTTGGAAGCACTGGGCGGACGATCGCGGGCTTCCGCTCTGGACGACGGAGTGCTGGGCGAGCGTGTTCTGGAACCCCGATCTCTCTGATGACGCAGACCCTTGGGCATATGTAAGGGACGTTGCCGAGTTCGCTGTGCCGAGGGCCATCGAGTACGGGTGGGTCGGGATCGCTACCAGCAACTTCTCTCAGCCGCACCACAAAGCGCTCTGGGCCGATGCGGACTGGCACCGACGAATGAATGACCTGATCCATAACCGGTGACCGCTCTAATGAGCACGGCTTGACGTTCGAGGTTGGCTCGACGAAGGGGCAGACGATGTCGGACTTCTGGTACCCAAGTTTGATCCGATATGTACGAAGGTAACTAGGCTGCCAACATTCGGCTGCTTTTCGTACCGATCACCGTGTCAGGCGGCCTCCGGCGGAGACGGGCCTCGAGCGCCGGCATCGAGGAGCAGGCCTAAGAGATCAGGGGTGTGGGTCATCGTTTCACCAACGCGCCATCACCCTGTACATGTCCGGCGCACAAAGAAATGTCCATCGCCGAGGTAACGATGACGGGCGTCGGCGTCAATTTCTGCCGGCCGGACCGCGATACCGTGTCGTTAGGTTTTGCTGAGGTCGGCGTCGACGAGGTCATCGCCCGCGTCCTCCCCGACGAGAAAGCCGAACGCATCGCTCAGCTGCAAGCGGCAGGACACCACGTCGCCATGGTCGGCGACGGCGTCAACGACTCCGCAGCCCTCGCGACCGCAACCCTCGGCGTCGCCGTCATGCAGGGTACCGACATCGCCATGAAGGCCGCCGACATCATCATCGTCCGTGAAGACCTCCGCGCCGTCGTCGACTCGTCTGGGCGTTCGGGTATAACATCGCCGCCATCCCGCTCGCAGCAGCAGGACTCCTCAATCCGCTCATTGCCGCCGCCGCGATGGCGCTGTCATCAACGCTCGTCGTTTCGAACAGTCTTCGGCTGCGGTCGTACGGACGCGGCTAGAACGACTTAAGCCGTCACCTGAGATCAGTGGCACTCAGCTGCAGCGCCGGATCGAATCGCGTTGCAGCCTTACGAGTGCGCGCCGATCGAGGCGTGGGTGTTGATGTAGTCGTTGTACGGGACGGCTTGAACATCGGCGAGCCGCCAAGCTTCCAGTGCCGCTTCGAAGATGTCCGTCCGCCAGGACGAGTTCGTTTCTGCCGTCGGCTTGACGTATACAGCCTCAATGGGCTCGTGACCCGCGAGGTGCGTTTCCGTAGCGTCGAGGGTGGCATCGCCACCGTCGCTGCGGAATCGCGAGACGAGGTAGTTCCAGGACTGGATGTCCCGCTCGAGGTGGTCCAGTGTCGCGGCGTTGAACGTCCAGGTGTTCGTCAAGATCGGGCCGCTGGGTTCGGTTCGGGCGAGGTCAAACGTGCCGCGCTGGCGACCGACGGTCATCCTTGGTTGCAGGAAGAGAGTACGGCCCGGCAGGTAGTCCAACTCGTACTGGTACAGGTCGCGTATTGCGGTGCGCATGCCCTTTCGGGTCACACCTGCCCTTGTCCGACGCGGGTGCTCTCGTTCGATCAGGTGCGGGAACAGCAGGGCAAGTGCTTGCTCTGCAGACTCGGCTGCGTGCGTTCGTGCGCTTCGGCCTCGTTCGGTTTTGATCCCATGGTTGCACTATGTCGGTTGCCGGCGACATCGGTTTGAGAGGCGTGTTACGGCTGCTCGGCAGCTGGCCCAATACCGGACGACCGATCGGGTGAGCTTGAGTCGGTGTCCGCGCTACTTGTCGCAAGTGACAAGTAGGTGACATCTCTGTGAGCAGCCTCGCTCTGTGTCGTCGTTTTCGCTGCGATCGGTGTCGGGTCAGGTGGTGCCGATGACGAGGGTGCTGCGGGCGGCCTCGACGA
>NZ_RKII01000012.1:0-127977 GCF_003755165.1 Curtobacterium sp. PhB130 | reverse complement strand
GAAGCTAAGCCTCTCAGCGCCGATGGTACTGCAAGGGGGACCTTGTGGGAGAGTAGGACGCCGCCGGACTCAACGTTGCAAGAACAGGGAACCCCTGGCCACTGGCCAGGGGTTTTCTGCGTTCCGGGGCCGATCTGCACCGGGGCGCCACGGTAGGATCGGTGCGTCATGACTGCGCCATTCACCACCGCCACCGGTTCCGACGTCCGTGTTCGTTTCTGCCCGTCCCCGACGGGCACGCCCCACGTGGGGCTCGTCCGGACGGCGCTCTTCAACTGGGCCTACGCCCGGCACACCGGCGGCATGCTCGTGTTCCGCATCGAGGACACCGACGCCGCTCGGGACAGCGAGGAGTCGTACGCGCAGATCATCGAGGCGCTGCGCTGGCTGAACCTCGACTGGGACGAGGGTGTCGAGGTCGGTGGCCCGCACGGCCCGTACCGGCAGTCGGAGCGGTCGGGCGTCTACGCGGACGTCGTCGCGAAGCTGCAGGCCTCCGGGCACGTGTACGAGTCCTTCGTCACGCCCGAGGAGATGGAGGCGCGGAACATCGCCGCCGGCCGTGACCCGAAGCAGGGCTACGACAACCACGAGCGCGACCTGACCGAGGACGAGCGTCAGGCCTTCCGTGACCAGGGTCGTGCGCCCGCGCTCCGCCTCCGTGTGCCGGACCGCGACCTCAGCTTCCAGGACCTCGTCCGTGGGGAGATCACCTTCAAGCAGGGCACCTTCCCGGACTTCGTCGTGGTGCGCCCGAACGGCAAGCCGCTCTACACGTTCACGAACCCGGTCGACGACGCACTCATGGGGATCACCCACGTGCTCCGCGGCGAGGACCTGCTGTCGTCCACCCCGCGGCAGATCGCCCTGTACGAGGCGCTGTTCGAGATCGGCCTGACCGAGTTCATCCCGCTGTTCGGCCACCTGCCGTTCGTGATGGGGGAGGGCAACAAGAAGCTCTCCAAGCGCGACCCCGAGTCGAACCTGTTCCACCACCGCGCCGCCGGCATGATCCCCGAGGGGCTCATCAACTACCTGGCGCTCCTCGGTTGGTCGATCGGCCCGGACCGCGACGTGTTCTCCATCGACGAGATGGTCCAGGCCTTCGACGTGGTGGACGTCAACCCGAACCCGGCCCGGTTCGACCACAAGAAGGCCGAGGCGATCAACGGGGACCACATCCGGCTCCTCGACGCCGCCGACTTCCGTGGACGGCTGAAGCCCTACCTGACCGACTTCATCGCCGACCCGGCGACCCCCGAGCAGGAGCACGTGCTCGAGCTCGCGGCGCCCCTCGTGCAGGAGCGCATGCAGCTCCTCAGCGAAGCCCCCGGGATGCTCGGGTTCCTGTTCACCGCGGACGCCGACCTGGTGGTCGAGGACGACGCGCTCGCGAGCCTCAAGGGCGACCCGACCGAGGTCCTCACCGCCGGCATCGCCGCGCTCGAGCAGCTCGACGACTGGCGCACCGAGGCGATCGAGGGTGCGCTCCGCGCGGCGCTCATCGACGGTCTCGGCCTGAAGCCCCGGGTCGCGTTCGGTCCGCTCCGCGTCGCGGTCTCCGGTCGCCGCATCAGCCCGCCGCTGTTCGAGTCCATGGAGATCCTCGGCAAGGACTCGACGCTGGCACGCCTCCGCAGCCTCGCGGCTCGCTGACCGCCCCGATGACGAAGGACACCCAGGAGCACGCCGGGGCGCAGTACGACGTCGCGGTCGTCGGCGCCGGCCCGGCCGGGCTGAGCGCCGCGTTGAACCTGGTCCGGGCGAAGCGCACCGTGCTGCTGCTCGATGCGAACCGTCCGCGCAACGCCGCGACGCTCGCGTCGCACGGGTTCCTCACCCGTGACGGCATCTCGCCCCTGGAGCTCAGGAAGCTCGGCCGCGCCGAGGTCGAGCAGTACCCGGAGGCGACGGTCGCGCAGGCCCTCGTCGACGCGGTGACGCCCGAGGACGACGGCTTCCGGGTGCACGGCGCGTGGCGGGGGACCGAGGTCGAGGGCACCGCACGTGCGGTGGTCATCGCCACCGGGCTCCGCGAGGAGTTCCCCGCCCTGCCCTCGCTCCGCGCCTTCTACGGCACGGCGGTGCACAGCTGCGTGGAGTGCGACGGCTACGAGAAGGCCGGTGAGCCGCTCGCCTTCGTCTGCGAGACGCCCGACGTCGTCGACCGCGCGCTCCTCGTCGCGTCCTGGGCGGACGACCTCATCGTCTACACGAACGGGGTCGCTCCGCTCGACGAGTCGGGGCGGTCCCGCCTCACGGCCGCCGGCGTCCGCGTCGACGAGCGCCCGCTGGCCGACCTCGAGGGGGACCGCACCGGGATGACCGGCGTCCGCCTCGCGGACGGGCACGTGGAGCCGCGCACGGGCGGGTTCGTCCGGCCGACGTGGCACGTGGACCTCGACTGGGTGGGGGCGCCGCTCGAGCGCGACGCCGAGGGGCTCGTCGTCGTCGACCGCGTGGGGCGGACGAGTGTCCCCGGGATCTACGCCGTGGGCGACGTCACGCCGCCGGGGCCCGAGCAGCTCATCGTTGCCGCCGGGCACGGGGCGATGACCGCCGCTGCGGTGCACCGGGACCTCGTCGGTGGTCTTGTGGACCTCCGGGATGCTGTACAGTAGATGACCGTGCCCCGGACAACGGGGACGGAAGGCCAGCAGGCCTTTTGGGGTATGGTGTAATTGGCAACACAGCGGTTTCTGGTACCGTCGTTCTTGGTTCGAGTCCAGGTACCCCAGCACTCATGAGACAGGCCCCCGGGAGATCCCGGGGGCCTTCTTCGTGCGCCCAGGCGCGCCCGGCTCCGGCCGCGCGGGCCCGCTCCGGCCGCGCGCGCCACGCCGAGCCCGCTGAGATCGCACTGCTCGTCGCCTCCGCCCCAGGGAGCCGACACGAAACGCGATCTCACGCCCGGCGCGCGGCGCCCGGCGCGCGGCGCCCGGCGCCCGGCGGCCGGCGTGCGGCTCGCGCCCGGCGGTGGGCCCGGCCACACGGCGGACGGGAGGCTCGGGGCGGCGCCGCCCCGAGCCTCCCGTCCGGTACATGGTGACGCCGTGGCGGACGCGACCCGTGCCGGTGCGCGGTGACGCCGCGAGCGACGCGACCCGCGCCGGTCCCGCGGGCACCGGACGCGCGATTGCGGGTTTCCGTATCCACGGTCGGCGGCCCGCAACTGACCGCACATCGCATTGACCGCGCACCCGCGCCCAGCGAGGGTGGGAATCCCCAGGAAGCGGTGTACCCCCGCTGTCGAGGGGAACGGCGGTGCACCCTCACCGCCGGGCAGCGAAGCCGACGTACCCGCGTCCCGTCCTCCGTACCCTGCGGACGACCGTTCGCCATTCCGGCGAACTCACCCACTTGCAGCCCTGAACCCGACAGGAGCACCATGTCCGCCAGCACGATCCGGCCCCGAGACCCGCGCGTCTCGGTCGTCATCCCCGCTCGGAACGAAGCGAGGAACCTGGAGATCATCCTCCCGAAGCTCCCGCCCGTGTACGAGGTGATCCTCGTCGACGGCAACTCGGTCGACGACACCATCGCGACGGCGCAGCGGCTGATGCCCTCCGTCAAGGTCGTGCAGCAGACCCGCAAGGGCAAGGGCAACGCCCTCGCCTGCGGGTTCGAGGCCGTCACCGGCGACGTCGTCGTCATGTTCGACGCCGACTGCTCCGCGGACCCGGACGAGATCCCGCGCTTCGTCGACGCACTCGTCGCCGGCGCGGACGTCGCCAAGGGCACCCGGTACGCGCTCGGCGGTGGCAGCGACGACATCACGATCGTCCGCAGCCTCGGCAACCGTGGCCTGAACCTGATCTGCAACGTGCTCCTCGGGACGCGCTACAGCGACCTCTGCTACGGCTACAACGCCTTCTGGGCCGACGCCCTGCCGAAGATCGGGCTGCTCTCCTCGACGCTCCCGCAGCCGACCGACGGCTCGATGCTGTGGGGCGACGGGTTCGAGATCGAGACGGTCCTGACCTGCCGCTGGTCCGCCGCGGAACTGGCGATCACCGAGGTCCCGAGCCACGAGAAGCTCCGCGTCCACGGCACCAGCAACCTCAACGCGATCACCGACGGCATCCGGGTGCTGAAGTCGATCATGCACGAGCGTCGTCGCGCCGCCGACGCGCAGGCCCGTGCCCGCCTGGCTCCCGTCCCGACCCGCGTCGTGCCGACCGCCGTGCCGGCCCTCGACGAGGAAGCGGCGTGAGCACCCCGACGGTCGCCGTCGTCATCTGCGCGTACACGCAGCAGCGCTGGGGAGACCTGCAGGACTCCGTCGAGTCGGCGAAGCGCCAGCCGGACACCACCGAGGTCGTCGTCGTGATCGACCACGAGCCCGAGCTCTTCCTCCGGGCGAAGGCCCGCTGGCCCGAGCTCCGGGTCGTGGAGAACACCGAGGACCGCGGCCTCTCCGGCGCACGGAACACCGGTGTCGCCCTGACGGACGCCGACGTCGTGGCCTTCCTCGACGACGACGCCACGGCGGACGACGACTGGCTGGAGCACCTCGTCGCAGCGCTCGAGCTGCCCGACGTCGTCGGTGTCGGCGGCCGGGCGACCCCGTCGTGGCCGACCGCCACCGGCGCGGGACCGTACCCGGACGAGCTGCTCTGGATCGTCGGCTGCAGCTACGCCGGACTGCCGACGGCCCCCGGTGACGTCCGCAACGTGATCGGGTCGAGCATGGCCTTCCGTCGCGACGTGCTGCTCGGCGCCGGCGGGTTCCGGTCCGGGATCGGTCGCGTCGGCAACCAGCCTCTCGGCTGCGAGGAGACGGAGCTCTGCATCCGGATCGCGCAGGCCCGTCCCGCGTCCCGGATCCGCTACGAGCCGCGCTCGAACGTGTCGCACCGGGTCTCCCCGGACCGCGTCGAGATGCGGTACGTCCGTCGTCGGAGCTACTACGAGGGCATCTCGAAGGCCGTCCTGAGCCGTCGTGTGGGCACGGGTGACTCGCTCGCGAGCGAGTCCACGTACCTGACGAAGGTGCTCCCGGGCGCGCTGCTCCGCGAACTCGGCGGCATCGGCCGCGGTGGGGGACGCCGTGCGTTCGCCATCGCGCTGTCGGTCGCCTCGACGGTCACCGGGTACGCCGTCGGTCGGCTGTTCGGCGGCGTTGTCGTCTCCGCGCCCGCTCCGGTCCCCGCCCCGCAGCCGGTGGGTGCGCCGTGACCCGCGCCACCCTGGCGATGGTCGTCTCGCCGATCGTCACGGGTCCGCTGTTCCCCACGTGGGACGGCGCCCTGTGGGTCGGCGAGGTCGACCGTGCGGACGTGCACGCGTCCAGCCACCGCGACGTCATCGCGCTCGAGGGCGCCGAGGGGTACCGCCGTGCGCGGCTCCTCGTCCGTGACCACGGCGAGCCCCTCGGGTTCGTCGAGGCGGACGTCACGGAGCGCCGGCGCATCGGCGCGACGATCGACGTCCGCACCCTCCAGCGCGCGATCCGGCCGATGCCGGCGCCGACGGTCCGGCCGGCAGCAGACCAGGTGCTGCCGTCCGTCACCGTCGTGCTCTGCACGGACGGTGCCGCCGACCAGACGATGCGTTCGGTGCTCGCCGTCGCGTACGACGACTTCGACGTCGTCGTGGTGTCCCGTGGCGCACGTGCCGCCGCCGGGGCCGACACCGACACCGCTGCCGGCGAAGCGCCCGCCGCGGACGTCGCCGACGTCGCCGACGTCGTCATCGAGGGCCGCCGCGTGCGGACCATCCCGGCACCGGCCGGCGGTCTCGCCGCTGCCCGGAACGCGGGACTCCTCGCCGCCACCGGCGACGTCGTCGCCTTCGTCGACGAGGGCGCCGTCGTGGACGCCGGGTGGCTCCGCGCCATCGGCACCGCGTTCGCCGCGGACGCCGACGTCGCGTGCGTGACCGGACTCGTGCCGAGCGTCGAGCTCCGCACGCCGGCGCAGCGCTGGCGCGACGACCGCACCCCGGCCGCCCGCACGGTCCGCCGCCGGGTGATCCGCCTCGACGACGACCGGGACGACCTCCCGATGCACCCCTTCGCCGCGTCCGCCTACGGCACCGGCGCCAACCTCGCCGTGCACCGCGCCACCGCGCTCCGGATCGGCGGGTTCGACACCGCGTTCGGTCCGGGGACCCGCGTGGGTGCCGGCGACGACCTCGACCTCTTCACACGACTGCTGTTCGCGGGTGCCGCGATCGCCGTCGAACCCGCCGCGATCGCGTGGCAGCGAACGGCCGACGACGTCGCGTCGCTCCGCGCCGCCGCCGCCGCGCACGGCCACGGACTCGGAGCCTGGATGACCAAGAACGCCTTCGACCGGGAGACGTTCACCGCGTCGGTCGACGTCGCGCCCGAGGCCCTCAGCGCCTTCGCTCGCCTCGGACTCGAGCAGGGCGACCACGCGACGCACGTCGACGGGGAGCACGACGCGCGCCCGCTCGACGCCGTCGACGAGGCCTTCGTCGCGACGAAGCGTCGCCTCCGTGGCGTCGAGCGACGCTCGGCACTGACGGCGCCGTTCCTCGCCGCGCGTGAGCGCCTCGGTGGCGCCGGCACCATCGACCGGACGGCGCACGGGCGTCACGAGCTCCAGCGCGGGCTCGAGACGGCCGGTGCCGCACGTCCGGTGGCGTCCGACGCGATGGGTCCCGCCGCCCGCCTGGTCGCCGCGGGCATCGTCGTCATGTCGCTCGTCCTCGCGGCGGTCGGCAGCGTCCTCGGCCTGCCCGCCCTGCGGGGGAGTGCGATCGGGGTCTTCCTCTTCGCCCTGCTCGGCGTCGCACCGCTGCTGCTGGTCCGCCCGATGCCCCTCGCCCGGTTCGCCGTGCTCGCGGTCACCGGGTCGCTCGCCGGCACGATCGCCATCGGGTACACGATGGCGACCTTCCACCTCTGGGTCCCTGCGGTGCCGTTCGTCGGCGTGGTCGTGCTGACCGCTGCTGCCGTGGCGATCGCGGTGCCCCGGGACGTCGCGGACCTGCGCCGTGCGGGTCTCGTCCGCCGGGACCGCCCCGTGCGGGCTCGTTGGAGCACGACCGCCACGGTCACCGCGGGGTCGCTCCTCGGCCTCGTCGTCGTGGTCGTCGCCGCGCTCACGCACATCGGCGACCCGGTCCCCGCCGGGCTCTTCGGGTCGCTCGGCCCGGGACTCGTGATCGGGCTCGCGATCGTCGTGGCCGCCGCGGTCGTGGCGCTCGTGCGCGGCCGTGGGCTCGCCGTGCCGGTCGTCGTGCTCGGTGGTGTCATCCAGCTCGCCCAGGCGATCACGTACGGCGTCCCGACCGTGATGGCGGCCGCTCGGCACATCGGCGTCCTGGAGTACATCCGGCAGAACGGCGGCACGAACCCGTCGTCGGACATCTTCCAGACCTGGTCCGGCCTGTTCGCCGGTGGTGCCTGGGTCGCCGACGTCGGCGGGATCGTGAACGCAATGACCATCGCCGCGTGGGTGCCGGTCCTCCTGGCGTTCAGCACGACGATCGCCGTCGGCGTCCTCGCGTCGCACTGGCTCCCCGGCAACCGGCGTCCGTGGATCGCGGCGTTCCTCACCGCGGCGACCGGCTCGCTCAACACGACGTACTTCTCGCCGCAGTCGACCGGCATCCTGATGTCGATCGTCATCCTGGTGCTCGCGACCGGCCCGCTCCGCAAGGCGGTCACCACCGCCGGGAACACGGCCGACACGAACGGCGCTGCCGCCAAGCCGCGGGCCCGGAAGGTCGGGCTGTCCCGGATCATCGCGATCACCGCGATCGGCATCGTGCTCGTGGTCACGCACCAGATCTCCCCGTACCTGACCGTGGCCGCCCTCGTGGCGCTCATCGTGTTCCGCCTGGTCCGCCCGTGGTGGCTCCCGGTCGTGGTGCTCGTCCCGGCGATCGTGTTCGCCGCGCTGAACGGGGACGTCCTCGGGCGCTTCCTCTCGCTCGCGGCGGTCGGCAAGGTGCTCGACAACGTGCAGCCCCCGACGCACGACCTCACGGTCCTGCCGAAGCCGCTCGTCACCCGGCTGGCGTTCGACATCCCGGCAGCGGCGCTCGTCGTGCTCGGGCTGCTCGCGCTGATCACCGTGCTCCTCCGCCGGGACCGCGTGCACTGGGGTCTCCTCGCGGCGGCGGCGAGCCCGATCTCGCTCCTCGTCGCCACGAACTACGGCCAGGAGGGCATCTTCCGCGTCGTGCTGTTCGCGACGCCGTGGATCGCGATCCTCGCCGCGGCCGCGCCGATGCCCGCCGGGCGCCTGGCCTGGGTCGGTGGACTCGTCGGCCGGGTGATGCGCCCGACGGCCGTCAAGTACACCGTCGCCGCCGCCGGGATCGCCGCGCTGGTCGCGATCGGGGCGTTCGGGCAGACCTCGCTCGACTGGAACCGCGTGATGACCCGCAGCCAGTCCGAGGCCACCCAGCTCTACGACGCGACCGCACCGAAGGGGTCCGTGCTGCTCCTGACCGGGTCGGGCAACGCCGTCCCGAGCAACACCGGTGCCCGGTACTTCGACGTCGGCTACCTCTCGCGTGAGGCGCTCGGGGCCTACCCGGACCCGACCGGCACGTACGACGCGACGACCGACGTCGGCGACATCACCAGCGAGCTCGTGAACAACTGGACCGCGACGAAGTACTACGCCCTCGTGGCGGAGCCGTTCGGCGCGTACGACGAGCGTTACGGGTACCAGAGCGACGCCGACTACCAGCAGCTCGCGAAGGCCATGGCCTCGTCGCCGTACTGGCACGTGGTGTGG
Source organism: Curtobacterium sp. PhB130 (assembly GCF_003755165.1). NCBI lineage: Bacteria > Bacillati > Actinomycetota > Actinomycetes > Micrococcales > Microbacteriaceae > Curtobacterium > Curtobacterium sp. PhB130. The sequence continues at coordinate 119,257 of NZ_RKII01000012.1, read as the reverse complement.
TCCTCCGGCACGACGGCGATGTACGAGCTCACCGCGGCAGGGCTCCGGCATGCCTCCTCGTGAGCCGGAGCACCCTCCGGTGGCACACCGGTGAGTCCGCTGCAGGCCGACGCCCCGCCCCTCGCGGCGGAGGCGTCGGCCTCGCACGGTGCCGCCCCGGCGCACGGGCTCGGCGTGCCCCGACACGGCGCCGGCCACCGGCGGTGGCACGGACGACGGACCGCCGCGCTGGTCGGGACCCTGGTGCTCGCCGCCGGGGTCCTCGTCGCGTCCACGACCGCGCTGCAGGGCGACGGCACGAACCCGAGCGGAGCGTCCATGCCGACGAGTGACGGCGACGGCTGGAACCGGGTCTTCTCGGAGGACTTCGACACGACCAGTCCGTCCGGCAGCTTCGAGGCGGACTACGCCGACCGGTTCTCCGTCTACCACGGCTTCGCGGACACCGCTGGGACCGGGCGCTACCAGTCCTCGGTGCTGAGCACGCACGACGGCACGCTCGACATGCACCTGCGCACCACCGCCGGGGGCACCCCGCTCGCCGGCGGGATCGTCCCCCTGGTCGACGGGCAGTGGGGTGGCCAGACCTCCGGCCGCTACAGCATCCGGATGAAGAGCGACCCGGTGGACGGCTACGGGGTCGCGGTGCTGCTCTGGAGCGACGCGAACAAGTGGTCGGACGGCGAGGTCGACTTCCCCGAGGGCGCCCTCGGTGCGCCGGCGTGGCTCAACGTGCACTGCCTCGCGGACCCCGCCGAGAAGTGCGTCCACCAGGAGACCGCGGCGTCGCTCGAGCACTGGCACACGTACACGATCGAGTGGACCGCGTCGCGGATGTCGTTCCGGATCGACGGCGCGCTCGTCGGCACGACCACGGAGGACATCCCCACCGCCCGCATGCACCTCGTCGTGCAGGCCGGTTCGAACGACGGCGCGCCGCCGGCGGACGCCGAGGGCTCACTCCTGGTCGACTGGATCACGATCGACGTCCCCACCACGTCCGGCTAGCAGACGGGTCACGGTCCGGCTGGCAGACGGGTCACGGTCCGGCTGGCAGACGGTCACGTCGCACCCGGACGGGAGGCTCGGGGAGCGCCCGGGACGCCGGCCCTGCCACGAAGCGGACCCGCCCGGCGCGCCGGACCGGCCCGCACGGGGCCGGTCAGCGGTCGGCGAGCGAGCCCAGGGCACGCAGCAGCGACCGGACGTGCGGGCCACGCCCGTAGCGGTCCCGCACCCAGGCGCGGCACCGGTCGCCGAGCGACGGGTCGAGCACGGCCTCGTCGAGCGTGTCGAGGACCTTGCGTGCCAGCGCCTCGGTGTCGGTCGGGTCGACCGTGAACCGCGCCCACTCCCCGGAGAGGATCTCCCCGGTGCCCCCGGACGCCGCCGCGACGACGGGTCGCCCCGCGGACATCGCCTCGACGACGACGCGGCCGAAGCCCTCCGGCTCGATGGACGGGGCCACGACGATGTCCGCCGCGTGCAGCAGCGGCACGACGTCGTCCCGCTCGGGCAGCACGAGGACCGAGCCGTCGGGGAGCGCAGCGATCGCGCGTCGGACGTCGTCGGCGTCCTCGGGCGGCAGCGCCCCGGCGAGCACCAGGAGCGGCGAGCGACGTGCGGAACCGGCCACGGGGGGCACGGTGACCGGCAGCCGGGCCGCAGCGGTCGTCAGGACGCGCCCCCAGGCCTCCAGGAGGGCCAGGACGCCCTTCGCCCGCGTGAGCCGACCGTAGTAGAGCACCGTCGGGGTGGCGTCGTCGATGCCGAGCGTCGCGCGGGTGCTGCGGACCTCGGCCGGCGTCGGCGGCGGGAACGCCGTCGTGTCGACCCCGTTCGGGACGATGGTGATCCGGTCGACCGGCACGCCGACGGCCGCCCAGGCACGCGCCATCGCGTGTGAGACGGCGAAGTACCGGGTGCGGCCGCCCGCGATCGGTGCGAGGCGGCGGTAGTTCGGGGCGTGGTGCAGGTGCACCGCGAGCGGGACGCCGGACACGATCGACGCGACCCGGCCGAACGGCAGGAACTCCGGCCGGTTCAGCCAGAGGACGTCGAGCCGGGAGCGGCGGATGCGCAGCCCCTCGCGCGCGAACCGGAGACCGTCGCGGAGCGCCGTCCGGACGCCGAAGCGGTAGTCGGTGGCGTCGACGAGCCGGACGCCCATGCGCTCGAACGGCGCCCGACCGTCCTCGGCGCGGCCGGGTTCCTCCGGGCGGTGCCAGAGGGCGACGTCGTGGCCGGCGGCGACGAGCTCACGGGTGTCCTCGAGGACACACCGTTCGACGCCCCCGGTGATCGCGAGGCCGTTCGTCACCACGCCGATGCGCAGACGTCGACCATCGACGGGGTCCGGCTTCGTCGCCGTCGTGCTGTTCGGTGACACGGACTCACACACTCCCTCGTGCGGCACGGAGCCGACGGAAGAACCAGGGCAGGCACGCCAGGACGCCGGCGATGCGGATCCAGTTCCAGAGGGCGTCCTGCGGGACGAAGACCGACGCGGTCGCCACGAGCAGCGTGGCGGTGACGGTCAGGATGATCCGGAGCCCCGGGCCGCGCCACTCGCGGCGGTCCGGCAGCGCCATCTGCTGCAGTGCGGCGAGCACGAGGTACGCGATCACGGTGGCCACGGCGGCGCCGGCGATGCCGAGCAGCGGGACGAACACCAGGTTCGCGCCGATGTTCACGGCACCGGCGATCGCGGCGATCACACCGACGGCGACACCGCGGCGCTCGACCAGGAGCAGCCGGCCGGTGGCGCCGCTGGCGACGACCGGGAACGCCGTGATCGCGACGATGAACACCACGACGGTGAGCTCGTGGACGCGGTACGACGCCGGCGCGAGGATCGGCAGCGCGACGGGGGAGACGAGCGTCACCGCGAGGAGCACGGGCGCGAGCATCCGGTACAGCTCGTCGCGGGAGTGCATCGCGAGCTGCCGGCGAGCGACGGCGTCACGGAGCGCGGCGAAGTGCGGCGCCCAGGCGGAGTTCGTGAACGTCAGCAGCAGGATGACCGCCGAGCCGACGACGTAGGCGATCTGGTAGCGGGCGACCTCGTCCGGGCCGAGCAGCCGCTGCACGACGAGCCGGTCGCCGACGTTCAGCACGAAGTAGGACAGGTTGCCGAGCGTGATCGGGATGCCGAGCTTGAACGCCCGCGCCATGGTCTTCGTGTCGACGAGCCCGGACAGCCGCGGTCGGGTCGCCGCGATGCCGATGACCATCGCCACGACCTGCGCGACGACACCGCCCCAGGCGTAGGTGACGGCGTCGGCGTGCACGAGCGTGAGGAGCCCGAGGCCGATGATCGACCCGCCGATCGAGGACAGCAGGCTCGTCAGCGCGAACACCTTGATGCGGTCCTGCGCGACGAGGAGTGCGAGCGAGATCTGCACGATCGCCGCCGGCCCGGTCCAGAGCACCGCGACGAGGAGGAGCGGGTGGTTGCCGATGAAGCCGGCGGCGTCGCCCCACACCGGGATCGTCGTGAGGGCGAGGACGGTCACGATGCTGGCGGTGACCATGCCGACCGCGATCAGGCCCCTGGCCTTCCGGTCGTCACCGTCCTCCGCGCGCTGCAGCACCGTCGCCTGGTCGATGCCGACGACCGCGAGGACGACGAGCGCCTGGTAGAGCGCGATCGCCGACGCCAGCACGCCGAACTCCGACGGCGGCATCAGGTGCGCGAGGACCGGGGAGATCAGCGACGAGACGACGAGCTGCATCGACCAGACGACGACGTAGAGCAGACCGCGGCCGAACAGGACGGAGGAGCCCTTGCGGACCGCAACGGCCCCGGTGTCGAGGGACTCGGGCACCGGAGCGACAGGAGCCTCCGAGACGGACTGGTCGACGACCGGTGCGTCGAGCCCGGCGGCGGCTTCGCGTGCTGCCCGCGCCTCGCGCCGGGTCTGGGGCGGGAGCGTCACGGTGCGACCACCGCCGCGGCCGCCGTCGCCCGTGCACCCTCGCGCAGCCCGAAGGCCCCGTCGACGATGTCGAGCAGGTCCGAGCTCCGGTCCGTGGAGAACTTCCGCGCGAACACGTGCGGCAGCTCCACGTCCGAGGTCGTCCGACGCTCGAGCAGCTGCCCGGCGTCCGGCGTGGTCAGCCACGGCGGGCTCTTCATCGCCGTGCCGTCCCACCCGATGAACCACAGCGCGTGGGGCACGTGCTCGTCGGCGAAGCCCGGGGTCAGCCCCGGGGTGCTCAGCACGGACGGCACGAAGGTCTCGTCCGCGATCCAGGAGCGCTGCCAGAACCGGACGAGGTCCGGACGGGTGTCCACGACGTCGACGACCGCGGCCGCATGGTGCCGCGCGAGGACCTTCATCTGCGACCCACCGGCGAACACCACGTCACGGGGGACCCGGCGCGGGATCGGCAGCCGCAGCATGTGCTTCCGCCACGCCCAGTGCCGGAAGCGCATCCGGCCCATCCCGCCGTCGCGCCCCCACTCGGCCCACGGCAGCTCGTGCACGGCCACGAAGGAGTCCTCGCGGTGCGCCCCGAGCAGGCCGGAGATCTCGGCGGCGTTCGCGAGCGGGTAGTCACTGCCGGTCAGGACCGCCACGTGCGAGGCGTCCGTCTCGGCGAGGGCGGCCCGGTACCCGGACACCTCGGCCTCGACGTTCTCCCACTTCGCCCATCCGGTGCGGATGCGGGGGAGCACACGGACACGAGCGGGCAGGCCGTCGGTCATCGCGCGGAAGACCGACTCCGGGGTGCGCGCGTCGCAGTGCAGGAACACCGGGAACGGGTCGAGCGCCTCGACGAGCCGGCGCACGTGCTGGGGGTCCTCGTGAGCGAGGACGATGCACGCGGGAGCGGCGGGGGAGATGGCCATGGAAGCGACGCTAACCGCGCCGTTCCGGGGCGGACAAGGCGATCCGACCCCCTCTGCGGGTTCGCGGCGGTTTCCCGCACCCACCCTGGGAAGCGCCCCCTGATCAGCGCTTCTTGCGGAACTTCCGGCAGTCGCAGAGGGCGCAGTCGCTGCCCGGCCGGTAGTGCTCGTGTGCGTCCTGCACGTGACCGCAGACACAGGTCGCGGCGTCCACCACGACGACGGTCTCCTCGGACGGGAGGACGGCACCGAGCTCGGTCCTGGGGCCCAGCGGCATTCGTCCTCCTCGTGCCCGGCGTGCTGCCGCCGGATCGTCCCTGCGATCTTACGGGCAACGGCCTGGTCGGTGGCGGCAAACCGCAAGAGGAACGGGGGTCGCCGCAACCGGCGTGACCCGCCGTTGCGCCCGTGCGGAGCGCCCCGGAGCATCGGAGCATGACCGACCACCAGGCCACCGCGTCCCGCGTGCTCACGATCGCCCCCGCGATGCCGTCGCCCGACGTGCCCACCTGGGCCGGCGCGGCGTGGGTCGGCGCCGTCGACCGGCAGGAGGCGCTCGCCGCGTCCGCCGTCGCCCTCGCCGGCGCCGAGGGCTTCCGCCGCGCCCGCCTGCTCGTCCGCGACGGACGCGAGGTCGCCGGGTTCGTCGACGTCGCCGTCGACGCGGGTGGGGACGTGGACCCGGCCGAGCTGGAACCCGCCCTCCGCGGCCTCCGTGCCACGAGCCTCCCGGCCGCCCCGCAGGGCGACGCGACCGGCCGCATGTCGGTCGTCATCGGCACCCGCGACCGCCCCGAGGACGTGCGCCGCTGCGTCGCCTCGGTGCTCGCCTCCGCGTACGACGACTTCGAGGTGTTCGTCGTCGACAACGCCCCGACCACCACCGCCACCCGCGACGTGGTCGCGTCGTTCCGCGACGACCGCCTGCACTACGTCCTGGAGGCCCGACCCGGCGTCTCCCGCGCACGGAACGCCGGTCTCGCCCTCGCGTCCGGGGCCGTGGTCGCGTTCGTCGACGACGACGTCGTCGTCGACCGCCACTGGCTCGCCGCGCTCGCCGAGGCGTACGCCCGCGACGCGGACGTGGTCTGCGTGACCGGGCTCGTGCCGAGCGGTGAGCTGCGCTCCCCGACCCAGCGGTACTTCGACGAGCGCGTGACCTGGGCGCGGAACCTCGACCGCCGGGTGTTCCGCACCGCGGCACCCCCGGCGGACCTGCCGCTCTTCCCGTTCTCGGTCGGCGCGTTCGGCACCGGCGCGAACATGTCGCTCCGGCGCTCGGCCGCACTCGCGCTCGGCGGGTTCGACGTCGCGCTCGGTCCGGGCACCCCGTCCCGCGCGGGGGAGGACCCGGACCTGTTCACCCGTGTGCTGCTCTCCGGTGGGGCGCTCGCCGTGGAGCCCTCCGCCTTCGTGTGGCACAAGCACCGCTCGGACCGGGAGGCGCTGCGCTCCCAGGCGCTCGGCTACGGCACCGGGCTCGGGGCGTGGGTCGCGAAGCTGATGACGCGTCCGCGCACCGCACTGGCCGTGTTCCGCCGGGCGGCCGGCGCGCTCCGGCAGCTCGGGGCGCTCGGGCAGGGCTCGGGGGCGGACCAGGTGTCCGCTGCCGTCTCCGCCGCTGCGACGTGGCCGGTCGACGACGAGTTCCGCGCCGCGACGGCCGGGCTCAAGCGCGTCGAGCTCGTCGCCGCGCTCGGCGGCCCGTGGCGCTACGTGCTCGGGCGCTTGCGCTCGCGCGCGTAGGCCGCGCCGCGCCGCGCCGCGCCGCGCCGCGCCGCGCCGCGCCGCGCCGCGCCGCGCCGCGCCGCGCCGCGCCGCGCCGCGCCGCGCCGCGCCGCGCGTCCGCGGTGCGACCGGGCGCCGCACAACCAAAAGCACCCGGCACCACGGGAATCCGTGGTGCCGGGTGTCTTTCGTTGTGCGGAGCGGCGCCGTTGCCGCCCCGCACGCCCAGGGGGCGCGGCGCGGCTACGCGCGGAAGCGCCCGGCCTCCACGTCGCGCCAGCGCCGACGGCTGCGGAACCAGGCGGCGGGGCCGGCCGGGAAGCCGCGGAGCTCGTGGTACGCCAGCGAGCGCGGGATGTGCGTCGTCGAGGCCTCGTTCGTGGTCTCCGTCGCCGCGTCTCGACGACCGGCGAGCCGGGACGCCATCTGCTTCGCCTTGACCTTCGCGGCCAGCGGCATCAGCCGGGCGAGGACCGTCAGGTGCCGACGGTCCTTCGCGGCGAGCGCGCACATCAGCGCGGTGAACCCGACGCCGTTGCCGTGCAGCTGCTTGTGCAGGTCCTCGATGGTCTGGCGGTGCCGGTGGTGCACGACCGCGTGCGGCTCGAAGCCGATGCGTCCGCCGCGCCACAGCGTCTCGATGAACATCGCGAGGTCCTCGCCGCCGCGGGCGGGGGAGCCGGCGCCGAGCGTGGTGTCGAAGCCGCCGACCGTCTCGATGAGGGAGCGGCGGTACGCCATGTTCGCCCCGGCGCCGTACGCGCCGATGCCGTACACGGCGAAGTGCTTCCGGACGGTGCCGTCGGGCCGCACGGCGGAGACACGGGCGTGCCGCATCGCGCCCTGCACGTCGTCGGGGACGATCGTGACGGGGGAGAAGGTGCGCTCGGCACTGAAGCCGCCGTAGTACGCCTCGTACCAGATCTGCGCGGGGGTCGTGAGCTCGACGGGCAGGATCACGCCGGTGACGGCGTCGAGGCCGGGCTCGCGGACGAACCGGGTGCCGATGGCGCGGAGCCACTGCGGGTCGACGCGGACGTCGTCGTCGGTGAACGCGATGACGTCGCCGGTCGCCGCTGCCACACCGGCGTTGCGTCCGGCGGAGAGCCCGGGGCGCCGCTCGGTGACGAGCCGCACGTCGCGACCCTCGAGGAGTGCGGGGAGTGCGTCGATGTCGGGGACCTTCACGCGGTTGTCCACGAGGATGACCTCGTGCCGCGGGTAGTCGAGGTGCTCGAGGACGTCGAGCAGCTTCCCGAGGTCCTCGACGCGGTCGACGACGGTGGAGACCACGACGGAGATCGTCGGGAGCTGGTCGTCGGTGACGGGCGCGTGGTCGTCGAACGCGCCGGCCTCGACCAGGGAGTCGACGAGGGGCGCGAGCGCACGGGTGGCGTCGGCGGGGTCGTCGGTGAGCAGCACGTCGAGGGTGCTGACGGGGTAGCCGTCGCGGTAGCCGATGACCAGCGCGGAGGAGCCGGTCTCGTCGGCGACGAGCTCGGGCAGCGGACCGTCGAGGTTGACGCCGATGACTCGGCGCGGGCCGGGGACGGTGACGGCGGAGAGGGATGCCATGTCGGGGACGCTACGGTCGCCCTCAGCACCCCCACAACGGCAGCGGCTGACCGTGGCGGGGATCATGCGGGACCCCGCACCGCGTCCCGCACGGCGCCCACGACCCGCGTGAGCGCTCACCCAGGAACGCTTGGCAACTCCGAAGGTCACACTCAGGTCACGGCTTCGATGCAACCGGTTGCGGAACGCCGGGGGCGGGCGTAGCGTCCACGCCCAGCAGGCAGCGTCGCCTGCTCCAGGAGCGCACCGTCGACACCCGATCGTCGCGCCCTGGTGATCTCGATGAGGAGACAACGCTGTGAAGAACACACGCGCGAAGATGCGTCTTGCATCGGTGGCGGGGGTCGCCGTGATCGGCCTCACCCTCGCGGGCTGCTCGAGTGGCAGCTCGGCATCGGACGACGCCCAGAGCGGCACCGACAGCCACGGCCCGATCACCTACGTCCAGGGCAAGGACAACTCCAACGTGGTCCGCCCGCTGATCGCGAAGTGGAACAAGGCCCACCCGAAGGAGAAGGTCACCTTCAAGGAGCAGTCGGACCAGGCCGACCAGCAGCACGACGACCTCGTGCAGCACTTCCAGGCCAAGGACGACGGCTACGACGTGGTGGACGTCGACGTGGTGTGGACCGCGGAGTTCGCCGCGAAGGGCTGGCTGACGCCGCTCAAGGGCGACATGAAGATCGACACGTCGAAGCTGCTGCCGGCCACGGTGAAGACCGCGACCTACAATGACACCCTCTACGCGGCACCGCAGACCTCCGACGGCGCGCTGCTCTACTACCGCAAGGACCTCGTCAAGACGCCCCCGACCACGTGGGCCGAGATGATGAAGGACTGCCAGATCGCCAAGGACAACGGGATCGGCTGCTACGCCGGCCAGTTCGCGAAGTACGAGGGCCTGACGGTCAACGCGTCCGAAGCGGTCAACGGCTCCGGCGGCTCGATCCTGAACAAGAGCGGCGCACCGGACGTCGACACCGCGAAGGCCAAGGCCGGCCTGCAGAACCTGGTCGACGCGTTCAAGGACGGGAACATCCCGGCCGAGGCGATCACCTACCAGGAGGAGCAGGGCCGCACCGCGTTCGAGAGCGGCAAGCTGCTGTTCCTGCGCAACTGGCCCTACGTCTACAACCTCGCGAAGACCGATGGGTCCTCCAAGGTGAAGGACACCTTCGGCATCGCCCCGATCCCGGGTGCCGACGGCGTCGGTGCCTCGACGCTCGGCGGGCACAACGCCGCGATCAGCGTGTACTCGAAGCACAAGGCGACGGCGCACGACTTCCTCGAGTTCCTCACCTCGAACGACACGCAGAAGTTCTTCGCGACCCAGGGCTCGCTCGCCCCGGTCGTCGGTGACCTCTACACGGACTCCGAGCTGACCTCGAAGCTGCCGTACCTGCCCACCCTGCTGAAGTCGATCCAGAGCGCGGAGCCCCGCCCGGTCACGCCGTACTACCCGGCCGTGACGAAGGCGATCCAGGACAACTCCTACGCGGCCCTGAAGGGCTCGAAGAGCGTCGACGAGGCGATGAAGGACATGGAAGCCGCCCTCAAGACGGCGACCACCAGCAACTAGCGACACGGTCGCGAGCGGCTCACGCCGCATCGGACTGGAGGCTCGTGGCGGCACCGCCACGAGCCTCCAGACCGCCCCAACGTGCGTTCCGACACCGGCAAGGAGGCCGTCAGTGTCAGCAGCAACCGAGATCCCAGCAGCGATCCCGAATCCCCAGGGTCTGGAGCCGCAGAAGCGGCGACGCGGCGGACTCAACGCGGAACACGGCCGGTGGGCCGTGTACCTCATCGGTCCCACGATCGTGCTCCTCGCGGTCGTCATCGGCTACCCGGTCGTCAGCGCGATCATCCAGTCGTTCCAGCTCGACGCCGGACTCGACAAGGCGACCGGCCTGTTCGTCGCCGGCGGTTTCGCCGGCGTCACCAACTACGTGCACTGGCTCGGTCAGCAGTGCGGCGACACCGTGTGCCCGCCCGGCAGCCTCGGCTCCCAGTTCTGGGTGTCGTTCGGCAACACGTTCTTCTTCACCGTGGTGACCGTGCTCCTCGAGACGCTGATCGGCGTCTGGATGGCGATCATCATGAACCGCAACTTCAAGGGCCGCGCGCTCGTCCGTGCCGCGATCCTGGTGCCGTGGGCGATCCCGACCGCCGTCACCGCGAAGCTCTGGTACTTCATCTTCGACGCGAACGGCGTGCTCAACCACGTCATCGGCCACCAGGTCCTCTGGACCTCCGGCGAGTGGGCGTCCCGGTTCGCGATCATCATCGCGGACACGTGGAAGACCACCCCGTTCATGGCGCTCCTCATCCTCGCGGGGCTCCAGCTCATCCCGGAAGAGGTCTACGAGGCCGGGAAGATGGACGGCGCCTCGACCGTGCAGCGCTTCATGCTCATCACGCTGCCCCTGCTGAAGCCCGCACTCATGGTCGCGATCCTGTTCCGCGTGCTCGACGCGCTGCGCATGTACGACCTCCCCGCGATCCTGACCGGCGGCGGCGGTGGTTCCGGCAACGCCACGACCACGCTCTCGATCCTCGTCGTGGACCAGATCCGGCAGGGGTTCAACTCGGCGTCGGCCCTGTCGACGATCACGTTCCTGATCATCTTCATCGTCGCGTTCCTGTTCGTCCGCTTCCTCGGGGCGAACGTCGTGCAGACGCAGGCAGCACAGCAGAAGGGTGAACTCAAGTGACCCTCGCAGCGGACCGGCCCCGGTCCACCACCCGCTCCCGCGAACGGTCCATCGACCGTGCCGAGGTCCGCGTCAAGCGCGACACCGGCCCGAAGCTCCGCACCGGCATCCAGGCGGTGATCATCGCCGTCTGGTGCCTGCTGCCGTTCTACTGGATGGTCGTGACGAGCTTCCGCGACGTCGGGTTCACGTTCGACCCGACCCCGTGGCCGACGCACGTGACGCTCGACAACTACACGACGGCGTTCGCGACCTCGCTCGGCAACCACCTCGGACGGGCGCTGCTCAACAGCCTCATCATCGGTGGCGTCGTGACGATCATCGCGCTGCTCGTCGGCACGAGCGCCGCGTACGCACTGGCCCGGCTGGAGTTCCGTGGCAAGTCCCTCATCGCCGGGGCGATCCTCGCCGCGTCGATGTTCCCGGGCGTCGCGCTGATCTCCCCGCTGTTCCAGCTCTTCACCGACATCGGGTGGATGGGCACGTACCAGGCGCTGATCCTGCCGAGCATCTCGTTCGTGCTGCCGCTGACGGTCTACACGCTCGCGTCGTTCTTCCGCGAGATGCCGTGGGACCTCGAGGAAGCGGCCCGCATCGACGGCTGCACCCGCGTGCAGGCGTTCCGGCGGATCATCCTGCCGCTGGCGGCCCCCGCGGTGTTCACGACGGCGATCCTGGCGTTCATCTCCTCCTGGAACGAGTACCTGATCTCCTCGCAGCTCTCCAGCGACGCCACGCAGCCGGTGACCGTCGCGATCGCCTCGTTCGCCGGCACCCAGCCGCACCAGGAGCCCTACACAGCGGTGATGGCGGCGGGCACGATCGTCACGATCCCGCTCGTCATCCTGGTGCTCATCTTCCAGCGACGCATCGTGGCCGGCCTCACCGCCGGTGGTGTGAAGGGCTGATCGTCATGGCACTCAAGGCACCGCGCCGCCCCTCCGCACCGATCGAGGAGGCCATGGGCTTCGTCGGGTTCTTCGGCATCGCGTTCCTCGCCGTCACCGTGTTCTGCGAGTTCACCGGTCGTCCCGCGCTCGGCTGGGCCCTCACGCTGCTGGCGTGCGTGCTCGTCATCGTGGTGCTCGACCGCTGGCGGGTCCGGGTCGTCCGGCGCACCGAGGCCGCCGAGGCCGAGGCAGCCGGACGCCCCGTCCGCCGTGACGCGCACCCCGTCGGAGTGCACGTCCCCGGTGGGGAGCAGCCCGTCGCGACCGTCTTCCGGGACCACGCGCACTCCGGGTGGGACGACCCGGAGCCCCGCCGTCCGCGACCCGTCGCCGTGACCGGTGTGGGGCACGGGAGCCGTGACGTCGGTGACGTGACGCACGCCACGGACGGCTGACGGGCCTCCCGGCGGCGTAGCGATGGGGATCCAGGAGATCGCGACCGTCACCGGACTGTCGAAGGCGACGGTGTCCCGCGCCCTGCGCGGACTGCCGTCGGTGGCCGACACCACGATCGACCAGGTGCGGCGGGTCGCCGACGAGCTCGGGTACGTGCCGAGCTCGGCGGCGGCCGGCCTCGCCACCGGGCGGCAGCGCGCGGTCGGCGTCGTCGTGCCGGTGCTCGACCGGTGGTTCTACGTCAAGGCGCTCGGCGGTGTGGACGCCGAGCTGCGGCAGGCCGGGTACGATCTCGTGCTCTACAACCTCGGCGGTCCGGACGGCGACCGCGACCGGGCGTTCCGCCGCTCGATGCTGCGGCAGCGGGTGGACGCGCTCGTGCTGCTGTCCCTCGTCCTCGACGAGACCGAGCGGTCCGAACTGCAGCTGAGCGAGCACCCGATGATCGTGATCGGCGGGCCCGCGCCCGGCCTCCGGAACGTCGGCGTGGACGACGACGTCGTCTCGCACTTGGCCGTGTCGCACCTGCTCGGGCTCGGGCACCGGCAGATCGCGTACGTCGGCGGGCAGGACGAGGCGGGGATGAACGTCGCGGTGCCGTTCCGGCGGCGGGACGGGTTCCTCGACGCGATGGCGGCAGCGGGGCTCGCGGTGCCGCCGCAGTGGATCGTCGACGGGCGGTTCTCGTTCGCGGGCGGGGTGGCTGCGGGTGCGGCGCTGCTGGACGGTCCGCCGGCTGCCCGTCCCGGCCGCCCGACGGCCGTCTTCTGCGCGTCCGACGAGATGGCACTCGGGGTGATGCTCACCGCGGCCCGGCTCGGGCTCGACGTCCCCGGGGACCTCTCCGTCATCGGCATCGACGGGCACGAGTACGGCGCGGCGGTCGGGCTGACCACGATCGCGCAGGACCCGGAGGCGCAGGGGAGGACCGCCGCGCGGGCGGTGCTCGCCGAGGTGGACGGGGCCCGGCCGCGGGCGGTGGCGCCGGCGCCGGTGTCGCTCGTGGTGCGGTCGAGCACGGGGGCGCCGCGGGCGCGCTAGGCGCGGGGCGGCGCGGGCGCGGCCGGCGCGGGCGCGGGCGGCGCGGGCGGCGCGGGCGCGGCCGGCGCGGTGCGAGTTGGATTCGCACAACGGAAACCGGCTCGCACCACGGACGTCCGTGGTGCGAGCCGGTTTCCGTTGTGCGACGGCAAACGGCACCGGCCGCGCCGCGGCGGGGCGGGCCGCGCCGCCGCCCGCTGCGCCGCGCCGCCCGCGCGTACGCTCGCCGACATGGACGTCACGAAGCTCGAGCACGCCTGCCAGGTCGTCGAGATCGACGGATCCCGGCTCGTCATCGACCCCGGCAACTTCACGCGGCCGGTCGACGTCACCGGTGTCGCCGCGGTCGTCCTCACCCACGAGCACCCCGACCACGTCACGCCGGAGCAACTGCAGCGGGTCCTCGACGCGAACCCCGGAGCGCTCGTGTTCGGCCCGGCCGGGGTCGCCGCGGCCCTGCCCGACTTCGCCGTTGACGTCGTCACCGACGGGGACCGCCGCGTCGTCGGGCCCTTCGATCTCACGTTCCACGGCACCCGCCACAACGTCATCCACTCGTCCGTCCCCGTCGTGGACAACACCGGGGTGTTCGTGAACGGCCGGCTCTTCTACCCGGGCGACAGCTACACCGACCCGGGCGTCCCGGTGGAGGTCCTCGCCGCACCCGTCGGCGCCCCGTGGCTCAAGGTCGCCGAGATGATGGACTACGTCGCCGCGATCGCACCGCAGCGCGCGTACCCGGTGCACGAGGCCACCCTCTCCGAGGTCGGCTACGGCATGCACACCGGCCGACTCCGGGAGATGATCGAGCCCGTCGGCGCGCTGGTCGTGCTCCGGCCGGGCGAGTCGCTCACGATCTGAGCGCGGATCACCGGCCTGGAGGCTCGGCTCGTCCCCGTCCCGCCGCCCGCCCGGGTCCGCAGGCGGTCGCCGACGATCCGGTCGAGGGCCAGCGCGTCCCACGGTGCGTGCCGTTCCGCGTCGTTGTCGAAGGACACGTAGGCGTCCCGGCCGGCGTCGAGGTGGTCGAGGACCACGGTGGCCCACCGGCCGAGGGCCTGCGGCGAGTACCCGTCGTGGTACGTCCGTGGTGCGCCGTGCAGGCGGATGTAGGCGAACCGCGCGCCGGTGTCCGCGCGGAAGCGTGGGAAGTCGCCGGCGTGCGAGTCGACGAGCGCCACGCGGTGCCGGCGGAGGACGTCGAGCTGCTCCGGGGTGACGGTCGAACGGAACTCGACGGCGTGGTCGATCGTCCGTGCCGGGTCCTCGGCGACGACCGGCGCGTCCGCGACCTTGTCGTCGTGCCGTGCGGCGAGTTCGGCGGCCGCGGCGTGGGTGTCGGGCAGCAGCGACAGGAAGGTGTCGAGCACTTCGGGGGTCGGGCTGAGCGCTTCCGGGAGCTGCCAGAGCACCGGGCCGAGGGTGTCGCCGAGCTCGAGCGGGCCGGACGCGAAGAAGTTCGCCAGCGCCGTCTCCGCGTTCCGGAGCCGCAGCATGTGCGTGACGTACCGGCCGCCCTTCACCGCGAACCGGAAGCCCGGCGGGACAGCGGCACGCCAGGCCCGGTACCGCTCCGGTCGCTGCAGGGAGTAGAAGGAGCCGTTCAGCTCGACCGTGGAGAACCGCTCGGCGACGTACTCGAGCCACCGCCGCTTGGCCAGTCGTTCCGGGTAGAAGTCGCCGCGCCAGCCGTCGTACTGCCACCCCGAGAGCCCGATCCGCGCGGTCATCGATCCACCGTATGCTCCGAGCGGCATGGCGGCACACCCGGGCGACACGCCTCGTTTTGGCAGGTTGCGAGCCGTGTGCCATACTTGTCGAGTTGTCGGAACGGCCCCATCGTATAGCGGCCTAGTACGCTGCCCTCTCACGGCGGTAACGCGGGTTCGAATCCCGCTGGGGTCACCACAGGTGGCTAGCCTCCGAGTCCGACAACATGCCTGCCGCGGCCCCATCGTATAGCGGCCTAGTACGCTGCCCTCTCACGGCGGTAACGCGGGTTCGAATCCCGCTGGGGTCACCAACCGAAGGTCCTCGTCCACCCGGACGGGGACCTTCGTCGTTCATGCCCGTGCTGGTTCCGCCCCGCTGGCCGTCGAGTGCGCACACGTTGCGCGCGAAGGGCGCCCTGGCCGCAACGACTGCGCTCTCGATCGGCCTGGTCGGTATGGTGGGGCGGCTCGGCGAGAGGAGAACCGCGTGACCGTGCCCCGCGACGCCCGACCACCGCACCTGCAGTGGGGGTACATCGGACTCGTCGTACTCGGCGGGGCGATCGGCACGGCGATCCGCGCGGTGCTCGCCGACCTGCTGCCCGCCGTGGACGGCGTGAGCTGGACCATCGTCGGCATCAACGTCGTCGGGGCGTTCTGTCTCGGGCTGCTCCTGGACACCCTCGCCCGCCGCGGTCCGGACGTCGGGCGACGTCGTGCGCTCCGGCTGTTCGTCGGGACCGGCGTGCTCGGCGGCTTCACGACCTACAGCACCCTGGCGGACGACACGGCGCGGTTGCTCGACGTCGGGCGGTGGGGCGCCGGCTCCGGGTACGCGCTCCTGACCGTCGTGGCCGGTCTCGCGGCGGTCGTCGCCGGGCTCTGGGTCGCGTCGCTGCTGCGTCCGCGTGGAGCCACCCGGTGAGCGCGCTCGAACTGCTCCTGGTGGCGATCGGCGGTGGCGTCGGTGCCGCGCTCCGGTTCGTCCTCGACGGCCTCGTCAAGGCGCGGGTCACCGGCTTCCCCGTCGGCACGGCGATCATCAACGTCACGGGGTCGTTCGTCCTCGGGCTCCTCACGGGACTCGGGGAGTCCGGCACGCTCGCGATCCCGGGAGTCGCCATCCTCGGCACGGGCATGATGGGTGGGTACACGACGTTCTCGACGGCGAGTGTCGAGACCGTGCAGCTCCTCCGATCCGGCAAGACCCGGCTCGCCGTCCTGAACGGCCTCGGCATGCTCGTCGTCTCGGTCGGCGCAGCCGCGCTCGGCCTCTGGATCGGAAGGAACCCATGACCTCGGAACGCCCCGGCGAACTCGTCCTCGTCCGCCACGGAGAGACGGAGTGGTCGAAGAGCGGTCAGCACACCGGCCGCACCGACATCCCGCTCACCGACAACGGCATCGAGCAGGCGGAGCGTGCCGGCCGGTACCTGGCGGACCGTGACTTCGCCCTCGCGCTCTCGAGCCCGCTGCAGCGCGCCCGCGACACCGCGGCGCTGATCGGCGTCGACCCGGAGCTCGACGAGGACCTCTACGAGTGGGACTACGGCGCGTACGAGGGACTGACCACGCCGCAGATCAAGGTGCAGCGGCACGGGCCGTGGGACCTCTGGACCGACGGCGTGCCCGAGGGGGACACCCCCGGCGAGAGCGCTGCCGAGGTCCGG
Organism: Curtobacterium sp. PhB130; assembly: GCF_003755165.1. Lineage (NCBI taxonomy): Bacteria > Bacillati > Actinomycetota > Actinomycetes > Micrococcales > Microbacteriaceae > Curtobacterium > Curtobacterium sp. PhB130. The sequence continues at coordinate 102,616 of NZ_RKII01000012.1, read as the reverse complement.
GTCCGTGCGGAGCGCGTGCTGAACCGTGCGCGTCCGGTGCTCGCCGAGGGCCAGGACGCGGTGTTCGTCGCGCACGGGCACGTGCTGCGGGCGATCGGTGCCGCGTGGATCCGGCTCGCGCCGCAGGACGGCGCCGTGCTGAAGCTCGGCACGGCCTCGGTGAGCATCCTCGGGTACGAGCACGGCCGCCCGGTCATCGACGCCTGGAACATCCAGCCCGACTGACGGACGCCGCGACGGAGGTACCCGTCGCCGGCCGACTACCGCAGGACGGCTGCCATCCCCAGGCTCGGAGCGACGTCGTCGAGTCCGAGCGAGCGGTACAGCCGCTGCCCGGGCGGGTCCCCGATGAGCGAGACGTACGCGCCCTCGGGGGCTCGTGTCCGGATGTCGGCGATGAGCCACTCGAGCACGCGCCGCCCGAGGCCTCGGCGCTGGTGCGCGGGGTCGGTGGCGATGTCCGCGATGTGGAAGTACCAGCCGCCGTCACCGAGCACTCGGCCCATCGCGACGGGTGCGCCGTCGGCGGCCACCACGTGACAAGCGGACCAGCTGCCGCTGATCGCCCCGGCTCCCTGGTCCGGACGGACCGGTGTCAGCCCGGAGTCGCAGCGGAGGCGGAGGTAGTCGTCGAGCGGCGGCGGGCCCTCGACGATCCGGTAGTCGTCGTCCATGCCCTGATCCTGCCGGGCGCCGCCGACAAGCGGCCCGGCGTCAGACCGTGCGGATGGCGCTCGTGGCGCCGAGCGCGCGGCCTCGCCGACGCTCGATCGCGCGCCCGACGACGAGCAGCGCGACGCTGACGAGGGCGCCGAGCGTGGTCTGCGCGACGCGGTCGAGCGCGAGGAGCTCCGGCGCCTCGGGGAGACTCAGCCACGACACCGCGAGCGCGAGCGGCGTCAGGAACAGCAGGCACACGGCGTAGTTCCGGGCGACGAAGATCTCCGCGAAGAACTGCCCGACGAAGGCGATCACGACGATCCACCACGCTCCGGGTTCGAGCAGCAGGATCCCGACCGCGATCACGGTGCCGCCGATCGTGCCGATGAAGCGCTGGAACGCCCGGAGGACGGTGTGCCGCTGCCGGAGCGCCGGCAGCGTCGACACGACCGCGATCACGGCCCAGTACGGGTGCCCGAGGCCGGGGATCGACTCCGCGATCGCGCCGGCGACGAGCGCCCCGACGACGTTGAGCCCGACGGTCTCCCAGAGCGCCCCGGTCCGGAGGATGCCGAGCCCGCGCTCCTTCAGCGGCGCGAGCGGACGGAAGCGGTGCGGGGCCCGCGGGTGCCAGAACCGGCGGATGACGAAGCCGGACATCGCGACGAGCCATGCCCATGCGACGGACCCGAGGATGATGGTCACGACGAGCGGCAGGTCGGCGGGCTTCAGCGGCACGAGCGCGGACACCACGAACGCGAACGTCGGGAAGATCGGCTGTGCGGGGATCGTCCGCAGGGTGCTGAGCGTGCACACGGCCACCACGAGCACCCCGACGAGCCCGACGGCCTGCAACCAGAGCTGCGAGCCGGCCAGGGACACCGCGATCCCTGCGAACATGCACAGGATCTGCAGGCCGCCCGCGACGCCCGTCGTCACGGCACGCTGCCGGTACTGCTCCGTCGCGCCGAAGATCGCGGTGAACCCGGCGAACATCGCGAAGGCCGCGTACCCGGGCATCCCGAGCGCGATGAGCAGGGCGAGGGGAGCGCCGCCGGCGATCGCGGCGCGTGCGGCGCCCTCGAGGTTGACCGTTCGGGTGGAGTGCGCGGGGTTCGTCATGACCCGGCCATTCTCCCACCGCGACAGGTGTTGCAGAACGCACGCCGAGCCTCCCGGCCGGGTGGAACCGGCCCCGTGGCGGAGGTGGGCCAGTTGGTATACCAGTGCTAGAGTGACCGGATCGCGCCGCGACAGCGGTGTCCGACGAACGCGAACCGAAGGGTCGAGAGCATGGGCAGGACGCTCGCCGAGAAGGTGTGGGACGACCACGTCGTCGTCAAGGGTGAGGACGGGAACCCGGACCTCCTCTACATCGACCTGCACCTCGTGCACGAGGTCACGAGCCCGCAGGCCTTCGACGGGCTGCGGCAGGCCGGCCGCCCGGTGCGCCGACTCGACCTCACGATCGCGACCGAGGACCACAACACCCCGACGCTCGCCATCGACCGGCCGATCGCCGACCCGACGAGCCGCACCCAGATCGAGACGCTCCGTCGCAACTGTGCCGAGTTCGGCGTCCGCCTGCACTCGCTCGGCGACAAGGAGCAGGGGATCGTGCACGTCGTCGGCCCGCAGCTCGGCCTGACGATGCCCGGCATCACGGTGGTGTGCGGCGACTCGCACACCTCGACGCACGGCGCGTTCGGCGCGATGGCGTTCGGCATCGGCACGAGCGAGGTCGAGCACGTCCTCGCCACGCAGACCCTGCCGCTGAAGCCCTTCAAGACGATGGCGATCACCGTCGAGGGCGCACTCCGCCCGGGGGTCACGGCGAAGGACATCATCCTCGCCGTGATCGCGAAGATCGGCACCGGCGGCGGGCAGGGCTACGTGCTCGAGTACCGCGGCTCGGCGATCCGGGCGCTCTCGATGGAGGGCCGCATGACGATCTGCAACATGTCGATCGAGGCCGGCGCCCGTGCCGGCATGGTCGGCCCGGACCAGATCACCTACGACTACGTGCAGGGCCGCGACCACGCACCGACCGGCGCCGACTGGGACGAAGCGGTCGCGTACTGGGACACGCTGACCACCGACGACGACGCGGTGTTCGACGCCGAGGTGTTCATCGACGCCGACTCGCTCGAGCCGTTCGTCACCTGGGGCACGAACCCCGGCCAGGGCGTCTCGCTCTCCGAGTCCGTGCCGAACCCGGCCGACTACGCGGACCCGAACGACCAGGCCGCGGCACAGCGCGCGCTGGAGTACATGGACATCGAGGCCGGCACGCCGATGAAGGACATCGCCGTCGACGCGGTGTTCATGGGCTCGTGCACGAACTCGCGCATCGAGGACCTCCGGGCCTTCGCGTCCGTGATCGAGGGCCGCACCAAGGCCGAGGGCGTCCGCGTGATGGTCGTGCCGGGGTCCGCCCGGGTGCGGCTCGAGGCCGAGGCCGAGGGGCTCGACAAGGTCTTCACCGACTTCGGGGCGGAGTGGCGGTTCGCCGGCTGCTCGATGTGCCTCGGCATGAACCCCGACCAGCTCGCGCCGGGGGAGCGCTGCGCGTCCACCTCGAACCGCAACTTCGAGGGACGCCAGGGCAAGGGCGGCCGGACGCACCTCGTCTCGCCGCTCGTCGCCGCCGCCACCGCCGTCCGTGGCACGCTCTCGAGCCCGTGGGACCTGGCCGAGGACGATGCACGCACCAACGTCGACGCGATCGCGTCGGAGAACACCGAAGGGGTCCGCTGATGGACAAGATCGGCACCGTCACCGGGATCGCCGCACCGCTGAAGCGGTCGAACGTCGACACCGACCAGATCATCCCGGCGGTCTACCTGAAGCGCGTCACGAAGACCGGCTTCGAGGACGCACTGTTCTCCGGCTGGCGCCAGGACCCGGCGTTCGTGCTCAACCAGCCCGAGTACCAGGGCGCCCAGGTGCTCGTCGCCGGCCCGGACTTCGGCACCGGTTCCTCGCGCGAGCACGCGGTGTGGGCACTCCGTGACTTCGGCTTCAAGGTCGTGGTCTCGCCCCGCTTCGCGGACATCTTCAAGGGCAACGCGGGCAAGCAGGGCCTGGTCACCGCAATCGTGACCGAACCGGAAGTCGAGCGGCTCTGGGCTGCGATCGAGGCGAACCCGGGCATCGAGGCGACGGTGGACCTGGCGACCCAGCGCGTGTCGCTGGGCGATGTGGACGTGGCTTTCGAGATCGACGCTTACACTCGTTGGCGGTTGATGGAAGGGCTCGACGACATCGGGCTCACCCTCCGTGACGAGACCTCGATCACGGAGTTCGAATCCCGCCGGGGAACCTGGCGGCCGAAAACATTGCCGGTGAAGTAGTGAACTCTCTCGTACAGGACGCAGCAGCTGCAGGGGCGCGCGTGGGACTCAAGTCGGACGAGATCGTCATCCGCGGCGGGAAGCCGCTGGTCGGACGCATCGAGGTGCGCGGCGCGAAGAACCTCGCGACGAAGGCCATGGTCGCCTCGCTGCTCGGCGACACCCCGTCGATCCTCAAGGACGTCCCGGACATCTCCGACGTCAAGGTCGTCCGCGCGCTGCTCGAGGTGCACGGCGTGCGCATCACCGATCCTGCACGAGGCGAGCTCATCCTCGACCCGTCGAACGTCGAGTCGGCGCACTTCGCCGAGATCGACGCCCACGCCGGGTCGAGCCGCATCCCGATCCTGTTCTGCGGCCCGCTGCTGCACAAGCTCGGTGAAGCATTCATCCCCGACCTCGGTGGCTGCCGCATCGGCGACCGCCCGATCGACTTCCACCTCGACGCGCTCCGCGCCATGGGTGCCGTCGTCGACAAGCAGATCTCCGGCATCCACATCACGGCGCCGAACGGCCTCAAGGGCGCGAACATCGAGCTCCCGTACCCGAGTGTCGGTGCGACGGAGCAGGTCCTGCTCTCGTCGACCCTCGCCGACGGCGTGACCGAACTCCGGAACGCCGCGATCGAGCCCGAGATCATGGACCTCATCGCGATCCTGCAGAAGATGGGCGCGATCATCACGGTCGAGCCGAGCCGCACGATCTTCATCGAGGGCGTCAAGTCCCTCCGTGGCTACACGCACCGTGCGATCAACGACCGCAACGAGGCAGCGAGCTGGGCGTCCGCCGCACTCGCGACCAACGGCGACATCTTCGTCGAGGGCGCGAAGCAGCAGGAGCTCATGACGTTCCTCAACGTCTTCCGCAAGGTCGGCGGCGGCTTCGACATCCAGGAAGACGGCATCCGGTTCTACCGCGAGCTCGACGTCCTGAAGCCCGTCGTCATCGAGACCGACGTGCACCCCGGCTTCATGACCGACTGGCAGCAGCCGCTCGTCGTGGCGCTGACGCAGGCCGAGGGTCGGAGCGTCGTGCACGAGACCGTCTACGAGAACCGCTTCGGCTTCACCGACGCGCTCAACGAGATGGGTGCGGACATCGTCGTGCACAAGGAGGGGCTGCCCGGGCACGACCGCCGTGTCGCCCGTCGCCCGTTCGAGCAGGCCGCGGTCATCACCGGCCCGACCAAGCTGCACGGCGCGAACGTCCGCGTGCCCGACCTCCGTGGTGGCTTCAGCCACCTCATCGCGGCGCTGACCGCGGAGGGCGAGTCGCACATCACGAACGTCGGCATCATCTCCCGCGGGTACGAGCACTTCATCCCGAAGCTGCGGAAGCTCGGCGCGGACTTCGACTTCGCGGGCTGACGTGGCAGCGAACGACGGCACCGGCGCGCCGGCGTCCGGCCGTGACCTCGACCGGGTCACGACCGGCCTGCCGAACCCCGGCCGCCGGTGGAAGCGCGGCGACCTGAACCTGGCGTTCCGGATCACCGCGATCTTCGTGATCCCGACGTTCCGGTTCACCGCGCGCTACCACTGGCACGGCCCGAACCGCCTCCCCGAGGACGGCGCGTTCGTGCTCGCGCCGAACCACTACACGAACATCGACCCCCTGGTCGTGGGCACCGCGGTGTACATCAGCCGCCGGCAGCCCCGCTTCCTGGCGAAGGCGTCGCTGTTCCGCGTCCCGGTGCTCGGCAAGCTGATGAGCGGTATGGGGCAGATCCCCGTCGAGCGCAGCGGCCGGACCCGGCTGAACGACCCGCTCCGCGGGGGCAAGTCCCTCGTCGAGTCGGGCGGCGCCGTCATCGTCTACCCGGAGGGCACGCTCACCCGTGACCCGGACCTGTGGCCGATGCGCGGCAAGACCGGTGCGGTGCGGATCGCGCTCGAGAACGACGTCCCGCTCATCCCGATGGCGCACTGGGGCACGCAGAAGATCATGGCGCGGTACTCGAACAAGCTCCGGCTGTTCCCGCCGTCCCGCGTGGACATCGTCTTCGGCGACCCCGTCGACCTGTCGGCGTACCGCGGCCGGCCGATCGACCAGCAGATGCTCATCGAGGCGACCGCCATCGTGATGGACCGGATCACCGAGCTCGTCGAGCAGCTCCGCGGGGAGCAGGCACCGGCGAAGCGGTGGGACCCGTCCGCGAACAACCAGAAGGAAACCGGCAAGTTTGAGTGACGCACGCGCCGCCAGCGGACCCGACCGGGCCGCCGCACCCGGCCTCCGCCCGCACGACGACCACCCGGATCCCACCGCCGCCGCTCGTGGCGCCGTGGACACCGCCGCCATCCGCGTCGTGATGCAGTCCACCGACAAGCCCCGCGTCGCCGTGATCGGCGCCGGGAGCTGGGGGACCACGTTCGCGAAGGTCCTCGCCGAGGGCGGTGCGTCCACCGTCCTGTGGGCACGTCGTCCCGAGGTCGCGCGCGAGATCACCGAGACGAAGCGGAACTCCGAGTACCTGCCCGGCATCAACCTGCCCCGCACGCTGACCGCGTCGACGTCGCTGGCGTCCGTGCTCGACGACGCGGAGCAGGTCTACGTCTCGGTGCCGTCGCAGACGCTGCGCTCGAACCTCGCCGCGATCCGGGAACTGCTGCCGGCCGGCGTCCCCGTCGTCAGCCTGATGAAGGGCGTCGAGAAGGGCACCGGCCTCCGGATGAGCGAGGTCCTGCTCGAGGGCCTCCGCATCGACCAGGACCGCATCGCCGTCGCGAGCGGCCCGAACCTGGCGCTCGAGATCGCCCGACGCCAGCCCACCGCGGCCGTCGTGTCCTCGTCGAGCGCGGACACCGCCAGCGCCGTCGCCGCGGTCGCGACGAACCCGTACTTCCGGTCGTTCATCAACACCGACGTGATCGGCACCGAGTTCGGCGGGGTGCTGAAGAACCTCATCGCCGTCGCGATCGGCATCGTCGACGGTGTCGGCTACGGCGAGAACACGAAGGCGTCGATCATCACGCGCGGCCTCGCCGAGATGACCGACTTCGCGGTGTCGCTCGGCGCGCAGCCCTCGACGCTCTCCGGGCTCGCCGGCCTCGGCGACCTCATCGCCACGTGCCAGTCGCCGCTGTCGCGGAACAACACCGCCGGGCGCCTGCTCGGCCAGGGGTACCGCTTCGACGAGGTCGTCCGGCAGATGAACCAGACCGCCGAGGGCCTGGCGTCCGTCGCACCGATCCTCGAGCTCGCCGCGGCGAACGGCGTCGACATGCCCATCGTGGGGCAGGTCGCCGAGGTGCTCGCCGGTAGGCTCGATCCGCGCAACATCGCGCCGCACCTCACCGAGACCGACGAGCCCCAGGGCGAGTGACCGGTCCGGCAACTCTGCACCCGGGAGCGCCCATGACCAGCACCACCACCGTCGTCGTCCTGTTCGGCGGCCGGTCCAGCGAGCACGAGATCAGCTGCGTGACCGCCGGCGGCATCATGGACGCGGTCGACCGCGCCGCGTACGACATCGTGCCGGTCGGCATCACGAAGGACGGCGCGTTCACGCTCCAGCCCGACGACCCGGAGCAGTGGGCGCTCGTCGGGCAGCAGCTGCCGACCGTGCCCGACAACGGGACGCGGGTCCGGTTCCCGAGCGCCGCGGAACCGCGCGCACTGACCGTCGAGCACGCGGACGGCAGCGTCACCACGATCCCGGTCGACCTGGTGTTCCCGATCCTGCACGGCCCCTTCGGCGAGGACGGCACCATCCAGGGCCTCCTCGAGACCGCCGGCCTGCCGTACGCGGGGGACGGTGTCCTCGCGAGCGCGCTCGCGATGGACAAGCACGTCGCGAAGGCCGTCCTGGAGCACGCCGGACTCCGGGTCGCACCGTGGACGACGGTGCTCCGCCGCGAGTGGGAAGCGGACGAGCTCGACGTCGCGGAGCGCATCGCCGCGCACGGCTGGCCGCTGTTCGTGAAGCCGGCGCGTGCCGGGTCGAGCATGGGCGTGTCCCGTGTCGACTCGCCCGAGGACCTCGCAGCCGCCATGCGGCTCGGCTTCGAGCACGACAGCAAGGTCATCGTCGAGCCCCGGATCGTCGGCCGGGAGGTCGAGGTCGCCGTGCTCGAGGGTCGTGACGGCGTGCCGCGCACGAGCCTCCCCGGCGAGATCGTCGTCGCCGAGGACGGTTTCTACGACTTCGCCGCGAAGTACCTCGGCGGTGACGAGCAGCTGCTCTGCCCGGCGCCCCTCACCGAGGCCGAGACGGACGAGATCCGGTCCATCGGCGCCCGGGCGTTCGAGGCCATCGGCGGCTCCGGGCTGGCCCGCGTCGACTGCTTCCTCACCGACGACGGCTTCGTCGTGAACGAGGTCAACACGATGCCCGGCTTCACCCCGTTCTCGATGTACCCGCGCTGCTGGGCGGCGACGGGGGTCACCTACCCGGAGCTGGTCACCGAGCTCATCGAGCTGGGGCGCGCGGCGGTCCGCTGACCGCACCACGGCCTGTGGCCGGTTCCGTACCGGACGGGAGGCTCGGTGTGGGTCCGACCCGCGCCTCCCGGCCGGTGCGAGGCAGCGTCAGCCCTGCACGTCCGAGGGATCGAGGCACTTGTGCCCGTCCTTCGGCAGGGTCTCGACGGCGGTGCCGATGTCCTGCAGGACCTGACTCGTCGTCTTCGAGGTGTCGATGACGACCTGGACGGCCGGGTCGCGGCCGAAGGTCGTGTACACGATGCGCTTGTCCTGGTCGTCCCGGATCCAGTCGACCGACCCCTGCGAGAAGCACGGCAGGTCCGACACCGTCGGGACCGCGACACCGCAGTGGTAGAGCGCCGCGGACGGGTCGCCCCACGCGGCGGTCGACTGTGCGTTCGTGTTGCGGAGCGCGTACTTCGTGTCCACCGTGTCGGGCAGGCGGACCTGGGCGGCGGCGCACGCGGCGGCGTCCGCGGACGGGGCAGCGGTCATCGCGACGGCGTTCGTGCAGCCCGTCAGGCCGGCGGCCAGGGCGACGAGGACGCCGAGCGCGGCGAGGATCCGGGTGGGGCGGCGCACGGTGTCCATCGGCTCCAGGCTACCGTTCTCGTGTGGACGCGAGGGACGAACGGGCTGCGCCGGTGGACTGGACCGGGCCGACGGTGGGGGAGCTGGGGGAGCTGGTCGTGCTCGACCGGGTGACCTCCCGGTTGCCGGCCGGGGCGCCGATCGTCGGACCCGGCGACGACTGCGCCGTGGTCGCAGCGCCCGACGGCCGCTTCGTGGTGACGACGGACATGATGGTGCACGGCCCGGACTTCCGGTGGGCGTGGTCCTCGCCCGAGGACGTCGGGTGGAAGGCCGCGGCGACGAACCTGTCGGACGTCGCAGCGATGGGCGCGGTGCCGTCCGGACTCGTGGTCGCGATCGCCGCGCCGCAGGACACGCCCGTCGCGGTGCTCGAGGGCATCGCGGACGGGTTCCGGCTCGCGGTCGGTGCGTTGGTGCCCGGGTGCGGCGTGGTCGGCGGGGACCTGTCGACCTCGTCGGCGTTCACCCTCGCGGTGACGGCGTTCGGCGACCTCGGGGGACGGGCTCCGGTGCTGCGGTCCGGTGCCCGCGCCGGGGACGTCGTGGCGGTGTCGGGAGAGCTCGGGCGTGCGGCGCGGGGGCTGTCGCGGCTGTTCCGCGACGGCGTCGATGCGTCGGGGGCGCCCTCGGCTGCGGCGACCCGGGCGAGCGGAGCCGACGAGGACCCGGACGTGGGACGGCAGCGTCGGCCGGTGCCGCCGATCGCGGACGGGCCGGCTGCTGCTGCGGGTGGGGCGACGGCGATGCTCGACCTGTCGGACGGGCTGGCGATCGACGCGGGCCGGCTGGCGCGGGCGAGCGGGGTGACGCTGTCGTTGTCCGTCCACCTCGACGATGTCTCCCTGCACGGCGGCGAGGACCACGGGCTGCTCGCGACGTTCCCGCCGGACGTGGCGCTGCCGGGTGGGTTCCGGGCGATCGGCGTGGTGGTGCCTCGGGGCGCGGCGGACCTCGTCCGCGGCGGCGTGCCCGTGCCGACCACGGGGTGGGACCCGTACGCCGACTGGGACGGCGTCGCGGGCTGAGCCGCGCGCGGGCCGGGCGGGCCGGGCGGGCGGGCGCTGGGCGGGCGGGCGGCGCCGGGCGGGCGGCGCCGGGCGGGCGGCGCCGGGCGGGCGGCGCCGGGCGGCCTCCTGTGGAACGACAGCGTCGCTGTCGTACGACAACGAGGATGTCGTTGCCGCGCGCGTGCAACTGTTGCGGACGCGTCGGAACGACAGGGGCGCTGTCGTACGACAACGAGGGTGTCGCTCCGCGTCGGTCCCGCGGCACCCGGAAGGCGCACGGAGGGACGCTCAGGGCGCGGCGACCACGGCCTCCCAGGCGATGGTCTCGCCGTAGCTCCGCTTGCTGAAGGGCTCGAGCCCCGCGGGCCAGGTCGGCTCCGGGGAGCGCTTGCTCCGCTCGACGACGACCACGGCCTCCGCGGTGAGCCGGGGCACCAGCGCTTCGAGGACGTCCGCGATCTCGGACTCGGCGACGTCGTACGGCGGGTCGATGAACACCAGGTCGAAGGTCCGCACGGTGCCCCGCAGGAACCCGAGCACCGGCTGCGCGTGCACGTCGATCCGCACACCGGGGACCCGCTTCTGCACGGCCCGCGCGTTCTCCCGGCAGGACGTCGCCGCCGCGGAGGCCCGGTCGACCAGCACGATCTCCACCGCACCGCGCGACGCTGCCTCGAGCCCGAGCGCACCCGTCCCCGCGTAGAGGTCCGCCACCGCGGTGTCGTCCACGAGCCCCCGCGCTTCGAGCGAGGAGAACAGGGCTTCCCGCACCCGGTCGCTCGTCGGACGGGTGCCCGACTTCGGCACCCGGAGCGTCAGGGAACCGGCGGCGCCGGCGATGATGCGGGTCATGCTGCAACCGTAGCGGCCGCCGGGTGCCCACCAGGCGCTCTCCATAGGCCCGTCCGGTCGTCCACAGGCCCGCCTGGTCGTCCACAGGCCCGCCGGGAGGCCCGGTGCGGGTCGGCCGTCCCGGGTACCGTTGCCGTGTGGTCACCTCCAGAGCCGCCGCACCGGCCGACACGACGCCCGACGGCCCGTCGGACATGCCCGCGGGGACCGACTGGGGGCCGGCACCGCTCGACACCCGCCTCGCGAACGTCCTGGGCGGGCGCACCGCGAAGGCCGTCGAGAAGGCGTTCGGCTACCGCACCGTGGGGGAGTTCCTCGAGCACGCACCCCGCCGGTACGCCGAACGCGGCGCGCTGACCGCACTCGACTCGCTCGCCATCGGGGAATCGGTGACCATCGTGGCCGAGGTGGTGGACGTCCGGGAACGCACGATGCGGGCACGCCGCGGCTCCATCCTCGAAGCCAAGATCGGCGACGGCAAGGGGCTCCTGACCCTGACGTTCTTCAACCAGGGCTGGCGGACGAAGGACCTCGTCGTCGGCGCGCGGGGCATCTTCGCCGGCAAGGTCGGCGACTACCGCGGCGCCCGGCAGCTGGCGCACCCCGACTACGAGCTCTTCGACGCCGACGACCCCCGGGCCACCGCCGACCCGGAGTCCGACGAGGCGATCCGGTTCTCCCGGCAGCCGATCCCGATCTACCCGGCGACGGCGTCGCTGTCGTCGTGGCAGATCGCCAAGGCCATGGCGGTGGTGCTCGACACCCTGCCGGACATCGCCGACCCGATCCCGTCCTCGGTCCGCACCCGCCTCGACCTGGTGCCGTTCCGGCGCGCCCTCGAGCTGCTCCACCGCCCGGAGAAGGTGGCCGACTTCAAGCGCGCGCAGGACGCCCTCCGCTACCGGGAGGCCTTCGTGTTGCAGACCGCCCTCGTCAAGCGCCGGATCGCCGCGCGTGCGACCGCCTCGACCCCGCGTACGGCCACGCCGGGCGGCATCCTGGAACGCTTCGACGCCACGCTGCCGTTCACGCTCACCGACGACCAGCGCTCGGTCGGCGCGGAGATCGCCGAGGACCTCGCCGGCTCGTGGCCGATGCACCGTCTGGTCCAGGGCGAGGTCGGCTCCGGCAAGACCCTCGTGGCGATCCGCGCGATGCTGACCGTCGCCGAGTCCGGCGGGCAGTCGGCGCTCATCGCCCCGACCGAGGTCCTGGCGGCGCAGCACCTCCGCTCGATCGTGAAGTTCCTCGGGCCCGACCTGGCCGCCGAACTCCGCCCCGTGATCCTCACCGGCTCGCAGTCCACCGACGAACGCCGGCGGGCGCTCCTCGCGGCGGCGTCCGGCGGCTCGCGGCTCGTCGTCGGCACGCACGCGCTCCTCGGCGACCGGGTGGACTTCGCCGAGCTCGGGCTCGTGGTGGTGGACGAGCAGCACCGCTTCGGCGTCGAGCAGCGCGAAGCCCTGCGCACCAAGGGCCAGGCGCCGCCGCACGTGCTGGTGCTCACCGCGACGCCGATCCCGCGCACCGTGGCGATGACCGTGTTCGGCGACCTCGACGTCTCCACGATCGCGGGCATGCCCTCCGGTCGCGCGGGCGTGGAGACGTTCGCGGTCGGGCTCTCGGAGCACCCGGGCTGGGAGTCCCGCATCTGGACCCGGATGGCGGAGGAACTGAGCGCCGGGCGGCAGGCCTTCGTGGTCTGCCCCGCGATCGACGACGCCCACACCGAGGACGACGGCGAGCCCGCCGTCGACGGTGAGGAGGACACCCCGAAGCGTGCTCCGTCGACGGTGCTGGCGACCGCGGAGCGGATGCGCACGATGCCCGTGCTGCAGGGACGCCGGATCGAGGTCCTGCACGGCCGGATGTCCGGCGACGAGAAGGACCGCGTGATGACCGCGTTCGCTGCGGGCGACGTGGACGTCCTCGTCGCGACCACCGTGATCGAGGTCGGGGTCGACGTCCCGAACGCCTCGATGATGGCGATCCTCGACGCCGACCGGTTCGGGGTCTCGCAGCTGCACCAGCTCCGCGGCCGCATCGGCCGTGGCCAGTACGCGGGCGTGTGCCTCCTCGTGACGACGGCAGAGGCGGAGACGGTCTCGCGGGAGCGTGTGGACGCCGTGGCCGCCTCGGACGACGGCTTCGAGCTGGCGCGGGTGGACCTCGAGCTCCGGCGTGAAGGCGACGTGCTCGGCGAGCGGCAGTCGGGTGGGCGGTCCTCGCTCAACCTGCTCCGGGTCGTGCGGGACGCGGACCTCATCGTCGACGCCCGCGGGGAAGCCGAGCGGCTGCTCGAGGCCGACCCGACGCTCGACGGGCAGGCGGAGCTCCGTGCTGCGCTGGCCCGGCGGCTCGACGAGTCCGACGCCGCATTCCTCGGCAAGAACTGACCTCGGCAAGCACTGACCTCGGCAAGCACTGGCCTCGGCAAGAACTGACCAGGCGGGGCACGCGTCCCCGCCGCCCCGGTATCGTCGGGGGCATGGCGCAGATCGCGGTCGTCCCCGGCTCCTTCGACCCCGTGACCCTCGGTCACCTCGACGTGATCGGCCGCGCGGCCCGGCTCTTCGACGAGGTGCACGTCCTCGTCGTGCACAACCCGGAGAAGCCGTCCGCGATGTTCGACGCGGTCGACCGGGTCCGGCTGATCGAGGACTCCCTCGCCGAGGTCGGTGCCCCGGCGAACATCCGGGTCGGGGAGTGGACCGCCGGTCTCCTCGTCGACTACTGCCGGCAGGTCGGTGCGACGGTCCTGGTGAAGGGCGTCCGCTCCGGTGAGGACGTGGCGTACGAGACCCCGATGGCGATCATGAACCGCCACCTCGCCGACGTCGAGACGGTGTTCCTGCTGCCGGAGGCCTCCCGTGCGCACGTGTCCAGCTCGCTCATCCGGCAGGTGTCGACGCTCGGCGGCGACGTGAGCCCGTACGTCCCCGCCGTCGTGGACGCAGCGCTCCGCACGCGGAGCCGCTGAACGCGACACGGCACGCCGCTCCTCGACCTGACGGCGAACCCGCGCTAGGATGGTCGATCGTGTCTTCCCCCGTGAACAGCCCCTACGCCCTGCGCGTGCGTGACCTCGCGCACCGCCCGGGCGAGATGCGCGAGCACACGCTCGACATCGCCGTCCCCGAGACCCTCGGTGCCGGCGTGGTGGCCGTCCGTGAGGGCGCTGACATGCACATCGAGTTGCGGCTCGAGGGCCTCCACGAGGGCGTGCTCGTCTCCGGACACGCCTCCGCTGAGGCGACGGGGCAGTGCTCGCGCTGCCTCATCGACATCTCCGAACCGGTCGAAGTCGATTTCGCCGAGCTGTTCGCGTATGATCCCTCGGAGGATTTCGACTTCCATGTTCACGATGACCACGTGGATTGTGAACCGGTCGTTCGAGACGCGGTGGTGCTGTCACTGCCGTTCCAGCCGGTCTGCCGGCCGGACTGCCCCGGACTCGACCCGGAGACGGGCGAACGCCTGGCAGACCTGGGTGACCGCGCGGCTTCCGAGCCCACGGATCCCCGCTGGGCAGCACTCGGCGGACTGATGTTCGACGACAGCGACCGCACTCCCACCGACTGACCAACCGACCAACCGAAAGAGAACCACCATGGCCGTTCCCAAGCGCAAGCAGTCCCGTGCCAACACGCACGCCCGTCGTTCGCAGTGGAAGGCCGCGCCGGTCCAGCTCGTGAAGACGATCGAGAACGGCCAGGTCACCTACAGCCTCCCGCACCGCGCGAAGGTCGTCGAGGACTCGGCCGGCACGCCCCTGTACATGGAGTACAAGGGCCGCAAGGTCGCCGACGTCTGATCGGACGAACCACATGAGCACGACGTCCGGCTCCGCGGGGTCCAACCCCGCGGGGTCGGACGTTGCTCGTCTGCGTGACCTCCTCGGGGTCCCGGTGGACCCCGAGCTGCTCCAACTCGCACTGACCCACCGCTCGTTCGCGTACGAGCACGGCGGGATCAAGCACAACGAACGCCTCGAGTTCCTCGGCGACTCGATCCTCGGCCAGGCCGTGACGGTGAAGCTCTACCGCGACTTCCCGGACCTCGACGAAGGCGACCTGGCGAAGCGCCGGGCGAGCCTCGTCTCGACGGTCGCCCTCGCGGAGATCGCCCGGATCAACGGTCTCGGCGCCTTCCTCCGGCTCGGCAAGGGCGAGGAACAGACCGGCGGTCGCGACAAGTCGTCGATCCTCGCCGACACCGTCGAAGCGATCATCGGCGCCACGTACCTCTCCGCCGGGCCCGACGAGGCCACCGCGCTCGTGCTCCGGCTCGTGGAACCGCTCCTCATCGACCCGGATCGTTTCGGTGCCGCGATGGACCCGAAGACGAGTCTGCAGGAACTCGCGTCGGCGCAGTCCCTCGGCAACCCGGCCTACCGGGTCACCGAAGAGGGCCCTGACCACGACAAGACCTTCCACGCGACCGTGGTGCTGCAGGGCGAGGACATCGCCTCCGGTTCCGGTTCCAGCAAGAAGACGGCCGAGATGTCCGCCGCGCTCGACGCCTGGACGCGACTCTCCGGCCGCACCAGCGAGACGCCGGCAGCGTAGGGCGTGCCCGAACTCCCCGAGGTCGAGGTCGTCCGCGCCGGCCTCGAACCCGCCGTCAGCGGCGCCCGGGTCCTCGCGGTCCACGTCCTCGACGACCGGGCCCTGACCCGGCACGACGGCCCCGCCGAGGACTTCGCGCACCGCCTGACCGGCCGGACGATCGCCGCCGCCGTCCGTCGTGGCAAGTTCCTCTGGATGCCCCTCGCCGAGCCCGGTGACGACGGACGGCCCGAGGCCCTCGTCGCGCACCTCGGCATGAGCGGGCAGATCCTCCTCGGCCGTGACCGCCCCGCGGCGAAGCACCGACGCATCCTGCTCGAGGTGCAGCCGGCCGGCACGGACCGCGACGGCAGCCCCGAGCAGCCGGTCGAACTCGAGTTCGTGGACCAGCGCACCTTCGGCTCGATGGCGCTCGACGCGATGGTCCCGACGATCGACGGCGCTCCCGCCGGGTTCGCCGGCGTCGTCGACGTGGCCGAGCCGGATGCCCCGTGGCGCCGGAACGTCCCCGGGCAGGTCTCGCACATCGCCCGCGACCCGCTCGACCCGGCGTTCGACGACGCCCGGTTCATCCAGATGGCCCGGAAGCGCTCGAGCGGCATCAAGCGGGTGATCCTCGACCAGGGCGTCGTGAGCGGCATCGGCAACATCTACGCGGACGAGTCGCTGTGGGCCGCGAAGCTGCACTACGACCGCCCGGCCGACCGGCTCCCGCGGGCGAGCCTGCAGCTGCTCCTCGACGAGGTCCGGAGCGTGCTCGCGCGTGCGCTCGAGGACGGGGGCACGAGCTTCGACGCGCAGTACGTCAACGTGAACGGGCAGTCCGGGTACTTCTCGCAGCGGCTCAACGTCTACGGGCAGCAGGGCAAGCCGTGCCCCCGGTGCGGCACGACGATCGTCCGGGAGGAGTTCATGAACCGGTCGAGCCACATCTGCCCCGTGTGCCAACCGCGTCCACGCCCCCGGACGCGTTAGCCTGCCCGGGAGCGAGCCAGTACCTCGAGGAACGACCCACCCGGAGACCGCATGTACTTGAAGAGCCTGACCATCAAGGGGTTCAAGTCCTTCGCGCAGCCGACGACGTTCGCGTTCGAGCCGGGCGTCACGTGCATCGTCGGTCCGAACGGGTCGGGCAAGTCCAACGTCGTCGACGCCCTCGCGTGGGTGATGGGGGAGCAGGGGGCGAAGACCCTCCGCGGCGGCAAGATGGAGGACGTCATCTTCGCCGGCACCTCGACCCGCGGGCCGCTCGGCCGCGCGCAGGTGCTCCTGACGATCGACAACGCCGACGGGCTGCTGCCGATCGACTACAGCGAGGTGACGATCTCCCGCACACTGTTCCGGAACGGGGGCAGCGAGTACGCGATCAACGGCGAGAACTGCCGCCTGCTGGACGTGCAGGAGCTGCTGAGCGACACGGGCCTCGGCCGTGAGATGCACGTCATCGTGGGCCAGGGCCAGCTCGACAAGGTCCTGCACGCCACCCCCGAGGACCGCCGCGGCTTCATCGAAGAGGCCGCCGGCATCCTGAAGCACCGTCGTCGCAAGGAGAAGACGCTCCGCAAGCTCGACGCGATGCAGACGAACCTGACGCGGTTGTCCGACCTGGCGGGGGAGATCCGTCGCCAGCTGAAGCCGCTGGGTCGACAGGCCGAGGTCGCCCGCAAGGCGCAGTCCGTCGCCGCGGTCGCCCGTGACGCCAAGGCCCGGATCCTCGCGGACGACGTCGTCCGCCTGCGCCGCGAGCTCCACGAGCACCAGGAGGTCGAGGCGGGCCGGAAGTCCGAGCGGATCGTGCTCACCGAGCGCCTCGACCAGACCCGCGCACGCCAGCAGCACGTCGAGCAGAGCATGGTCGGCGACGACGTCGACCGCGCCCGCACCGTGGTGCACCGGCTGGAGAGCGTCCAGGAGCGGCTCCGGGGGCTGTCGAGCCTCGCGAACCAGCGCCTGATGTTCCTCGCCCAGCAGGCCGACGCCCCGCAGCAGGGCCCCACGATCACGCCGGAGCGGGTGGCCGGTGTCCGTGCCGAGGCCGACCGGCTCGACGCGCGGGCGACCGAGATGGCGAGCGGACAGGTCGCGGCGGCCGAGGCGGTCCGGAACGCCCGCGCCACGCTCGACGCCCTCGACGAGCGGATCGCCGCGCAGGCCGCGCTCGTCTCCCAGCACGACCTCGACGCCCAGCGCCTCGCCAGCACCGTGGACGTCGCGCGGTCGAAGCGGGGCTCGGCCGTCGCCGACCGTGAACGCCGCGAGCGTGCACTGGCCGAGGCCACCGAGCGCGCCCGCACCGCAGAGGCGGCCCTCGCCGAGGTCGGCACCAACCCGTCCGCCGACACCGACCCGGAGGCGCTGCAGGCCGCGCTCGAGACCGCCCGCGAGCGGCTCGAACGCGCGCAGACCGCCCGCGACGACCTCCGTGACCGGCTGCACGCCCTCGAACGCGAGCGGGACGCCCTCGACGCCCGCGTCGCCGCGCTCGGCATGTCGATCGACGTCCGCGACGGCTCGCAGGCACTCATCGACGCCGGACGCGCCGGCATCGTCGGCCGGCTGGCCGACCGCCTCACCGTCACGCCCGGGTTCGAGGGGGCGATCGCGGCGGCCCTCGACGGGCTCGCCGACGCGGTCCTCGCCGAGGACCGCACCGTCGCGCTCGACGCCGTCGCGCACGCCCGCCACGAGGACATCGGCCGCATCGACGTCGTCGTCGCCGACGGCGGAGCGCCCGGAGCGGCGGACACCGCGGCCGTCCCGGTCCCCGCCGGCGTCCGCCGCGCACTCGACCTGGTCACCGGCCCGCCGGCACTCGCCGCGATCCTCGCCGACACGTTGGTCGCGGTGTCCGACGACGTCGACCTGGAGGCCGTGCTCGCCGCCGCCCCGCACGCCACGGTCGTGACACGCTCCGGTGACCTCGTCCGCGCGGTCCGGGTGACCGGTGGCGGTGAGCGGACCACGTCACGCATCGAACTCGTGGCGGAGCGGGACGCCGCCGTGGAGCGACGCGACGCGATCGCGACCGACGCCGAGGACGCGGCCACGGGCCTCCAGGCCGCGCGGAGCGCCGTGGACGAGGCGAGACGCGCCGCGGACGACGCCGACCGGGCGAGCCGTGCGCATGCCGCAGCGGTTGCGGAGTACGACCGGACCAGCGCCTCGGTGCGGGCGAAGGCGGAGAACGCGAGCGCCGAGGTGGAGCGGCTGCGCGCCGCGCTCGGCGAGACCGACGGCGCCGTGGAGGCCGCAGAGGCCGTGCTGGCCGAGGCGGAGCGGGCACGGGACGCACACGCCGCCGAGCCCCGACCGACCGTGGATGCCTCCGAGCGACCGGCGCTGCTGGACGCGCTCGAGGCCGCTCGGGCCGCCGAGATCGAACAGCGCATCCAGATCGAGACCGTCCGGGAACGCGCGCGATCCGAGCGGGGGCGCGCCGCCCAGCTCGCCCGGCAGCTCGAGGCCGAGCGTGCCGCGGCGGAAGAGGCGGCACGGCTCGCGGTGATCCGACGTGGGCAGATCGCGACGGCGGAGAGCGTCCTCGCAGACCTGCCCGAGGTGCTCGCCGCGGTGGACCGCTCGCTCGCCGAGGCGCGGGTGCAGCTCGCGACCGAAGAGGCGGAGCGCGCGAAGCGGAACACCGAGCTGCAGACCATCCGGAACGAGGAGCGCGAGCTGCGGGACCGGCTGCAGTCCATCACCGACGGGGTGCACTCGCTCGAGATGGAGATCTACGAGAAGAAGCTGCACGTGTCGGGGGTGCTCGACCGGGCGCAGAGCGAACTCGGGCTCGTCGAGGCCGTGCTCGTCGCCGAGTACGGCCCGGACGTGCCGGTGCCCGTCGACGTGCTCGTGGACCCGCGCGTCCTGGCGCGGAAGCACCGGGAGGCGGAGCGGGCGGCTGCTGCTGCTGCTGCTGCGGCGGACGGCGAGCCCGCTGCCCTGGCGGACGAGGACGGCGACGCCGCTGACCTGGCGGACCTCGACGACGAGGCCGCTGACCTGGCGGACCTCGACGACGACGCGGTGGACCTCGTCGACGCCGAGTCGACGCTGCCGGGCGGCCCCGCGCTCCCCGATGACCTGCCGGACGCGCTGCCGGAGTTCGACGCGACCGCCGACGTCGACCTCGCCGACGTCGAGACCGTGCCCTACGTCCGCGCCGAGCAGGAACGACGCCTCAAGGCCGCCGAGCGTGACCTGGGTCAGCTCGGCAAGGTGAACCCGCTCGCGCTCGAGGAGTTCCAGGCGCTCGAGCAGCGGCACGGGTTCCTCACCGAGCAGCTCGAGGACCTGCAGAAGACCCGCACGGACCTGATGACGATCATCGAGGAGCTCGACCAGAAGATGCAGACCATCTTCGAGTCGGCGTTCAACGACACGAAGGACGCGTTCGACGTCATCTTCCCGATCCTGTTCCCGGGTGGCTCCGGGTCGATCACGCTGACGAACCCGACGGACCTGCTCGCGACGGGCATCGACGTGCAGGTGAAGCCCGCCGGCAAGAAGATCGACCGCCTGACCCTGCTGTCCGGCGGGGAGCGGTCCCTGGCGGCGGTGGCGCTGCTCGTGGCGATCTTCACCGCGCGGCCGTCGCCGTTCTACATCATGGACGAGGTGGAGGCGGCGCTCGACGACGCGAACCTCGGCCGGCTGCTGACCGTGTTCGAGCGGCTCCGCGAAGCGTCGCAGCTCATCGTCATCACGCACCAGAAGCGGACGATGGAGATCGCCGACGCGCTGTACGGGGTGTCCATGCGGCAGGACGGCGTCTCCGCGGTGGTCGGTCAGCGCGTGCAGCGCCGCGAGCCGGCGACGGCGGAGCCGGAGCCCGCCGTCGCCTGACCCGGGGCGCGCCGCCTGCCGGTCCGGGGCGCGCCGCCCGCCGGCCCGGGGGCGCTACGAGGCGTCGGAGGACACCGTGGGCTGCGAGCCCGTCGGGGTCAGCCCCCGCGCCTGCCGCTTGCTCGACACCACGAGCGAGGCGACCGTCGCGACGGCGATCGTCAGCATGATGAACCCGAGCGAGAACCAGATCGGGATCTCCGGCGCCCACTCGATGTGCTCGCCGCCGTTGATGAAGGGCAGCTCGTTGACGTGCATGGCGTGGAACACGAGCTTCACGCCGATGAAGCCGAGGATGACCGCGAGGCCCTGGCCCAGGTAGATGAGCCGCTCGAGCAGCCCGGCGATCAGGAAGTAGAGCTGCCGGAGGCCGAGGAGCGAGAACGCGTTCGCGGTGAACACGATGAAGGCGTCCTGCGTCAGGCCGAAGATCGCCGGGATCGAGTCGAGCGCGAAGAGCACGTCCGTCAGGCCGATCGCGACCATCACGAGCAGCATCGGGGTGAAGAGCCGCTTGCCGTCGACGCGCGTGGTGAGTCGGTCGCCGTCGTAGTGGTCCGAGGTCGGGATGACGCGCTTGAGGATCCGGATGAGCCGCGAGTCGCCCTCGTCGGCGCTGTGGTCGTTGCCGCTCCGGGCCTGGGACCACGCGAGCCAGAACAGCAGCGCGCCGAACAGGTAGAACACCCACGAGAAGTTGTCGATGATCGTGACGCCGAGGGCGATGAACACACCGCGGGCGGCGAGGGCGATCGCGACGCCGACGAGCAGCACCTTCTGCTGGAACTCCTTCGGCACCGCGAAGGAGCTCATGATGATGAGGAAGACGAACAGGTTGTCGACCGACAGTGCCTTCTCGGTCAACCACCCGGCGAAGTACTCACCGCCGGCCTGGTGTCCGCCGAACACCCAGACGCCGATGCCGAACACGATCGCGAGGGCGATGTAGACCGCGGACCAGATCGCCGATTCGCGGATGTGCGGCACGTGCGGGGTGCGCACGTGCGAGAAGAAGTCGAACACCAGCAACGCGAGGATGCCGGCGATGGTGATGAGCCAGACTGAGGTGGGGACGTCCAACGGAGTTCCTTCAGGTCGGGAGGCACACCCAGGTGATGGGTACGCCGAGGCCTGAAGGTCTCTTCCGTCGCGATCGGTCCGAGATCCGGGCCGCTCACGACCGGCGCCCCGGGCCCGGGTCGTTCCGGGCCGTACTGACGGGGTCACCGAGAGGGAATACTCCCCTTCGTGTCACCGAGCATACCGGGGACCGGCCGGGGGCGCCGCGCCCTAAGCTGGGAGCATGGCGAGTTCCTGGTCACTGTCCTCCCGGCTGCGGGGTCTCTTCCAGCGGAAGACCATCGACGAGACCACCTGGGACGACCTCGAGACGGCGCTGATCGGTGCGGACTTCGGCCCGGACATCTCCGAGGAGATCATCGAGGACCTCCACGCACGCGTCGACCGGTACGGCACGACCGACCCCGCCGACCTGCAGCGGATGCTGCGCGAGGTGCTCGAGGAACGGCTCTCGAAGCTCGACACCACCCTGAAGCTCAGCGCCCGGCCCGCCGTCGTGCTCGTCGTCGGGGTGAACGGCGTCGGCAAGACCACCACCATCGGCAAGTTCGCCAAGTTCCTCAAGACGTACGACCGCACCGTGCTGGTCGGCGCGGCAGACACCTTCCGCGCCGCCGCCGTCGAGCAGGTCGCCACCTGGGCCGAGCGGGCGGGCGTCGACGTGGTCCGTCCCTCGCAGCCCGGGCAGGACCCGGCGTCGGTGGCGTACCAGACGGTCGAGAAGGCCATCGCGGACGGCACCGAGATCGTCGTCATCGACACCGCCGGGCGCCTGCACACCAAGGCCGGCCTGATGGACGAGCTCGGCAAGATCAAGCGCGTCGTCGAGAAGCAGACCGAGATCGCCGAGGTGCTGCTCGTGCTCGACGCGACGACCGGGCAGAACGGCCTCGCGCAGGCACAGGCGTTCATCGAGGGGGCCGGCGTCACGGGTCTCGTCATCACCAAGCTCGACGGCTCCGCGAAGGCCGGGTTCGTGCTCAGCGTGCAGGAGAAGACCGGCATCCCGATCAAGTTGATCGGCCAGGGCGAGGGCATCAACGACCTCACCGGCTTCACCCCGCACGTCTTCGTGCAGAACCTCGTGGGCTGATCTCGGGTACCGTCTTCGCAGTACAGGGATCGTCCAGGTACGTCGGAAGGAGTCCCCACATGCCAGCACTGCTGATCATCGCGATCATCGTCGGCCTCGTCCTGCTCTTCAGCGGCATCTTCGTCGGTGCACTGAAGTTCCTGCTGTGGGTCGGGATCGTCCTCATCATCCTGGCCGTCATCGGCTGGTTGCTGCGGAGCATCCGCGGCCGCGCATAGGCGCGGAACGACCGACGGGAGGCACGGTGCCAGCGGGCACCGTGCCTCCCGTTCGTCGTGGGTCGCGCGCACCCGCCGAAAGCGACACCGCACGTCGGTTCGCGCCGCGCAGACGGCCGCGCGTTGTCGCTTCCGCCGCGGTCAGACCGCCTGACGGCCCACCGGGGCGTCCACCAGGTGCGCGAGGTGAGCCGGGACCGTGCCGCCGCGCGCGACCGTCGCCCGCGCCCACAGCCGGCCGGCACGGTACGAGGACCGGACCAGCGGCCCGGCGAGGACCCCGGCGAAGCCCATGCCCTCGGCGAGTTCGCGGAGCTCGACGAACTCCTCCGGCCTGACCCAGCGCGCGACCGGCAGGTGCCGCGGCGAGGGACGGAGGTACTGCGTCAGCGTGATGATGTCGGTGCCCGCGTCGTGGAGCTGCTGCAGGGCGTCCTCGATCTCGGCGCGCTCCTCGCCCATCCCGAGGATGAGGTTCGACTTCGTCACGAGGCCCGCGTCGCGCCCCTGCGTGATGACGTCGAGCGAGCGCTCGAACCGGAAGGCCGGGCGGATGCGCTTGAAGATGCGCGGGACCGTCTCGACGTTGTGGGCGAAGACCTCGGGCCGGGCGTCGAAGACCTGCCCGAGCTGGTCCGGCCGGCCGTTGAAGTCCGGCACCAGGATCTCCACGCCGGTGCCGGGGGAGTGCTCGTGGATCGCCCGGATCGTCTCCGCGTAGAGCCAGGCGCCGCCGTCGTCCAGGTCGTCGCGGGCCACACCGGTGACCGTGGCGTAGCGGAGCCCCATGTCGGCCACGGAGTCCGCGACCCGGCGGGGTTCGTCGCGGTCGAGGGGGTCGGGCTTCCCGGTGTCGATCTGGCAGAAGTCGCAGCGGCGCGTGCACTGCGAGCCGCCGATGAGGAAGGTGGCCTCGCGGTCCTCCCAGCACTCGAAGATGTTCGGGCAGCCGGCCTCCTGGCACACCGTGTGCAGTTGCTTGTCCTTCACCAGGGCCGAGACGTCGCGGAACTCGGGCCCCTGGGTCGCACGGGTCTTGATCCACGCGGGCTTGGTCTCGATCGGGGTCTCGGCGTTCCGGGCCTCGACGCGGAGCATGCGGCGGCCTTCCGGGGCGAGGGTCATGCGGGGATCCGTTCCTTCGTGCTCGTGCTCGTGGGCGTCCTCGCCGGCGTGCTCGCGGGCGTGCTCTGCGGGTGCGCGATCCGGGTGCCGGTCTGCATGCCGTGCACCGCGCTCTGGACACGGGACGCGACCACCGCGGCGATCTCGTCGACGGTCACGGGCCTCCCGGCTGCCCTGGTCAGGGTGGTGACGCCGGCGTCGGCGATGCCGCACGGGACGATCGCCCCGTAGGCGTCGAGCGCGTTGTCGCAGTTGATCGCGATGCCGTGGCTCGTCACGCCCTCGGCGACGTGCAGGCCGATCGCACCGACCTTGGCGGTGCTGCCTCCGTCCGACCGGACCCACGCGCCGCTCCGGCCGTCGACGCGCTCGGCACGCACGCCGACCGCGGCCGCCGCGTCGAGGATCACCTGCTCCAGGTCACGGACCCACGCGACGACGTCGAGCGGTTCCGTGAGACGGACGATCGGGTAGGCGACGAGCTGACCGGGGCCGTGCCAGGTGATGCGGCCGCCGCGGTCGACCTCGACGACCGGTGCGCCGTTCGTCGGGAGGTCGGAGGGCTCCGTGCGTCGACCGGCGGTGTACACGGGCGGGTGCTCGCAGAGGACGAGTGCGCCGGGGGAGCGGTCGGCGACGACGTCGGAGTGGAGGGCTCGCTGCAGGGCGAGGCCGTCGGCGTAGGAGAGCAGGCCCGGTGGGCGGACGACCTCGAGTTCCGGCATGCGGCGAGCGTACGGCAGTTCTTGGACTCCGTCCAACAACTCAGGTCGCCTGTCGATCTCGTCCGGAGCCGGGGCCTGTAGAATCGTCGGATCATGGCGCAATTCGGATCCCTCTCTGATCGGCTGACCGAGACCTTCCGCAACCTGCGGACGAAGGGACGACTCTCCCCGGCGGACGTGGACGGCACCGTCCGCGAGATCCGCCGGGCCCTGCTCGACGCCGACGTCGCGCTCGAGGTCGTCAAGGCCTTCACCGCCGCGGTGCGTGAGCGTGCCCTCTCCGACGAGGTCAACCGCGCGCTGAACCCGGCGCAGCAGGTCGTCCAGATCGTCAACGAAGAACTCGTCGGCATCCTCGGCGGCCAGCAGCGTCGTCTCGAGTTCGCGAAGAAGCCGCCGACGGTCATCATGCTCGCGGGCCTCCAGGGCGCCGGCAAGACGACCCTCGCGGGCAAGCTCGGCAAGTGGCTCAAGAAGGACGGCCACACCCCGATGCTCGTCGCCGCGGACCTCCAGCGTCCGAACGCGGTGCAGCAGCTCCAGGTCGTCGGCGAGCAGGCCGGCGTGCACG
Organism: Curtobacterium sp. PhB130; assembly: GCF_003755165.1. Taxonomy (NCBI): domain Bacteria; kingdom Bacillati; phylum Actinomycetota; class Actinomycetes; order Micrococcales; family Microbacteriaceae; genus Curtobacterium; species Curtobacterium sp. PhB130. The sequence continues at coordinate 77,500 of NZ_RKII01000012.1, read as the reverse complement.
TCTTCGCCCCGGAGCCCGGCAACGGTGTCGGCGACCCGGTCAAGGTCGCGAAGAACGCCATCAAGGCCGCGGTCGACCAGCAGTACGACACCGTCATCGTGGACACCGCCGGTCGTCTCGGCGTCGACGCCGAGCTCATGAAGCAGGCGGCGAACATCCGCAAGGCCGTCGACCCGGACGAGGTCCTCTTCGTCATCGACGCGATGATCGGTCAGGACGCCGTCACCACCGCCCGCGCGTTCCAGGAAGGCGTCGACTTCACCGGTGTCGTCCTGTCGAAGCTCGACGGTGACGCCCGCGGTGGTGCAGCCCTGTCGGTCGCCAGTGTCACGGGCCGCCCGATCATGTTCGCCTCCACCGGTGAGGGCCTCGACGACTTCGAGCCGTTCCACCCGGACCGCATGGCGAGCCGCATCCTCGACCTCGGCGACATCCTGTCCCTCATCGAGCAGGCGCAGGGCGCCTTCGACGAGGAAGAGGCGCGCAAGGTCGCGGACAAGATCGCGACCGACAACTTCACGCTGAACGACTTCCTGCAGCAGATGCAGCAGCTGCGCAAGGCCGGCTCGATCAAGGGCATGCTCGGCATGCTCCCCGGTGCCAAGGGCATGCGCGAGGCGCTCGACAACTTCGACGAGCGCGAGATCGTCCGCACCGAGGCGATCATCCAGTCGATGACCCCGAAGGAGCGCGAGCTCCCGAAGCTCCTCAACGGCTCGCGTCGTCTCCGCATCGCGAAGGGTGCCGGGTCGACCGTCACCGAGGTCAACCAGCTCGTGAACCGCTTCGAGCAGGCGGCGAAGATGATGAAGACCGTCGCTCGCGGTGGTGTGCCGCAGATGCCGGGCATGGGTCCGATCCCGGGCATGCACGGTGGCAAGAAGCAGCAGCAGGGCGGCGGCAAGAAGAAGTCGAAGGTCGGGAACCCGGCGAAGCGTGCGGCGATCGCGGCCGGCACGGCGGCTGCGCCGCAGCAGGCACCGCAGGGGTCCGGTCTGGGTCTCGGCGGCGGCGCCAAGGGCGGCAAGGCGCCGACCGAGGAAGAGCTGGCGAGCCTGCAGAAGTTCCTCGGTCGCTGACGCGACCACCTGATCGACGGGAGGCCCGGTGCCAGCTGGCACCGGGCCTCCCGTCCGTCGTCTGGTGACGCGCGTTCTTTCCCATCACGGGTGCGCTGGAAAGTCGAATCGCGCGTAGGTCGTCGATACTTTCGACCGCCTACGCGCGATTCGACTGACCACGCGCGAAACGACCCGGGCGTCAGAGGGAGTCGGTGAACTCCTGGACCAGGTGGCGGACGACGGCGCGCAGGTCGCCGCCGTTCTCCTGCGCGACCTTGAGCTGCCGCTGGTACGACGCACCGCGCTCGATCATCGTGTCGAGGTGGTGCAGTTCCTCGAGGCAGCCGAGCCGTTCGGCCACGGGGTCGAGCCGGGTGACGAGGTCGTGGACCTCGTCGGTGACGAGCCGCTCGTCCCCGGCGGTGTTCGTGATGATCTCCGCCTCCATCCCGTAGCGGGCGGCGCGCCACTTGTTCTCGCGGATGAACCACGGCTGCATGGTCGGCAGGGTCTCGCCGGCGTCGAGCCGGTCGGAGCACGCGGTGACGAGGCACTGCACGAGTGCGGTGACGGCGCCGACTTCCTGCAGGGTGGAGATGCCGTCGGACACGCGGTTCTCGAGCGTGCCCCACTTCGGCGACGGGCGGATGTCCCAGCGCAGGTCGCCGACGCCCTCGATGACGCCCGTGTGGGTGAGGTCGCCGACGACCTCCTCGAAGTTCGCCCACGCGCCGAGCTGCGGCGGCAGGCCACCCGTGGGGAGCTGCTGGAACATCAGAGCACGGTTCGACGCGTACCCGGTGTCGGTGCCCGCCCAGAACGGGCTGGAGGCGGTGAACGCCTGCACGTGCGGCACGTACGCGAGCATCGCGCCGAGGATCGGCAGGGCCTTGTCGCGGTCGTCGATCCCGACGTGCACGTGCACGCCCCAGATCAGCATCTGGCGTCCCCACCAGCGGGTCCGGTCGATCAGCGTCGTGTAGTGCTCGCTGTCCGGGGTGATCTCCTGCTGGTCCCAGACCGCGAACGGATGCGTGCCGGAGCACATGACCTGGGCGTCGAGGGGTGCGGCCGCGTCGATGACCTCGCCGATGGTGCCGGACAGCTCGCTCGTCGCGTCGCGCACCCGGGAGTGCACACCGGTCACGACCTCCACCGTGTTGGTCAGGAGCTCCTCGGTGACCTTGTCGTGGTCGCCGAGCCGCTTGTGCACCGCGGCGATGACGGCGGGGGCGCGCGGGGTCAGGTCGCCGGTCTCGCGATCGACCAGCGGGAGCTCCCACTCGACGCCGATGGTCGACGGGCGGGACTCGGTGAAGCGGATGTCCATGGAGCCATCCTGCCGGGGCGTTGTCGGACACGCACAAGGAAGAGTTGTCCCCATCGTGCGGATCGGTTTCTCAGGACCTTCCCACCGGGACTACCGTAGAAGCGCTCAACAGGGAAGAGGAACGCATGCAGCTGGTCGTACGCGGTACGTCCGCACCGCTCGTCGGAGAGCTCGACATCCCGGTCTCGAAGTACCACGCGCACCGCGCGCTGGTGCTCGCGTCCCTGGCGAAGGGGACGAGCATCGTCTCCGGGATCAGCACGACGCGGCAGGTCGAGTGGACCGTCGGCACCCTCCGTGCGCTCGGGATCGACATCAAGCGCCGCGGGAACGAGTACCACGTCACCGGTCTCGGCGGGCGGTACGAAGCGACGGACGTCGTCGACCACGGGTCACGCGGCGCCGACGGGATCCTCAACATGGGCTCCTCCGGCACGACGCTCTACTTCATGACGGGCCTGGCGTCCCTCGCGGACAAGCCGATGACCCTGTCGGGCATGAAGTACTTCCAGCGCCGCCCGATCAAGGCGCTGCTCACCTCGCTGACGCAGATGGGCGTCGAACTCGAAGCGACGAACGACTGCCCCCCGGTCACCGTCCAGCCGAAGCGCCCGCGCGGCGGCGACGTGCAGATCGCCGGCACGCTCTCGCAGTGGATCTCCGGCCTGCTCCTCGTCGCGCCGTTCGCCGACCAGGAGACCCGGATCCACATCACCGGCGGCCGTCTCAACGAGCAGCCCTACGTCGAGCTGACGGTGCGCATGATGCGCCAGTTCGGCCTGACGGTGGAGGTCTCCGACGACTGGCTCGAGTACCGGATCCCGGCGAACCAGCAGGCGACCCCGCACGACTACGTGATCCCGCCGGACATCGGGTCGGCAGCGTTCGGCATCGCCGCCGCCGGCATCCGCGAGTCGAACGTGCTGCTCCGAGGCATGACCTCGTTCACGACCGCCGACACGGACCACCCGGAGAGCGAGTTCCTCGACCTCGCGACGGCGATGGGCGTGCCGATGCGCATCGACGAGGAAACGGGCTTCGTGCGCATCGAGCACGACGGTTCCCCGCTGAAGCCCCTCGACATCGACTGCCAGCCGATCCCGGACCTCCTGCCGATCCTGTCCACCATGGCGACCTTCGCCGAGGGCACGACCCGGCTCTGGAACGTGGCGCACATCCGCCTCAAGGAGTCCGACCGCGTCGCGGCGATGCTCCAGCTGAACCGGATGGGCGGCCGCGCCGAGCAGGGCGCCGACGAACTCCGTGTCACGGGCGTCGGCGCGGGGGAGCTGCACGGGGCCTCGATGTCCTCGTTCAACGACCACCGCGTCCTGATGTCGCTCGCGGTCGCCGCGTCCAAGGCCGAGGGTGTCTCGGCGATGACGTACCCCCGTGCGTACCGGATCTCGTACCCGACCTTCCTCGAGGCGATGAACTCCGTCGGCCTCGAGATGGAGGTCGGCGACGCCGAAGCAGCGATGGCCGCGGCCGACGCCCGTGCCGACCGCGCGGACGTGGCGAACCAGCACACCGACCTCGGTGAGGAGACCGACGCGGTGACCCGCGCCGAGGACCTCCCCGAGCTGACCGGGGTGGACGCCGACCCGCTGGTCCTCAGCGAGAAGGTCCGCACCCTCTCGCAGGAGGACCCGGACGGCCTCGCCGTGATCGAGGTCGGCGGTCCGGAGCCGGTCAACACGACGTGGAAGGAACTGCAGGACGAAGCCGACAAGGTCTCGGCGCTGCTCCTCGAGCTCGGGGTCCGCACCGGCGAGTCCGTCGCGATGCAGCTCCCGAACTGGCGCGAGTTCGTCTCCATCACGCTCGGCGCGATCCAGATCGGCGCCGTCGCGACGCCGATCATGCCCGTCTTCGGCCCGCGCGAGACCACGATGACGCTGGCGCGCTCCCGTGCCCGCGTGGTGTTCCTGCCGAACGTGTTCCGGAAGCGCCGTCCCGCACTCGAGCTCCTCGACGTCGTCGACGAAGCGAAGGCGCAGAACCGCCGCCTCGCGGTCGAGCACGTCGTCGTCATCCGCTCGGAAGCCCGCGGCCAGGGGGACACCCCGACCAACCAGGCACCCCTGCCCGCTGATGCCGCCGAGCGCGTCGCCGCGAGCGAGTGGAACTGGCGGTACTTCGACACGGCGCTCGAGAGCGTCCAGGTGGACGTCGAGCAGATCGCCTCGCACGCCCCCACCCCGGACGACATCTGCCAGCTGCTCTTCACCTCCGGCACCACCGGCGAGCCCAAGGGCGTGCAGCACCCGCACCGCACGCTCGGCCTCGCCACGGCGATGCACGTCGCGCAGTCCGGCTTGACGAGCGCGGACCGGATCTACATCCCGTCGCCGCTCGCACACCAGACCGGGTTCCTCTACGGCATGCTGCTGGCGTTCCGCCTCGGCGCACCGCAGGTCATCCAGCCGGTGTGGGACGGCCGTGTCGCCCTCGAGCAGGCCTTCGGAGCGGCCGGCGCGACGTTCGTGCAGTGCGCGACGCCGTTCCTGACCGACCTCGTCGACCTGGTCGAGGCCGGCGCCCCGCAGCCCGAGGCGCTCCGGATCTTCGTCCCGACCGGTGCCGCGGTTCCCCGTGCGCTGGCCCAGCGGGCGGCGACGGTGCTCGGCACCGCGATCCTCGGCGCCTTCGGCACGAGCGAGACGTGCCTCGGTGCGCTCTCCAGCCCGACCGACGACCCGTCGGACGCGTACGGCCACGACGGCCGTGCCCTGCCCGGGATCACGATCCGGATCGTCGACGACGAGGGCAACGAACTCCCCGCGGACACCGAGGGCAACTTCGAGCTGTACTCGCCGACGATGTTCGACGGCTACCTCGACCGCCCCGACCTCACCGACGACGTCTTCACCGAGGACGGCTGGTACAAGACCGGCGACCTCGCGAAGCTGTCCGAGCAGGGCTTCCTGTCCATCACCGGACGCATCAAGGACGTCATCAACCGCGGTGGCGAGAAGATCCCGGTCGTCGAGATCGAGAACCTGCTCTACCAGCACCCGCTCGTCACCGACGTCGCCATCGTGGCGATGCCCGACGAGCGTCTCGGGGAGCGTGCCTGCGCGTTCGTGGTGTCGGCCCGCGCGGACGAGTCGCTCGACTTCGACGCCATGCAGCAGTACCTCGAGGCTGCCGGCGTGTCCAAGTACTACTGGCCGGAACGGCTCGAGTACATCGCCGAGCTGCCGCGCAACGCGGTCGGCAAGGTCCAGAAGAACGTCCTGCGCGAGCAGGCTGCAGCGCTCGTCGCGACCAAGGAGAACGAACGATGACGATGGTGATGGAAACCGCCGCCGAGCAGGACTTCCAGCAGCTCAAGGCCGAGGTCACCGAGTGGGTGCGCGGCCGTGGCGAGGAATGGGCGAACGAGATCGAGCGCACCGGCCAGGTCGCCCCGGAGCTCTTCCAGGAGCTCAAGGACAAGGGCTGGTTGAGCCTCGCAGCGCCGACCGAGCTCGGTGGGCGGGACATCCCGTTCTCGCGCTACCTCGAGATCATGGAGATCGTGTCGCGCTCGCACGCGTCGATCCGGATGCTCGTGCACGTCATCAACGGCACCTGGCGCGCGATGGCCCCGTACGCCACCCCTGAGCAGATCGAGGAAGTGGTCAAGCCCTCCGTCGCCGGTGACAAGCTCGTCGCGTTCACGCTGACCGAGGCCACCGCCGGCACCGGCGCGGACATCCGCACCACGGTCCGCCGTGATGGCGACACCTACGTGATGAACGGCGAGAAGCACCTCATCACGTTCGGCGTCAAGTGCGACTACTGGCTGATCGCAGCCCGGCTCGAGGGCACGACGGGCCAGGACGGCACCGTCGCGTTCCTGATGCCGAACACCGGGCTCCCGGGTGCCGAGGTGATCGACGACTCGGACACCATGGGCATCCGCGGCACCGACCACGCGATCCTCCGCTTCACGGACACCCCGGTCCCGGCCAGCGCGCTCCTCGGGGAAGAGGGCCAGGGCCTCGAGGTCGCGCTCGGCGGGTTCCTCCTGCCGAGCCGCGTCTCGGTCGCGATGAGCGCCGTCGGGCTGGCCGAGCGGGCGAACGAGCTCGCCGTCGAGTACGCCAACGAGCGCGAGACGTTCGGCAAGAAGCTCTCCAGCCGCCAGGCCATCCAGTTCTACATCGCGGAGAACTACGCGGACATCGCCGCTGCGCGTGCGCTCGTCCTCGAAGCCGCCCGCGCCTACGAAGAGGGCCGCCCGGACGCCGGCACGCTCTCCAGCGCCTCCAAGATGGTCGCGGTCGACATGCTCGCCCGCGTCACGGACAAGGCACTGCAGGTGCACGGCGGCCAGGGCTACTGGAAGCGCAACGCGATCGAGCGCGTGTACCGCGACGCCCGCGCGCAGCGCTTCGAAGAGGGCACCAACGAGATCCAGAAGCTGGTCGTCGGCCGCGCCGTCGTGACCGGCCAGGCCGGGTTCTAGCCGCAACCAACCACCGGACGGGAGGCCCGGTGCGGGCCCGCCCCGAGCCTCCAGTCCGTCTCGCACCACGTCAGCAAAGGACACAAGTGACCGACAGCACCGCACCCATCGCGCTCATCACCGGCGCCTCCCGCGGCATCGGCCGTCTGCTCGCGCAGAAGCTCGGCCAGCGCGGCGTGACCGTCGTCGTGACGTACAAGGGCAACGCCGACCTGGCCGAGGAGTCGCTCGCCGACGTCAAGGCCGCCGGTGGCGACGGGATCACCGCCCAGGTCGACATCGAGCAGCCGGAGTCGATCGACGCCCTGTTCGACCTGGTGCGCGACACGTACGGTCGCCTCGACTACTTCGTCGCGAACGCCGCCGCGAGCGCCTTCAAGCCGGTCGCCGACCTGAAGCTGCACCACCTCGACCGCAGCTACGCCACGAATGCCCGCTCGTTCGTGCTCGGTGCCCAGCGCGCCGCACAGCTCATGGACAAGGGCGGCCGCATCGTCGTCGTCACCTCGTACGGGTCGCTCCGCGCGTTCCCGACGTACGCCGCGCTCGGTGCCGCGAAGGCGATGAGCGAGTCCTACATGAAGTACATGGCGGTCGAGTTCGGTCCGCGCCAGATCACCGTGAACGCGGTCAACGGCGGGCTCATCGACACCGACTCGCTCGAGTACTTCTACACGAAGGTCCCCGGCCAGGCGCCGATCGAGACGGTCTACGAGAAGCTGCCGCTGCAGCGCCCGGGCACCGCGGACGACATGGCGGACGCCGTGGACTTCCTGCTCTCCGACAAGGCGTCGTACATCACGGGCCAGGTCCTCTCCGTCGACGGCGGGCTCACCGTCATCGCGCCGCCGTACTGGGCGGACACGACGTCGCCGCTCCGCGACGCGGTGCTGCCGTCGGACGGCTCGGTCACGAACGCCGCGGACGCCTCGTAGCCATGACCGTCGCCGCTCCCGACACCGCCGTCGCGACCGTCGCGTCCCCGTGGACGCTCGGCCCGCTGCACCTGCCCAACCGGGTCGTGATGGGGTCGATGCACACCGGGCTCGAGGTGCACGACGACGGCGGGGTCGGGATGGCGGCGTTCTACCGTGAGCGTGCGGCCGGCGGTGCCGCGTGCATCATCACCGGCGGGATCGCGATCTCCGACGAAGCGCGTGGTGGCCCGGACTTCGCGGTGTTCGGCGTCGACGGCGCGGACGAGCGGTTCCGCCTCGCGGTCGAGGCCGTGCACGAGTCCGGCGGCACCATCCTCGCGCAGCTGTTCCACGCCGGCCGGTACGCGCTCGTCGCGGGCATGACGGACCGGCACGGCGCTCCGCAGCGTGCGGTCGCACCGTCCGCGCTGCCGTGGGCGGCCGCCCGTGGCGTGGTGCCGACGGAGCTGACCGGCGCGGAGGTCGAGCAGACCATCGAGGACTTCGCCGCCGCGGCGCGGAGCGCCCGGGACATCGGCTTCGACGGCGTCGAGATCATGGCGTCCGAGGGCTACCTGATCAACCAGTTCGCGTCGCCGCTGACGAACCTCCGCGACGACGAGTGGGGCGGCTCGGCTGCTGCGAGGCGGCGGTTCCCGGTCGAGGTCGTCCGCGCCGTGCGTGCCGCGGTGCCCGAGCTCGCCGTGACGATCCGGCTCTCCGGCGCCGACCTGATGCCCGGTTCCTCCACGGACGACGACGTCGACGCCCTGGTGCACGAACTCCTGCCGCTCGGGCTCGACGGCATCTCGGTCGGCATCGGTTGGCACGAGTCCCGCACCCCGACCGTGCAGGCCGCGGTGCCGCACGGGGCGTGGCTGTCCTACGCAGAGCGCATCGCCCGGGTGGTGCGCGCCTCGGAGCACCCGGACGTCCGGGTGATCGCGTCGAACCGGATGACGGACCTCCGCGACGGTGAGGCCGTGCTCGCGGACGGGCTGATCGACGCCGTCGCCCTCGCGCGCCCGTTCCTCGCAGACCCCGAGATCGTGTCGCGGTCCCTCGGCGGACGATTCGACCTCGTCAACACCTGCATCGGCTGCAACCAGGCCTGCCTCGACCGCTCGATCATCGGCCAGCCGGTGTCCTGCCTGGTGAACCCGCGCGCCGCCCGCGAAGTCGCGTTCCCGGCACGGCCCACCGCCGAGCCGAAGCGCGTCGACGTCGTCGGCGGGGGACCGGCCGGCCTCGCCGCCGCGGTGGACGCCGCACGGCGCGGGCACCGGGTCACCCTGTGGGAAGCCGCCGACACACTCGGTGGACAGTTCGGCCTCGCCGCGCTCGTCCCCGGGAAAGAGGACTACGCCGCGACCATCCGGGCCGCGCGCACCGAGCTCCACGACCGGGGCTCCACCGTGCACCTCGGCCGTGCGGCGACCGCCGCCGACCTCGCCGACAGCGACGCCGTGGTCCTCGCCGCCGGGGTGGTCCCGCGCCTCGTCGACATCGCGGGTGCCGACCTGCCGCACGTCCGCTCGTACGAGCAGGCCCTCCGCGACGGCGTCCCCGAGGGCACCGTCGCGATCATCGGTGGCGGTGGGATCGGGGTCGACACGGCCGCGTTCCTCACCGAGTCCCCGGACGAGGTCGTGCGCGCAGCGGAGTTCGCCGCGCGCTGGGACCTCGCCGTGGCGACCGAGGTCGTCGGCGACCTGCCGCAGCGCCAGCCCACGGCCCTCCGGACCCTGCGTCCGGGGGACCAGGTCACCGTGCTCCGCCGCTCGGGCAAGTTCGGGCAGGGCGTCGGGCTCACCTCGCGCTGGGTCGCCCTCGGCCGGCTCCGTGACGCCGGTGTCCGCATGGTCGGCGGCGTCCAGGAGTACCTGCGCATCGAACCCGGTGCGCTCTGGATCCGCGACGAGGACGGCGCGGAGCGCATGGTCCCGGCGGACAACGTCGTGATCTGCGCGGGGCAGGAGCAGGCGATCGACACCGACGGTGACGACCCCACCGGACTGGTGTCGGGCCTCCAGGCCGCGGGGGTGCCGTACGCCGTCGTCGGCGGCGCACGCGACGCCCGGAGCGTCGACGCGGTCCGCGCGACGTCCGAAGCGCTCGAAGCCGTGCGCGCACTCGCACCGTAGCGGCGCGTCCCGGCTCGCTTCTCGGGCCGACATCTGTAAGAATGAACGGTCGAAACGTGTCCGCTCGACCCTCTATCCAGCGGATCACGTATCTCTCGAGCTTCCACCGCGCGTGCCCCCACGCCCGCGGTTCCGGTTCAACCACAACAACACGCAACAGGAGCATTTGTGGCTGTCAAGATCCGTCTCAAGCGTCTCGGTAAGATCCGGGCGCCGTACTACCGCATCGTCGTCGCCGACTCGCGCACCAAGCGCGATGGTCGCGTCATCGAGGAGATCGGCAAGTACCACCCGACCGAGGAGCCCTCGTTCATCGAGGTCAAGTCGGACCGTGCGCAGTACTGGCTCGGCGTCGGCGCACAGCCGACCGAGCAGGTCGCGGCCCTCCTCAAGCTGACTGGCGACTGGGCCAAGTTCAAGGGCGAGAAGGACACCGAGTCCAAGGTCCAGGTCAAGCAGCCGAAGGAAGCCTTCGTCGTCGACTCGTCGAAGAAGGCCGTCCTGAAGCCCAAGTCGGAGAAGAAGGCCCCGGCCGCTCCGGCCGAGGCCGACGCCGACGCAGAGACGACCGAGGCGTAATTCCTTGCTCGAATCCGCGCTGACGCACCTCGTCAAGGGGATCGTCGATCACCCTGACGACGTGCGCGTCGCCAGTTCCACCTCCGCGCGGGGCGAGGTCCTCGAGGTGCGCGTGCACCCCGAGGACCTCGGCCGCGTGATCGGACGCGCCGGTCGGACCGCCAAGGCGCTCCGCACCCTCGTCACGGCTCTCGCCGATGGCAAGCGGGTGCGGGTCGACGTGGTCGACACCGATTCCTGACGAGGCGACCCAACTCCGGGTGGGTCGCATCACCAAGGCGCACGGGCTCAAGGGCGGTCTCAAGCTCGAGCTCTACACCGACGACCCGGATCGTCGGTTCACGCACGGAGCGGTCTTCACGCTCCAGGTCCCCGACGACTCACCGTGGTCGGGGAAGACCATCGCCATCGACGAGCTCCGCTGGTACAACGGTCACCCGGTCGCCTTCTTCGAGGGCATCGCGGACCGTTCCGGCGCCGAGACGCTCGCGCGGGCGATCCTCTGGGTCGACCAGGACCCGAACGAAGAGACCGGCGAAGAAGACGCCTGGTACGACCACCAGCTGGTCGGCCTGAGCGTCGTCCGTGACGGCGTCACCGTCGGCACGGTCGCCCGTGTCGACCACCTGCCGGCGCAGGACCTGCTCGCCGTGTCGACGCCCGACCGGGGCGAGGTCCTCGTGCCGTTCGTCTCCGCGATCGTGCCGTCCGTGGACATCGCGGCCGGCATCGTCACGGTCACGCCCCCGCAGGGTCTGTTCGAGGACCCCGAGGACACGTCCCGACCCGAGACGTTCTAGCCGTGCGCATCGACATCGTCACGATCTTCCCGGAGTTCTTCGGGGTGCTCGACGTCTCGCTGCTCGGCAAGGCACGGCAGGGCGGGCTCCTCGACCTGCACGTGCACGACCTCCGCTCCTGGACCACCGACCGGCACCGCACCGTCGACGACACCCCGTACGGCGGCGGTGCCGGCATGGTGATGAAGCCGGAACCGTGGGCACAGGCGCTGTCCTCGATCCTGCGGTCCGACGGCTCGTCGACGCTCGTCGTCCCGACCCCGGCCGGCACCCCCTTCACGCAGTCGATCGCCCGGTCGCTCGCCGCGGAGTCCGACCACCTCGTGTTCGCCTGCGGACGCTACGAGGGGATCGACGCCCGGGTGTTCGAGTGGGCGGCGTCGCGTTGCTCCGTCGTCGAGCTCTCGCTCGGCGACTACGTGCTGAACGGGGGCGAGGTCGCGGCGATGGCCATGATCGAGGCCGTCGGGCGACTCGTCCCGGGGGTCGTCGGCAACCCCGAGTCCCTGGTCGAGGAATCGCACGAGGACGGCCTGCTCGAGTACCCGTCCTACACGAAGCCCGCCGTCTGGCGTGACCTGTCCGTTCCCCCGGTGCTGCTGAGCGGCCACCACGGGAACGTCGCCGCGTGGCGGCACGAGCAGCAGCTGGAGCGGACGCGGCGCGTCCGGCCGGACCTGCTGCCGGAGGCCGGCGCGTAGGTTCCTGCGGTCTCGCGGGGGTTCCGCGCGTAGGCAGTCGTTTCGCGCATGGGCAGTCGTTTCGCGCGTGGGCAGTCGTTTCGCGCGTCGGTGGTCGTTTCTTTCGACCACCGACGCGCGTTTCCGCTTTCTCGCGCGCGCGGCATGGGACGGAACGGTCCACGGTCGGGAGGCTCGTGGCGGGGCCGCCACGAGCCTCCCGGCCGTCACACGGTTGCGTCTGCGCGCTGGGCGCGACGCAGCGTCAGGATCTCGGGACCGGTCTCGGTGACCGCGACGGTGTGCTCCACGTGCGCAGCACGGGACCCGTCGACGCTCTTGAGGGTCCAGCCGTCGTCGTCCTGGTAGAGCTCCGCGGTGCCCTGCATGAGCCAGGGCTCGATCGCGACGACGAGCCCGGGGCGGAGCTTCAGCCCGCGCCCGGGGCGACCGTCGTTCGGGACGTGCGGGTCGCCGTGCATCGTGCGGCCCACGCCGTGACCGCCGAACTGCAGGTTGACGTCGTAGCCGCCCTGGTGCGCGACCTCGCCGATGGCGTGGGAGACGTCGCCCAGCTTGTTGCCGGGCGCCGCCTGCGCGATGCCCGCCGCGAGCGCGCGTTCCACCGTGTCGATGAGGCGCTGGTCCTCGGCCTGGTGCGTGCCGACCTGCACCGTGACGGCGGAGTCCGCGACCCAGCCGTCGACGCTCGCGGCGAAGTCGAGGCTCACCAGGTCGCCGTCCTGCAACGAGTAGTCGAACGGCAGTCCGTGGAGTGCGGCGTCGTTGACGGAGGTGCAGAGGTTCTTGCCGAACGGTGACTTGCCGAAGGACGGGTGGTAGTCGACGTAGCAGCTCACCGCGCCGCGCTCCGCGATCATCCGTGCGGCCACCCGGTCGAGGTCGAGGAGGTTCACGCCGACGTCCGCCGTCGTGAGGAGCTCGTCGAGCACGTCGGCGACGAACCGGCCGGCGACGCGGAGTCCGTCGAGTTCAGCGGGGGTGCGGAGTTCGATCATGCGTCCATCCTCGCGTGTTTTCTGCCTCCGCTGTTTTGTGCGGTGCGACCTCTGTGGCAGTATGGACAGCTGTGCCCTGGCTGGACTCTGCCACGGGGGAGTCGCCGACACCGGGCACATCACCACTTCATCCAATTCGATCCGCGGCGACCCGTGTGCGTCCGCAGAGAGTGACCCAATCATGAGCCAACTCCTCGACAACGTCGACGCAGCATCGCTGCGTACCGACGTCCCGGACTTCCGCGCCGGTGACACCGTCAAGGTCCACGTCAACATCATCGAAGGCACGCGTTCGCGTATCCAGGTCTTCCAGGGTGTCGTCATCGGCCGTCAGGGCCACGGCCTCGGCGAGACCTTCAAGGTCCGCAAGGTCAGCTTCCAGGTCGGTGTCGAGCGCTGGTTCCCGGTGCACTCCCCGATCATCGACCACATCGAGGTCGTCACCCGCGGTGACGTCCGTCGCGCGAAGCTGTACTACCTGCGCGAACTGCGCGGCAAGGCGGCCCGTCGCAAGATCAAGGAGAAGCGCGACAACTGATCGCCTTCACAGCGAGCGTCCGCGAGCCGGACTCTGCTGGCAGCCCCTCGTCCATGTACGGTTGTGCATCGACGGGGGGCTTTCCCGTTGCGCGGGTCCGGCCCGCGTGGGCCCCTGTTCTGCCCGCCCGCGTGGGCCCTGTTCTGCCCGTTGCGCGGGTTGTGTTCTGAACGAGAGCGGAAATGACCGACACCACCGAGGAACCGGGGCGCAGGCCCCGTCCGCACAAGCAGCGGAACGGTGTCCTGACCTTCCTCCGCGACCTGCTCATCATCTTCCTCGCGGCACTCCTGGTCTCGTTCCTCGTCAAGACGTTCCTGATCCGCTCGTTCTACATCCCGTCCGCGTCGATGGAGAACACGCTGCAGATCAACGACCGCGTGATCGTGAACGAGCTCGTCCCCGACACGGTGTCGCTCAAGCGTGGCGACGTCGTCGTCTTCAAGGACCCGGGCGGATGGCTCACCGGGTCCGAGGTGCCGAGCGTCACGCCGACCTCGCAGCCCGCGAAGGCGATCGACTGGCTCCTGACCCAGGTGGGGCTCGGGACCGGTGACAGTGACGACCACCTCATCAAGCGCGTGATCGGTCTGCCCGGGGACAAGGTGGCGTGCTGCAACGACCTCGGCCAGATGACGGTCAACGGCGTTCCCATCAAGGAGCCGTACCTGAAGCTGCCTGCGGGGGAGACCCGCGCATCCGGGACCGACTTCTCCGTCACCGTGCCGAAGGGCACGATCTGGGTGATGGGCGACAACCGCTACGACTCCAAGGACTCCCGGTACAACGGCGACACCCCGTCCAAGGGCTTCGTTCCGCTGTCCGACGTCACCGGGCGTGCGTTCGTGATCTCCTGGCCGACCAGCAGGTGGACCTGGCTCGACGACTACCCGGACGTCTTCGCCGGCGTGGAGGAGAAGGACAAGTGACCCCGGTCCGCCCGTCGCTCCGCCTCGAGAAGTCCTACTTCGCCGAGGGCCGCGTGACGGTCATCGGGGTGGACGAGGTCGGACGCGGCGCGATCGCCGGACCGGTCGCCGTGGGGGTCGCGGCGGTCACCGTCGACGTGCGCCGGGTGCCACAGGGGCTCGCGGACTCGAAGCTCCTCTCCGCGGCACGTCGTACCGAGCTCGTCCCCGTCGTCACGCGGTGGGCCCGCACGGCGGTGGGCATGGCGTCGGCCGAGTTCGTCGACGAGCGGGGGATCATGCCGGCGCTCGGACTCGCGGGAGCGCGTGCGCTGGCGTCGCTCGCATCGTCCGGGGTGTCGTTCGACGGCGCGATCGTGGTGCTCGACGGTTCGTTCGACTGGTTGTCGAGCGCCCTGCCGCCGTCGTTGGCGCCGGTCTCGTCGCCGCTCGACGTCGTGGTCCGTGTGAAGGCGGATCGCGACTGCGCCTCGGTGGCGGCCGCGTCGGTCGTCGCCAAGGTCGAGCGTGACGCCCTGATGGTGGCCGCGCACGACGACGCCCCGCACTACGCGTGGGCGTCGAACAAGGGGTACGGGTCGACGGCGCACTACGACGCGATCCGGGCGGTCGGGCCGCACGCGCTGCACCGGAAGAGCTGGCTGCACGCCGCGTCGAGCGTCGCGCTGGACGGGTTCGACGAGCTCGTGGGGTGAGGTCGTCCGCGGTGCGCGGATGAGCTCGTGGGGTGAGGTCGTCCGCGGTGCGCGGACGAGCTCGTGGGGTGAGGTCGTCCGCGGTGCGCGTGTGCGCCGTAGACTGTGGGCGCAATGGATGACGACGAATTCGACGACTACGACCGAGAGGTCGAGCTCGCTCTCTACCGTGAGTACCGCGACGTCGTGGCGCAGTTCCGCTACGTGGTCGAGACCGAGCGACGGTTCTACCTCGCCAACGAGGTGGAGCTCGCGCGTCGCGACACCGAGCACGACTTCTACTTCGAACTGACGATGAACGACGTCTGGGTGTGGGACGTCTACCGTTCCGACCGCTTCGTGAAGTCCGTCCGCGTGCTGACGTTCAAGGACGTGAATGTCGAAGAACTCACCTCGCGTGAACTCGAACTCCCGAAGGAACTCGCACTCGACGAGTGATCGTCATTTCGACGGAATCGCTGTGAAACGCCCAGTGCATTTCCGTGGGTGATGTATTCCCCGCTACACTGGTCGGGAAATACATCCACCGTGCAGAGGAGTACGTAATGGCGCAGAAGGTCACCGTTCAGCTCGTCGACGACCTCGACGACTCACCCATCACCGCGGGCGACGGTCGCACCGTCGAATTCGCATTCGACGGATCCACCTACGAGATCGACTTGAGCAACGACAACGTCGACAAGTTCCGTGAAGCGATCTCCGACTACGTCGCCGCAGCGCGCAAGGTGAGCGGGCGCCGCACCGGTGGGACCGCGCCGAAGTCCGCGCCGAAGCGCGGCAATTCCGAAGAACTCGCGAAGGTCCGTGAATGGGCCAAGGAGAACGGGTACGAGGTCTCGACCCGCGGCCGTATCTCCACCCAGGTGCAGGAAGCGTACGCAGCCGCACACTGACCCTGCTCCGCGAAGCCCGGTCGACCGTTCCGGTCGGCCGGGCTTCGTCGTTCCTCCACAAGGGCTCTCGAGTGCACCGCCGTCCACAGGTCTTCGTGACGGGCTTCGGTTCTGCGACGGCTTCGCGAGTCTTGCCGCATGGGAACAGCGACATTGGGAGCCCGCGGCGAGACGATCGCCGCCGAATGGCTCGAAGCACACGGCTACACGGTGGTCGAACGGAATTGGCGGTGTGCCCGCGGCGAGATCGACATCATCGCCCGACATTCCGGTGATCTCGTCTTCATCGAGGTGAAGGCCCGCGCCGGCGCCACGACCGGGCACCCGCTCGAGGCGATCACGGCAGCGAAACTCAGCCGGTTGCGGCGCCTCGTGCCCGCCTGGTTCGCTGCACATCCCGAAGCATCGGCGCGGCACATCCGGATCGACGCGATCGCCGTGCACGTCCTCGGCGCTCGCTCCGTCATCGAGCACGTCGAGGCGATCGCATGACCGAGATCGGTCGCGCCGCCGCCGTCGCGCTGCTCGGGGTGAGCGGACGTCTCATCGAGGTCGAAGCGCACCTGACCAGCCAGCTGCCGGGGTTCAGCATCATCGGCCTGCCCGACACCTCCCTCGGCGAAGCCCGGGAACGCGTCCGCTCGGCGGCGACGAACGCCGGGTGCCCGTTGCCGGCACGGCGGATCACCGTGAACCTGACACCCGCGGCGATCCCGAAGCGGGGATCCGGCTTCGACCTGGCGATCGCGATGGCGGTGCTCGCCGCCACGGGCACCGCGCCGCGGGTGTCCGGCCGTGTCGTCTACATCGGTGAGCTCGGGCTCGACGGTCGAGTCCGTCCGGTCCCGGGCGTGATCCCGATGACCCTCGCGGCACGGGCGGCCGGAGCCGACCGCGTGGTCGTCCCGATCGGGAACCTCGACGAAGCACGGGTCGTCCCCGGAGTCGTCGTCCACGGCGTCGACTCACTCCGCGGGGCCGCGATCGATGCGGGGGCGCTCCTGCCCCCGGTCGACGTCGACCCGGTCCTGCTCGAGTCACCCGCCGACACCGCGATGCCGCTCGCGGAACTCGGCGACGTCGTCGGCAACGAAGTGGGCGTCCGCGCGATGATCGCGGCCGCTGCCGGTGGGCACCACGTCCTGCTCCTCGGACCACCCGGAGCAGGCAAGACCATGCTCGCCGAACGGCTGCCGGGCATCATGCCCGACCTCCGCGGTGAAGCCGCGCTCGAAGTCGCGGCCGTCCGCTCCGTCGCCGGGCTCGGATCCCGGTCCTGGACCACACGGCCGCCGTGGGAAGCGCCGCACCACTCCGCATCCGCAGTCGCGCTCATCGGCGGCGGGTCCGGCACCATCCGACCGGGCGCGGTGTCCCGGGCCACCCGGGGGATCCTGTTCCTCGACGAAGCCCCGGAGTTCCCGCGGGTCGTGCTCGATGCGCTCCGACAGCCACTCGAGTCCGGGCGCATCACCGTGCACCGTGCTGCCGGCGCCGCCGAGTTCCCGGCACGGTGTCAGGTGGTCCTCGCGGCGAACCCCTGTCCGTGCGGCCACGCCGGTGCCCGCCCGGACCTCGGCGGTCCCGCGTGCGACTGCAGCCCGACGACCGTCCGGCGGTACCTCGGGCGGATGTCCGGGCCGCTGCTCGACCGGATCGACATCCGTGTGCACGTGCAGCGGGTGACGACCGGCGCGATCCGACGTGCCGACGGCGCGACCCCGACGAGTGCGGGTGCCCGGGGGATCGTCGCGACCGCGCGGGACCGGATGACGACGCGGCTCGACGGCACCGGGTGGAGCACGAACGCCGAGGTCGCGGGCAGTTGGTTGCGCAGAGCCGGACGCTCGGAACCGGGGGCGACGTCGCTCCTCGACCGCGCACTCGACCTCGGCACGCTCACCATGCGGGGATGGGACCGGGTGATGCGCCTGGCGTGGACGATCGCCGACCTGGACGGCGTCGACCGTCCGGGTGAACCGCAGGTCAGGGCCGCTCTGGCACTCCGGAGCGCACTGTGATGCCGGCGACTCAGGCCCGACCCGAAGCAGTCGACCTGCGGTCGGTTCGGCCGTGGGGTCTGCCCGAGGACACCGCCGACGCCCTCGCGCGCATCGCGTGGAGCACCATCGTCGAGCCCGGTGACTCGACCGCGGGCCGGCTCGTCGCGATGCTCGGAGCGTCCCGGTCGCTCGGCCTGGTGCTCGACACGATCAACGGCCGCGGCTCGTCGATCGTGCGCGCCTGCTGGGATTCCGGCGAGGTCACGGGCGACGACCTCCACTCGCTCGAGCCATCGCTCGACGCCGGGCTCGCGCGGTGGCGCCCCCGTGCCGACCGGATCGACGTGGCCGAGGTCGTCCGTGCCGCGGCAGCCGTCGGCGGAGCGCTCGTCCTGCCCGGCGACCCGGACTGGCCGACGCGGTTCGACGACCTCGAGGCCCACGCACCGCTCGTGGTCTGGAGCCGAGGCACTCCGCTCGCCGACCGGTCACCCCTGGTCCCCCCGCCGACGCTCGCCGTCGTGGGGTGCCGGGCGAACACGCTCGCCGGCGCCGAGGCCGCGGCAGAGATCACGTCGTCCGCGGCCGATGCGGGATGCACCGTGGTCAGTGGCGGCGCGTACGGGATCGACGCCGTCGCGCACCGAGTGGCGATCGCCGCGGGCACGCCGACGGTCGCGGTGCTCGCCGGCGGGATCGACCAGCTGTACCCGACCGGGCACGTCGAACTCCTGCGCAACGTCAGTCGGCAGGGGGTGCTCCTCGCGGAGTCGCCGCCCGGCACCCGGCCGACACGGTGGCGATTCCTCGCCCGGAACCGGCTGATCGCCGCGCTCGGGGACGCCGTCGTCGTGGTCGAAGCCGCAGCCAGATCCGGCGCGCTCAACACCGCCAACCACGCGGCGCAGCTCGGGCGGCCGGTCCTCGCGGTACCCGGCGCGTTCTCCTCGCCCGCGTCCGTCGGGTGTCACCGGCTCGTCGCCGACGGTCGTGCCGTGCTGGCCGTCCGCCCCGAGGACCCCGCGCGGGCGGCGATCGCGGCGCACTCCGGAGTGGACCGGTTCGAGGACACCGCGCTCACCCTCAGCGGGCCGGCCGAGGACCCGGAGGTCCTGCGGGTCATCGACGCCCTCGGACGCCGCCGGGCGACCACGACCATCGACGTCGCCCGACGATCGGGGCTGTCGGTCATGGCCGCCACGGACGCGCTGGCACTCGCCGAGCTGCAGGGGCTCGTCCACCGCCGGGCCGACGGTTGGGCGGCCGTCCCACCTCCGGCGAGGCGGTCGTGATCACGCGTGCACGACCCGCCTACGCTGGGCGGCATGGACGACCACCGAGGGGGTGCTCCCGCTGGCAGGCTCGACGTGGCCGTGGAGGCGTTCCTCGCGCACGCCGCCCACGGGCGCGGGCTCAGCGAACAGACGGTCCGTGCTTACCGCGGGGACCTCGAGGACCTCCTCCGGTCGGCCGCGGTCCGTGGTGTCGAACAGCTCGACGGGCTGACGCTCGACGTCCTCCGCGACTGGCTGTGGGAAGCGAACGAGCGGGGACTGGCGCGGGCGAGCATCGCCAGGCGCTCGTCGTCCGTCCGCGCGTTCACCCGGTGGGCGAGCGAGACGGGGCTCGTGCCGACGGATCCGGGGGTGCGGTTGCGGGCGCCGAAGGGGGCGTCGCACCTCCCGCGCGTCGTGTCCGAGGACCAGGTGCGCGTGCTGCTCGACGGGCTCGCTGCCCGTGCGGAGGGGGACGACCCAGGGGCGCTCCGCGACGTCGCACTCGTCGAGCTCCTCTACGCGGCGGCGATCCGCGTGAGCGAGCTGGTGGGCATCGACACAGCCGACGTGGACCGCGGGCGGCTCACCGTCCGGGTCCTCGGCAAGGGCGGGAAGGAGCGGGTGGTGCCCTTCGGCGTGCCCGCCCGGGACGCGATGGAGGCCTGGCTGTCGCGAGGCCGCCCGGTGCTCCTCGAGCGCGCCGCGGCCGCGAGCACAGGCTCGGCCGCTGCCGCTGCCGCGGCCGCGGGCGCGGGCGCGGGCACCGCGACGGGGAGATCGGCTGCGGCCACTGACGCGCTGTTCCTCGGGGATCGCGGTGGTCGGCTCGGGGTCCGGAGCGCGTACCGGATCGTGGCACGGCTGCTCGAGGACCTGCCCGGCGAGGGGCCGAGCGGACCGCACACCTTCCGGCACACCGCGGCGACGCACCTGCTCGACGGGGGAGCGGACCTCCGGGCCGTGCAGGAGCTCCTCGGCCACGCGAGCCTCGGCACGACGCAGATCTACACCCACGTTTCCTCCGCCCGCCTCCGCGAGGTCTACCGCACGGCCCATCCCCGCGCCTGACCGCGCGCAGGTCAGCGACTCGGCTCGGTCTCGGTTCGGTCTCGCGGGACCGGCTCGCTCCGGCAGGACCGCCTCGGTCACGATCGGCTCGGTCTCGCGCGACCAGTGGGTCACCCGGGCCACGCCGACTCGGGCAGCAGCACCGGCCACTCCGCGGCGGGCAGATAGGGCGTCGGGTCGACGTACCGGTCGTCGAGTCGGGCACCGAGGTGCACGCACGGAGCCGTCGCCGGGCAGTGCCCCACGGCGACGGCACCGACGGGATCGCCTTGGCGCACCGCGTCGCCCTTCGCCACGAGTGGCGTGACCGAGTCGAGCGTGCTCACCAGCCCCGAACCGTGGTCGATCGTCACGACCGGGCGTCCGCCGACCGACCCCGCGAACGCCACGACCCCGTCGTCGACCGCCGCCGCCGGGAGCCCGAGGGGCGCGGCCACGTCGATCCCGCGGTGTCCCGCCGAGTAGTCGTCCGCGGGGGCTTCCCACCCGCGCTCGACCACGCGAGACCCGGTCGGCCACATCCACGGCGGCTCGGTCTCGCCCGGTTCGGTCACGCGCACGGTGACGCTCGCCGGTGCCGGTGCCGGTGCCGGTGCCGGTGCCGGTGCAGCCGAGTCGAGCGGCCCGACCGCGCCCACGAACAGCGCCGCCACGAGGAGCGCGGGCGGTGCCAGGGATCGTTGATTCATGAGAACCAGCCTCGTGCGCTGGAGCCGCAGCGCACCGGGGCGGAGGTCCATCTGTGGATGGTGGGAGGAGCCTCCAGGCTGTGGGGGAGTCGGCGTTCCTGCATGCGTCTGCATCTTCCGACACCGCGGGTGTCGTTCGACTGGCGTGGTGTCGACGCATGCGGACGCATCCGGTGCGTCTGCATCTTCCGACACCGCGGGTGTCGTTCGACTGGCGCGGTGTCGACGCATGCGGGTGCATCCGGTACGTCTGCATCGTCCGACACCGCGGGGCCGTTGCGCGGGCAAGCAGCGACGATGCTGATGTCGTACGACAGCGACCTCGTCGTTCCGCATCGGGCGGGGCCGTTGCGCGGGCAAGCAGCGACGATGCTGATGTCGTACGACAGCGACCTCGTCGTTCCGCATCGGGTTCCGCCCCGCCGCGCCGCCGCCATGCGCCGCCGCCCTGCCGCTCGCCGCTCGCCCCGCCGCCGCCCCCCGAACACAACCCGGTTATGACCACCAGCCGATCGGAGAGTAACGTCGGGGCCGCTCCGGACCACGCAACGCCGCTCGGACGGCGAATCGAGCCGACCGCCGGGGCACCGTGCACCATCCCGCACGGCGGCAGAACACCAGGAGCATCGTGTCGAACACAGCCACCGGGCACGGCGAAGACCGTGCGTTCAAGGGGAAGGTCACCGCGTTCGCCATCGCAGCAGCGGTGGGCGGTTTCCTCTTCGGATTCGACTCGTCCGTCATCAACGGCGCGGTCGACGCGATCAAGGGCGAGTTCGGCCTGTCCGAGGCCGCCAGCGGCTTCGCGGTCGCCTCAGCCCTCATCGGGTGCGCGTTCGGCGCGTACTTCGCCGGCCGCCTCGCGGACCGCTGGGGTCGCACCCGCGTGATGTTCTGGGCGGCGGTGCTGTTCTTCGTCTCGTCGATCGGTGCCGGCTTCGCCTTCGCCACGTGGGACTTCGTGATCTGGCGTCTCGTCGGTGGTCTCGGCATCGGGACCGCGTCGGTCATCGCGCCGGCGTACATCTCCGAGGTCTCCCCGAAGGCGATCCGCGGCCGTCTGGCGTCGTTCCAGCAGCTCGCGATCACGCTCGGCATCTTCGCCGCGCTCCTGTCCGACCAGTTCTTCGCGGTCACGGCGGGCGGCGCGTCCGAGGTCGTCGCCGGTCTTCCGGCGTGGCGCTGGATGTTCCTGGTCGGCATCGTCCCGTCGGTCGTCTACGGCATCCTGGCGATCACGCTGCCGGAGTCGCCGCGGTACCTGCTCGCGAAGGGCCGCAAGGACGACGCGCGCGAGGTCATGACGAAGATCGTGCCGCGCGACACCGTGAACACGAGCCTGGAAGAGATCCAGGACGGCATCGAGAAGGAAGCCAAGGAGAAGAAGGGCTCGATCCGCGGCAACCGCTTCGGGCTGCAGCCCATCGTCTGGGTCGGCATCATCCTCGCCGTCCTGCAGCAGTTCGTCGGCATCAACGTGATCTTCTACTACTCGACGACGCTCTGGCAGGCCGTCGGCTTCAAGGAGAGCGACTCGTTCCTGATCTCCACGATCACCTCGGTGGTCAACGTCGCGGTGACGTTCATCGCGATCTTCCTCGTCGACAAGGTCGGCCGGAAGCCGCTCCTCGTGGCCGGCTCTGCGGGCATGTTCGTGTCGCTCCTCATGGTCGCGATCGCGTTCTCGCAGTCGAAGCTCGTGGACGGTGCCCCGAGCCTCCCGGGCGCATGGGGCCTGATCGCCCTGGTCTTCGCGAACCTCTTCGTGGTGTCGTTCGGCGCCACGTGGGGACCGCTCATGTGGGTCCTGCTCGGTGAGATGTTCCCGAACCGCATCCGCGCCACGGCGCTGGGGATCGGTTCGGCGGCGAACTGGATCGCGAACTTCATCGTCACGATCACGTTCCCGGTGCTCTCCGGCTTCAACCTCACGGTGACCTACGGCATCTACGCCCTGTTCGCCCTCGTCTCGCTCTTCTTCGTCATCGCGAAGATCCCCGAGACGAAGGGCCGCTCCCTCGAGGAGATGGGCATCAGCGCCGAGGGCGACACGGTGAAGGCCAAGTCCTAGCAAGACCGGAAGAACCGGCCTGGAGGCACGGTGCGGGTCCGACCCGCACCGTGCCTCCTTTCTGTTAGCATTTCTCCAGCAGTGCGCTGATGCGCGCTGACTTCGCGTGTCCACAGTGCTTGTCAAAGGCAGTGCTCTTCAACTGGCACGGCATCCGACCACCGGTCCCGCTCTCACGAGCGGGCGGTCGTGTGCCAGGACACCAGGGATCGCGACCTCCGGTCGCGTTCGACACAACCGCAACAGGTCCGCAGTACACCTGCGCGCCGAAACACAGAAGGAGGACGGCACATGGCCGTCGTCACCATCCGCCAGCTGCTCGACAGCGGCGTCCACTTCGGACACCAGACCCGTCGGTGGAACCCGAAGGTGAAGCGCTTCATCCTCGCCGAGCGCTCGGGCATCCACATCATCGACCTGCAGCAGTCGCTGGCCTACATCGACCGCGCGTACGACTTCGTCAAGGAGACGGTCTCGCACGGTGGCACGATCCTCTTCGTGGGCACCAAGAAGCAGGCGCAGGGCTCCATCGCCGAGCAGGCGACCCGCGTCGGCCAGCCGTACGTCAACCAGCGTTGGCTCGGCGGTCTGCTCACGAACTTCCAGACGGTCTCCAAGCGCCTCGCGCGCATGAAGGAGCTCGAGGAGATCGACTTCGACGACACGACGAAGGGCTTCACCAAGAAGGAGCTCCTCATCAAGAAGCGCGAGCTGGACAAGCTCCACAAGACCCTCGGTGGTATCCGCAACCTCACGCG
This sequence comes from Curtobacterium sp. PhB130, assembly GCF_003755165.1. Taxonomy (NCBI): domain Bacteria; kingdom Bacillati; phylum Actinomycetota; class Actinomycetes; order Micrococcales; family Microbacteriaceae; genus Curtobacterium; species Curtobacterium sp. PhB130. The sequence continues at coordinate 53,593 of NZ_RKII01000012.1, read as the reverse complement.
GACCCCGAGCGCGCTCTGGATCGTCGACACCAAGAAGGAGCACCTCGCCGTCGACGAGGCGCAGAAGCTCGGGATCCCGGTCATCGGCATCCTCGACACCAACTGCGACCCCGACGAGATCAACTACCCGATCCCGGGGAACGACGACGCGATCCGCTCCGTCGGCCTGCTGACCCGCATCATCGCGGACGCCGCTGCCGAGGGCCTCAAGACCCGCCACAACGGTGGCTCCGACGAGGAAGCGGCCGAGCCGCTCGCCGAGTGGGAGCAGGAGCTCCTCGGTGGCGAGACGACGACGGCCCCGGCCGCCGACGCCGCGCCCGAGGGCAGCACCGTCGAAGAGAACGACGCTGACGCGCAGGTCGCCGCCAAGGAGATCGGCGAGCCGATCGCCGACGAGGCGAAGAACGCCGAGCCGACCGCTGAGGCCGAGGCCGCTGCGGAGACCACCCCCGCCGAGTGAGTGTCCGAGGGCGTCGGGCCACACGGCCCGGCGCCCTCGACTCCGCTCTCCACACACGCATAGTCCAGAAAGGACGCCATTCAATGGCAAACTTCACCGCTCAGGACGTGAAGAAGCTCCGCGAGGACCTCGGGGCCGGCATGATGGACGCGAAGAACGCGCTCGTCGAGGCCGACGGCGACTACGACAAGGCCGTCGAGCTGCTCCGCATCAAGGGTGCGAAGGCCGTCGCCAAGCGCGATGACCGTGCCACCTCCGAGGGCGTCGTCGTCGCGACCGCCGACAACGGTGCCGCCACCGTCGTCGAGCTCGCCAGCGAGACCGACTTCGTCGCGAAGAACGAGAAGTTCACCACCCTCGCCGACAAGGTCCTCGCCGCGGTCGCCGCTGCGGGTGCCACCGACGTCGCCTCGGCGAACGAGGCCCCCCTCGACGGCAAGACGGTGCTCGACGTCGTCAACGAGAGCGCCGCGGCGCTCGGCGAGAAGCTCGAGGTCCGCACGGTCCGCCGTGTCGAGGGCTCGAAGTTCGAGATCTACCTGCACAAGACGAGCCAGGACCTGCCGCCGCAGATCGCCGTCGTCGTCGCCTACGACGGTGACAACGCCGCCGAGGCCCGCTCGATCGCGCAGCACGTCGCGTTCGCGAACCCGTCGTACCTCACGCGCGACGAGGTCCCGACCGAGGCGATCGAGAAGGAGCGTGCGACCGTCGAAGCGATCACGCGCGAAGAGGGCAAGCCGGAGGCCGCCCTCCCGAAGATCGTCGAAGGTCGCGTCAACGCCTTCATCAAGGGCATCGCGCTCCTCGACCAGGACTACGCGAAGGACAACAAGATCTCCGTCGCGAAGGCCGCCGAGAACGCCGGCATCACGATCCAGGGCTTCGCCCGCGTCAAGGTCGGCGCGTAACGAACCCATGACGGGGTCAGGAACCAATCGGTTCCTGGCCCCGTTTTCGCGCCCGCGGCCCACCGGCCGCCCGGGCGCTAGTAGATTCCACGAGACTCCGTAACGAAGGGCGAGCACATGACCGACGAGAAGACCGGACGACGACGGGTCCTGCTGAAGCTCTCCGGAGAGGCCTTCGGTGCCGGCTCCCTGGGCGTGAACCCCGACGTGATCGGCAGCATCGCGAAGGAGATCGCCGTCGCCGCGCGTGACGTCGAGGTCGCCATCGTGGTCGGCGGAGGGAACTTCTTCCGCGGCGCCGAGCTCTCCCAGCGCGGCATGGACCGTGGGCGTGCCGACTACATGGGCATGCTCGGCACCGTCATGAACGCCCTCGCGCTGCAGGACTTCCTCGAGCAGGCCGGTGCGGCCACGCGCGTGCAGTCCGCGATCAGCATGACCCAGGTCGCGGAGCCGTACATCCCGCGGCGCGCGGAGCGACACCTCGAGAAGGGCCGCGTCGTGATCTTCGGTGCGGGTGCGGGACTGCCGTACTTCTCGACCGACACCGTCGCCGCACAGCGTGCGCTCGAGATCGGTGCCACCGAGGTCCTCGTCGCCAAGAACGGCGTCGACGGCGTGTACTCGGCGGACCCGAAGAAGGACCCGACCGCCGAGAAGCTGCACCACGTGACCTACCAGGACGCGCTGCTCAAGGGCCTCAAGGTCGTCGACGCCACCGCGTTCTCGCTCTGCATGGACAACGGCATGCCGATGCACGTGTTCGGCATGGAGGGCGAGGGCAACGTCCAGGCCGCGATCCGCGGTGAGCGCATCGGCACGGTGGTCAGCAACTGACCTCCCCGGCTGACTAGACTCGACGACGTACCGAAGGAGAACCACCGTGATCAGTGATGTCATGAGCGAAGCCACCGAGAAGATGGCCAAGGCCGTCGACGTCGCCAAGGACGACTTCTCGACCGTCCGGACCGGCCGCATCAACGCCGCGCTCTTCCAGAAGATCCCGGTCGACTACTACGGGTCCCCGACGCCGCTCGCGCAGCTCGCGTCCCTCCAGACGCCCGAAGCGCGCACGCTGATCGTGACGCCGTACGACAAGACGGCGCTGAAGGAGATCGAGCGGTCCATCGCGACCTTCCCGAACCTCGGCGCCAGCCCCACGAACGACGGCGAGATCGTCCGTGTGACGATCCCGGAACTCACGCAGGACCGCCGCAAGGAGTTCGTCAAGCTCGTCCGGAGCAAGGGCGAAGACCACAAGGTCGTCATCCGCAACATCCGCCGGAAGGCGAAGGACGACCTCGACGCGCTGAAGGGTGAGATCTCCGACGACGAGATCGCCCGCGGCGACAAGGACCTCGAGGCCCTCACGAAGAAGCACGTCGACCTCATCGACGACGCGCTGAAGAAGAAGGAAGCCGAACTCCTCGAGGTCTGATGCCCCGTCGTGACGAGGGCGCTGACCGCCCCACAGCAGATGACCCCCGTCCGGCGGCGAAGGGCCTCAGGCACGATTTCGATGCCAGGGCCCGCGCCGCTCGGACGGACTTCGAGGCGCAGATCCGCCAGCGCCGCGCGTCGTTCGACGCCCGCAACGAGGCGCTGACCGCGCGCACCGGACGGAACCTCCCGGCCGCCATCGCGATCGCCCTGGCGTTCGCGGTGGTGATGCTCGGGTCGCTCCTGATCTGGGAGCCCGCCTTCATGGTGGTCGCCGCCTTCCTGATCGGCTTCGGCGTCTGGGAGCTCGCGAGCGCCATGCGCTTCGCCGGCCGCGACGTCCCGAGGATCCCGAGCGTCGCCACCGCCATCGCGATGGTGCCGGCGGCGTTCCTGGGCGGTCAGGTCGAAGCGCTCTTCACCATCCTCGGTGGGATCGTGCTGATCACGCTGTGGCGCCTGGTCGAGGTCCTGTTCGCCCGGCAGAAACCGTCGGCGGGCAACGTCTTCCGTGACTTGACGAACGGCTTGTTCGTCCAGGCGTACGTGACCCTCCTCGGTGCCTGCGTCGTGCTGCTCTCCGCGCTCCAGGACGGTGCGCTCTGGGTCGTCGGCTTCATCCTCGTGGTCGTCGCGGTCGACACCGGCGCCTACGCCACCGGCCTGAACTTCGGGAAGCACCCGATGGCCCCCCGGATCAGCCCGAAGAAGACCTGGGAGGGCTTCGCGGGCTCCGTCGCGGCGAGCATCATCGTCGGGATCCTGGTCGCCTGGCTCATGCTCGGGCTGCCGTGGTGGACGGGCGTGGTCCTCGGTGTGCTCATCTCCGGGTCCGCGACGCTCGGCGACCTCACCGAGTCGATGATCAAGCGCGACCTGGGGATCAAGGACATCTCGTCCTTCCTGCCCGGGCACGGTGGGCTGCTCGACCGGATCGACAGCATCCTGCCGTCCGCGGCCGTGGCGTACCTGCTCTACCTCGTCGTCAACCACTGAGCCGCGACCGGGACCCTCGGAGCCGCTGCCCGCGCGTCCAGCTCCCACCAGGGGAGTGTGCTGGCAGAATGTCGGCGTGCCCACGACGTTCCCGACAGCTCCCCGTTCGGTCCTCGGTTACGACATCGACGAGGTCGAGCGTTTCCTCGAGGATGCCCGCAGCGCCTACACGGCCAACGACAGCGCCCCCGGCATCGAGGCGGCGAAGATCCGCGCGACCGCCTTCTCGATGAAGAAGGGCGGCTACTCGACGCAGCACGTCGACGCCGCACTCGAGCGGCTCGAGGACGCCTTCGCCACCCGGGAGCGCGAGCGCGAGATCGCCGACGTCGGGCAGAAGTCCTGGTACGCCGAGGCCCGCACGAAGGCGTCCGACGTGGTGGCCCGCCTCGAACGTCCCGAGGGGCAGCGCTTCCACCGGGTGAACTTCCTGTCGACGGGGTACCACCCCAAGGACGTCGACGCGTTCGCCAAGCGGCTCGACGGGTACTTCCGTGAAGGCAAGCCGCTCAGCCTCACCGAGGTCCGCTCGATCGTGTTCCGGCCGAAGCACGGCGGGTACCGCGAGGCCCAGGTGGACGCCCTCCTCGACGCCGTCGTCGAGGTCATGCTCGCCGTCCGGTAGCCCCGAACCGCGCCGCCGACCGCGCGAACCGACGCGCCGGGCACCGGTGCTTCGCTTTCCGTGATCGTTCCGTTATCCTGGACGGACTCATGGGCAGGCACACGGCAGACATTCGATCCGACCGCGCAACCCGGCAGCAGTTCGACCACCCCGTGGTCAGCGAACGCCGCGCGGCACAGAACCGAATCCGCACCGCGGACACCTCGGTTGCTCAGACGAACCCGACGGCGACGATGCCGGCACCCGGGAACGTCGCTCCTAAGTCCGTCGCGGAGAACCGCGTCAGTCCGCAGGTCGAACTCGCTCCGGCGACGCCCGCTGACCCGCGCATCGTGAAGCAGCGCCGCGCGAGCGTCGCCCGCACCACCGCGCCGAAGGCCCTCAAGCCGGTCTCCGAGCGGGGGCTCAACGGGTTCATGCGCAAGCGCGCCACGATCCCCGCGCTCTCCTTCTTCGCCGTGTTCGGCTTCGTCGGCGGTTCGCTCTTCAACCCGCTGCAGGCGGACGTCGCGCAGGCCGCGGTCTCCACGCCCGTCCTGACGAAGGCCCCCGCGGTCCCGCAGCAGTACACCGCGCACGGCACCTACGCCGCGTTCGACGTCACCCGCGACGGCTACGACATCACGAAGCCGGCGCCGAAGGTCGTCAAGCCCGCCGTCACCGCGACCGATGACACCGACACCGCGACCGACAGCACCGCGGCCAAGACCACGGTCACCGCGTCGAACAGCATCGCCGCCGTCGCAGCGACCCCGGACCCGGGCAGCGCGCAGGCCATCGCACTCCAGCTCGTCACCGCACGCGGCTGGGGGACCGACCAGTACAACTGCCTCGTCTCCCTGTGGAACAAGGAGTCGGGCTGGCGCGTGAACGCCTACAACCCGAGCGGCGCGTACGGCATCCCGCAGGCACTGCCGGGCAGCAAGATGGCCTCGGCCGGCGCCGACTGGCAGACGAACCCCGCCACGCAGATCACGTGGGGTCTCAACTACATCTCCGGCGTCTACGGCACCCCGTGTGGCGCCTGGGGTCACAGCCAGTCCTTCAACTGGTACTGATCGGCGGTTCCGGATGCCGCGCAGCAACCGGCCGCGGCGTCCGCGTGGTCGGGTCGACGATCGTCGCGTCGCGACCCCTGACCCCGAGGAGTCCGGCCTCGACCGCCTGATGAGCGGGTGGAAGCGGACCGAGGTCCGTCGTGGGCGCGAGTACGCCGTGCAGCCGATCTCCGCCGCGTCGGCGCAGAAGGAGTACGTCTGCCCGGGCTGCGGCGGTGCCGTGCTGCCCGGCGTCGCGCACGTCGTGGTCTGGCGCACCGACGGGGTCCTGGGCGATGCCGCCGACCTCGCGTCCCGCCGCCACTGGCACACCCACTGCTGGAGGACCGCATGACCGGTGAGGAGACCCCGACCGACGGGCCCGACACGGAGATCCGCTCCGCCACCGTCCTGCCGGCCCGTCGCACCGACATCGAGCTCATCACCGACGACCACCTGACCCTCGTCGGGGAGCTCGCCGAGCCGCTCGATCGCCCTGCCCGCGGCACGATCGTCACGCTGCACCCGCTCCCCACCGCGCAGGGCTTCATGGACTCGCACGTCCTGAAGAAGGCTGCCGCGCGGCTGCCGGAACTCGCGGACATCGCGGTGCTCCGCTTCAACTTCCGCTCGGTGTCCTCACCCCGAGGCACGTCCGAGGGCACCTTCGGTGAGGGTGTCTCGGAGGGCTTCGACCTCCGCGCCGCGGTCACCGACGTCGTCGACCGCGGATTGCCGACCCCGTGGCTCGTCGGCTGGTCCTTCGGCACCGAGGTCATCCTCAAGCACGCGCTCGAGCACGTCGACGCCGGCGCCGTTGCCGGGATCGTCCTGCTGTCGCCACCCCTGCACCGCACCACGGACGACGAGCTCGCCCGCTGGGCCGCGGTGTCGGTCCCGGTCGTGGCGGTGGTCCCCGAGCACGACGACTTCCTGCAGCCGGCGGAGGCAGCACGGCGTTTCGCGCTCGCACCGAACGTCCGGGTCGTCCCCGTGGCCGGGGCGAAGCACCTCTGGGTGGGGGAGCGCTACGTCCGGGTCGTGCTCGACGCGATCGCCGACCTGGTGGTCCCGGGCAGCGCACCGCTGCCGACCCACTGGCCGCGCTGAGACCCTGCTCCGGGCCGCGTGTGGGCCCGGAACCGGCCGTCTGAGCGCGGTGACCCGGTCTGGAGGCGCGTCACGGGCCTCCCGACCGGATCCGTCTCAGGAGTTGGTGGCGTCCACCCCGGCCGGGGAGTCGTCGACGACCCCTGCGGCATGCGACAGCACGCCCCGGAGGTTCTCGAGGTACCCGGCGACCGCTTCGCGCTCGGTGCGGATCGCGGCGAGGCGGTCCTCCGCCTCGGCGATCTGCTCTGCCGTGCGCTCCCCGGCTTCGGCGACGATGCGGTGCGCGCGCTCGTTCGCCTCGTGCAGGACGGTGCGCGCATGCTCCTCGGCGTCCGCGGTGCTGGTGCGCTCGAGGTCGTTCGCCTCTTGCTGCAGGCGCTCGGCGCGCTCCCGGGCCTCGGTCGCGCGGCGGGTGGCCTCCGCGAGCTGCAGGTTCGCCTCGTCCAGGTACTTCTGCGTCTCGGTGACCGTCTCGTGGTGCTTCTGCAGGTAGTCCTGCTCGGCGTCGTCGCGGCGGCCGGCGAGCTCGGACTCGAGCGTCGTGCGGGCTTCGTCGCGCTCCCGGGCGATCTCGGCGCGGACCTCGTCGCGTTCCTTGGCGAGGTCGGCGCGCGCGGTGTCGATCTCCTGACGGAGGGCGGTGCGCTCGGCTTCGAGGGCGCCGAGTTCGGTGCTGCGGCGGTCGGCGATCTCGGTGTCGACCTCGGCGTGCTCGCGCTCCCGCCGGGCGGCGAGCTCGGCGTCGTGGTCCTGTGCTGCGCGTTCGGCGGCGGCGAGGGCCTCGGCGCGCTCCCGCTCGATGCGGCTGCGGTGCTCCTCGGTCTCGCGGGCGATCCGGTCCGCGGTCTCCTGCGACAGGCGGTCGTTCTCGGCGGCCGTCTGCTCGGCGTCGACGCGGAGCTGCGCGCGAGCGGCTTCGATCTCCTGCGCGAGCGCGGTGCGGGCGGACGCCAGCTCACGGTCCCACTCGGCGCGGGCGGCGGCGAGTTCCTCGTCGAGGAGCCGGCTGCGGTCGGCGAGTTCGGCGTCGAGTTCCGCGCGGCGGCCATCGACCTCTGCGGCGAGGTCCGCGCGCCCGGTCGCGATCTCGAGTTCGAGGGCGCGGCTGCGCTCGGCGTGCTCGTGCTCCCACGCGGCGCGACCGTCGGTGATCTCGCGGTCGAGGGCTTCGCGGCGGGTGCGTTCGTCGCGGTCGAGGTCTTCCACGCGTCGGGCGTGGTCGGCATCGAAGACGCTGCGACGGTGCTCGGTCTCGCGGTCGAGGTCCGCGGCGGCGCTCCGGGCGTCCGCGGCTTCGCGCTGGGCGAGTTCGCGGAGCTCGGCGACCTCGTGCTCGACACCGGCACGGAGGGCGTTCGTCTCACGGATCGCGACCGAGCGGGTCTCTGCGGCTTCGGTCACGGCGGCACCGCGGATGGCGGCGGCTTCGTTCCGGGCGTCCTGCGTGAGCATGCCGGCTTCGGCGCGGGCGCGCTCGACGGTGTCGGCGGACTCGGCGCGGGCACGGGCGAGTTCGTTCGTCGCGCGGGTGCGGGCGTCTTCGAGGGTCTCGCGTGCTTCTTCGGTGGCTTCGCGGACGGTGCGGTCGGCCTCGGCGCGGCTGGAGGCACGGAGGCGCTGTGCGTCGATGTCGGCCTGGCTGATCAGCCGGGTGGACTGTTCTTCTGCGACGCGGAGCGTGGACTCGAGGCGTGTCCCGAGTCCGCTGTATGTGGGGGTGCCGGCTTCGTCGAGTTCGGCCTGCACGTCGGTGAGACGGGTCTGCAGGAGACGGATCTCCTTCGCGGCTTCCGCTCGGTCGTTGTTCGACTTGATGAGCTCGCGACGCAGGTCGTTCAGAGCGCGGTCCACGTCGTCCTTGCGGTACCCCCGCATCTCGGTCCCGAACTCTGCCTCGTCGTTCGCCACGTGTCGCTCCCGCTGCTCCTCCGGACGGCTCGGTGCCGCCCGCGCGTCGAGTGTAGTGGTGCCGCTCGGGCCGCGTCTGAGCCTGTGGAAAGTGCCCCGGGATGCGCCACCCAGCGTCTCTCGCGTATCCTGGGCCGTTGATTCGCGCGCCGATTCCCCCACCCCGGCGCGGAGGGAGAGAGATCCGTGCGATTCGTCCTGGCGATCGTCGCCTTCGTCATCGGGTTGCTGCTCGTCGGCCTCGGTGTGGCACAGCGGACCGTGTTCGCCCCACCGTCGTCCATCGTCGCGCAGTCCTCCACGACCACGAAGGCGCCGGTGACCGTCATCCCGGGCACCGTCCTCAACGCGAACCCGGGGTACCAGCGGATCAACATCGCCGGTTCCGGCACGGTGTTCGCGGCCTACGGCAAGACCTCCGACGTCACGGCGTGGGTCGGCGACGCGGAGCACAACACGCTCCGCTACGACGCCGACACGTCGAAGCTCGTCGCGAAGACGACCGGCAGCGAGTCGACCGTCCCGGACCCGAAGGGCAGCGACCTCTGGTACCAGGAGTACGACGGCGCCGGGCAGTTCACGGTGCGGCTGCCCGCGGACACCTCGGTGATCATCGTGGGCGACGGCAAGTCCGCCGCTCCGGCCGACGTCTCGGTGACCTGGCCGCGTGACACCGCGACCCCCTCGGTCGGCCCGCTGATGACCGCCGGCGGGGTCTTCGTCCTCGGCGGGATCGCCCTGCTGATCTGGGCGTTCCTGCACCAGCGGCGCTCCCGCGGACCGCGTCGTCGGAGCGGTGGCACCCGTCCGCCGCGCGTGCGTGCCTCGCGCCGTGCAGCCGCCGCCGGTGCGCAGGTCCCGTCGCGGTCCCGGCGCGGCCGCCGCTCGATGATCGCCGTCCCGGTGGTCCTCGTCGGTGCACTGGCCCTGACCGGGTGCTCGTCCGAGTACTGGCCGCAGGGCGGTGGCGCCGATTCGGCGACCCCGACCCCGACGGCCTCCGCCACGGGAGCCGCCGAGCAGGCCGAGCCGACCGCAGCCACCCGGCAGCAGATCAGCCGCGTGGTGACCCGTGTCGCCGCCGTCGCCACGAAGGCGGACGCCGACCGTGACTCCACGCTCGCCGAGACCCGCTTCACGGGACCGGCGCTCGAGCTCCGCAAGGCCAACTACGCGATCCGCGCGAAGGACACCGACGTCGACGCCCCGCCGGCGATCTCGGCGTCCGACATCTCGGTGTCCCTGCCGCAGCAGACCGACAGCTGGCCGCGCACGGTGTTCGTCGTGGCGTCCGACCCCGACGACGCGAAGACCGCGCCGCAGGCGTTGACGCTCGTGCAGGAGTCCGCCCGCGACGACTACAAGGTCATGTACGACGTCTCGCTCGAGGCCGACGCCAAGCTGCCGTCCGTCGCCCCGGTGTCGATCGGCACGGCGCAGCTCGCGTCCGACACGAAGCTCCTCGCGCTCGCGCCCGACCAGGTGGCACCCGCCTACGGCGACATCCTCTCGAAGGACACCGACAGCGAGTACGCAGACCTCTTCCAGGCCGAGGGCGACGACCTCCGCGAGAAGATCGGCAAGGCGTACAAGGACAAGAAGTCCGCGTCGCTGCCGGACACCGCGAAGATCGAGTACTCGTCCGAGTCGCCCGAGGACACCGCGATCGCCCTCGCGACGAACGGCGCCGGCGCCCTCGTCTCGGTGAACCTGAACGAGATCGAGAAGGTCACCCCGACCGCGTCCGGCGCCGAGGTGAACACCGAGGGTGCCGTGAAGGCCCTCTCCGGTGTCGACTCCAGCAAGAAGGGCGTGAGCGCCACGTACGGCGTCCAGCTGCTCTTCTCCGTGCCGGCCGTCGGGTCGGACGACAAGATAGTCCTGCTCGGGTTCACGCAGGGCCTGACCGCAGCGAGTGAGGTGCAATGACGAACGTCCCCCCGACCCCGTCCGGACTCCGCGGAGCCGTCGACCTGTCATCCCTGGTCGACCGTGCGCAGCGACCGGCAGCACAGCAGCAGCCCGGCGGCGCCCCCGGTGCTCCCGGCGGCCCCGGTGGCGCCCCGTCCGGCCCCGGATCCGAGACCGGCGCGGACGTCACCGTCCCGTCGCTCGTCGTCGACATCACCGACGACACCTTCCAGGACGTCCTGCAGCTCTCGACCATCGTCCCCGTCATCGTGGACATCTGGGCCGAGTGGTGCGGGCCGTGCAAGCAGCTCTCGCCGATCCTCGAGCAGCTCACCGAGGAGTACGCGGGCCGCGTCGTGCTCGCCAAGGTCGACGCGGACACGAACCCGCAGCTCGTCCAGGCGTTCCAGGCGCAGTCGATCCCGACCGTCGCGGCGCTCATCGGCGGTCGCCCGCTCGGGCTCTTCGTCGGCGCGCTCCCCGAGGCGCAGGTCCGCGACGTCTACGAGCAGGTGCTCCAGGCCGCCGAGCAGAACGGTGTCTCCGGGCGTGTGACCGTGGACGGCGCTGCCGCCCCGGTCGAGGGTGCCGAGCAGGGCGAGCCCGAGCCGGAACCGCTCCCACCGCACCACCAGGCCGCGTACGACGCGATCGAGCAGGGCGACTACGCCACCGCGATCCAGGAGTACAAGACCGCGATCGCGCAGGACCCGCACGACCAGATGGCCGTCGCGGGGCTCGCGCAGGTCTCGCTGCTCGACCGGCTGAACGGCCGGACCGCGGACGACATCCGGAGCGCCGCGGGTGCGGCACCGGCGGACGTGTCGGCGCAGCTCGCCGTCGCCGACCTGGACATCAGCGGCGGCCACGTCGAGGACGCCTTCGGGCGGCTGCTCGACCTGGTCCCGACGGTGTTCGGCGAGGACCGCGAAGCACTCCGTGTCCGGCTCGTCGAGTACTTCGAGCTGATCGGTGCGGAGGACCCGCGGGTCGTGGCGGCGCGCCGCCGACTCGCGAGCGCGCTCTACTAGGAGTCCCGGAAAGCGACAGTGCCCACGCGGGATCCGCGTGGGCACTGTCGCTTTTCCGTACCGGACGGCAGCCCGGTACCGGACGGGAGGCCCGGTGCCAGCTGGCACCGGGCCTCCCGTCCGTGGGGGGTCGCGACTACCGCGTCAACTTCAGCCAGACCGCGCCGAGCGGCGGCACCACGAGGTGCGCCGACGCCGGGCGTCCGGCCCACGGGGTGTCCTCGGCGGTGACGACCCCGAGGTTCCCGACCCCGGACCCGCCGTACTCGGCGGCGTCGGTGTTGAGCACCTCCTGCCACTGCCCGGCGACCGGCAGCCCGAAGCGCCGCTCGACCGGCACGCCGGAGAAGTTCACGAACACCGCGAGCCGCTCGTCCCCGGTCTTCCGGAGGAACCCGATCGTGGAGTGCGGAGCGTCGCCGCCCTCGATCCACTCGAAGCCGTCGGCCGTGGAGTCGTGCGTCCAGAGCGCCGGCGTGTCCTTGTACACCCGGTTCAGCGCGGCGACGAGGTCCTGCACGCCACGGTGGCCCGGGTCGTCGAGGTGCCACCAGTCGAGCCCGCTGGCCTCGGACCACTCCGAGATCTGCGCGAACTCCTGCCCCATGAAGAGCAGCTGCTTGCCGGGGTGCGCCCACATGAACGCCAGGTACGCCCGGACGTTCGCGAGCTTCTGCCACTCGTCGCCGGGCATCTTGCCGTAGAGCGAGCCCTTGCCGTGCACGACCTCGTCGTGGCTGATCGGCAGCGTGAACTGCTCACTGAACGCGTACACGAACGAGAACGTCAGCTCGTCGTGGTGGTAGGCGCGGTACGCGGGGTCGCGCTGCACGTACTCGAGCGAGTCGTGCATCCACCCCATGTTCCACTTCTGGCCGAAGCCGAGCCCGCCAGCACTCGTGGGCTGGGTGACCCCCGGCCACGAGGTGCTCTCCTCGGCGATCATCACGATGCCGGGGTAGCGCTTGTACGCGGTGGCGTTGGTCTCCTGCAGGAACGAGATCGCCTCGAGGTACTCGCGGCCGCCGTGGATGTTCGGCAGCCAGTCGGTCCGGGAGTAGTCGAGGTACAGGATCGAGGCGACGGCGTCCACGCGGAGCCCGTCGATGTGGAACTCCTCCATCCAGTACAGCGCGTTCGCGACCAGGAAGTTCCGCACCTGCGGCTGCCCGAAGTCGAACACGTAGGTGCCCCAGTCGAGCTGCTCGCCGCGGCGGGGGTCCGGGTGCTCGAACAGGGCGTGCCCGTCGAACTTCGCCAGTGCCCACTCGTCCTTCGGGAAGTGCCCGGGGACCCAGTCCATGATCACGCCGATGCCCGCGGAGTGCAGGCGGTCGATGAGGTACCGGAGGTCGTCGGGGGAGCCGAAGCGGGCCGTCGGTGCGTAGTACCCGGTGACCTGGTAGCCCCACGAGCCGCCGAACGGGTGCTCGGAGAGCGGCAGGAACTCGATGTGCGTGAACCCGAGGTACTGCACGTGCCCGATGAGCTGGTCCGCGACCTCGCGGTAGCTGAGGCCCGGGCGCCACGAGCCGAGGTGGACCTCGTAGACGCTCATCGGCCGGTCGTGCGTGGTCGTCTTCGCGCGGTGCTCCATCCACGCTCGGTCGCCCTCGGACCACTGGTAGTCCGAGCTGGTGATCACGGAGGCGGTGAGCGGCGGCACCTCGGTGCGGCGAGCGAACGGGTCCGCGCGCCCCACCCAGCCGCTGTCGGTGAGGATCTGGAACTTGTAGCGCTGCCCCTCGAGCGCACCGGGCCAGAACAGCTCCCAGACACCGAGGTCGCTGAGCCGGCGCATCGCGGTGGTGCGGCCTTCCCAGCCCTCGAAGTCGCCGATCACGCGGACGGCGGTGGCGCGGGGTGCCCAGACCGAGAACGCCACGCCGTCGACGCCGTCCATCGTGCGGACGTGCGCACCGAGGTGGTGCCAGAGCTGTTCGTCCCGGCCTTCACCGAACAGGTGTAGGTCGAGTTCGCCGAGCGTCGGCGGGAACCGGTACGCGTCGTCGGTCGTCCACGTGGCGTCGTCGGTGTCCGTCGTCTCGTCGTAGTCGTAGTCCGCTTCGACCCGGTACCGGCCGAGTGCTTCGGCGGTCGCGCCGGCCCAGAGGCCGTCGCCCTCGTGGGTCAGTTCGATGTCGTCGCCGTCCAGGCGGACGAGGCGCACGGCGTGCGCCAGGTGCCGGACGACGCGGACGCTCGTGCCGCCGTCGACGGGGTGCGGGCCGAGGACGTCGTGCGGCTGGGACCAGCGGCCCTCCGCGACGGCCTGGCGGAGCCAGTCCTCGATGGGGGCGGGACGTGGCTCGGCGCGGGTCTGCTCGCCGGTGCCGGAAGCCGCCGTGTCGGTCGAGCCCGAGCCCGAGGCCGAATCCGACGCAGGGGCAGAGGCAGATGCAGAGGGCGGAGTCGGTGTCGGTGTCGGGCCGGAGGCTCGGGTCGGCTCCGCGAGGACGCTGCGGTCGTCGGGTGCGTCGCTCACGTGCCGCGGGTGCGCCGCGTCGGGGGAGTGCCCCGCGAGCGTGGCCGACTCCTCGACGCCGCGGTCCGGTGCCTCACGGCGCGGCAGGCGAGCACCGGGTAGGTCCTCACCGGGCGCCGACGTCCGCGGTTCGGTCCGCGGAGCGGGCTTCGCGGTGGCCGCCGGGACGCGCGGGGGCGCCGGGGTCGGCGCGGGCGCCGACGAGCTCGGGCGCGCCGCGACGGGCGGGGGTGGCGGCTGGACCGGCGGCACGCTCGGCCCCTGTCCGCGGTCCCGGGGTGTGGTCCGGTCGGCCTCGTTCGGGTCGGTGGTCATCGGTGCGGTCCTTCCACGACGAGCAGGTGCACGGGCTCCTGGAATGCGTCCAGGCGGACGTAGTTCGACGATCCCCAGACCCAGCGTGCGCCGGTCACGACGTCGCGGACGTCGAACTGCTGCTCGGGGTCGAGTCCCAGCGCGGTCAGGTCGAGGTGCACGGTGGCTTCCCGAGCGGAGTGGGGGTCGACGTTCGCGACGACGATCACGGTGTCGTCGCGGCCCGAGCGGATGAACCGTCCGGGGAGGTGCTTGGAGTACACGACGATGGCGTCGTCGTCGCTCTCGTGTACGTGCAGGTTCCGGAGCTGCCGGAGTGCGGGGTGTGCGGAGCGGAGCCGGTTCAGCATCGTCACGTACGGGGCCAGGCTCGCGCCTTCGGCTTCGGCGAGGGCGAAGTCCCGCGGCTTGTACTCGTACTTCTCGTTGTCGATGTTCTCTTCGGAGCCCGGTCGTGCGACGTCCTCGAAGAGCTCGTAGCCGGAGTACATGCCCCACGTCGGAGCACCCGTCGCGGCGAGCGCTGCCCGCACCTTGTAGCCGGCGCGGCCGCCGAACTGCAGGTACTCGGTGAGGATGTCCGGCGTGTTCACGAACAGGTTCGGACGGAGGTAGTCGCTCGTCTCGTGGGCGAGCTCGTCGAAGTAGTCCGCGATCTCGTCCTTGGTGTTCCGCCACGTGAAGTACGAGTACGACTGCTGGAACCCGGCTTCGGCGAGCGCCCGCATCATCGCCGGGCGGGTGAACGCCTCGGCGAGGAACACCGTGTCCGGGTGCTCGTCGCGGATCTCGCGGATGACGCGCTCCCAGAACCACAGCGGCTTGGTGTGCGGGTTGTCGACGCGGAAGATCCGGATGCCGAGGTCGATCCAGTGGCGCAGGACCCGCTCGACTTCCGTCACGAGCCCTTCCGGGTCGGTGTCGAACTGGATCGGGTAGATGTCCTGGTAGCGCTTCGGCGGGTTCTCCGCGGTGGCGATGGAGCCGTCGGCGCGGGTGGTGAACCACTCCGGGTGCTCGGAGACCCACGGGTGGTCGGGGGAGCACTGCAGCGCGAAGTCGAGTGCGACTTCCATGCCGGTGTTCTTCGCCGTCTCGACGAAGTCGCGGAAGTCGTCTTCGGTGCCGAGGTCCGGGTGGATCGCGTCGTGGCCGCCTTCTGCCGAGCCGATCGCCCACGGGCTGCCCGGGTCGTTCGGTCCGGCGTCCAGCGTGTTGTTCGGCCCCTTGCGGGCGGTCTGCCCGATCGGGTGGATCGGCGGCAGGTAGACCACGTCGAAGCCCATCCGCGCCACGCCGGGCAGACGACGGGCAGCGGTGCGGAAGTCGCCGCTCTTCCAGGACCCGTCCGCGTTCCGCTTCGCGCCTTCGCTGCGGGGGAAGAACTCGTACCAGGCGCCGACGCCGGCGCGGGTGCGCTCGACGTCGAGCAGCTGCACGGGGGAGTGCGTGCGGAGCGAGGTGAGCGGAGCTTCTTCGACCTCGGCGGTGATGCGGGGGTCGTCGACGGCGGCGAGGCGCTCGGCGGGGTCGAGGTCGGTGTCGCGGACGCGCGCCGCTGCACGGCTGGCAGCGGGGGAGTCGGTCTCGGTGGCGAGCCGGTCGAGCAGGACCGCACCGTCGAGCAGGGTCGCTTCGGTGTCGACGCCCGCCGCGATCTTCAGGCGTGCTCCGTGCAGCCAGGTGTCCCAGTCGTCGGAGTACGCCTCGACGTGCCAGGCCCAGACCCCCACGTGGTCGACCTGCACGGTCGCTTCGTAGCGGTCGGTGCCCTCGGCGACGAGCCGCAGCGGGACGGTCCTGGTGCCGCCGTCGGGGCGTTCGAGGACGAGGTCGGCGCCGATCACGCCGTGTCCTTCTCGGAAGACGGTCGCGCCGAACGTGATCACCTCGCCGTCGAACGCCTTGCCCGGGAAGCCGTTCGGCGTCCTCGGGGCGAGTTCGGTGATCGGGATGCGCCCGATCTTCGGACGCCGGGGTCGGTCTGCGGTGGCCACGGACCCGACGCTACCCGGCGGCGCCCTCCGTGTTCCCCGGAACGGGCGACCTGTGGACAACTCGTCGGGGCAGTGGGGCCTCCACGCACCGGACGGGAGGCTCGTGGCGGCCTGGCACCGAGCCTCCCGTCCGGTGTTGACGCGCGTCCGCACCCAAGGTGCGCGGCGTGCGTCAGAGGACGTCGAAGACGTGGATGCCGGGACCGTAGGCGGTGAACACCGTGCCGGCCGGCCGGTGCCGGTCGTGGTCGCGGTGCTTCTCGCTCGACCACGCCAGGCGGTACGCGAGCACGTCGTCCCGTACCGGCAGGGCCAGGTCACGGGTCCGACCGCTGCCGTGCACCACGACGAGCACCCGGTCGTACGGCTCGTGCTCCGGAGTCGACTCGACGAACCACTGCACGGCGCGGTGGATCGGCTGGTCCCACCACTCGCCCGTCATGGGTCCGCCGTCCGGCCCGTACCAGGTCATCCGGGAAGCGCTCGGCGTGCTCTGCCCGTCGACCCCGTACCGGTACGGCCGGAGGGCGGGGTGTGCAGCACGCAGCGCCGTGAGTGCGGCGACGGTCTCCGTCATCGCCTCGGCGTCCTCGTCGTCGGACCAGCCGACCGGGGTGAGGTCCTCCGAGACCACGTACGCGTTGTTGTTGCCGTTCTGGGTGCGGCTGCGCTCGTCACCCGCGGTGAGCATCGGGATCCCGGCGGAGAGGAAGAGCGTGCCGAGCAGGTTCCGCATCGACCGCCCCCGAGCCGCACGGACACCGCGGTCCTCGGTCTCGCCCTCGACGCCGTGGTTGAACGAGCGGTTGTCGTTCGACCCGTCGCGGTTCTCCTCGCCGTTCGCCGCGTTGTGCTTGGTGTCGTACGCGGTGAGGTCGTGCAGCGTGAAGCCGTCGTGCGCGGTCACGAAGTTCACGCCCGCGAGCGGCCCGCGGGGGACCCCGAAGATGCTCCGCGACCCGGTCAGTGCGCCGGCGAGCGCGCCGATGCCGGAGCCGGGGACCCCGGAGCGGCGCTCCTGCGCGATGTCGGTGAGCCAGAACTGCCGGACGGTGTTCCGGAAGCCGTCGTTCCACTCGCTGGTGCCGGAGCCGGAGCCGCTTTCGGAGCCGGTGCCGGTGCCGGTGCCGCTGCCGCTGCCCGGGCCTCCGGTCGGCCCGAATGACCCCGTGCGCCACCCGTCCGGCCCGACGTCCCAAGGCTCGGCGATGACCAGGACGTCCTGCAGGTCCGGATCCCGCCGGATGCGTTCCAGCAGCGGGTGCGCCGGGTCGAACACGTGCGACGCGTCGCGGGCGAGTGCGGCCATCAGGTCGAAGCGGAAGCCGTCGACCTGCACCTCGCGCGCCCAGTACCGCAGGCTGTCGAGGACCAGGTCCGCGGTGGCCTCCACCGAGGTGTCGAGGGTGTTGCCGCAGCCGGTCGTGTCGAAGTACGTGTCGTCGGACGCCCAGCGGTACCGGTTCGCGCCGTCGATGCCGCGGAGCGAGGACGTCGGACCACCGAGCCCCTCTTCCGCGGTGTGGTTGTAGACCACGTCGAGGACGACCTGGATGCCGGCCTCGTGCAGGAGCCGGACCATGCCCTTGAACTCCCGGAGCACCCCGTCCGCTCCCCGTGCCCGGGCATCGGCGGAAGCGTGCGCGGCGTGCGGCGCGAAGAACCCGAGGGTGTTGTACCCCCAGGCGTTCTCCCGCCCGGCGTCCTCCAGCCAGTGCTCGGTGTCGAACGCGTGCACGGGGAGGAGCTCGAGCGTCGTGACGCCGATGCGCTGCAGGTGCGCGATGGTGCTCTCGTGCGCGACGCCGGCGTAGGTGCCGCGGAGGTGCTCCGGCACCGCGTGGTTCGCGGCGGTCAGGGTGCGGACGTTCGCCTCGTACACGACGGCGCGGTCGAGCGGGACGACGGGCTTCACCGAGTCACCCCAGTCGAAGGCGTCGTCCACGACGACGCTCGTCCAGCGCTGAGCGGCGTCCTGGGTCTGGTCCTCGTCCCTGTCCGGGTCCTTGTCCTTGTCCGCGTCCGCGGACACGGTCGGCGTCCGGACGATGCCCCGCGCGTACGGGTCGAGCAGCGGCCGCGACGGGTCGAAGTCGTGCCGCGGCCCCGACGGCCCGTCGACGAGCAGGTGGTACGTGTCCCCGGGGCGGACGCCCTCGAGCGACCCCGTCCACACGTCGGTCTCCGGCAGCCGCTCGAGCGTCACGGACCCGCGTCCGTCAACGACGAGTGTCGCCGAAGTCGCGGTGGCCGATCGCATCGCGAAGTGCGCGGCACCGTCACCGAGGCGGAGCCCCTGGTCGATGTCCATCGCGATCTCGTGCATCCGTCAAGAGTACGAGGACCCGCGGGTATCCTGAAAACGCTCGAAAAGGGGGTACCCATGCCGGTCTACCTCGACCACGCTGCCACGACACCGATCCTGCCCGAGGCGCTCGCTGCGTTCACCGACGCCCTGGCGACCGTCGGCAACCCCTCGTCCATCCACAGCGCCGGCCAGCGCGCGAAGATGCTGCTCGAGGACGGCCGCGCCCGCGTCGCCGCGTCGCTCGACGCCGAACCCGTCGAGATCGTCTTCACCTCCGGCGGCACCGAGAGCATCAACCTCGCGATCAAGGGCCTGTTCTGGGCCCGCCAGCAGGACCGGCCGCGCCCCCGCATCGTGGTCGCGGCGGGGGAGCACCACGCCACCGTCGACACCGTCGACTGGCTGGAGCGCCACGACGGCGCAGTCGTCGACGTGGTCCCGTTGGACGCGGACGGTCGCGTCGACCTCTCCGGTCTGGAGGCTCGGCTCGCCTCCGCCTCGGACGTCGCCCTGGTCACGTTCCTCTGGGCCAACAACGAGGTCGGCACCATCCAGCCGGTCGCCAGGATCGTGGAGCTGGCGCACGCCGCAGGCGTCCCCGTGCACTCCGACGCGGTCGCCGCGTACGGGCAGGTCCCGGTGTCCTTCCGCGACTCCGGACTCGACGCCCTCAGCGTCTCCGCGCACAAGATCGGCGGACCCGTGGGGATCGGCGCGCTCGTCCTCGGGCGCCGCGCCACGGTCGAGCCGCTCATCCACGGCGGCGGCCAGCAGCGGCAGGTCCGGAGCGGCACGCAGGACGCACCGGCGGCGATCGCGTTCGGGGTCGCCGCGTCCGCACCGCACGCGTCCGTGCAGGCCCTCCGTGACCGGCTGATCGCCGGGGTACTCTCCGCAGTGCCCTCCGCGGTCCTCCGGGGCGACCCGGTCGACCGGCTGCCCGGCAACGCGCACTTCACGTTCCCAGGGTGCGAGGGGGACTCGCTCCTGTTCCTCCTCGACGCCGCCGGCGTCGCCGTGTCCACGGGGTCCGCGTGCCAGGCCGGTGTGCCGGAGGCGTCGCATGTCCTGCTCGCGATGGGGCTGACCGAGGACGAGGCCCGCGGGGCGCTCCGCATCACGCTCGGGCACACCTCGACGGACGCGGACGTCGATGCGTTCCTGGCGGCGCTGCCGGACACCGTCGCGCGTGCGGGTGCGGCGGGGATGGCGTCCCGGGAACCGCTGCTCGGGCGGTAGGGCGGGGCGGGCGGGGCGTTCGTTCGGCGCGCCGTCAGTGCGACGCTCCGCGGACCACCTCTGTGCGACAGCGGACTTCTCGTCCCCGTTGGTCGCCGGGGCGCGACCGATGAACGACCGGCTTCTGGGACGAGTGAATGGGCTTTGGCGAGCCGCTAGGTCCATCGCACTTCACTACCGCCCCAAGTCAGACTGATGTCACCTGAAGACCGCAATCCCCAACCGCTCGTCAGCTTTCCTGGAAAGCTGTTGGCATGGGGTTGATGAGGCGGTGGCCATGGTGGCTGGCTGCGCTCGTGCTTGCCGTCGCGTTCGGCGGCCTGTGGTTTCTGGTGATGGTCGTCGTGATGCCGGAGCTCAGCACTGGCGAACGAGTCATCCTCTCTGCCATCCCGAGTTCCGCCTACGGCATCGTGATGGCGATATTCCTCATTCGCCAGCGGCGAGGTGACGGCGCAGCCCTGCAGCCTCCAGGCTTCCGCCGCGCACTCCGCCGCGCCGTCGTCCCACCCGACGTAGACATCGACGGATGGCGCCGAGCAGTGCAGCACCAGCGGAAGCAGTTCCGCCCACTGCGATGGGCGGCACCGCTGCTGTACGTGCCGATGACCGGCATCTCCATCTGGCTCGCAGTGACCGGACAACCGCTCTACTGGATTTTCGCCGGCCTCTTCGTCGCGATGCTGGTCGCCTCCCTGATCGTCATCCCTCGGGTGCTCCGCAGGACGGACACGATGCTGACCGAACTCGACCGGCGGAAGCAGTCAGTCCCGTCCAATCGGTGACGCTCGCGTCGTGAGCGAAATTGACGAGTCTGACGACCCCGCACCAAAGACTTGGACAACGAGATATCGGATCCCGATGGGAATCGGAACCGGCTTCTCGACCGCGCTGTGCTTCTGGCTGCTGTCCACCGGTGACACGACCGAGAAGTGGATCGGCGGGTAAGGTCGGCCGCCCTCGTCGCCTGGGTGTTCGTGTTTCGAACGCGCTACCGCCGCGGCTACTGACCTATCCTCGTCGGCGGCACGTGACCGTCCCACTGGCCGATCCGCTGTCGGGCTTCGCCGCCTGTCCTAGAGTCAGCGCGTGAAAAGCTACGCCGTTGTTGCGCTGTTTGATCCGCTGGATGTCGGTGCTGTCATCAATCGCCGAGCATGGCCGGCCCACGTCACCCTCGCGTCGAACTTCGTCACTTCCGCGTCGACCAGCGGGATAGCCCGGGCGGTTTACGAAGCCGCGCCCGTCGATGCGCCCATGAGGGTCCACGTCGGCGAGCAGGCTCTCTTTGGTCCGAATCGCGACGTACGAGTCCGTCTCGTGGATTCGAACCAGGCCGTCAGCGTGCACAACCGCCTTGCCGATCAGTTCGAGTCTCTCCCGGGCTTCGTTCCGGAGGAGCCCGCCTACTGGCGTCAGGGATACCGCCCGCATCTCACTCTCGGCCCGGCGGCGGCGGCGGGCGAGGGCGACCGCGAGACCTCGAATTGCGTAGTCATCGTCGAAATTCGCGACACCGACGCCAGGGTCCTCGCTGCCTTCAACTCGCGAGGTGCGCTGTAGCCGATCATCGGGCGGGCATCTGACTCGTCAGCGCCTGATGAGTCCGACGACCAGCGTTGCTGCTGCGATGAGGCCTCCGAGGAAGAATCCGCATCCGATGAACCGCGTCAGCTCCGGAGTGATCTGGCCTCCCCAGAACTCTCCTTCGACCTTCCGCGCAAAGCGGGCGATCGGGTCCGGGAAAAGCACGAGGGCACAGCCCCAGGCAATACAGATCACCGCTCCGACCGCAAGGAAGAGGGCACCCACGTCCCGGACGGTACCGGATGACTGCCCGAGATGAGCGCTCTGCGTTTCGGCACAGGATCGGCTACCGGTCGTAAGTCACTCCAGGAGCGATTGCACCGCGTTCCAGAGGTCCATCTGCTTCCCGCCGGCGAAGAGCGCTCCAGCCTTCTTGAATCGGTAGGTCGTAGCGCCCGGCATTCCCGCTCCGAGCAGACGCACATGACCCACCAGGCGGCCATCCTCTGCGCTGGACACGTCCCAGTCCGACGGTGAACCAACAGGAGGGCCCTGACACACGACGACGTACCTGTGGCCAGCGTCCGTCTCAACCTCGAACTGTTGCACATGGTCCAGGTCCGCATCGCGGCCCTGCTGCTCGCCACGGACGGTCGCCAGCCGGATGTTCGCCTGCATACCCGAAGGATCCCACCAATCCCCGAGCGCGCCCGGTCAACGATCGGCTACCGGACGGCGTTCGTCCTGAGTGGTGAGCAAATCGCCACGACCACGGAGGCAGTGAACACGAGAGTCACCGCGAGCAGCGCGATGCTATCCCCGGCGATGGTCATCAGAGCGCCGCCGCTCACTGCTCCCGCAGCCGCAAGGGTTCTGTTTGCGCTGCGCATCGTGCCGTTCATCCGACCGAGAAGCGCGTCGGGTGTGACAGTCTGGCGGAGGCTCATTTCGTTGGCGTTCTCGCAGCCCGCGGCAGCGCCGTGCACGGCGAACGCGACGAACAAGACCACGCCAGTCACCGGCGGTGCTGCGACGCCGAGGCCAACGGTCGTGAGCGCGATGGCCGCCCATGCGATCGGGTACGCGGCTCGAGCGGCAATGATCGTCCGGCCGGCGCCGAAGCGGGTGCCGAGGCGCGGTGCCGCAGTGGCGCCGAGGAGCATCGCGACGCCGCTGACGGCGAGGATGGCCCCGTACACGGCCGCTGGGAGCGCGAGGGTGCGGAGCGCTAGGGTCGCGAACACCGTCAATCCTGCGGCATTGGCGAGGAACCAGAGATGTGTCGACAGCGCCAGCGGTGCGAGCGTCGCATGACCGTACGTCCACCGCAGACCATCAGCGATATCGCTCCGCAGCCGCGCACCCGCCACGCGTGCTGCCTTCTGCTCGACAACCTGGACCCGGGCGATGAGGACAGCGTCGACAAAATAGCTCACCGCATCGAGCGCTACAGCCACCGGGGCGGTCACGATGCTGACCAGGACACCTCCGAGAGCCGGGCCCACCGTCTGCGCTGCCGCGTCACTCTGATCCACCCGCGCATTCGCCGTCAGGAGGAGCGAGCGGGGCACGATTCGAGGCAGAAGTGACTGCGTGGCGGCGAAGCCCACGACCGACAAGATGCCGAACACGAACAGTGCTGCCGCCGTGACCCAGAGATTCAGGAGCCCCGCCGCCCAGAGCACCGGGATCGCACCGAGGCACACTCCCCGACCGACACTCGCCCAGATCAGCAGCGGCTTCCGGCGGAAGCGATCGACGTACGCGCCGACGATCAGACCGAACAGTGCGTACGGCAGGAACTGGGCAGCGTTCACCAGCCCCACCTCGAACGGGCTAGCGTGCAGCACCGTCACCACGAGAACCGGCACGGCCACCGCGCTCACCGCTGATCCGAACGACGACACGGTCGCGGCAGACCAGTATGGGCGGAACCCGGGCACTCGACGCAGCGTGGTTACGTCGTCGCCCATGCGCCAACGCTGGCAGACCGCAACGCTGCGAGCAAGACAAGTCGCACCACGCCTGGCCCAAGTGCCCGAGGCGTGTCCGGTCACCGATCCTCGAACGGGACGTCGGCGGCTTGAGGTGTGCCAGTCCGATCGTCCACCGGCGAACGCACGCAGGACGTGGCGGGATCCGCCCGCCGGAAGGGAGCGATCGGTACCTACGGGTCGGAGGTCGTCGGGCTCGGGACCGGAGGAATCTGTCACGTGGTGATGGTCGGGTTTCGGCGGGTCCAGTGTTCGTTGTCCGCGCAGGAGATGACGAAGTCTGCGACGTCTTTCCTGGAGATGCTGATGCCGCCCTTCGGGTTCTTGCCGTCCTCGATCCGGTAGTTCCCGGACGGGGCCTCGTCGAGGAGCCGCCCCGGCCGGACGAAGGTCCAGGGGAGGTCGCTCGCCCGGAGCGTCGATTCCATCTGTCGCATGTCGCCGTAGGTGTTCTCCATGAACGGGACCATGAACGATCGGTACCACCAGGGGTGGTTCGGGTCGTGGTCGCGGACCCCGCTGGAGGTGATGCCGACAAAACGGTGGCTGCCGCCGGCGGTCGCGTCGACGACGGCTCGGGCGACGGCGGAGTACAGACCGTTCGACTTGCGACCGGACGGGCCGACTGCTGAGACGATGACATCGCCCGGTCGGAGAGTGCTCCGCAGGACGCGGGCATCGCGAGCGTCGGCAGCGATGACCTCGAGGCCGTCACGGGCGGCGAGGTTTGCACGTTCCGGCGAGCGGACGAGGGCGACTGCCTGGTGGCCTCTGTGGAGGGCTGATTCGAGAACGAGCCGGCCAGTGCGGCCGCCCGCGCCGAGGACGATGATCCGTGTTCGAGGGGTGGTGGTCATGAGGTGCGTGCCTTTCAGCGGGTGTGGGCGTGCGTGGGGATGCGGAGGACGAGCAGCGCGGCACACGCCATGAGTGCGATGACCACGGCGAGGCCGGTGATCATGGAGGCTGTGCTGGTGCTGGCGAGGAACACGGTGCCGAGGATCGAGATGCCGAGCGCCGCGGCGATCTGCTGCAGGGAGGTCATGGCGCCGGCGGCGCTTCCGATCTCGTGACCGTCCGCGGTGCCGAGGATCGTCTGGATGACCGGGCCGAAGAGCAGGCCCTGGCCGAGACCCGTGACGAAGATCCCGACCTCGAACACGCCGACGTTCTGGTCCATCAGCACGGCCGTGGCGATGAGGACGAGGCCGATGACCTCGACGAGGAAGCCGATGTGCAGGCCGTGTCGTCCGACGGATGCTCGGAGGCGCGCGGCGATCGGCGCACCGACAGCGATGCCGATCGCGAGGGGCGCGAGTGCGAGCCCGGTGGCGATGGCGTCCTGGCCCCCGCTCAGCTGCAGGAAGAGCGACAGCAGCAGGTTGAGTCCGCCGGTGCCGGCGAACAGGGCGGCTGCGACGGCGAGCCCCGCAACGAAGGTCGGCTTCCCGAACAGGCTCGGCTCGAGGATCGGAGCGCTGCTGCCCCGGATCTGGCGGACCAGCGCCCATCCGGCGGGGACCGCGAGTGCGAGGAGCACGAACGACCACCAGCGCCAGCCGGACTCGCGTCCCTGGATCAGCGGGAAGACGAGGAGCGCCGCTGACACGGCGACGAGCGCCGCCCCAGCAACGTCGATGCGTGTACCGGGTCGACCGTCGTCGCGCGGGAGACACCGGGCCGCGGCGATGAGGACGAAGAGTCCGATCGGGACGTTGATCAGGAAGATGGCACGCCATCCGCTCCCGCCGATGTCCCAACCGATGAGCGCTCCGGCGAGGATGGGCCCACCCACCCCGGCGATCGCGTTGATCGGGCCGAAGAGGGAGAACGCCCGGCCCTGTTCGCGCTGGTAGCGGAACAGGGCTCCGACGATGCCGTACCCCTGCGGGATCAGTAGTGCGCCGAAGGCGCCCTGGAGCCCCCTCGCAGCGAGCAGGATGCCGATGGACGGTGCGAACGCGCAGGCGAGTGATGCGACCACGAAGCCGGCCGCGCCGACGAGGAAGACCCTGCGGCGGCCGAGTCGGTCACCGAGTCGCCCGCCCAGGATCAACAGGATGCCGAACGGGAGCGTGTACGCCGCGGTCAGCCACTGCAGGACGGCGTCTCCTCCGTGCATTGTTTCCTGCACCGAGGGAGCAGCGACGACCATCACGGTCGAGTCCAAGAGATCCATCGCGGTTGCGCAGAGGACAGCTGCCAGAGCGACCCACCTGTGATTGTTGTGGTGTTCCAAGTTGACTCCTAAGCGAACGGCGTTCGGGGCGAACACTGTTCGTGACGAACACTGTACGCCTCGAACGTCGTTCGTCGCGTACGCTGGTCGCATGACGCCCGACACTCATCGGTCCGACTCGGCCCGGACGCGCCCTGCCAAACCACCGCTGAGCCGCGACGCGATCGTCCGGACCGCGCTGCTGCTCATCGACGAGTCCGGGATCGACGCCGTGTCGATGCGGAAGGTCGCGACGCGCCTCGACACGGCAGCGGCGTCGCTCTACGTCTACGTCGCCGACCGCAAGGACCTGCTCGAGGCCGCCTACGACCTCGCGCTGGCCGACGTGCCGGTCGGACACGGGGAACCCGCGGACTGGCGAGCCGAATTGGAGGGCCTCGTCACGGATCAGATCCACGTGCTCGCGACCCACGACGACATCGCTCTCGTCGCCCTGGTCGAGGCGCAGGTCGGCCCGAACGCCCTCGCCATCACCGAACGTGTCCTCGCCCTCCTCCGGAGGGGAGGTTTGGCTGAAGGGTCACTCCTGGCAGCCGCGGACCTCCTCGACCAGTACACGGCGTCGACCGCGGTCGAGCGAGCCAGCTGGGCACGCCGAGGTCGAGCGGAAGCGGAGCGTGCCGATGTGTCTGACGCGTCGATGCAGGCCGCTCGAAACCGCCTCGGGCGGGTGTACGACGCGCTTCCGGAGACCGAGTTCCCGGAGATCCGCGCGTTGCGAGCGCAACTCGACGAGTCCGACCCGGACGACCGTCACCGGTGGAAGCTCGGGGCGATCATCACCGGCATCACGAGCTGAGGCTTGATGCGAGTCGCGCAGGTCAGGCTTCATCGGAAGGACCGGACAGCTCCACACCCCATCGCCCGCAGCTGTCGCAGAAGACGATGAACAGGGACCAGCAGGTCGCCGCGATCATCGGGCGGGCTGGTGGCAGTGTTCGCCAGCGTGGGTGTGATCGTCGCATGGGCGACGGGGTTCATCAGCTTGTAGCGATCGACCAGGAGTCGCTGAGCGACCGAGCATCGGACACGGTTCTGACGTGTGCGCGTTCTCTCCGTCGTGCGCTGCCGCTGCTACGGGAGCATCTGGTCGAACAGTGCTACCGATCGGGTGATGCCGAGGACCACGCCGATGACGAACACCGCGAGGTAGACCCACAACGGCCACATTGCCCGTCCCGGGGCGACTCTGCGCACCACGACGTACCGGCCGATGACGTAGACGATCGGCGACAGGAATGCCCACGGCCACGAGAACGGGCGAACGAGGCCGCGGCGTTTCAGCACCCGGTGGTCGAAGAGCGCCAGCAGGACGTTCGCGGCGTAGAGGAGCACGCTCACGCCCTGCACGATGGCGTACCCGGCGGTGTAGATCGACGTCGGGTCGATGGTCCGGATGTGTGATGGGCCGACGAACTCGTACCGGAAGTGCGGCTGGTAGACGAGCAGCAGCGGCGCCGTGACCAGGGGGAGCAACGCCATGAGCCACACGAAGACCGTGTCGGTTCGCGTGGTGTCGGGAATCGGCGGGCGAGGCATCTGCGACGTCGGCGGTCCGAGATGCTGCGTCCACTGCGCTCCATCCCACCAGCGGGTCCCGCGGGGGCCGGACGGGTCCGGGTACCACCCTGGCGGCGGGGCATACGACATCGGCAGCTCCTCGAACGTGAACAATGATCGTTACAGCGTTCGACGCTAGACCGGCCCTGACCCGACCACAAGCGCCCGTGCGTTCCAGGCCGCGCGGTGAGGCCCTGGCTCGTCTCAGCGGTGCTGGGAAGAGGCCCTTCTCAGCTGTGTGCGGTTGTGAGACCGCGACGAGCTCCGGCCCCGATGAACGCCCGGCTTTCCGCGCCTGATTGCGGGGCGAACGATCTCAAGTACTCATGGACATTCTTCGAGCACGGCGCGAGATGCGTGCTCCGTGTCGGTCGTCTGCGGGGGGCGCCACGTCGGCGCGGCGTCCACCGCGCCGGCGACACCCCGCGCGATGACGCCGAGCTGGCGCGCCTGTGCCGGACTGATCGTGTCGAAGACCAACCGTCGGACGAGTGCCTGGTGCGCCGGCGTCGATTCCGCGACCTTCTCGTGTCCGTCCTCGGTCAGCACCGCGAGCGTGAACCGGCCGTCCGTCGGGTCGACGACACGGCGAACCCATCCCTTCCGTTCGAGTCTGGTGACAGCTCGGGACAGCCGGGAGAGTGTCGAACTCGCGTACCCGGCGAGGGTGCTCATCCGCAGCGTCCGATCAGGAGCGGTGTCGAGGGCGGTGAGCACCCCGTGTTCGAAGTGGGTGAGCCCGCTGTCCCGCTGCAGCTGCGCGTCGAGGGCGGTTGGGAGTCGTTCGAGCAGCGTCGCCACGGCCGCCCATGTCTCGAGTTGCTCGTCACTGAGCTCCGGCTGCGCCATTCCCACAGCGTAGGGCGAATGACTTGCCCAGGCAACTCATTCGCCCTACGGTACTTGCTCAGGCAAGTCATCGCGTCGTCCGGCGCGGGACGACCGAGGAGGAACCGTGGACCTGCAGCTCCAGGACAAGACGGCGTTCATCAGTGGATCGACGCAGGGCATCGGCTACGCGATTGCATCAGCTCTCGCCGCCGAAGGCGCGCGGGTGATCGTGAACGGCCGGGATCGCGCCCGCGTCGACGACGCCGTCGAGCGCCTGCGGCGAGAGCACCCGGGCACCGACCCCTCCGGGATCGCGGCCGACTTCGCCGATCCCGACGAGGTCGCGCGACTGCTCGAAGCACTCGACCACGTGGACGTCCTGGTGAACAACGTCGGACTGTTCGGACTCGCCGACTTCGAGTCGATCGCCGACGAGGACTGGGAACGGTACTTCGCGGTCAACGTGATGAGCGGTGTGCGGCTGTCGCGACACCTGCTCAACGGGATGCTCGAACGTGGCTGGGGTCGCATCGTGTTCATCGGCAGCGACTCCGGCGTCAACGTGCCGGTCGACATGATCCACTACGGCATGACGAAAGCGGCCATGATCGCCCTCGGCAACGGCCTTGCCAAACGGACCCGTGGCACGGCCGTCACGGTCAACACCGTGCTCGGCGGGCCCACGTACTCCGACGGTGTCGCGTCCACGGTCGACGCGATCGCGGCGACCCGGTCGCTCCCAGTCGAGACGGTGCAGCGAGCGATCATCAGCGAGAACCGGACTCTGCTCCTCGAACGCTTCATCGCGCCGGCCGAGATCGCAGCCCTCGTGACGTACCTCGCGAGCCCGATGGCGTCCGCGACGAACGGTGCGGCCGTCCGGGCCGACGGTGGTGTGCTCACGGGTCTTCTGTAGCCGTGGCAGCAGGAGACGCGCTCACCGGCGGACGACGCCGCCGGCGGCCTCGAAGCGCTCCGGCGATGGACAACGATCAGGAGGCGATGGGCTTCGGCTCCCACGCTGGGTCCGCTGTCGGGTGTGCCTCGACGTACCGGCGCGCTCGGCGGATGCGCATGATCATCCACGGGAGCGCCCACGCGAGGAACCCCACCATGAGCACCAGGAAGACGGTGGAGAACGTGACCAGGTCGCCGCGCAGGATCCCGCTGGCGAGCTGGAACGCGATCGAGACGTAGAAGAGCGTGATGTACGCCGTGTTGAACTGCAGCACGAGCTGCACGACCTGCGCGTACCGCACCGCGCTCGGCTGCTCGGCCTCGTCGATGGGGATGTCCTTGCCGCGGAGCACCACCTTCGCGTACCGACGCAGCCGGTCCACGTCGCGCCCGCCGGCATCGCGGAGCAACCGGCTGAAGGGGAGGGCGACGACGATCGACGCGAACGCCGTGGCGAGGAACGTGAGCTGCCCCGCCAGCAGAGCCGCGATCAGCGCGTCGTGGGGAGGGTTGTGCACGAGGATGTCGAGCACAGCGACACCGACCGCCGAGACGATCGCGGCGATGACGAACGTGATGCCGATGACGACGACCTTGCGCCGGATGACGTCCGGACCGGGGAGGACCTGGTCGTGGAGCGCGACCATCGGTGGTTCCAGACGGCGGAGCCGGCTCCCGATCGGACGCGCGACGACGAACAGGACCGCGGCCCCGCCGGCGAGCACCGCCGGCACCCACACCGGCGCCCGGGCGGACAGGCTCGCAACCACGACGACGACCGCTGCGACGACGTCGACGGCGAGCACGACGAGGGAGACGCGCTGCAGGTAGCGGCTGCGGCCGGACGGCGTCCGATCGTCGAAGTACGCGGCCCAGGAGCCGATGACCAGCGGCCCGAACACGAGGAACGGTGACGCGGAGGCGGCGGCGATGAGCAGTGCGTCGGGGGCTTCCCGCAGGTACAGCGCGGTGAGCAATCCCGCGCCGAGGGTGAGCGCGGTCGTCACGATGATCGTCACCAGGAAGGCCAGGACTCGCATGTGTGCTCCTCGGATCGCGTCGACGCGGTGTCCACGCTGCTCCCGATGATGGCCGACTCGTACCGCGTTGGAACGAACCATGCGGTTTCCCGCAGGAGGAGTGGCGGTCCGGCTCGTCCTTGCGGCCCGCACGGCAGCATCGTATGGTAACGATACCAACAACCAGGGGAGCAACGATGCTCAGCTCGATTCCCGCGCCGGCCACCCGCGCTGTTCGTCTCACCACCGCCGCGATCGTCGTCGGCGCACTCGCCGTTGCGGCACCGCACGCAGCCGCTGCCGCGACCGCCGGCCCGTCCACGCCGGACGCTGTCTGGCAGCAGCGCGCGAGCGCCACCTACGACGCCATGCAGGACAACCTCTCCACAGGAGCCGCGGGCCACGGGCTGTACCGCGAGAACACCGACACGACCACCGGCAACCCGTACTCGTTCCTCTGGGAGTACCGCGAGGCCACCCAGGCCGCGCTCGACCTGCAGGGGATCGGCGGCGTCGGCCCGGCCTACGCCAACTCGGCCGCGGCTCGTGTCGATGGGTTCCAGCACTACTACGCGGTCGCACCGGGCGGTCGCCCCGGGTACAAGTCGTACCTGCCGGCACCGCTCGGCACCGGCGGCGACGTGTACTACGACGACAATGCCGTGGTGGGTCTCTCGTTCATCAGCCAGTACCAGGCGACCGACGACCCCGCGTCCCTCGACCACGCGCGCGCGGCGTTCGACGTGGCGGTCCGGAGCTGGAACACCGACTCCTCGCTCACCTGCGCGGGTGGCTCGGACTGGATCGACCGCCCGGACAACACGACCCGAGCCGCGAACGTGACCGGGCTCACCGCCCAGCTGGCGGCGCACCTGTACGAGGAGACCGAGGACGCGTCGTACCTGCGCTGGAGTACCCGTCTGTTCGACTGGAACAACAGGTGTCTGCGTCAGTCGGCCGGGCTCTACCGGAACAGCATCGGTGACGACGGCAGCGTCGACTCCACGCTCTGGACCTACAACTCCGGCGCGATGATCGGCACGGCGACGATCCTCTACCGGGCGACCGACGACCCGAAGTACCTCCGGCAGGCGACCTCGGCTGCGCACGCTTCGCTCCGCTACTGGAGCGCGGCCGGTCGGCTCCAGCAGCAGCCGGCGGTCTTCGACGCGTTCTACTGGAAGGACCTGCTGCTGCTCGACTCCGTGCAGCACGACCCGTCCTACCGCGCCGCTGCCGAGCAGTGGGCGACGGCGACGTGGCGCGACAACCGCGACCCCGCGACCGGCCTCTTCCACTTCCAGCCGAGCGGCGGCGGTGACCCCGACTGGGACCGACCGGCGGCGACGCTCGACCAGGCGGCGATGATCCAGGTCTTCGCCGTGCTCGGGTGGTCGTCCGACCACTTGGGGGACGTCAGTTGAGCGAACGGCGGAGCAGCAGGGCCCCTGTCGGCGTCATGGACGTCGGCGGGGGCCACGTCACGGCAGCGCTCATCGACCCGGCGTCGGTGGGCGACGTCCTGGTCGAGCGGGGGGCGCCGGTCGATCCGCACGCGGAGCGCGATGCGCTCCTCGAGCAGCTCGCCGCTCCCGGGCGGGTACTGGCCGAGCACGAGACGCTCGCGGGCTGGTCGATCGCGATGCCCGGGCCGTTCGACGCCGCGGCGGGAACCGGTACGTTCGCCGGGGTCGACAAGTTCCAGTCGCTCGCAGGGATCGACCTCCGGGCCGCCCTCGCCGAACGGTTGGGCGTCGCTCCGGGAGCGGTGCGGTTCGTCAACGACGCCGTCGCGTACGGCATCGGCGAGTGGGCGTCGGGCGCCGGGGCGGGTGCGCACCGGATGATCTGCGTCACGCTCGGGACCGGGGTCGGTTCGGCGTTCCTCGTCGGCGGGGAAGAGGTCCGGACCGGGCCGACCGTGCCGGAGGCGGGGGAGGTGCACCGGCTCACGATCGACGGTCGCCCACTGGAGGAGACGATCTCCTCGCCGGCGATCCGTCGCGCCGATCGCGTGGGATCCGGTCGGGAGCGGACCGTCGAGGAGATCTGCGCCGCTGCGCGGGCCGGCGACCGGGGAGCGCGCGAGGTCGTCTCGTCGGCGATGCGCGCGCTGGGTGTGGCGCTGCGGCCGTGGGCGGAGCGGTTCGCGGCGGATCGAGTCGTCGTCGGCGGTTCGATCGCGCGGTCGTGGGACGTCATCGAGGCACCGCTCCGCGCGGGGCTGACGCTGGACGCGCACGGCGCGACGCACGCGCCGACGCACGCGCCGACGCACGCGCCGACGCACCCGCCGACCGGAGTGGTCCGGGCCGCGCTCGGCTCCCGGGCGCCGCTCGTCGGTGCCGCGATGGCGTGGGCGAGCGGCACCCGCCCGCTCAGTCGCTGAGCCCGGTCCCGCGGACCGACGCCTTCACCGTGCCGAGGCGCTGCCCCACACCGCGTCCGCAGGGACGGATCGTGTAGCGCCCGACGCTCGCGGGCACGATGAACGTCTCGGCGTAGTGCACGACGAACGGCTCGAACGCACCGTCGGGACTCTCGACGACGGCCTCCGCCCCCTCGACGAGGTTGAGGACGTTCACGGTGCCGTCGGTGTCGTGCGGGACGACGTCATCGAACCAGTGCCGCCGGACCTCGATGAACTCGAGCTCGTGGAGCCCGGTGTGTTCCTCGACCCAGCCGTCGCCGCGTGCGACCTCGGTCACCTGGTTGACGAGTTCGTCCCGGGTGAAGTCGGTGCGGCGGTCCCACTGGATGTTCGCGAAGGCGTGGTCGAGGTGCACCGGACGCGGGACTCCGTCGAGACCGACCCGGCCCCAGTCCCACATCTTGAAGGTGAAGATGTACGGCGTCGCGGAGATCTCGAGGACCATCGAGTCCGCCCCCGAGCAGTGCACGGTGCCCGCGGGGATGAGGAAGTGGTCGTGCTTCTTCGCGGGGAAGGTGTTGACGAAGCGGTCGGCCGGGAAGGGTTCCTCTCCGGAGGACGCGGTCCGCAGCGCGGCCTGCATCGCCGCGGGGTCGGCGTCGTCCCGGACCCCCAGGTACACGACGGCGTCCT
The DNA here is from genome assembly GCF_003755165.1 of Curtobacterium sp. PhB130. Lineage (NCBI taxonomy): Bacteria > Bacillati > Actinomycetota > Actinomycetes > Micrococcales > Microbacteriaceae > Curtobacterium > Curtobacterium sp. PhB130. The sequence continues at coordinate 20,623 of NZ_RKII01000012.1, read as the reverse complement.
CTGTCGCATCGAGCATGTAGTAGCTCTCGTCCTGCGTGTAGGGCATGCCGAAGACGTTCTGCATGTAGTCGGTCAGCGGGTGTACCTGCAGGGAGAGGTTGCCGCCGGCCATCGTGTCGAGGAAGTCGAAGCGGATGGGGAACTCGGCGCCGAACCGCGCGTACGTCTTCGCCCCGAGCAGCTCGCGCGGCTGCCGGAAGACCAGGTCGAGCGCGGGCAGCTCGACGACCGTGTCGCCGATGCGGAACAGGAGGCTGTTCTCCTCGGGGACGCAGTCGAAGCACCAGGCGTAGTTGTCGGCGTCCCCGACTTCGAGGACCTCCTTCATCCACTGCCCGCCCCACACGCCGGGGTCGAAGAAGGGGACCACGCGGAACGGACGGTGGCTGGCGAGCTCGAGGCCGGCGAGGAACGTGTCGCCCGTGATGAGCTTCGCGTCCGCCATCGAGCCGTTGGCGTCGAGGACCAGGTCGATCCGGTCGAACAGGGTGCGCTTGTGCCGGTCGGCGGCGCGCCACTCGACGAAGTAGCCGCGCTTGACCTTGCGTAGCTGGTCCTCGTCGGCGTTGTCGGCCCGCCAGTTCGGCGCGCCGGCTCGCTGACGGCGCTGGATCTCCCACCGTGCCAGGTCGGCGAGCACCACCGTGTCGAACGCCGTCGGCACGAGCGTGGCGCCCCAGCCGAAGACGACGACGGGGCCGTCGGCGGCGCTGATCCGCTCGGCGAGGTCGGCGAGGCGGGCCTCGTCGTAGAAGTCGGTGAGCACCTGGTGTCCGAGGACGCCGAAGACGCGGTCGTCGGTGAGGTTCGCGGCGATGCGCTCCTCGATGACGGCGTTCGGCAGGGCTGCTGCGGCTTCGACGTCGATGAGGACCGCGTCCGGGGCGACTGCTGCGAGCTCTCGGCGGAGGCCGTCCAGATCGCTCCCCGGGTACGTGTCCACGGCCATGACGTGCCGGCCGGAGAGGCGCGCGGCGAGTTGCTCCCAGGTGTCCTTGCCGGTCCAGACGTCGTGTCCCGGCGGGAGGTCGATGGCGGGTGCCTTGTCGTACTGACCGACGGTCACTCCGGTGGGCAGGAAGGTGGACATGGTGCCCCTTTCGCACTGATAACGTTACCAACACTACCCCGGAAGCCGTCCTGGGACGCAAGCCGGGCCTCCAGATCGAACGGAACGAGGCCGGGCTCCGGACGAACGCGCGCTCAGTGGTGGACGATGCGCACCGGCAGCTCGACCAACCGCGGCGGCTCGCCGTCGGCGGAACCGTCGAGCCGTGACAGCAGCATCCGCGCCGCGACGCGGCCGAGCTCCGCCGGGTCGTGGTCGATGACGGACAGCGGGATCGGCGCCATGTCCGCGAAGTCGAACGAGTCGAACGCGAACAGGCTCGGCGGCGAGGTGACGGTCCCGTCGTCGACGGCCTTCGCGATCGCGCGGATCGCGCCGACGCTGATCCGGTTGTTCGCGGCGAACACGGCGGTCGGCGGCTCGGGCAGGGCGAGGAGGCGGTGCATCGCGCGCTCGGCGGTGTCGGTGTCCTGCAGTTCCAGGACCACGAGGTCCTCGTCCGGCGTGGCCCCGTGTGCGGCGAAGGCGCTCCGGAACCCAGCGAGGCGGCGCTGGCCGGTGGACACGGTGACCTTGTTGCCGAGGAACGCGATCCGACGGTGCCCGTCGTCGAGCATGAGCGCGGTGGCGTCACGGGCGCCGTGCACGTCGTCGATCAGGACCGCGTCGGCCGCGACGTCCTCGACGGTGCGCGAGGCGAGGACGAGCGGCACGTCGTTGAGGCGGTCGGTGGCGAACCGCTCGACGTCCTGTCCGACCGGCACCACGATGAGCCCTTCGACCTGCCGGCCGAGGAAGTCGGAGAGGAGTTGCCGCTCGAGGCCCGCATCCTCGTTCGTGGTGCCGACGAGGATGCGCCGTCCGGTGGCGGCGACGACCTGCTCGATGCCCTGCACGACGCCGGCGTAGTAGGGGTTGCCGATGTTCGTGATCATCACGCCGACGAGACCGGAGCGCTGCCCGGGGCGGAGGCTCCGGGCGTTCTCGTTGCGGTGGTAGCCGACTTCCGCGATGACGCGTTCGACGTGTTCCCGGAGTTCGGGGCGCACGTTCTTGCCCCCGGAGAGCACCCGGGAGACCGTCATCGGGCTGACCTCGGCGACCCGGGCGATGTCCTTCACGGTCATCGCCGGCTTCCGTGCCGGTCCGGACCCAGCGGCTGCGTGCATGTGTCCCTGTATACCGGACATCCCTCTTGCGGCTGGTCCGGCGCCGTGTATGCTCCCGTTGGTAACGTTATCAATTCACCGTCGAATGGAACGCCCGATGCCGAACCCGTTCTCCCGAGGGCCAGCCGTGACCCGACGCACCGCGCTCGCGCTGGGCGGTGGCGGCCTGCTCGCCATGACCCTGGCCGCCTGCGCCAGGGGCTCCGACACCCAGCCGTCCGCGCCCGGCACAGTGACCCTGAACAGCGACAACCCCACCTGGGGCCCCGGCTACGCCGCCGCGTCCGCCGTCCTGGCGAAGCGCATCGGCTACCGCATCACGTCGCGGTCGATCGCCAGCGTGAACAACTACACGCAGGTCATCCGGATGACGGCCCAGACCGACAGCACGACCGACCTCATCAAGTGGACGAACGGGTACCGCCTGCAGGACATCGCCCGTGCCGACATCCTGACCGATCTCAACCCCGTGTGGGACGCCGCCGTCGACCGCGGCTGGGTGGACCCGGCGCAGCGCGAGTCGTTCAGCTACCGCGGCAAGGCCTACGGCGTCCCGCTCTACAAGAGCTACTACGCCGTGTTCTACAGCAAGAAGGCGTTCGCCGAGCACGGCATCGACGTGCCGACGACCTTCGACGAGATGCTCGACGCTGCGCAGCGGCTCAAGGACGCCGGCATCACCCCGTTCCTCTCGCCCGGCGCCACCACCTGGGAAGCCGAGATCTGGTTCATGCAGCTGCTCGCCTCGATCGACCCGGACTACTACAAGGCCGTCACGACGGACAAGGCCAGCTACACGGAGGCCCCGGCGCAGCGGGCGATGGACCTCTGGTCGTCGATGTACGCCGACGGGTTCTTCTCCGCGCCGGACGTCACCTCGAACGACCTGCCGGGCCTAGTCAAGAAGGGGCAGTTCGGCATGATGCTCTACGGCACGTGGTTCGCGAACACCCTCCTCGCCGCCGGGCTGAGCGACGCGGACATCGGGTTCTTCCGGGTCCCGCCGCAGGGGTCCGCGGCGCCGGCGATCGTCGTCGAGAGCGGGTCGCTCTCGGTCCCGGTGAAGGCGCACCGCCACCGTGCCGCGGTCGAGGTCGCACAGAACTGGCTCGCGACCGACGTGCAGACGGCCTGGGTCGGGTTCCTCGGCGACACGAGTCCGAACCCGCACGCGCTGCCGAAGTCGAACCTCGTGAAGGTCCTGGCGAAGGACATCGCCGACACCCGCCCCGTCGAGCTCACCCGCTACTGGGAAGCCTCGCCCACGCCGCTCATCGAGGGCAACGTGCAGGACCTCGGGTCCTTCATGGTGAACCCCTCGAAGTCGAACGGCACCGCCACCCTGCGCTCCATGCAGAACCGAGCAGTGACCGAGTGGAAGACCTGGAACGCCGCATGACGCTCACACAACCTCCCGTCCCCGACACGGTGCTCGACCAGGAGGCACGGCCCACCGACCGACGTCGGCCCGCGTCGACGAGACGGGCACCGCTCAGGGCCCGCCTCACCGGCGGCGCCTTCCTCGCCCCGTCCGTGCTGCTGGTCGTCGCGCTGCTCGTCGTCCCGTTCCTGTTCACGATCTACCGCAGCTTCTTCAACGACAACGGGTTCACCCGGAGCTGGGTCGGGATCGAGAACTACCGCGCGATGTTCGCCGACCCCGCGTTCGGGCAGTCCGTGCTGAACACGTTCCTCTGGGTGGTCGGCACGCTGTTGCTGCCGGTGGGGATCGGCCTCGCGATCGCGGTCGGCACGTGGAAGCTCAAGCTCGGGGGGCTCGCCCGGTTCGCGATCGTCCTGCCCTACGCGATCTCCGGCTCGGCGACCGCCGTGGTCTGGACGTTCATGCTCTCCACGGACGGCGGCCTGGACACGCTCCTGCGGATGGTCGGCCTCGACGGGCTCGTCTCGCAGTGGCTGCTCCAGTGGCCGCTGAACACGGTGATGATGATCATCGCGACGACCTGGCAGGCCACCGGCGCCTGCGTGATCCTGTTCCTCGTCGGCCTCCAGTCGATCCCGCCGAACACGCTCGAAGCCGCGCAGATCGACGGCGCCTCCGGGTGGCGGCTGTTCTGGTCCGTGACGTTCCCGCAGCTCCGCCCCATGACGGTGGTCGTGGTCGGGATCTCGATCGTCGGCAGCCTGAAGGTCTTCGACCAGGTGCTGCTGCTCACGAACGGCGGCCCCGGCACGGCGTCCGAGACGCTGGCGCTGACGATGTACCGCGAGACGTTCACCCTCTCCCGGTACGGATCGGGTGCTGCCGTCGCCGTGTTCCTGACGCTCGTGGTCGTCGTGGCCTCGTGGGCGTACCTCCGCCGGCAACTCCGACCCACCGACTAGCTGGAGCCGTTCGATGACGAAGACCTCTCGCCGCATCCTGGCCGTCGTGCTGACCGTCGTGTCGCTGATCTGGCTGATCCCGTCCTACCTGCTCGTGGTGAACGCGTTCACGAAGAGCGCCGACTACTCGGGCACGCCGTCGTGGTGGCCGACCTCGTGGTCGCTGTTCGACAACATCGCCACCGCCTTCCAGAACGCGAACGTCGGGCAGGGGATGCTGAACAGCCTGCTGTACTCCGTCGTCGGAGCCGGTGCCGCGGTGTTCATCGCGGCCCTGGCATCGTTCGCGGTGACGATCATGCCGGTGAAGCGCCCGACGTTCTGGTTCTGGGTGATCTACATCGGCACGATCCTCCCGCTGCAGGCGTTCCTGTCGCCGCTGTTCACCGGGTACGCCGCCGCGTCGCTGTTCGACACCCAGTACGGGATGCTCCTCGTCTACGTCGCGCTGACGATCCCCTTCGCGTTCTTCGTGGTGCGCGGCCACATGACCGGGCTGCCGAACGAGGTCCGCGAAGCAGCGTCGCTCGACGGGGCGGGATGGGTCCGGATGTTCTTCCAGGTCCACCTGCCGCTGTCGACGAGCGCCCTCCTCGCCGCGTTCGTCTTCCAGTTCACCTGGATCTGGAACGACCTGCTGTTCGGCCTGACGCTGTCGACGAGCCCGAACATCCGGCCGGTGATGGCGACCCTTGCCGACCTGACCGGCAACTACTCGACGTACGGGCCGCCGGTGGCGCTCGCCGGGGCGCTCGTCGCGTCCCTGCCGACGATCATCGTGTTCTTCGCGTTCCAGCGGTTCTTCGCGCGTGGGCTCAACCCGACCGCCTGACCGACATCCCCGTCTCCCCGCACCTCGTCCCGACCCCGAAGGAAGTCCGTCTCGATGACCGAACCCGCCCTCGTCTCCGCACAACCCTGGTCCCACCTGGAGGCCCGTGCCGGCCTGCTCGACCGGGCCACCGTCGTGGCCGCGACCATCGGTGGCACCCGCGTCCGGGTCCTCCCCGAACCGCTCAAGACCGAGCGGGACGGCGTCGTCGTGCAGGCCGTGCGACTGCTCGTCGACGGGCAGCGACCCGACCCGGCCACCGCGACGCTCACCGGACCCGGCGGCGACCTGGTCGTCGGCGATGCGCCGGCCCCCGACGACACGTCCGTCCGGCTCCTCGTCCGCGCCGTCGACGAACCGACCGAGGTGTCCCTGGCGCTGCCGGACCTCGGCGACGAGACGATCTCCTTCCTGCTGCAGCCGCAGCGGGACTGGTCCGTGCACGTCGTGCACCACTCCCACTTCGACTTCGGGTACACAGACCCGCAGACCACCGTGATCTCCGCGCAGCGGTCGTACCTCGACTCGGCGGTCGAGCTTGCCGCGGCGACGAGCGAATGGCCGGACGCCGCGCGCTTCCGGTGGAACGTCGAGGCACTGTGGGCGTTCGCCGACTGGGAGCGACACCGCCCCGCGGCGAAGGTCGCCGAGTTCGTGCGGCTCGTGCAGCAGGGCTCGATCGGCCTCAGCGCCATGCCGTACAACCTGCACACCGACACCTGCTCGACGGAAGAACTCCACGAGCTGCTGCGAGAAGCCCGCCGCATCCGCGAGCAGTACGGCATCGACTTCACGACCGCGATGCAGACCGACGTGCCCGGGCAGGTCGCCGGGCTGCCCGACGCCCTGCAGGAGGTCGGGGTCCGGTACCTCGCCGTGGCACACAACTGGGCGGGACGTTCGATGCCCCACCAGAACGGCGCCCTCGAGCTGCCGCGACTGTTCCGCTGGCGGACGCCCGCCGGCAACTCCGTCGTGGTCTGGATGACGGACAGCCCGCACGGCCTCGCCTACATGGAGGGGCCGATGGTGGGCCTGACCGAGTCGTACGAGGTGGCCGAGACGTACCTGCCGGCGTACCTCACCGCACTCGCGACCCGCGGCTACCCCTTCCCACCCGGGGTCTTCGGCGCACACGGCGAAACGGCAGAGGGACGACCGGGATACCCCTGGGGTGTGCTGCACCTGCGCACCCAGGGCTTCATGGGCGACAACGGCCCGGCGCGACTGCACCTCTCCGAGGTCGTCCGGCGCTGGAACGACACGTGGACGTCGCCGACCCTGCGCGTCTCGACGAACGAGGACTTCTTCGCCGAGGCGGAGGCACGGCACGGCGACGAGCTCGTCACCGTCGAGGGGGACTGGGGCGACTGGTGGGTCGAGGGCGTCGGGTCGGCCGCCGTGCCGCTGGCGCTCACCCGCGAGGCGCAGGCGACCGTCAGCGACGCACGCTCCTTCTCGCAGGCGGCTGCATGGCTCGGGGGCCAGGCGATCCCGACGGAGCGTGCGGATGCGGACTCCGCGTACGACGCGATCTCGATGTTCAACGAGCACACCTGGGGCGCGAGCAACTCGTGGACCCACGGCGACGAGGGCTACGACTCGGGGGAGCGGCAGTGGCAGTGGAAGGTCGCGCAGGCGCTCACCGGCCACCAGCGCAGCCGCGACCTCGAAGAGCACGCGCTCGTCTTCCTCGCGGACACCGTGGCGGCGCCGGACGACGCCCTCGTGTCGATCGTGGTGGCGAACGCGTCCGGAGTCATCCGCACCGGAGCGGTCCGCTTCCTGGTGAAGGAGTCGACCGTGCCGCTCGACGCCGGCGTGCGCGTCCGTGACGGCCGCACCGGCGCTCCGCTCCGTTTGGTCGTCGAGCCGCAGTCGAACTCGCTCCACCGCGAGTCGGGCCGCTGGGCGACGGTGCAGCTGACCGACGTCCCGGCGTTCGGGTTCGTGCGGATCGACGTGCTGCCCGCGGACGACGCCGCGGAGCCGCCCCGCGTCCACGATGCACTGACGACGCCCGCCGCGGAGCTGTTCTCGCTCGACAACGAGTACCTCCGGGTGCGCGTCGATCCGGGCACCTCCACCATCCGCTCCGTCGTCGAGGTGGCGACCGGGCGGGAGATCGTCGAGCAGGACGCCCCGGCCGGGTTCAACGGCTACGTCTACGACGAGTACGGCTCGTCCGGGGCGGGGGTCAACCACCTCTCGAACAAGCTGTGGAGCTCGGATCGCCTCGAACTCCTCGCCAGCCGCACGACCGGCGGGCCCGCCGTGCTGGTGGAGCGGGTCACGGACGCCGTGGAGGAACGGCTCGTCTACCGGTTCGCAGCAGCCGGTGTCGACGCGGTGACGGTCACGCTGCGCCTGCGGCACGGTGAGCCGCGACTCCGCATCGAGAACCGTCTCGAGAAGCCCGTCACCCGCACGAAGGAGAGCGCCTTCTTCGCGTTCCCGTTCGCCGCGACCGACCCCGTCGTCCGCTACGAGGTCTCCGGAGGCGTGACCGGCGACGGGCTGCCGCACGTCCCCGGCGCCCCGCAGCACATGCGTGCGGTCCGGAACTGGGTCAGCGTGCAGGACGGCGACGACGCCGTGGTGTGGGTGACCAAGGACGCGCCGCTCGTGCACCCCGGTACGATCTCGTTGCCGTACGCGCCGTTCCCCGCGAGCACCGCGCCGAACCGCTCGGCGACCGTCTACTCGTGGTTGCACAACAACGTGTGGGACACGAACTTCCCCATCGAGCAGGGGTTCACCGCCACGTTCGAGTACGCGATCGGCGTCCGGTCCCACGCAGCCGAGCCGACTGAGTCCGTGGCGGTGCAGACGACTGCCGACCTCGTCCGACCGCTCGCCGCGGTGCCGGTATCCGGTACCGGCACGGCGGACCAGGCGTCGGCGGAGCTCCTCACGATCAGTGATCCCCGCGTGCGGCTCGTGTCCGTGGTCGCCGGGGACGACGAGCACACGTCGATCGTGCGGCTCCAGTCGTCCGCGGACCAGCCGGTCGACGTCGAGCTCGCGTTCGGAGTCGACCTCGACACCGCCGTCCGCGCGACCTACCTCGGCGACGACACCGGGGCTCCCGTCGATCTCGTTGCCGACGTCGTGCGGACCTCGCTGGCGCCGTTCGAGGCGGCTGCGGTCCGCGTCCGGCGCGCGGCTCGGTGACCAACTGCGGACGGGAGGCTCGTGGCGGCGCCGCCACGAGCCTCCCGTCCGTCCTGTGGAGATGGCGGACATCCACCTGCTTCCGCACGGCGGTGCGCGGTAGCGTGCGCTCGTGCACCTCGCGAACATGCGCATGGTCGGGACAGGACGGCTTCGCCTTGCAGTCCCGCAAGGTCGTCGAGCCGATCGTGGGGATCGATGAAGATCGAGCTGTTGTGGGAACAGGACGACCCGAACGAGGTGCTGCGGACCCGGTTCGGCTTCGCGGGGCCGATTGTGCGCGATTGGGTCACGGCGGCGGTGGCGCATCACTGGGGCGTCCGAGTCGAGCCCCCGGAGCGCATCGTGATGAGCGGTGGCAACGCCCTCGCGTGGGTGCGCAGCGGCGACGAACTTCTCCTGGTCAAGTGGTCGGTCGCGCCCGAGCGGTTCGAACGGCTCGCATTCGCCGCGGAACTGACAGCCTGGCTCGGAGCGCAGGGGTTGCCGGTGTCCGCACCGCTGCCGACCCTCGCGGGTGCGGTCCAGGTGAGGAACGGCGGCACGTCGATGGGCTTGCAACGCGTCATCGAGGGGGACCACCTCGATGTCGGCGACGCCGATCAGGTCGCGGCCGCAGGGGCGACGCTTGCTCGGCTGCACGACGCGCTCCGTTCTTGCCCGCTGCACGACTCGGACCACGAGGTCCTGGCTCCGCCGTCACCGCTCCGTCAGCAGGTCTCCGACTGGCTCGCCTCCGAACCGTCGACGTCGTCCCCGCACGCTCGCGACGTCGTGGAGCGCATGCTCGAACGAGCACCGGAGGGTCTTCCGCCCATGCAGATCGTGCACGGCGACTACCGTGCTTCGAACATCTTGCGTGCAGGCAGCGAGGTCGTCGGCGTGCTCGACTTCGAGGAGCTTCGACTCGACCATCGAGTCGGCGAGATCGCGCGCTCGGCGGTCTTGCTCGGCACGCTCTTCCGGGACTGGGGGCCCGTGTCGGCGTCCGTGCGACAGCAGTTCCTGGACGGCTACCAGGCAGTCCAGCCCCTCACGGACGAGGAGCTTCGCTGGTGGCCGGTCCTCGTGCTCTGGTACTCCCTGGCGTTCGTCCCTTCGGACGATGACCCCAACGGGTGGGGCCGAGCAGCGGTCGAGCAGCTCGGGCACTCAACGAGGTAGCTGGTGGCTGGTGAGGGCTTCGTGGATGAGGCGGATGTCCTTCGCGCCCTGTCCCCAGTCGGAGAACGAGAGTCGCAGCGACGGGGCGGTCCGCACCTCGATGCTCGTGCCGCCGTCCTCCTGAGCGTCGAGCTCAACGGTGATCAAGTCCCCCCAGGTCCTCCAGCTCGGTGACGACATCAGCACCACGCGTCGCGCTGTCACGTACCGAACGCGCATGCCCCGGATGTCCTCGGCAGCGGCAACCAGCCGGTCCTTCACGGTGTCGGGAGCAAGCGGCAGGGAGAACCGGGCGCTGGAGCGCGACCACCGAGTGTGGATCTCGAGCATGGATCCATTCAAGCCGCTCCGCTGCAGGTCGAGTGAGGTCGGCTGGTGCCCTGGCAGCCACGTCCGGGAAATGACCGGTTCGAGCTACCATCCCGTCGTGGCTGCAACAGGTCTCCTCGTGGCGAGCGTCGCGATCTTGGTGGGTACAGTCGCGCTCTTCGGATGGCGTGTGCGGAACCCGGCCTGGGTACGCGACGCGCAGCTCACCCAGAACGCCAGCCCCGTGATCAGCCTGCTGATGCTCGTGTTCGGCGTACTCGTGGTCGCGGTCGTCCTCGCCCTCGGGATCTTCTGGGTCGCGACCGAGCACGGCGTCGTCGGGTGGGTGATGGTCTGCGTTGCTGCGACTGGACTCGTTCACGTCTGGGTGAACGTCTGGATCCGACGACGACCACTGCTGTGAGCACCTCCCGCACAGCAACGCCAGGCTCGTGGTGGCGGTCCGCATCGGTAGTGCTCGTGAGCCGGGGGCTGATGAACACCCGCCGCGACCCGCGTGGCTGCTGACCGTCCTCCTTCACACGCGGTCAGTCGGGAGAACGGGCTGCTCGAGTTCGGCGGCGGCGGGCAGCGATGGCCATGGCGAGGAGCACTCCACCACCGACCGCGAGCAGGACTCCACCGACGACGGCACCGGGGACCGCATTGCCCCGTTGGGCGTCATCGATCGAGAATCCGGCGGCACCGAGAAGCAATCCGAGTCCGGCGAACAGGAGGACGGAGAGCCCCGCGGCGACCCAGTGGCCACGTGTCGCCCGGGCGCCTGCCCGTCCGCGACTCTTCCACGCAGCGCCGAACGTGGACCCGTATCCGGCGATGACCAGGGTCGCGACCGGGAACGCCGTGCCGAGGGCAACCAGTGCCATCCCGCTCACCAGGAAGCCCACAAGCCAGGGAACCCACCACCGTGCGCCGACCACGTGCTTCGCGCCGTCGTCCGGGATCGATTCCACAGGGGGAGCTTATTGCGTGGGCGCCGGCAGGACGACTTTCATCTCGCGGCAACGTCCGCGCTGATGGTTGTCGTCAGTACGGTCGCGTCCGGCTCGTAGCGCCCCGGCCCCAGAACGCCGCGCGGCACCTCGTTGACACGATCAAGTGATCAGACGACAGCCCAAGTCGGGGTGCCTGTCAAACCACGTGAGCGCGTCCGGTAGTCGATCCTTCACCGGGCGGTGAGTCTCTTTCGATGTCTCTGGCCGCCATTGGGCGTCTCAATTCCGTCACCGACACTGGCGCCCTGAGCGCGCTTCAGCGAACAGGACGAACCCCCGCGCTGAACGCGAACGCCACGAGCTGTGCGCGGTCGCGCGCGCCGACTTTGGCCATCGCTCGGTTGGCGTGTGTCTTGACGGTGTACGGCGACAAGAAGAGCGTGTGCGCGATGGTGTTGACATCGGATCCAGCTGCGATCGCGCGCGTCACGTCGAGTTCTCGTGGCGTGAGAGTGGCGAACCGCTCGACGAGTTGCTCGTCGATGGGGTGATCGGGTTCATTTGCGACGCGCCCGATCAGTGCTGCTGCGGCCGCGGCGGACAGCGCGCCACCACCACCGAGGACTTCCTCGATCGCCGCCACGAGTTCGCGAGGTCCGGCGGACTTGCTGAGGTATCCGTTCGCTCCGGCGCGAAGCGCGGCCAGTACCGTCTCGTCGTGCTCGAAGGTGGTGAGCACGACGATCTTCAGCTCATCGCCATTCCACCGTTGACGAAGCCGCCGGGTCGTCTCGACACCGTCGATCCCCGGCATGCGGATGTCCATCAGCACGACGTCGACGGGGCTGGCTTCCATGGCTTGGATGGCCGCGAGGCCGTCCCCTGCTTCCACTGCCACGTCGAAGCTCTCATAGGTGGAGAGGATCGCGCGGAGCCCGAACCGGATCATGTCCTGGTCGTCAACGAGTGCGATCTTGATCATGTGGGGAGTCCATCCGTTGTGGGAAGTTCGACTGAGACCACGAACACGACGCTGTTCCCGTCGATCGTCACGGTGCCGCCAGCCTGGGAGATTCGTTCGCGCAAACCGATCAGTCCCAGTCCGCTGCCGCTTTGCCGTCGATCGTCGTGTGGCGCGTTCCGGACCTCGAGGTGCACGCGTCCCGGGCTGGACCAGCACGACACCGTCGCCGATCCTCGGCCGTACCTGTGCGCGTTCGTGAGGGTCTCTTGCAGGACTCGGTAGAGGGTCACTCCGACGGAACCGCTCACCTCGGCGTCGACGTCGACACGGAGGTCAGCGTCGACTCGGAGACCGATTTGTCGGTACGACTCGATGAGATCCGGGATGAGCGTCAATCCGGGAGTCGGGGCTGAACCCGGGTGGTCTTCCGCGGTCCTCAGCAGCTCCAAGATGCGCTGTGTCTCGTTCAGGACGTTGCGGATGCCTGTCCGAGCGTTGCGCAGCGCCTCTCGTGCTTGGGTTGCGTCCTCAGGAAGCACGACTTCGGCGACGCCGATGTTCATGCTGACCACGGCGACTTCATGTCCGACGACATCGTGGAGGTCCCGCGCGATTCTGAGCCGCTCTTCCGCGACGCGTCGCTGCGCTTCGACTTCGCGAGTTGCGACAGCGTCCTCGGCGCGCTGCTCCAACGCAAATCGGTACTGCGTTTGCGATCGGAGGCCGAACGCGATGCCGGCACCAGCACCGATCGAGATGACCACGCCGATGGTGGTCGCAATCGGGTCTCCCAGTTCTCGGCTCGAGAGAGTTCCGATGACCACCGGGATCGCTGTCGACACCGCCATCAGAATCGGTCGCCCTCTTCGCAGAGTCACCGCGAAGAGAAGGAACACGGCGCAACTCCACTCCACCAGCGGTTCCCAACCGAACACGCCCGCGGTGAGAGCCGCGCACGATGCGATGAGCAGACCGATGTGCGGAAAGCGCAGGCTCATCACGGAGCCGACTGCGAGGAGCACCACGGCGAGTGCGCCGCCGAGCGGTACGGGACGTTCCGAGCCGACGCGGATCGCTTCGGCGATGATCGCCGCCGAAATCGCTCCACCGGTGACGAGGTAGAGCGTGCGCCCGCCGCGCATCCACGAACGCGGGGGCACGTTGGAGCGTTCGAGTGGAGTCACCCTCCCATTCTTCTCCTGAGCCGTGCCCGCACGTACTGCGATCGCAGTAGGTGCGGTTACCGCGGAGAGACGATGAGCGGGCGCAGGACGACGGCGAACATCGATGTAGGCCAAGTCGGCCGACCAACGAGCAGAAGGACATCCCATGAGCACCGAAACTCCCCTCGCCGGCACCTACGTCCCGTACGAGTACACCCGTGTCAGCGTTCCGAAGAACAAGGAGACCCTCTACCGCGACACGTACCGCAACTTCGGATGGGAAGGCGGCACCGCTGAGCGCCCCCGCCCGGGTAGTGCCACTACCGAGATCGAGTTCAAGCGCAACCGCGACATCCGCAACCGTGACGAGGTCATCGATCTGCAGCGCAAGGCGCAGGGAGCGCTCGAGACCATCACCGGTCTGGAACGGTCCCGAACGATGGTCGCATCAGTACTCGCGTACTTGATCGGCATCGTGGGAGCGGCATTCCTCGGGCTGTCCGTCTTCGCGACGCAGAGCGACGTGAACGTGCCCGCCATCGTCGAGAACGCTGCCGGGATGCCCGCAGTCATCTCGGGCGCGATCGGCATCGTGCTGTGGGCTGTCGCGCCACTGGTGTACCTCGGCGCCCGTGCCTGGCGCTCCGCGCGGGTGCAGCCTCAGATCGACCGTCAGTTCGAGGTCGTTGATGGTGCCTGCGAACAGGCGAGCCAGCGCCTCCGCCGGGTTGCGTGACATCCAGGCAGACGGCTTCTCTTCACGGCGACGATCAGCAGATCGCAGCGGAGGCAGCGGGCAAGTGCCGCGGTGAGGGAAAGGGTGGGGGGTATCGGAACCCTCGCCCGTCTCCTCGCGCTGATCCCTGACGCGATGGTCCACCGCGTCGGAGGAACACAACTGCCGCGACAAACCGAATCCAGAACGCCGGCGCGCTCCGCTTGTGGGAGGCAGATGGGCCTCCGGAACGGAGGCGGGACTCGGGGGACCTGATCGTCGTCTTCCATGACGCGGAGATCGGTGATCACCGTGATTTGTTCCACCTCGCACGAGCGGTGTGCGATTCCATCGCGTTCGTCGACTACCAAGGTCGTGCGTCGCGCGAGGTCACCGAGGGAATGCCGCCGCTGGACCTCTTACATCTCGCGGCAGCGTTCGCTCTGATCGTCTTCGTCAGTACGGTCGCGTCCACCTTGTGGCGCCCCGGCCGGTACGGGGATGGGCAGAACGCGGTGCGGTCACGTCGTTCACCGAATCAAAGTAACCAAACAAACCGTCAAGACCCTTTCGCGCGCGAAACCGTCGCACTCGCCTGCAAGCAACGGCGCCTCGCAGAAGGCAAGACCAGGAGAGCGGTGAAGTGCGTGCTCAAGCGCTAGATCGCCTGACGATCTTCCGCCACCGCACCGTCGCCATGCCCGTCCGGGGCTTGCTGCGAAGGTCTCAGCTCGGTCGCAGGAACACCGAGACAAGCAGCACAGCGATACCGATCCACACCAGTCCGATCGCAGGGCCCTTGAGGAGGTCCGGTTGGTGACGACCCTCCTCGTCACCGCCACGACTGACCGTGTGCAGCAAGTCAGAAAAGACACCCGGCCGAATGAACAACAGGATCCCGGCTGCGATCGCTGCTGGGCCGAGGATGAGACCTGGTATCCACATGGTCACTCCTTGTCGCGTGAATCAGGCCTCACGAGACGGCTAGTGCGCATTGCTCTGGGCGCCGTCGACATCTCTTCCGGCCTGGCGACGCCGCCTGCGAGCGAGCTGTTGGCGGAGCTTGTGGATGAAGGTTGCTTCGAGGAACCCGACCAAGGCGAGCGCTGCGATGGCGAAGAGCACGTTCGCCGGGGCCTGAGCCTGCGTGAAAACGATGATGGGCAAGCCGATGACGAGTGCGGCACACACGATGACGTTGATCCACGCGCCGACGAGGCCGCCCGGAGCGTCGGGCACTCCATCCATCCATCGGTCCGCCATACGGCGGACGCTACTCCCTTGACCCCGCACAACTGGACTGCCGCCGCGTTGAGCGCGGACATCATCAACAGAGCTCGAAGTTGTACCCGTCGAGTACGGCTGCGCGAGACGGTGCAACCGCTACGGGGTCCTCGCAGTCCACCACGACGCCACTGACTCGGCTCATGGCGCGAGCGCGTCCTCGTCCGCCGCGACGTTCTTCTGGACCGCGAACTGGGTGCGGTGCAGTTCTTCGTACCGCCCACCCATGGCCAGCAGTTCCTCGTGTGTCCCGCGCTCCACGACCGAGCCGTCCTCGACGACGAGGATCTGGTCCGCACTGCGGATGGTGGAGAGACGGTGCGCGATCACCATCGCCGTCCGTCCCTCGAGCGCCTCGCTGAGCGCCGCCTGCACCGCGGCCTCCGACGTCGAGTCGAGCGCCGCCGTCGCTTCGTCGAGGATGACGACCCGCGGCTGGGCGAGGAGGAGCCGCGCGATGGTCATCCGCTGACGCTCACCGCCGGACAACCGGTAGCCACGCTCACCGACCATCGTGTCCAACTGGTCCGGCAAGGACCGGATGAGGGATTCGAGCCTCGCGCGGCGGACGGCGTCCCACACCTCGTCGTCGGTCGCCTCGGGCCTTGCGAGGCGCAGGTTCGACCGGATGGTCTCGTGGAACAGGTGGCCGTCCTGCGTCACCATGCCCATGGTGTGCCGCATGGAGGCGAAGGTCACGTCGCGGACATCGGCCCCGGCGAGGCGGACGGCACCGCTGTCGACGTCGTACAGGCGCGAGAGGAGCTGCGCGATGGTGGACTTGCCGGCACCGGACGTGCCGACGAGGGCGACGGTCTGCCCCGGCTCGATGCGGAAGGACACGCCGTGCAGCACCTCGTCACCGCCGCGGGTGTCGAGGGTGGAGACCTCTTCCAAGGAGGCGAGGGACACCTTGTCCGCGGCGGGGTAGGCGAAGCGGACGTCGTCGAACTCGACGGACACCGGTCCGTCGGGGACGGCGTCGGCGTCGGGCTTCTCCTGGATGAGCGGCTCGAGGTCCAGCACCTCGAAGACGCGCTCGAAGCTGACCACGGCGCTCATGATCTCCACGCGAGCGTTGGCGAGGCTGGTCAGCGGCGCGTAGAGGCGGGTGAGGAGGAGCGCGAGGGTGACCACGTCACCGGTGTTCAGCTGCCCGCCGAGTGCGAGCGCCCCGCCGACCCCGTACACGAGCGCGAGGGCGAGGGCGGACACCAGGGTGAGGGCAGTGACGAAGACGAACTGCAGCAGGGCGCTCCGCACCCCGATGTCGCGAACACGAGCGGCGCGGACCCGGAACTCCTCGGCCTCTTCGTCGGGACGGCCGAACAGCTTGACGAGCGTCGCGCCGGGCGCCGAGAAGCGCTCGGTCATCTGCGTGCTCATCGCGGCGTTGTGATCGGCGGCCTCGCGTCGCAGCGCTGCCAGACGGGTGCCCATGCGGCGTGCCGGGATCAGGAAGATCGGGAGCATCACCACAGCGAGGACCGTCACGAGCCACGACGTGCTGAGCATGACGACCAGGGTGAGGATCAGCGCCACGACGTTCGTGACCACTCCCGACAGGGTGCCGCTGAAGGCCTGCTGCGCGCCGATCACGTCGTTGTTGAGGCGGCTCACCAGGGCGCCCGTGCGAGTGCGGGTGAAGAACGCGATCGGCATCTTCTGCACGTGGTTGAACACGGCGGTGCGGAGGTCCAGGATGACGCCCTCGCCGATCCGTGCGGAGTACCAGCGGGTCAGCAGCGACGAGGCAGCATCCGCCACGGCGACGAGGGCGATGACGACGGCGAGCCAGACGATCGTGCCGACCGCGCCGCGGGCCGCGATGACGTCGACCACCTGACCGGCGAGCACCGGCGTCGCGACCGCGAGGAACGCCCCGACGACCGAGAGCGCGATGAAGAGCACGAGCTTGGCCCGGTAGGGCACGGCGAACGTCATGATCCGCCGCACCGACTCACGGGAGAAGCCGTGCTTGCCGTCCTTGGCGGTCGAGATCTTGTAGAGCGAGCTCCAGGCTGCGCCTTCCATGCTCATTGCAGTTCCTTCCATGGGCAACGCCGACTTCGACGTCGGTCGCCCGAGCTCGGGATCCTCCCCAGTGGGGGCGAGCAGGCAGTCAGGATACGGCTCAGGACAGGATCCTGAGGAGCCGGTTGCCGAGCGCGTCCACGTTCATCCCGAAGGTGCTGGGGAAGTCGGCGCTTCCGCGACCGCTGGCTTGTCGCTCAGCGGGTCGCGGACTCCCTGTCGTCGTTCTGGGCGCGCTGCAGTTCCTGTCGACGGGCGTAGGAGATCGAACCGATCTGGACGGCGGCGAGGATCGACCAGACGATCGCCATGGACCTGTGGAATCCGGACGGATCGACGACGGCAAGGACGATCCAGACCGCGGCAAGGGCGACCCACACCCACGCGAGCCACGGGAGTGGCTTGCCGACGAGTCGTTCGAGGAGGCTGCGCCGCGTCGTCTCGCTCATGTGCGCGATGCTAGCTGGCGAAGACAGGGTCTGAACGCGATCATCGCGCGCTGCGCGCGCTCATGAAAGGCAGAGTGCATGACCGAGAAGCAGGATGTTGCGCACGAGCTCCGGCACATCGTCGAGGTCGATGGGGTGCCCTACGACACGATCGGAGCGATCACCGGCACGACGCCAGAGAAGTTGCGGTCGTACGTCGAGACATCCCCCAACGGATTCGCTGACCCCGCCGACGGCGGCCTCAGCCCCGACGAAGGGGCGCGCGTGTCCGTTCTCGTCGCGCACCTCTCGGCCGTCAAGGAGATCCCCGACGCAGAACGCGTCGAGGGCATGTTGGCAGTTCTGACGCAGACCTTCGGGTTCCCCGTCGATGCGCTGGCGTCCGTCATCGGCGTCGAAGCCGCCGTGCTGGACGGCCTCGCAACGACTTTCGACGATCTGCCCGCGACAGTCCGGACAGCGGTCGCGTTGCGCTTGTCCTTCCTCGTGAACGCGATCAACCTGGCATCCCCGACGAGCTGAACGACGACGATCGTGCGCCCGGGCGGGAGTCGGTCTCAGCGCACACCCCGGGGCGGTGGGTTCACGTCGTCATCGGGGCGCACGCTCCGTCGCACTGCTCGGCGGAACCCGGTGAGCACGGTGGCACCGCCGAGCCCGACGACGATGCCGGCCAACGCCGCGACCGCCAGGGCACCGTAGATCCACGCCGCGCCGGACATCCGCCAGCCGTCGTGTGCGAACCAGTCCTGGACTCCGCGGACGGTTCGCGCCCTTCTCCGTCTCGGTCACAGACCGACGTCGACCGGTGTCCCATGCCCGGAACCGTTTTCGGAAGGGGAACGAACATGTCGGAACACGTCGTGGTGATCGGTGGAGGGTACGCGGGTGTCATGGCCGCGAACCGGGTGGCGGGGAGCGGTGGCAGCGGCGCGGTCGTGACGACCCTCGTGACGGCGGAGGAGGCATTCGTCGAGCGGATCCGTCTGCACGAGTTCGCGGCCGGGTCGTCGGCGACGGCCACGGTCACGTTCGCGTCGGTGCTCCACCCAGCCGTGCGGCTGCGTGTCTCCCGCGTCGACCTGATCGATGCGGGGGAGCGGCTCCTCACCCTCTCGGACGGCAGCCTGCTCCCGTACGACCACCTCGTCCTCGCGGCGGGGAGCAGCGGGCGCATCCCTGCTGGTGACGGTGTCCACTCGCTCGCGGACCTGCAGTCCGCAGCGCGGCTCCGCGCCGCTCTGGCGGATCTCCCGTCGGGCGCGGCCGTCGCGGTGGTCGGCGGTGGCCTGACCGGTCTGGAGGCTGTCAGCGAGATCGCGGAACGGCATCCGTCCCTGACGGTGCGGCTCCACACCGCGGGCGCGATCGCGCCGAGTGTCTCTGCCGCGAGCCGGGCCCGGCTCCGACGTCGCCTCGTCCGCCTCGGGATCGAGCTGCGCGAGGGACTGACCGTCCCTGCCGGGAGCGACCTGCGTGCGGAGCTCGACGCCGAGCTCGTGGTGTGGTGCGCGGGGTTCGCCGCGCCGGCGCTCGCCGGGGACAGCGGCCTCCCCACCGCTCCGGACGGACGCCTCCGGGTCGGCCCGACGCTTGCGGTCGTCGGCGGTGACGGGCGCGTCTTCGGAGCGGGCGACGCGGTGGTCATCGACGACCCGCGGTACGGCTACCAGCGGATGAGCTGTGCTTCGGCCCTCCCGATGGGCGCCCACGCGGCCGACAACGTCCTGCGACGGATCGCCGGCGAGGCGCTGCGCCCGCTCTCGTCGGGCTTCGTCGCGCAGTGTCTCAGCCTCGGGCGGCGCGACGCGCTCGTCCAGGGCGTCACGTCCGACGACCGACCGCGCCGGGTGGCGCTCTCGGGTCGTGCCGCCGGCGTCGTGAAGGAGATGATCTGCCGTCAGACACTCCGGTGGCTGCGCGGGGAGGTCCGGCGGAGCGGCTCCTATTCTTGGCCCAGCGGCCCGGTCTCGACGGCGCCGATGGCGATGGAGGAAGCCGCGTGGAACTGACTCGGGCGGATGTGTTCCAGCAGCATCGCGGACTCGTCTTCACCATCGCGTACGACATCACCGGGTCGGTGGCCGACGCCGAGGACGTGACGCAGGAGACGTACCTGCGATGGCAGTCGGCCGACGCCGAGGTGGCGGACGGCCGTGCGTACCTCGCCACGATCGCCGCGAACCAGGCCCGGAACTTCCTGCGGACGAGTGCGCGTCGCCGGGAGGACTACATCGGCCCGTGGCTCCCGGAGCCCCTCATCACCGGTGCGTCCCGGGACGACGCTCCCGACGACCCGGAACGGATTGCGCTGCAGGCCGACGCCGTGTCGACCGCGCTCCTCGTCATGCTGCAGCGCCTCAGCGACGACGAACGGATCGGCTTCCTGCTGAAGGAGGTGTTCGACTTCCCGTACCCGATGATCGCCGCGGTGTTGCGTCGGAGCGAACCAGCCACCCGGCAGCTCGTGCACCGTGCACGGGGTCGGGTGCAGAACCGCCCTCCACGGAACGAGGTCAGCGCCGCCGAGCACCGACGGGTGGTCGACCAGTTCCTCCGAGCCGCGAGCACCGGCGACGTCGAGACGCTGCTCGGCACCCTCGCCCCGGACGTCGTGCTGGTGTCCGACGGTGGCGGCAACGCCACGTCCGCGCTCCGCCCCGTGGTCGGCGCGGAGAAGACGGCGCGGTTCGTCCTCGGGCTCGCCGAGAAGCACGGATCGACCTCCGTGGCGGTCCCCACGGAGCTCAACGGACTCGACGCCGTCCTCTTCGCCGAGCACGCCGCGATCACGACGACGTTCCAGTTCGACGTCGCCGACGGGCTGCTCCAAGCGATCTACGTCGTCCGGAACCCGGTCAAGCTCCGACACCTGCAAGCACCACCGCGCGAGGGCTAGGTGTAGTTCCCCGTGAGGTTATGAACGCGATCTGATGGGGTTTGGCCGCCGAGGCCGGTGTGTGGTCGGTGGTGATTGTAGTGATGCAGCCAGTCC
>NZ_RKII01000011.1:0-184116 GCF_003755165.1 Curtobacterium sp. PhB130 | reverse complement strand
ACCCGAACCCCAAGTCACGCGGGCCGTCTCGCGCACCCGCGACGTCCCGACACCGAAGGAAGCGATTCCGACGACACGGAGCGAAGCTGCCCACAACCATCGCCGCACGGAGGCCCGGTTCTGCGGGTTCTTGCGCTCCGAACGGCAGCGACGCGAGCGCGTCGACGCGCTCGGCCAGCCACGCCTCCGGGACGGCATCGGCGTCGTTGATGAGCGCTGGAACGAGCCCCTGCTCGACGAGGAGTCCGGCGTCTGCACCGTGCGCCTGCGACGCTCCCGCGGTGAGCACGGCCTGGACCCAGGCGTCCAGACGCTCGGCAGCGTCATCCGAACGCGAACCCCGAACGAAGGCACCGGCCTCCGTCCAACGCCCGGCGAGGACGAGCGTCCAGAGTGCGCGACGGACGGGTGCCACGGCATCGATGCCGTCGAGCGGGATCACGGCGACCAGGTCATCGAGCGCCGCCGAAACGATGCCGGTTGCGGCTTCGTCCGGGGCGGTCGCGAGGAAGCGACTGAGGTGCGCCCAACCATCAGCGTCGAGGACGACCTCCGCATGTGCTCTGCGGAGGGCTGGGCGGTCCTGCACGAGCTCGGCGCAGCGGAGTTCCTGTTCGAGGTACCGGACGGTCGTGTCGGCATCGTCGCGGAGCGAGAGCGACGACGTGTCCCCGCGATCCCGGTAGAGGTAGACGCAGTCCGGGACGACGTCGATGGTCTCCGCAGCGACGAACGCCCGTGTCATCGGCTCGATGTCGTCGACGCTCGAGATCTCCGGGAACCGGAGCTCGGCGCGGTCCCAGAACGAGCGCCGGAACATCCGGTTCCAGCAGGCACGCCCCAACAGCAGTTCGGGGATGTCTTCGGGTGCGAGCCCGGCATGTGCGGCGTCGAAGGGGTACCACCGCTTCGTGGGACTCCATGTCGCCGTCGGGGAGAACTTGAGGTGGTCGCCGATGACCATGTCGGAGCCGCTCGCCTCGAGCGAGGCGAGCATCGCGCGGTACGCACCGTCGGGGACGAGGTCGTCGGAGTCGGCGAAGACGAGGTACTCGCCGGTAGCGGCCGCCACGCCTTCGTTTCGGGCGGCCGCAGCAGTCGTCGCGTTGGAACGAACGAGCCGAATTCGGTCGTCCTTCGCTGCCAGCGCACTGACGATAGGAGCCGTTCGATCTCCCGAACCGTTCTCGACGACGATCACCTCACATGCGCGCACGGCCTGCGCCTGGATGCTCTCGAGTGTCTGCTCGATCCAGGGAGCGGCGTCGTGCGCGGGCACCACGACTGAGATCACGAGTCCGTCCCCGCTCGTTCAGCGACTCAGGGCTGCGTTGCGGCCGGCTGGTCCGTCTCGGTCGCCGATTCGTCCTCCTCGACCGTGACGGCGAGCGGAGCCTCGGCATGGGCGTGTTCGGGCTGATCCAAGCCGAGCATCGCTTGGAAGACCCGTTCGGACGACCCACCGTCGCGAGTGTGGAAGGTTGCGGCCGTTCGGTCACGATAGCGACGCGGCGACTCCCAGTCGTTTGCGGCGGCTTCTCGAATCGAGGCGATGACGGCAGGCACGTCCCGAGCAATCGGTCCGAACCCGTCGCGCTCGTAGTCGAAGTATCCGCGTCGCCCGACATGCGTTCCGTCGAAGAACCGCTCTGAGTCGAACTGGAAGTACGTCAAGGGCACATCGACGAACGCAGCTTCGAAACCGAGCGAGGAGTAGTCGGTGACGAAGGCGGCTGCACGAGCGATCACGTCCTGCACATTCTGGTCGGCGAAGCTGAACAGCTGGACGTGGGCCAGGAGCTCGAACTCGGAAAGGTACTGACGCACGTTCGGGTGCGGCATGAACGCGATTCTCTTTCCCGTCTCACGAGCCAGCTCGGCGAGTTCTTCCGAGTTGAGCAGCGCTTCGTACATCTGCGCGTACTCGGTCGATCGGAAGTCGGGAATCCGCTTACGGTCGTTCGACGTGCCGATACGGTCCCCGAGGAGCCACTGCCGCCAGGTCGGCATGATGACGATCAGGTCGCGGACCGTGCTTTCCTCGCGCTTCCGCTGGAGCGCGTCGTGCCGGGGCAGGCCCGTGAGCACGACCTCGTGCGACGAGAACGAGTACGGACCGTGGCCGGCGATCGCATCGAACTCATCGTGCGTGGTTGTGACGAACCGATCGAACCCCTTCCAGCTCAGCCACCGAGACATGTCGTAGTTGATGACACCGTGCTGGAGGAACGTGAAGCGGAAGGCATGACGCCCGTACCGGCGCCGATCGAGGGGATCGGTCACGTAGTGGTCTGCGTGGGACGACGCAAGGTGGTCAGCGTGGAGGAGCAGGAGCTTCCAACGTGTCGTGTTCGGCTCAACCAGTCGGAAGCCCTCCCGCTCGAGTCGGTCCCAATCCGCCGAGTCCCGCCGGAGAACGAACCAGGCGTTGACCTCTGGGCGGTTCTTCCGCACCCACCGGTACAGGTGCTCGGCGTTGTCGTTCGCATCGGTGTCTCGATCCATGAAGACCCAGGCGTGCTCGAACTGGCGGCGGATCTTCGGGCTCCGGACGAGCCACTGCATGGCCTCGTCGGTGATGCCTCTGTCGGACCACTTGTTGCGCAGGTCTCGAACGAGCTTGCCGGCTCGTGCCCGTGCATGGGCCTTGAGACCCGTGGTCGGAGAGAAGTCCGCGCGAACGCGGCGCCGGATGGCGCGGATCTGCGGGTCGATGAGTGCCGGAGTCAGCGCGTCAGGGTGACCGTTCTGGTTCCACCGGGTGAAGTGCACCTTCTGCCCGTCGAGCCACATCTCCAAGCGCCGACCGCGCGGGAACCAGAGATGCCGTTCTCGCATGAGCACGCGGCCGAAGAACGTGTAGTCGCGCACCGTCTCGTGTACGGGCCCGGCTTCTTCGGCGTCGAGTTCGAACCGCTCTACCGGCACGGGTCCCGTGAACCAGTACGAAACCTTCATCTGCTGTCGGCGCTCATCAACGTCCGACAGCTTGACCCAGTCGTGGCGCAACGGAATGTCCTCGTACCCGTACATCAGCGCATGACGCACGGCGAACTCCATGCCGGTGACGTCAAAGCTCCGCACGGCGTCTTCGGAGAGCAGGCTGAGTATGCGTTCGACGAGTTCGTGGAAGCGCGGGAGAGTCTCGAGTGGTGCGCTCGCGGTGGTCGAATGCACTGACTGCTCACCCTTGAAGTACCAGTGCAGGTCGTAGAGCACTGTGTTCTCCAGCCAGCGTGGAGCACGCCCGAGCTGCGCCGTGGCGCGCTCCAGCAGATCCAAGTAGCCGAACTCCACCTGGTTCGTGTACTTCTCGGGCTTGCTGAAGCCACCTTCGACGAGTGAGCTCCCGTCTCCCCGCAGACGGTATCGGTACTTCGCTGAGGCCATGAGCCCGAGATGGTGGCTCCCGGTCTCCAGGAGGTAGCGAGCAGTCAGGTGCCCGTCCTCGAACGTCGGTCGAACTCGCCCATCGAATTCGATGCCCTTCTCACGGAGGAGGTCAACGCGGATGAAGGACGAGTTGACGGAGAGCTGGATGATCGGCTCCACCGCCATGTCGACGATTCGCGATCCCAGCTTGAAACGCGTTCGCTGCGGGTGGTTGTCTACGATCTCGCCGGCGGGCGTCAGTCGAAGCTGGTGCGCCGCGGCCAGGTTGACCGGGTGCAGTGCATCCGCACGCCCATGGAGGCGAAGGAACTTCTCGACTTCCTCGAAGTACTGGGGGTCGAGCTCGTCGTCCGGATCCGGGAACGTCACCCACTCTCCCTGTGCTGCGGCGAGACCCGTGTTCCGCGCACCAGAGAGTCCCTGGTTCTCCTGCTCGATGATGTTGACGTTCAGCGAACGCTGCGATGCCCACTCGCGGACGATGCTCGCGCTGTCGTCAGGCGAACCGTCGATGACGACAATGATCTCGACAGAAGCCATGTCGGATGTCTGGGCCTGGATCGAATCGAGGAAGGCGGGAAGGTAATCCGCAACGTTGTAGGTGGGGACCACAGCGCTGATCAACGGACGTCGGTTGGCGGGCACGTGCTCCCCTATCGAGATGGCGTTCGGGCGCTAGCACTCTACCCACACACAGACCTACGTCGAGACATCCTCGCCCTGCTCCCGGCCCGATCGGTCTGCCGACGACCTCTAAGATCGACGAGCACTCCGTCTGGCGCACTCGCGTGCTTCGTGACGCGAGGCGGTCAGTTCCAGATCGTTCGAGTGAAGGTGTTCCACAGCATGGTCGAGCTCTCCCCGCCAGCGTTGGCGCGTCCTCGTGTTCCCGAGCGGAATGCGGGACGGTTCGCGCTCCTCGACGGATTGCGTTTCGCTGCCGCCCTCACGGTTGTCGCCTTCCACTTCACTGCTCGGAAGACGGATGCCTGGGCCACCCCGGTTTCCGAGCAGTCACCGGCGGTCTTTGACCTCACGAAGTACGGCGTTTTCGGCGTCGACCTGTTCTTCGTGATCAGCGGATTCGTGATCCTCATGACGGCCTGGGGGCGCCCGCTCCATCAGTTCGTGTCTTCCCGGGTCTCTCGGCTGTACCCCGCCTACTGGGTCTGTGTCCTCCTCACCGCCGGCGTGCTCGTCTTCAACGGCGCGCATTGGTTCACCACCAGCGATGTCCTGATCAATCTCACCATGGCGCAGGAAGCGTTCAACGTTCCCCACATCGACGGCGTCTACTGGACGCTGTGGGTCGAAATGCGGTTCTACGCGCTGATGGCGGTGTTCGTCATCGTCGGTATTTCAGAGCGTCGTTTGATTGCTTTCTCAGTCCTATGGCCGGTCGCGGCCGCGATCGCGGAGAAGACGCAACTTGACTTCGTCGCGTACGTGCTCGTTTGGCAACACGCGGCCTTGTTCGCCGGGGGAATGATGCTCTTCGTGATCGTCCGGAACGGACACTCGTTCGTCCGGTGGCTAGCCGTGGGCACCGATCTCCTCCTCGCTCTCGCAACTTCCGCGCCGGAAGCCGCACAACGGATCCTCGGCACAACGGGAAGCGGCGTCCCGTCCCTTGCCGCGATCGGCTGTGTCCTTCTGTGCTTCGTCGCCGTTGCGTTGGTCACGATGACCCGGCTTCGCCGCGTGAACTGGAAGTGGCTCTCGGTCCTCGGAGCGCTGACGTATCCCCTTTACCTGCTGCATGAACAGATCGGCTGGGCGGTCATCGAGCACACACAGCAGCTGGGCTGGTTTCCTGCGGCTCTGCTTGCCGCGGCAATCGCCCTTGGTCTTGCTGCCGCTGTCCATTTCCTTGTCGAGCGGCCCGGCGGGCCCGTCCTCCGCCGAAGACTAACCGCAGGCCTTGCCCCCGCGATGAGCGGATCGACGCGTCCAACCGGTACGACCACTGCTGAAAACCTCAAGGTGAGCCAATCGTGACAAAGCGAGCGGTTATCATGGGTGACATCGGGTGGCCCGATCTTTACCACGTCGGCGACGAAGCCATGACCGAGGCGGCAGTCGAACAACTTCGGCTTCGGGGCGTGACTGACGTGACGTTGATCGCCGCAGATGCAAGCACGGCGTCAGCGGTACACGGCACGAAAGCAGTACCCAGATTCCACTTCAAGCTCAGGTGGCCGCGTGCGTGGCAAGACAGCCACCTCCGGAAAGTACTCACACCGCTCGAAGGGTACGTGCGAGGCGACGGCCCCGCCACGGACGTCTACGACGCGGTGTACGACTCCGACTTCGTGCTGATCGCGGGCGGGGGCAACCTCACCAGCACGTTCGTGCACCAGCTCTACGAGCGGCTCGCGCTGGTCCGGGTCGCTCGGCACTTTGGGCGCCCGGTCTACATCAGCAGCCAGTCACTCGGTGCTACCTACCGCCCGGCAGACCTACCCGCGATTCGGGAGATTATCGACTCCGCCCGCTGGTTCGGTCTCCGAGAGCGGGCTTCTTTCGAAAACGCCATCGCGCTGTCGACGAGCAGCCAGCGTGTTTGCTACACGGGCGACGACGCTCTGTTGCTCGAACGCAACTCCGTTCCAGCGGTGGCTCGAGACAGCCTGCCCGCTCGGTACTTCGTCGCGAGCTTTGAACGTCCCAGTTGGATTGCGGAGTCCGAGATACCTCGGTACTACGGCCAGATCCGTACGCTGCTCGAAACACTGAGCACCGCCCTTGACTGCCATGCTGTCCTCGTGCCGCACGCGGGCTCCTTCGACATCGAAAGGCCGAAGGACGACATCGTGTCGCACGACGAGATCGCGAAGGACTCGTTGGTCATCCATGCGCTCCCTTTGCTTCGATCGAAAGATGTGCTTGACATCATGGCGGACGCTGAGTTCTCGATCTCAACGCGCTACCACCCAATTGTGTTCGCCGGCCAATTGGGCTTGATCGGATTTGGGCTCGCGCACACTGCGTACACGTGGAACCGGATGCGCGGGGCAGCGCGACAGCTCGGCGGAGCGGATCTCGTCATGCCCGTGTCGGCCGTCTCCGACCCGGAGGCAATCACCGAAGTCATCCTCGAGACTCTGCGCTCCGGCGAACACAAGGGACGTCTCGCAGCAGCATCAGCGGCGAGGAAAGAGAATCAACGGACGTGGTGGGACACGATCGTGGCCGACGCGTCCTCATCAGAACGAGTCTCGGGGTTCGTCGAACTACCGGATCCCATCGTCGCGCACCCGGTTCCCGCCCTCCGCTCGTTCGCGCACTACCTCGCCAACGAAGCGACGGCTCGCGGGGTCGCCGATGAGTCACTGGCCTGGTGTCGCGAGACCCTCGAGACCGAGCGTCAATCCGCTTCGAAGGCAATCGACGACCAAAAGGCTCGAACCCGAACGGTTGAAGGGATGATGAAGCAGCGTGAAGAAGAAGTCCACAGAGGCCTTGAACAAATCCGGTCACTGCAATCAGCCTTGACCGAGGCTCGGGAAGCGGCCGCCTCTTCACGGACAGAGCTGGATCAGGCGACGGAGGAGCGGGACGCCTGGCGGACTTCCGCCCGCCAATTCCGGGCGGAAGTCCAGAGGTATCGCGACCGCCGGATCACCAGGTTGGTTGACAAGCTGGCAGGGCTCGTTCGCCGCCAGAAGTGAGACGCGTGCGGTGTGTCGACATCTGCTCAGCTTCAGGCCTGGCGATGTCGCTGAGTACTTGATACTCGGGTAACCTCCTGAGTATGACTTCAGTTGGGGCGACCAAAACTCGAAGCTGGCGTCGACGTCAGTCCTCTCTGGACCGTTTCATCAGCGAACACGCACAGCCGCTCCAGGAGCTACAGCGCCCTGTGGTCCTGATCGCTGGCTACCAAACCCGTGAGACCCTCGCGGCCTGGCGTAGCGCGTTCCAGTTCAGACTTCACGTCATCACCCCTCACGAGGTGATCCCTGGCATCGAAGGCATCACGAAGTTCGCCGCGACGTCGAATGACGCGATGGAGGAGTACATCGCCTCGATTGGGCCTGTGGCCGCCGTGATTGATGAGGAAGCCGAGTCGCTCCCGGATCGCCTGCAACGTTGGCAGCGATTCTTTTTCCACGTGACTGCTGGCGGCTACTTCATCGCCCCGGTCACCACCATCTCCAGCGCCTGGGCTGCGGGCCTTGAATCATTGAGCGCTCGGAGGATCAGTCCGGCAGAGATCGAGGAACTTCAAGCCTCCTCAGGGCTGACGGTCGACAGTCACGGTTATTCGATCACGGTGAAGAACCGAGATCACCTCGTCAAGGTCAAAGACGAAGATGCGATGGCAATCCTGCCAACGCGGCTCGGCGCCAACAACGTTCGGTTACTCGGCAGCCGAAAGTCCGGCGTTGGCCGCGGCGATTTGCACGTCGAGTCCCACGGCACGTTGGCCAAGCCCCGAATCCCCGCCCAGGCGATGAAGTACCCGACGCTTACATTGCGGGAGTTTCGAGGGCCGACGCACCTGAAGGATGCGATGTTGGCGGTGAACGGAACCACCGTGCTTCCGAGCTCCTTCAAACACCCCTGGCGGGCTTGGAACGACCGTCTGGTTAACCTCAACGAAGGTGTTGCAGCGCTCAACCCGGAAGACAAGCCGACCGAACGTCTTGAGGGGACCTACTACGACCTGACCTGCGCGGTACCCGGTCACTTCGGCCATGTTGTCACGGAGTCGTTGTCGAAGGTCTGGGGCTGGGATGAGGCAAAGGATCGAGATCCTGGCCTGAAAGCGATCTATCGCGTACCCAGCAAGGACTATGTTCCTTCGTTCGAGCGGACCCTCTTCGAAGCGGCAGGAATCGTCGAGTCCGACATCCACTGGGAGCACCGCAATGTCACCGTCGATCGGTTCGTCAGCGCGTCGCAAGGCTGGCAGAACGGCGGCTGGCATTACGTCCACCCCGTGGTCCCAGCCACGTGGTCGAAGCTCCGTGCCGCACTCGTCCATTCGTCGCCTGACGCGGCGAAGAAGATCTTCGTGTCACGGAAGTTCACCACAGTCAACCGTGCATGTCGGAACATCGAGGAGGTGGAGAGCTATTTCGCCGATCGTGGCTTTGCGATCGTCTATCCAGAGGCCTTGACAACAGAGGAGCAAGCAACCGTGTTCGGCAACGCGACAACCGTCGCTGGGCTCGCGGGCTCCGGCATGTTCAACATGCTCTTCGCAGAGCACCTTGACAAGGTGCTCCTGCTGTCTCATGACGCGTACACCGCCCGCAACGAACACATGTACGCCTCCGTACTCGCGGACGAATTCCACTACTTCTGGTCACGCGCCGACGAGCAGCACCCCCGGGGCAAGTTCTCTCTCGAGGCGTTCCATTCCGCTTGGGAGTTCGATTTCGAAGCGAACGGCGAGGCACTCGAGCGCGTGCTCCGCTAGGTCTTCACCCCAGAGCCAACGCCGGAATGCTATGGCGCGGGACGGTCGCACAGGCCAGCCACGCGCACGCGCACGCGCGACTCAGACAGTCTTGTTGTAAGCACCAATGACGTCGTTCGTCTTGCCGATCATCTTGAGCTCACCCTCGTTGAGCCAAGCGACCTCGTCGCACATGTCCTTCACGGTGCTCATGGAGTGCGACACGAGGATGACCGTGCGGCCCTCCTCCTTCATCTCCTTGAACTTCGTCCGGCAGCGCTTCTGGAACGTGGCGTCACCGACGGCGAGCACCTCGTCCACCACGAGGATGTCCGGCGTGACGGCGACGGCCACGGAGAACCCGAGCCGCACGTACATGCCGGACGAGTAGTTCTTCACGGGCTGGTCGATGAAGTGGCCGACGCCGGAGAACGAGACGATCTCGTCGAACTTCCGGGTGACCTCCTTCCGGCTCATGCCGAGGATGGACCCGTTCAGGAACACGTTCTCGCGTCCGGAGAGCTCCGGGTGGAAGCCCGACCCGACCTCGAGCAGCGACGCCTGCTTGCCGCGGGCGGTGATCGAGCCCTGCTCCGGCCAGAGGATCTTCGCCAGGCACTTCAGCAGCGTGGACTTCCCGGACCCGTTCTTGCCGATCAGGCCGAAGGTCGTGCCGTGGGGCACCTCGAAGGAGACGTCCTTGAGCGCCCAGAAGTCCTCGTGCACGGACTTCTTGCCGCGCATGACCATGCTCTTCAGCGAGTCGTTGCGCTCGCTGTACATACGGAATCGCTTCGACACGTGGTCGACGGTGACGGCAGCATCGCTCACAGCAGTTCAGCCAGCTTCTTCTCGTTGCGGGAGAACACGAAGTAGCCGAGCGCGAGCGAGAGGCATCCCGCCAGGGCGCACGCGACCAGATCGGTCCAGTTCGGCATCCGGTTGTCGTACATCAGGTTGCGGAACACGGTGGAGAACCGCTCGATGGGGTTGAGCTTGTAGACGTGGATGATCCACGAGTGCCCCGACTTGTTCGCGGCGTCCTCGACGAGCGAGAGCGGGTAGATGATCGGCGACAGGTACATCCACATCTGCAGGCCGATCCCGACCAGGTGCTGCATGTCGCGGAAGTGCACGTTGATGATCGAGAGCATCAGGCCGAGCCCGGCGGCGAACATCGCGAGGAACACCATCGTCAGCGCGATGACCGGCAGGTACAGCCAGAAGTTCGAGCCGGCGATCGCCAGCACGATCAGCAGCACACCCATCTCGACGAGCCACGTGAAGCCGAAGGACCCGACCGCCGCCAGGGGCAGCGTCATCCGGGGGAAGTAGACCTTCTTGATCAGCGACCCGTTGGAGACGATCGACGTCATCCCGGAGTTGATCACGTTGCGCGCGAAGATCCACGGCAGCAGACCGCACATGAGCCACAGCGGGTAGATGTTCAGGCCACTCGGGTCGCCCACCTCGAGCCGTGCCCGGAAGATGAACGAGTACACGATCGTGTAGATCAGCATCGTCGCGAGCGGGTTGATCAGGGACCACAGCTGACCGAAGACGGTACGGCGGTACTTTCCCTTGACCTCGCGCGCCGTGAGGTTCGCGAGGAGCTCGCGGGACGACACGAGTTCGTTGAGGTAGGACATGCTTTTCGGTTACAGCTCCTCCGGGGCGCGCCCTTGCGGCCCGATCAGATCAGGACGAGGCGGCCCGATCAGGATCAGGACGAGACATTCTCGCACAAGTATGTCGAGCGCCTCGCGACCGTCGATGTATGCCACCCCGCACTTGGGGGTGGCTGGTTGGAGAACGATTGGGGAATCCTTTGTAGAGTAGTTGGGTGCTCGTCAGTTTCGCGAACCACTCCACAGCGCCCGTGAGTCTCGGCGGCGCTGAGCGGTCGCTCATCCGGTTCGTGGAGGACTGGCAGTCACGCGACCCCTCGATGACCCCGTCGTTCATCACGAAGGCACCCAGGGGCAAGTTCATCGAAGCCCTCGACGAGCGCGGCTGGCGCTACCAGGCGCTGCGGTTCCGCGGGTGGGCGCTCCCCAGTCCGCAGCCGGCTCCGGCGGCGGAACGAGCCGCGTTCGCGACGGTCGACTACGCCGCAGTCCGCGCGATCATCGCCGAGTACGAGCGGAACCGTCCCGACATGGTCGTCACGAACACCCTCGTCGCCCCGTGGGCGTCGTTCGCCGCCGCGGTCCTCGGCATCCCGCAGGCCTGGTTCGTCCGTGAGTACGGCGACCTCGACCACGGGCTGCACTTCCAGACCGGTCGTGCGGCGACGCTCGGCGACATCGGCCTCTTCTCCGGTGCCGTCATCACGAACTCCGAGGCGATGCGCGACCACCTCGCCGAGTACATCCCGGCCGAGAAGCTCTCCGTCGCCTACCCGATCGTCGACACCGAACGACTGCTGCGCACCCGTTCCGACACGCCGACGGTCACGCCGTTCCCCGAAGACGACCCGGGCCTCCGGATCACGGTCGTCGGTCGCGTGGAGGAGTCCAAGGGCCAGCACCGCGTCATCGACGCGCTCGGAGCGCTGCGCGAGCGCGGCATCACGGCGAGCGTCTGCTTCGTCGGCGGCTGGAAGCACCCCGGCGAGGACCAGCGCCTCACCGACCGCGCACGCGCGCTCGGCGTCGCCGACCACGTCGTCTTCGCGGGTGAGCAGCGCGACACCGCGCCCTTCATCGACGCCGCCGACGTCTGCGTCACCCCCTCCACCATCGAGGCATTCGGCCGCACCACGGCCGAGTACATGACGCTCGGCCGCGCCGTCGTCGCCTCCCGCCAGGGCGGCAGCGCCGAGCTCGTCGAGCCCGGTGTCACCGGCGCCCTGTTCGACGCGGACGACACGGCTGGTCTCGCCGACGCTCTCGCCGCGTACGCGGCCGACCCCGATTCGGCCGGGAGGCACGGTGCGGCTGCTCCGGACCGTCTCGCCACCGTCGTCGGTGCGGGTCGCGACAACGCGGCCGCCATCGAACGTCTGGTCGCGTTGGTCGGCACGGAGGGCTACCGGCTCCCCCAGGTCGCGCGCTACTGGTTCGAGCTGCCCGGTGCCTACGCGTCGCTCGGTGCGACGAGCGCCCGTGCGGCGGTCGGCCTGCTGGCGAGCCGCGTCCGGTCGCGCTCCGGCCTGGTCGGTCGTGTCCTCGCACGTCCGGGTGTCGTGATGCGGAAGCTGGCACGTCGATGAGCGCTGACCGTCGACCGGTGACCATCGTCGTGCCGGTCTACGACGACCTGCCGGGGCTCGAACGCTGCGTCGAGGCCCTGCTCGAGACCGTCGACTTCTCCGTGGACCGGGTGCTCCTCGCGAACGACGTCGGACCGAACGTGGACACCATCGAGCGTCGGCTCCTCGAGCTCGTCGCCGACCACCCCGGCTTCGAGTACACCCGCAACGAGCGGAACCTCGGTTTCGTCGGCAACTGCAACCGTGCGGTCCTCGAACTCGACCGGACCGGCAACGACGTCCTGCTCCTGAACAGCGACACCGTCCCGCTGCCCGGGTTCCTCGACGAGATGACCGCGGTCCTCGCCGAGGACGACTCGATCGGCGTGGTCTGCGCGCGGAGCGACAACGCCACCATCGCGTCGTTCCCCTACGCCCGCCGGAACCCGCGCGCCAACCTCGCACCCCGGCGCACCCGTGAGCTGCACGGCCGCGTGAAGTACCTGCTCCCCCGCTTCTCACTGGCGCCGGTCGCGATGGGCTTCTGCTTCCTCATCCGCCGCGAGACGATCGACCGCTTCGGCCTGTTCGACGAGGTCTTCTCCCCCGGCTACGGCGAGGAGAACGACTTCTGCCTCCGCATCAACGAGCACGGCTACACCGCGGCGCTCGCGAACCACGCCCTCGTCCTGCACACCGGGTCGACGAGCTTCAGCGGTGACCGCGGCCCGACCCTCCGCCTCGAGCACGAGCGCATCCTGCTCGAGCGCTACCCGTTCTACGGCGGCGCGATCGCCCTGTTCCTCAGCCGCTACCGGGACGCCGTCGACGTGTTCGCGGACGCGTTCCTGCCGGACGACGACGCGGTCCGCGTGGCACTGCACCTGCCGGCCGAGGTCGACGGTGCCGTCGTGACCCGCGTCCGTTCCGTCCTCGCCGCCGCGCCCGAGCACATGGTCATCACGCTCATCGTCGCGCGTTCGCAGCTCCGCGCAGCGCGTCAGGCGTTCCCCGGCGCGCTCATCGCCGTCGGCGGCCGTCCTCGCCAGATCTTCGACGTCGCCGTCGCGCTCGGCGCCCTGACCACGTTCGGCCAGCTGTCGATGCTGAACGCCAACGCCCCGCGGTGGGTCCTCGTCGACCCGATCCCGCAGGACGTCCGGTGGTCGCAGGCCGTCACGCACCACCGCGCGAACGCCATCGACCGGATCCTCCGGCGGTTCGAGAACGAGACCCTGCCCTGGCAGGACGGCAAGTCCCTCGTCGAGGCCATCGAGACGGCCGCGCGGACCGAGATCGACCCGACCGCCCTCCGCGCCCGCTGGCACGCGGTCACCGACATCGCAGAAGCGACCGGCCTCCTCGTGCACCGCGCCCAGGTCTCGATGCGCCGCCTCGCCGCCCTCACCTTCGGCGCACGGAACCCCCGGATCGTGGCGCGCATCCGCTCGATCACCGGACGCGGCTGACCATCACGCCGAGCGTGCGGAGATGACGGAGCGCGAGGTCGTGGTCGACGGTGACGTCGTCCGTCGCCCCCGGAAGCCCTGGACCCTGACGGTGCACTCCCTGCTCCGGCACCTCCACGATCAGGGACTCCCCGTCCCGGAACCGCTCGACACCGACGAGCACTTCGAGTTCGTCCGCCTCGTGCCCGGCGACGGTGGCGACGCCGCCTGGCCGCACCAGACCACGACCGCTGCGGTCGCATCTGCTGGGGCGCTCCTCCGTCGGGTGCACGACTTGTTCGACTGGGACGTGGCACGTCCGGCGGAACCGGTCAGCGACGTCGCGTACGCACTCGAGTGGCTCGCACCGTTCGACGACGACGTGCAGCAGCTCCGTCGGCGAGGACTACGACCCGACGTGGATCGTCGCGGTCGCATCGGTGCCTTCCTCGACGGGTACCGGTGGGACGGCGCGTTCGACGTCGTCGATGCCGTCCTCGCGCGCCAGCAGCGCGCGATCGACGAGGTCGTGTGGCTCGGCCGCGCCGGCCATGAACCGCAGCGGTCGTGGGTGGCCGCGGGATGGCCGGACCGGTGGTCGGAGAAGCTCGTCGTCACCGAGCGGCTCCGCGAACGGGTCTCCTGACCGCGATCAGTCGCTCAGGTTCACCGCGAACTCGAGCAGCTCGAGCTCGAACCAGTCCCCCGGCTGCAGCCGCTGGTACAGGTACGAGCTCGTCGCGCGCGCCTGCACGCAAGCGAGCGCCGTCGCAGCGTCGACGCCGGCCGTGTCCGCGAACCGGCGGATCCGGTCGCGGAACACCCGATCGAGGTCGGGAGCGTCACGGAGTCCCTCGCGCTTCCCCGCGACCACGGTGAACGCGTCGTAGGCAGCGCTGCCACGCCAGCCCTTCGGGTCGATCGCCAACCACGGCTCACGCTCCGCGCTGAGCACGTTCCCGAAGTGCAGGTCCCCGTGGAGCATCGTCGTGGTCGTGTCGCCCCCGAGCAGCCGGATGGTGCTCCTCGTCCGCTCGATCACCGCGGAGGACAGGACACCGGGCAGGAGGGCGACCTGCCGATCGAGCTCCGATTCCCACCCTCCGGCCGTGTCCGCGAGCGCCGGTGTGGCCGGCCCCGCGGGAACTGCGAGGCGCCGAGCCAGGTGCCCGGCCGTCTCGATCGCCTCCTCCGCCGTCCCGATCGACTCGAGTGTGTCGGGACCAGCACGTTCCATCAGGAGCGCGAACGAGTCGGCGTCGGCATCGAGAAGTCGGACGGCGCCGTGCCCTCCGAAGCTGCGCAGCGCGTCCGGCTCGCTGCGGTTGCCGGGGTGCGGGAACGACACCTTGAGCGCTGCAGCCGTCTCGCCCCGCCGCACCGGCAGCACGATCGCCACTTCACCGTGCATCGGGGCACCGTCGAGGTCGCACCCCCACCGGCCGAGCAGGCCGCCGATGATCGCCGGCAGTTCGGCGAGCCACGCCGTACCGGCGGATCCTTCGCGGTTCGTCGTCGCGCGGACGAGTCCTTCGGGCACTTCGACGGCCGGCCCGGGCATCAGGTCGCTTCCGGGAGGATCGTTCCAGGGCTGATGGTCATCCGGCGTCGGCGTCGGCGTCGGCGTCGGCGGCCGCGGTGAGCATCTCGAGGATGCCCTCCGGGAAGACCGGTGTTTCCGTGTCGAGCGGAACCCACCGCACCGGACTGCCCTCGTCCAGGACGACGAGTTCCGCGCTGAGCGGGACACGGTCCAGTTCTTCCGACTGCACCGCGAAGACATGCGCGTACTCGTGCCCAGGGGAACCCTCGAACTCGAAGATGTTCTCGATGACGCCGAGGAGTGTCACGGTGGAGAGGGCCACGTCGAGTTCTTCCCGGAACTCACGCCGGAGCGCTTCGTCCGCGCGTTCGCCGAACTCGATGCCGCCACCCACGGCACGGTGGAACACGAGACCGCGGACGGTGTCCGTCGACTCGGAGAGCAGGACATGACTGCTCTTGACCGGCAACCCGACTGCGATGTTCCTGATCCCCGTCATCCGACCACCTTGTACAACCGACGGGCTGCGCACAAGAGCCTGTCCGCTCCCTAACCGACGGTGTGCAGCATCTCGACTCCCATGGAGCCGACCCGAGGGCGGTACCGCACCAGCGCGACCCGAGAGCCCTGGAGGTCGCCGAAATCCCGCCGGCGCGTTCGCTCCACGACGGCGACGGCTGCGTTTTCGGGCCCCGCCTGCCGGTGGACGCTGAGCGAGATGTGCGCGGTGTCCCGGACGAACGCCATCGGGGGCGCAGTCCCACCGTGCAGATCGGCAGCCGCCTGCCGCATCCGCACGCGGATCGGAAGGAGGCTGTCGTCGTCGAACCCCTGGACGAACACACCGGCTGCCGAACCACCGAGGCCGAGCAGG
This sequence comes from Curtobacterium sp. PhB130, assembly GCF_003755165.1. Classification (NCBI taxonomy): domain Bacteria; kingdom Bacillati; phylum Actinomycetota; class Actinomycetes; order Micrococcales; family Microbacteriaceae; genus Curtobacterium; species Curtobacterium sp. PhB130. The sequence goes on along the minus strand of NZ_RKII01000011.1, from coordinate 168,258 downwards.
CGACACCGGACGTCGAGCAGGTCGCGCGAACGATCGATCGCGTCGACGTAGTGCTGAACCGTCTCCGGCGCGATCCGATCCCGGTACGGCTCGAGGCTCGTGATCGTCATGTGCAGGTCCGCCGCCCCGTAGAGGTGGTGTCCGCCCCGGTACGCGGCGTCCAGCTCGGACGTGACTCCGGCGAGGCGTCGCGCCGTCTCCTCGGCCGGGAGCAGGACGAGGCTGAGCCCCCATCGTGGGTCCCCATCCGTCGGCGTCCGGTCGGGTCGGAGATCGCCAAGGACCATGCGCGCTCGGCCCTCAGCCCACAGGGCGTCGTACTGGTCCTGGCTCGCCACGGCACCACGGTATCGGGTGCGCGGACTTCGGACGGGACGTCCGTGGTGGGCCCGCACCGAGCCTCCCGGTCGAGCGACTGGCCGACGACCGCCGGAAGTTCCGCGAACCCCCCTCGGTACTGTGTCGTCATGGCCCAAGCGACGCCACGAAGCGGTCGCTCGTGCGTGAGCTGTTCGCTCGCATCGAGTCCGAGGCGGGGATCTCGTCGCACAGCGTCGAGATCACGATCACGGAGACCCCGAAGGTGAACTGGGGCATCCGAGGCATGAACGCCGAGGACCTGGTGCTGGCCTACGAGATCGACGTCGAGCCGCCGTTGGACCAGACCGGCCTGGTCGAGCTCATCCGTGCGCGTCAGCGTGACCTGGGACACCCGCTCGTGGTGGGGATCTCCGGCTACTGCGGGTCCGGCAAGTCCACCCTGGCCAGGACCCTCGCGGCGGAGCTCGCAGGTGCGGTGCGGATCCGTGGTGACGACTTCTTGGACCCGGTGCGATCCCATCGGCGGTCGACGGACTGGGACGGTGTCGACCGACGACGACTGCTCGATTCGGTCCTCGCCCCGCATCGCGCCGCGCAACCCGGCGTGTTCCACCGCTTCGACTGGACCACGAGGTCGCTCGGTCCCGCTGAGCCGCTCCCCAGCGCCGACATCCTGGTCGTGGACCTGATCGGGCTGTTCCATCCGGACACGCTCCCGAGCCTCGACGTGACAGTCTGGTGTGACGTCGAGCTCGACGTCGCCGCACAGCGGGGCATGGCGCGCGATGCGCGGCTCGGCAGGCGTCACGAGTCGCTCTGGCGAGACGTGTGGGTCCCGAACGAGCGCGACTTCGAACAACGCTTCGCCCCGCAGCGGAGCGCGATGGCGCGCTACCGCCCTGCCTCGTAGCCCAGGTCCGAACGAGACGTGACCGGACACCGGACGGGAGGCCCGTGGCGGGCCCGCACCGGGCCTCCAGGCGGTCAGACCAGCGCGTCCACCACCGGGCGGTGCGTCGCGACGCCGGTCGCGTCCCACGCGCCGAGCAGGTGCAGGGTGGCGATCCGGAACGTGAGGGCGCGGACGAGCAGCTGGCGCCACTCGGCGATGCCGTCGCCGAGCGCGTCGAGCGCGCTGGCCGGCACCCCGTGCCAGCACACGGCGTCGACGGCGGCGACCGCCGCGCCGAACCCGGCGGGACGCCAGTAGGGCGGCCAGTCGATGATCGCGGGCGGTTGGCCCTCGGCGAAGAGCACGTTGCCGAGCAGGTCGCCGTGGACGAGATGGGCGGGTGACTCGACTGGGCGGAACGCCGCGGCGAGCCGGTCGAGCGTCGTGTCGCGCGGGAGCTCGGCCTCGCCCCAGGCCATCCGCTCGGCGCGACTCCAGGCGTTGTCCTTGCGGTCGAGGAAGGCAGGTCGGTCGAGGTGCGCGATCGCCCGGTGGAAGGCGGTGCCCGCGCGGATGACGTCGGCGACGCGGGTCTCGTCGGCGCGGCCGGGCAGCCACTCCCACGCTTCCCAGCGACCCGACCGCCAGCTGCCGGCGGTGGTGGCGACGGGCCGGGGCGTGCGGAACGCAGCCGTGTGCTCGAGCTCCGCGAGGACCTCGGCGCGCCAGTCGGTCTCCTCCGCGCCGTCGTGCGGCCGCAGGACCACGTCCCCGGCGCGCCACGTCAGGCCACGGCCGCCGGCGAGCCGTTCGGGCCGCGACCCCGCGACGCCGAACGCCGCCAGGGCAGCGGCGTCCGGCATCGTACGGTCGTCCATCGCGGGAGCGGGCGCTACACCAGGCAGCGCGGGCCGAGCAGGCTCTTCAGCTCACCGAACAGGTCGGGCGTCAGGTTCACCGGGAACGGCAGCTCGAACGTCCGGGCGACGTCGTCCTTGAGCAGCCGCAGCCGCACCTCGGTCTCCCCCGTGTGCCGGCCGAGCACCGCCGCCAGCTCGGTCACCGTCTCCGTCGTGGCCTGCCGTTCGGGCAGGGACAGCGTGAGCGGGCCGGAGCCCATCACGTCGCCGAGCGCCGGCTGGAACATGCTCACCGCGTGCAGCGCCTTGCCGTCGTCGCGGACGTTCACCCGACCGCGGAGGACGACGATCGAGTCGGCCACGAGCGACGGCCCGAACTCCTGGTACGTCTTGCCGAGGAACATCACGCCGATCTGGCCGCCGAAGTCCTCGATGTCGACGATGCCGTACGGGTTGCCGCTCGTCTTGGCCACCCGGTGCTGCACGCTCGTCAGCAGTCCGGCGACCGTGACGGTCTCCCCCTCGACCGAGTCGTCGGCCGCGATGAGGTCGGCGATGGTGATCGACTGGTGCTTCGCGAGCTCGATCTCGAGCCCCGCGAGCGGGTGGTCCGAGACGTAGAGCCCGAGCATGTCGCGCTCGAACGCGAGCTTGTCGCGCTTGGACCACTCCGGACGCTCCGGCACCTGCGAGACGACCGCCAGCGACGGCTGTTCCTCGGCGACCTCGGCGAACAGGGAGTCGAAGTCGAAGCCGACGTTGCCGTGGACCTCGTCGCGCTTGACCTTCACCGCCGCTTCGACCGCGCCCTCGTGGATCTCCACGAGCGCACGGCGGCTGTCCCCGAACTCGTCGAAGGCACCCGCCTTGATGAGCGACTCCACGGTCCGCTTGTTGGCGGAGGAGATCGGGATCTTCCGGAGGAAGTCGTGGAAGGACTCGAACGCGCCCTTCTCCGTGCGGGCCTTCACGATGTCGTCGACGACGTTGAAACCGACGTTGCGGATCGCGCCCATGCCGAAGCGGATGTCCTCACCGACGGCGGCGAAGAAGCCGATCGACTCGTTGACGTCCGGCGGCATCACCTTGATGCCCATCCGGCGGCACTCGTTGAGGTACAGGGCGAGCTTGTCGCGGGCGTCACCGACGGACGTCAGCAGCGCCGCCATGTACTCGGCCGGGTAGTGCGCCTTGAGGTAGGCGGTCCAGAAGGACACCACGCCGTACGCGGCGGAGTGCGCCTTGTTGAACGCGTAGTCGGAGAACGGCAGCAGGATGTCCCACAGCGTCTTGATCGCCGCGGCCGAGTAGCCGTTGTCGAGCATGCCCTTCTCGAAGCCGGCGTACTGCTTGTCCAGCTCGGACTTCTTCTTCTTGCCCATCGCGCGACGGAGGATGTCCGCCTGGCCGAGCGAGAACCCGGCCACCTTCTGCGCGATGGCCATGACCTGCTCCTGGTAGATGATCAGGCCGTAGGTCGTGCCGATGATGTCCTTGAGGGGCTCGGCGAGCTCCGGGTGGATCGGCGTGATCGCCTGCTCGCCGTTCTTGCGGAGCGCGTAGTTCGTGTGCGAGTTCGCACCCATGGGGCCCGGACGGTACAGGGCGATGAGCGCGGAGATGTCCTCGAAGTTGTCGGGCTTCATCAGGCGCAGGAGCCCGCGCATCGGGCCGCCGTCGAGCTGGAACACACCGAGGGTGTCACCGCGCTGCAGGAGCGCGTACGCCTCGGGGTCTTCCAGGCCCATGGTCTCGAGGTCGAGGTCGATCCCACGGTTGGTCTTGATGTTGTCGAGGGCGTCACTGATGATCGTGAGGTTCCGGAGCCCCAGGAAGTCCATCTTGATCAGGCCGAGCGACTCCGAAGCCGGGTAGTCGAACTGCGTGACGATCTGGCCGTCCTGCTCCCGCTTCATGATCGGGATGATGTCGATCAGCGGGTCGCTGGACATGATGACGCCGGCGGCGTGCACGCCCCACTGGCGCTTCAGCCCCTCGAGCCCCAGCGCGGTGTCGAAGACCGTCTTCGCTTCGGGGTCGGTCTCGACCACGGTGCGGACGTCGACGGCTTCCTTGAAGCGCGGGTGGTCCTTGTCGAAGATCCCGGTGAGCGGGATGTCCTTGCCCATCACGGGCGGCGGCATCGCCTTCGTGAGCTTCTCGCCCATGCCGAACGGGAAGCCGAGGACGCGCGAGGAGTCCTTCAGCGCCTGCTTCGCCTTGATCGTGCCGTACGTGACGATCTGCGCGACGCGCTCCGACCCGTACTTCTCGGTGACGTACTTGATCGCCTCACCGCGGCGCCGGTCGTCGAAGTCGACGTCGAAGTCGGGCATCGAGACGCGGTCCGGGTTGAGGAAGCGCTCGAAGATCAGGCCGTGCCGGATCGGGTCGAGGTCGGTGATGCGCATCGCGTACGCCACCATCGAGCCGGCACCGGAACCACGACCGGGGCCGACGCGGATGCCGTGGTCCTTCGACCAGTTGATGAAGTCGGCGACCACGAGGAAGTAGCCCGGGAAGTTCATCTGGTTGATGATGCCGACCTCGTAGTCGGCGCGCGCCTGGACCTCGGGCGAGATGCCGCCGGGGTAGCGGTACTCCAGCCCCTTCGCCACCTCTTTCTCGAACCAGCTGTGCTCGGTCTCCCCCTCGGGCACCGGGAACTTCGGCATGTAGTTCGCCGCGGTGTCGAACTCGACGTTGCACCGCTCGGCGATGAGCAGCGTGTTGTCGCACGCTTCGAGGTTGTCCCGGAAGACGTGCCGCATCTGCTGCGGGGTCTTCAGGTAGAACTCGTCGGCGTCGAACTTGAAGCGGTTCGGGTCGTTCAGGGTGGAGCCGGACTGCACGCAGAGCAGTGCCGCGTGCGACTTGGCGTCGTGGGAGTGGGTGTAGTGCAGGTCGTTCGTGCCGACGAGCGGCAGGCCGAGGTCCTTCGCGAGGCGGATCAGGTCCGTCATGATCCGGCGCTCGATCTCGAGGCCGTGGTCCATGATCTCGGCGAAGTAGTTCTCCTTGCCGAAGATGTCCCGGAAGTCCGCCGCCGCCTTGATCGCTTCGTCGTACTGGCCGAGGCGCAGGCGCGTCTGGACTTCACCGGAGGGGCAGCCCGTCGTGGCGATGATGCCGTCGTGGTACTCGCTGAGGAGTTCGCGGTCCATGCGGGGCTTGAAGTAGTAGCCCTCGAGCGAGGCCTTCGACGACAGCCGGAACAGGTTGTGCATGCCGGCGGTGTTCTCGGCGAACATCGTCATGTGCGTGTACGAACCCGCACCGGAGACGTCGTCCCCGCCGCCGTCACCCCAGCGCACACGGGTCTTGTCGGAGCGGTGGGTGCCCGGCGTGATGTACGCCTCTGTCCCGATGATCGGCTTGACGCCGCCGGCCTTGGCGGCCTTCCAGAACTCGAACGCGCCGAACATGTTGCCGTGGTCCGTCACCGCCACGGCCGGCATGCCCTGCGCGGCGGTCTCCGCCACGAGGTCGTTGAGCCTGGCCGCGCCGTCGAGCATCGAGTACTCGCTGTGCACGTGCAGGTGGACGAAGGAGTCGGAATCCGCCACGGAACCTCCGGTTCGTACGAGCTGCTGCGGGACTCGAACAGCCTAACCGCGACCGCGGACAGACACGCCGCGGCACTCCTCACCGCGCCCGCATCGCTCCTTCAGCGCTTCCTCACCGCTTCCTCACCGCTTCCTCACCGCACGAGCGGCAGCCAGATGTCGTCGACGATCTCCAGCACGCGGGTGTCCGGGATCCGCTTCAGCGTCATCACGAGGTCGTGGCGCATCAGGTCGGACGGCAGCGTGGTGAGCCCGTCGGGCCAGTCGCGTGCGGGGATCTCCCCCCGCGCGGCCGCACGCTCCAGGAAGACCCGGCCGACGCTCGACCGGTCCCCGATCAGGCGTGCGCGGAGGTCGGCGGGGGTCAGCCCGGTGTCCGCGTTGATGCTCGACAGGTAGAGGCTGATCACGGTGATGAACCCGGACCGCGCGTCGTTGAAGTCCCGGAGCGCTGCGAGCATGTCGCCCCGCAGGGTCCCGGTGTCCGGCACGGTACGACGATCGAACAGCCCGGCGTGCTGGAGCGCGGCGAGGACGAGGTCCACCTTCGTGGGCCACCGCCGGTAGAGCACGGGCTTCGAGGTCTCCGCGCGGGCAGCGACCGCCTCGTACGTCAGGGACGCGTAGCCGCTCCGTTCGAGCTCCTGCCACGCAGCGTCGAGCAGTGCCGCCTCGAGCTCCGCACCGCGCCGTCTCGTCTTCGCAAGATCCACTTGCGTATCTTAACGCGCCGCAGTACGGTGACGCCAACAAGAAACGGGAGCGTATCTCCATCATGGACAAGAACTTGACCAGACTGGCCGTCGCGCTGATCGTCGGCGCGATGGCACCGCTGTTCGACTCGACGATCGTCAGTGTCGCGCTGCACACCCTCAGCCGCGACCTGCACACGAGCGTCGACACCATCCAGTGGGTGAGCACCGGCTACCTGCTCGCGATGGGCGTCACCGTCCCGATCGTCGGCTGGCTGCAGAACCGCATCGGCGGGCGGCGGCTCTGGATGAGCGCGCTCGTCGTGTTCCTGATCGGCAGCGTCCTGTGCTCGCTCGCCTGGGACGCCACGAGCCTGATCGGCTTCCGGATCGTCCAGGGCATCGGCGCCGGCGCGATGATGCCGCTGCTGACCACGCTCTTGATGCAGGCGGCGGGCGGCCGGAACATCGGCAAGCTGATGTCGATCGCCTCCCTGCCCACGGCACTCGGACCGATCCTCGGACCGGTCATCGGCGGCCTGATCCTCGGCGCGGCCGACTGGCAGTGGCTGTTCTGGGTGAACGTGCCGTTCGCGGTCGCCGGCCTCGTCCTCGCGTGGTTGTTCATGCCCGCCGACGGTCCGGTCGGCACCGCGCGGCTCGACGTCGTCGGCCTGGTGCTGCTCTCCCCCGCCGTCGTCGGGATCCTGTTCGGCCTGAGCAACGCCAGCCGGGCGGACGGCTTCGCCCGGTTCGACGTCTGGGCACCGCTGGGCGCCGGGCTCGTCCTGCTCGTCGCGTTCGTCCTCTGGGCGACCCGCCGACGGAGCGCAGCCCTGGTGGACCTGGCACTGCTCCGGCACCGTCCGCTCGCCGCAGCCGCCACCCTGATGTTCCTGATGGGCGCCGCGCTCTACGGCGGCATGCTGCTCCTGCCGCTGTCGTTCCAGGAGCTCCGCGGGACCGACGCCCTCGGAGCCGGGCTGCTCCTCATCCCCCAGGGCGTCGGCTCCCTGCTCAGCCGTTCGCTCGCAGGCCGCATGACCGACCGGATCGGCGCCCGGGTCGTCGCCGTCGTCGGGTTCGCCGTCGTGCTCGTGGCCACGATCCCGTTCGCCTTCGCGGACGGCAGCACGAACCAGTGGTGGATCGCCCTGGTCCTGGTGGTCCGCGGGCTCGGCCTCGGAGCCGTGATGATCCCGATCATGTCGGTCGGCTTCGTCGGGCTCGACCGCCCGGACATGCCGCACGCGAGCACGATCACCCGGCTCGCGCAGCAGCTCGGTGGGGCGTTCGGCACCGCGGTGCTCGCCGTGGTCCTCGCGGGTGCGGTCGCCGGCGGCGATGCTGCGGTGGCGTTCCAGCAGGCGTTCTGGTGGGCGATCGGCATCACCGCGTTCGCGACGGTGCTCGCGTTCCTGCTGCCCGGCCGTCAGCCGGCCGCGGCCGAACCGGCAGCGCCGACGCCGACGCCGGTGCCCGCGTCGGCTTCCGCGTCCGCGTCCACGTCCACCTCCGCAGGGCGGCCGGCAGCCAGCGCGATCGAGTGAGCAGGAGTGGCGCGCGAGGGCGGCCGACGCCGCGTCTTCTGCGCACTCGACCGGCCGGGGCCGATCCATCCGCGGACCGGCCGCCGTCAGAGGGATCGACTGCGCAGCAGATGCGACCCGAGCGCGGCTGACGCGCACCTACTGCGCACTCGATGCCCACGGGGAGCCGGCCCGCCCCGGCCCGGCCTCAGACCGACGCGCTCCGGATGCGGTCCAGCGCGACCTGCAGGTCCTCCGGGTACGACGCCTGGAACTCGACCCACTCCCCGGTCCGGGGATGCGCGAACCCGAGCCGCACCGCATCGAGCCACTGCCGCGTCAGCCCGAGCTCCGCGGCCAGCACCGGGTCGGCCCCGTACATCGTGTCCCCGACGAGCGGGTGCCGGGTGGCCGCCATGTGCACCCGGATCTGGTGGGTGCGCCCGGTCTCCAGGTGCACCTCGAGCAGGGTCGCGGACCGGAAGGCCTCGAGCGTCTCGTAGTGCGTCACGCTCGGCTTGCCGTCCGAGGTGACCGCGAACTTCCAGTCGCTCGAGGGGTGCCGTCCGATCGGTGCGTCGACGGTGCCGGAGGTCGGGTCCGGGTGCCCCTGCGCGAGCGCGTGGTAGACCTTCTCGACCGTGCGCTCCTTGAACGCCCGCTTCAGGCTCGTGTACGCCAGCTCGGTCTTCGCGACCACCATGAGTCCGGAGGTCCCGACGTCGAGCCGGTGCACGATCCCCGCGCGTTCGGCGGCGCCGGAGGTCGCGATGGTGAACCCAGCAGCCGCGAGGCCCCCGGGCACGGTCGGGCCGTCCCACCCCGGCGAGGGGTGCGCGGCGACGCCGACGGGCTTGTCGACCACGACGATGTCGTCGTCGTCGTACACGATCGTCATCCCGGGGACGTGCGCGGGCACGATCCGTGGGGCTTCCTTCGGGGTCCACTCGACCTCGAGCCAGGAGTCCGCGTGCAGACGGTCGGACTTGTCGACGACCACGCCGTCGACGCGCACGCCACCGGCGGCGACGACGTCGGCCGCGAACGACCGGCTGAACCCGAGGAGCTTCGCGATGGCGGCGTCGACACGCTCACCGGCGAGCCCGTCCGGGACGGGCAGGGAACGCGTCTCGCTCACGTCGCGTCGTGCCCCAGCGAGTCGCGCTGGTCACCATGAGGTCGACTGGAGGCTCGGGGTGCGTCCGCCGCGTCGGTGGACGCGACCGACGGGGTCGCCGTCGCCGCAGCGTCCGTGGCGGAGTCCCCACGGGCCTCCAGGCCGCCCTTGCCCTTGCGCTTGTCCGAGACCGTCCTGGTGCCGTCGAGGTTGACCCCGAAGATCACCAGCAGCACGAAGATCACCATGCTGACGCAGATGAACGAGTCCGCGATGTTGTAGATCGCCGGCATCATCCACGGCGTCGAGATGAAGTCGACGACGTGGCCCTGGCCGAAGCCGGGCTCACGGAAGAGGCGGTCGCTGAGGTTGCCGAGCGCGCCGCCGAGCAGCATGCCGAGGACGATCGCCCACCACATGGAGTGGATGCGCCGTGCGAAGACGATGATCGCGACGACGACCGCAGCGGAGACGATCGAGAACACCCACGTCATGTTGACCGCGAACGAGAACGCGGCGCCGGGGTTCCGGACGTAGAGGAACTGCAGCGCGTTGCCGAGGACCGGCACGACCTGCCCGTACGGCAGGTTCGCGACGACCAGCGCCTTCACGATCTGGTCGGCCGCCACCACCACGACAGCGGCGAAGGCCAGTGCCGCGATCGCGCGGACACTGACCTTCGCTCGTTGGTCTTGCTGGGACAACGTCAGTTGCCGAAGCCCTGCGCCGAGGCCGGCGCGGGGGTGAGGCCGGACTGCTCGGTGCCCGACGAGGTGTCGAGCTCGTTGAGCTGACCCTGGATGTAGCTCTTCAGCTGGGCGCGGTAGTCGCGCTCGAACGTGCGGAGCTCGTCGATCTTGCCCTCGAGCTGGCGCTGCTCCTGCTCGAGCACCGCGACACGCTGACGGTTCGTGTTCTCGGTGTCGGCGATGATCTGGCGCTGCTTGCTCTCCGCTTCGGAGACGAGGCGCGCTGCCTGGGCCTGGCCCTCGGCGATGAGCGCGTCACGCTTCTCGATGCCTTCGCGGACGTGCTCCTCGTGGAGACGACGCGCGAGCGTGAGGAGGTTCGTGGTGCCCTCGGTGTCCTCGTCCGCCGGGACCGTGGTGGTCGGGGCGGCGGCTGCGACCGGCGCGGGCTCGGGAGCTGCGGCGACGGGGGCCGGCTCCGGCTCGGGCTCGGGGGTCGGAGCGGGAGCGGCTTCTGCGGCAGCGGCCGGCTTGGGCGCCGATTCGGCGGCCTGCAGGCGCTGACGGAGCTCCTCGTTCTCCTGGGTCAGACGGCGCAGCTCGACCACGACCTCGTCGAGGAAGTCGTCGACCTCGTCCTGGTCGTAGCCCTCGCGGAACTTGGTCGGCTGGAACCGCTTGTTGACTACGTCTTCCGGCGTCAAAGCCATTGCCGTCACCTCAATAGAACTGCTGAACGTGTGGAACCGAAACGTTGGGCCCGAATGTACCAGGCCCGACTTCCGGTGCGGATGCACCGCCGGAGCGGGCATCGATCCCGACCACCGTACACCGACGCCGGGCACGATCCGTGATCGTGTCCGGGCGTGGCGCGTGTCGTGGCCAGCCGGATCGGGTGCGGGAGGTCAGACCGCGGCGGAGATGACCCGGACGATGCTCATCAGGATGATGACGACGAGCATCACGATCGACCAGCCGAAGTCGAGCGCCACGGCTCCCATGCGGAGCGGCGGGAGCGCACGGCGGACGGCGCGGATGGGCGGGTCGGTCGTCGAGTAGACGACCTCGGCGACGACGAGCATGCCGCCGCGGGGACGCCACGAGCGGTTGAACGCCTGCACCATGTCGAGCGCGAACCGCCCCCAGAGCACGAAGAAGTAGAGCAGGAGGAGGAAGTACAGGATCGTGAAGATCGCGGACACGTGCGGCTCGCTCGTCTCGGGTGAACGGTGCCGTGTGACACCGCGCACGGGGCGGGTGGGCCTGGGCGGCGCACCGTGGTCGGGTTGACCACGGGACGCGTCGACTCAGGACTGGGCGAAGAAGGACGCCTCGATGTCGGACTCTACCTCGGGCGCCTCACCGCTCACTGCGACGTGCGCCGGGGAGAGCAGGAACACCTTGTTGGTGACGCGCTCGATCTTGCCGTAGAGGCCGAGGGACAGTCCGCTCGCGAAGTCGATCATGCGACGGGCGTCGGTCTCGGTCATCTGCGAGAGGTTGATGATGACGGGGATCCCGTCGCGGAAGCTCTCGGCGATGGACTGGGCGTCCTTGTACTCGCGCGGGTGGACGGTGAGGATCTCGTTCATTTCCTGGACCGGGGTCGCCTTCTGTGCGGTCGTGTGCGAGCGGCGGAGCGGGGTGACCTGGGCGCCGCGCTGGTGGGTGTGCGGGGCCTTGGCCTCGGGGGCTGGCTGCGCCGGAGCCGCCGGGGCGGGCGTCGCGGCGGCCGGTGCGGGAGCCTCGTGCTGGCTCGCGGCGGGCGAGGAGTGGTGCTGCTGCTGCGGCTGCTGGGCGCGTGCCTGCTGCTGCGGCTGCTCGTCCTCGTACTCGAGTTCCTCGTCGGCGAGGCCGAGGTAGACCATCGTCTTCTTCAACGGACCGGCCATGGTTCCTCCAGGGGTGTGCGTGCTCGTGGATGCCCTGCCACGAGGCTAGGGCGCAGTCGGCCGGTTTCCGGTGATTGCCGTCCCGATCCGCAGGTGTGTCGCGCCCTCGGCGATCGCCTCGGCGTAGTCGCCGCTCATCCCCGCGGAGATGTCGGTCGCGGTGGGCACGATCAGCCGCACGCGCTCGGAGATCCCGCGGAGCCGGGCGAACGCCGGACGGGGTTCCTCGTCGAGGGGCGCGACGGCCATCACGCCGCGGAGCGCGATCGTGCCCGTGGCCGCGATCCGCTCCACCATGGCGTCGACGTCGTCCGGGTGCACGCCACCGCGACCGGGGTCGTCGGTGAGGTTCACCTGCACGAACCCGTCGATCACGGGTGGTTCGGGTTCCTGCTCCGTCGGCGCGAACGCGTCCACGACGGAGTCGCGGTCGAGTGACTGCACGACGTGCGCGTACCGGCGCACCTGGCGGGCCTTCTTCGACTGCAGCTGCCCGACGAAGTGCCAGGTGAGCGCCAGGTCGGCGAGTTCGGTCGCCTTGGCCTGGGCCTCCTGGTGGCGGTTCTCCCCCACGTCCGTCACGCCGAGCGCGGCGAGGTCGCGGACCAGGGATGCCGGGTGGTACTTCGTCACCACGACGAGCGTGAGCTCGTCGGGTGCGCGACCGGCTGCCCTGGCCGCGTCGGCGATGCCGTCGCGGACCGTGGACAGCCGGTCCTGGAGGCTCGTGCGAGCGTCCGACAAGAGCCCTACTTCAGGAAGTCGGGGACGTCGAGTTCGTCGTCGTCACCGTCGAAGGCCGGGTCGGCAGCGCGCTGCGCCGGCGGCTCGTGCTCCGAGGAGGCCCAGGACGGCGAGGAGCTCGTGGAGTCCTCGATCGCGGAGGAACCGGCGCCGGACACCGGGACGGTCGCGCCGGCCTCGGGGTCGACCCAGCTCGCGCGACGCTCCTTGACCTGCGACGAGGGCTCGCCCCCGTCGAACCCGGCTGCGATGACCGTGACACGGACCTCGTCGCCGAGGGTGTCGTCGATGACCGCACCGAAGATGATGTTCGCCTCGGGGTGGACGGCTTCCTGCACGAGGCGGGCCGCGTCGTTGATCTCGAAGATGCCGAGGTTCGAGCCACCCTGGATCGAGAGCAGCACGCCGTGCGCACCGTCGATCGAGGCCTCGAGCAGCGGCGACGCGACCGCGAGCTCCGCGGCCTTGATCGCCCGGTCGGCACCCCGCGAGGAGCCGATGCCCATGAGCGCCGAACCGGCACCCTGCATGACGGACTTGACGTCCGCGAAGTCGAGGTTGATGAGGCCAGGGGTCGTGATCAGGTCGGTGATGCCCTGGACGCCGGCGAGGAGGACCTGGTCGGCGGTCGCGAAGGCCTCGACCATGGAGATGCCACGGTCGGAGATCTCGAGCAGGCGGTCGTTCGGCACGACGATGAGCGTGTCGACCTCGTCCTTGAGCCCGGCGACGCCGTTCTCGGCCTGCGACTGGCGGCGCTTGCCCTCGAAGCTGAACGGCTTCGTGACGACACCGATGGTGAGCGCCCCGATCGACTTCGCGATGCGGGCGACCACGGGCGCACCACCCGTGCCGGTCCCACCGCCTTCACCGGCGGTGACGAAGACCATGTCGGCACCCGCGAGTGCCTCTTCGATCTCCTCGGCGTGGTCCTCGGCGGCACGACGGCCGACCTCGGGGTCCGCGCCGGCGCCGAGGCCGCGGGTGATCTCGCGGCCGACGTCGAGCTTGACGTCGGCGTCGCTGAGCAGCAGTGCCTGCGCATCGGTGTTGATCGCGATGAACTCGACGCCACGGAGGCCCAGCTCGATCATGCGGTTGACGGCGTTCACGCCGCCGCCGCCGACACCGACGACCTTGATGACGGCGAGGTAGTTGTGGTTCGTGGTCACGTCAGTCCGGCCTCCGGTTGAACCCTCAACCTTTACTTGAAGTTCAGGGTCTTTGCTGCTAGGTGTGGTGCTTGCATCGACGCTACGGGGGTGCTCGCCGCGGTGTCGCCCCGCCACGCCGCGTGTCGCGAACCCGCCCCGCAATTCTCCCCCGCGCGGCGCAGGGTGCGTCGGGAGGAGGCGCGTCAGGACTGGGCGCGGATGATGCCGTTGTCCGGGGCGGAGACGTCGTACTCCACCGCGGTCTTCGGGTCGCGGGACGCGTGGTCCTTCACGAGGGCGTCGAGGAGCGCCGCCTTCGCGTCGGAGTCGTCCGGGCTCCCCCAGACGACCCGGGAGCCGTCCTTCATGGTGAGCGTCACGTCGTCCGCGGTCGACGCGGACACGCCCGACACCTGCGCCCGCACGGTGGAGGGCAGCGCCAGCACCACCTCGGTCATCGTCCGGAACACGGACGACCCGAGCTTCGCCGACCCGATGTCGGCGAGCGGCATCGTGTCCGGCTGCTTCGGCGCGGACTGCACGACGATCCCGGCGGGGTCGACGAGGTCGAACGTCTTCCCGGTCTTCACGGCGACGACCGGCGTCCGCTCGGTGACGGTCACGACGAGCGTGTTCGGCGGCTCTTCCTCGGTCACGTAGCTCTCGATGAGCGGGAAGCCGGCGATGTCCTTCTTGATCGCACCGAAGTCGAGGCGCGCGAGCGGCGTCCCGATCTGCTCGGACAGCGCCTGGCGGAGCGCGGCGTCGTCGACCCGGCTGGTGCCCTTGATCTCGATCGTCCGGAGCGCCATCAGCGGCGAGTACACCGCGACGAGGATCGACACGCCGAGCACGACGACCACACCGCCCGCGGTCACCCACGCGGCGCGGCGGTGCCGGGAGCGGCGGGTGAACCGCCGGACCTCGGCACGTTCGAGGAGCTTGCGCCGCTTGCGGGCGACGCGGGCATCGCGCGCGGTCTCGGCAGCGCGGACCCCGGCACCGATGGGCGCCTCGTGGTCGTCCGTCGCGTCCGCCGACTCGGCCGGCCTGGAGGCGGTGAGCAGGTCGACGACGTCGGTCGCGGCCGCGTCGTGGTCGGTTGCCGCGGGACGGGACACGGGTGACGCGACGGTCTCCGGCGCCGCGGCCGGCGGCTCCGGGGCGACCCGGGCCTCCCGGCCGTCGTCCGTCCCGACCCCCTGCCTGCGGGGCAACCGCGGGATCCGCGGTGCACGTCGCTCACGCGGTGCGCGCTCGCCCTCGACGCCAGCGGCCGGCTGCGCCGGTCGCTCGTCGAAGCCCTCGGGACGTTTCACCGGGACGTTGCCTCGTCGGTCTGCAGCGCGGCCAGCACCTGCGGGATGATCCGGTACACGTCGCCGCAGCTGAGGGTCATGATGATGTCGCCGTCACGCGCGACCGCTGCGGCACGAGCCGACGCGTCGGCCCAATCCGGCAGGTAGTCGACGTGCGACTGGTCGTGGAAGCGCTCCTGGACAAGGGCGCCGGTGACGCCGGGCTCCGGGTCCTCGCGCGCGCCGTAGACGTCGAGCACGACCGTGTGGTCGGCGAGGTCCTCGTAGACCTTGGCGAAGTCGCCGGCCATCATCCGGGTGCGGGAGTACAGGTGCGGCTGGTGGATCGCGATGATCCGGCCGTCGCCGACGACGTTGCGCGCTGCCTTGAGCGCCGCCGCGACCTCGGTCGGGTGGTGGGCGTAGTCGTCGTAGACCGACACGCCGCGCTCGACGCCGTGCAGCTCGAAGCGGCGCTCGGTGCCACCGAAGGCCTCGATGCCGCGGATCGCGTCGGCCGGTGCGACACCGAGCCCGGTGAGGACCGCGAACGCGCCGACGGCGTTGATCGCGTTGTGGCGGCCGGGGACGCGGAGCGTGATGTGGTGCGCCTCGCCCGCAGCGCGGAAGTCGACCTCGACGCCGGCGGACTCGACGATGCGCTCGATGCGGACGTCGGCGTCGACGGCCTCGCCGAACGTGACGATCTCGGGGGCGTGCTCGAGGGCTCGGACGCCCGACGTGACGCGCTTGGCGCCGGCGTCGTCGCTCGAGACGACCACGCGCTCGCTCGCCTTCGCGGCGAACTCGACGAAGGCGTCGATGAAGGCGTCCTCGCTGCCGTAGTGGTCGAGGTGGTCGGCGTCGACGTTCGTGATGAGCGCGACGGCGACGTCGTAGAGCAGGAAGGAGCCGTCGGACTCGTCGGCCTCGACCACGAAGAGGTCGCTCTTCCCCGGGGCCGAGCTGGTGCCGAGCGACTGGATCACGCCGCCGTTGACGAAGCTCGGGTCGAGGCCGAGCTCGACCATCGCGGTGACGATCATGCCGGTCGAGGTGGTCTTGCCGTGCGCGCCGGCGACCGCGACGAGGCGGTGCTCGGCGATCAGCGCGGCCAGGGCCTGGGAGCGGTGCAGGACCGGCAGACCGCGGCGCTGGGCCTCGAGGAGCTCGGGGTTGTCCGGCCAGAGGGCGCTCGTGACGACGATCGTGTCCGCGGCGCCGACGTTGCTCGCGTCGTGGCCGATGTGCACCTCGGCACCGAGCTCGCGCATCCGGCCGGTGGTCGCGGTCTCGCGGGAGTCGCTGCCCGTGACGGTGTGACCGGCGGCGAGGAACATCCGGGCGATGCCGCTCATGCCGGAGCCGCCGATGCCGACGAAGTGGACCGTGCCGAGGTCGTCCGGGATCGGCTGGGTCAGGTCCGGCTTGATGGTCATGGTTCCTCCGTGGTGCCGGTGCTGTTGGTGCTGGTGCCGTTCGTGCTGCCGGTGCTGGTGCCGTTCGTGCCGCCGGTGCTGGTGCCGTTCGTGCTGCCGGTGCCGCCGGTGCTGCGCTCACGCGCGGCGTCGAGGGCCAGGTCGGTCATCCGGTCGGCGCCGTCGCGGTGGCCGACGCTGCCGGCACGGACCGCCATGCTCGCGATTCGGGCCCGGTCCTGCAGGATGCCCAGCAGCTGGAACGTCACCCAGTCCTGGTCGAATTCCTGGTCCGCGACGAGGACCGCTCCCCCGGCGCCGACGACGTCGCGGGCGTTGTGCCGCTGCTCGCCGTTGCCGACAGGGTACGGCACCAGGACGCTCGGCAGCCCGACGGCCGTGAGCTCGCAGACCATGCCGGCGCCGGAGCGCGAGACGACGAAGTCCGAGGCCGCGTACGCCAGGTCCATCCGGTCGCAGTACGGCAGCACGGTGTACCCGTCGAGGTCGATCGGGCCGATCTCGGACTTGCCGCCGACGACGTGCAGGACCTGCCAGCCGGCACCGACGATGGTCGCCGCCGAGCGGTTGATCGTGGTGTTGATGCTCCGCGCACCGGACGACCCGCCCGTGACGAGCAACACCGGGCGCGCGGGGTCGAGCCCGAACTCGGCGAGCCCCTCCGCGCGGCTGGCGCGGCGGTCGAGCGACTCGATCTCCCGGCGGAGCGGCATCCCGACGACGCGGGAGTGCCGTAGGCGGGTGTTCGAGAACGTCACCCCGACGTGGCTCGTCAGGAACGCGGCGAGCCGGTTCGCCAGGCCCGGCTTGGCGTTCTGCTCGTGCACGACGATCGGCGTGCCGGTGCGCTTCGCCGCGATGTAGGCGGGCGCGGACGCGTACCCGCCGACGCCGAGGACGACGTCGACGTCCCGCTCGCGGATGATCTGCTCGGTGCGCTTGACCGCACGCCAGAAGGCGCCGGGGAACCGCAGGGCTGCGGCGTTCGGCTTCCGCGGGAACGGCAGGCGCGGGATCGTCAGCAGCTCGTACCCGCGCATCGGGACGAGGCGGGACTCCAGGCCCTCTGCGGTGCCGAGGACGATGACGGTGTCCTCCGGGGAACGCTCGGTCAGCCGGTCGGCGACGGCGAGCAGGGGGTTGACGTGGCCGGCGGTGCCGCCGCCGGCGAAGAGGTAGGTGCTCACCGGAGCGCTCCGTTCGTTCGGGGCAGGTCGCGGTTCGAGAGCTCCGCCTTGCCGGGCAGTTCGCGGGCGAAGGACAGCACGACGCCGATCGCGACGAGGGTCATGATGAGCGCCGAACCACCTGCCGAGATCAGTGGGAGTGGGACGCCGAGCACCGGGAGCAGGCCGAGGACCACGCCGATGTTCACGAGCGCCTGGCCGATGATCCACGCCAGGACGCCGCCGGTGACCGTCCGGACGAACGCGTCGTCGGAGAGGCGGATGATCCGGACCATGCTGATCGCGAGCACGACGAACAGGGCGAGGACGACGACCGCGCCGATGAGGCCGAGCTCCTCGCCGATGATCGCGAAGATGTAGTCGTTGTCCGCCTCGGGCAGCCACGACCACTTCGCCTTGGAGTTGCCGAGCCCGACGCCGAACACGCCGCCGGATGCCAGCGCCCACATGCCGTGGACCGGCTGCCAGCAGAGGTCCTGGTACTGGCTGGTGTCCGTGCAGCCGGAGAGCCACGCGCTGATGCGGGACGACCGGGAGCTCGAGGCCATCGTCACGAACGGCAGCAGCACGAGGACCGCTCCGACCACGATGCCGAGGTGCCGCAGACGGATGCCGCCGACGAACATCGCGCCGAAGACCAGGATCATCATCACCATCGCGGTGCCCTGGTCGCCACCGAACAGCACGAGGCCGATCGAGGCGGCCGTGACGAGGCCGATCGGGATGAGGATCTGCTTCCAGTCGTCGAGCTTGTTGCGCTTCTGGTAGACGATCGTGCCGATGCCGAGCACCAGCGCGAGCTTGAGGATCTCGGAGGGCTGCGCGGTGAACGTGCCGAGCTTGATCCAGTTCCGGTTGCCCTGGATCGAGTAGCCGAGCGGCGTCAGCACGACGAGCGCCTGGACGAGCAGGCCGATCACGATGATCCACCTGGCGTACTTCCGCCACGTCGCGACCCGGAAGCGGCTGGCGATGAGCATCAGCGGGATGCCGATGATCGCGTACAGCCCCTGACGCGTGAACGCGCCGAAGAAGTCGTGCGTCGCCGCGTACTGCTCGACGCTCGAGGACGAGAGCACCATCACGACGCCGAAGACGACGAGGAACAGCGTCACGCCGAGGATCGTGTAGAACGTGCTCGACTCGGCGACGAAGACGTTCTTCACCGCGACGACCGCACCGTTCGGCCGACGCGCAGCCCCCTGGACGCGCGCGCTACGGGCGTTCGTCGGAAGGTCCGTCGGTGTCGTCGCCATCGGCGTTGCCTCCCAGGTGCTCGTGGACCGCCGCCGCGAAACGCTCGCCCCGGTCCGCGTAGGAGCCGAACTGGTCGAACGACGCGGCAGCGGGGGCGAGGAGGACCGTGTCGCCCGGTCTCGCGACCGAAGCGGCATGCCGGACCGCCTCGGGCATGACCTGATCAGTGTCCGATGCTTCGACCTGCAGCACCGGCACCGCGGGCGCGTGTCGTCCGAATGCCTCCAGGACGGGGGTCCGGTCGGTGCCGATCACGACGACCCCGCGGGCGGTCGGCCCGAAGCGCTCGACGAGGCCGTCGATGTCGACGCCCTTGAACTGGCCGCCGACGATCCACACGACGGACCCGAACGCGGACAGCGATGCCGTCGCGGCGTGCGGGTTCGTGGCCTTCGAGTCGTCCACCCAGGTGATGCCGTCGGCCCCCGTCGCGACCAGTTCGGTGCGGTGGTGGTCGGCGCGGAAGGCCTGCACCGCGCTCTGGATCGAGCTCGGTCGGACCGCGCCGGCACGCGCGAGGGCGGCCGCGGCGAGCACGTTCATCGTCATGTGCGGGCTGGCGAGACCGGCCTGCTCGAGGTCGGCGTGCGTGGCGAGCTCGAGCGCCGAGTTCCGGCGGTCCTCGGTGAACGCGCGGTCGCAGAGGACGTCCTCGACGACCCCGACCTCGCCGGGGCCCGGGATGCCCGGGGTGAAGCCGACGGCACGGCAGCCCTCGACGACGTCGGCGTCCTCGACCATGGCGCGGGTGGCCTCGTCGGTGACGTTGTAGACGCACGCGAGCACGGTGCGCTCGTAGACCTTGGCCTTCGCGGCCCGGTACGCCGCGGCGGAGCCGTGCCACTCGAGGTGGTCGTCGGCGATGTTCAGGCACGCGGACGCGAGCGGCAGCACCGCCCCGTCGCCGGAGTCCGCCATGTAGTGGAGCTGGTGGCTGGAGAGCTCGACCACGAGGACGTCGAAGCCGTCCGGGTCGCGGACGACGTCGAGCACCGGCACGCCGATGTTGCCGCACGCCACGGCGCGGAGCCCCTCGGCCGCGTACATCGCGGTGGTGAGCTGCGTCGTGGTGGTCTTGCCGTTCGTGCCGGTGATCGTCACCCACGGGGCCGCGACCGGGCCGCGGACGACCTTGTCGCGCACGCGCCAGGCGAGCTCGATGTCGCCCCAGACGGCACTGTTCGCCACGGACCACTGCACGGTCGCGTTGTGCGGCGGGAGCCCTGGCGACACGATGACGACGTCGGGCGCCTGGTCCTGCAGCGCCGCGGGGACGCTGTCGAGCGGGGTCTGCACGAACCGGGCGCCGATGACCTCGAGCAGTTCGACGCTGTCCGCGGGGGCGTCCGTGGAGTACACGGTGACGCTGCTGCCGAGCTCGACGAGGGTGTCGGCGACGGAGAACCCGGTCGCACCGAGCCCGAGCACGGCGACGTCGAGGCCCTTCCAGCCGTCCGAGTACCAGCTGTCGAGGCCCTGCAGACGATCAGCCAACGCGCGCGATCCATTCGAGGTAGAAGAGTCCGACACCCGCGGCGACGCAGAGCCCGGCGATGATCCAGAACCGCACGACGACGGTGACCTCGGCCCAGCCCTTGAGCTCGAAGTGGTGGTGCAGCGGACTCATCCGGAAGATGCGCTTGCCGTGGGTGATCTTGAAGTACGCCCGCTGCAGGATGACCGAGCCGGTGACGATGAAGAACAGGCCACCGATGAGGACGAGCAGCAGCTCGGTGCGGCTGAGGATCGCGAGACCCGCGAGCGCGCCGCCGAGGCCGAGCGAGCCGGTGTCGCCGAGGAAGATCTGTGCCGGCGACGTGTTGTACCAGAGGAAGCCGATCAGGCCACCGCACACCGCGGCCGCGACGACCGCCAGGTCGAGCGGGTTCGTCACCGTGTAGCAGGCGTGCTCGGTGCTGGCGTCGAGCCGGGCACCGCCGCAGATCTGGTTCGACTGCCAAAAGCCGATGATGACGTAGGAGCCGATCGCCAGGATGCTCGACCCGGTCGCGAGGCCGTCAAGGCCGTCCGCCACGTTCACGCCGTTCGACGTCGAGACCGTCAGCAGCACGATCCAGGCCAGGAACAGGATCGTCCCGATGACCGTGCCGAGCGCCATGAAGTCGAGCCACGGGATGTCCCGGATGGCGGAGATCATCGTGGACGCCGGGGGCTTGCCCGTCGAGGTCGGCACGACGAGGGCGATGGTCGCGAAGATCACGCCGACGATGACCTGGCCGAGGATCTTCGCCCACCCGCCGAGCCCGAGGCTCCGCTGGCGCCGCACCTTGAGGAAGTCGTCGACGAAGCCGACGAACCCGAGCCCGACCATCAGGAAGAGCACGAGCACACCGGACAGCGTGATGGAGTCCCCGCCGACGAGGTGCCCGACGAAGTAGCCGATCACCGTGCCGAGGATCAGGACGATGCCGCCCATGGTCGCGGTGCCGCGCTTGGTGTGGTGCGACTGCGGACCGTCGTCACGGATGAACTGTCCCCAGCCGAGCCGGTGGAACAGCCGGATGAACAACGGCGTGAGCAGCAGTGTGAACACCAGCGACACCGCGCCGGCGATGAGCAGGGCGATCATGCGGAGACACCTCCGAGGCGGTCGCCGAGGAATCGCAGCCCGGCCGACTTCGAGGACTTGACGAGGACGACGTCGCCGGGGCGGACCATCTCCTGCAGGGCGTGGACGGCGTCGTCGACGTCCTCGATGAACACGGACTCGCCGTCCCACGATCCCTCGAGGGTGGCGGCCTGGTGGATCGGCATCGCGCCGCGGCCGACGACCACGAGCTGACCGACACCGAGACGGACGACGAGACGACCGATGCGGTCGTGCTCCTCGACGGAGAACTCCCCGAGCTCGGCCATCTCGCCGAGCACGGCGATGGTCCGCTCCCCCGGACGCACGATCTGCGCCAGGGTGCGGAGCGCGGCCGACATCGAGTCGGGCGAGGCGTTGTACGCGTCGTTGATGACGGTGACGCCCTCGGGGCCGCCCTGGAGCAGCTCCATGCGCCAGCGCTCGGCGCGCGTCATCGACGCGAGCGCGGCGGCGCCGTCCGCGAGCGGGACGCCCCAGCGGTGCGCGACGGCCAGCGCGGCCGTCGCGTTCATCGCGTGGTGCTCGCCGAGGATGGCGAGGCGGACGTCGACGGTCTCGGGAACCTGTGCCGAGCCTCTCCCCACCGGCACGGCCGACTCGCCGCTGGCGCGTCGATCCGGAACCGGCGGCGTGGGCCCAGATCGGTCGCTTTCCGTCGGGTGGTCACCGACGGTCCGGACGGGAGGCGCGGTGAGGGTGAAACGGGTGCCGTCACGGTCCGTGGACACACCGGACAGGCGGTAGTCCGCCTGGTCGGACGTGCCGAAGCCGACGACCTCGGCGGCCGTCAGGTCGCGCATCGCCGCGACGCGGTCGTCGTCGACGTTGAGGAGGGCGGTCGCGGTGGCCGGCAGGTCGGTGACCATCTCGGACTTCGCGCGCTGCGTCGCCTCGATGCCGCCGAACTCACCGGCGTGCGCGAGGCCCACCTTGAGGACGACGCCGGTGTCGGGCTCGGCGATGCGCACGAGCTTGGCGATGTGGCCGACGCCGCTCGCGCCCATCTCGACGACGAGGTAGCGGGTGTCGTGCGTGATCCGCAGCATCGAGATCGGGGCGCCGACGTGGTTGTTGAACGAGCCCTCCGGCGCGACGGTCTCGCCGTGCGCGGACAGGATCGTGCGGAGCATGTTCTTCGTGCTCGTCTTGCCGTTCGAGCCGGTGATGCCGACGACGCGGAGCGGTGCCGGGCTGCCGTCGGCCGCGGTGCGCTCGGCGCTGGAGGCACGGACGCGGGCGACGACCTCGTGGGCCAGGGCAGCGAGCGCCGCGTAGCCGTCCGCGACGACGATCTGCGCGGTGTCCCCCGAGATGTCCGTCTCGTGCTCGGTGATCACCAGCGCCGCACCGGACTCGGCCGCGGCCGGGACGAAGCGGTGCCCGTCGGTCTCCTCACCGAGGAGCGCGAAGAACACACTGCCGGGGCCGACCAGGCGGGAGTCGGTCTCGACGGAGCCGTCGACGACCGTCTCGGCGGCACCGCGGACGAGCTCGCCGTCGACCGCGGCGGCGATCTCGGCGAGGGAGAGGGCGATCATCGCGCTTCCTCCACCGGGCCGGCGTTCGGCTCCCAGCCGGCCTCGCGGAGTGCCGCACGGGCCTCGTCGCGGGCGGAGTACGGGGTCCGGACACCCTGGATGTCGCGGTAGTCCTGGTGGCCGGGGCCGGCCCAGAGGATCGAGTCGCCCTCGCCGACGAGACCGACGGCGGTGCGGATCGCGGCCTCCGGCGGGGTGACCTCGTGGATCTCGTGCTCGGGGAAGGCGTCGCGCGCGGCGTCGACCAGGGTCTTCCGGATCGATGCGGCGTCCTCGAAGCGCGGGTGGTGGTCGGTGACGACGAGGATGTCGGACCCCTCGGCGGCCACACGGGCCATGTCGCCGCGCTTGGTCTTGTCGCGGTCGCCGTCGGCGCCGAACAGCATCACGACCTTGCCGGGGGTGAACTGGCGCACCGCGGCGAGGGTGTTGAGGAAGGCGTCGGGGCTGTGGCCGAAGTCGACGTAGACGCTCGGGCCACGGTCGCCGGAGACGCGCTCGGTGCGGCCGGGGAGGTAGCACTCGATGGCGGAGACGGTCGCGCCGTCCTGCTCGTCGGGGTAGCGGCGGTGGTTGCTCTCGAGTGCGTGCGCGATGGCGCCGAGCTCGAAGCCGCCCTCCACCAGCATCACGATAGCCAGCGCGGCGTTCGCGGCCATGTGCCAGCCGATGAGCGGCACACGGGTGGTGAGCTCGCGACCCTCGGGGCCGGTGAGCCGGAACTCGGTGTACGCGGCGTGGGCCTCGACGATGTCGACGTGCCACTCCGCCTCCACGTCCGGGTGCACCGTGATGGTGGTCACCGGGATGCGGGAGTCCTCGACGACACGGTGACCCCACTCGGAGTCGAGCGAGACGACGCCGCGGCGGCCGTGCTCCGGCTGGAACAGCGGCAGCTTCGCCTGGAAGTACTCCTCCATGTCGGCGTAGTCGTCGAGGTGGTCGTGGCTGAGGTTCGTGAACGCGACCACGTCGAAGACGATGCCGTCGACGCGGTGGCGACTGAGGGCCTGGGCGCTCACCTCGACGGCGACGGCGCGGACCTCGCTCTCGCGCATCCGGGCCAGGAGCGCGTGCATCTCGCTCGCCTCGGGCGTGGTCAGGCGGCTCGTGACGCTGAGCGAGCCGATGTGGCGCTCCGCGGTCGAGCTGAGGCCCGTGACCAGGCCGAGCTGCTTGAGGATGCCCTCGAGGATGTACGACGTGCTGGTCTTGCCGTTCGTGCCCGTCACCGCGAAGAGCTGCGGGAGGTCGGTCGCCTCGTCCGGGTGCGTCCGGTAGACCCATGCCGACACGTCACCGAGCGCCGCACGGGGGTCGTCGACGACGAGCACCGGCAGGCCGGACGGTTCGGCCAGCGCCACGCCGGCGTCGTCGGTCAGCACCGCGACGGCACCGCGCTCGGCAGCGTCCGCGGCGAACTCCGCGCCGTGCCGGTTCGCACCGTGCACGCCGACGAAGACGTCACCCGGCGCGACCTCGGCCGCGCTCAGCGTGACGCCGGTCGTCTCGACGCCGTCGAGCGAACCGACGACCCGCAGACCGAAGGCGTTGGCCAGTTCGGCGAGGGCCCTCGGGGTCGGGTGTTCGGGCCGGAGGACCGGGGGGATCCGTGCGGACAAGTGCTCCTTCTTCCTCACCACGGGGACGGTCTGGTCTACCACGTCGACGGGTAGGTCTTCGCCTGGGTCGTGGAGGGGGCAACGCGGTACTTCTCGAGCACCTGGGACATGAGTGTGCGGAACGCCGGAGCCGCTCCGCTCGACCACTTGTTGGTCTGCGGCTTCGTGAACGTCACCGTGACAACATACTGGGGGTCCTCGGCGGGTGCCATTCCGGCCACCGAGGTGATGCGCTCCGAGCCGTAGCCCTTCGAGCCCTCCGCGACCTCGGCGGTACCCGTCTTCGCGGCGATGTTGTAGCCCGAGATCGGCTTCATGCCGACCAGCGTGCCGCCCGTGACGACGCTCTGGAGCATGTCGGTGACCTGCGTGGCGGCGCTGGCGGAGACCACGCGCTCGCTCTGCACGTCGGGCGCGTCGATCGTCTTGCCGTCGGCCGTCGTGCAGCCCTTCACGAAGTGCAGCGGGATCCGGACCCCGTCGTTCGCGATGGTCTGGTAGATGCTCGCGACCTGCATCGCCGTCGTCGAGATGCCCTGCCCGAACATCGAGTTGATGTCCGTCTGCTGGTCCCAGTCCGGCGTGGAGCCGTACTGCATGCCCGGCTGCCCCGGGTAGTCGATCGCCGACTCCGGCTGGAACAGCCCGAACTTCTTCATCACGTCGTAGCGCTGCTGCTCGGTCAGGCGGGCACCGAGCTCGGTGATGCCGACGTTCGAGGAGTCCCGCAGGATGCCGGTCAGCGTCAGGTTCTCGGTCGCGTGGAACTCCGAGTCGTGGATCGTGCCGCCCCACGGGAACGTGCGCGAGTACGGCACCACGACGCCGGTGGTCGGGGTCGCCTTGCCCTGGTCGATCAGCGCCGCCGCGATCGCCGCCTTGATCGTCGACCCGGGCTCGTACGTGTCGGTGAGCGCGCGGGAGCCGTACGCCCCCTTGTCCTTCGTCGCGTCGACGTCGTTCGGGTCCACCGTCGGGTAGTCCGCGACCGCGAGGACCTCGCCGGTCTTCACCTTCGTCACGGTCGCCGTGGCGGACACCGCACCGAGCTGCTGCGCGGCGTCGGCGATGTCCTGCTGGGCCATGTACTGCAGGTCGCTGTCGATCGTCGTCGTCAGCGTCCCGCCGTCCTTGGCCTCCTTCGTCGTCACGGTGCTGCCGGGCAGCTGGACGCCGTCCTCACCGCGCTCGTACGTCTCGGAGCCGTTCGTGCCGGCGAGGCACTGGTCGTACGCGTACTCCAGGCCCGCCTGGGCGCCGTCGGTGCCCATGAAGCCGGTCAGGTTGCCCGTGGTCGCCCCGGTCGGGTACGTCCGCGCGGACTGCTGCTGCGGGTAGAGCCACGGGACGTCGAGCGCCTTCACGGCCTCGTAGTGCTTCACGTCGAGGCCCTTGACCAGGTAGGCGAAGTCGGACTTCGGGTTCGCCTCGATGGCCTTCTGCATCGCTGCCGCGTCGCCGTCGGACGCCTTCGCGATCGCGGCGAGGGCGGTCTCGACGGTGACGTCCTTGACGCGGGTCCCGCCGAGCTTGCCCTCGAAGTCCTTCACCAGCCGCGGGGCGGTGGTGATGTTGTACCGGGTGACACTGTCGGCCAGTTCGGTGCCGTTCCGGTCCACGATCGAGCCACGCGTGCCGTACAGCGTCACGGGGATGCTGCGCTTGGCGGTGGCCGCCTCGTTCAGCGTCGCGGCCTGCACGACCTGGATGTCGACCAGCCGGATCACGAAGACCGCCACGAGGGCGATCACGGCGATGATCACGACGCTGTACCTGAGCCGGCGGTTGCGGATCGTTCTCGTCACGCGGTGCGGTCCTTCCCGGGTGGTGCTGGGGGCAGTGCTGACCCGCAGGTCACCTGGTGGAGGGCGCCTGGAGCTGGTTCGGGTCGGACTCTACGGACGACTTCGACGAACCCGTGTCCGACGCGCTGGCCCCGCTCGTGTTCTCAGAGTCGTCCTTGGTGGACGTGCTCGAGTCCGTCGTGCTCGTCGTGCTCTTGTCCGTGCCCGTCGTGCTCTTGTCCGTGCCCGTCGTGCCCGTCGTCGCGCCGTTCTCCTTGCTCGTGGTGGTGTCACCCTGCTTCGCGACCAGGGGGACGTCGTCGAGCAGCGAGTTCGGGACCTGGTTCGCGGTGTTGCCCGTCGCCTCGTCCGGTGTCGCCGGGGTGGGCGTGCCGTACACGCGGCCGGTCTTCGGGTCGAGGTACACCGGCGTCGAGTTCGCGATCATCCCGAGGGCCTGCGCGTTGCGGGCCAGGTTCTGCGGCGAGTCCAGGACGCGGAGGTCCTCGGACAGGGACTGCTGCGTGCGGCTGAGCTTCGTCTGCTCCGCGCTCAGGGAGTTCAGCTGGTACGCGCCCTGGCTGAGCACCATGCTGATCCCGAGCTGCGCCAGGAGCAGGAGGCCGAGCGCCGCGACCGCCACGATGGCGTACGCGATGCGGGGCCGTGCGCGGCGCTGCGCGCGGGTCGGCGTGACCTCGACGAGCTCCGGGCGGTTCCGGTCGCGCGACGGGCGGGGCGCGCGCGACGGGGCGACGGCGGGGTCGACGAGTGCGAGGTTCGTGCTCATGTCACTTCCGGATTCGCTCGGCCGCGCGGAGTCGCACGGGTGTTGCTCGGGGGTTCGCGGCGCGTTCGGCATCGTCGGCCAGCTCGGCGCCCTTGACGACCAGGGAGAAGGTGGGGGCGTGCTCGGGCAGCTCCACCGGCAGGTCCGCCGGCGCACTCGAGGTGGTCCGCTTCACCAGGGCCCGCTTCACGATGCGGTCCTCGAGCGACTGGTACGACTCGACGACGATCCGGCCGCCGACCGCGATGGCGTCGAGCGCCGCCGGGATCGCCCGCTCGAGGACGCTGAGCTCGGTGTTGACCTCGATGCGGAGCGCCTGGAACACCCGCTTGGCGGGGTGGCCCTGGCGCTGGATGGCCACCGGGGTCGCGTCGTGGAGCACCTGCACCAGGTCGCCGGACATCGTGAACGGGGTGGTCGCCCGACGCTCGACGATCGCCTTCGCGTAGCGGCCGGCGAGCTTCTCCTCGCCGTAGCGCTGGAAGATCCGCCGGAGCTCGCCCTCGTCGTACTCGGCGAGGACCTCTGCCGCGGTGATGCCCTGGGTCCGGTCCATCCGCATGTCGAGCGGGGCGTCCTGGCTGTAGGCGAAGCCGCGCTCGGCCCGGTCGAGCTGGAGCGACGAGACGCCGAGGTCGAACAGCACGCCGTCGACCTCGCTGAAGCCCAGACCCTCGATCGCGTCGACGATCTCGTCGTAGACCGTGTGCACCAGGTGCACGCGGTCACCGAAGCGGGCGAGCCGCTCCCCCGCGATGCCGAGCGCGTCGGTGTCCCGGTCGAGCCCGATGAGCGTCAGCTCCGGGAACCGCTCGAGCAGTCCCGCGGAGTGGCCGCCCATGCCGAGCGTCGCGTCGACCACGACCTTGCCCGGGCCCTCGAGCGTCGGCGTGAAGAGGTCCACGATCCGCTCGAGCATGACGGGGGTGTGCGGGAACCGCTCGGGTTCGCGCTGTTCGTTCTCTTCGTGGGATTCGTTCTGTTCTGCCATGTGCAGCCCTCGATCTCCTGGGCCGCGGGTCCGGATCCCCATCCATACCGACCTGACACCGGGGAAGGTGCATCAGGGCGGACGGCTGGGAGTCCCGATCCGCGGATCAGAAGATGCCCGGGATCACCTCCTCGTCGTTCTCGGCGAATGCCTCTTCGGCTTCGGCGTAGTAGGCCTCCCACGCGGTGGTCGACCAGATCTCGGCACGGTCACCGCTGCCGATGACCGTGAGGTCCCGCTCGAGCCCCGCGTACTCACGGAGGTTCTGCGGGATCGTCACGCGGTTCTGCTTGTCGGGCTGTTCTGCGCTGGCCCCCGAGAGGAACAGGCGCATGTAGTCCCTGGTGCGCTTCGACGTCATCGGTGCCTGACGGATGCGCTCGTGGATCTCCTCGAACGTCCGGGCACTGAAGACGACCACGCACCGTTCCTGCCCGCGGGTCATCACGAGGCCCCCGGACAGTTCGTCCCGGAACTTGGCGGGGAGGATCACGCGACCCTTCTCGTCGAGCTTCGGGGCATGGGTACCGAGCAGCACGTCGGGGCCTCCCCTCAGCTCCACCGGTTGTCGATGAGCCCCACGGTACTCCACTTCCCTCCACCAACCCAGCGTTCCGCTCCCGAATTCGCCCCTGACACCCTTTTTGGGGCCGCGTCCCGCGCTCCCGACGGCGCCGCACACGCAGAACAGCCCCGAATCCATGC
Source organism: Curtobacterium sp. PhB130 (assembly GCF_003755165.1). Classification (NCBI taxonomy): domain Bacteria; kingdom Bacillati; phylum Actinomycetota; class Actinomycetes; order Micrococcales; family Microbacteriaceae; genus Curtobacterium; species Curtobacterium sp. PhB130. The sequence continues at coordinate 139,580 of NZ_RKII01000011.1, read as the reverse complement.
GGATCCGGGGCTGGAGCGCTGCGGTGGAGCAAAGTGGAGGACTTTCGCAGCCGCGGGGGCCGCGGCGTCCTCGCGGCGCGCGGCTGCTGCGCGGCGGCGCGCGGCGGTGCGCGGCGGAACGACTCGGAACGACACCCACGCTGTCGCACGACGACGACTTCGTCGTCCCTTGCAGACGCAACAGGTGCGAGCGCCGCCCAGCGACAGAAGCGCTGTCGTACGACAGCGGCCTCGTCGCCCCTTGCAGACGCAACGAGCACACGCCGGTCGCAACCCCCACCCGGCCTGGAGGCTCGGCGCGACCCCGCCACGAGCCTCCAGTCCGGCGGTCGGTCGCGACCAGAGCCTCCGGCTCGCGCGTTCCTTCCCATCACACCCGCGCTGAGAAGACGATTCGCGCGTAGGAGGTGGAAACTTCCGACCCCCTACGCGCGAAACGACCGACGGGAACGCGAGCGGCGGGCGGCCCGCGCGCGCCGCCGCGGCCGCGTGCCCGCGGCGCGGCGCGGCCGCGGCGCGGCCCCGCGGCGCCGCCGCGCCGCGCCGCGGGCACGCGGAACGGGGCCGGCCCGTGTGGGCCGACCCCGTTCAGGAGTGGTGCGAGCTAGCTCGGGTCGTTCCGCTTGTCCCAGCGGTCGTTCATGCGGTCCATGAACGAGCCACCGGAGGAGGTCCCGCGAGCCCCGCCGGGCGACGATGCCCGCGGTGCCTTGGCGGACTTCGGTGCGCGCATGCCCGGGCGGAGCGCGAACAGCACCCCGGCGAGCATGACCACGAAGCCGAGGACTCCGATCAGGGGCTGGCGGATGACCAGCCCGAGGATGACGACGGCGACTCCAGCGAGCGCGCCCAGAACCCCGAGCGTGATCGACGTGTACGTCGGACGCCCTTGTCGCCGGGTGACGCGCGCCACGAAGTCGGAGTCGTTCTGATAGAGGCTGCGCTCCATCTCTTCGAGAAGGCGCTGCTCTTGCTCCGAGAGTGGCATCTTGATTCCCTCTTGTCCCTGGGATCGACGCGTGGATTTGGTGGACCGATTCTATGTCTCGGCCACCCACTAGGGTAGGGATCGTGGCTGAGAGTACGCGATTAGTGGACCTCGTCTCGGCGCGGATCGATCGGGCGCTCGACGAGCAGCGCGATCGGCTCGCCGCGATCAGTCCGGACCTGGCTCCGTTCGACGAGTTCGCCCGAGACCTCCTGTCCGGCGGCAAGCGCTTCCGGGCCCTGTTCTGCTACTGGGGGTGGCAGTCCGTCGCGGGTCGTTCGGGCTCGTTCGACCCCCTCGCGGAAGGGTCGCGCCAGACCACGGCCGAAGCGGTCGTCACGGTGGCCGCGGCACTCGAGATCTTCCACGCGGCAGCCCTCGTGCACGACGACATCATGGACCGCTCGGACACCCGCCGCGGGCGTCCGGCAGCGCACCGCCGCTTCGAGTCCAAGCACCAGGAGTCCGGCTGGGTCGGTGACCGTGCCCTCTACGGGACGAACTCCGCGCTGCTCCTCGGCGACGGGCTGCTCTCGTTGAGCGACGCGGTCTTCGACGAGGGCCTCGCGCTCCTCGACCCCGCCCGTGCGCGGATCGTCCGCCAGGAGTTCCACGCGATGCGCCTCGACGTCACCGCCGGTCAGTACCTCGACATCCACGAGGAGACGGCCTGGCCGACCGTGGACGAGAGCGAGCACCTGCTCCGCGCCCAGCGTGTCGTGGTCTTCAAGTCGGCGAAGTACTCGGTCGAAGCACCCCTGGTCATCGGTGCCCTCGTCGCCGGCGCGTCCGAGTCCCAGCTCGAGGGGCTCCGCGCGTTCGGCCTCCCCCTCGGCGTGGCCTACCAGCTGCGCGACGACATGCTCGGCGTGTTCGGCGACCCCGAGGTCACCGGCAAGCCCGCTGGTGACGACCTCCGCGAAGGCAAGCGCACCGTCCTCATCGCCACGGCCCGCAAGGCACTGCCCGGTGGTTCGCGGGCGCTCCTCGACGAGCTGCTCGGCGACCCGGACCTCGACGAGGCCCAGGTGCAGATGCTCCGGGCCACCCTCACCGAGTCCGGCGCGGTGACCGCGGTGGAGCGCTCGATCGACCGGCACGTGCAGCGCGCCAAGGCGGCGCTCGACGCCGCCCCGCTCACGCCGTCGGCGCGCGAGCAGCTCGCGTCACTTGCCGAGACCGTCAGCCGCCGCGTGGCGTAGACGCAACCGGAGACCGACCGGGAGGCCCGGTGCCAGCTGGCACCGGGCCTCCCGTCGGTCTCCGGCCCCGACCAGAGCGTCGGGCGGGACCGGCGAGAGCAGGGACCGGCCAGAGCGGGGACTGGGCCTAGAGCAGGGACTGGGCGATGCGGCGCACCTCGGCCTTGCGGCCGGCGCGCAGCGCGTTGATCGGCGAGTCGCCGATCACGTCGTCGACCGCGAGCATCCAGCGCACCGCTTCGTCGTCGGTGAAGCCGTTGTCGCCGAGCACGACGAGCGTGCCACGCAGTTCGGGCAGCGGCTCGCCCTCGTCGAGGAACTCGCTCGGGACCCGCAGCACGCCACCAACACGTGCGGGCAGCAGGGTGCGCTGCTCGAACAGGCGGTGGACGCGGCCGGGGCTCACGCCGAGGAGGTCGACGAGGTCCGGGACCGTCAGCCAGCGTTCGGAAAGGGACATGTCATCCGTGGGTGTGGCACTCACACGCCCATGTTGCCAGAGGGACGGCCGAACGGAATCCACACGCGAGTCACATTGGTCACACACATCACATCCGACTCTCTGGTTGACTTGCGATTCACGACATGCCAGCGTGGTGCCACCTGTGAGTGCGCGCCAGCGTGCGCACAGCTCACCCGGAGACAGGAGCACCACGTGGACACCGCCGCAGACGACCACGCTCGACGCCAACGATCGGCCCGCTTCGCGACCATGCCGATCGTCCTCGCGGGGACCATCGCCGTGACCGCCGGACTCACCGGCCCCGTCGCCCACGCCGAACCGCGCCACGAGGACGACGGCGCGAACAACAAGCGCCACGTCGACCAGGACCACAACGTCGGGCACCGCTCGGTGTTCGGCACCGCGGTCGCCCGGCCGGCGCAGACCACCGTCACCACCGTCGCCGCGGTCCGCAAGGCTCCCACCACGTACACCGTGCAGCAGGGCGACACCGTGTCGGGCATCGCCGCCCGGTACGGCCTGTCCGCGCAGGAGATCCTGGTGCGCAACGGCCTCGGCTGGAACACGATCATCCACCCCGGGCAGACGCTGCACCTGGCGTCGACCCCCGCGGTCACCACGGCCAGCGCGACGACCTCGTCCACGTCCAGCTACCACGTGAAGTCGGGCGACACGATCTCGGGCATCGCGTCCCGGGTCGGCGTGTCGACGTCGGCGCTCCTCGGGGCGAACAAGCTCTCGCTCGCGAGCGTCATCTACCCGGGGCAGTCGCTGACGGTGCCGAAGGCCGGCTCGTCGTCCGCGGCGGCGCCCGCTGTCGCGACCACCAGCTCATCCTCCTCCTCAGCTGCTTCTTCGTCGTCGTCGTCGTCGACGGGGTCCGTCACCATCCGCAGCGGGCAGACCATCGCCACGATCGCCGCCGCGCACGGGGTGTCGGTCTCCGCGCTCCTCTCCGCGAACGGCCTGACGTACACGAGCACGATCTACGCGGGCAAGACGCTCGTCCTGCCGACCTCCGGACCGTCCCTGTCCGCCGAGCAGCGCCAGAACGCCGAGACCATCGTCGGCGTCGGCCGCTCGCTCGGCGTCCCGGACCGCGGGCTCGTCATCGCCCTGGCCGCGGCGATGCAGGAGTCGAGCCTCCGGAACCTGCCGCACGGCGACCGCGACTCGGTCGGCCTGTTCCAGCAGCGTCCGAGCCAGGGATGGGGCACCGCGGCACAGCTGCAGGACCCGACCTACGCGGCGAAGCTCTTCTTCGGGGGCAAGTACAACCCGAACAAGGGCACGACGGCCGGGCTGCTCGACGTCCCGGGGTGGTCGACGAAGAGCGTGACCGATGCCGCACAGGCCGTCCAGCGCTCCGCGTACCCGAAGGCGTACGCCCAGTGGGAGAAGTCCGCGACCGCCTGGTTGGCGACGCTCTGAGCGCAGCGCGCACGCGTCCGCGTCGCGGGGTCGACCTCATCCCTGAGATCGAGATTGCATCACGACCGGTGCGCCGATGCGTCGTCGTGCAGTCCCGATTCGTAGAATGCCGCCGATGACCACGAACGCCGCCACGGATCCGATGATCGGTCGCATGATCGATCAGCGGTACCGCGTCCGCTCCCGCATCGCGCGTGGAGGCATGGCGACCGTGTACCTCGCGACCGACGTCAGACTCGAGCGCCGGGTCGCGATCAAGATCATGCACGGCCACCTCGCCGACGACGAGGCCTTCCGTGAGCGCTTCATCCAGGAGGCCCGTTCGGCCGCACGGCTGTCCCACCCGAACCTGGTCGGCGTCTACGACCAGGGTGCCGAGGGTGACACCGCCTACATCGTCATGGAGTACATCCCGGGCATCACGCTGCGGGACCTCCTGCAGGAGCACCGCGCCCTGACGCCCGAGCAGGCGACGGACATCCTCCGCGCCGTGCTCGCCGGCCTGGCGTCGGCGCACCGTGCGGGCATCGTGCACCGCGACCTCAAGCCCGAGAACGTCCTGCTCGCCGACGACGGCCGCATCAAGCTCGGCGACTTCGGCCTGGCCCGCGCCTCGACGCAGAACACGGCGACCGGGGCGGCGCTCCTCGGCACGATCGCGTACCTCTCCCCCGAGCTCGTCACGCGCGGCGCCGCCGACTCCCGGAGCGACATCTACGCCGTCGGCATCATGCTCTACGAGATGCTCACCGGCGAGCAGCCCTACAAGGGCGAGCAGCCGATGCAGATCGCGTACCAGCACGCCAACGACACCGTGCCGATGCCGAGCGCAGCGACACCCGGCGTGCCGGCGGAGCTCGACGAGCTCGTCGCGTGGTCGACCGCCCGCGACCCCGACGACCGTCCGCGGGACGCCCGCGAGATGCTCGAGCACATCAACGGCAACCAGCAGCGGGCGACCGGCCAGTACCGGACCGCGGTGCTGCGGCCGGAGAACGCGACCGCGATCCTCCCCGCCGGCGCTCCGGGCCCGGACGCCACCGACGCCACCGCGGTGATCGGCGCCCGCACCGACGTCCCGGCGTCCGGAGCCGGCCCCGACGGCGGTCGTGGCACCGGCCCGACCGGCGGCCGCGGACGCAACGCCCCGGGTCCCCGACGCACCGGCCAGGCTCCGGGGGCGCTCTCCCCCGCGGCACAGCGGCTCGCCGACAAGTCCACCAAGCGCCGGAAGCGCGGCTGGATCGCCCTCGTGGTGGTCGTCGTGCTCATCCTGGCCGGCGCCGGCTTCGGCTGGTACTTCGGCCCGGGGCCCGGCGGCAACGTCCGGATCCCCCAGGTCGCCGGCAAGTCGGTGTCCCAGGCCCGCCAGATGCTCGAGGCCGAGGGGCTCCAGGCAGCCGCGAAGACCCGGGCCCGGTTCGACGCCGTCGTCGCGAAGGGGCAGGTCTCCGCGACCGCTCCCGCCGCCGCGCGTGAGGTCCGCAAGGGCACCTCCGTGCAGATCCTCGTCTCCGACGGCCCGAAGATGATCACCCTGCCCGCGATCGTCGGGCAGTCGGTGTCCACCGCGCAGGCCGCCCTCGACGACGACTTCGACCTGCAGGACCCGCAGTACCAGTTCTCCTCCGAGGTCGCGAAGGACACCGTCATCGCGGCCACCGGGCGCGACACCGACGGCGAGACCGTGGACCTGACCAAGGTGAAGACCTACGGCGAACGCGGCCCGGTCACCCTGACCGTGTCGCTCGGCGCCGTGCCGGACGTCACCGGCAAGACCGTGGCGGACGCCACCGCCGCACTCGAGGCCGTCGGGCTCACCGTCGGCGCGCAGGACGAGCAGTACAGCGAAGACGCTCCCGAGGGGCAGGTCATCTCCGCGAAGGCCGAGGCCGACCCGGCCGTGAAGGGCACCGCGATCGACCTGGTCGTGTCGAAGGGCCCGGCGCCGATCACGCTGCCGGACGTGCAGGGCAAGACGCTGAACCAGGCCACGTCGACGCTCGAGAACCTCGGGCTGAAGGTCTCCTACCCGGACTGCAAGAACGTGCTGTGCAGCTTCTACGACTGGAAGTCGACGCTGCCCGTCACGGCGACGGACCCGGGCGCGAACGCCACGGTCCACAAGGGCGACACCATCACGCTGCACTACGACCAGTAGGCGCGCGCGGGGCGGCAGCGCCGGGCGCCGGACGCGGAAAGCGCCCGGGCGCACTCGCGACGGAAGCGACAGCGCGCAGGCGGATGCGCGGCGCAGACGGCCGCACGCTGTCGCAATCGGCGCGTGCGGCGCCGGGCGCGACCACAGACGGACGGGAGGCCCGGTGCCAGCTGGCACCGGGCCTCCCGGCTGTGGCTGGTCGCGACCAGTGCGCGCAAGCGACAGGACGGCGCTGGCGCACACACCACCACTGTCGCTCTGCCGGACCACTTGCGACCGACGCGACAGCGCGCGGGCGGATGCGCGGCGCAGACGGCCGCACGCTGTCGCTTCCGTCGCGCGCGGGGCGACGGAAGCGACAGCGTGCGGCGCGCGCCGCGGGGCTAGCGCGCGGTGTGCGGGTGCGCGCTCAGTTCCTCGGCCACGAGGAACGCGAGCTCGAGCGACTGCATGTGGTTCAGGCGCGGGTCACACAGGGACTCGTAGCGGGTCGCGAGGGTGGCCTCGTCGATCTGCTCCGACCCGCCGAGGCACTCGGTCACGTCGTCACCGGTGAGCTCGACGTGCATGCCGCCCGGGTACGTGCCGGCTTCGCGGTGCACCTCGAAGAAGCCGAGGACCTCGTCCACGACGTCGTCGAACCGGCGGGTCTTGTAGCCCGTCGGGGTGGTGAGGCCGTTGCCGTGCATCGGGTCGGTCACCCACAGCGGGTTCGCGTCCATGCCCTTGATGGCCTCGAGGAGCTTCGGGAGCTCGTCGCGGATCTTGCCGGCGCCCATGCGGGTGATGAACGTCAGACGGCCGGGCTCGCGGTTCGGGTCGAGCTTCTCGATGAGGGCTTCCATGTCGGCGACCTTGGTGGTCGGGCCGAGCTTGACCCCGATCGGGTTCCGGACGCGCGAGAGGAAGTCCACGTGGGCGCCGTCCAGGTCGCGGGTGCGCTCCCCGATCCAGATGAAGTGCCCTGAGGTGTCGTACGCCTGGCCGGAGCGCGAGTCGATGCGGGTCATCGGGCGCTCGTAGTCCATGAGCAGCCCCTCGTGCGAGGCGTAGAACTCGACGTGCTTCAGCTCGTCGAAGTCCGCACCGCAGGCGTCCATGAAGCGGATCGCGCGGTCGATCTCCTTCGCGAGGTGCTCGTACCGGGCGTTCGCCGGGTTGGACGCGAAGCCCTTGTTCCACGAGTGCACCTGGCGGAGGTCCGCGAAGCCGCCCTGGGTGAAGGCCCGGACGAGGTTCAGCGTCGAGGCGGCCGTGTGGTAGCCCTGCACGAGGCGACGGGGGTCGGCGGCGCGGCTCTCCGGCGTGAAGTCGTAGCCGTTCACGATGTCGCCGCGGTAGGCGGGCAGCGTGACGTCGCCGCGGGTCTCGAAGTCGCTCGAGCGGGGCTTGGCGAACTGCCCGGCCATCCGGCCCATCTTGACGATCGGCATCGATGCGCCGTACGTCAGCACGACGGCCATCTGCAGGATCGTCTTGACGCGGTCGCGGATGGAGTCGGCGGTCGCACCGGCGAAGGTCTCGGCGCAGTCACCGCCCTGCAGCAGGAAGGCCTTGCCCTGCGCGGCCGCGGCGAGGCGGTCGCGGAGCTGGTCCACTTCCCCGGCGAAGACCAGCGGCGGGAGCGTCGCGATCTCGGCGGAGGCGGCTTCGGCAGCGGCCTGGTCGGGCCAGCTGGGCTGCTGCTTGATCGGGAGCGTCCGCCAGTAGTCGAGGCCCTCGATCACGTCCGGATCCTGCAGGGCGACGAAGTCGGTCGACTCGAACAAGGCTGTACCTCTTGGTTCTGCGATGGTGGCTGCCCCGGCGGGGTGCCGGGACCATCAGAGCCTAACGTGCAGGCGTGCTCTGGCGTTCCCGCATGACCTTCTCGCGTGCCGTGCTCGCACGTTCCTTGACACTCGTCGCGTAGACGTCCTCGTACTCCTGGCGGCTGAGGCCGGCGAGTGCGTGCATGACCTCGTCGGTGACGCTCCGGAGGATGAAGCGGTCGGTCTCGAAGCCCTGGAAGCGGGAGAAGTCGAGGGGCTTGCCGAAGACGACGCCGACGCGCTTGAACTTCGGGATGCGCTGCCCGATCTGCTGCACTTCCCGCGTGCCGACCATGGCGACCGGGACCACGACGACGCGGCCCTCGAGGATCATCCGCGCGATGCCGGTGCGACCGCGGTAGAGCTTGCCGTCCGGGCTGCGGGTGCCCTCGGGGTAGATGCCGAGCTGTTCGCCGCGCGCCAGGACCTGCAGGCCGGTGCGGAGCGACGCCTCCGAGGCCTTGCCACCGGAGCGGTCGATCGGCAGCTGCCCGATGGCGTTGAAGAACGTCTTCGTCGCCCAGCCCTTGAGCCCACGACCGGTGAAGTAGTCGCTCTTCGCGAGGAACGACAGTCGGCGGTCGAGCACCGCGGGGAGGATCACCGAGTCGATGAAGGACACGTGGTTCGACGCGAAGATGACCGGCCCCGAGGTCGGCACGTGCTCACGACCCACCACCCACGGCCGGAACAGCGTGAGGATGAGCGGGCCGAGCAGGAAGTTCTTCAGCAGCCAGTAGAGCATCGTCGACTCCGTATCGGGTGAGGCGTGAGGCGTGCGCGCCGGTCGTCAGGCGGTGCGGGCGTGGATCCGCGCGAGGTCCGCCGCGCCGACGACTCCGGCGTCGTTGACGAGCTCGGCGATCACGAACTCCGGCTCCGGGTGGTACCCGCGGGCCGGGAGGTTGTTGAGGTACGCCTGGCGGATCGGGTCGAGCAGGCGCTCCCCCGCGCTGGCGACGCCGCCGCCGAACACGAAGAGCTGCGGGTCGAGCACGGCGGACAGGGAGGCGCATGCCTCACCGAGGTGCCGACCGAGCCGACGGAGCGCCGCGAGGGCACCGGGGTCGTCGGCGAGGATGAGGTCGCCGATGAGCCCGCCGTCCAGCTGGCCGCCGTTGTCGTCGCGGGCCTGGGCCAGGGCGACACCGATTCCGCCGGCGTCGGCGACGTCGTTCGCCATGCGCTGCAGGGCACGGCCGGAGCCGTACTGCTCGATGCAGCCGCGGGCGCCGCAGCCGCACGGCAGGCCGTTCGGGACGATGCGCAGGTGGCCGATCTCGCCGCCGGTGCCGAAGCCGCCGCGGAACAGGCGGTCCTCGGTGACGATCGCGCCACCGACGCCGGTGCCGATCGTGAGCATGGTCATGTCCGAGACGAGCCGTCCGGCGCCGAAGCGGAACTCCGCCCAGCCGGCCGCGTTGGCGTCGTTGTCCACCGTGATGTGCAGGTCGCCGAGGCGCTCCTGCAGCTTCTGGCGGAGCGGTTCGTTCCGCCACCGGATGTTCGGCGTGTAGTAGACGATCGACTGCGACGCGTCGATGAACCCCGGCGCGGCGACGCCGACGGCGCCCACGTCGTGGCCGTCGCGGAGTCGCGAGACCATCGCGACGACGTCGTCCAGCATGGCGTTCGGGTCCGCAGCGTTCGTGGCGACGCGGTCCTCGGCGAGGATCTCGCCCAGTTCCGTGACGACCGCTCCCGCGATCTTGGTGCCCCCGATGTCGATTCCGATGGCGTGCACGAGGACCGAGCCTACCGGTTCGGTGCGTACTCATCGAACGCGCGACGTCGAGCCCTATGCTGGAAGCAGAGTCGTCAACGTGAGACGTACTCGTCATCGAATCGGTCGACAAGGGAGTTGCCGTGAACGATCAGCGACCCGCACCAACCAGCGAGTCCCAGCCAGCCACGACGCCGCCCGTCGCACCGGACCACGGCTCCGCCGCCCGGCTGCTCTCGGACCGCGCCCGCCTGACACCAGGCCGGCCGATCCTCAGCGAGCGGCACGGCGACACCTGGACGACGATCAGCGCCGCCGACGTCGAGCGCCGGGTGCGCGGGATCGCGAAGGGGTTCATCGCCGCCGGCCTCGAACCCGGTGCGCACGTCGCGATCCTCTCCAGGACCCGCCTCGAGTGGACCCTCGTCGACTTCGCGATCTGGACCGCCGGCCTGGTGTCCGTCCCGGTCTACGAGACCAGCTCCCCCGACCAGATCCGGCACATCCTCAGCGATTCCGAGTCGGTCGCGATCGTCGTCGAGCAAGAGGAGCACGCGCGCCGCGTCGCCGGGATCGCTACCGACCTGCCGCACCTCGGGCAGCACTGGACGATCGACGGCGGCGGCCTCGACGACCTGACCCGCCTCGGCGAGGACGTCACCGACGACGACCTCGACGCCCGCACCGCCGCGGTGCACGGCCACGACGACGCCACGATCATCTACACGTCGGGCACCACCGGCCGGCCGAAGGGCTGCGTGCTCCGGCACGACAACTTCACCGCAACCGTCGAGGGCTCCACCGAGGCGATGTCCGAGATCATCGCCGGGGACGCCTCGACCCTGCTCTTCATCCCGATGGCGCACGTGTTCGCGCGGTTCATCGCCGCGATGTCGATCTCCGCCGGCGTCCTGGTCGGCCACGAGCCGGACACGAAGGACCTCATGAAGGCCGTGTCCACCTTCAAGCCGAGCTTCCTGCTCGCGGTCCCCCGCGTGTTCGAGAAGATCTACAACTCCGCCGAGCAGAAGGCCGACCTCGGGGGCAAGGGCCGGATCTTCCGCGCCGCCGCCGCCACCGCGGTCGCGCACTCCGAGGCCGTCGCCGCCGGCAAGGTCCCGCTCGTCCTCGCCCTGAAGTACCGGCTGTTCGACAAGCTCGTCTACGCGAAGCTCCGGGACGCGATCGGTGGCCGGGTCCGGTACGCGATCAGCGGCTCAGCACCGCTCTCCCCGCGGCTGTCGCACTTCTTCCGGTCGATCGGCGTGCTCATCCTCGAGGGCTACGGCCTCACCGAGACCACAGCACCCGCCACCGTGAACCGCGCCACCGAACTCCGCATCGGCTCGGTCGGCCGCGCACTCCCCGGTGTCGAGATCCGCATCGCCGAGGACGACGAGATCCTGATCCGCGGCGTCGACGTCTTCGACCGCTACTGGAACAACCCCGAGGCCACCGACAAGGCGTTCGCCGACGGCTGGTTCCGCACCGGCGACCTCGGGCGGCTCGACGGCGACGGGATCCTCACCGTCACCGGCCGCGCCAAGGAGCTCATCGTCACCGCGAGCGGCAAGAACGTCGCACCGGCACCGCTCGAGGACGGCGTCCGCGAGCACCCGCTCATCGGCCAGGTCGTCGTGGTCGGCGAGGGCAAGCCGTTCGTCGCCGCGCTCGTCACGCTCGACCGCGAGATGCTGCCCGGCTGGTGCGAGTCGCGCGGGATCACGCCGGCGCTCTCCGCGCACGAGGCCGCCTACGACGAGCGCGTGCTGGCAGCCGTGCAAGAGGCCATCGACACCGCGAACGGCCGGGTCTCCCGTGCCGAGTCGGTGCGGTCGTTCACGATCCTCGACACCGAGCTCAGCGAGGCGTCGGGCCACCTGACGCCCAAGCTCACCATCAAGCGGTCCGTGATCCTGTCGGACTTCGCCGCGGACATCGCGCACATCTACGCGGGATCGAAGGTGCAGACCACGGCGACGCCGGTGGTGGAGGGACGCCGCCGGAAGTAGGCGGCCGGGTCCGGAGCGGACCAGACGGGAGGCCCGGTGCCGGTCCACGGGACCGGCACCGGGCCTCCCGTCGGTTGCGTTCGAGGCGTGCGGTGCGTCGCGGACGGCACCGCCTGCTGGTCAGACCGTGCGGCTGTCCGGCGCGTCCGTGGGCTCGAGGACCGCCGTCGACGACGTCGTCGTGGCGACCGGCTCGGGGCGGCGGTTGGTGCGGGTGCGGTGCGAGCTGAGCTCGTCGTTCTGGGGTGCCATCGTGCGTCCTGGAGGTGTGGGAACCGTGTCGGTGGGAGGCCGACGGGATACGGTACCTCTTCGTCAGGACATGGCGACAATCCCACGTCCGGGTGTCACACCAAGAGGGGTGTCACGACGCCCGTCCGCTCAGTGGAACCAGTCCTGCGAGCGGATGTCGCGGAGGGCCTGGCGGCGCGTCTCCGGGGCGAGCGTCATCACGTAGACGGTGCCGTCGAGGTGGTCCACCTCGTGCTGCAGGGCCTCGGCCATCAGACCGGTGCCCTCGACCACGACCTCGTTGCCGTCGACGTCCACGCCCCGGACCTTCGCGTACGGGTACCTGCTCGTCGGGTAGGCCAGGCCGGGCACGGAGAGGCAGCCCTCGTCCATGAGCTCGGGCTCGCCCGAGGTCTCGACGACCTCGGGGTTGAGGACGTACCCGACCTCGCCGTCGACGTTGTAGGAGAACGCACGCAGGCCGACACCGATCTGCGGGGCCGCGACCCCGGCGCGACCGGGCTCCTTGACGGTGTCGATGAGGTCCTGCACGAGGTCCCGGATGCCGGTCGACCCGAGTGCCGCCGGAGCGATCGGGTCGGCGGTGGAACGGAGGACGGGGTCGCCGAAGAGGCGGATCGGACGGACGGTCACGTTACTGCAGCACCACCAGGAGGTCTCCGGCGTCCACCTGCTGGGTCACCGGGATCGCGAGACGGCCGACGACACCCGCAGTGGGTGCCGTGATGGCCGCTTCCATCTTCATCGCCTCGATGCTCGCCACGGCCTGCCCGGCCTCGACGGCGTCACCGACGGCGACCTTGAGCGTCACGACGCCGGAGAACGGCGCCGCCACGTGCTTCGGGTCGGTCTTGTCCGCCTTCTCGGCGGCCTTGGTCTCGACCGTGATCGAGCGGTCGCGGACGTAGACCGGACGGAGCTGCCCGTTGAGGGTCGCCATCACGGTGCGGATGCCGCGTTCGTCCGCTTCGCCGATCGCTTCGAGCCCGACGAGCAGGTTCACGCCCTTGCCGAGCGGCACGACGTGCTCCTCGCCCGGGCGGAGACCGTAGAGGTAGTCCACGGTCGACACGACCGAGAGGTCGCCGTACTCGTCGCGGACCTGCTGGAAGGCCTTGGTCGGTGCCTCGAACAGCAGTCGGTTGAGGGCCTGCTTGCGGGCGTCCCCCGGCGTCGCGAGGGCTGCGCGCTCACTGTCCGGCACCGGGGTGATCGTCGGGACGATGTTCCGGCCCTCGAGCACCTTCGAGCGGAACGGCTCCGGCCAGCCGCCGGGGAGCTCCCCGAGCTCGCCGGCCATGAACCCGATCACCGAGTCCGGGATGTCGTACTTCTGCGGGTTCTGCTCGAAGTCCACCGGGTCGGCGTCGACCGCGGCGAGCTGCAGTGCGAGGTCGCCGACGACCTTCGACGACGGCGTGACCTTCGTCGGGCGGCCGAGGATGCGGTTCGCCTCGGCGTACCAGTCCTCGACCTGCTCGAAGCGGTCGCCGAGCCCCAGCGCGATGGCCTGCTGGCGGAGGTTCGAGAGCTGCCCGCCGGGGATCTCGTGCTTGTACACGCGGCCGGTCGGCCCGGCGAGGCCGGACTCGAACGGTGCGTAGGCACGGCGGACGGCTTCCCAGTACGGCTCGAGGTCGCCGACGGCGGCGAGGGAGATGCCGGTGTCGCGTTCGGTGTGCGCGAGGGCCGCGACGAGCGCGGACATGCTCGGCTGGCTGGTCGTGCCGGCCATCGGCGCGGCGGCGACGTCCACGGCGTCCGCACCGGCACGGGCGGCGGCGAGGAGCGTCGCGAGCTGCCCGCCGGCCGTGTCGTGGGTGTGCACGTGCACCGGCTGGTCGAAGCGCTCCCGGAGCGCGGTGACGAGCCGTTCGGCGGCACTGGCGCGGAGCAGGCCCGCCATGTCCTTGATGCCGATGACGTGCGCGCCGGCCTCGACCATCTGCTCCGCGAGGCGCAGGTAGTAGTCGAGCGTGTAGAGGTCCTCGGCGGGGTCGAGGAGGTCGCCGGAGTAGCAGATCGCGGCTTCGGCGACGGCGGTGCCCGTGGCGAGGACCGCTTCGAGCGCCGGGCGGAGCTGGCTGACGTCGTTCAGGGCGTCGAACACGCGGAACACGTCGACGCCCGTCGCGGCGGCCTCGGCGACGAAGGCGTCCGTGACCTCGGTCGGGTACGGCGTGTACCCGACGGTGTTGCGGCCGCGGAGGAGCATCTGGATCGGGATGTTCGGCATCGCTTCACGCAGGGACGCCAGGCGCTCCCACGGGTCCTCGCCGAGGAAGCGGAGCGCGACGTCGTAGGTCGCACCGCCCCAGGCCTCCATGCTCAGGAGCTCCGGGGTCAGCCGGGCGACGTACGGGGCGACCGCGACGAGGTCCTTGCTGCGGACGCGGGTGGCGAGGAGCGACTGGTGGGCGTCGCGCATCGTCGTCTCGGTGACGGCGAGGGCGGTCTGCTCGCGGAGGGCCTTCGCCCACGCGGCCGGGCCGAGCTCCAACAGTCGCTGCCGCTGCCCCGCCGGCGCGGGCGTGTTGAGGTCGAGGCGCGGGAGCTTCATCGCGGGGTCGACGATCTGCGCACCGGGCTCGCCGTTCGGCTTGTTCACCGTCACGTCGGCGAGCCAGTTCACGACCTTCGTGCCGCGGTCCTTCGAGACGTGGCCGCTGAACAGCTGCGGGCGTTCCTCGATGAAGGCGGTGGAGATGTCGCCGCGGGCGAAGTCCGGGTCCTCGAGCACCGCCTGGAGGAACGGGATGTTCGTGCTGACCCCGCGGATGCGGAACTCGGCGAGGGCACGCTTGGCGCGGGCGACCGCTGCCGGGAAGTCCCGCCCACGGCACGTCATCTTCGCGAGCATCGAGTCGAAGTGCGGGCTGATCTGGGCGCCCGTCGCGACGGTGCCGCCGTCGAGCCGGACACCGGCGCCGCCGGGGCTGCGGTACGTGGTGATGCGACCGGTGTCCGGGCGGAAGCCCTGGGTCGGGTCCTCGGTCGTGATGCGCGTCTGGAGCGCGGCACCGTGCACGGCGACCGTGTCCTGGCTGAGGCCGAGGTCGGCGAGGGTCTCCCCCGCCGCGATCCGCATCTGCGACTGCACGAGGTCGACGTCCGTCACTTCTTCGGTGACGGTGTGCTCGACCTGGATGCGCGGGTTCATCTCGATGAAGACGTGCTGGCCCGCACGCTCACCGACGGTGTCGAGGAGGAACTCCACGGTGCCGGCGTTCACGTAGCCGATCGACCGGGCGAAGGCGACGGCATCACGGTGCAGCGCCGCGGCGACCGCGGGGTCGAGGTTCGGCGCCGGGGCGATCTCCACGACCTTCTGGTTGCGGCGCTGCACGGAGCAGTCCCGCTCGAAGAGGTGGATCGTGCCGGCGTCGGTGCCGGTGGCGTCCGCGAGGATCTGGACCTCGATGTGGCGCGGCCGGAGCACCGCCTGCTCGAGGAACATCGTCGGGTCGCCGAACGCACTGTCGGCTTCGCGCATGGCTTCTTCGAGCGCCGCACGCAGCTCGGCCTTCGTCTCGACGCGGCGCATCCCGCGACCACCACCACCGGCGACGGCCTTCGCGAAGACCGGGAAGCCGACGGCGTCCGCACCCGCGATGAGCTCGTCGATGTCACGGCTGGCCGGGGTGCTCGCGAGGACCGGGACACCGGCCGCGATCGCGTGCTCCTTCGCGGTGACCTTGTTGCCCGCCATCTCCAGCACGTGCTCGCCGGGGCCGATGAACGTGATGCCGTTCGCGGCGGCCGCTGCGGCGAGGTCCGGGTTCTCGGACAGGAAGCCGTACCCGGGGTAGATCGCGTCGGCGCCGGACTCCAGCGCCACGCGGATGATCTCCGACACGTCGAGGTACGCCCGAACCGGGTGCCCACGCTCGCCGATCAGGTACGCCTCGTCCGCCTTGAGACGGTGCAGGGAGTTGCGGTCTTCGTAGGGGTAGACGGCGACGGTGCCCGCGCCGAGCTCGTACGCCGCGCGGAAGGCACGGATCGCGATCTCGCCACGGTTGGCGACCAGGATCTTGCGGAACACGCGGGCCCTTTCAGCGCTGGGTCAGGTGGGACAACCTTACTGGCGGTAACGTTGCTCAACGTGCATGTACTCAGCGTGAGCTCTCTCAAGGGCGGTGTCGGCAAGACGACGGTCACACTCGGTCTGACCTCGGCCGCGTTCGCCAAGGGCCTGCGAACGCTGGTCGTCGACCTCGACCCGCAGTCCGACGTCTCCACCGGCCTCGACATCAACATCGCCGGACACCTCAACGTGGCCGACGTGCTCGAGAACCCGAAGGAGAAGATCGTCCGCCAGGCCATCGCGCCGTCCGGCTGGACGAAGGGTTCCCAGGGCAAGATCGACGTCATGGTCGGGTCGCCCTCCGCGATCAACTTCGACGGGCCGCACCCCTCCATCCGGGACATCTGGAAGCTGGAAGAGGCCCTGGCCAACGTCGAGCAGGACTACGAGCTCGTGCTCATCGACTGCGCGCCGTCGCTGAACGCCCTCACCCGCACCGCCTGGGCAGCGTCCGACCGCGTGACCGTCGTCACCGAGCCGGGGCTGTTCTCCGTGGCCGCCGCCGACCGCGCCCTCCGCGCGATCGAGGAGATCCGCCGCGGACTCTCCCCCCGGCTCCAGCCGCTCGGCATCATCGTGAACCGTGCGCGCGTGCAGTCCCTCGAGCACCAGTTCCGCATCAAGGAACTCCGCGACATGTTCGGCCCGCTCGTGCTCTCCCCGCAGCTGCCGGAGCGCACGTCGCTGCAGCAGGCGCAGGGTGCGGCGAAGCCGCTGCACGTGTGGCCGGGCGAGTCCGCGCAGGAGATGGCGCGGAACTTCGACCAGCTGCTCGAGCGCATCATGCGCACGGGCAAGATCGGCCCCTACGCCGACGGCACCCCCGCGTAGCGCGGGCCGGCGGGCGCGCGGGCGCGCCCGGCGCCCGGCGCTTGCTGAGATCGCACTTCGTGTCGCTCCGGTTCACCGGAAGCGACACAGAGTGCGATCTCACGTTGGGGGCGGCGCGGGCCGGCGCCGGCGCCCGGCGCCCAGCGCCCAGCGCCCGGCGCCCGGCGCCCGGCGCCCGGCGCCCGCTGAGATCGCACTTCCTGTCGCCCCGGTTCACCGGAAGCGACACGGAGTGCGATCTCACGTTGGGGGCGGCGCGGCGCCGGGCGCGACGCCGTGCGTGGTGCGAGAGGCGTGGTGCGAGGCTCCACGACTCGCCGCTCAGGTCGTCGAAGTGTCACGAATGCCCTGTGTCCGGGCTCGAGATGCGTGAACGACGGCATCTCGAAGGACACCGGGCGCGCGGGACGGGCCGGACGGACCGCCGGAAGCACCGGGCGCGCGGGACGCGGCGCGGCCCGGGCGCGGGTCAGGACGCGCGAGTGGCGCGGCGCGCCGCGAGCTCGTCGGCAGGGTCCGCCGCGGGCGTCGCGTCGAGCTCGACGAGGGAGGACTCGACCTCTCGCAGGACCTTGCCGACCGCGATGCCGAACACGCCCTGGCCGCGGGACACGAGGTCGATGACCTCGTCGTCGGAGGTGCACAGGTACACCGAGGCACCGTCGGACATCAGGGTGGTCTGGGCGAGGTCCGAGACGCCGGACTCCCGGAGCTGGTTCACCGCCGTGCGGATCTGCTGGAGCGAGATCCCGGTGTCGAGGAGGCGCTTCACGAGCTTGAGCACGAGGATGTCCCGGAAGCCGTAGAGCCGCTGCGACCCGGAGCCAGCGGCCCCGCGGATCGTGGGTTCGACGAGCTCGGTACGTGCCCAGTAGTCGAGCTGGCGGTAGCTGATGCCGGCTGCCTTCGCGGCGACGGTGCCGCGGTAGCCGTTCTGCTCGTCGTGTTCGGGCAGGCCGTCGGTGAAGAGCAACCCGAGGTCGTACCGCGTCATGTCTGACGGGGTACCGGGGGTTTCGTTCCCACTCATTGGACTGCCTTCCAGGACGATCGAGCCCCCACCCGAAGCTTCAACGACGGGTTGAGAGTTGTGCCGAGGTCCACGGTAGCGACTCCGACGGCTCCGACGCGGTACATCCGACTCGGCGCGTCCGGCGTGTCGAGGATACGCCCGCCCACCGACGAAACGACAGGCCCGGACGACAAGCGCACCGGCGGGACGACAGGCCCGGACGACGAGCCCACCGGCGGGACGACAGGCCCGGACGACGAGCGCATCGGCGGGATGACGGGCCCAGCGGAGACCGGGCTCACGCGTCCATCCGCCCGATCGCGGCCCGGATGAGGTTCGACCGGATGACCTCGAGGTGCCCGGCGATCTCCCGCGCGAGCTCGAGCGCCTTCGCCTTGGACGTGGCGTCACCGCGGCGGGACACCGGCATGAGCGCCGACTCGATGAGCCCGACTTCCCGCTCGGCGGTGCTGCGGAAGGTCCGGAGGTGCCGCGGCTCGATGCCGGACCGCTGCAGTTCGACGAGGGCCTTCAGCACGACGACGGAGTCCTCCGCGAAGGTGTCCGACGCCGGCAGGAGCGACGCGGTGACGGCGTCGGAGAGCAGCATCGGCGACGCCCCGGCAGCACGCACCAGGTCGTCGCGGGAGTACCGCTTCTCGCGCACGAGGATCGACGGCTTCGGCGCGTCCCCACCCCCGGGCAGCACCGGGTCACGCCCGGCGTCCACGTCGGCGAGGTACTCCTTGATGACCTTGAGCGGCAGGTAGTGGTCACGCTGCAGCCCGAGCACGACGCGGAGCCGCTCGAGGTCCGCGGGTGAGAACTTGCGGTACCCGCTGGCGGTCCGGACCGGTGTGACGAGCTCGCGCTCCTCGAGGAATCGCAGTTTCGAGCTCGACAGGTCCGGGAACTCCGGCTTCAGCCGCGCGAGGACCTGGCCGATGGTCAGCAGGTCCGCGGACGGCGAACCCGACCGCACCGCGGCCGAGCGAGCAGCCACTACGCGTTCGCCAGGCGCGCCAGGTCGACGCGGGACGCGTAGAACGTCAGGCGGAACTTGCCGACCTGCACCTCGGCGCCGTCGGTGAGCTGTGCTTCGTCGATGCGGTCACCGTCGAAGTACGTCCCGTTCAGGGAACCGAGGTCCTTCACGGTGAACGCCGTGCCCCTGCGCAGGAACTGCGCGTGCTTCCGCGACACCGTGACGTCGTCGAGGAAGATGTCGGCGTCGGGGTGCCGTCCTGCCGTCGTGACGTCGGAGTCGAGCAGGAACCGGGCGCCGACGTTGGGGCCGCGGCGGACGACGAGCAGCGCCGAGCCGGACGGCAGGGCGTTGATCGCTTCACGTTCTTCGGGTGAGACACCGGACTCGGGCGTCAGGGCCGCTCCGAGTTCCATGCTGAAGGTCAGCGTCGTGTCGACCAGCCGCTGCTCCGGGGCGCGCTGTCCCTCTGGCTGCGGGACCACTGGATCTGGCATCGGTGGACCTCCTCCTCTTGGCGTCCAAGCGTATCGGAAACGCGGGTGCCGTCGAGAGCCCCGTCCTCGGGTGACACGACCTGTCCGCGGCCAGCGGACAGGGACCGGGTGAACGGCGGACGGGAGGCGCGGTGCCAGCTGGCACCGCGCCTCCCGTCCGGTGGTGATCGCGACCAGTGCGCTCAGCTGCCGTCCTGCAGGATCTGCTTGATCTCGGAGTCCTTGAGCTTCACCCAGGGCGAGCCGTCGGGGTCGCTCGTGGAGGCCTCCGGGCTGTTGCCGGTGTTCCACCACTTCGCCTGGTAGGGGATCCCGTCGAAGAGGACCCGGTCGCCCGTGTCGTACGTCGCGGTGCCCGACCACGCGTCGTACGTGCCGGCCGGCAGGGTGACCTGCTTCACCGGCTTCTCGCCCGCGAGGACCGGTCCGACGAGCTGCCACGGCGTCTCGTAGGCGCTCAGCACCGGGTCGTCGGGCAGGTCGCCGGAGGTCCACCACTTCGCCTCGTAGACGTTCCGGTGCCAGACGATCTTCGTGCCCTCGAGGTAGGACGCGTCCGAGCTCCACACCGGGTAGGGGCTGGTCGACGGGTCGTCCGTCGGCTGCACGGTCGCCGAGGGCTCGGCGGTGGTGACGTCCGACGCGGCCGCGACGACCCCGCCGCTGAAGCCCTTGCCGAGCACGTCGGCGAAGAGCACGCCGTCCTGGTCGACACCGGAGCAGGAGTTCGAGACGGTCGAGAGGTTGACGTAGTTCGTCCCGCACGTCGTGTCGCGGTTCAGCGACCACATCGACATCCGGCCGAGGCCCCGCTGCGTCGCCCAGGTGTTGAGCTTCTTCGCGTCGGCCATCGTGAAGACCTCGTCCTGCACGTCGTTCTGGCCGATCATCGGCGTCGCGCCGATCTTGTGCCAGAGCGTGCCGTCGGTCAGCGGCGTGCCGGACCGCTTGTAGAGGACACCGAGCTGGCGGTGCACCTCCTGCAGCGTCTGCACCGAGGCGGAGTACATGCTCTGGCTCGCGCCCTTGCCGTCCCCGTAGTCCATCGTCATCGCGTTCACCCCGGCGAGGTCGACACCGGCCTTGAGGAACTGCGCGACCGCGGTGGTTCCGTCGCTCGTGAGTCCGGACGGTGCAGCGGGCAGCGTCAGCCACACGGCGAGCGGGTGCCCGGCGGCGCGGCGCTCCTCCTGGAGCTTCGCGACCGCCTTCGCGCGGCGCTCCCCCGCGGCGTGGTTCGTCAGGTCGTCACCCTCGACGTCGTAGTCGACCGTGCTGACGTCGTAGCGCTTGACGACGGTCGTGTAGGCATCCACCAGGTCGGCGCTGTTCGTGCAGGTGGTCGCGAGCTCGTCGTTGGACAGGCCGCCGAAGGACACGCCGACCTCGCCGTGCTGCTGCTGCAGGCGGGCGATGCGCCGGTCGAGGTCGAGCTGGTCCGACGCACCCTGGAGTGAGTAGAACGAGCCCCACGTCGGGGTGCAGGCGGCGTCGTTGTCCGCGACGACGAAGGACAGCATCACGTTGCGGCCCTTCGTGGACTTGACGTCCTCGAAGGCGAACGTCGGGGTGGCGGTCACGTCGGTGTACGCGGCGAACCAGGACTGCTGGGTCTCCGAAGCCTGCGCGGACTGCCAGCGGTCGAAGCCGACGTAGCCGGCGGCGAGGAGGGCGACGGCCACGACGGCGGCGAGGCCGACGCGGAGCGGGGAGAGGCGTTTCGTGGGCGACATGGTCAGGCGGCCGTCTTCTCGTTCGTGTCGGTGGTCGTCGTGCCGGTGGTCGTCGTGCCGGTGTGGTCGGTCCCGGTCGTGCTGCCGCTGTGGTCCGGGCCGGTGCGGCCCGCGCCGACGACGTCGGCGTGGTGGCGCTTCGGCATGGTCTGGCCGCGGTCCCCGAAGTAGAGGACGGCGCGCCAGTCCTCGGTGACGGGTTCGAGCGTCGGCGTGCCCGTGCCCGTGCCCGTGCTCGCGCCGCGGCGCCCGGCCCGCGCCTGCTGCCGCGCCTGCTTGCGTGCCTGCTTCCGCGCCGCCCGGGCAGCCGGGTCGTAGAACATCCACCCGGTCGCCCAGATGAAGACGTCGACCACGGAGTTCCAGACCCCGATGTAGGCGACGATCGCGTACATCGCGAGCAGGGCGTTGAACGCGGCGAACACCGCGTTGCCCCAGTTGCCCGCGTGGACGTCGCGCACGAACGTGAACACCGAGAAGACGACCATCGCGTACGGCGCGAGGACGTACAGCGCCGGGGAGGCGGTCCGGTCCCGGACCTTCGGCGTGCGGGCGAAGGGGATCTTCTTCGCGGTCAGTGCCTGCTGGATGCTCTTCAGCACGCCGGCCACGTTCACCGGCATCAGGATCAGGTTGAAGCCGTAGATGCGGAGCACGTCGGTGCGCTTGTACCCGCAGTACTTCAGGTCGCTGCTGAGCAGCCAGAAGTACGGCAGCGCGGCGAGGAGCACCATCGGGCTGAGCAGCCGCGAGTCGTACGGGTAGGCCAGCAGGAAGATCAGGCCGAACGACGCCCAGGCGATCGACGCCATGTAGTTGACGCGGAGGGACATCTCGACGATGCCGACCCGCTCGCCGCGGGCACGACGCTCCCGCACCTGGCGGAGGTACTTCGGCAGGATCAGGAGCCCGCCGTTCGCCCAGCGGCGCCGCTGCACGATCAGGGACCCGAAGTCCGGCGGGGTCGCGCTGTACGACAGACGCTCCGGGTAGTTCACGAGCGACCAGCCGTGCATGCCGAGGTCGACGCTCGACTCGGTGTCCTCGATGACGGTGCGGTCCTGCACGTAGCGCTTCACCTCGAAGCCGCCGACGGTCTCGACCTCCTCGATGTCACGGAGCGCCCGGGTGCGGATGACCGCGTTCGCGCCGACCCAGAAGGTCGCGTTGTGGCGCGACATGCCCTGGTGGAGGATGTGCTGGATGTCGGTCGTCGCGCCGGCGAGCCGCTCGATGCGGGTCGCAGCGCCGCGGAACGACGAGTACGGGGTCTGCGTGACGGCGACGCGGGCGTTCTCCGGCTGCTCGAGGAAGTACACCAGGCGCAGGCAGTAGTCGCGGAGCAGGACCGAGTCGGCGTCGAGCGTCAGGACGTAGTCGGACGCGGGCACGACGAGGTCGGCGGTCGCCGGGTCGGTGACCGTGCGGAGGATCGTGCCCGACGCGGTCTCGTCGAACGCGTACGCACCGCCGAGCAGGCCGATGTACGAGTTCAGGTTCATCGCCTTGTTCGCCTCGTCCGAGAGGTTCGCGAAGCGCTTCCGCTCGAACGTGGTGATCTCGGCGGTGAAGGTCCAGGCAAGGCGGCGCTGGAGTTCCACGACGCGGGACGAGGGGATCTCGGTGAGCAGGGCACCGTGCGCGCGGGCGTCAGCGCCGGCGTCGGCGTGCGCCCCGGCGTCAGCGCCGGCGTCGCCGTGCGCCCCGGCGTCGGCGTCGGCGTCCAGCGCGTCCACGATCGCCGCTTCGAGTGCCTCGGACGTCAGCCGCAGCTCGTCCGCCAGGGCGACGAGGACCTGGTCGTGGAAGAAGTGGTCCACGTGGTCGACGACATCGTGCTCCCGGGCGTGCCGGCGCAGCCAGGCGTCGGCCCAGCGGTGGTGCTCGACGAGGGTGCGGAGCGAGTCGACGGTCGCGACGGGGGTGTGCGACGCCTCCACCTCGGCGGAGAGCAGCGCCTCCTGGAACCGCTCGGCCGCGGGGGCGAGCTGGTTCTGGATGGTGGCTGCGACCGCGCGGGTGCGCTGCAGCTTGTCGAGCGTCTCGGGGTCGGTCGGGAACGGCGCGTCGTCGACGAGCAGCACCACCCGGAGCGACGGGTACTCCTGCAGTGCGGCGGACCAGAGCGTCGTCGCGATGACGTCCGGCTCCTCGGCGTAGCTCGGCACGAGGACCGTCAGCGGGGACTCGTGCCCCTCGCCGAAGTGCCGGTCGAGCTCGGCGCGAGGCACGCGGACGTGGGTGGCGAAGCGCTCGAGCGCCCCCTGCCGTGCGACCAGGTGCATCAGCGCGGAGAACGTCAGGAAGGTGACCACGACCAGGTAGGACAGCGCCTCGGTGGTGAACCGGAAACTCTCGGTGCCGTAGTTCAGGAACTGGCGGATCACCGTGTAGATCACGTAGGCGAGCCAGAACGCGATGGTCAGGATGATGGCGATGCGGCCGGAGACGAGCTTCCGGTCGGAGGGGCGGGCGTGCAGGGTGTCGAGCGGGTGGGTACGCCGCTCGGAACCCCACTGCCGACGGCGCACGGGCGCGTCGTCGAGCTGTTCGGGCATGGGTGTCCTTCGTTCGACCGGACCAGCGCTCGCTCGGGTGGGGCACTGTCGGGAGTCCGGGGTCGTGTCCGACGTTAGGGGGACACCGCGGGGGGCGTGGACACCCGGAAGGGGGGTTCTGAGCGTGCCGTGCGGAAACCCGCAATCCCGCGCGGATCCCCGTACCGGCGCACCCGCAGGCGTGTCGCGTCACACCCGGCCGGGAGGCTCGGCGCGCCCCCGCCCCGCGCGTCACCCCGTCGCGCGCCGGTGTCGCCTCGGTCGCAGGTCACCCCCGGTGAGATCGCAGTCCGTGTCGCCTCGGTCGCGGGCACCCGACACGAAGTGCGATCTCAGTCCGTGTCGCCTCGGTCGCGGGCACCCCCGGTGAGATCGCAGTCCGTGTCGCCTCGGTCGCGGGCACCCCCGGTGAGATCGCAGTCCGTGTCGCCTCGGTCGCGGGCACCCGACACGAAGTGCGATCTCAGCGGGCGGGTTTCGGCCGGCGCGCGGCGCGCGGGCGCCCGGGCGCGCGGCGGGCGCGCGGGCGCGCGGCGGGCGCCGCGTCAGCGGCCTCGGGCCAGGAGCCAGAGGAGGTACGGGGCGCCGACGACACCCGTCACGACGCCGACCGGCAGCGCGTTGCCCGGGATCGCGAACTGCGCGATGAGGTCGCTCGCGAGCACGATCACCGCGCCGACCGCCGCCGACACCCCGAGCGCGACCCGCCCCCCGCCGACGAGCCGCCGCGCGATCGGCGCCGCCATCAGCGCGACGAACGACACCGGTCCGGCGGTCGCGACGGCAGCGGCGGTGAGGAGCACCGCGGTGAGGAGCAGCAGCACCTTCGCCCGGTTCGGCCGCAGTCCGAGGGACGCCGCGACCTCGTCCCCGAGGGTCAGCACCGTGAGTCGCGGCGACTGCACGAGCGCCGCGACCATGAGCACGACGAACCCGACGCCGAGGAGCCCGACGACCCCACGGTCCACGGCGTTGAGGCTGCCGGAGAGCCACAGGAGCGCCGTCCCCGCCTGCTGCACGGTGCCGCTCGTGAGCATCCAGCCGGTGACGCTGAGCGACATCGCCGCGACGCCGATCCCGACGAGCACGACCCGGTTGCCGGTGATCCCGCGGCGCCACGCGAGCCCGCCGATCACCAGCGAGACCAGCACGGCGCCGACGAGCACGACGGTGAACAGCGACGCCCCCGAAGCGCCGAAGAGCACGATCGCGGTGAGCCCGGACGCGCTCGCGCCCGAGGTGATCCCGATGACGTCCGGGCTCGCGATGGGGTTCCGGACGACGCTCTGGACGATGCCCCCAGCGACGCCGAGGCTCGCGCCGACGAGCAGCGCGGCCAGGGTGCGGGGACCGCGGAGCTGGCCGATCACGAAGTCCGACACGGTGTCGCCGTGCCCGAACAGCGCGGCGACGACCTGACCCGGGGAGAGCGGGATCTCGCCGACACCGAGCCCGACGAGCACGAGTGCGACGAGCACGACGACGACGGCCCCGAGCACGACGAGTTCGCGCCGGAGCCCGCGGACGGCGGCGCGCACACGGACGACCACGGCGCTCACAGCCCCTTCACCGCCTTCGACCGGACGAGCCCGATGAACACCGGCGCGCCGATCAGCGCCGTGACGATGCCGACCTGCAGCTCCCCCGGGTACGCGACGACCCGGCCGATGACGTCGGCGACGAGGAGCAGCGCCGGTGCGACGATCGCGGACAGCAGGATCGTCCAGCGGTGGTCCGGTCCGCTGAGGCGCCGGACGGCGTGCGGCACGGCGAGCCCGATGAACGCGATGGGGCCGGCTGCGGCGACCGCGGAGCCGGCGAGCAGCACGGTCACGAGTCCGCCGACGGCGCGGACGAGCACGACGCGCTGCCCGAGGGAGGCGGCGAGCTCGTCGCCGAGCGCCAGGGTGTTCAGCGACCGACCGAGCGCGAACGCGATGACGAGCCCGACGAGCACCGGGATCGTGACGACGCCGGCGGTGCCGAGGTCCTTGCCGGCGAGTGCACCCACCTGCCAGAAACGCAGCTGGTCGAGGAGGCTCTGGCTCGTCACGAGGACCGCGGTCGTGATGGACGCGAGCGCCGCGGCGACCACGGCGCCGGACAGCGCGAGGCCGACCGGGGTCAGTCCGCGCTTCGCGACGGCGGCGATCCCGTAGACGAGGAGCGCCGCCAGGGCGGCTCCGGCGAACGCGAACGGCAGGTACGCCGCGGTGCCGCTGATCCCGAACAGCGCGATCCCGGTGACGACGGCGAGGGCCGCGCCGGAGTTGATGCCGAGCACGCTCGGGTCGGCGAGCGGGTTGCGCGTGACGCCCTGCATCACGGCGCCGGCGACCCCGAGTGCCGCGCCGGCGAGCAGTCCGACGACGGTCCGCGGGACCCGGTTGCCGAGCACGATGAGCCCGATCTCGTCGTTCCGGCCGGGGTGCGTGACCGCGTCGAACACCGTGGCCAGCGGGATCGGCCGCGACCCGAAGGCGATGCTGAGCGCCACGGCGACGGCGAGCACCACGACCGCGAGGACGGTCGCCCCGACGAGTCGGGGCACGGAGCTGGGCGCGGGAGGCGCGGGCGACGGGGAACGCATGAGAGGTGAGGCAACCCTAACGTGTGACCGTCCACGGCGATCGCCGAGCGAGTCATGAGCATGCGCAGGGGTCGCTCATAGGTTCGTCATTGGGAACGGGCTTGTACTCGTATCCATCGACGCCCGACCGGGACGTCGAGAGCGACCGGAGAGCACCGATGAACGAGACCCCGAACCCCGACGCCGAACCGGGCACGACGCCGATCGACGCACAGGACACCGCCCCCCGCTCGACGTGGGAGGCCCCGCACGCGGACGCTTCGACGCTCCGCCCGGCCTACGCGTTCGACGGCTCCGGTCCGTACCTCTACGCTCCCGACGGCTCCGGCCCCTACGCCTACGCCGCCGACGGCCGCGGCCCGTACCTCGTCGGCAGCCCGGCCCTCACCGGTGCCGCCAACGCCTGGACGCACGCCGCACAGCACGGCGAGCAGACCGGTACCCGGCACGGCGCCCCCTACGGCCAGCCGTACGGCGCAGCCGCCCCCGGGCACCCGGGCTGGACCGGCGCCTTCGGCACCCGCCCCGGCACCAAGAAGCGCAAGCTCGGGCTGATGATCGGCTCCGGCATCGCGGCGCTCGCCATCGTCGGCGCGGCCGGCGGCACGGCGCTCGGGCTCTCCTCGCAGAGCACCGAGACCACCTCGAGCCAGTCGCAGGGCACCACGACGACGCCGGACACCGGCAGCGGCACCGACGGCAGCGGCACGAACGGCTTCACCGTCCCGGGTGACGGCAGCGACAGCAGCGGCAGCAGCTCGGGGACGAGCACCGAGTCCGCCGCCACGGCCGCCACGACCGCCCAGAAGAAGGGCGTCGTCACGATCAACACCGTCCTGAACTACGACGAGTCCTCGCAGGCCGCCGGCACCGGCATGATCCTGACCTCCGACGGCACGATCCTGACGAACAACCACGTCATCCAGGGCGCGACGAGCATCACCGTCACCGACGAGACCACCGGCAAGGAGTACAAGGCCGACGTGGTCGGGGCCGACGCCACGAACGACGTCGCGGTCCTGAAGCTCGAGGACGCCTCCGGCCTCTCCACCGTGAAGCTCGACGACGACGGCGAGCCGAGCACCGGCGACACCGTCACCGACGTCGGCAACGCGGAGGGAACGGGCAACCTCGTCGCCGCGGAGGGCACCGTCACCGCGACCGACCAGGACATCCAGGTCCAGAGCGAGTCCGGCACCGGGACCGAGTCCCTCACCGGCCTCATCGAGGTCGCGGCGAACATCGTCTCGGGCGACTCCGGCGGCCCGGTGCTCGACTCCGAGGGCGAGGTCGTCGGCATGGCGACCGCGGCGTCCTCCGGCACGACGGACGTCACCGGCTACGCCATCCCGATCACCACGGCGAAGGCCATCGCGACGAAGATCCTGGCGGGCGAGTCCTCCTCGACCATCACGATCGGCCTGCCGGCGTTCCTCGGC
The DNA here is from genome assembly GCF_003755165.1 of Curtobacterium sp. PhB130. NCBI lineage: Bacteria > Bacillati > Actinomycetota > Actinomycetes > Micrococcales > Microbacteriaceae > Curtobacterium > Curtobacterium sp. PhB130. Next base: position 111,805 of record NZ_RKII01000011.1, on the reverse strand, counting down.
GTGGAGATCAGCAGCACCGCGACCGGCACCACGAGCGGCGTCGCCGTCGCCGGCACGGTCGAGGGCTCGGGAGCCGCGACCGCCGGACTCGCCGCCGGAGACACGATCACCTCGATCGACGGCACCGCGATCACGACGTCCGACCAGCTGACGCAGGTCATCCAGTCGAAGTCGGTCGGCGACAAGGTCTCCGTCGGCTACACGAACAGCGCGGGCACGGCTGCGACCGTCACGGTCACGCTCACCGCAGGCCCCGCGCTCTAGTCGGCAGGGGCGAGGAACGCTCGCACCAAGGACCGGTGCACCCGTTCGACCAGACCGGCGACTACGCAGTCTGCAAGAAGGCTCGCACCAAGGACCGGTGCACCCGTTCGAGCAGACCGGCGACTACGCAGTCTGCAAGAAGGCTCGCACCAAGGACCGGTACACGTTGGCCGGCGACTCCGCAGAGAACGCGGAGGCGCCGGCCTCTGTGCGTCCGACGCGCGCGAAGCCGATGCCGTCCGCGTGCACGATCGTGATCGGTCGCGGCTTGCCGGGGCGGCGCAGGTACGACACGGTCCACGGTGCCGCCCAGAACCGGGCGAGCCGGGGATCGGCCTCGGCGATCGCCGCGGGCAGGTCGGGAGCGTCGTCGCCGCCGGCCAACCGCCTGCCGAGCAGGTCGGCCCTGAGCGTCTCCGTGCGGAACGGGAAGGTCCATTCCGGACCGACACCGAGCCTCCCGGCCGCCACGGCGACCACGCGCTCGGCCGCCAGCCGCGTGACGACGGAGACGGTGTCGTCCGGTGCGTCGACCACCGTTCCGGACCAGGCCTGGAGGCGCGACACGCGCCCGTCGGGCAGGTGCTGTTCCAGCGTGGTCGGCTGGGCGTCGCCGCTCCACGGGTCGAGCAGTTCCTGCGTGGTCGCGGGGACCGTGCCGAAGCGGCTGACGAGTCCGGCCTCGACGAGTGCGCGGCCGCCGGGAGTGCGGAGGAGCGTCGGGCTCCACCGCTTGCCGGCCATGCTCGTCAGGGTCGTGAGGGCCTCGTGGCCGAGGCGCGCGCCGGTGATCTCGGCGGGGGCTGCTGCGTCCGGGAGCGGTTCGAGCTCCCGCGGGGAGGTCGCGGAGACCTGGCCGACGGCGCGGACGGAGTCGAGGACGGCGAACACGACGTCGTCGGTGTCGTCGAGGCGGGCGAGGGGGCGTTCGACCGTGACGTCGACGCGATGCCGCCCGGTCACGAAGAGCAGGTGCGCGCCGACGATGTCGCCGGGGCCGTCAGTGTCCTCGTGACCGTCGTCGCGGCCGGCGTCGGGTCGGACGTACTCGACGAGCCGTGCCGGTGCGCCGACCGAGCCCCAGACGTCGCAGCCGACGAGGAGCAGGCCGTCGACCGAGCCCGGGAGGCGGTCGAGCAGCGAGCCGTTCTCGTCGCCGATGGCCCGGTCGCTCGGGCGGGAGCGGACGGTGATGACGACGTCGTCGCCGGTGACGCGCAGGTCCGCCTGGGCGACGTCTTCGCGCTGCCACGAGTCGGGGCGGCGGAGGGTGACGCGGGCGGTGCGGTCCTCGGTGCCGAGTGGGACGGGGACGGGCATGGCCCGAGGCTACGACGGGGCGGGCGCTCGGGCGCGGACGGCTCGCCGCGCGCGTCCGGCTTCGCCGCCTCGCACGGTGCGAGGTGGCGCGGGCGAGGTCAGCGCGGGCGGGGTGCCGGGGGCGGCGGGACGCGCTTCGCGGCGACGACGTCGGCGAGGGCGACCCGGACCGGGCCGCGGCGGGTGTCGATCGTGACGGAGTCGGGCGTGCGTGCGGCGAGCTCGCCGAGGGCGTCCCGGGCGCCGTCGCCGTCGTGGGCCCGGACGACGACCCGCTCGCCGAGTGCGGCGTCGTGCAGGACCCCGAGCGCCAGGGCCCGGGCGACCCGCGCCTGCTCGCTGCCGTCCATGCCCCTGAGCGTACGTGTCCGGCCCGCGACGGTCGAGCGGGCGAAATACCAGGCCTGGGCGGGCATGTGACCCGGGCATTTCGCCCGCTCGGCGTGCGCGGGCGGGCGCGCCTAGGGTGGGGGCATGGACAAGGCCCGGGTGGACAGCTGGATCTGGGCGGTCCGGATCACGAAGACCCGGTCCGCCGCGACGACCGCGTGCAAGGCCGGGCACGTCAAGGTGAACGGCGAGCGCGCGAAGCCCTCGCAGCCGGTCGGCCCCGGGGACGAGGTCCGCGTGCGCCAGGCCGGCTTCGACCGGATCGTCGTCGTGAAGAGCCTCATCCTCAAGCGCGTCGGAGCGACCGAGGCGGCGAAGCACCTCGAGGACAAGACCCCGCCGCGCCTGCCGAAGGAAGAGGCCGGGTTCGTCCCGATGCGCGACCGGGGCGCGGGACGTCCGAGCAAGCGGGAGCGCCGGGACCTCGAGAAGCTCCGCGGCTACTGACCCCGGGCCGGGCCGGCGTCAGATGAAGCGGACCGTCTGCTGCAGTCGGTCGCGGATCTCGAACACGTCGACCGCACCCTCGGGCGACCAGACACCGTTGAGCACCTGCCCGAGCGCACTCCGTCGGACGACGAGCGCGGTGGGCTTCCGCTGCGGCCCGACGACCTGCACGTCGTGGTCGACCGCGGAGTCCGGCACGACGAGCAGCCGGCCGGTGAACCGCACGCGCGTCTGCTTCTGCACGGCCCGCGCTGCCCGGACGAGCTCCTTCACGGGGCGCTCCCCCGGCTCGAGGGTCTCCCCCACGATCTCGCCGTGGTCGATGCTGACGGGGCCGCCCCAGTCGATCGACTCCAGGGCCCAGAGGCCGCTCGGCATGAGCACGACGTGGTCGAGCTTGCCCTCGGCTCCGGCGTCGAGGTCGTGCCAGACGGTCACGCCGATGCCCATGTCCGCGACGATCGACGCGGTCGCCTCTTCTGCGAGGGCCTCGCCCAGCAGCCGGCGGATGTACCGCGGGGCGGACCGGATGAGCCCCGGGTCGTACGGGTCCTCGATGGGGTCGCCGAGTCCGACCCACTCGCGCTCCGCCGCGAGGAACACCTCACGCGACCGACCGCCGGGGTGTCCGTGGGACCGGGCGCGGGGTCGGGAGTCGCGGCGCGCCGTGGGTGGTGCGTACTCGTCGCGACCCGACCCGGGCCTCCAGGCAGAAGAGCCGGACGGGGCGGACGTCGGGCGCGATCCGGAGTCGTAGGCGCGACGCGCGGCCGGCGTGCCGACGCGCTCCCACGCAATCTGCACACGCCGGAACCGGACGGCGTCGCCGCCGAGGTCGGGGTGCGTCTCGCGGGCGGCACGTCGGTACGCGCGACGGAGTTCCTCGTCGTCGGCGGTCGCGGCGACGCCGAGGACTTCGTACGGGGTGGCGTCGGCCGGGCTGTCGGTCATGGCCCTGGCACAGTACCCGACGGCGCGTATGCATCCGCCGCACGCGCGCTGGGCACCTCCTGGGCCCACGCCGCCGGTACCGGCGCGACGCGCCAGCGGCGTGGCGGCCGTGCCGGTGGGGAGAGGTCCGGGTCCCGTGGGCCGGGCCGGGCCGGGTGGTCAGGCGGGTGCGTCCAGGACCTCGATCACCAGGGGCAGGCCGAGGAAGCGCGCGTGGTGGGCGGCTGCTGCCTCGAGCGCGCGGACCGCCGGCGCGGCCAGCGGCACGAACGGGGTCACCGTGGTGCGGACGTCCCGGGTGCGCTCGGCGCTCTTCCACGTGCCGACGACCTGTCCGCGGTGCACGGCCATCGGCAGGAACATGCCGTTGCCGCCGGGGACGACGCGGTCCGCGTGCACGGCGTCGAGGTGCCCGCTGCGGTCCGCGTACCCGAGGAGGTACTCGTCGAAGCCCGGCAGCAGCTGCCCGGTCGCGACGCCGCCGGGCTCCGGCCGGTCGGCGAGGGCGAGGAGTCCGTCGCCGAGGTCCTCCACCGCGTCGCCGGCCGCGGCCCGGGCGCGACGGAGGTCCCCGAGCGGGAGCTTGGTCCAGTTCGCGGCGTCGACCTCGGTCGCCGGCCCGCGGCCGCGGAGGTACCCGATGAGCGTCCGCCGGAGTGCCTCGTCCCGGTCGGGCACGGGCTCCGTGGCGGGCGCCCACTCGTCGAGCAGCACGAGCTCCTGCCCGACGCGGCCGGTCGGCCCCCAGGCGACGAGTCCCTCCTGCGCCAGGTGGAGCAGCAGGTGGTACCCGCGGCCGCCGGCAGGGTCGATGCCGGCGTCGCGGTAGCGGCCGAGGATCCCGTCACGGTCGAGCGACCGGCCGCCGCCGAGCGCCTCGACGGTGAGGTCACGGGCGCGGGCGACGAGCGCGTCGTCGATGCCGAGCTGGCCGGCGCGGCGGGTCAGCGTCGTGAAGGTCCGCGATGCCGTCAGGGAGAGGAGCATCCGGAGGTCGTCGGGCCGCAGCACGTGCAGCGTGCCGCGCATCGGCCACGAGCGGACGAACTCCCCGCGGTCGAACGCGGCGCGGACGTCGGCCCGGGTGAGTCCGAGCGCGCGGGACCCGATCGCCCAGAGCGACTGCCCGAGGTCCTGCGCCTGGAGCGCCGTCATGTGCGTGACGACGTCGAGCGCCGACCCGCCGGACACCCCGACCCCCTGCGCGGCGAGGCGCATCGCCCGGAGGCGGGCGGGGGTGATCACGGCGAGCTCAGGCCACCGCGGCGGCGATGTCGTCGACGTGCTGCTCGATGTACGCCACGTCGGCGCGGTACAGCTCGGCGTGCCCGTGCGCGAGGTCGCTGATGAACTTCGGGTTGCCCGCCGAAGCTTCGGACTCGAGCGTCGTGACGAGCGCCACGATCGACGCCACCATCGTGTCCGCGAGCCGTGCCCGGGACGGTTCGTCGAGGCCGTAGGCACGGCAGAACTCCGCGGCCCGGGCGAGGCGCTGCTCGAGGGCGGGGGCCGTCGAGCCCTCGACCTCCCCCGTGGTGAACGGGGCGAACCGGTAGACCGCGCTCGCGACGTCCCAGACGCGCGGCCCGGGGTGCGCGGTGTCGAAGTCGATGATCCCGACGGCGGCGATGCCGTCGTAGACGCAGTTGTAGGGGGCGAAGTCACCGTGCACGACGGTCTCCACCGGTGCCCGGGCCGACTGGGACCAGACGTCGGTGTCCTCGTCGAGGGGGAAGGTCGCCGCGGCGTCGTGGTAGTGCCGGAGCATCCGGGCGCTCGTGACGAGGGCTGCTTCGCTCGCGATGTCCTCGGTCCACGGGTACTCCCCCGCGACGCCCGGCACGAACGACACGGTCTCGAGGGTGTGCCCGAGCTCGATCGGTTCCGGTGCGGCCACGAACCCCTGTTCGTGGAGGTGCCCGAGCAGGCGGTGGACGGTGGGCGTCCACGGCCCGGCAGGCCGGTGGACTCGGTCATCTGCCCTGGTGATGCGCTCCATGGGAGCCCTCCTGTCGCGGTCGTCTCCGTTGACGTGCTTCCGGCGTGTGGGAGAGCGTATCGGGCCGTGGCTGATGATGTCGCGATCCATTCGCACACATACGACGGGCGGAAGGGTGCTCCCATCCGTATGCACCGTTGCATGCAAGGCGTAGGATCGAGCCCGTGAACAGCAGCACGACCAGCGCCCAGGCCGCGTCGGACCGGGCCTACGACCACGTCAAGCGCGCGATCATCCGCGGCGACCTGCCCGGCGGCACCGCCATCAGCGAGAACGCCCTCTGCCAGGACCTCGGGGTCTCCCGGACGCCGGTGCACGAGGCGTTCCTGCGCCTGGCGGCCGAGGAACTCCTGACGCTCGAGTCCCGCAAGGGCGCCGTCGTGCGCCCGATGTCCCCGAACGAGGCGGCGGACGTGCTGGAGATGCGCGAGGCGATCGAGAGCACCGCGGCCAGCCGCGTCGTGACCGACGGCCGCGTGACGGACCTCGCCCCGAGCCTCCAGGCCATGCTGGCGGAACAGGCGACCGCCGTCGCCGACGGGGACGTCGACCGCTTCATCGAGGTGGACGCCGAGTTCCACGGCGCCGTGATCGGTGCGTCGCGGAACGCGATCGCCGTGCTGTTCGCGCGGACCCTGCGCGACCGGCAGCAGCGGCTCCGGCACCAGCTGATGCGGGTGCAGCCGTCCCAGCTGCAGTCCTCGCTCGACGACCACCGCGCGCTCGCCGCTGCACTCGAGGACGGGGACGCCGCCCGGTACGCGGCCGTGCTCCACGACCACGTCGCATCGCACCGGGGCGCCCTGTGAGCGCGACCGGATCGATCCCCACCACGGGCTCCGTCGCGCTGCCGCGCGCCCGGGTGATGCCGTGGGTCGCAGTCTGGGGTGCCGTGTTCGTGTGCTCGTGGGGCGGTAACCAGTTCAGCCCGCTGCTGCTCATGTACGAACAGCGTGCGCACTACTCGTCGGTGCTCGTCAACGTCTTCCTCGGCGTCTACGTGCTCGGGCTCGCGCCGGCACTGCTCATCGCCGGGTCCCTGTCCGACCGGCACGGCCGTCGCCCGCTCATGCTCGCCGGCATCGGGTCGGCGGTGCTCGGCAGCGGGTTGCTCGCGCTCGGGCCGCTCGGACCGGAGTTCCTCGCGATCGGGCGGCTGTTCTCCGGGGTGACGGTCGGCATCGCGATGGCGGTCGGGAACAGCTGGGTGAAGGAGCTCTCGCAGGGCCGCTTCGACCGGGCCGCGGACGCCGGGGCCGGAGCACGACGGGCATCGCTGGCGTTCACGCTCGGCTCGGCGTCCGGCGCGCTCGTCGCGGGGCTCATCGCGCAGTGGGGACCGATCCCCGAGGTGCTGCCCTTCCTCATCCACATCGCTGTCGCCCTGCCGTTCGCCGTCGTCGTGTGGCGGACGCCGGAGACGCAGACCTCTGGCGGCCTCCCCGGACCCTGGTGGCGCCAGCTCCGCGTCCCGAGCGCCGGACACCGCCGGTTCACCCGCGTGGTGCTCGTCGCCGCGCCGTGGATCTTCGGCTCGGCCGCGATCGGGTACGGGTACCTGCCGACCCGGCTCGAGGGGGCAACGGGTGCGTGGGGGCTCGTGTTCGCCACCGCCGCGACCGTCGTCGCACTCGGGGTGTCCAGCGCGGTCCAGCCGATCGCGAAGCGGGTGCACTCGATCACCTCAGCCAGGGGGCTCGCGTGGGCGGTGTTCCTGATGACGCTCGGGATCGCTGTCGTCGGCGTGGCGATCGTGCTGCAGTCGGTGTGGATCGGGCTCGCGGCGAACGTGGTCATCGGCGTCGGGATCGGCTTCGGGCTCGTGTCGTCGCTGCTCGAGGTGCAGCGGATCGCGGGGCCGCGGGACCTCGCCGGGTTGACCGGGGTGTTCTACGCGGCGGCGTACGCGGGGTTCCTGGCGCCGGCGGTCATCGCGGCGGTGGCGGGCGTCGTGGCGCTGCCGGTCGTCCTCGCCGTCATCGTGGCGCTCGGGCTCGTGTCGTGGGGCGGCGTGCTGGTGTCGTCGCGCCGGCACATCCCGGGCGCGTAGGCGCGGCGCCGGGCGCGGGCGCGCAGCGCGGCGCGGCGCGCAGCGCGCTACAGCCGGTCGCGGAGCCAGCTCGGGCCGCGCGTGGATGCGTCGGCGCCGAGCGCCGACACCCGCTCCCGCAGCTCCCGGTCCGCCGTCACGACGACGACCGGCGCGTGCCCGGCGTCGAGTGCCGCTGCGGCAGCGGCGACGATCGCGTCGTCCCCGGACCCCGACGCGCGTTCCACCGAGACGAGGCCCTCGTCCCCGCCGGCAGCAGCGACCGCCGCGCCCTCGAGCACCACGGTCCACCGCGGCCACCACTGCGTGAACCCGAGCCCCAGCGCGTCGGCGGGCAGCCCCACCGCGGCGAGCGCCGTCACCTGCGACAGCAGCCGCCCGGCAGCCCCCGCCCGGTCCTTCCACCACCCGTCGGGCACGCTCCCGACGACGTTCGCCGCGTCGACGACGACGTGCGGCGTGGTGCCGATCGCGTCGCGGAGCGCGGGCCACGATGCTCCGAAGCCCGGGTGCAGCGGCAGCGTGTCGACCTCGGCGAGCGGGATCCAGGACAGCGCGAGGCTCTCCCGGTCGCTGATCACCGGTTCGAACGGCGTGCTCGCCCGTCCGACGACGGTCGTGTAGGTCCAGTACCCGAGGTCGAGCACGGACGTGTGCCGGAGGTCGACCCCGTCGAGCGGGACGCCGGCTTCCTCCGCTGATTCGCGGAGCGCGCCGGTGACCGCGTCCTCGTGCTGGTGGCGTGCGCCGCCCGGGATGCCCCAGGTGCCGCCGTGGTGGCTCCACTCGACGCGGTGCTGCAGGAGCACCCGTCCGTGGCCGTCGTCGACGAGGAGTCCGGCGGCGCCGAACACGCCCCACGCCTTGGTGCCGTCGGGTCCGTACGCCCAGGCGTCGCCGGGGTCGCGGGGGCCGGGCGGCGGACCGGGAGGCAGGGCATCGGGCACGCTCCCACCCTTCCACACGCGCCCGTGGGCGGGCCGTCATGTGACCGCGGGCGTCGTGTACGGTGCTGATCGAGACACGGGGTGCCGCATCCAGCGGCTGAGATCACACCCGTCGAACCTGCTCGAGCTCGTACTCGCGAAGGGATCGTCCATGGAAACCGCTGCGCCCGCACGGGCTGAACGCACCGCCGAACTCCTCGAGGCCGTCAGGGCCAGGAGTCCCCTGGTGCAGTGCATCACGAACACGGTGGTGCAGAACGTCACGGCGAACGTGCTGCTGGCGCTCGGCGCCTCGGCTGCGATGGTCGACGTGCCGACCGAGGCCGGTCCGTTCGCCCGGATCGCCGACGCGCTCCTGGTGAACACCGGCACCCCGCACGCCGAGCCGCGGACGGCGTCGCTCGAGGCGGCCGCGGCTGCCGCCGAGTCGGGGACCCCGTGGGTCCTCGACCCGGTCGCGGTCGGATCGCTGCCGGTGCGCACCGCACTGGCCCGCGACCTGCTGGCGCTCCGTCCGACCGTGCTGCGGGGCAACGCGTCGGAGGTCCTCGCCCTGCTCGGCTCCTCCGACGGTGGGCGCGGGGTGGACAGCACGGCCGGCACCGATGACGCGCGTGCGTCCGCCGTCGATGCGACCGCCGGGAGGCTCGTGGGCGCGGTGGCGGTGTCCGGTCCCGTCGACCTCGTGGTCGGGTCGAGTGCCCAGGGCGGCTCCGTCGCACCGGTCCAGGTCGCGAACGGCACGGAGCTCCTCACCCGGATCACCGGCGGCGGCTGCGCGCTCGGGGCGGTGATCGCCGCGTTCGCGTCGGTGAGTCCCGGCGACCCGGTCGCCGCCGCCGTCGCCGGGACCGCCGTGCACACGATCGCGGCCGAACTGGCTGCGCGGGACGCCGGGGGTCCGGGGACGTTCCAGCCGCTGTTCCTGGACCGGCTCGCGTCGCTGACCCCGGAGGACGTGGTCCGCGAGGCACGCATCAGCGAGGAGACGGCGGCATGAGGGACCTCGGCGTCTACCTCGTCACCGACCCCGTGCTCTGCGACCGGCACGGGCTCGGGGTGCTCGGCGTCGTCCGGGCGGCCGTGCACGCCGGGGTCCGGATCGTGCAGGTGCGGGACAAGCAGGCGAGTGCGCGGGACCTCCTCGCACTGACCGGTGCGGTCGCTGATGCCGTCGGGGACCGGGCGGAGGTCGTCGTGGACGACCGGCTCGACGTCGCCCTGGCCGCTCGGCACGCCGGGCACCGGGTCGCGGGGGTGCACCTCGGGCAGTCCGACGTGCCGGTGTCGGCGGCGCGGGCGCTCCTCGGGCCGGACGCACACGTCGGTCTGACGGCGAACACCCCGGCGCACCTCGCTGCCCTCGAGCGGCTCCCCCGCGGGACGGTCGACCTGCTCGGCGTCGGGGTCGTGCACCCCACGTCGACGAAGCCGGACCACCCGCCGGCGCTCGGGCACGAGGGGATCGCGAGGCTCGCGGCAGCGACGGATCTGCCGTGCGTCGCGATCGGCGGAGTGGACCTGGACGACGTCGCGCCCCTGCACGCGGCCGGTGCGGCGGGCATCGCCGTGGTGTCCGGGATCTGCGCGGCGTCCGACCCGGGGTCGGCGGCCGCAGCCTACGTGGCGGCGTGGGCGGGCTCGGGGGCCGGCCGTGTCGGCGCCGCGACGGTACGTGACGGGCGCGTGGCGGGCCTCCAGACCGGGTCGACCGGAGCCGCGCGATGAGCGGGCCGGTGCGCGTGCTGAGCATCGCCGGGACCGACCCGACCGGCGGCGCCGGGCTGCAGGCCGACCTGAAGTCGATCGCGGCGCACGACGGGTACGGCATGGCGGTCGTGACGGCCGTCGTCGCGCAGAACACGCACGGCGTGCGGTCGGTGCACGTGCCGGACGTGCGCGTCCTGCGCGACCAGCTCGACGCCGTGTCGGACGACGTCGTCGTGGACGCGGTGAAGACCGGGATGCTCGCCACCGCAGCCGCCGTCCGTGAGGTGACCGACTGGCTCCGCACGAACCGGCCGCCGGTCGTGGTCGTGGACCCGGTGATGGTGGCGACGAGTGGTGACCGGCTGCTCGACGCCGACGCCGAGCAGGCGATGACCGAGCTGCTGGTGTTGGCGGACCTCGTGACGCCGAACCGGGCCGAGCTCGCGGTGCTGGCGGGGCTGGCGGGGCCGGGCGGATCGGCGGGGTCGGCCGGGCTGGCCGGCGCTGCGGCCCCGGATCCGCTCGATGCCGCTCGGGCGGTCGCGGCGCGGTGGGACGTCCTGGTGCTCGCGAAGGGCGGGCACGCGGCGGGGCCGACCTCGGACGACGTGCTCGTCGCGCCGGACGGCACCGCGCGGGTGTTCTCCGCACCGCGCGTCGACACCGCGAACACGCACGGCACCGGGTGCTCGCTCTCGAGCGCGATCGCGACCCTGGCGGCGCGGCACGGCGACTGGGAGCTCGCGGTCGGCGTGGCGAAGGACTGGTTGACGGCGGCGCTCCGCGGGGCGGACGCACTCGAGGTCGGGAGCGGCAACGGGCCGGTCGACCACGGCGCACAGCTCCGGGCGGCCCTGCCGGAGCCCCGGTACACGGACGTGTGGTGGGACGACGTGCGGGCGGTGCTCGACGAGACCATCCGGGCGCCCTTCCTCGTGCGGATGGCCGACGGCACGCTCGAGCCCGACGTGTTCGCGGGGTACCTGGCGCAGGACGTGCACTACCTGCGGGCGTACGAGGGGCACCTCGCCGCGGTCGGTCGTGCTGCAGCCGCAGGGTCCGAGGCCGCGGCGTTCTGGGCGGCGGCCGCTGCCGGCTGCGCCGACGAGGCGGCGAGCCTGCACCACCGGCGCCTCGCCGGCACGCACGCCGACGACCCCGTGCACCCCACGTGCGCCGGGTACCTCGCGCACCTGCGGGCGGCCGCGGACTCCGGCGAGGCCGCGGTCCTCGCCGCAGCGGTCCTTCCGTGCTTCCGGGTGTACGCCTGGGTCGGGTCGCAGCTCGGGGTCGCCCCGGTCGGCCACCCGTACGCGGACTGGATCACGGCGTACGGGGACCCCGGGTTCGCGGCGTCGAGTGCCGCGGCCACGGCGCACGTGGAGACGCTGGCGCGGGCGGCGGGTCCGGCGGTGCGGGGTGCGATGGCGCGGGCGTTCCGGGACTCCACGCGGTGGGAGCTGGCGTTCTTCCGGATGCCCTACGAGCTCGGGGGCGCGGTCGTCGGCGGCTCGGTGGTCGGCTCCGCGGCGGTCGGCTCCGCGCTTCCCGGTGACGGCTCGGTGGTCGGCGCCGCCGTTCCCGGGGCCAGCCGGACCAGCGCGACGTCGAGTGCTCCGTCGGACACCGTGCAGCGCATCCAGGTGCAGTCGGGCTGACGCCGTCGGTCCGTCGGCGACCCCGGGTTGAGCAGTCGCAGCCCACCCGGGGCCGTCGTGTCCCACGGGATGTGCGAGTGCCCGAACACGAGCACGTCGACGTCCGGGTACTCCGCCGCCGCCCGCCGCTCGCGACCGGTCGCGGCACCGGTCTCGTGCACGAGCGCGAAGCGCAGCCCCTCGACCTCGAAGCGGGCGACGAGGGGCAGGCGGTCGTCGAACTCCGGGCCGTCGTTGTTCCCCCGGACGCCGACGAACGCCGCGCTCCTGGCCTCGATCGCGTCGAGCGTCGCCAGGTCCACCCAGTCCCCCGCGTGCACCACGAGGTCCGCGGCGTCGATGTCGGCCCAGAGCGCTGCCGGCAGGTCCTTCGCGCGCCTCGGCAGGTGCGTGTCCGAGAGCAGGACGAGCGACGTGGTCACTCGGACCCGGGCTGGCGGTTCGCGCCGTTCGGCATCGGGAGTCCGGCCTCGTCCGAGGCGCCGAGCCGTTCGAGCAGCCCCGCGAGCAGTGCGATGTCGTCGTCCGACCAGCTCGCGATCCGCTCGTCGAGCGCGTCACGGTGCAGCTGCACGGACCGTTCGAGCGCGGCGCACCCGGCTTCCGTCGCCGCGAGCGGCTTGGCGTTGCCGGTGCCGCCGTCGGTCGTGCGGATGAGCCCCGCCGCGAGGAGCCCGGACAGCTGCCGGGAGATCGTCGAACGGTTCAGGCGGAGGTACCGGGCGATGTCGATCGCCATGCAGCCCTCGTGCTGGACGATGAAGTCGACGAGGGACTGGTCGACGACGCTGAGCACGGACTCGGTTCCGCGGGCGCGGATGCTCGCGCGGCGGGTGATGCGTGAGAGCTCGGTGTAGGCGCGTCCGATGTCAGCGTTGCGGACGTCGGACCTCGGGTGGTCCATCGTGCCTCCAGCCATTTCTGCCGCTCCCCCACGGGTCGACGGCGGTGTTGATCTGCCGGTCACCATACCGGCGGGGTCGCCGGACCGGCTACTCCCCGCGGATCGCGGCTTCCAGCGCGGGGATGTCGAGCTTCACCATGCGCATCATCGCGTCGAAGGCCCGCGCCCGGCCCTCCGGGTCGCCGCCGGCGCTCATCAGCTCGCCCCAGTTCGCCGGGGTGACCTGCCACGACACCCCCCACGCGTCGGTGAGCCACCCGCACATCGACGGTGTGCCACCCGCGTCGAGGAACGCGTCCCAGATCCGGTCCAGCTCGTCCTGGTCGTCGACGTCGATCTGGAACGAGATCGCATCCGAGTGCGGGTGGCCGGGGCCGGCGTTCATCGCGCGGTAGGGCTTCCCGCCGAGGACGAACTCGACGACCATCGTGGTGCCGTCGGGCAGCCGCTGCACGTTCTGCACGGACGAGTCGGGGATGACGGAGGTGTAGAAGGTGGCGGCTTCCTCGGCCTGCCCGTCGAACCAGATGAAGGGGACGATCTGTCGCACGGTGGTGCCTCCTCGGTTTCTCAGTCCGCGACGTTGCGGCTGAGCAGTGGTGCCTTCTCGGGGTGTTCGTCGAACCAGGTGCCGACGAACCAGCACATCGGGACGATGCGCTTGTCGTTCTTCGCCTCGACGTCGCCGACGGCGTACGCGACGAGTTCCGCGGCGTAGCCGTGCCCGCGGTGCTTCGGCACGGTGTACGTGTGCGGGAACGCGACGGCATCGACGTTCTCGCGGTAGTCGAGCACGCTCACGAGTTCACCGTCGACGTACATCGCGTACCGGCTCTGGTCGGCCTCGTCGCGGAACTCGTGTGCCATGTCGCCATCATGCCTCGGAATGCACCAAGCGGCACGGCGTTGTGTGGTGACCATGACAACTGAGGACATCACGACGATCGGCATCATCGGCGCAGGCAACATCGGATCGCAGCTCGCACGGCTCGCCGTCCGGAACGGCTACGACGTGGCGATCGCGAACTCCCGCGGTCCGGAGACCCTGCAGGACCTCGTGTCCGAGCTCGGCGAGCACGCACGTGCCGTCACCCGTGACGAGGCCGCCGCAGCGGGTGACCTGGTCGTGGTCACCACGCCGCTCGCCGCGATCGAGACGATCCCCGTCGAGCCGCTCGTCGGCAAGGTCGTCATCGACACGAACAACTACTACCCGCAGCGCGACGGCCACATCGCCGCGCTCGACGACGAGACGACGACCACCGCGGAGCTGCTGCAGGACCACCTGCCCGGTGCGAAGGTGGTCAAGGCGTTCAACCACATCGCGGCGGCGGACCTCACCACGGCGGGCTCCCCGCGCGGCACCGAGGGACGCCGTGCACTCATCGTGGCGGGCGACGCCGCCGACGCGAAGCGGACCGTCGCGGACCTCCTCGACGAGTTCGGCTTCGACGCGGTCGACATCGGCCCGCTCGCCGAGGGATGGCGCATCCAGCGAGACACCCCCGGCTACGTCAAGCCGTACGCGGCGCTCGACCTCGAGCTCGCCGTGGCGGACGCGAAGCGCTACCGCGACATGTGAGCCGAGCGCCGGGCGTGCGAGGGCACGCCCGGTCGCGCTCAGGCCTCGTCGAAGATGACCGTCATCTCGGCGAGGTCGTCCTCGCTCGGCACCCACGTGGTGCCGGCCTCGACGTTCTGCACGATCTGCTCGGGCTTCGTCGCCCCGGCGATCACGCTCGTCAGCCCCGGCTGCGCCAGGAGCCAGGCGAACGTCGCCTGCAGCATCGTGACGTCGCGCTCGTCGCAGAACCGCTGGTACTCCTCGAGCGCGTCCCACGGAGCGCTCTCGAGCAGCTCCGGCTTGAGCTTCGACAGACGCCCGTCAGCCGGGCCGCCCTCGCGCGTGTACTTGCCGCTGAGGAGGCCGTTGTAGAGCGGGAAGAACGGCAGGAACCCGAGCGCGTACGCACGGACCGCCGGCAGCACCTCGGCCTCGACCCCGCGGGACAGCGGGCTGTACTCGTTCTGCGCCGACACGAACGCCGTGGTGCCGGCGATCGACGCGGTCAGCTCGGCCTCGGCGACCTGCCACCCGGCGAAGTTCGAGTGCCCGATGTAGCGGATCTTGCCCTCGCGGACCAGGTCGTCGAGGACCGACAGGGTCTCCTCGATCGGCGTCACCGGGTCCGGGCGGTGCATCTGGTACAGGTCGATCCAGTCCGTCCCGAGGCGCTGCAGCGACGACTCCACGGCGAGCCGCACGTACCGGCGGGAGCCGCGGACGTCCCAGTCCGGCCCGTTGACGCCGTGCATGTCCATGCCGAACTTCGTCGCGAGGACGACCTCGTCACGACGACCGGCGATCGCCTTCCCGAGCATCGACTCGGACTGGCCGGGGGTCCCGCCGTAGATGTCGGCGGTGTCGAGGAGGGTGACGCCGGCGTCGAGTGCGGCGTGCACGACGGCGTCGGTGCCCTCCTGCGTCTCGGTCGCCGTGCCGACCCGGCCGAAGTTGTTGCAGCCGAGGCCGACGGTGGAGACGACGAGCCCGGAGGGGCCGAGTGGACGGTGTTCGATGACTGCCATGCGTCGACCGTACCGATCACCCCGGAACTGGGGCTGCATCCGGTCGACGCGTTGCCGTTACAACTGACGATGGATCAGTACACGGAGGGAGCAGCGCACGTGGCGTCGCATCGCATGCACGATTCCGATCGACCCCGTCGGCCCGTTCCGGCGTGGGTCACGGCCCCCTTCGTCGACGGCGCGGTCGGCCCGGTCGACGGCGCGGCCGGCTCGGTCGACGGCGCGGTCGGCTCGGTCGACACGTCCGGCACCGGCCTGGAGGCTCGCCCCACGCCCGTCCCGTCCGCTCCCGGCCCGGAGACGATCGAGTCCAGGGCACCCCGGGTCACGCCCGGCAGCGTCCCGACTCCGGGCAGCGCTCCCGGTCCGGCCGCGCAGCACGCACTCGACCCGGACGCCGTGGTCCCCGACTACCCGCCGACCGAGGCACTCCTCCCACCGGCCCCGATGTCGCCCGTCGTGCACACGACCCCGTTCGACCGGGTCACCGGCGCCTCGGCTCCCGCACCGGTCTCCCCCGTCGACGCCCCGGCACTCGTCGCAGCGGCCGCGTCGGCACCCGCTCCCGTCCCCGCGCCGTCCGGCCCCGTGGTCCCCCGCGCCGGACAGCCGCGGTTCTCGGTCCCCGGCCTCGAGCACGTCGTCGTCGAGGGCACCGAACCCGAGCCGACCGGACCCGTCGGCTACCGGACGCCCGCCCGGTTCGCGCACCAGCAGGGTCTGGTGCCGCCCACGCCTGCTCCTGCTCCGGCGCCGTCCTTCGACGCGGTGCTCGCCGCACCGCCCACCACCGCGACCCGGGCGCTCCCGACGCAGCCCGAGGCGGACGCGACCGCTCCTGCCGAGGCCGACCCCAGCCTCTCCCCACCGGCACGGCCGGCCCGCCGCTGGCGCGTCGGTCCGGGACCGGCGGCGTGGGCCCAGACCGCTGCTCCCGCACCGTCTGCTCCCGCACGGCGCGCGCTCGGGGCCACCCCGGGAGGCGTGCTCGGCGCGGTCGCGGCACTCGCGACGCTGGGTCTCGCGGCGTGGTGGTTCACCGCTCCCGGAACCGTGCATGCCGTCGGACTCGCACTCGGCGTGATCGCGCTCGTGTGCTCGTTCGCGACGCTGCGG
This sequence comes from Curtobacterium sp. PhB130, assembly GCF_003755165.1. Lineage (NCBI taxonomy): Bacteria > Bacillati > Actinomycetota > Actinomycetes > Micrococcales > Microbacteriaceae > Curtobacterium > Curtobacterium sp. PhB130. Next base: position 95,460 of record NZ_RKII01000011.1, on the reverse strand, counting down.
AACCGCGCGGCGACGTGGCAGCGGCTGGTCGCGCTCCTCGGGGCGGTGCTCGGCACGGTCGGCACGCTGGTGCTGCTCTGGGCCGTCGCGAGTGCGGCGCTGCCGATGGCCGGCGTGACGCTCCCCGACCTCACCGGCGCCGGCGTCGTCCCCACGCTCGCGCCCTGACGCGCTGCGGGCCGGGCCCCGCCTCGCCGGCCCCCGGCCGGGCCTCGGCCCGCCGGTTGAGTGCGCAGACGTTGCTGCCGAAGCCGGATTCGTGCGCGACTGCTGCGCACTCGACTGCGGGGCCGACGGCGACGGCCACGGCGCCGGCATCGGCCACGGCCACGGCCTGTCGAGTGCGCAGACGTTGCTCCCGAAGCGGGATTCCGGCGCGACTACTGCGCACTCGATGCTGCGGAGACCGCACGCCCGGCCACGCCCGACCGCGCGGCCGCGCGGCTCAGACCGCGCGGACGACCCCGCGGGACAGGATCGCGTTCGTCAGGGCGTCGATCGGTTCCCGCTGCACCGTCGGGTTCGCGATGAGCACGTAGTCGACGGCCGGCAGGTCCGGCAGCCCCAGCCGCTGCGACACCTTCACCAGGTCGGCCGGGATCAGCGAGTGCGGGAACACCGCGACGCCGATGCCCGCACGGACCGCCGCGAGCACCCCGTTCACGTCACGCGTGTTGCAGGTGATGCGCCAGGTGCGGCCGGCGGCCTCGAGCGCGTCGATCGCCATCTGCCGGCTGATGCTCGGCGCCTGGTACGCGATGAGCGGCACCGGTTCGTCACGCTCCACCGCGATGCCGTCCTGGGCCATCCACACCATCTGGTCCGTCGCCACGCGGGTGCCCTCGGCGGACTCCCCCGCCGTCTGCTTGATGAACACGAGGTCGAGCTGCCCCGCGTGCACCCGGCGCAGGAGCGGTGACGACTGGTTGACCGTCAGCTCGAGGTTGACCTGCGGGTGCAGCCGCCGGAAGTCCCGGAGGATCCGCGGCAGCTGGGTGATCGCGAGGTCGTCGGCCGCGCCGAACCGGAGCCGGCCGCGCGTGGCCGATCCGGAGAAGTAGGCGTCGGCGGTGGCGTGCGCCGCGAGGATCGTCCGCGCGAACCCGGCCATCGCGTCGCCGTTGTCCGTCAGGGAGACGCCGCGGGTGTCCCGCGCGACGAGGGTCCGGGACACCGCGGTCTCGAGGCGCCTGACGTGCTGGGACACCGTCGGCTGGCTGATGCCGAGGCGGGCCCCGGCCTGTGTGAAGCTCTGCGTCTCGGCGACGGCGAGGAAGGTCTGGAGCAGCACGGGATCGAGCACGGGTCTCCTTCGACCGTCGTCCGGGCCCATTCGGGATCGCAATGGACTGATAGCCACCATAGGGGTATCGAATGGCTCCGCGCCAAGTAGTTTCGATGGGGTACCGATTCCGCCCTCGACCGCCGGAGAACCCCACCGTGAGCGCGTCATCGACGACCCTCTACCCGCCCACCGAACCGCTCCCGATCCAGGCCACCAGACCGCCGTGGCGACACACGCTCATCGCACTGTCGGTCCCGAACTTCCGCCTGTTCACGGCGACGAACCTCGTCGCGATGACGGCCGGCTGGATGCAGCGCATCGCGCAGGACTGGCTCGTCCTGCAGCTCACCGGCTCGGTCGCGCAGGTCGGCATCACCGTCGCGTGCCAGTTCGCGCCGATGCTCTTCTTCGGGCTGTTCGGCGGCGTGATCGTCGACCGGTTCTCCAAGCGTGCACTGATGATGATCACGCAGGGCGCCTTCGCGCTGCTCTCCGCGCTCCTCGCGGTGCTGACGCTGTCGGGGGTGGTCCAGGCGTGGCACATCTGGGCGATCGCCTTCGTGGTCGGCATGGTCACCGTCATCGACAACCCGGCACGCCAGGTGTTCGTCACCGAGATCGTCGGCCACGAGCACCTGCGGAACGCGATCAGCGTGAACTCGTCGGTGTTCCAGCTCGGCGGGATGATCGGCCCGGCACTCTCCGGTGCGCTGCTCGTCGCCGTCGGGGCGGGGTGGTCGTTCGGGGTGAATGCGATCGCCTGCGCCGCGGTGGTCGTGACGCTCGGGTTCCTGAAGGTCTCGGAGCTCCACCGGACACCCGCGACCCCACGCGGCAAGGGGCAGCTCGTCGAGGGGCTCCGCTACGCCGTCGGGAAGCCGACCATCATCGTGCCGGTCATCCTCGTGGCGTTCTTCTCGGTCTTCGCGCTGACGATGCCGGTGCTGCTCTCCGCGTTCGCCTCGCAGGTGTACGACGTCGGCGCAGGCGGCTACGGCCTGTTCAACTCCGCGGTCGCGGTCGGTGCCCTCGTCGGCGCCCTGCTGTCGACCCGACGGGCGGTGGTCCGGCTGCGGACGATCGTCGGCGGGGTGTTCTGGACCGGGATCCTGCTCGTGATCTCCGGCTCGATCCCGGTGATCGCCCCGTTCACCGTGATGCTCGTCGCGGTCGGGATGTCGCAGCTGCTGTTCCAGACGGCGTCCAACTCGCTCGTGCAGCTGTCCTCGAACACGGCGATCCGCGGCCGCGTGATGTCGCTCTACATCCTGGTGCTGCTCGGCGGACAGGCCATCGGCGGGCCGCTCATGGGCCAGGTCGTCGACCACTTCGGCGCGCACGTCGGGATGATGGTCGCCGGCGGCGTGCCGGCCGCGGCGGCGGCCGTCATCGGCCTGGTCCTCGCCCGCCGAGGCGGCTTCCACCTGGCGGTCCGGATGCGGCACCACATGCCGCTCCCGGCGATCGTCGGTCACCGCTGACGGACGGGAGGCTCGGTGCGGGCCCGCACCGAGCCTCCCGTCCGGCCGTGGTCGCGACCATCCTGTGGGTCGCTCCCGGTGATCGCTCGCACCCTGCGGCGCGGCGTGGTCCCGCACAACGGAAAGCACCCCGAACCACGGGAGTCCGCGGTTCGGGGTGCTTTCGGTTGTGCGAGGTGCGTCAGTACGCGACGCCGAAACGCGCGCGGTGGTGCGCCGGCGTCTCGATCTCGTCGACGAACGCGATCGCGAAGTCATCGCCGGAGATGTCCGAGTTGCCGTCGGCGTCGGTGAGCAGGACCTCGTCGGTGGTGCGGTACGTGCCGCGACGCTCGCCGGGGTTGTAGCTGCCGAAGGCGGCTGCGGGGCTGACGTAGAACCAGTCGACCTCGGTGTCGGCGGTGCGGAGCGCCTCGAGGATCTGCGCGTGGCTCTTCGCCTCTCCCTTGAACGCGTCCGGGAACTCGGCCGTGTCGAACAGGTGCGGACCGCCCTCGGCGACGAGCAGCGAACCGGCGCCACCGACGATGCCGAGGCGTGCACCGGCCGCCGCGGCGGCGTCGACGAACGGCTGGAACCGGTCCTTGAGCTCGCTGCCGTCGGCCTGGACCGCGTGCAGCGCGACGACGATGACGTCGGCGCCCTTCGTGACCTCGGCGACGAAGTCGGCGTCGAACGCGTCACCCTGTGCGGGCGTCAGACCCTCGGCGGCCTCGAGCTTCGAGGTGTCGCGGGCGACGGCGACGACCTGGTGGCCACGGGACAGGGCTTCGCGGGTGATGGCGGAGCCGGCGTACCCGGTGCCTCCGAAGACGACGATGGTGGACATGTGTGTGTTCCTCTCGTGGTGGTGCGTGCTTGCTTGACTCACCTTAAGGGCGTTACTCTCTCTCGGTAAGTAGGCACCTCGCGGTGCGTGACTCTCGGCTCCCGGAGGACCCATGACTGCGCTCGAGTACAGCCCCTACGCCGCGGACTGCCCGTCCCGACAGCTCCTCGACCGCATCGGCGAGCGGTGGAGCGTCCTGACGATCGGCACCCTGGCATCCGGTCCCCATCGGTACTCCGCGATCGCGGCCGCAGTGCAGGGTGTCTCCCAGAAGATGCTCACGCAGACGCTCCGGGCGCTGGAACGCGACGGCCTCGTCACGCGCACGGTGTTCCCCGAGATCCCGCCGCACGTCGAGTACGAGCTCACCGACGCCGGCCGGTCGCTCCGCCGCGTGCTGGAGCCGCTCGAGGACTGGGCCACCTCGCACATGGACGCGGTCGCCGTGTCACGCCAGGAGTACGACGCGGCACGCTGACCCGGCTCCGGGGTCCGCGCGGCTCGCTGACCCGGCTCCGGGGTGCGCGTGGTTGCGTGGGGCGCATGCGATCGATCGTCTACTCCCAGCCCGGTGACTCGTCCGTCCTCTCCCTCGTCGACCGCGACGTGCAGGAACCCGGCACCGGTGAGGTCCGCGTCCGCGTCGTCGTGTCCGGCGTGAACCCCACCGACTGGAAGGCCCGCGCCGGCGGCACCTACGGCGACGGCCTGCCGTTCCCGGAGATCACCCCGAACCAGGACGGCGCCGGCGTGGTCGACGCCGTCGGGCCCGGCGTCGACGAGTTCGCCGTCGGGGACCGCGTGTGGCTGTTCATGTCCGCGGCGCAGCGTCCCACCGGGACCGCGCAGGAGTGCACCGTCGTCCCGGCGTCCCGCGTCGTCCCGCTGCCCGACGGGATCTCGTTCGACGTCGGCGCCTCGCTCGGCGTCCCCGCGATGACCGCGCACCGGGCGCTGACCACGCACGAGGAGGGCCCGGCGCGCCTCGGACCCGGCGCACTCGACGGGATGACGGTCCTCGTCGCCGGTGGTGCCGGTGCCGTCGGCCACGCTGCGATCCAGCTCGCGCGGTGGGCCGGTGCGACGGTGATCTCCACGATCAGCTCCGACGAGAAGGCCGCGCTGGCCACCGCCGCCGGCGCCCACCACACCGTGAACTACCGCGCCGGGGACACCGCCGCGGCGATCCGGTCCATCGCCCCGGACGGCGTCGACATCGTCGTCGAGGTGTCCATCCCGCAGAACGCCGACCTCGTCGCCGAGGTGCTCGCGAACCACGGCGTCGTGTCGATCTACGCGAACAACGGGGGCGACTCGGCATCGCTGCCGATCCGGCCGAACATGAGCGTGAACGCGCGGTACCAGTTCCTGCTGCTCTACACGATCGGGGACGAGGCCCTCGCCGCCGCGGCCGAGGACATCACCGAGGCACTGCACGACGGGGTGCTGCCCGTGGGGGTGGACGCGGGGCTGCCGCTCACCCGGTTCGACCTGGCGGACACGGCGGCGGCGCACGACGCGGTCGAGGGGGACGCCGTGGGCAAGGTGCTGATCGACGTGCAGGCGGCGTAGGGGGCGGCGCGGCGCGCGCTGGCGGCGGCGTAGGGGGCGGCGCGGGCGGCGCGGCCAGGCGGCTGCGCGGGCGCGGGGCGGCGGTGCCGCTTGGTTCCGCACAACCAAAGTCGCGCCGAACCACGGAAATCGGTGGTTCGGTGTGCTTTCGGTTGTGCGGCGTCGCGGTCGCCGGTTGCGCTCCGCTGCAGATGTCGCGCCCCGTCACACCGAGGCGCGATGTTCGTACCGGGGCGCGATTCGCAGCCCCGGCGGACGCCACCGGCCGGACCAACCGGCCGGCCTGCGGCGCCGCCGCAGCGGCGCAGCGCTACGGCGGCGCTGCGGCGCACCGGCCCGCGGCACAGCGGCGCAGCGGCGCGGCGGCCCGCGGCACAGCGGCATGGCGGCGCACCGGCGCCGCGAGCGCGGCGGCGCCGCCGGCGCGGCGGCGCCGCCGGCGCGGCGGCGCCGCGGGAGCGGCCCGCCTCAGCGCGCGCGGCGCGTGAGCCGCGCGCGGGCTGCACGGAGCGCCCGCTCGAGGTTCGCCGCGATGACGCGCGGGTCCTCGTAGTCGGCGTCCGAGGCGTCGGAAACGTCCACGGCACCCGTCGCGAAGCCCCCACCGCCCGCAGGCGCGCGACGCTCCACCACACGGATGGGAGCCCGGCCGAACAGCGGCGTCGTCGGGTGCACGCTCGTCATGCCGTCAGCGTACGACCGGCGTCCGACAGCCGTCACGAACGCGGCGCACCGACGCTCACACGGCCGCCGGCTCGCTCACGCTCCGGCGCCGTGCCGGGAACGTCAGCGTGCACGCCACGGCGACGTACTGCGCGACGACACCGACGTTCCGGACGTCGAGGTCCGTGAACGCCCCCGGCGTCGGGCAGTCCACCGTGAGCATGCCGAACGAGTAGCCCTCTCCCCGGATGACGACCGCGACGTAGGACCGGTACCGCGGGTCGAAGTCCGGCGCGTCGTCCACAGCGTCGACGTCGGACTCCCGGTCGCCGACCACGCGCGGCGCTCCGCCGTCCAGCACCCACTCGAGGTTCCGGTCGCCGTACGGCGTGCCCGCGCGGAAGGTCCCGGCCGTGTCACCCGCTCCCCCGTGCCCGATCGGCTCGAGCGCGTCGAGCCGCTTCGAGAGCAGGTAGACGTTCGCCCGGACGTCGGGGACGTGCGGCAGCAGGTAGAAGGCCAGCGCCGCGGCGGCCCGGTCGGCGAACGCCCCGAGTTCGGTCCGTCGGACGGCGGGCTCGTGCGCCGCGAACCGGGTGAGCCGCGTGGCGATCTGGCCGAAGCCGTACTGCACCGCGACCTCGTTCGCGGCGAGCGCGGTGGCCCCGGCTTCCTCGGCGGCAGCGCGCACCGTGGCGTTGCGTCGGGCCCGGGCCACCTGCCACACCACGACGACGACGAACACCACGAGCGCGGCGACGATGAGGGCGACCCGGGCGGTGGGTGCTCCGACGATGTTGGGCACCTGGAACGCGGCCGTGGGCACCGCGGCGGCCACGACGGGCAGCGCGATGTCCCGGTAGTGCGTGCGGCGTCCCCGCTCGTTCCCCTCGATCACACCCCGACGCTACGGCCGACCACCGACGACGCCATTGCCACAACGGGTGCGATGGGAGGACCATCGTCCAATGCGCATCAGTGACGATCCGCTCCACCCCGCCGCGACACCCCGCGCGATGCGCGGCGCGACGACCACCTCGACGAACACCGCGACACGGGCTGCGACGCCCGCCGCGACACGGCTCGCCGCCCCCACCGCATCACCATCCGCGCCGACGAAGACACCACGCGACTCGAGCGTGCACACCGTCGCGAAGACGCTGGCCATCCTCGAGGTCGTCGCCGAGCGCGGCAGCGCCACCGCCAAGGAGGTCTCCGAGGCCCTGGGCTTCCCCCTCCCGACCGCGTACCGGCTCCTGCACGCACTCGTCCACGCCGACTACCTGGTCCACGTCCGGGACGAACGCCGGTTCGAGCTCGGCCGGAAGCTCCACGCCCTCGGAGCGATGGCGTCGGCACCGACACCCCGCCCCGCTGCCGGCTGAGCACAGCACGCCCGACCGGGCTGGTAAGCATGGTGCATGACCCAACTCGCCACGCCCGCCGCCGGAACCCGAGCGATCGTCCTCGGAGGCGGCGGGGTCGCCGGCATCGCCTGGGAGCTGGGGGTCCTCGCCACTCTCGAGGAAGCGGGCGTCGACCTCGGCGCCGCGGACCTCGTGATCGGCACGAGCGCCGGCAGCGTCGTCGGGACCTTCGTCCGGCACGGTGGCGTGCGGGAGGCCTACGAGCAGCAGATCTCCCCGCTCGCGACGACCTACGAGGAACCTGCCGTCATCGACGCCGAGGCGATGCAGGAGCGGTTCGGCCAGGCACTCGTCGGCATGACCTCCGAGCAGGACGGCCGCGCCCGCCTCGGCCACGCAGCGCAGGCCGTGACCACCGGGCAGACCGACGACGAGCGCGTGGCGACGTTCACCGAGACCCTGCCGTCCACCGAGTGGCCGGCAGCGCCGCTGGCGATCACGACGGTCGACGCCACCGACGGCTCCTTCCGCGTGCTCACCGCGGCGGACGGCATCCCGCTCCCCCGTGCGGTCGCGGCGAGCTGCTCCGTCCCCCTCGTCTGGTCGCCGGTCACCGTCGAGGGCCGCCCGTACATCGACGGCGGCGTCCGCTCCGGGACGAACTCCGACGTCGCTGCCGGGTACGAGCGGGTGCTCGTCATCGCCTGCGGTCCCGAGGCGCCGTCGCCGCTCGGGCCGTGGCTCGACCAGGCCGTCGAGTCCCTCCGCGCAGGCGGTTCCTCGGTCGAGGTCGTCGTCGCCGACAGCGCGTCGCAGCAGGCCTTCGGCACGAACTCGCTCTCGCTCTCCACACAGCGCCCGTCAGCCGAGGCAGGTTCTGCACAGGCCTCGGCAATCGCCTCCCAGATCGTGGACTTCTGGGCATAGTGGAGGCATGACGACCCCGTTCTCGGACCTCGACCAGTACATCGCCCTCCCCCGTGTGGACGGGATCGCGCTGAGCCCGGACGGTGGTCGTGTCGCCCTGACGGTCAGCACGCTGGATCCGGACGCCACCGGGTACCGGCGCGCCGTCTGGTCCGTCCCGGCGACCGGCGACGGCGAGCCGGTGCGGCTCACCCGCTCGGCGAAGGGCGAGTCCGGCATCGCCTTCACCCGGCAGGGCGACCTGCTGTTCGTCTCGGGTCGCCCCGACGCGGACGCCGCCGACAGCGACGCCCCGCAGCTCTGGATCCTGCCTGCCGCTGGTGGTGAGGCACGTCCCGTCACCCGCCTGTCTGGAGGCACGGGTGGCGTCCTCGCGACGGCCAGCGCTGCTGACGTGGTCGCCGTCACCGCCGACCTCCTGCCCGCGGCGTCCGCCGGCGATCCCGACGGGGCGATCGCGCGCGATGCCGAGCTCCGGAAACAGCGCAAGGACAAGAAGGTGCAGGCGATCCTGCACGAGAGCTCCCCCGTGCGGTTCTGGGACCACGACCTCGGCCCCGACCAGACCCACGTGCTCGGCATCGACCTCACGGCGCTGTCCGACCCGACCGGGGCAGCGCCGAAGACCGACGACGACTCCTACCCCGCGCACCTGCCCGCGCCGACCGACCTCACGCCGGCGCCGGGGCGGACCCTCGACCACGTCGACGGCGCGCTCACCCCGGACGGCGCCACGCTCGTGCTGCAGGTCGGGGTCAAGGAGAGCCGGGGCCAGCGTTCCGCCATCGTGACCGTCGACGTCGCGACCGGTGCGCGGACGGTGCTCTTCGACGACGACGGCGTCGACCACGAGATGCCGGCCCTCAGCCACGACGGCCGCACGCTCGCCTGGGTCCGGACGGTTCGCTCGACCCCAGCGGGCGCGCACCAGCAAGAAGTCTGGACGGCGTCGATCGACGGCTCGGATGCGCACCGCATCGCCACCGACTGGGACCGCTGGCCGAGCGAACTCGTGTTCGCGGCGGACGACACCGCGGTCCTCGCGACCGCCGACCAGGACGGCCGCGCGCCGGTCTTCCGGATCCCCCTCGACGGCGCAGCCGTCGAGCAGCTGACGGACGACGACTGGGCGTACTCGAGCCTCCGTGTGTCGGCGGCGACGGGCGTGGTCGTGGCGCTCCGAGCCTCCTGGGCGGCGCCGCTGCACCCCGTCCGGATCGCGACGGACGGCACGGTGACCCCGCTCGCGACGCCGGCGCCCCTGCCGGAGGTGCCCGCCCACCTGGAAGAAGTCGAGACGGTCGCGGCCGACGGCGCGCGCATCCGCGGGTGGCTCGTGCTGCCGGAGGGCGACGGGCCGCACCCGTTCCTGCTCTGGATCCACGGCGGGCCGCTGAACTCCTGGAACCAGTGGTCGTGGCGGTGGAACCCGATGCTCGCGGCGGCGAAGGGGTACGCGGTCCTGCTGCCCGATCCGGCCCTCTCCACCGGCTACGGGCTCGACTTCGTGAACCGCGGGTGGAACGCGTGGGGGCAGGCGCCGTACACCGATCTCATGGCGATCACCGACGCCGTCGTCGCGCGGGACGACATCGACGAGACCCGGACGGGCGCGATGGGCGGCTCGTTCGGCGGGTACATGGCGAACTGGGTCGCCGGGCACACCGACCGGTTCCGGGCCGTCGTCACCCACGCCTCGCTGTGGGCGCTCGAGCAGTTCAACGGCACCACGGACGCGCCAGAGTACTGGTCCTCGATCTTCGACGCCGACGGCATGCACGAGAACGACCCGCACCGCTTCGTGGCGGACATCGTCTCCCCGATGCTCGTCATCCACGGCGACAAGGACTACCGAGTGCCCATCGGTGAAGGACTCCGGCTCTGGTCGGATCTGGCGGAGCACCATGCGGCGGCGGACGGCTCGATGCCGCACCGGTTCCTGTACTTCCCGGACGAGAACCACTGGGTGCTGAAGCCGCAGCACGCGGTGGTCTGGTACCAGACGGTGTTCGCGTTCCTCGGGCAGCACGTCCTCGGCGACGACTGGGAGCGTCCGACATTGCTCGGCTGAGGGCGGCTGGCCCGACCCCGAACGACAGCACCGCTGTCGGACGACGTCGACACCGTCGTTCCGGGTCGGGCTGCCGACTACACGAAGGCAGCCTGGCCCGTGATGGCGCGGCCGACGATGAGGGTGTTCACCTCGCGGGTGCCCTCGTAGGAGTAGATCGCCTCGGCGTCCGCGAAGAACCGGGCAACGCCCTTGTCGAGCACGATGCCGTTGCCGCCCTGCACCTCACGGCACCAGGCGACGGTCTCACGCATCTTCGCCGTCGCGAACGCCTTCGCCAGCGCGGAGTGCTCGTCCCCTCCGGCGCCGGCGTCCTGCATCGCCGACGCCTGCGTGCAGAGGGCGATCGACGCGGTGATGTTCGCGAGCGACTTCACGAGGAGGTCCTGCACGAGCTGGTGCGCGGCGATCGGCTTGCCGAACTGGATCCGCTCCCTGGCGTAGGACAGTGCGGCCTCGTAGGCGCCGACCGCGATGCCGATGGCCTGCCAGGCCACCTCGGTGCGGGTCAGGCGGAGGACCTCGGCGGTCGCGCGGAACGAGTTCGCCCGCTGGAGCCGGCGGGACTCGGGGACGCGCACGTCCGTCATCACGATGTCGGCGTTCTGCACGCCGCGGAGCGCGATCTTGTCCTCGATCTTCGTGGCGGTGAAGCCCGGGGTGTCGGTCGTGACGAGGAAGCCCTTGACCTGCCCGTCGGCGACGTCCTTCGCCCAGATCACCACGACGTCGGCGAACGTGGCGTTGCCGATCCAGCGCTTCTCGCCGTCGAGGACCCACTCGTCCCCCTCACGGCGCGCCGTGGTCCGGAGGCCCTTCGCGGAGTCGCTGCCGGAGTACGGCTCGGTGAGGCCGAACGCGCCGATGAGCTCGCCCGCTGCCATGCGGGGCAGCCACTCGCGCTGTTGTTCCTCGCTGCCGGCGACCGCGATCGAGTTCATCGCGAGGCCGGACTGCACGCCGATGAAGGTGGCGACGCTGGCGTCGACCCGGCCGAGCTCGAGCGCCGCCCACCCGCGGTACACGGCGGAGTTCTCGAACTGCCGCACGAGCGGGACACCCGGCCCGTACATGCCGAGCTCCGCGAGCGGCGCGATGACCTGCATCGGGAACTCCGCACGAGCCCAGTAGTCGTCGGCGATGGGCGCGACCTCGCGCTCGAGGTACTCCCGGAGTCGCCCGATCGACGCACGCTCCTGGTCGGAGAGCTGCAGCGCGAACCCGTAGAAGTCGGATTCGAGCAGGGTGGTCGTGGGCGTCGACGTTGACATGGGAACCACGATGCATCATTCTCGGAAACGTTGCAAGGGAGGAACGCGATGAGGACGTCGGATTCCGCTGTGCGCGCCTTCCAGGAGGCCCGCCACACCTTCATCGCCGGCGAACGGATCGACATGGGCGCGTTGGCCGCATCGCTCGGCGTGGACCGCACGTCCTTGTTCCGGTGGGTGGGGAACCGTGACCGGCTGCTCTCCGAGATCCTCTGGTCCCTGGCGGTGCCGACGCTCGACGGCGCCGCCCGAGCTGCCGACGCCGCAGGATCCGTCGGAGCCGCACGCATCGTCGACGTGCTCGACCGGTTCACCGCGGACCTCATCGTGGCGCCGTACTTCCGCGCGTTCCTGACGCGGGAGCCCGCCCGGGCACTGCGGCTCCTCACCACCTCGTCGAGTGACGTGCAGAGCCGGCTCGTCAGCGTGGTGAGCACCATGGTCGAGGCCGAGCAGATGTCCGGCGAGTTCGACCCGGCGCCATTGTCCGCCGAGGAGCTCGCCCGGCTGCTCGTCCGGATCTCCGAGTCCTTCACGTACGCCGACCTGATCTCCGGCGAGACCCCCGACCCCGTCCGGGCCCGAGCCGCGTTCGAGTACCTCCTGCGCATCTGAAGTACCAGCGGATACATTCAATCTGCTACGTTTCCCATGACGGACCAGGGGGTCCGTCCGCGTCAGCGATGACGCCAACTGATGGGGGAACCATGCACATTCGCATCATCACAGCTGCAGCCGCTCTCGTCGCAGCGGGTGCGCTCGCGGTGCCGACCGCCGCAAACGCGACTCCGGGCACGACGACGACCACGAACACAGTGCTCGAGGAACACGGGATGGCCATCCCGTCTGTCGGCACCATCACGCCGAACTACTCCGTCTCACCGGAAGGCGGCGGATCGTGGACGTACGGAACGAACGGCCCGAACAACACCGCGTTCTCGAACTTCTACCACGCCTCGCGGAAGCACGGATCATCGGTCCAGAACGGTCGGGGACAGGTCTCGCGGAGCAGGGACACCCTCGGGGGTGCGACGGCGAAGTCATCCATCACGAAGACCTTCGCGGGCAACAACGCCTACTACCGGTTCGTCAAGTAGGCCGATCAGGACGCGCCTCCCGGATCGGCTGACGATCCGGGAGGCCACTGCATCGACATGCTCCGGACACTCATCGCGGGGAGCGTCGCGCTCGTCATCGGGCTCGCGTTCCTCGTCACGGCCGTCATCGACGACCTCGCCCCCGCCGGTTCCACCGACGTCATCACCGTCTGGAACGCCGACGCCTCGAACGACGGCGCCTTCCAGCGACTCGTGCACGACGCCGCCACCGAGCACGACATGACCGTCGTGAAGGAATTGCGAACGGACTCCGGCACCGGTGTCAGGCGCTCGGAGTACGTCACGAACCGCGGAGCCGCGCGCGGATTCGGCTCCCTCGACCACGATGTCGCGGGGTTCGACCCGACGCTCGTCACCAGCTTCCGGCCGCTCGCGGACCTGCCGGACAACCGGATCAACGGGATGTACGCCACCGATGCCGGCAGCGCGTCCGCCCGGGCGTTCGCATCATCGTTGAGCGACGCAGGTGTCGCGGTCACGGTCAACCCGCTGTCTCCCTTCTTCGTCTCACTCTGGGTCGTCAGCGAGGTACCCGCGATCCCGCTCGCGGGGTGTCTCGTGATCTCGGTGGCCATCGGTGTCGCGGGGTGGCAGGCGTCCCGCCGCAACGCCGTTGCGATCGCTGCCGCGCACGGCCGTGGCGTCCTGCGATCGGCGAACCTCGACGCCGCGGCGATCGCCGCACGCGCCGTCGCCTGCGGTTTCGTCGGCATCGGCGTCGCTGCCACGGTGCTCACGATCGTCAACGGTGGGGCTCGACTCGGGACGTTCGTCTTCGCCGCGGGTATCGGCATCGTCGCGTCCTCGGTGTTCATGGCGTTCGTGACGCTCGCCACGGCGGTGATCCCCGCTGGCTCCATCGTGCGGAGCATCGCCGGCGGGCGTCCGTGGCGCACCCTGCTCACCATCGCGATGGTCGGCAACGTCGTCGCCCTCGCGCTGGCGTCCGGGGCTGCGGCCACCGCGTGGAGCAGCGTCGAGCTCGCGCGACACGACTCGTCGGAGCGCGGCACGTGGCGCACATCGCTCGACGACGTCCGGATGACGTTCGAGTCGTCGTTGACCGAGTTGGATGCGGCAGAGGTCGACCTCGCCGGCGTGTACGAGCGGCTCGACGCCGCGGGATCCGCGATCCTCGCCGACCATCCGATCTCGCCGGATCTGAGGAGCCACGATCCGGACGCCGGCAACGTGCTCATCGTGAACGCGCAGTACCTGCGCGAGCAGCCCGTCCGTTCCCCCGGGGGCAGCCGGGTGACGCCCGATCAGCTCGAACCCGAGGCGCTCACCCTGCTCGTCCCGGAGGGCGTCCGGCTGACGGGTGCCGAGCGTCGAGCGTGGCGGGACTTCCTGGTGTTCCAACGCGAGAACTCGACCGATCCCGGAGCCGTCCCCACCAGGATCGACATCGACGAAGTCCACGTCGATGACGGCAGGGTGTTCGACTACGCGACGGACGACATCGCCGCCACCAGCACGCTCGAGTCCCCCGTCATCGCCGTCCTGCCGGCTGCGACGGTCTCCATGTCGGAGAACTACCTGACTGCGAACATGACGACCGGTGAGATCGTGTTCACCGACGAAGCAGCGCTTCGTTCGGACGTGGCGGCGCACGGGCTGACCCGCATGGTCGCCACGATCGAGCCGCTGCGGGACTTCGTGACCTACCGATCCGCCGTGATCGACCGCGGACTCCGGCACGCGGTCGCGGCGCTCGTCGTGGTCCTCCTCGTGCTGCTGTGGTCCGCTGCGCTCACCGGTCGCGCGGTCAGGATGATCCGGAGTCGCCGCACGATGATCGGGCTTCTCCACGGCCGCCGGCTCTCCGTCGCCTCGGCCCCGGCCCTCGCACTCCCGGCGACGGTCATCACCGCATCGACCGTGGCGCTCATCGTCACCGGGCCACAGGCAAGCGCGCCCGCGGTGTTCGCGAGTGCGGCGATCGACATCCTGTTCGTGTCGGTCACGATCGTCCGGCGGCTTCACGAGGAGGAACTCCGATGAGCAACGAACTCATCCGAGCGACGTCGATCAGCAAGTCGCACGGAGGGACACCGCTGTGGTCCGATGTCACGTTCGTCGTGCACGACGGCAGCTCGCTCGCGATCACCGGGCCGAGCGGGAGCGGGAAGTCGACGCTCCTGCGCTGCCTCGGGCTCCTGTCGCCGCTCGACACCGGCACGATCGAGATCGGCGGTCACGATGTGACGAACGACCGCGGGAGACAGCGCTCGGCGTTGTACCGATCGACGATCGGTCATCTGTTCCAGAACGGTGCACTGGAGGACAACTGGTCAGTCCGGCGGAACCTCGATGTCGCGTTCATCGGGTCGTCGACGAAGCGACCGGATCGAGCGCTTCTCCGGCGTGCCGCACTGTCGTCCGTCGGACTCGACCTGCCCGAGGGAGCACGGACGCACACGCTGAGCGGCGGTGAACGTCAGCGACTCGCACTCGCACGGCTCTTCATTCGTCGGCCGCCGGTCGTGTTCGCGGACGAGCCCACCGCTGCACTCGACGTCACCACCGGCGCGGACGTCCTCACACGGCTTTCGGAACTCCGAGATGCCGGCGCTGCGATCGTCGTGGCCACACACGACCCGGCCGTGATGGCGTGGGCTGACGAAGGGCTCGACCTTTCTCCGAGAGGATGAGGGAAACCGATCGGAGACCGATGACCATCGACGAGTACCCGTTCCGCCGCACCTACCCCACCCGATGGAACGACAACGACATGTTCGGGCACGTGAACAACACGATCTACTACAGCGCGATGGACAACGCCGCGACGTACTGGTTCCGGGAGCAGGCCGGCCTCGACCCGTTCTCGTCCGAGTGGATCGCCGTGCTGGTGTCGTCGAGCTGCCGGTTCGTCGAGTCCGCTGTGTGGCCCGACGTCATCGACGTCGGGATGCGGTCGAAGCACCTCGGGAACACGAGCCTCTCGTGGGAGTTCGGCCTGTTCCGGCAGTCCGACGGCGCCCTGCTCGCGACGGGCGAGTTCGCACACGTCATCATCGACCGCGAGGGCGCCCGCCGCCCGATCCCCCTGCCGACGGACCTCCGCACCCTCGTCGAGGGCACGATGGTCGCCGTCGACGCCTGACCCCTGCGACGTCGCGCCCCCACACGGACATCGCACCCCGGTGTGGTGGGGCGCGATGTCCGTGGCGGGGCGCGAAGCGTGCCCCGGGGGCGCGCCTAGCTGCTCAGCGCCGCGAACTCGAGGTTGATGTCGTCGGGGTCCTGCACGGACAGGATCGTCATGCCGGCCTGGCCGAGCTCCGTGACCTCGCCGTGCTCGACCCCGGCGGCATCGAGTCGGGCGGCGGCCTCGTGCAGCTCGTCGACGGAGCCGACGACGAAGCTGACGTGGTCGAGCCCGACGGTGTCCGGGTCGAACCGCTGCCCGGCGGGAGCGACCGGCCGCAGGCCGAACACCTGGTCGCCGAGCTGGAACACGCAGCCGCCGTAGAAGCGCTCGCGGTCGTCACGGATGCCCGGCTCGTCCACCTGGTCGCTGAAGTCGATCACCGGATCGGCGCCGAGCAGCTGCTGGTAGAACGCCTTGCTCCGGGCGATGTCGGTCACGGTGACCCGCACGTGGGCGAGTGCGGTCGGGCGTGCGATCGGTTCGGTCATGGTGGTGTTCCTCCGTGGTCGGACGGACGCCGGACCCCGGCGCCCCAACCGACACAACGCCCACGACCTCGGAGGCACCCGACTCCGCGCGGAGACCGGACACACGGGACGCCGCACAACCGAAAGCAGCTCGCACCACGGGATCCCGTGGTGCGAGCTGACTTTGGTTGTGCGGGCCACCGGCAGCCGCCGCGCGGCGGCCGCGCAGCCGCCGCAGCGCGCTAGAGCAGCGCGTCCGTCAGGTGGTTCGGCGTGCCGAAGCGGTGCGCCGTGATCGACACCGCCTGCTCGCGGAGGAACGGGAGCATCTCGAGGCGCCCGGCCTCGGTCACCGGCTCCGCGTAGACCGCGACGTCGGGGCGCCCGTCCACGGCCGAGTACAGCGCCGATGCGGATCCGCCGATGAGCCGCACGCGGGTCGACGGCCCAGCGGCCACCCGGGCTCCGAACGCCTCGTCGGACTCCGACGACACGACCGACCGGACGTTCGGCAGCGCGGCGATCGCCGGCGGCACGGGACCGGCCGACGAGACGTCGATCGTCGTCCCAGCACGGAGCGCAGCCGCGACGACCCGGACGAGCGACTCGACCGACAAAGACGAAGACGCAGACGCAGACGAAGACACAGACACAGACGAAGCAGACGAGGACGCAACCGACCCCAACCGCACGTGCACCCCCGGGTACGGCAGGTACCGCGCGATGTTCCGCTCCGCCGACAGCGCCGACACGTCGGTCGCCACGCCGAACAACGACGTCCACGCGAGCTCGTCGGACGCGATCGCCCGCGACAGCGACGCCGACGAGATCCCGGAGGCCCGCACGAACGACGACACCGGCGCGGAGACGGGAGCCCCGGCGGTCGCAGCAGCGGGAGCCCAGGACCCGAGTCCGAACAGGTAGTTCACGCCACCGGCCTTGGTGCCGGCCCCCACGGCGGACTTCTTCCACCCGCCGAACGGCTGCCGGCGGACGATCGCCCCGGTGATGCCGCGGTTCACGTAGAGGTTGCCGGCGTCGATGCGGGAGAGCCACGTGCCGATCTCGGACGGGTCGAGCGAGTGCAGCCCCGAGGTGAGGCCGTAGTCGACCTCGTTGACGATGTCGATCGCCTCGTCCAGCGACGACGCGGTCATGACGCCGAGGACCGGGCCGAAGTACTCCGTCTTGTGGAAGTCCGAACCACGCTGCACGCCGCCGCGGACACCGGGGCTCCAGAGCTTGCCGGACTCGTCGAGACGACGGGGCTGCACGGCCCAGCTCTGGCCGGGCTCCAGCGTCGTCAGCCCGTCGAGGAGCTTGCCCGCAGCGGGTTCCACGACCGGCCCCATCTGGGACGTCGGGTCCGACGGGTACCCGACGGTCAGCGAGGACACCGCGTCGATCAGCTGCGAGTGGAACCGACGCGACTTCGCGACGGACCCGACGAGCACGACGAGCGACGCCGCGGAGCACTTCTGCCCGGCGTGGCCGAACGCCGACGCGACGACGTCCTTCACGGCGAGGTCGAGGTCCGACGACGGCGTGACGATGATCGCGTTCTTGCCGGAGGTCTCGGCGAGGAGCGGCAGGTCCTGACGGAAGGAGCGGAACAGCGCGGCGGTCTCGTACGCACCGGTGAGGATCACCCGGTCGACGAGCGGCGACGCGACGAGCGCGGTGCCCAGGGTCGATTCCTCGACGTCGACGAACGCGAGCACGTCAGCGGGAGCGCCGAGGGCGTCGAACGCGGTCGACATGACCGACGCCAGCACCGCACCGCAGCGCGCAGCCGGCGGCGCGGGCTTCAGCACGACGGCGGACCCGGCGGCCAGCGCGGCGAGCGTCGACCCGGCCGGGATCGCGACGGGGAAGTTCCACGGCGGCGCGACGAGCGTCAGGCGGGCGGGCGAGAACGCCGCACCGTCGACGTCGTCGAGGGAGGCGGCGAGGTCACCGTAGAAGTGCGCGAAGTCGATCGCCTCGGACACCTCGGGGTCGGCCTGGTCGATCGTCTTCCCGGTCTCGGCGGCCATCACCTCGATGAGGGCGGCGCGGTTCGCCTCGAGTGCATCGCCGACGGCGTGCAGCACCGCGCCGCGCGCGGCACCGGACCAGGTCCCCCAGACCGCGCCGGCGCTCTGGACGCGTTCCAGGACGGACGTGAGCTGCGACTCGGACGAGAGACGAGCCTCCCGGACGCCCGATTCGCCGAGCGTCGAGGACGCGACCCGGGCGGTGATCGCGGCACCCCACGACCGGACCGCCGCGACCGAGGGGTCGCTGTCCGGCGTGTTCTCGAAGTGGCCGGGCGTGGGCCGGCCGACGGCCGCGTAGCGGTCCGCGACGCGGTGCGACGCCGGAGCGTCGAGACCGCCGGGCTGCGCCAGCGGTGCGAGGGACGCGCGGAACCGGGACTCCTCGCGGGCGAAGAGCGGCGGCGAGGACTGCAGCGAGAACACCGCGGACATGAAGTTGTCCTGCGACGCCCCTTCTTCGAGCCGGCGGATCAGGTACGCGATCGCGACGTCGAACTCGCCCGGGTGCACGACCGGCGTGTAGAGCAGGAGCGACCCCACCGTGCGGCGGACCGCGGCTGCCTGGCCCTGGGCCATGCCGAGCAGCATCTCGAACTCGATGCCGTCGCGGACGCCGCGCGCTCCGGCGAGGAGCCACGCGTGTGCGACGTCGAACAGGTTGTGGCCGGCGACGCCGACGCGGACGTTGGCGACGCGGGAGGGGGTGAGCGCCCAGTCGAGCACCCGCTTGTAGTTCGTGTCCGAGTCCTGCTTGGAGTGCCAGGTGGCGAGCGGCCAGCCGTGCACGGACGCCTCGACCTGCTCCATCGGCAGGTTCGCGCCCTTCACGAGCCGGACCTTGATGCCGGCGCCCCCGCGGGCACGGCGGCCGGCCGACCACTCCTGCAGGTGCTGCATCGCGGAGAGCGCGTCGGGCAGGTACGCCTGCAGGACGATGCCCGCCTCGAGCTCGAGGAACGCCGGCTCGTCGAGGAGCCGGGTGAAGACCGCGATGGTGAGGTCGAGGTCCTTGAACTCCTCCATGTCGAGGTTGATGAACTTCTTCGGCGACGAGTCCGCTGCACGCTGGAACAGTGGGCGGAGCTTGTCGACGATGTCGGTGACGGCGTGGTCGAACGCCCACGGCGAGTGCGGGTGCACCGTCGAGGAGACCTTGATCGACACGTAGTCGACGTCGTCCCGTGCCAGCAGCTTGTGGGTGCCCTCGAGCCGGCGGGCGGCCTCGCCTTCGCCGAGCACGGCCTCGCCGAGCAGGTTCACGTTGAGCCGGACGCCGTCCTGACGGATCTTCGCGATGGCCGGACCGAGCTTCGCGTCGGTCGCGTCGACGATGAGGTGGCCGACCATGTTCCGCAGCACGCGTCGGGCGATGGGGACGACGACCGACGGGAGGCTCGGTGCCAGTCCGCCACCGAGCCGCACCAGGCCGCGGAGCGCGCTGGGCAGGAACCCGGGAGCGTCCGGCGCGATGGCGCGCAGCTTGCGCGCGGCGACGCCGAGGTCCTCCGGACGGACGACGCCGTCGACGAAGCCGACCGCGAACGCCAGGCCCTTCGGGTCGGCCAGCACGCCGGCGAGCTGCTTCGCGGAGCCGTCGACGGGGTACGTCTCGGCCTCGGCCAGCCACTGGCGCACGAGGGCGACGGACGCGTCGGCGAGGTCGTCGTGGTCGGTCGAGGAGGCTGCGTCGGAGCGCGGCTGGACGTCGGTCATGGGATCAGTGTGTCGTCTGCGGTTTCGGTAGCGGAAGCGAATTGTTCTGACGCATACCGTGCAGTTGAACTACGCTTTCCCCATGCTCGACGTCCGCCGCCTGGTGCTCCTCCGCGAGCTCTCGATCCGGGGCACCGTGGCCGCCGTCGCCGAGGCCGCGAACCTCACCCCGTCGGCCGTCTCGCAGCAGCTCGCCGTGCTCGAGCGCGAGGCCGGCGTGCAGCTCCTCCGGAAGGCCGGGCGCCGTCTGCAGCTCACCCCGCAGGCCGAGGTGCTCGTGACCGCGGCCGGCGACGTGCTCGACACGCTCGACCGCGCACAGGCGTCCGTGGAGTCGACGCTCACCAGCGTGCAGGGGCGTATCCGGGTCGCGGTGTTCCAGTCGGCGGCGCTCGCACTGATGCCGACCGCGCTCCGGATCATGGCGACCGAGCACCCCGGCGTCCGCGTCGAGATGGTGCAGCGCGAGCCGGAGACCGCACTCAACGAGACCTGGGCGCGGGACTTCGACATGGTCGTCGCCGAGCAGTACCCCGCACACGCCGCACCGCGCTTCCCCGGGCTCGACCACCGCGACCTGACGACGGACCCGGTGCGGCTCGCGCTGCCGCCGGTCGACACCGCGCTCTGGCCGGTCGACTCGCTCGCGTCGGCCGCGGGGCTGCCGTGGGTGATGGAGCCGCGCGGGGCCGCGTCGCGCCACTTCGCCGAGCAGACCTGCCGCCGCGCGGGCTTCGAGCCCGACGTCCGGTACGAGACCGCCGACCTGCAGGCCCAGATCCGCCTGATCGAGTCCGGGAACGCGGTCGCGCTGATGCCGGACCTGGTGTGGGCCGGCCGCACCACCACGTGCCGGCTGCTGGAGCTGCCCGACCCCGCCCGACGGACGCTCTTCACGGCGCAGCGCCTGGCGAGTGCCGAGTCCCCGGCAGTGACGGCGTTCCGGGCTGCACTGGAGCAGGCGGCCTCGGCCTCCCGGTCCTGAGGTCGCACCCCCAACCCTGGTCACATTCCGGTCACGCGATCCCCGCGGGCGCGCGGGTATCAGTACGATCCGATCACGCCTGAGGATTCTCGGCGAACTCTTATGATCCGGTCCCGTGACCGGACCTGAACACCCTGGGGGAACCCGTGCACCGCAGCACATCCGGCGTCCGACGCGCCTGCGCCGTCGGCACCACCATCGCGCTCATCGGCCTGACGACCGGCCTCGGCGTCTTCTCCGCGACGGCGGCGTACGCCGTCGATCCCGGCGCCGCGTCGTCCGTCTCCGCCGACCCCACCGACGCTGACGGCGGCGCGGCGGGCACCTTCGACGGCGCTCCCTCCGTCGACGACACCACGGACGGCCAGCCCGACGCCGGTGCCGGTGCCGGTGCCGGTGCCGACCAGACGAACACCGGGTCCGACCAGGCCGCTGGTGACTCGTCCGGCCAGGGCACCGACGGTTCCGACGCAGGCAACACCGCGGGCAACACCGAGGGGACCGGCGACACCGACACCGGCACGGGCACCGGCACCGGCACCGGCACCGGCACGGGCACCGGCACCGGCGACACGAGCACCGACGGGACGACCGGCTCGGGTACCGGCACCACCGGCACCACCAACCCGTCCGACACGGACCCGTCCGACACCGACGGCGGCGCCACCACCGCCGTGGCGCCCGCCCCCGTCGCTGCGACGATCAAGGGCGACGCGAAGGTCGGCACCGTCCTCGAGGCCAGCGCCGACGAGCTCGACGGCCCCTACGCCTACGCGTGGTCCCTCGACGGCGGCCCGGCCGTCTCGACGAAGACCTCCTACACGATCACGAAGGCCGACATCGGCAAGACGATCACCGTCGTGATCACCGGCGCCGACGACGCCACCGCCACGGCCACCACGGCCGCGGTCACCCAGGACGTCGCCTACGACGGCGCGACGTCGTACGACGCCCCCCGCACCATCGAGGTCACCGCCGGCGACACCATCGAGGAGTCCTTCGCGGTCGCCGAGGGCAGCGGCGACGTGACGTACTCGATCGGCTACTCCGACCCGGAGAGCGCCGACCCGAGCGACCCGGACGACTCCCCCGAGTCGTACCTGCCGTACGAGAGCGTCTTCGACACCACGACGGGCACCCTGAGCGGCACGCTGACCACGGCGAGCGCCTACGACTTCACCGTCGTCGCGAGCAACGGCACCTCGACCGCGACCGAGTACGTCGAGGTCGTCGTCGACCCCGCCGCCGCCGTCGGCGTGCTGGCCCAGGCGATCAACACCTCGCCCGAGGACCTGTTCGAGAACGGCAAGCCCGCGACCGCCTGGATCATCAACTGGACCGGCGAGGTCGTCCAGATCGACATCCCCGCGGACATCGAGAACGACGACGTGACCATCACCCCGGGTGGCAAGCCCACCGTGAAGCAGGGCGGTTCGCTCTGGGTCGACGGCTCCCCGGTGGACCAGTACGGCAACCAGACCACCGACTGGGACGGCGAGGGCGAGTACCCGATGGCGACGGTCACGAGTGACCACGCCACCGACCAGATCAGCGTGGACGAGGAAACCTTCACGTCCAAGGTCACCTTCCCGCACGCGTCGACCCACGTCCTGACGGTGGCCGAGGACGGCCAGTCCGTCTCCTTCGCCGTCACGGTCGTGCCGACCGCGACCACCACCGTCGCCACGGTCACGCCGACCGCGACGTCCGGCGGCCAGACGCAGCAGCTCGCCTACACGGGTTCGGACGCCACCGGCGCCCTGCCCTGGGCGCTCGCGATGCTCGCCGCCGGTGCCGGCCTCGTCGGCCTCCGCGCGGTGCGTCGACGCACCCAGCGCTGACCGCGGGCTCTGACCGCCGGCAGTGACCGACGGCACTGACCGCAGGGAGGCTCGACTCGGCCCCGCCAGACCACGCACGTGGTCCGGCGGGGCCGTTTCGTTCCGCACCCGCGCCCGGCGGCGTCGGTAGCGTTGGCACCATGCCCACGCTGCTGCACGTCGACTCCTCCGCCGATCTCCGCCACTCCCGCTCGCGCGCCCTGACCGCCGCGTTCGCCGACGCCTGGCGCGCGCGGGGTCCGGAGTACACGGTCGTGGTCCGCGACCTGCACACGTCGCCGCTGCCGCACCTGGAGACCTCGGCGTTGCACTGGGCCGCCGGTGACCGCACCGCCGAGGAGTCGGTCGACCCCGCGGCGGAGGCCCTCCGCCAGGACGTCATCGACGAGCTGCTCGCTGCCGACGTCGTCGTGGTCGGCGCTCCGCTGTACAACTACACGGTGCCCTCGAGCCTCAAGGCCTGGATCGACCGGATCCACGTCCCCGGGGTGCTTGCGGGCGACGTGCAGCCGCTGGCCGGTCGCCCGGTCGTGACCGTCGTCAGCCGCGGTGCCACCTACGACGCCGGGACCCCGACCGAGCACTGGGACCACGGCTCCCCCGTCCTCGAGCTGATCCTCGGGACCGCGCTCGGGATGCGGCAGTACCCGGTCACCGTCAGTGCCACCCTGGCCGACCGGCTGCCGGAGCTGGCTCCGCTCGCCGACCACGCCGCCGCCGAGTTCGCCGACGCGAAGACCACCCTGGAGCGCCTCGCCACCACCCTCTGAACCCGCGGGTGGTAGGCCGTCCGTCAGGACGCGTGCGCGAGCTGATGGACGCGCTGCGGTGAGAGTCCGAGCACCGATGCGGTCTCGGCGTACGTGTACCCGTCGGCCCGCATGGCGCGAACGACCTCGCGCGCCAGGGTGGCGGCTTCCGCGGCCTCGGTCCGAGCCGCCTCGGCCTTCCGACGCGACACCTCCCACTTCGCCCGGGTGTCGTCTGGGATGTCGAAGTACACGTGGATCTCGACATCCGTCTCCGGGACGTCCAGCGTCAACGCGACGCATTCGCGCGCCATCCACGCCACGTCGGCCACGCGCCGCGCCTGCGTCGCTGCACCGGCAGCCGGGATGTCGATTGCCCACCAGCGGCCTTCTCGGTGCGCTCGTGCTTCGTAGACCGCCATGCTCACTCCGTTCATCGCCAGCTCCCCGGGGTGTCCGGGAAACGCTGCACCACCTGCCGGACCACGCCGGGACTGATCTCTCTGTGTCGTGGCAGCACGAGCCGGCCGTCGCCGTGCGGTCCACACCACACCTCGTGGCTGCCCTTGATGCGATCGAGCCACCAGCCCTTCGCCCGGAGGAACGTGGTCACGTCCCGGTGCCGCACTGCTCGAGCCACGGTATCAATTCCCTCTTGTCGTTGCCATCAAGGAGCACTAGATGTGCGCCCGTCACGACAACGCTACGAAGACCGCCGAACGCGCGAGACCGACACCGATGACCGGTGGAGAAGTGCCGCTCCGCCAGCGGCTGTGGAGGAGTCAGGCGGGGCGGATCTCGCCGGCGCGGCCGAGCAGGTCCGCGTGGAACGCCGTCTGCGTCAGCGCGCTCGCGAGCAGGAAGCCCCGCATCGACTCGATCCCGCCGCTGAACGGCACGCGGGACGCCACCGCGAACAGCGTCGGTGCGTCGAGGGCGTCCAGGGCCTCGGCGACGTGCCGGCTCCGCTCCTCCCGGTGCCGCACGAGGATCCGCGCGCGCGACACCACGTCCGCGAACCGGTACTCGTGCCCCGGGCAGACCTCGAGCGCCGCGTACCCGTCGAGCCGCGCGAGCGACGCCAGGTAGTCGCCGAGCGGGTTCGACGCGGTGCGACCCCCGAGGCCGATCCCGGAGTTGATCCGCGGCAGGACGTGGTCACCGGTGAAGAGCAGCCCGTCGGGCTCGTCGAGGAAGCAGAGGTGCCCGGCGGTGTGCCCCGGCGTCCAGATCGCCCGGAGCGACCGGCCGGCCACGGGCAGCAGGTCGCCGTCGTCGAGGAACACGTCCGCGTACGGCGGCTCCGTCGCGCCGAGACCGATCCGACGACCGATCCCCCACGCGTCGCTCAGGCCGGACCGGAACTCGTGCGGCACACCCCACGTGGCGATGTCGGCCTCGTGCCGAGCGGCGTCGGCACGCTCGTCCTCGAGCGCGCGGACCTCGAGCCCGTGCATCGCGATCCGGGCGCCGGAGGCACGACGGACGGCGGCGGCCGCGCCGAGGTGGTCGGCGTGCAGGTGTGTGACGGCGACGAGCCCGACGTCGGACACCGACCTGCCGATCTGCCGGAGCCCCTCGGAGAGCGCGTCGAGCGAGCCGTCCTCGCTCCACCCGGGGTCGACCAGGGTGAGCACCCCGTCGGTGCCCTCGATCACGTAGACGAGCGTCGCGTCCGGGACGCCGAACCGGAACGGGACCGCGAGGGTCCAGATGCCCGGACGGACCTCCTCGACCGGCGGGAGCACCCCCTCGGCGAGCGCGCGTGCCTGGACGGGACTGATCGGCTCCGGGGCGGGGGCTGCGGGGGGCGTCGTCACCCGGCCACTGTAACGACGCGACCGGCGGGCGGCGGCCACCCGGGCGGTGCTGACCGGAGCCCCGACGACGCGACCCGCGGGGCGGAGCCGACCCGAGCCTCCCGGCCGGTGTCGACCGGAGCACCTGCGTGACCGCGTAGACAGGACGCATGGAGATCGCACCGATGCTCGCCAAGGCCGTCCCGGACGTCCCGGAACCCGACAGCGTGAAGGGCGGCCTGCGCTACGAGCCGAAGTGGGACGGGTTCCGCGGCATCGTGACCGTCGACGGTGACGACGTCGAGATCGGCAGCCGCGGCGCCAAGCCCCTCACCCGGTACTTCCCCGAGCTCGTCGCGGCGTTCCGCGCCCAGTTCGGCGGGCGGGACCACCCGGTCGTCCTCGACGGCGAGGTCGTGCTGCGCTCCGGCGAGCCCGGGAACGAGCGCCTGGACTGGGAGGCGCTGTCGCAGCGCATCCACCCCGCGGAGTCGCGGATCACGAAGCTCAGCGTGGAGACGCCGGCGCAGTTCGTGGCGTTCGACCTGCTCGCGGCGGACGGCGCCGAGCTGACGGACCTGCCGTTCGACGAGCGACGGGCACGGCTGGAGGCACTGG
The DNA here is from genome assembly GCF_003755165.1 of Curtobacterium sp. PhB130. Classification (NCBI taxonomy): domain Bacteria; kingdom Bacillati; phylum Actinomycetota; class Actinomycetes; order Micrococcales; family Microbacteriaceae; genus Curtobacterium; species Curtobacterium sp. PhB130. Next base: position 69,511 of record NZ_RKII01000011.1, on the reverse strand, counting down.
CGGCGGACCTCGAAGACCCGCTGTTCGTCACCCGGACCACGCTCGACGTCGACCTGGCCCGCGAGTGGCTGACGACGTTCGAGGGAGCCGGACTCGACGGTGTGGTCGCGAAGCCGCGGACCCGTCCGTACGAGCCGGGCAAGCGCTCGATGCTCAAGGTGAAGCACCACCGCACCGCCGACGTCGTCGCGATCGGGTACCGCATCCACAAGAGCGGCACCGGCGTCGGCTCGCTGCTCGTCGGCCTGTACGGGGACGACGGGGAGCTGCGGCAGGTGGGCGGTGTGTCCGCCTTCTCGGACAAGCGCCGGGTCCAGTTGGTCGACGAGCTCGAGTCCGTCGTGCTCCGAGATGCGGACGGGAGGCCCGTCACCGGTGACGGGGAACGGGCGCGGTTCTCGTCGGGTCGCGACACGTCCTTCGTCCGCCTGCAGCCGTCGGTGGTGCTGGAGGTCCGCTACGACCAGATGGAGGGCGCGCGGTTCCGGCACACGGTGCAGTTCGAGCGGTGGCGGCCGGACCGCGACGCGCGCTCGTGCGGGTTCGAGCAGCTCGAGGTCCCGGCGGCGTACGACCTGCGGGACGTGCTGGACTGAGCCGTGCTTGCCGGCTCGTCGGGCGGCTCGTCGGGCCGCTCGTCAGGCCGCTCGTCAGGCGCTCGTCGGGCCGCTCGTCGGGCCGCTCGTCGGGCCGCTCGTCAGGCCGCTCGTCAGGCCGCGATGCGGAAGCCGATGTGGCTCATCCCGGTGTCGACCTCCTGTCCCCGCCTGGCGGCCGGTCGGTAGCGGCGGCAGTAGCTGTCGGCGCAGAGGAACGAGCCGCCCTTGACCACGCGGCGCTCGACCCCTGCGTGCTCGTCGGTCTCGGGCGCGCAGCAGTCGTGCGCGGTGGCGTGCTCGACGTACGGGTCGCTGGTCCACTCCCACACGTTGCCCGCGGTGTCGTGCAGGCCGTACCCGTTCGGCGGGAACGACCCGACCGGCATCGTGCTGCCGTACCCGCGGTCTGCGCGCCAGGGGAACTCGCCGTGCCAGTAGTTCGCACGCGGGCCGCCCTGGGGCCCCGCCGCACCCGGCCGCTCGGGGTCGTTCCCCCACGTGAACTCGGCTCCGTCGAGGCCGCCGCGCGCTGCGTACTCCCACTCGGCCTCCGTCGGCAGGCGACCGCCCGCCCAGTCGGCGTAGGCAGCGGCGTCCTCGTGCGCCACGTGCACGACCGGGTGGTCGGCACGGTCCGCGATGGTCGAGCCGGGGCCGAACGGCCGACGCCAGTTCGCGCCGGGGGTCCACGCCCACCACTGGCTGAGGTGCCGGAGGTCCACCGGTCCGCTCGTCCCGGTGAAGACCATGGAGCCGGCGTGCAGGTTCTCCGGCGGGGCGCCGGGGAACAGTGCGGGATCGAGCGGCCGCTCGGCCACCGTGCGGTACCCGGTCGCCCGGGTGAACGCCGCGAACTCCCGGTTCGTCACGGGCTCCGGGGCGATCGCGAAGGTGTCGACCGTGACCCGCCGAGCGGGGGCCTCCTCCGGGTAGTGCGCGTCGGAGCCCATCGTGAACGTCCCGCCGGCGATGCCGACCATCGCGATGGTGTGGCGGGTCACGGTCTTCGCCGGCATCCTCAGTCGCCCGCCAGGAACGACTGCAGCTTGTCGACCGCCTGGTCGATGCTGAACGTCGCCGCGCGCTGCCGGGGCGGGAACTCCTCGAACGTGTCGAGGAACTCCGTCACCAGCGCCGTCGCCGCGAGGAGCAGGTAGTCGTTCTCGAACAACCAGTCGAAGTACGTGTTCGAGGTGACGTCCGCGCGTTCGAACGGGTCCGTCCGCAGGTTGTAGAGCTTCGGGACGCGGAGCGTGACGAACGGGTCGAACCAGACCTGCAGGGTGCCGGCGACCCGCTGCTCCATGAAGACGGCCTTCCAGTTGTCGAACCGGAGCGCGAGGACGTCGCCGTCGTCGGAGAAGTACACCAGTCCCGGCCGCGGCCCCTTCTCCGCAGCACCGGTGAGGTACGGCAGGAAGTCGTACCCGTCGATGTGCACCTTGTAGGTGCGGTCGCCGATGGTCTTGCCGGCCTTGAGCTCGTCGACCGTCGTGGTGTCCCCGACCGCGGCGAGGAACGTCGGGAACCAGTCGTGGTGCTGGATGATCGCGTTCGAGATCGACCCGGCCTCGATGTGCCCGGGCCAGCGGATCATCTGCGGGACGCGGAAGGCGCCCTCCCAGTTCGTGTTCTTCTCGCTGCGGAACGGGGTCATGCCGGCGTCCGGCCAGGTGTTCATGTGCGGCCCGTTGTCCGTGGAGTAGATCACGATCGTGTCGTCCGCGATCCCGAGCTCGTCGAGCTGGTCGAGGAGCGACCCGACCACCAGGTCGTGGTCGATCATCGTGTCGTGGTAGGTCGACTGCCAGCGGCCCGCCTGCCCGATGCTCTCCGGCTTCGGGTGGGTCCGGAAGTGCATGTGGGTGGTGTTCATCCAGACGAAGAACGGCGTCTCGGACTCGGCCTGACGTCCGATGAAGTCCATCGCGGCGTCCGCGAACTCCTCGTCGATCCGCTCCATCCGCTTCTTGGTCAGCGGACCGGTGTCCTCGACGCGCTGCTTGCCCCGGCGGCCGTAGCGGCCGTCGACGGTGTCGTCGTCCTCGTCGGTGGCCCACGAGTGGATCACCCCGCGGGGACGGGCGCGGTCGTTGAACGCCGGGAACTCCTCGACCGACGGCCAGTTCGCGGACTCCGGCTCCTCCTCCGCGTTCAGGTGGTAGAGGTTCCCGTAGAACTCGTCGAAGCCGTGCGCCGTCGGCAGGAAGTCGTTCTTGTCGCCGAGGTGGTTCTTGCCGAACTGGCCGGTCGCGTACCCGTGGGGCTTCAGGACCTCGGCGATCGTCGGGTCCTCGAAGCGGAGCCCGAGGTCGGCACCGGGCATGCCGACCTTGCTCAGCCCGGTCCGGAACACACTCTGCCCGGTGATGAACGACGAGCGACCCGCCGTGCAGCTCTGCTCCCCGTACGAGTCGGTGAACCGCATCCCCTCGTCCGCGATCCGGTCGATGTTCGGCGTGCGGTACCCCATCAGCCCGTCGCTGTACGCGCTCAGGTTCGTGATCCCGATGTCATCGCCCCAGATCACCAGGATGTTCGGCTTGTCCTTCGGCATCGCGCCCTCCTCGGTTCGTGGCGAGCACGGCGTCGGCGCCAGCTCGCGGTCCTGTGGGGAGCCTGCTCGTCCGGCGCTCGGCACGGGCCACCCAGTGCGGGTGAGATCCCGTTCCTCACCCGTTCGGGGTGGCGGCTCCCGGCCCGAACCGCAGCACGATGATCGGCACCACGGAGGTCGTACCACGCAAGGAACGAGGACCCATGCGCCGGAACCACGCACTGCGCTCGACGATCGCGGCCGTCACGGTCGCGCTCCTCGCCCTCGGCGCCGTCGCCACGACGGCCGTCCCCGCGATCGCCGCCGATCCGGCAGCCCTCGAGGTGAACAAGCTGGTGGACGGCGGGAAGAGCGCGACCGTCGGTCCCGGTGACGAGTTCACGTTCACCATCCGCCTCGGCTGCGACGACGCGGACTGCGTCAACGCACGGATCGACGACACGATCCCGGTGCAGCTCGCCGGGTTCCCGATCGTGGACCTCAGCGCGAGCCCGCCGAACCCGGCACCGCCGGCCGCTCCGGACTGGGTCGTCTCGCACACCGGCTGTGGCGGCACACCGCCCACCGTCGTCACCGCCGATCCGCCCTGCGTCGGCACGCTCCAGTTCGTGCAGCCGCTCGCGGACGGGTCCCAGGGGCTCGCCGCCGGCCAGGCCTACACGCTCACCGCGACGCTCCGCGTCCCCGACGACCTCCCCCCGACCTGGGCGTACAACGGCACCCCGATCACGAACACCGGCACCGGCACCGCCGACAACGCGGCGACGACGTCGAGCGGCGCGACGATCACCGTGGACGTACCGACCACCGTCGACGTCGACACGACGAAGGGCTGGACACCCACGAGCGAGCGGTACTCACCCGGCGTCACGTCCACCGTCGACCTCTCCGCGACGAACACCTCGAACACGCCGGCGAGCTCCATCGTCGTCCAGGACCCGGCGGACGCCGCGGACGGCGCGACGGCACTCGCCGCCACGAACCCCTTCCGGTACGTCGACGTCGCCGGACCCGGTACCGTCACCCTGCCGGCGGGCGCCACCGCGGTGCAGGTCGACGCGTACGTCCTCGACCCCGCGACCGGCACGTACCACTGGGTGACCGGGACGCCAGGACCGGCGGGCTCGGCGGCGTTCCCCGCCGGGGTCGACCCCGGCGACGTCGCCGGCATCCGGTACACCTTCACCGGCGACGGCGGCGCCGTGCTCACGCCGGGAGCCCCGGCCGCGGCCGTGCACGTCGACGTCGCCCAGCGCGAGACCGAACGCGGCACCGATGCCCCGCTCGGCGCCGGGTGGACGCTCACCAACACCGCCGACGCCACCGTCGCCGTGCCCGGGCAGGACCCGGCGACCGAGAGCGCGTCCGCCGACCACACCGTCACCCCGACGACCCTGGCGGCGGACGTGACGAAGAGCATCACACCGGCACGTCTCCCCGCCGGCGCATCGGCGGCCGGGACCATCACCGCGACGAACACCTCGGACGGCCCCGTCGAGCAGCTGCGGATCAGCGACCTCGACTACTTCACCGAGGACGTCTCGTTCGCCGGGTTCACGAGCCCGCTGACCTACCCCGCGACCGCGTCGGGTGCCGACGTGGTCTGGCACTTCAGCGACGGCACGACGCGGACCGATCCGTTCGCCGACGGCGACACCCCCGCACCCGCAGCGCCGGCGGGGACCTTCGTCACCGGGTTCGAGCTCGTGTACGACGGTCCGGTCGACGCCGGCGCGACGACGACGGCACCGTTCGGGATCGACACCGCCGCCGACGCCGCCGACGCCGGGACACTCCGGACCACGAACGCCGCCCGCGCCGTCGTGACCAACGGCGACGCGACCGCGGACGACGCCGCGTCCGCACCCCTCGACGTGTTCGCTCCGGACATCGAGATCGCACTGACGAAGGCCCTCAGCCCGCAGGAACCGATCGCACCAGGGGGCACGGTCGTGGCGCAGCTCCCGGCGACCACCAGCACGGACTCCGCGTTCGTCACCCCGACGACGATCACCGTCGAGGACGTCGCACCCACGCCGCACGACCAGAGCTCCTTCTGGAACGCGTTCGACCCGGTCGCGATCGCGCCGACGCAGGTCCCCGCCGGCACCACGCTGACCATCGAGTACACGACCGACGACGGCGACACGTGGCAGCCCCTGCCGATCGACGGCCTCCCGGCAACCGGCCCGACGAGCTTCTCCGGCACGATCCCCGCGGACCTGCAGGGCGAGGTCACCGGGCTCCGGTTCGAGTTCACCGACCCGGACGGCTTCCCCCAGGGCACCACCGTGCAACCCAACGTCGTCGCACAGGCACGGGCGGACCAGCGCTGGGGCGGCGACCCGACGAGCACCCCCGACGCCGGACCCACCACCTACACGAACCACGCCACCGCGCAGGGCGAGGGCAGCGTCGACGGCGGCACCACCATCGTCAGCGACCCCGCCGAGGCCGACGCCGACGCCGCGATCGAGTCGGTCACCGGCGACGGCAGCACCATCGCCGGGAAGCGGTGGACCGACACCGACTTCAGCACCGACCGTGCCACCGTCGACAGTCAGTCCGGTGCCCAGGTCGGGACGGTCCTGCAGTGGGGAGCCCGGACGACCGGCACCTCGGCGATCACCGTCACCGATCCGGCCGGCAACGCGGACGACCCCGCCGACACCGTGTTCCAGGCGTTCGACCTCCGCGCGATCGCCCCGGTGCCGACGAGCGTCGACCCGCTCTGGCGCTGGGACACCGTCGCGTCCGTCGAGCTGTTCAGCGACGGGACCTGGTCCACGGTCCCGGCACCGGCCACGGGCTGGGTCGACGGCAGCGGCTTCGTCGGGTACACGCTCTCCGCCGACCAGAGCGCCGTCACGACCGGCGTCCGGATCACCGTCGTCCCGAACGACGACGCCCGAGCGTCGAGCACCGATCCGACACGGCCGGTCCCGGGCTCCGGTATCGCCACCAGCACCACGCCGCGACCGTTCGACCTCACCTGGCAGCTGCGGAACGTCCTCCGGGTGCCGGGGGACGCCGGCGACCGCTGGGTGAACGGCACCACCGAGTACGACCTCAGCACCGCGGGGTCGATCCGGAACACCGTGCAGGTCAGCGCGACGACGGACGACGGCGTGGAGACCGCGTCCGCATCCGACGACCTCGTGATCCTCGACCGTCCGCCGCTCGTCGGCGTGACCAAGGCCTCCGAACACGACACCGTCACCATCCCGGCCCGCGGTGACGTCGACCCGGGCGACTACCCGACGAACGACGTCACGGTCACCGCCAGGAACGGCTCCGCGTCCCGCGCCTCGTACGTCCGCGTGACCGACCCGATGCCCTGCACGCCGGCGTCCCTCTCCGACTGCACGAGCGACCCGGATGCCTGGGCGGCGGACCCGTTCGCCGATGCCGGGTACACCACCAGCAACCCGTTCGAACGGTTCACACTGACCGGTCTCGACTTCGCCTTCGACGCGAGCGAGGTCGATGCCGACGCGTCGACGGTGACGCTGTTGCACCGCGCCGACGACGGGACGACCTCGACCAGCACCACGTCGATCTCGGGTGCCAGGGCTGCCACCGCCGCCCAGCTCGCCGACGTCGTCGGTGTCAGTGTCGTCTACCAGGGCACGGACCCCGCGGAGACCGGGGGGACGATCTCGTCCGGCGACGCGCTGACCATGACGATGCACACGCAGCTCCGCGCCACCCTCCGGAGCTTCCCCGCCGTCCCCGTCACGGTGACGACCGTCACGAACCGGGCCTTCGCGCAGTCCTACGACCCGGTCCTGGCTCCGTCCGGACAGACGAGCACCCCCACCGACTCGGCGGCTGCCGACGTCGCCCTCGTCCGCGGGGTGCTCGACGCCACCGCCACGAAGACGTTCGACCCGGACACCCTCCTCGAAGCCGACCGGGCGGACACGGTCGACGTGACGCTCACCGGTGCGCAGGGCCCCGACGCGACCGTCGCGCCGGACACCGTCACGGTCGAGGACACGGACACCGGCTTCTGGAACGACGTGCGCCTCGTGTCCTTCTCCCCCGACGACGTCACGTTCCCCGCCGGCGCCGACCGCGTCCGGGTCGACGTCCGCTCCGACGGCGGGTCCACATGGCAGCTCGGCACGGCCTCGGCGACGGCGACCCTGCCGACGTCCGACCTCGCGGCGATCACCGGCATCCGGTTCGTGTTCGACCGTGCCGACGGCGACGTCCTCTCCCACGCCCGCCCGCCGACACCCTGGACCGCCACCGCGGTGCTCCACGTCCGCGTGCTCGACACCGCCCGCGACGGCGACCCCGTCCCGTTCCCCGGGACGATCGACGACACGACCACGGTCACCGCGCACCGCACCGACGACACCCTGTTCCCGGACGCGACGGCGACCGGCACGGACGAGCTGACGCTCGACCCGGGAACGCGGACCCTGGACATCGTCAAGGCCCCGGCGAACGACCAGCACACCGTGGCGGTCGGCTCCCCCGTCCCGTGGACCATCACGATGCACAACACGGGGACCGGCATCATCACCCTGCCCTCGGTCCGCGACGAACTGCCGGACGCCCTGAGCTGGGACGGCACCGACCCGACGTTCAGCACCAGTGCCGGCGGGACCCTCGCCACCACCGTCACCACCGCCCGGGCCGACGACGGGGCCATCGTGTTCACCTGGCCGACCGACGGCGACCGGATGGCACCGGACGAGACCTTCACGATCACCATCCCGCTCGTCCTGCAGCCCGGACTCCACGAGGGCGAGCGCACGACGAACACCGTCGTCGCACGGACCGGCGCGGCGCTCGACGGCTGCACGAACGACTCCGGCAACGGCCAGGGCATCGTTCCCGACCTGCCCGCCGACCAGTGCGGCACGACGAACTACGTCCAACCGACGCCCGGGCCCGCCCTCCGCACCAGCAAGGCCGTCCGCGGGGACGTCGTCGATCCGCTGGTGTCGGGCGCATCGGACCCATCGGACCCCACCCGCTCCTGCACACCGGACGCTGACGGCTACTTCCTGCCGCCCTGCGTCGCCGAGACCCGGGTCGGTGGGACCGACCAGTGGCGTCTCGCCGCGACGAACACCGGCACGGTGGACCAGACCACCGTGACCTTCGTGGATCCGCTCCCGCAGCCCGGCGACGTCCTGCTCGCGACCGGCTCGGCGCGCGGCAGCACCTACCGGCCGGTCTTCGACGGCACCTTCGGGGTCGAGATCACGGCGCCGGCCGGATCGACCACGAGCTGGCAGGTCACCACCGACCCGACGGTCTGCTCGAGTGCCGGTGGGACCACGTGGACGTCGGATCCGACCTGTGCCGCGAACACCTGGACCGACAGCGCCGACTACTCCGGCGACTGGCACGCGGTCACCGGCATCCGCATCCTCGTCGACGCCGCCGCAGCCGGCGGGGTCGTCCCCGGTGGCTCGGTGTCCGCCGACTACCGCACCGTCGACGAACCCGCCTCCGCCGCGGACCCCGACGGTGTGCCGGCGACCGTCCCGCTCGCGGACGCGATCGCGTACGACCAGGTCGGCACCACCGTCACGCTCGCCGACGGCGGACTGCCGATCTCGCAGGCGCCCGTGAAGGTGGGAGTCGCGCCGACGGCCGGTGCGATCCTCGTCCGGAAGCACGTGACCGGCGCCGGCGCCGATCGTGCGCCGACCCGGTTCACGGCGGACGTCCGGTGTTCCGTGGCCGGCGTCGAGCTCGACCTGGGCGACGCGGCACAGCTGGAGCTCACGGCGGCGAACGGGTTGGAGGCACGGGTCGACGGCATCCCGGTGGGCGCCGACTGCGTCGTCACCGAACACGGCGCAGCAGGGGCGTCCGGCGAGGACTCCCGCACGGTCACGCCGGGCACGGTGCGGATCCTGGTCCGGTCGACGCCGGACGAGGCCGTTCCGGATCTGCAGGTGGTGACGATCACGAACACCTACGACTTCACGCCGACGCCACCCACGCCGCCGACGCCGCCGGCCCCGGCGCCGACGCCGTCGTCGGGCGGGACGGGCACCGGCGGGGGTGGCTCGTCGGGGACCGTGACCGGCTCGGGGAACCTGGCGTTCACGGGGATGGACGGTGCCGGCGCGATGTCGATGCTCGTCGTCGCAGCGCTCGCACTCGGCGCGGGACTCGTCCTGCGGCGTGCCGCACGCCGTCGCCGGTGATGCCACGAGCGGGCCGGAGCCCGGCCCGCTCTGTCCGATCTCCGTCAGTAGTTAGACGTCCTAGTAACTCCGTGGAATGATCGTTCTCAGCGGCACCCGGGACGGGTGCCGGACGGATCGGAGCGGATCGACATGAGCAACGCAACTCTCGTTCGACACTCGCAGCGCCACCCGTTCAGCGAGGTGCGCGAAGCGCGTCACCAGCGCGCGCTGCAGATCAGCGCGGTCATCAGCGGCATCGCCGGTGTGACCGCCACAGCACTGGCACTCGTCACGATGGGACTCGGCGCATGAACATCGACGGCATCAGCACCGCCCACCGCGGCACCTGGTCCAAGCTCAACCGGCTGCACACCGCCACGATCGTGCTCCCGATGCACACGAAGCACATCGACGACGCGGACCGCCGCCCGGACCGCCCCACGCGCTAGGCGGGCTTCTTCGCCCGGGACGGCTGCACGCGCGGCGGCTCCCCCGGCATCTTCGGGAAGTCCGGCGGGAACGGCAGCTCGCCGAGCCCGTTCTCCAGGTCGCGCTCCCACCACGCCAGGAGCGGTGCGATCGACCCCGGGTCCGCGCCCATCGACTCCCACGGGTCACCCGTGGTCCGCAGGCGCTCGGGCATCGTCAGGATCGTGAACGTCGTCGGGTCCGCGTCGCGGAGCTCCTCCCACCGGATCGGCGCCGAGACCGAGGCGTGCGGGAGCGCCCGCGGGCTGTAGGCGCCGGCCATCGTGCGGTCGCGGTTCGCCTGGTTGAAGTCGACGAAGATCCGCTGCCCGCGCTCCTCCTTCCACCACGCCGTCGTCACCTGCTCCGGCATCCGACGCTCGAGCTCCCGCGCCGCCGCGATCACCGCGTGCCGCACGTCGAGGAACTCGTGCTCGGGCCGGATCGGCGCGAAGACGTGCAGCCCGCGGTTGCCGCTGGTCTTGATCCACGCCGTCAGGCCGACCTCCTCGAGGACCTTCCGCAGCTCCTCGGCCGCCGGCACCGCGTCGTGGAAGTCCGTCCCCGGCTGCGGGTCCAGGTCGATGCGGAGCTGGTCCGGGTGGTCGCTGTCCTCGGCGTGGGAGGCCCACGGGTGGAACACGACGGTGTTCATCTGCGCCGCCCACACCGCGACGGCCGGCTCGTCGAGCACGAGCTGCGGGTGCTTCCGGGCGCTCGGGTACGTCACCGTCACCGAACGGACGTAGTCGGGCGCGCCCTTCGGCGGGTTCTTCGAGAAGAACTGGTCACCGTCGACACCACCGGGGAACCGTTGCAGGGACACCGGACGGTCGCCGTTGGCGCGGACGAAGGCGTCGCCGACCTCGATGAGGTAGTTCGCGAGGTCGAGCTTCGTGATGCCGGCGTCCGGCCAGAGCACCCGCGACGGGCTCGACAGCCGGACCTCCCGGTCGCCGTCCGGGCCGGGTACGGTCAGCGTCGTCGCTTCGCTCGCCATGCAGCGGAACCTACTCCCGCGGCCGGGGTGTCGGGCGTGCGGGGCAGGATGGGCGGGTGAGCGCGTACCTCGGAGTGGACCTGGCCTGGGGGCTCGGGACCGCGACGCGGCGACCGAACGAGACCGGGCTCGCAGCGCTCGACACCGACGGGCGAGTGCTCGACGCGGGGTGGGCCCGCGGTGTCGACGAGGTCACCGACTGGATCGCGCAGCACCTCGGCCCGCGCACGCTCATCGGCGTCGACGCGTCGCTGGTCGTGACGAATCCGACCGGCATCCGCGAAGCCGAACGGCAGGTCGGACAGCGCTACGGCCGGTGGAAGGTCGCGGCGAACCCGACGAACCTCGCCTCCGCGGCGAGCGCCGGCGCCCGGCTGCTCGACCGGCTGACCGCGCTCGGCGTCGGGTACGTCAGCGACACCGCGGCGATGCGGGAGCGCCGGGGGCCGGTGGTCTTCGAGTGCTACCCGTACACGACCCTCGTGGGCGTCGAGGAGCTCGGCTACGACGACGAGCGTCCCCGCTACAAGCGCCTCGACACGAGCATCCCGGCGGCGACGGCCAGGGCCCGACGCGCGGTGGCGTTCGACGACCTCGTCCGGCGCCTCCGGGAGACGCCGCTCGACCCGCCCCTCCACCTCGACGCACACCCGCTGACCGCTGCGCTCCGAGATCCTTCGGTGCTGCACGGCCCCACGCACAAGCACCGGGAGGACCTGCTGGACGGCGTCCTGTGTGCCTGGACCGCCGCGTTCTGGGACCGGCACGGCGACGAGCGCGTGCAGATCCTGGGCGGTGATCCGAGCCTCCCGTCCGATCCGCTCGACGAGGCGGGCCGCACGCCCGTCGTCGTGACACCGGCCCGCGGGTCGCAGCGGCGGCCCCGCGGCTAGGGTTGAGCGTGTGACGAGGACCTCCGAACCCCTGCGCATCGGGCTGGTCTCGCTGCACACCTCCCCCGGCGACGAACCCGGTTCCGGTGAGGTCGGCGGCATGAACGTCGTCGTCCGGCACCAGGCCGAAGCACTCGCCGACCGCGGCCACCACGTCGAGATCATCACGCGACGGTCGTCGCCGACGCAGCCGGACTCGGTGTCCCTCGTCCCGGGCGTCTGCCTGCGGTTCCTGTCCGCCGGTCCCGCCGAGACGGTCCCCAAGGGCGAGCACGACGCGTTCATCGAACCGTTCCGGAACGAACTCGCGGCGCTCGGGCCGTTCGACGTCCTGCACTCGCACCACTGGTTCTCCGGCGCCGCGGCCCTGCCCGTCGCCCGGCAGCGCGGCATCCCGCACGTGCAGTCCTTCCACTCCATCGCCGCCGACTCCGCGTCGCCGCTGTCCGAGGGCGAGCGCCCCGAGTCGGCCGGCAGGATGGCGGGCGAGTCGACGCTCGCGCGCGACTCGGACGCGGTCGTCGTGGTCAGCGAGGCCGAGGCGGAGACCGTCCGCTCGCGCCTCGGCGGCGACCCGGCCCGCGTCTGGATCGTCCCGCCGGGGGTCGACGGGTCCGTCTTCCGCCCGGCGCCGCCGGACGCGCGTCGGGCCGACGTGCCCTACGTCGTCGCAGCGGCGCGCGTGCAGCCGTTGAAGGGGCTCGACCTGGCGATCGAGGCCATCGCCGGCATCTCCCGGGAGGCCCGCCCCACCCTCGTCATCGCCGGCGACTCCTCGAGCGAGGCCGGTGACTACGTCGCCGAACTGCGTCGGCTCGCCGCCGAGCACGGCGTGGCCGACCGCGTGACCTTCATCGGTCCGCAGTCGCGTGCGGACCTGGCGTTCCTGTTCCGTGGCGCCGCTGCGGTGCTCGTCCCCTCGCACTCGGAGACCTACGGGCTCGTCGCGCTGGAGGGCTCCGCGTCCGGGGTGCCCGTCGTGGCCGCCGCTGCCGGTGGCCTCCGGGAAGCGGTGCTCGACGGCGAGACCGGGGTCGTGCTCGAGTCCCGCGCCCCCGCGGTGTGGGCGGCGGAGATCGAGCGGATCCTCACGGAGCCCTCGTACGCCGCGGCGCTGTCGGCAGCCGGGCGGGAGCACGCCGAGCGGTTGAGCTGGGAGCGTTCGGCCGGCGGACTCGAGCAGGTGTACCGCCGGGTGCTCGGGCGCGCGTGATGGGTGCTGCCGCGCCGCTCCTGCCGCGAGACACCGCCGTCCGCTCGAGACGCCGCCCCCTTCCGCGGCGTCTCGCGGGCACGAGGGCGTTTCGCGGAGGCGGAGGCGGACGCGGATGCGGAGGTGTGGCGTGACACCGCTCGACGCGTTCTGGGCGGCGCTCGATGCTGTCCCGGTCGCTGACGATGCGGAGGCCCTGTACGACCCGAGCACGGCGGAGGGGTCACTGCGGCGGACGAACCTGTCGCGGTACCTCGACGCCGTCGGGCCGGGCGCGGACACGCTGCTCGTCGCCGAGGCTCCCGGGTGGCGCGGCATGACGAACACCGGAGTGCCGTTCACCAGCGTCCGCGAGCTCGGGCCGAAGTACCTCGTGCCTCCGTCACCGACCGCCCCGTGGGAGGCCTCGTCGCGCATCGTGCACGCTGCGCTCGCGACCTGGTCGGGGCCGCTCCCCGTGGCGTGGGCGATCTTCCCGCATCACCCGTTCGTCGCCGGTGACCGGCTGACGAACCGGACGCCGCGGCCGTCGGAGGTCCGCGACGGGGCGCCGGTCGCGCTGGCGCTCGTGGCTGCGCTCGGGGTGTCCCAGGTGGTCGCGGTCGGGCGGAAGGCGCAGGGTGCGTTGGCGTCCGCGGGCATCGACGCGATCGCGGTGCGGCACCCGGCGCAGGGCGGGGCGCGGCAGTTCACGGAGCAGCTGGCGGCGCTGTCGCGCTGACGGCGCGCACGGGCGGCGGGCGTCAGGCGGACTGGGGCCAGGCCGGGTCGGGCCGCGCCGCGCCGCGGGCCGCGGTGTCCGAGAGAGGTCCCGCAAAGCGACAGTGATCGGGCGCCTCCCCCGCGAGATCTGTCGCTTTCGCCGACCATTCCGCGCGGACGGGCGGCGGGCGTCAGGCGGACTGGATGTCGACGCCCTTCGCGGCGAGCGCCTCGGCCACGTGCGCGGGCAGGCGTGTGGCGACGTACACGGTGTGGAGCGCCGGCAGGTCGATCACGTCGTCCCAGTTCTGCGGGTCGTAGCGGTCGTCCGAGCCCTCCCAGCCGGGGTGCACGTCCTGCAGGATCTCGAGCGTGGAGTCGACCGTGACCTCGGTGACGAGCGACAGATGCGACGGCAGGAGGTCGAGGTCGTCGTAGTACTCGCGGGCCCGGTCGTCCTGCCCTTCGACGTCGAGGTCCTCGTCGGTCTCGTCGGCGGAGTCCCCGTCGTACGGCTCGATCACGTCGAGGTCGTAGCAGAGCACGTCGAGGACGAGCAGCTTCGCGTTGAAGTCCGCGAACTCGACTGGTTCTTCGGTGGTGTTCGACTCGTCGTACATGCAGCGGATGCTATCCGTGCTGATCGCGGCGCGACCGGTTTCCGGCAGGACACGGACAGGTTGCGATCGACGGGGAGAACCCTGAGAAGCCGGACAGGGAAGCGTGCTTGGTGGAGGGTGGTGCATGACCACCACCAAGACCGATCGGCCGGACACGGAGCAGCCCGAGCTCCGCCGGGTCATCGGACCCAAGCTCCTGTTGCTCTTCATCGTCGGGGACATCCTCGGCACGGGCGTCTACGCCCTCACGGGTCAGGTCGCGGCCGAGGTCGGCGGAGCAGCGTGGCTCCCCTTCCTCATCGCCTTCGCGGTCGCCCTGCTCACGGCGTTCTCCTACCTGGAGCTCGTCACGAAGTACCCGCAGACCGCCGGTGCTGCGCTCTACGTGCACAAGGCGTTCGGGATCCACTTCGTCACGTTCATCGTCACCTTCATCGTGATGTGCTCCGGGATCACGTCGGCGTCGACGGCGTCCAGGGCCTTCGCCGCGAACCTCGGCGCCGGCTTCGGCCTCGAACTGCCGAACGCCGTCGTGATGCTCATCGCGATGGGCTTCATGCTCGCGGTGATGGCGATCAACTTCCGTGGTGTCAGCGAGAGCGTGAAGACGAACGTCGTGCTGACCCTCGTCGAGCTGAGCGGCCTGGTGATGGTGATCCTCATCGGCTTCTGGGCGATGGCCGGCGGCAACGCGGACTTCTCTCGTGTGGTGATGTTCGAGACCCCGGAGGAGAAGAGCCTGCTGCTCTCGGTGTCCACCGCGACGTCGCTGGCGTTCTTCGCGATGGTCGGCTTCGAGGACTCGGTGAACATGGCCGAGGAGACGAAGGACCCGTCCCGGATCTTCCCGAAGGTGATGCTGACGGGCCTCGGCATCACGGCCGTGATCTACGTGCTGGTGTCCATCTGCGCCGTCGCTGTCGTGCCGATCGGTGAGCTCGCCGGCAACGAGACGCCGCTGGTCACCGTGGTGCAGACCGCGGCGCCGGACTTCCCGATCGCCGACCTGCTGCCCTTCATCTCGATGTTCGCCGTCGCCAACACCGCCCTGATCAACATGATGATGGCGTCCCGGTTGCTGTACGGCATGAGCAAGCAGGGCGTCCTGCCCGGGTTCCTCGGCAAGGTGTCCCGCACCCGCCGCACCCCGTCCACCGCCATCGTCTTCACCACGCTCATCTCGCTCGCGCTGATCGGCTGGGTGTCGCTCAGCCCGGACTCCCCCATCGTGGTCGTCCTCGGCGGCACGACGTCGCTGCTGCTGCTGTCGGTGTTCGCGGTCGTGAACCTGGCCGTGCTGGTGCTCCGCCGGGACAAGGTCGACCACCGGCACTTCAAGGCCGGCGTGGTGATCCCGGTCATCGGCGTCGTCACCTGCCTGTGGCTGGTGCTGCCGTTCTCGTCCGGGCGGGACATCGAGCAGTACCAGATCGCCGGCGCGCTGCTGGCGCTCGGGATCCTGCTGTGGATCGTCACGTGGTTCACCCACGGCCGGAAGCAGACCGCCGAGAAGGCGCCGACCGGCCTGGTCACGGAACCGACGAAGGTGGTGCACGACGAGGAGCACAAGCGCTGATCCTGCCCGCCATGCCCCGGACTGGGGCATGGCGGGTGCTGCGCTTCCCAGCGACTCCTCGTACCCTCGTTCTGGCACCCCGGACGAGAGGACCCGTGCATGCACCGCGTCGGCATCACCCTGGCGTCCGTGTTCGGCGCCGGCATCGTGGCCGTCGGGATCGGCGTCGTGGTCCTGGTCGTCATCGCGGTGAACTCGCTCTCCGGGATCACCGGCTCGTCGTCCACGCCGAGGGCCGTGACGTGTCCATCGGCTGCATCGAAGACCGTCGGCGGGATCGTCGTCCCCGAGGGCCCGGTCGCCGGCTACTGCCAGGACCGCCTGGTGAACGCCGCGTCCGTGATCGAGGCCGCCGAGGCGCTCGGCATCGGCCCCCACACCCAGGCCGTCGGCGTGATGACGGCGATCGGTGAGTCCGGTCTGGTGAACCTCGACCACGGGGACGCCGCCGGCCCGGACAGCCGCGGGCTCTTCCAGCAGCGTGACAACGGCGCGTGGGGCACGTACGCGCAGCGGATGGACCCGTACACCGCGGCGTCGATGTTCTACGCGAAGCTCGTGAAGACCCCGGGGTGGAAGACGATGACCCCGACGCAGATGGCCCACGCCGTCCAGGTGAACGCCGACCCCGACCACTACGCGAAGTTCTGGCCCACGGCGAAGCAGGTCGTCGAGGGCCTGACCGGGGAGACGGTCCCCGACACGGCGCCACAGGGCTAGTCCGTACGGGGGTAGTCGGTACGGGGCTCGTCGGTACAGGGACAGCCGGTACGGGGACAGCACCTCACGCCACCGCCTCGGTGACATCGTCCTCGTCGAACTCGATCATCGCGGCACCCGCGTCGTGCACCACCACCTGACCGCGGAGCCGCACGTGGTGCTCGTCGAGGACGCACGCCATCGCGTCGACCCACTCCCAGTCGACCGGGTACAACGCCGTGGCGCCCGGTCGTTCCCAGGCGAGCACCACGTCGGCCGCGTCGACCTGTTCGACGACGTCGGCGACGAGCGCGCCGAAGTCCTCGACGTGGTCGTCGGGTTGGTAGGGCAGGTCCGCGATGGGGATCACGAGGCGGATCGGGATGGCGTCGGCGCCGATGAACAGCACCCAGCACTGTCGTCGGAACGGACGTTCGATGAGTGCGACGACGAGGTCGACGACGTCGTCATCGGTACGGACTGCGGTCTGCTCGAGTCGGTCGAGCACGTCGGTGTCTGGCATGCCCCAACGCTCGCGGAACAGCTCCCCCGACACCGGCGACCATCACGATCCGTGCACAACGCAGCGCCGGGACCGCCCTGTGGAGGAACGGCCTAGATCCCGTGCGTGATCGCGCTGTCCACGAGCAGCAGGGCTGCGAAGAAGGCCGCAACCACGGCGACGAGCCCCACCGCCGCGATCGGCCACGCGACGTGCCGCCGCACGAGCCGGAGTACCGAGAACACGATCGTCAGCACCAGGACCAGCGCGACGACGATCGGCCCCGCGTAGACCACCGTGCCGCCGAGCGTCTCGTCGCACCGGTTCCCGGGAGCGATGCACGAGTGGAACCCGAGCGAGAGGAACACGATCCCCCACCCCGCGAGGACCGCAGCCGCCGTCGCCGTCGTGAGCAGGGCGATGGTGGCGACCATGTCCGCGACGCGACGGCCGCCGACCAGCGGGTGCCGAGCCTCCCGTCCGGGGACGGAGGATGCAGGGTCCGCCACCCGCGCGTCCATCAGGGACGCCGAGCGCCGCCGCGCGTCGACCACAGTGCGGCGGCGATGAGGAGGGGCTGCCCGAACAGCCGGGCGATGCGCTTCTCGTCGGAGTCGAGCCCGAAGGCGCTCCGGCGGTTCAGCCACTGCGACACGTTGCCGGGGAAGACCGCGACGAAGAAGAGTGCGGCGACCGTGCCGACGAACCGCCGACGCCGCGTCGCGAACACCAGCGCCGACCCGAGGCCGATCTCCGCGACGCCCGAAGCCAGCACCGTGGTGTCGGTGTCGAGCGGGACGAACTCCGGGACCTGGGCGCGGAAGTCCTGCCGCGCGAAGGAGAGGTGGCTCGTGCCGGCGAAGACCAGCGCGAGCCCGAGCAGGACACGGACGAACGAACGCATGCCACCAGCATGCCCGGACACGTCGACCTCGGTTCCGCGGTGCCCCTCGAACCGGCGTCTCCCGGACATCGCTGCGCCTCGGTAGGTTCGGATCATGGCAGTCCGGACGCGTGACCAGGAGCCGCCGGCCGCTCCGGCGTTCGTGGCGGTCCTCCTCGGCTGCATCGCGCTGTACCTCGGGCTCGTGATCCCGTCGGAGTCGATGGTCCGGCACGTGGTCCTCGCCGTCGTGTTCGGCGTGGTCGGGCTGCTCAGCGGGTGGCGCGCGATCGCGATCTCCGGCCGACGACGGGCTCCGCGTGCGTGGGCGTGGGTCGGCATCGTGCTCGGCGGGATCGGCCTCGTGGCGCTGCTCTACCAGGCGCTGTTCATGGCGACCGGGGGCGCGCTGCCGGCGCCGTTCTGGTCGCCGTACGCGACGCACTGACGCACTGACGCACTGACGACGCCCGGACGGCGTTCCGGCGGCGGGTTCGGGTTCGGGTGCGTCTGCATCGTTCGACACCGCGGGCGTCGATCGACTCGTGCGGTGTCGGAAGTTGCACACGCATCGTGTGCGTCTGCATGCTTCGACACGGCACGCGTCGATCGACTCGTGCGGTGTCGAAGAAGTGCTGCCGTGCGCACGCAGCGGGCGCCGCCGCGCACGCAGCGCCCGCCGCCGCGCAAGCAGCACGCGGCGCCCCGCGCGCGCGAGCCCCCCGAGGTGCAGAGTGGTCCGCATGGCAACGACGCCCCGAGCCACC
The DNA here is from genome assembly GCF_003755165.1 of Curtobacterium sp. PhB130. Taxonomy (NCBI): domain Bacteria; kingdom Bacillati; phylum Actinomycetota; class Actinomycetes; order Micrococcales; family Microbacteriaceae; genus Curtobacterium; species Curtobacterium sp. PhB130. The sequence goes on along the minus strand of NZ_RKII01000011.1, from coordinate 50,871 downwards.
CTGTTCCGCCGCAAGCCGATCGAGGAGATCGACGACGACACCGGCGGTGAGGACGGCCTCAAACGCCACCTCGGCCTCTGGCAGCTCACCGCGATCGGCATCGGCGGCATCATCGGCGCCGGCATCTTCACCCTCGCCGGCACGGTCGCCCACGGCGTCGCCGGTCCCGCCGTCCTCATCTCGTTCCTCGTCGCCGGGGTCGCCAGCGCCGCCGCGGCCCTGTCGTACGCCGAGTTCGCCGGGCTCATCCCCAAGGCCGGCAGCGCGTACACGTACGGCTACGCGGTGCTGGGCGAGATCGTCGGGTGGTTCATCGGCTGGGACCTGCTGCTCGAGTACACCGCGATCGTGGCGGTGGTCGCGATCGGCATCTCCGGCTACGTCGGGTTCCTGGTGGGCCAGTTCGGCATCGACCTGCCCGCCTGGATGCTCGGTGCGCCGGGCACCGGGGACGGCCACGTGCTCGACGTCTTCGCGATCATCCTGTGCCTGCTGACCGCGTTCGTCCTCACCCGCGGGATCCGGAGCGCCGCCCGCTTCGAGTTCGTCGCCGTCGGCATCAAGGTCACCCTCGTGGTGCTCATCGTGGTGCTCGGCGTGTTCCACATCAACAGCGCCAACTACGACCCGTACTTCCCGTTCGGCTTCGGCGGCGTGATGACGGGTGCCGCGACGGTGTTCTTCGCGGTGTTCGGCTACGACGCGATGTCCACGGCGGCCGAGGAGTCGATCGACGCCCGGAAGCACATGCCGAAGGCGATCCTGCTGTCCCTGGCGATCTCGATGGTGCTCTACGTCCTCGCGACGATCGTCCTGACGGGCATGCAGAAGTACACCGACATCGACCCGGCGTCGGGCTTCTCGTCCGCGTTCGCGTCGGTCGGGCTCGGCGGCGTCGCGAACATCATCGCGATCGGGGCGATCGTCGGCATCGTGACGGTGCTCGTCACGTTCATGCTCGGCGCCTCGCGCGTCTGGTTCTCGATGAGCCGTGACGGCCTGATGCCGAAGTGGTTCTCGAAGACGGACCCGAAGCGGCACGTGCCGACCCGGGTGACGTGGATCCTCGGCATCGCGTCGGCGGTCCTGGCGGGGGTGCTGCCGATCGGCGTCGTCGCGGAGCTGACGAACATCGGCATCCTGCTCGCGTTCGTGGTCGTCTGCACCGCGGTGATCGTGCTCCGCTACACGCAGCCGGACCTGCCGCGGCAGTTCAAGCTCCCGTTCATGCCGATCATCCCGATCATCGGCGTGATCGCGTCGCTCTGGCTCGTCACGTTCCTGCAGTGGGAGACGTGGGTGCGGTTCGCGGTGTGGTTCGCGATCGGGCTCGGCGTGTACTTCGGGTACTCACGACGGCACAGCAAGCTGGCCGCCGAGCAGCAGCGCTAGCGCCGGTGCTTGCCGCCCGACGCCGTCGGGTCCGCCAGCGGGTGGTTCCGGAACCAGCGGAGCAGCTCGCGGGAGCGGCTCCGGTCGGCGCTCTGGTCGCCAGAGCCGAGGAACGCGCTGAAGCCCTCGGGCACGTCGGCGTCGTCCGACCGGTCGTACGCCATGGTCCAGTCCGGGAAGCGCCGCGTGTGCAGCGACTCCTCGACGAGCAGGGCGACGTCCCCGTGCCGGTCGTCCTCGAGGATCCGCGAGTACGTCGCCATCACCCGGTCGTACGGTCCCTCGAGCAGCTGCATGAACCGCCCGGAACGGTGCACGAGCATCCCGGTCAGGCCGTCCTCGGTGTTCCGCGTCCGGGCGTGGTCGAGCAGGCGCTCGAGGGCGTCGTCGTCGAACGGCTCGGTGGCGGAGCTCATGTAGACCAGTGACTGCAGCATGGTGCTCTCGAGCCTGACGGCTCGGGTCCGCGCGCGACAGCCCCCTGTCCGGGTGGGGCAGGTCCGCGGAGGTCGGTGGGTGCTGGCACGATGGGCGTGTGCCTGCCGCCCCGATGATCGACGCCGTCGACGTCATCCGCTTCGTCGGGCCGCAGACCTTCGGCCGCGCACGGGACATCGTCCGCCGCGGCCTGGTCGAGGAAGCCACCTTCCACGACGACGGCACCATCACCGCCAGCGTCGCCGGCTCCGAGGACGACCCCTACGTCGTCTCGGTCGACACCACCGTCGCCCGCGGCGAGTTCGTCCGCCCGGTCCGGTCCCGCTGCTCCTGCCCCATCGGCGGCGAGTGCAAGCACGTCGCCGCGGCGCTCCTCACCATCAACGCGCGTGCCCTCGCCGCGCAGGCCGGCCCGCGGTCGGCAGAACCGGCTCCGCCGGCACCGGACTGGAGGCACGAGGTCGCCCGCCTCGCCGGCGACACCCCGCCACCGGTCGCGTCCTCGGGCGTCACGCCCCTCGGTCTGCAGTTCGAGCTCCGCGACGCGGTCCCGGCCCGGATGGCCGCGCGGGCGCGGGCCGCCGGGCGAGCGCTGCCCACGGCATCGCGGTCGGTGCGGCTCGGGGTCCGCCCGGTGACCCGGAGCGGCGCGGGCAACTGGGTGCGCGGGCAGCTGACGTGGGGCACGCTCCCCTACTCGATGAACCGACTCGGCCTCGGCGCGGAGCAGCACGCCTGGTTCCTGCAGTTCGCCGCGCTGCACCGTGCGGGTGCGCTCGCGGGGCTGCCCGGGGAGAGCGACTGGATCCACCTCGACGACTTCCAGAGCCCGCTGCTCTGGCCGCTGCTGCGCCAGGCCCCGGCGCTCGGGATCGCGTTCGTCACCGGGAAGCGCGAGGCCGGTGTCGTGCTCGGCGACGAAGCCCGCGTGCTGCTCGACGTCGCCCGCTCCGAGCGTGGTCTCGTGATCGGCACCAGCGCCGTGCTCGACGGACGCCCGGTCGTGGACGGGGCCGCTCGACTCATCGGCGACCACGGCCTCTACGTCCCGCGGGAGTCCCCCGAGTTCCGGGTCGAGCTCGCCCCGACTCCCGAGCCCGTGCCGGACGACCAGCGCCGCATGCTCGTCGAGGGCACCCGCATCCAGGTCCCGGGCAACGAGGTCGACGAGTTCCTGGCGGACTGGTCGCCGCGGCTCCGCGGAGCGCTCGGGCTCGTGAGCTCCGACGGCTCGATCGAGCTGCCGGAGCGGACGCCGCCCGAACTCGTGCTCACGGTGACGTTCGAGCCGGCGCGGGCGCCCCGCACCGACGACGTCGCACACCTGCAGTGGCGGTGGCACGTCGACGGGCGGAAGGACCCCGTTGCCGTGCACGGGCCGCTCCCCGACCTGACGGGCGTGCGCGCGGCGGACGACGCGACCCCGTCGGAGCCGACGGCCGACGACGCGGGCCGAGCCGAGCCTCCCGTCGGTCCCGGGGGTGGGCTGGACTGGTTCGTGGACGGCACCGTCGACGGCGCCGACGTCGCCGTCCTGGCGAACGAGCTGCTGCCGGCACTGTCCGAGCACGGTGTCCGCGTCGTGGTGCAGGGCGAGCGGCTGGACTACGAGCGGCTGAGCGGCCGGCCGCACATCCGCGTCACCACGATGCCGTCGGACAAGCACGACTGGTTCGACCTCGGGATCATCGTCAGCGTCAACGGCAAGGAGATCCCGTTCACGCCGCTGCTCACCGCGCTCGCGAGCCGGCAGCGGCGGCTGAAGCTCGTCGACAACTCCTACCTGTCGCTCGGGGACCCCGCGTTCGACCGGCTCAAGGAGCTCATCGAGGAAGCCCGCGAGCAGAACGAGTGGGAACCGTCGCAGCCGATGACGGTCACGCCGCTGCAGGCCGGGCTGTGGTCCGAGTTCGACCAGCTCGCCGACGAGACCGACCACGACGAGCGGTGGCAGGCGATGGCGGCGCGGCTGCTCGACGCGGCACCGCCGACGGACGTCGTGGTGCCCTCGACCGTGAACGCTGACCTACGGCCGTACCAGCTGTCCGGGTACGCGTGGCTGTCGTTCCTCGTGACGCACGGGGTGGGCGGGGTGCTCGCCGACGACATGGGGCTCGGGAAGACCCTGCAGGCGCTCACGATGATCGCCGAGCAGCGTCAGGCCGCACCGGACGCGCCGCCGTTCCTCGTCGTCGCGCCGACCTCCGTCGTCGGGAACTGGGCGCTCGAAGCGGCCCGTTTCGTGCCCTCGCTCCGGGTGGCCACCGTGACGACGACCTCGTTGAAGGACCCGGCGCTCGTCGCCCGCCAGGCCGCGGCGGCGGACATCGTCGTGACGTCCTACGCGCTGCTCCGGCTCGACGAGCAGGCGTACACCGACCTGTCGTGGTCGGCGGTGCTGCTCGACGAGGCGCAGTTCGTGAAGAACCCGCAGTCGCAGACGCACCGGGTGGCCGCGGAGCTCCGGGCACCCGTGAAGATCGCGATCACCGGCACGCCGCTCGAGAACGGGCTGACCGACCTCTGGGCGCTGTTCTCGATCGTCGCGCCCGGGCTGCTGTCGTCGTGGACACGGTTCGGCGACGACTACGTGAAGCCGCTCGCGTCGCCGGACCTCCGCGGCGAAGCCCGCCGGGAACTCACCGCGCGGCTCCGTCGGCGGATCCGCCCGCTGATGCTCCGGCGGACGAAGGAGAGCGTCGCCGCGGACCTGCCCCCGAAGCAGGAGCAGGTCGTGCGGGTGACGCTCGACCCCGCCCACCGCGAGGTCTACGAGCGCACCCTGAACCGGGAGCGCCTCAAGGTCCTCGACCTCATCGACGACCTCGACCGCAACCGGATGATCGTGTTCCGGTCGCTCACGCTGCTCCGGATGCTGGCGCTCTCGCCGGCGCTCGTCGCGGACCCGGCCGAGGGTGCGTCGGAGATCCCCTCGGCGAAGCTGGAGCTGCTGCTCGACGAGCTCGAACAGCTCGCCGCCGAGGGGCGCCGCGCGCTCGTGTTCAGCCAGTTCACGTCGTTCCTCAAGATGGTCGCCGACGCCCTCGACGCGCGCGGGATCGGGTACGACTACCTCGACGGGTCGACCCGGGGGCGCACGAAGGTCATCGAGCGCTTCCGCAGCGGCTCGACGCCCGCGTTCCTCATCTCGCTCAAGGCCGGCGGGTTCGGGCTCACCCTGACCGAGGCGGACACCGTGTTCGTGCTCGACCCCTGGTGGAACCCGGCGGCCGAGTCCCAGGCGGTCGACCGGACGCACCGCATCGGTCAGACCCGGTCGGTGAACGTGAACCGGCTCATCGCGGAGGACACCATCGAGGAGAAGGTGCTGGCGCTTGCGGCGCGGAAGGCGCAGCTGTTCCAGGCGATGATCGACGACGACGCACTGTTCGCCGACGACCTCTCCCCCGAGGACATCCGCTCGCTCCTCAGCTGAGGGACGCGGTCCACTCGGCGGTCGTGGTGACCTCCGCCTGGCGCGGGAACACCTTCTCGAGCAGCACCCGGTGCACCTCGGGGTCGCCGTCCGAGCACGCGTCGGCGAGCACGGTCAGCCCGAAGTCCAGGTCCGCCGCCTGCCGCAGCGTCGAGAGCACGACACCGCTCGTGGCGATGCCGGCGAGCACGAGGTCCCGGACCTCCAGCCCGCGGAGCAGCACCTCGAGGTCCGACCCGGCGAAGGCGCTGACGCGGAGCTTCGTCACGACGATGTCGTCGTCGCCGACCCCGAACGCGGAGTGGATCTGCGTGGACCCCGGCGTCTGGTGGGCGATGCGCTCCCGCATCCTGCCGAACATCTTGTTCGTCGGCGCGGCCTCAGGAGCACCCGGCCGGAACGCCACGCGGACGAACACGACCGGGATGCCCCGCTCCCGAGCGGCCGAGACGGCAGCGGTCGCCGCCGCGAGGACCTCCTCGGTCCCGAGCCGGTCGACGATGCTGTTCTGGTAGTCCATGACGAGGAGTGCAGTGCTCACCCCACGGACAGTACCGCTCCGGTACCGCCTCGGCCTGTGCGCGGGTCAGTGCCCGAGGGCGTCGATCCGCGTGACCTCGTCGTCGGACAACGTCACGGTCGCGCCGGCGGCGTTCGACCGGATGCGCTCCGGGTTCGAGGACTTCGGGATCACCACGAAGCCGTGCGCCACGTGCCACGCGACGATGACCTGGGCGGCGTCGACGTCGTGCGCCTCGGCGATGGACACCAGCGTCGGTTCGTCGAGGTTGCTCGCCTTGAAGGGGCTGTAGCCCTCGAGGACGACACCACGCTCGCGGAGTCCGTCGGCGAACGCCGCGTCGAACTCGACCGGGCTCCACTTGACCTGGTTCACGGCGGGCGTGACCCCGGTCGCCTCGATGAGCTCGTCGATCTGCGCGAGCGAGTAGTTGCTCACGCCGATCGCCTTCGTCAGGCCGTCCTGCTGCGCCTGCACGAGCTGCTGCCAGACGTCCGGTCGGGCCTCCCCGTTCGGCGGCCAGTGCACGAGCCACAGGTCGAGGTGGTCGAGCCCGAGCTGCTCCAGGCTCTCCTCGATGGTCTCCCGGACACGGTCGGCGTTGTCCGGCGGGAGCTTCGTCGTCACGAAGACGTCGTCGCGGTCGAGCCCGGAGGACGCGATCGCCTTCCCCACGCCGCGCTGGTTCGAGTACCCCGTGGCGGTGTCGATGTGGCGGTAGCCCGCCTCGAGTGCGGCGCCCACGGCTGCGGGAGCGTCGGCGTCGTCGATCTGCCAGGTGCCGAACCCGAGGAGCGGCATCGCTCCCCCGGTCACCGGCACGGACGGTTCTGCGTAGTCGGTCATGCACTCGTGTCTACGCGGCGATGTCGGAGGAGTCCGCCAGGATCGGGTGGACCACCGAGCACCAGGAGCACCATCCCGCATGACGTCCCGCCGACGCCGCACCCGCATCACCCTGTCCTCCACCCTGATCCTCGTCGTGATCGCCGTTGCCGGCTACGCGCTGCACGGCACCACGACTACGACGGATGCCAGCGCGCCGGAGCCGACCCGAGCCTCCAGCCCGGATGCCTCCGCGACGGCGACGACGGACGCAGCGCAGGCCCGCGCGCTGCTCGCCGCCCTGCCTGTCAAGGGGAAGGCGCCGGCGACCGGCTACGACCGCACCGGGGACTTCGGCAGCGCCTGGCTCGACGTCGACCGGAACGGCTGCGACACCCGGAACGACGTCCTGGCGCGGGACCTCACCGACCTCGTGCGGAGCGGCCCCTGCAGGGTGATGTCGGGTGAGCTCGTCTCGCCGTACACCGCGCAGACGATCGACTTCGTCCGCGGGAACACGACGTCGACCCTGGTGCAGATCGACCACGTCGTCGCGCTCGAGAACGCGTGGACCACGGGCGCGCAGCAGCTCAGCCAGGACGAGCGCGAAGCCCTGGCGAACGACCCGGAGAACCTCTTCGCCGTCGACCAGCACTCGAACGCGCAGAAGCGCTCCGGCGACGCCGCGACGTGGCTCCCCGCGAGTACGCCCTTCCGGTGCACCTACGTCGAGCACCAGGTCGCGGTGAAGACGAAGTACCGCCTGTGGGTCGTGCCCGCGGAGCGCGACGCCATCGAGCGCATCCTCGCGGCCTGCTGAACAGGCAACGCACCAAAACGACAGGTGTAGCCTAAAAACCATGTCTTCTTCCCGTTTCACCGACCGTGTCGTCCTCATCACCGGCGGCGGCTCCGGACTCGGCCGCGCCACGGCCGTCCGACTCGCCACCGAGGGCGCGAAGCTCTCCCTCGTCGACGTCTCCGAGCAGGGGCTCGAGGCGTCCGTCGCCGCCGTGCACGACGCTGCTCCCGACGCGGAGGTGCTCACCACCGTCGCCGACGTCTCCGACGAGGCCCAGGTCGACGCCTACGTCACCGCGACCACGGAGCGCTTCGGCCGCATCGACGGCTTCTTCAACAACGCCGGCATCGAGGGCAAGCAGAACCCGACGGAGTCCTTCACCGCCGCCGAGTTCGACAAGGTCGTGTCGATCAACCTCCGTGGCGTGTTCCTCGGCCTCGAGAAGGTCCTCAAGGTGATGCGCGAGCAGGGCTCCGGCATGGTCGTGAACACCGCCAGCGTCGGCGGCATCCGCGGCATCGGCAACCAGTCGGGCTACGCGGCCGCCAAGCACGGCGTCGTGGGCCTCACCCGCAACTCTGCGATCGAGTACGGCCGCCACGGCATCCGCATCAACGCCATCGCCCCCGGCGCGATCTGGACCCCGATGGTCGAGAACTCGATGAAGCAGCTCGACCCGGAGAACCCGCGCAAGGCCGCCGAGGAGTTCATCCAGGTGAACCCCGCGAAGCGCTACGGCGAGGCCCCCGAGATCGCCGCGGTGGTCGCGTTCCTGCTCTCCGACGACGCCAGCTACGTCAACGCGACGGTCGTCCCGATCGACGGCGGGCAGTCCGCCGCCTACTGAGACGGTCGGCTGGGCATCGGCCTGGAGGCTCGACCCGACTCCGCCCCGCGTGGAACGATGCGGACATGGCTGAGCTCACCGTCCCCCAGGCCTTCGCACTCCTCCTCACCGACGCCGACGGGCGCCGGGCAACGGACGCGCAGACGTTCGACCCCGGCCTCGCCGGCGCGGTCCTGGCGGACCTCGCCCTGCGCGGCGCCGTCTCGCTCGAGGGCAAGGACGTCCGCGTCGTCGACGGATCGACCACGGGCGACCCCGTACTCGACGGCGTCCTCGGCACGATCGCGGCGACTGGAGCACCCCGCAAGGCGAAGTGGTGGGTCTCGCGGCTCGGCAAGCGCCAGCTCCGCGACGACGTCTTCGCCTCGCTGGTCGCCGGCGGGCTCCTGAGCGAGGAGCAGCGGAAGACGCTCGGCATCTTCCCCTCGACCGCGTACCCGGAGCGGGACGGCGGCCCCGAGGCGCTGCTCCGGTCCTCGATCGCCGACGTCCTCGCGACTCGTTCCGCGCCGACGCCCTCCACCGCCGCGGTGATCGCGCTGCTCGATGCGACGAACACCCTGCGGAAGCAGTTCGGCAAGGTCGACAAGGCGCTGGTGCGTGAGATCACGTCCGGCAACTGGGCGTCCCCGGCGGTGAAGGCCGTCCTGGAGGAGATCCAGATGGCCGCCGTGATGGCCATCGTCGCCGCCACGACCGCGACGACGGCCTCGACGAGCTGACGCGCGCGCTCCCGATTCCGCTTCCGCTTCCGCTTCCGCTTCCGGGGACCGGTTTTGCTTCCTCGCGTTGACCGATCCGGTTCACGAAACGCGGCTCCAGCGAACCGGATCGGCCAACGCGGCTGATCGGAACGGCTCCCAGCCCCGTTCTGGGGATCGCTCACCTCCACGGGCCTCGGCCAGAGTGGTCGGGTCGCAGGTGAACGAAACGGGGGCGACGATGCCGTTGGGTGGACCGGGACCGCGAGACTGGTCCCCACCGGAGTCGTCCGCGATGCCGTCGCGGCATCGAAACCGGACGCGGTCGGCACTGTACGACCCGACGCCTTGGATCGGCGCGAAGCCCCGCCGAACGACGAGGCCGTGGGCGTACGCCACGCTCTCGATGCTCCTCGGGGCGGTGAGCCTGGGGATCACGGTGTTCGAACCGGAGCGGTCGGGCGTCCAGACGGGCTTCGTGGTCTCGACCGTCGGGGTGACCGCGATCGTGATGGGTGTCCACGTCGTCAAGACCTGCCGGTGGGGCTCGGCGACGGCACGGGCATTCGGACGGGGTGGGGCGATCCTCGGCTCCGTCGGGACCGCGCTCATGGTCTACGCCGTCGTCGGCGTCGGCCTCTCGAACGTCGGCGTCGAGTTGCCAGCGCTCTCACTCCCGAGCGCGGGCAACGGCTCGGTGTTCGCCCTGCCCTCCGCGGCGGCCGCACCTGCCGCGGTCACAACACCGAGGTCGACCCCGGCGCCGGCGACGCCGGCGACTCCCGCCACCCCGGCACCACCGGCAGCCGCAGCCCCGGTCCCGGCACCGCCGGCGGCCGCAGCACCGGCACCGGCAGCGGCAGCGGCAGCGCAACCCGCGACCCGCGCGGCCGAGCAGTCGGCGGTCGTGCAGAGCGCCGGGACGCTCGCGTTCGTGATGCGCCAGCGGTACGGCGCGGGGCCGTTCCCGGCGGACCTCGCGGTCGGCATGAGCGCCCCGCAGCGCATCATGCTCGCCGACGGCACCGGGCTCGCGGCGATCCCCGACGATGCACGGGTGCTCTACTCGGTGTCATCCGACGGCACCGCGTGGTCGGTGACGATCATCGGTGCCCGGTTCGGGGCCGTCGCGACCTACAGCTCGGCAGTCGGCACCGTCCAGGCCGGCTGAACCGCTCGCGGCGTCAGCCGGGTCAGCGGCGTCAGCCGGGTCAGCGAGGCTCGACGAGCTCGATGAAGCGGGAGAGCAGGGCCAGGCCGGGGATCGACGGCGGCAGCGCCGTGGTGAGCGCCGGCGAGTGCACGAGGTACGCCGCCCACTTCGCCCGCGAGAGCGCCACGTTCAGGCGGTTCGGCATCAGGAGGAAGTCGAGCCCGCGCGGGATGTCCGCCGCCGAGGACGCTGCGAGCGAGACGATGGACACGACGGCCTCGCGCCCCTGGAACAGGTCCACCGTCCCGACCTGCGTGCCGGTCAGCCCGGCCCGGTCGAGTTCCTGCCGGATCACCGCACCCTGCGCGTTGTACGGCGCGACGACGATGACGTCCTCGTCCGTGAGCTTCCGCACGGTGTCGCCGTCCGTCCAGGTGCGCCCGACGACGTCCTGTGCGAGGGCCACGACACGCTGCGCTTCCTCGAGCGAGGAGGTCGTGTTGCCCGCGTGCACGACGGGCACCGGGTGCACGCCGGGCTCGACGCCCTCGAGGTGCCGCCCGGACGCCATGGACGTCAACTGCCCGTTGTAGGACAGCCCCGAGACGGACGCCGTCAGCGCGGGCTCCATCCGCCGCGTGCGTGCGAGGAAGTACCCGAACTCCGGCGGCAGCACGTGCTCGCCGTCCGCCAGCCACCCGAGCGTGGACTCGTCCACGGGCTCCGGGTGCGACCCCTGCGACACCTGGGGCAGCTGCTGCGGGTCGCCGAGGAGCAGCAGCCGCGATGCCGCGATGGACGAGGCGATCGTCGGTGCCAGCGAGAACTGCCCGGCCTCGTCGACGACGAGCAGGTCCAGGGAACGCCGCTCGATCGTGGACTCGTTCGCGAAGGTCCACGCCGTGCCGCCGACGACGCCGCCGGTGCCGCTCTGTTCGCACGAGGCGAGGAACGCCGCGATCGCCGCACCGTTCTTCACGGGGGTCCACGCCGCTGCCTCGACGTCCTCGGGATCGGCGCCGGACTTCGGCTGCTTCACGACCCGGTCCGCGGGCACCCCGGCCGCGATGACCGCGTCGAGGAAGTTCTCCGACGTGGCGTGCGACTGTCCGACGACACCGACCCGCCAGCCGTACTCCCGGACGAGCCGCGCGACGACGTTCGAGCCGACGTAGGTCTTGCCCGTGCCGGGAGGGCCCTGGATCGCCAGGTACGACCGGTCGAGCCCGAGCAGCGTCGTCACCACGGCGGAGACGGTGTCGTCGCCGACGACCGGGGCGAGCGCTCCCCGTGGCGGCACCCGCCGGAGCAGGTCGAGCGCGGGGTCCGGCAGCATCGACGGCAGGGCGTCGAGGACGGACGCACCCCACTCGGCGATGGCCTCGGGCTGCGGCTTCGCCCGCGGCGGGGACGACGGCGCGAGCGCGACCGGGAACTCGTGGTGGGGTTCCCCACCGACGGGCAGCCGTTCGAGGAGCAGGACCTCCGTCGCCTCCCCGTCGTCCCGCACGTCGATGACCTGGGCGCGATCCGTCGCGCCCTTCGACCCGGGGCCCGGAGAGCCGACCGATGGCGGCGGCGGGGTGTCGTAGACGAGGTGGGGCGAGCCTCCCGGCCGGAGACGACTGCCGGGCGCGAGCGTCCCCGACAACCGGAGTTCTCGGGACTGCGAACGGGCACGCGGCAGCATGTCCCAGTCCCGCTCCACGGACGCGCGCTCCACGACCAGCACGTCGCGGGTGTCCGCCCACTCGTCGAGGGGGTTGCGGAGGCGGTCGAAGTGGTCCTGCCAGAAGGTCTTGGCCTCGCGCCGGTGGTAGTCGATCGCGGCTGCGGCGAGCGCCAGCGCCGTCTCGTCCGGGGTGCGGTCGAGCGCGACCACGCCCTCGAGGTGCTCCGCGAGCGCGACGTACACCGGGTTCGGTTCGCGCTCGACGGGGATCGGCGGCAGGTCGAGCTCGGCCGGCGCGTCTGTCGACGGCGGGCGCAGCGAGCGGAGCCAGTCGCGGAGGCGCAGCGTCGAGCGGCAGTCGTAGGCGTTGTAGTCCGCGACCTGGTCGAGCATCCGCTGCCCGGTGGCGCGGTCGCCGTTCCGGAGTTCCTCGATCGCCTCGACGTAGGCGGTGATGCTGTCCGCGGCGTTCGTGACGTCGCTGAGGCGGAGGTCCTCGCCCATGTACAGCGGCTCGAGCTTCTTGATCGAGTAGCTGTGGCTGCCGACGACCAGCGCCTTGCGGACGATCGGGTACAGGTCGACCAGGACGCCCGCGCGGAGCAGGTCGTCGACCGCCTCTTCGCCGACGCCGTGGCGGGCGGCGAGCGAGAGCAGGTGCGTCCGCTCGTAGGCCGCGTAGTGGTAGATGTGCATGCCCGGGTACTGCGCACGCCGCTCCGCGATGAACGCGAGGAAGTCCACGAGCGCCTGGCGTTCGTCGCGGATCGTGTGCGCCCAGAACGCCGTGAAGTCGGCCCGGTCGTCGACCAGGCCGAAGAGGTAGTCGAGGCCCCAGTGCACGCCGTCCTCGGTGTGGAGCGGGTCGCCCTCGAAGTCGAAGAAGACGTCACCTGCGTCCGGCGCCGGGATCGCGTCCAGGGCAGACGGGTCCAGGACCTCGAAGCGCGGGCGGTGGTCACGCGCGTGCTCCGAGTCGATCTGGAGGCTCGCCTGACGGACGAGTCGGTCCAGCGTCGACTTCGCCATGGTGGGCACCGGTGCGGTGCGGACCGCCAGGTCGTCGATCGTCAGGACACCCTGCCGGATCAGCTTCGTACGCTGGTCGAGGCGCATCCCGGCGACGAGGACCAGGTCGCGGTGCTGCTCCACCTGCTGCTGGCAGGCGCCGCACCGGCCGCAGCTGGCGTAGCGCGGGTCGCCCCAGGCGAGGGGTTCGTCTGCGCGCAGCCGTTCTTCGATCACCCTTCGCAGTTCCGTTCGCTGCGTGCGGTACACCGGGGCGATGTCGGCCAGGTCGTGCGTGGTCGTCGTGCGGTCACCGAGGACCAGGTGGACCTGCTGGCCCGTCGGGATGCCGTGCGCCTGCATCTGCTCGGCGTAGGCGGCGAGCTGCAGGAGTGCGCTGATCTTGGCGTGCCGGGCGAGCTTGGTGTCGTAGACCTCGTACTCCCCCGCGGCGTTGCGGATGATGAAGTCCGCGAAGCCGATGAAGCCCGCGCTGTCCGGTGTCGGCGGTGCGAAGAACGTCGGCTGGTAGAGGACGTCCGCGCCGCTCCGCATGGCGTCCAGTGCTGCCGCTGCTGCCTCCGCGTACTGCGGGGGCGCCGGGCGGTCGAACTCAACGACGTCGTGGGTTGCCTTGAGGATCTCGAGGTAGTCGAGCTCGTGCTGGTCCCCGAGCTTCGCCGTGCGGTCGAGCATGTCGTCGTGCTCGTCCGCCAGGGCTGCTCCACGGCCGAGCTTGGCGTCGAGGCGGCGCAGGAACGCCCACTCGCACGACGCCCACGTGGTGAGGTCGCTGGGGCTGAGGAGCGCCCGGCCCTCGGAGGTGATCTGCACGGCTTCACCCTAGGGGCGGGCGCCGACACCGCCGTCGGCTCATGGGCGAGCGCCGACCCGGCGAGAGCTGCTGCCCGGTCACGCGCCGACGGCAGTCCGTCCACGTCGGAAGCCGACGATGCCCAACACCGCTCCGACGAGGCCAACGAAAGTGGTCAGACGGCCCGCTGTCGAATCCCAAGCGTCCCACACCGCTGATGAGTCGAGGCCGCTGGAGAACGCCGCGAACACGACGCCAACCAGTCCGAAGCCACAGCAGATCGCGATGAGCGCACCGAGACCGATTACGTCAGGGTCCTTGGAAGGGAGCGTGGGACCGAGAGGCGCGCTCGACGAGACAGGTTCTGGACGAGGTTCGAACGACTCGCTGACCACGTCAAGCCACGACGCGACCCAGCCTGACCATTCGCGCTTCTCGGTGACATCAGTGGTCACGAGCTCCGCCCTCATCTGAACTGATGGTTGGGTCTTGAGAAGCCACACGCGCCCCTCCGCGGTGTGGCCCTGTCGTGCGCTCCCACGCGGAAGGCGCCTTCCGAGCGCGCCCAGGACACGGGCGGTCCGCCGACCGACGTAGTCCTGGTCGAGTTCGTTCGCTGCCTCGGTCGCCAACACTTCTCCGAGCAGGACGACCTCCCACTCGCTCCTGGCGCGCCGGTGCCAGAACACGCGCTCGAGCAACATCGCCGTCAGCCACGGAACGGCCGAGAAGAACGCCAACGCAAACGCCGCCTCATCCCATGAACGAGGAACATCACTCGTCATCGATGCAACGGCGAGCAACGCCGCGATACCGAGGAGGTCGACGAGGATGACGAGGCCGAGCCATGACGCTGGTCGGAAGACCAGCCGTTGAGCGCTCCGTACCCCTTGGGCAGTCGAAAGGTGCTTCGACCGGAACCGTTGCCACGCTCGGTGCGAGGGAGGCTCGCGAAGCACCGCGCCGGCACAGCGCTGCTCGAGCCGGCTCAATGTGAGGACCGCTTTTCGGCTCCCCTGACTCAGAATCACCACGTACAAGTACAGGACCCAGACAGCGACGCAGATCGTGCCGGCGTTGTAGAACGTCAAGAACACGATCTGCCACAGCGTGGAGGAAGTCTCTGTCACGGACAAAGTCTCCCGGAGACCGCTGACACGCGCTCCGGTGCTCTCCCTGCACCGGCCCAGCTTCGCTCTGGTCGAGTCCGGATCCGGGTCGAGGAATCCGTCGAGGTGCGGAATGCGTTCGGCTGGCCGTCTCGGCGGGTCGAGGTCGCGATGCGGTCCGGCGGTTGACCGTGCTTCCTGGTCTGGGACGTTCCGACGGTCATGCGACGATCAACGACGCCCGTCGGCGCCTGGCGCGCTGAAAACGCACCACTGCTGCCTTCGGGGGCGCTCAGCTCGCCGTCTGTCGCTCCCACATGCTGACGGTGCTCTCGAGCTTGTCGTAGCGGTACGGCTTGGTCTCTCCGGTGGGCTCGTAGCCGAGGGCGGTCCAGAACGGTGTGGCCCATTCGGCGTTGCGCTCGACGATCCCGAGGCGGATCCGGGACGCGCTGTTCTCCTCCCGCACCCGGTCGAGTACCGCGTCGTGCAGTCGCCGGCCGAGGCCCTTGCCCTGGTGGGCACCGTGCACGATCAGCAGCCCGATGTACGCGGTCTCCGGGTCGGGGTAGCCGAGCAGCACGTCGGCGAACGCGACCAGCTCCCGGTCGTCCCAGAGTCCGATGCTCCGCTTTCCTGCCGGGTCGAACCCGGGCGGCACGGAGATCAGCGCGGAGAGTGCATCGGAGGGGCCGGGCGGGTAGCCAGTGATCCGTTCGGCGTACGCCGGGAAGGACTCGAGCAGCTCCTGCAGGGCGTCGACGTCGTCCGGCTGCAGGTCACGGACCGAGTGCGTCATCTGCGCACCGCCACCGCCTGCGCGAACGCCAGGAGCGAGATCACGGCCGGCGAAACGGAGGTCATCGCTCGAACTTACGGGAGCGGGTTCGCTGCGGTCCGGCAGCGCGGCCGAGCACCCGTCCACCGGTAGCGTCGACGCAATGACCGACAGGGACTCGAGCACCGTGTTGCTCCGCAAGAACGCGACGTGCTTCATCAACGTCGCTGCGTACCGGCGCGTGGAGCTCGACGTCGAGGCGTTCGAGCCTCCCGGCGGGGTGGCGCGCGGCATGTTCGGCACTCGCGGCATGGAGGGCATCGGCGGTCGTCTGACCCTGACGTCGACAGCGCTGTGGTTCCACGCGCACCGGCTGAACTTCATCCGTGCCGAGTTCGGGATCCCGCTGGATCAGATCGTCGAGGTACGGAACGCTTCCCGGGGCCAGTCGCGGCAGATCGAGGTCGTGATGCAGTCCGGTGCCCGGCCGCGCTTCCTCGTCTGGGGCGTCCCGACGGTCATCGCGGCGATCGACGCCGCTCGGGGTCGGGCGCGCTGACGTCGGGTCCCGTCGGCACGAAGCGCAGGCCCTCGTACCCGTCGCGGGAGACGTGGGCGGTGAAGTCGGCGAGCGAGCGGACCCAATGTCCGCGTTCGCCGTAGAGCGCCTGGTACACGACCACGGGCTGCTCGGTCTCAGTGTCCCGTGCGACGAGCAGCACCTCGTACTCGCCGCCCTTGAAGTGGCGGTACCGGCCGGGCGTCACGTCGCTGCTCACGCCTCGATGCTACGAGTTCCCGGATCGTCGGCCGACCGGAGCCACGGCTCGATCCGGATGATCGAACGCCAGTCGCCGCCGAGGACCGCGCTGATCGTCTGCTCGGGGACCCGGAGGAGCGTTCCGACGAACGCGTCCCACCCGAGCCCGGGCAACGCACCGACGCGCGTCTCGTACAGCAACCAGTCCTCGGGGACGCGCTCCAGCAGCGCGAAGGCCCTGTCGACGTCGCTGCTCGACGGGATTCCATCGCGGACCTCGGTCGGTGTCGCCGGACCGACGACTCGACGGACTCGTCCGATCTCCCCCTCGTCGGGCAGCTCGGACAGAACGTCCACTTCGGCACAGAACGGCAGATCGGACGGAACTGTCCCGAGGCTGACGTCCACCGTGGCCCACCACCGCGAGGGTGGACTCCCCTCGTACAACAGAGGGAGGCCGCCGGTCGGCTCCGCTACGAGGGCACCCCCGCGCCACACGAGAAACGCTTCACAGGACATCACGGGCATCGCGTCACACCCACTGTTCCCGGTACGTGTACAGCCACCACTTGCCGCAGGGCTTGCGGCAGGAGATCGCCTTCACGTCAGAGTAGTGCTTCATGATGGTGCGGCCGCGGGACAGGCAAGTGGCTTGCGAGGAGTAGTTCGTACCGTCCCATCGTTGCCACACCGCCACCCAGCGGTCGGGCGCAATCTGCTGCTCGGCCGGAACCGAGGCAGTGATCGCGGCCGCGGGTGCGACGGGGATCATGCTCAACGAGATCCCGAGGAGACCGACGCAGGCGAGGCTGCGAACGACCCAGCGCGGTCGGATGAGTTGCTTCTTCGTGATGTTCGTCGTCATGGCCTCTACTGTTGGTCAGTGCCTGACATTTCTGATTTCACAGCCGTTGCGATCAGGTGACGAACAGTTCATGACGAGCGCGAGGCCAACAGCGGGACGGGCGCGATCCTCGGATCCCGGCGCCGCATCCGGCGACGTCTCACCCGAGATCGACTCGATACCATCCGACGTTCTCGCAGCTGGAGAGTCACCTCCTGGCGGGCCCCATCACTTGTCCCAGGCCGACGTCGGCCCAAAGCCCCGCCGTGCACGCTCGGCGTTGAGGACCTCCTCGACGAGGTCGAGCTTGCCCGCGGTGTAGTCCCGTCCGTCGTCGAGGCCGGAGAGCGAGCGCTTCAGCTCGGCGTACCGCTGCCGAGCGGCCGGGTCCCGCAGCAGAGCGTCCCGGAAGAGCCGCTGGTTGCAGTGCTCCCACGCCTCCGCGGCGAACACGTGCAGGATGTGGGTCCGCGTGCCTGACGAGCTCCGGACGTACACGCCGTGGTTCTTCGGCCCGTTCGAGTGCCGCACGTACCCGAGCCCCTCCAGGAGCGGCCCGAGGGCGAACGGGTCGACCCCGGCTGCGGCACGCGCGGCGAGGTCGATGACCGGCTTCGCGAGGAGTCCGGGGACGGCGGTGCTCCCGATGTGCTCGATCGCAGTGACGCTGCTGCCCAACGCTCGAAACACGCGAGCGGCCTCCGAGCGGAAGTCGTCCGCCCACTCGGCACGGTGTTCCACGAGGTCGACCATCGTCCCGAACCTATCGGCCCTATCGGCGAACACGGGATCCACTCAGATACGGGTTCGCGCCGATGCGGGAGCCTGGTCGGCATTCCTCCACAATCGCGCTGCGCGGATCGCTCCTCACTGATTCCGCATCCGACGAGCGCCCCACGCACGCTCTCGTCCAGCGTCGTCGGATGGAGGTCTGGGAGGCAGATGACGCTCGACGTCGACACATGGCCCGGTTCGGTCGGCGAGACACCGCGCCAGAGCTCGCGCTTCGCCGAGAGCTCCATGCTCGTGGCCGGCGGTTCTTCGTGGACCGCCGAGTGAGCACCACCTCTCGCGCCCGACCCGACATCGTGTTCCCTCGAGCTCGGATCGCGGTGTTCGTCGATGGATGCTTCTGGCACTGGTGTGAAGCGCACGCCCACCTCCCGAAGACGAACGCTGCGCTCTGGCGTGCGAAGCTCCTGGCGAACCGACAGCGTGACGCTCGCAATGAAGCGACCTTGATCGGTGAGGGTTGGCAGGTCATCCGCGTGTGGGAGCACGCGGGAGCGAACGAGGCCGCGGACCTCGTGGAGCACGCACTCGATCGCTGGGACACCATAGCCGGGGCGCGGCACGGTAGAACTGTCCCATGCAGGTCATCGAGGTCGTCGCGGCGGTGATCACCCGAGACGACGGCGAGATCCTCGCCTGTCGACGAGCGCCCGGAAGAGCGTCTGCCGGTCTCTGGGAGTTCCCGGGCGGGAAGGTCGAACGAGGCGAGCACCCGAGAGATGCACTCGCTCGGGAGATCCGTGAGGAACTCCAGACGGAGGCGCGCATCGGAGGTCTCGTCACTCGGGAGAGCACTCGTGTCGACTCGCTCCTCATCGATCTCGCGTGCTACCGCGCTCGTATCGACAGCGCGGGGTCGCTCCGGAGCACAGAC
The DNA here is from genome assembly GCF_003755165.1 of Curtobacterium sp. PhB130. NCBI lineage: Bacteria > Bacillati > Actinomycetota > Actinomycetes > Micrococcales > Microbacteriaceae > Curtobacterium > Curtobacterium sp. PhB130. The sequence continues at coordinate 32,106 of NZ_RKII01000011.1, read as the reverse complement.
CACGACGAACTGCGCTGGGTTGCTGCGTCGGAACTCGTTCGGCTCGATTGGGCGCTGCCCGATCTTCCGGCAGTCCGGGTCCTCACCGACGATCAATCCAAGCGATAGCTGCGCGCTCTCGCCTTCTGGAACCGACGATGGTGGGCGAAGTAATGCTCCGTAGCCTCGTCCCAAGCGCTGCAGGTGCGCCCGATCACGGCCTCGACGGCGCGGGACAGATCGTCGGTCATCGGGGTCCGGCGAGGGCCGCGTTCGACCGTCCCACCTCGGGCGACGATCACGTAGCCGAGCTCGAAGAGCGAGTCACATCCGATCAGACACGCCGGCATGACCGTGTCAGTCCGGCCTCGTTCAGCACGCGACGTGTCAGCTCGCCGCTTGATGTGCGCGGTGACGAGCATCGCGACAGGGAGATCACGACCGCACAGGGCACATGTCGCGAGCAGTTCGTCACCGAAGAGGTGCTTGCGGAGGAGACTCTGCTCACCGCGAGCGTTGACCACGACCCGACGGTCGCCGCGGTACTCGATCTGTGCATCGGCCATCTGGTCGTCCGGCCACGAGGAGAGCTGCGCAACATCGACGCGAAGGCCGACTTCGGTCAACAGCCAGTCGGCGAGTGGTCCGGCAACCTCGGAGAGGTACACCTGCTTGACTGCACCGCGCCGAGAGAACGGCCATCCCGTGTTGTCGCGCTCGGTCCGGAGCTCGAGCGGGATGCTGTCCAGCTCGATCGGGCCGTCGAGCTCTTGCATCTCGACGCGGATCACCCTGCCGACCGCGGACCATCGAGTGGTGGGGTCCTCGAACGGCGGCGGCCCGTCGAAAGCAGGAGCGAGAACGTTGCTCCACGCTCGAACCGCGCCACGCGAGTAGTGGAAGACGATGTCTCCGGTCGAAGCTTCGAGCATGCGGTCCCAATGACCCCGCGGAGTGCCCACGTCCTGGCCCTCTCGTGGGCGTGAGAGTTTCGGCGCCCAGAGCACACGTGCTCGCCGCTCCTCTTCGAAGGTCTGTCCTTGGTTGACCCAGAACGTCCGCACATCTCCCCCTCGACCGTTTTGCTAACGGTTGAGAGGTTAACGACGTGGTTCGCCACGGAGCGCCGGACACTCGACCCCAGATGAAGGGCCAGCCCACCGTGCACGCGGCTCCGGGTAGTGCTGTCGCGGGGATGGTCAGAAGAACTGCCGAAGATAGCGGCGAAGCTCCGAGTCCACGACGTACACGAACGTTCCTCGCACCCCGCGAGTCAACAAGACGGAGTAGACGTTCGAAACGAGGCGGCGCAGGTCCTCGTCCGAGTACGTGATACCGAGCCGCGGGTTGTTCTCCATGCCCTTCTTGTCGAAGTAGTTCGATCTGTCGAACACGATGCGCTGAGTGGGGACGTCGAATCGGAGATCCCGTCCGATGACCACTCCCACGAAGTTGAGGTCGTAGCCCTGAACCGTGTGGATGGACCCAACCTGCTCGATCGCCCCGGAGGAGGTGATCCAGTCTGTCTGGGTCTGGTTCCACCTGAGCCGCCGTCCGTCGACCTCGATGTCGATCGCTGCCGAGTCACGCTTGCTCTTCCACTCCCACGCGTACCCGGCAACGATCCGCGAGAGACCCACCTCGTCGTCCTTCGCGCGGATCGCGTCATGCATCTCGCCGAGGTCCTCGAACATCTGGAACTCGTAGTCGCCGAACGTGCGGGGTTGCGGCGATCCGCCACGCATGATCGCTCGGACGTAGGACACGTAGTCTGCCCCACCCTGCACTCGCATCTGCGTGAAGAGGCGGTAGTAGCGGTCGTCGGCTCGGGCGTCCCGAACGAGTTCGGCTTGGAGCTCCGGGGGAAGATCCGCGGGCCGCACGCTCTGCTCAGAGTCGAGCAGGAAGACCTGGTGGGTACTCTGCTCCCGGATCCAGTCGACCTGGGTGTACCCGTCGCCGTCAGCACCGAAGAGCGCCACGTTGATGTCACCGAAGCTCTTGTTCTGCGGGCCGGATGCCTGGTTCGCTCGGTGGTTCAGCCGGTGCGATTCGTCGACGACCAGCAGGTCCCACTTCTCAGTGCTCTTCCCGACCTCGAAGGGCGTGAGGACCATCGAGGCGTCGAGGCCCGGCGTCTTGCGGAACACGCGCTTCAGGGATGCACGGAGTGCCTGTTGCGGTACGACCAGGCCTACACGTGTGCCGGCCAGTCGCCCACGGTTCTCCGCCGTGAAGTAGTCCGAGAACATCGAGTCCCCATCGACCTCGTCGACGCCGACGCCGTTCGCGATGTCCCGGAGGAGCTTGAGGAGGTAGACAGCGACGATCGTCTTTCCGGTGCCGGGATCTCCCTGCACCACGATCGTGCTTCCGGCGCTCGATGCGAGGTCGCTGAACAGCCCCTCGAGGATGTCCTCCATCACGACGGCCTGGTCGCGGTTGAGCGCCTTGAACGGAGAGAGCTTGTACAGCTCACTGTTCTCGATCTCGGCAATGCTCCGCGTGAAGAGGTGCTGCTCCCGTAGCGCTTCGAATATCTGCTCGAACGTCTCGCGGTAACGCTCTCGGTCGAAGTAGTCGGCGTTCACGACGCCCTTGTTGCTGTTGAGCACGGTGTACTTGTCGTCGCCCGCGAACAGCCCGATGAGCTGCGACTCGAGGTCGAGACAGGCTGATTTGTTGAACGTACTGTCGAGTACCAGGCGAACTGCCTTGAGCGACCGCCGTTCCTCAGAGTCGAGGTGCTGGCGCATGCGCGCGGCGGTGTTGAGGGTCTCACCGACGTAGACGCGCTTCCCGTCATCGAGGACGTACACCACCGGCCAGTTCAGGAAGCGGGGGTCGCCGTCACGCCACAGTCGGAGGTGCTCTTCGCTGAACGGTAACTTCGCGATGTCAAAGCTGGTCATACTTCGTGCTTCGTCCTCGAACCTGGTCGACCGGGTACTTCTCGCGGGTCACGGCGAGCTTCTCTCGGATGATCGCGCCCGGCTCCAGACCGAGTCGATCGGCGAGGAGGTGGCAGTAGGTCAGCACATCGGCAAGCTCCCCTCGCACTCGATCGACATCGGCTTGCGACGACCACTGGAAGCACTCGAGGAGCTCCGCCGCCTCGATCGAGATGCTCTTCGCGAGGTTCTCGGGCGAGTGGAACTGCGCCCAGTCGCGTTCGGCGACGAACCTCCGGAGGTCGTCGCGCAGCCCCTCATCTGCCATGTCCGCACGTTAGCAGTCAGAGCGGGCGCTGCTGCGAACGCTTCGCCGGCATCGTCGCTCCGCCCCGCACACAGGCCCGGAACCCCACCTTGGGGGCGTCGACGCATCACTGTCGGGTTGAGATCATGGACGTTCCTTCAGAATCGGAGTACCACTCATGATCACGCTGGCAAAGCGTCACCGTCAGTTCGTCGCGGCCGGGGTCGCCGCGGTACTGCTCAGCACACTGTGCGCGTGCAGCACGGGGGACGGACACGATGACGCCGCCGCCGCGGCGCATCAGAAATCCGCGGGCTTGTTGGATTCGAGTGCGTCGGCCTCGGCGGAAGCGAAGGCGACAGCCGAAGCCGAAGCCTCAGCCGATGCAGCTGCTCAGAAGGCCGCTGCCGATGCCGCCGCCGCCGCGAAGGCTGCCGCGGATGCGAAGGCAGCCGCGGATGCGAAGGCAGCCGCCGACGCTGCCGCGGCAAAGGCCGCTGCGGACGCGAAGGCAGCCGCGGACGCGGCAGCGGCAAAAGCCGCTGCCGACGCCGCAGCACAGGCTCAGGCGGCCGCGGCCGCAGCTCCTGTGTACTTCGAGAACTGCGACGCCGCCCGCGCGGCAGGTGCTGCTCCAGTCCGAGTGGGAGACCCCGGCTACTCGAGGCAACTCGATCGGGACGGCGACGGAGTCGGCTGCGAAGACTGAGTCAGATGCACACCGCTGGTCTCGTACCGGGCTCTGAACCGAAGGCCCACACTCGCCGCGAAGGGGCAACACCATGACCATCGCCGGCGACTCAGCCCGAGTGGAAGCCCGCCGCCAGCGCTCCCGCGCCCACGAACTCCGCCTCCAGGCCGACGAAGCCGACGCACGAGCCGGCCGCTTCGAGATCGCCCACCGCACCGAGGGCGAGACGGCCAAGGTCCTCGCGCCGCTCGCTGGCATCGGCTACCACCTCCTCGCCGACCGCCGCTGGCCCGGCAGCCGCACAGCGCAGGTGGACATGGTGGTCGTCGGCCGCGCCGGCGTCTTCATCGTCGACACGAAGGCCTGGCGCGAGGTCGCGATCCACGGCGACCGCATCACCCGCGGCCAGGAGGACGTCACCGACGACGTCGCCCGCCTCGCGGACCTCGCGTACAGCGCCGAGTCCGCCCTCGCCGAGATCGGCCTGGCGCCAGGCGAGGTCCACGCCGTGGTCGCACTCGCCGGTCAGAAGAAGATGCACGCCAGGGTGGCATCGGTCGACATCGTGGGCGTGCACGACCTCATCGGCCACATCACGAAGCGCGGCGCCCGGCTCTCTCCCAAGCGCGTCGACGAGGTCCTCACGCACTTCCCGGTCATCGGCGACACCCCGCTCCCGCTGACGCAGGTCATCGTCCCCGCGGCGATCCTCCCCCGCGAGCCCGAGCCCGAGGCCGAACCCGAGCCAGAGCGGCAGCCGCGACAGGCATCGGAACCGGAACGGAAGCAGGAGCAAGTCGACCTGGACGAACGCGACGCCCAACTCCTCGACGGCGTGCTCGACGCACCGATCGAGGACTGGATGGCCTTCCTCGACCCGACCCAGGCCAAGCTCGTCCGCCGCAACTTCAACGGCCCCGCCCGAATCCGCGGCGCCGCCGGCACCGGCAAGACGGTGGTCGGCCTGCACCGAGCGGCCTACCTCGCACGAGCCACCGGTGGCCGCATCCTCTTCGCCACCTACATCAGCACCCTGCCGAAGGTGCTCAGCTCGCTCCTCGAGCGCCTCGCGCCCGACATGGTCGACCGCGTCGAGTTCACGAGCGTCCACGCGTTCGCGCGCGGTGTGCTGCAGGAACGCGGGATCGCGTTCCGGATCGCCGAACGGGAGGCCGCACTCGCCTTCGCCGATGCGTGGAACGCGATCGGGGCCTCCAGTCCACTGCGGTCCTCGCGTTTCACGTGTCGGTACTGGGAAGACGAGATCAGCCACGTCATCAAGGGCCGTGGGCTGACGCACTTCGACCAGTACGCGGACCTGGCGCGGGTGGGGCGGAAGCACGCGCTGCCCGTGGAGATGCGACAGGCGGTGTGGGACCTGTACGAGACGTACTCACGCGGTCTCCGCGAACGACGTGTCACGGACTGGGCGGACCTCGTGCTGCTCGCCCGCGACGCCGTGGCGGAAGTTCCGCTCGACCGGTACGACGCGGTGATCGTGGACGAGGCGCAGGACCTGTCGTGCGCGATGGTGTCGCTCCTGCACGCGCTGGTCGGCGACCGACCGGACGGCCTGACCCTGATCGGTGACGGGCAGCAGACGATCTACCCGGGCGGGTACACCCTCGGCGAGGTCGGGATCAGCCTCGCTGGCCGCGGTGTCGTGCTCGACGTCAACCACCGGAACACGGCGGAGATCCTCGACTTCGCGAAGGGCATGGTCGCGGAGGACCAGTTCGTCGACATCGAGGGTGTCGACGGCGCGGGCGACGCGGCGTCCGACGTCACGCGCTCCGGCCCGGAGCCGATCATCCACCGCGCCAGGACGACCGCGGACCACGATGCGGCGATGCTCGCCCGTGTCGCCGAGGTCCTACGCCTGGTCGGAGTGGGCCACGGGGACGTCGGGATCCTCACCGCGACGAACTGGCAGGCCGACAAGGTCGCGGCGGCGCTGGAGACAGCAGGGGTCCCGGTCGTCTCGCTCAAGCACTATCGGGGTCAGAGCGTCGACGCGGTGAAGGTCGGGACGGTCAAGCGTGCGAAGGGGCTCGAGTTCAAGCAGGTGTTGCTCGCGCACGTGCCGGCACGGCTGCTCGACGCGACGCCGAGCGAGCAGACCGAGGCCGACCGCGAGAAGCGCGAACTCGATCGGCGGGAGCTCTACGTGGGGATGACGCGGGCGCGCGACGGTCTGTGGGTCGGCGCGCGGTGACGCACGGCCTTCGAGTCGTGGGTCCCTGGCGCAGCCCAGCAAATCGCACTCCTCGGCGGGGCGTCGGTCTGGTGCCTCCGCCGCCGCTGACCCCGCGCTGGTCCCGCGGGCTGCGCCGCAGCTGGCGCTGAGACGAGCGCAGCCTGCAAGGTGGCTCGATTCCGGTCGTCCGGTCACCCCTCACGCGCAACGCGGTACCACCGCGGCTGCAACCAGCGGGGCGCACCGTTCAGGAGGACGAGGATGCCGAGGACCGTCGCCATCACGGCGACCAGTCCGAAGACCAGGGCAAGGACCCCCACGACGTTCGCCAATGCACCCGAGACCCCGATCGCCAAGGCGGCGAGGCCGAACCAGAACAGTCCCAGGATCACGCTGTTCGACGTGTTGCGCGCCCAAGAACGCCACAACCCGCCGTAGGCGGCGCCACCGAGCGCCACGAAGACGCCCCCGAACACGATCATGAACAGCGGGATCACCCGAACACCTTCTTCCACGTCCTCTCGCTGATCTGCAAGGCTCAGCCGGCCGACAGGTCTGCGAACACGGCGAGCACCGAACGCAACACGGTGCCCGACGGGATCGGCTCCAAGCGGACCCGCCCGTCCTCCAGGCTGTCGCGCCGGAACCATCCTGCGCCGCCCGCCGACACGACGTCGAGGCCCAACGGCGTCCGGTCTCCCCACACCCGGAGCCGGACCCACACGGGCTCCCGCCAGAGGCGCTCCGCGACGAAACCGGCGATCGGTGACGGCTCGGTCGGTGTCCCCGGTCGTTCGATCCGAGCGTCGACGGTCTCGGCGGGGAATCTCGTCGGCGCACACCCGATCGTTGATGAGGTCGGCGACGTTGCCCTTCGCACGGACGAGTGCCGCCCCACCCTTCAGCCACATGCTCCACCCGGTCGGAGCAGTCATCGCTCGCGCGCCACTCGGTACCACCGCGGCTGCAGCCAGCGCGGGACACCCATCACGACGCTCCAGACCCCGAGCGCTCCGGTGACCGCCGCCGTGAACGCGAACACGAGGGACACCCCGAAGACCGGCGTCCGGACGAAGCTCGCCGCGAGTCCCATCGACAGCAGGGCCAGCCCCAACCAGAACCATCCGAAGACGAAGTTCTCGTGCACCCGACCGAGCCACGACCGCCACCGCCCGGCGTAGGCCAGCGCTCCGAGTCCACCGAAGACCACACCCATGGCGAAGAGGGTGGCGATGATGCCCAACGCAGTCACCCGACCACCGTACTTCCCCGGGTCGCGCGCCCATCGCCGGGGTCACCCTACGATCACACCATGCACATCCGCCTCCTCCAGGTGATGCCGTTCCCCGACGACGGCACCGACGAGGTGCAGTGCATCGTGCGCTTATCCCGTTCGTGGCAGTCACTGACGGAATTGCCAGGCGGCCGCCACCTCACCCGCGTCCCGGGCACCCTCCGCTGGTCGCACGGCGGCGGGCTCTTCGTCGAGGAGCGCTCGGGCAGCCGGTTCACCGTGCAGTCCCTGTGGCCGATCGTCGACGAACCGGACTTCTGGCCGGACGGCCAAGACCCGGACAGCAAGCCAGACGAAGATGACGACCAGGACAGCGGCTTCACGTGGAAGGTCGGACACGTCCGGGTCGACCCGGACGCCGAGATGCTCGGAGCTGCACTCGACCACGCCGAACGCCGGAAGGCAGCGAGAGCTCGCCGCCGCCCCAGGGCGGACCCAGCCGAGCGGATCACCGTTCGTCTGATGCTCGAGTACGGCGTGGACTGGCCGCTCTGGGGTCCGGAGGGCCCGCTCGAGCCGTGGGAACTCGCGCTCTCCCCCGAGCTCACCGAGAGCCTCCGGCAGTGGCAGGCGTTGTGGGACCGGAGCCACGACTGGGGGGACGGCTGGACGAACGCCGACGACCGGGCCGAGCACGAGCGCGAACGCCCGGGGATCGCGGCACAGCTCCGGCAGGAGATCGGGGCGTTCGCCGATGTCGAGGTGTTCGGAGCGGAAGAACAAGAGGAACAGGACTGAGCGGGCCATCCTCCGATCGGAGGATGGGAACCACACCCCCTCCGCCGATCCGCCAGCAGCGCTGACCGGCAACGCTGGTCTCATGCCCGCCACCCCAGCCATCGAGGTCCAGCACCTCACGAAGCAGTACCCCACCGGCAAGCGCGCCGTCGACGACATCTCCTTCACGATCGAGGCCGGCGAGACCTTCGCCCTCCTCGGCCCCAACGGCGCCGGCAAGTCGACGACGGTCGAGATCCTCGAGGGCTACCGCTCCCGGACGAGCGGGGACGTCACGGTCCTCGGTCACGACCCCGCCCGCACGAGCCGCAGCCACAATGCCCGGATCGGCATCGTGCTGCAGAGCACTGCCGAGTCCCCCAACGTCACGGTCGCCGAGCAGCTCGACCACTTCGCGAAGCTCTACCCGAAGCACCGGGACGTCGACGAAACGCTGCAAGCAACAGGCCTCGCGGAGCAACGCAACACCCGTATCGCAAGACTGTCCGGCGGGCAGCGCAGGCGCGTCGACGTCGCCCTGGGGATCATCGGCCGCCCCGAGGTCCTCTTCCTCGACGAGCCAACCACAGGCTTCGACCCGGAGGCTCGCCGCCAGTTCTGGGACCTCCTCAAGCAGGTCCAGCGCGAGGGCACGACGATCCTCCTGACCACGCACTACCTCGACGAGGCCGCGCACCTGGCCGACCGGGCCGCGGTCATCGCCGACGGCAAGCTGCTCGACATCGCGCCGATCGACGAGCTCGGCGGCACCGAGGCACGCACACCGCGCGTGACCTGGACGAGCAAGAACGACACGAACGACACGAACGACACGAACGACAGCGACACGAACACCAACAACACGAGCACGACCAAGCACGACGAACGCACCACCGACCCCGCAGCACTGATCAGGTCCATCACGGACCCGATGCGAGACCTCGAAGTCATCCGCCCGTCCCTCGAGGACGTCTACCTGGAAATGGTCGGCAACGCATGAGCGCCCCAGCAGTGAACACCGCCCGCATCACCTACGAGATCCGCTCCTACTTCCGCGCCCCCGACGCGGTGTTCTTCACGTTCCTCTTCCCGATCATCATGCTGGCGCTCTTCTCGGTCGCATTCAGCAGCGCACCCGACATCAGGGCCGGAAACGCCAGCGTCGACTACGCGACGTACTACCTGCCCGGGTTGGTCGCGACGGGATTCCTCCTCTCCGGCACACAGTCGCTCGGCGTGGACATCGCCACGGAACGCAGCGATGGCACGCTGAAACGCCTCGGCGGAACACCGCTGCCGGTGCTGAGCTACTTCATCGGGAAGATCGGCATGGTCCTCGTCACGACGATCATCCAGACCGCATTGCTGATCGGCATCGCGAGCATCGTCTTCGGCGTGGATCTCCCGACGGACCCGGCGAAGTGGGCGCGTTTCGCGGGCATCATGCTGCTCGGCATCGCGACGGCCTGTGTCCTCGGCATCGCGATCTCGGCACTCCCCCGCGAGGGTCGCCGCGCCACGGCGACGATCGTCCCCGTGGTCCTGGTGCTGCAGTTCATCTCCGGCGTCTACCTCCCCTTCACCCAGCTCCCGACCTGGCTGCAGAACGTCGCGTCGGTCTTCCCCCTCCGCTGGATGGCGTCGGGGATGCGGTCGGTGTTCCTCCCCGACGCATTCGCGTCCGCCGAGCCGGGAGGCACGTGGCAACTCGGTCTCGGAACCCTCGTCCTGGTCGCATGGCTGGTCCTGGGCACGGTGGCCTGCATGCTGACGTTCCGGTGGAACCGCAAGGACTCCTGATGCCGGGAAACGCGGGGACGGAACCGCAAAGGTGGAATGCTGACCGCATGACCGGCGAGACCTGGGTGCGCAACCGGTGGCTGCACGCCTTCTTCGCCGCGACGATGGCACTGACCGCCGTCATCACGGCCGCCGGCTGGTCCCCGTGGGACACCCGCTGGCCCGCGTACGCCGCGATCGCCGTCCTGGTCGTCGCGTACATCGGGTTCGGGCACCGCGGCTACGACGAGCCCCGCGCAGCCGCCGCGTTCCTGCCGCTGCTCGTCGCCGCCGCGCTGGTCCTGCCGGCGGTGGCTCCGAGCACCGCGTTCGTCCAGTGCATCCTGTTCCCGCTGGTGTGGGTCCAGGCCGAGCGCATCCGGAGCGCGGTCCTGCTCTCCATCGCGATCGGCATCGCGAGCGGCATCGGCCTGCAGATCTCCAGCGGCTCCGAGGCGCTCGTCGGCACCCTGCTCATCGAGGGCATCAGCGTCATCGGCGCCTGCGCGATGGGCATCTGGATCTCGAGCATCGCCGACCTGTCCGAGTCCCGGCGCGAGCTCCTCGACGAACTCCGAGCCACGCAGACGTCGCTCGCCGAGGCGAACCGCACGGCCGGCGTCGCCAGCGAACGGGAACGCCTGGCCCGCGAGATCCACGACACGGTGGCGCAGAACCTCGCCGGCATCGTGATGCTCACGGAGCGCGCGCAGAGCGACCTCGCGAGCGACCGCACCGACGCGCTCGAGGAACGCCTCACCGTCCTCGAGGAATCAGCTCGCGCCGCGCTCGAGGAGTCGCGCACCCTCATCGCGGCCGGCGCCGCTGGGGTCACCCGCGACAGCCTCGGCGGCGCGCTGCACCGCCTCGGCGAACGCCACACGCGCGAGACCGGCACGCCCGTCACCGTGGACGCACCCGACTGCGCACTGGATCGCGACGCGCAGGTGGTGCTGCTCCGCGTCGCCCAGGAGGCTCTGGGCAACGTCCGCACGCACGCTCGCGCCGCCTCGGTGCGCGTTGCACTGCTCCCCTCGCCCGAGCAGACCGTCCTGCGGATCGAGGACGACGGGGTCGGCTTCGACGCGTCGGACCCGTCCGCGGGTCACGGGCTCCGCGGCCTCCGGGAGCGCCTCGCGCTGGCGGGCGGGTCCTGCCGGATCACGAGCGGCCCCGGACGCGGCACCGTCGTCGAGGCGACGCTGCCCACCGGAGCCGCGCCGAGCCTCCCGGCCGCCCTGCCCGTGACCGGCACCGCGGCGGAGGTGACCCGGTGATCCGCGTCGTCGTGGCGGACGACCACCCCATCGTCAGAGCGGGCATCGTCGCGCTCTTGCAGGACGCCGACGACGTCGAGGTCGTGGGCCAGGCGGCGGACGGCGAGTCCGCGGTGGCAACGGTCCTCGCCGAGCTACCCGACGTGGTGCTCATGGACCTCCGGATGCCGGGCATCGACGGGGACGCCGCGACCGCGCGGATCCTCGGTGCCGAGCCGGGCATCCGCGTGCTGATCCTCACGACGTACGAGTCCGACGACCAGATCCTCGCCGCGATCGAGGCCGGCGCCACGGGCTACCTGCTGAAGGCCGCGCCGGAGTCCGAGATCCTCGCGGGGGTGCGGGCCACGGCGCGGGGTGAGACCGCGCTGGCTCCCTCGGCGGCCGCGGCCCTGGTGCGCCGGGCCACGGGCACGCTGCCGATCGGCCCGTCGCTGACGCCCCGGGAGCTCGACGTGCTGCGCCTCGTCGCCCAGGGCAACAGCAACCCGGCGATCGGCCGCGCCCTGTTCCTCAGTGAGACCACGGTGAAGACGCACCTCGGCCACGTGTTCGAGAAGCTCGGCGTCAACGACCGCACCCGGGCGGTCACGCGGGCGATGGAGCTCCACATCCTCTGACCCCGGGGTGATGGGCGAGCGGCGGTCAGCGGCGCGCGTCTACAGTCGTACGAATGCCCGCTCCGCACCCCCGGTCCACCCTGTCCACCGCTGCCGACGGCATGATCCGCGTCCGCGGTGCCCGCGAGAACAACCTCCGCGACGTCGACGTGGACGTGCCCCGCGACAAGATCGTGGCGTTCACCGGCATCTCGGGCTCGGGGAAGTCATCCCTGGCGTTCGGGACGATCTTCGCCGAGGCGCAGCGTCGCTTCCTCGAGTCGGTGGCCCCGTACGCGCGGCGGCTCATCGCGCAGGGGTCGACGCCGCACGTGGAGTCCATCACCGGGCTGCCGCCGGCCGTCGCACTGCAGCAGCGGCGCGGTGCCCCGAGCTCCCGGTCGACGGTGGGGACCCTGACGACCCTGTCGAACTCGACCCGCATGCTGTACTCCCGCGCCGGCACCTACCCGCCCGGCGCCGAGCGGCTCGAGTCCGACTCCTTCTCCCCGAACACCGTCGCCGGCGCGTGCCCCCGGTGCCACGGGCTCGGCACCGCGCACGAGGTGACCGAGGCCTCCGCCGTGCACGACCCGTCGTTGAGCATCCGGGACGGCGCGATCACCGCGTGGCCCGGTGCGTGGCAGGGCAAGAACCTCCGCGACGTGACCGCGGTCCTCGGGTACGACATCGACCGCCCGTGGCGCGAGCTGTCCCGGGAGGACCGGGACTGGCTCCTGTTCACCGAGGAGCAGCCCGTCGTCGAGGTGCACCCGAAGCGGGACCGGGTCGCGAAGCCGTACAAGGGGCGGTTCTGGAGCGCGCGGCAGTTCGTGCTGCACACCCTGGCCGACTCGCAGAGCGAGACGCAGCGCACCAAGGTGTTGCAGTTCGTCGAGTCCGGGCCGTGCGGGCTCTGCGGCGGGACGGGGCTGACGCGGGCGGCGCTCGCCGTGACCTTCAGCGGCAAGACGATCGCGGAGCTCAACGCGCTCCCCCTCACCGCGCTCGCGGAGGTCCTGCGCCCCGTCGCCGCGCTCACGGACGCCGGGGCGGCGACGTCCCGCGCGTCGTCGGGCGAGCACACCGAGGTGGCCGTCGCGATCTCGCGGGACCTGCTGACCCGCGTCGAGGTGCTCACCGGGCTGGGGCTCGGGTACCTCAGCCTCGACCGGGCGACGCCGACGCTCTCCCCCGGCGAGATGCAGCGACTCCGCATCGCCACGCAGCTGCGGTCGGGGCTGTTCGGCGTCGTCTACGTCCTCGACGAGCCGAGCGCCGGCCTGCACCCGGCGGACGTCGAACCGCTCGTCGAGGTCCTCGACGGGCTCCGCGCCGGCGGCAACAGCGTCTTCGTCGTGGAGCACGACATGAGCATCGTGCGGCAGGCCGACTGGATCGTCGACGTCGGTCCCGGTGCCGGGGCGTCGGGCGGGACGGTGCTCTACAGCGGGCCGGTCCCCGGGCTCGCCGAGGTCGAGGCATCGGTCACCCGCCGGTACCTGCAGCCCCGGCAGCCCGGCGTCGAGCGCACCCCGCGGACGCCGACCGGCACGCTGGAGCTCCGGGACGTCACGCGGCACAACCTCCGCGGGCTCGACGTCGACCTGCCGCTCGGCGTCCTCACCGCGATCACGGGCGTGTCCGGGTCGGGCAAGTCGTCGCTCGTCGGCGGTGTCCTGCCCACGCTCGCCCTGACGCACCCGGGCATCGACCGGGTCGTCGAGGTCGACCAGAAGGCGATCGGCCGGACTCCGCGCTCGAACCTCGCCACGTACACGGGGCTCTTCGACGCGGTGCGTGCCGCGTTCGCCGCCACCGAGGACGCCAAGGCCCGCGGGTGGACCGCCGGCCGGTTCTCGTTCAACGTCGTCGGCGGCCGGTGCGAGGTGTGCCAGGGCGAGGGGTCGGTTTCCGTGGAGCTGCTGTTCCTGCCGGGCAGCTGGGCGCCGTGCCCGGAGTGCCACGGGTCGCGGTACACCGCGGAGACGCTCGAGGTCCGGTGGCACGACGCGACGATCGCGGACGTGCTCGGGATGACCGTCGAGGAGGCAGCGCCGTTCCTCGCCGAGCTCCCCGCTGCGGCGCGCGCGCTGGAGACCCTGCGGCAGGTCGGGCTCGGGTACCTGCGCCTCGGCCAGCCCGCGCCGGAGCTCTCGGGCGGTGAGGCGCAGCGCATCAAGCTCGCGACCGAGCTGCAGCGGGCGCGGTCCGGCCACACGCTCTACCTGCTCGACGAGCCGACCACCGGGCTGCACCCCGCGGACGTCGAACTCCTCACGTCGCAGCTCTCGCGCCTCGTGGACGCCGGCAACACGGTCGTCGTGGTCGAGCACGCGATGGCCGTCGTCGCCGCAGCGGACCACGTCATCGACATGGGGCCCTCCGGCGGCGACGACGGCGGGCAGGTCGTCGCTGCGGGAACCCCGGCCGAGGTCGCGGTGTCCCCGGCGAGCCGCACGGCACGCTGGCTCCGCGCCGAGCTCGGGCTCTGACCCCGGCGGCGTCCATCTCGGGGACGTCCGGCGGCGACGCGTGCGAGCCGTCCCGCACCGACGACCACGTTCGGATTCGGAGATGACCGATCCGGTTCACGAACGCCGGGAATCGTGAACCGGATCGGCCAGGAGCCAGAACGAAAACGTCCCCCGGCCGCCCGGGCGACGCTCATGGAGTGCGGGTGTAGCGTCAGGTCGTCAGCATGCTGAAGACCTTGGAGACCACCCCGTGAGCACATCCGCCGCCGCACCCGGCACCACCGCTGCCGATCCCCGCCGTTGGCTCGGCCTCGTGGTCATCAGCCTCGCCGTGGCGCTCATCATCGTCGACTCGACGATCGTGAACGTCGCGATCCCGAGCATCGTCGCCGACCTCGACATCGGCTCGACGCTCGTGCAGTGGGTCCAGGAGAGCTACACCCTGGTGTTCGCGGCGCTGCTCCTGGTGTTCGGCGCCCTCGCGGACCGCTACGGCCGTCGGCGCCTGCTGACGACGGGTGTGATCGTGTTCGCGCTGGCCTCGGTGCTCGCGGCGCTCTCCCCCACGGGCGACCTGCTCGTGGCCTCCCGGGTGGTCCAGGGCATCGGCGGCGCGATGGTCCTGCCGACGACGCTCTCGATCCTCAACGCCACGTTCACCGGCCGCGAGCGCGGGATCGCCTTCGCCGTCTGGGGCTCCACGATCGGCGGCATGGTGGCGGTCGGGCCGCTCCTCGGCGGCTGGCTGACGACGGACTTCTCGTGGCGCTGGGCCTTCGGGATCAACGTGCCGATCGTGGTGCTCATCGTGATCGGCCTCGGGCTCGCCGTCCGCGAGTCCCGCGACACCGCACACGCCGGCCGCATCGACGTCGTCGGCGCGGTGCTGTCGGTGGTGGCGAGCGCTTCGCTGGTGTTCGGCCTCATCGAGGGACGCACCTACGGCTGGTGGACCCCGTCGTCGACGCCACTGACGATCGGCGACTGGTCGTGGTCCTCCGGGATCAGCCCGATCCCGATCGCGTTCCTCATCGCGGTGCTCGCGGGGTCCGGCTTCGTGCGGTGGTCCCTCCGACGGCAGCGGACGGGACGCTCGGCGCTCATCGCGCTCGACCTCTTCCGCATCGGCTCGTTCCGGAACGGCTCGATCGCGGCGCTCATCGTGTCGCTCGGCGAGTTCGGCATCATCCTGTCGCTGCCCCTCTGGCTGCAGAACGTCCTCGGCTACTCCGCGCTGCAGACCGGCTTCGTGCTGCTCGCCCTGGCGATCGGCTCGTTCGTCGCGAGCGGGTTCGCCGCGACCGTCGGGCAGCGGATCGGGGCGCTGCCGATCGTGCGGATGGGCATCGGCGCGGAGATCGTCGGCGTCGCCGCGATCGGCTTCGTGGTCTCCGCGACGACCGAGTGGTGGGCGATCGTCCCGTGCCTGTTCGTCTACGGCTTCGGCGTCGGACTCGCGACGGCGCAGCTCACCGGTGTGGTGCTGCAGGACGTCCCGGTCGAGCGGAGCGGCGAGGCCTCCGGCGCGCAGAGCACCGCGCGACAGATCGGCTCGGCGCTCGGGATCGCGGTCCTCGGCACGGTGCTCTTCACCTCGACGGGCAGCATCCTCGAGCACCGCCTGGAGGACGCCGGCTCCTCGGTCTCCGCAGCGACGAGCATCGCGGACTCGGTCGTGCAGTCCTCCGGCGGGGCGATCGCCGCCCTCACCGGCCCGACCGCGACCGCCGCCGCCGAGGCGTTCTCCGACGGCACCCGCGCAGCAGCCTGGTCCGCCGCCGGCTTCCTGGTCATCGGCCTCGCCGCGACCCTGCGCCTGCGCGCCCCACGCGCCGAGCGCGCCGACGCCGACGACGAGCACGCACCGGCCACGACGAGCGGCGACTGACGGTCGCACCGCGACCCCACACCGGACGGGAGGCTCGGTGCCTGCCCGCACCGTGCCTCCCGTCCGTCCTCGACGCGCGCCGCTGCCATCGGCGCCCGTCCGCTCAGTCCCCGGCCGCTCCGTCGGTTCCGGGGCGGATGCGGAGCACCCGCGCCGTCGGCGCCGTGTCCCCGCTGGTGAGGTGCAGGGTCCCGTCCGCCTGATCCCAGGACGGCACCCACGGTGCCGGTTCGAGCGGGAACAGCGGCTCGACCGACACGGCCTCCCCGGTGAACTCCGGCAGCGGCAGCGTCACCGAGTCGCCCGCCCCGGGGAGCGACCACACCGACAGGTACAGGTCGCCGGCCGGGGCGCGGAGGCCGAGGGCGACCCAGGTGTCCTCCCACGCGGGCAGCCCGAGCGGCCACACCGGGACCGCGTCCGAGACCACGGTCAGGACCTCCCGGTGTGCCGCGATCGCGGACGCCACGAGGGCGCGCTGCGCGTCGGACATCTCGTTGAGGTACCCGGACAGGTACATCCGGCCGAGCACCCCGTTCACGAGCGAGAGCACGAACAGCTCGTCGGACATCGCGACTGCCGGGTACGCCCAGTTCCCGGCCTGCTCGGGGAGCATCGCCGCGGGTGCAGCGGCCGCGATCGAGGCGTACAGCACGGGGTCCTGCTGGTCCGAGGTGGACTGCATGTGCAGCCGCGAGAGCATCGCCCCGTCGGCACGCATCGCTCCCGACGCGCAGTTCTCGATGAGGAGCTCCGGGTACCGGGCCTGCACGTCGTCGAGCCAGTCCAGGAGCGCCCGCTGGTGCTCGAGCATCCCCGGGAACGGACCCGTCATCGTGTTGTCGTCCATCTTGAAGAACGTCACGCCGAGCTGCCCGACCAGCCGGTCGACGACCTCGTCGAGGTGCGCCCGCGCGGCCGGCGAGCGCAGGTCGAGCAGGTGCCGCCCGTGCTCCGCGACCCGCACCCCGTGGTGCTGCACGAAGGCGTCGGCCGGCAGCGTGGACGCCAGCGGGGAGTTGATGCCGACGACCTCGGGCTCGAGCCAGAGCCCGGCCTGCATCCCTCGTGACCGGATGTGGTCGATGACCTCGGCCAGCCCGCCCGGGAACCGGGAGGCCGCCGGCAGCCACTCGCCCACCGTGTCCCACCAGTGCCCCTCGGCGTACCAGCCGGCATCGATGCAGAACAGGTCCGCTCCCGCATCGGCCGCGGCGTCGACGAGCGGCAGCAGCTTCGCCGTGGTGGGGTCACCCATGAGCGTGTTCATGTAGTCGTTGAAGACCAGCGGGAGCGCCAGGTCCGCCGGTCGCACGTGCCGGATCGCCCGGCGCTGCGCGGTCAGCACCCCGAAGGCCCCGTCGAGCGACGTCGCGATCCCCACGGACACGGGCACGCTCGTGAACGGACGCCCCGGCGCGACGGTCGCCGTCCACTGGTGCTCCTGGTCGGTCGGCCCGCTCAGCACGACGTACGCGTGCCGGCGGGTCTCGCCGAGCTCGTACAGCCACGGCCCGTTGTGCTCGATCTGCCAGACGAGCGAGTACTGCTCGGCCTGCAGGAGTCCGATCGGCAGCGCTTCCCCGGTCGACCACGAGCCGCGGTTCTGCACCACGGCGCGGCTGCGGGGTGGGTGGTGCTGGGCCTCGCGGTCGATGCGGGCGAGGCCGATGTCCCGCAGGGGATCCGTGCGCCACCGGTTCTCCGCAGCCCAGTCGTTGTCGGCGTGCGTCAGCGTCAGGTCGTCCACGCGCGCGCCGGAGTCCGTCAGGAACGCCCCGGTCGCGAAGGACGAGACGAAGTCGACGACGTGCTCGACGTGCTCGACGTGCTCGACGTCGCCGTCGGTCTCGCCGTCGGTCTCGCCCGTCGACACCTCGGTCCACGTCCGGAACGCCGGGACGCCGTCGCGGGCCCGGAACACCGACTCAACCCGGAGGCCCGTGGCCGCGTCCGCCTGTCGGATCCGGAACTCGACGTCGGACCCGTCGCCGTCTCCGTCCCCGGGCTCGTGGCGCGTCCCCCCGTCCGGCACCGGCCGGAGCCGCGCGCCGATCGTGGAGTCCACGTGCCGGAAGCCGCCAGGGAACCGGCCGTGCCCGATCGTGGTGAGCTCGACGAGCGGCTGCGGGTCGTCGGGCCCGTCGGCGAGCGCCGCTCCGGCGGGCACGAACGACACCAGCGCGACCGGCTGGTCCGCAGCGACCCGGAAGCGCGCCGAGAACCCGGACGTGACCCAGTCGACGAAGGGCGTGGCGCTCACCGGGCTCCGACCGGTGCCGGCGTGCTCGACACCCACGCGCCGACGGTGTGGTCGTAGCACGTGGTGTTGTCGATCTTCGAGCGGTCGAGCGCCGGCCCCGCGGTGACCCGGCGTTCCCCGCGCTCGGGGTCGGGCGCCGCCTCGGCCAGCAGCCGCGTGTAGTCGTGGTGCGGGTCGAGGATGACCGCGTCCGAGGGGCCTCGTTCGACGACCCGGCCGCGGTAGAGCACCAGGATCTCGTCGGAGAAGTGCCGCGCGGTCGCCAGGTCGTGCGTGATGTAGAGCACGGCGAGGTGGTCCTCGCGCTGCAGCCGCCCGAGCAGGTTGAGCACGCTGAGCCGGATCGACACGTCGAGCATCGACACGGGTTCGTCGGCGATGAGCACCTGCGCGCCCGGAGCCAGCGCGCGGGCGATCGCGACGCGCTGCCGCTGCCCGCCGGAGAGCTCGTGCGGCCGACGGGACGCGAAGTCCTCGTCGAGGTTCACGCGGCCGAGGAGCTCCCGGACCTTCGCCGACGTCTCCTCGGAGCCACGGGCCCGGTTGTGCAGCTGCAGCGGCCGGGCGATGTGGTGCTCGATCGAGTGGAACGGGTTGAGCGAGGCGAAGGGGTCCTGGAACACCATCTGCACGTGCCGGCGGTACATGCTGCCGAGCACCGGGGTGCCGTCCTCGAGCCGGACGTCGATCGAGCCGTGCGTGAGCGTCTCGAGCTTCGCGAGCATCCGGGCGATCGTGGACTTGCCTGAACCGGACTCCCCGACGAGCGCGACGGTGCGTCCGGGCAGCAGCTCGAACGACACGTCGTCGACGGCGTGCAGGGTGGTGCGCTTCAGGCCCTTGCGGGTGTGGAAGTCCTTGCCGAGGTGGCTGACGGTCACGCTGGTCATGCGAGTTCCTCCTGGGCGGTGACGGCGTGCTCGAGTGCTTCGTCCTCGACGCCCGAGCGGATGAAGGACCCGCGTGCGCCGGACAGGCTCGGGAACGACTGCAGCAGCCGCCGGGTGTAGGGGTGCTTGGCGTCGTGCTGGATCACGGCTGCCGGTTCGCACTCGACGACCTCGCCGCGGAGCATCACGGCGATCCGGTCGCTGATCTCCAGGAGCAGCGGCAGGTCGTGCGTGATGAACACCACCGCGAAGCCGAGCTCGTCGCGGAGCCGGACGATCTCGCGGAGGATCTCCCGCTGCACGACGACGTCGAGCGCCGTGGTGGGCTCGTCCATGATCATGATCTGCGGCTCGAGCAGCATCGCCATCGCGATCATCACGCGCTGCCGCATGCCGCCGGAGAGCTCGTGCGGGTACGCCGTGATGCGGGACGGGTCGACGCCGACGCGGCTGAGGGCGTCCTCGGCGATCGCGCGCCGCTCCTTGCGGGACAGCCCCTTCCGGTGCTCGACGAGTGCGTCGTCGAGCTGCGCGCGGATGGTGGTCACGGGGTTGAGCGCGTTCATCGCGCCCTGGAACACCATCGACAGCTTCGACCAGCGCACCGCGCGGAGCTGTTCGTGCTCCAGCCCGAGCAGGTCGATGTCGGTGCCGTCGCGGTCGTGGAACGTGATGCTCCCCGACGTCACCTTCGCCGGCGGCCGGTGCAGCCGGGTGATCGCGTACGCCAGCGTGGTCTTCCCGCAGCCGGACTCCCCCGCGAGCCCGAGGATCTCCCCGGGGGCGAGCGTCAGCGACACGTCCCTGACGGCGTGCACGGGGTGTTCGGTCTCGTAGACGACGTCGAGGTGCTCGATCGTCAGGACGGCGTTCATCGTTGCGTTCCCTTCAGGCGGCGGAGGCGACGCTCGCGCCGACGCTGCGCACGGACGTTGGCGAGCCGGGGGTTGATGACCTCGTCGATGGAGAAGTTCACCAGGGACAGGCCCATGCCGAGCAGGGCGATGAGGAGCCCCGGCGGCACGAACCACCACCAGGCGCCGTTCGCCAGCGCGAAGCCGTTCTGGGCGTAGAAGAGCATCGTGCCGAGCGTCGAGGAGTTCGACGCTCCGAGCCCGAGGAAGGACAGACCGGCCTCCCCGAGGATCGCCGCGATCACCGCGAACACGAACTGCGACGCGAGGACGGGCAGCAGGTTCGGCAGGATCTCGACCGCGATCACCCGCCAGGGCTTCTCGCCGGCAACCCGGGCGGCCGAGACGTAGTCCCGGTTGCGGATCGACATCGTCTGCGCGCGGAGGACCCGGGCGGACCCGGCCCACGACGTGATCGCGAGGACCACGGCGATCGTCCAGAGCCCGCGCGCCTCACGCGGCACGAGGCCGGAGATGACGATGACGAGCGGCAGGCCGGGGATCACGAGGAAGACGTTCGAGAAGAGCGAGAACGCCTCGTCCATGAAGCCGCCGAGGTAGGCGCCGAGGATGCCGAAGAACGCGGACAGCACCGTTGCCAGGAGCCCGACGATGAGCCCGATCTGCAGGCTCCCGCGGGTCGCGTAGGCCAGCTGCGCCAGCACGTCCTGCCCGGTCTGCGTGGTGCCGAGCAGGTTCGCTGCGCTCGGTCCCTGCAGACCGGAGTCGCGGATGGTGGTCGGGTCGCCGACGAGCAGCGGCCCGATGACCCCGAACAGCGTGACGCCGAGGACCAGCACGATGCCGGTGATCAGCCACGGGGTGGGGGTCGGGAGGAAGCGGCGGAGACCGCCCTTCGTCGCCTTGCGGGTGGCGATCGACGTGGTGCTGTCGGCCTCCTCCGCGAGTGCGCCGATGGTGGGTTCGGTCTCCTGCTGGATGTTCGTCATGGTCTGCGCGCTCCCTAGGCCCGTGCCCGCGTGCGGGGGTCGATGATCCCGTAGAGCAGGTCGACGACGAGGTTCGCGCCGAGGACCGCCAGGGTGATGAACAGGAAGATGCCCTGCATGAGCGCGTAGTCGTTGTTCGTCACCGCGGAGAGGAGCTTCGACCCGATGCCCGGGTAGGAGAACACCTGCTCGGTGACGACGGAGCCGGACACGATGAACCCGAGGGAGATCGCGAAGCCGGCGACGGAGGGCAGCACGGCGTTCCTCGCGGCGTAGTTCCGCAGGATCTTGCCGTCGGAGAGGCCCTTCGCCTGCGCGGTGGTGATGTAGTCCTCGGACAGCGTCGAGACCATCATGTTGCGCATCCCGAGCAGCCAGCCGCCGAGGGACGCGAGCACGATCGTCACCGCCGGCAGCACCCCGTACTTGATCGCCGAGGCGATGAAGTCCCAGTTGAACCCGGGGTTCAGCACGACGTCGTAGCCGCCCTGCGCCGGGAACAGGTGGAGTCCGGTGGCGAAGAAGTACACCAGGATCAGCGCGAGCCAGAAGTACGGCACCGCGGCGAGCAGGGTGGTGGCCGGCACGAACGAGTCGAGCCAGGTGCCGGGACGCCACCCGACGAAGGCGCCGAGGCCGACGCCGATGATCGCGGCGAGGATCGTCGCGATCCCGACGAGGGCGATGGTCCACGGCAGCGAGCTCGCGATGACCTCGGTGACGGGGGCCGGGAAGTAGCTGACGGACACGCCGAGGTCACCGCGGAACACGTTGGCGAGGTAGCGGCCGTACTGGACGATGAGCGGTTCCGAGGAATCGCCACCGAGGAGCAGCTCGTACGCCTGCCGGGTCGCCGGGGTCACCTGTCCGCCGCGCTGCTGGAGCTTGGCGAGCAGGATGTCCACCGGGTTCCCGGGCAGGAGCCTGGGGATGATGAAGTTCAGCGTCAGTGCCGCCCAGAGTGCGACGACGTAGAAGCCGATCTTGCGCAGGAAGTAGGTCATCGTCGAGTGCCCCTCGGTCGCGATCCCATCGTGATCAGCCCTTCGCCGGCTTCAGCGCCTTGAAGATCTCGGCGTTGTCCGGGCTCGCCCAGACGGCCGGGAAGGCGAAGAGGTCCTTCTCGGTGGGCCAGCCGGTGAACTTCGCCGAGTGGAACTCACTCGTCGTGCCGCCGGTCATCACCGGGATGTAGGGCATGTCCTCGACGATGTGCTGCTGGATGGTGTCGAACTCCGGCTGCGTCGCCGCGGTGTCGGTCGGGTTGATCGTCGCGAGCTTCGCGAGCGCCGCGTCGACGTCCGGGTTGCTGTAGCGGGCGATGTTCATCGGGGCGGCTTCGCCGACCTTCGCGGTGTTCGCCGTCGAGTAGTAGTTGTTGTAGAGGTAGTACGGGTTCGACGCCGGGCCCTGGCCGAGCGAGTCGATCGCGAGCTGGAAGTTGCCCTTGGTCTTCTTGTCGGTCCACTCGTTCCACGACGACTGCTGCGCCTTGAGCTCGATGCCGGCGGCCTTGAGCTGCTGCGTCATCGTGTCGATGGCGGTGATGTAGTCGGTCCAGCCGGTGACGACCTCGACGGTCAGCGACAGCTTCTTGCCGTCCTTGGCGTAGATGCCGTCGGCGCCCTTGGCGTAGCCGGCACCCTTCAGCGCTGCGTCGGCTGCGGCGGTGTCGGCGGAGGACGGCATCACGGCCGGGTCGACGTCCTTCGAGATGGTGTCCTTCTGCGTGCCGGTGAGGGCGAAGGTCGGCGAGATCTCGCTCGCGGTGTTCTCGAACGCCAGCGAGTTGAGCTGCTTGCGGTTGATCGCGTCGGCGATCGCGTGCCGCACGGCCGGGTCGGTCTGCGGGCCGGTGCAGCCGAGCGCGGTGGACGAGCAGGTGAGCAGCGCCATCTGGTTCTGCGGGATGGTGATGCCGTCGTAGCCGGGGTACTTGGCGGCGATGTCGTCCATGTTCGGCACCGGGCCGGTCTGCCAGTCGATCGAGCCCTGTGCGAGCGCGTCGGCGCCGGCGGTGTTGCCGGAGAGCGAGAGGTAGCGGACCGTCTTCACGGACGGCGCGCCGCCCCAGTACTTCTTGTTGGCCTCGAGCGTGAACGCCTGCGCCTTGAAGGT
The DNA here is from genome assembly GCF_003755165.1 of Curtobacterium sp. PhB130. NCBI lineage: Bacteria > Bacillati > Actinomycetota > Actinomycetes > Micrococcales > Microbacteriaceae > Curtobacterium > Curtobacterium sp. PhB130. The sequence goes on along the minus strand of NZ_RKII01000011.1, from coordinate 8,875 downwards.
GCCGAGCGTGTACGGGCCGGTGCCGACGGGCTTCCGGACGACGTCCGTGGTCGGGTCGATGTCCTTCCAGAGGTGCTCGGGGACGATCCAGGTCTTGCCGAGCAGGTTCGGGCCGAGGACGAAGGACGGCTTGTCGAACGAGACCACGACCTTGTCGTCGCCGTCGGCCTTCGCGGTGCCGTCGTAGCCGATCGAGTTCAGCGCCTTCTGCTTCTTGAGCATGTCGAGCGTGAAGACGACGTCCTTCGAGGTGAAGGGCTTGCCGTCGCTCCAGGTCGCGCCGTCGCGGAGCGTGATGGTCAGCTGCGTGCCGTCGCCGTTCCACTCGTAGGACTTGCCGAGGAGCGGCTTCGGGTCGTTGTTGTTCACGTTGGTGATGAAGAACAGCGACTCGTAGATCGTGCCGACGCCACCGATGTTCGACGGCGACCACGGGTTGAAGTTGATCTGGTAGTCGCCGGACTGGCCGGTGTACGCGATGAGGGTCGAGGCGGCGTCGTCGGTGGTGCTGGCGCTGCCGCTCGAGCTGCAGCCGGTGAGCGCGAGGCTCCCGGCGAGGAGCACGGCCGCGCCGATGGCGAGCCGCGAACGGGTTGTCTTGAACATCGTTGTCCTCTCGGTCTGCGTCGTCGCAGGTCCACGTTGTGAGCGTGATTGTTACACGCATAAACTAAGTCGGTCAAGAGGCGGCGACGACGCGGCCCGACGAGCACTGGAGACGCGATGGAGCGGACGACACTGGACGGCACGTGGACCCTCGAGGCGGTGCACGGCCCGGCCGAGGCACCGAGCGCCCCGATCGCGGCGGTGGTCCCCGGCTGCGCGCACACGGACCTGCTCCGCGCCGGCCTGATCCTCGACCCGTTCGACGGCGACAACGAGGCCGCGACGCAGTGGATCGGCGACACCGTCTGGCGGTACCGGCGCACCTTCGACTGGGCGGCACCCGACGCCGAGCGGCACGACCTGGTCGCCGAGGGCCTGGACACCCTCGCCACGATCGAGGTGAACGGCATCGTCGTCGCCACGACCGCGAACCAGCACCGCTCGTACCGCTTCCCGGTCGGGCACCTGCTCCGCCCCGGCACGAACGAGCTCGTGGTCACCTTCGACGCCCCCGTGCCCGCGGCCGAACGGCTGTCCGAGCTGCACGGCGGCGAGCTCCCGCACGTCAACCACCACCCGTACAACGCGCTCCGCAAGAACGCGTCGAACTTCGGGTGGGACTGGGGCATCGACGTCGCCACGAGCGGCATCTGGCGCTCGATCGGCATCGAGTCCTGGAGCGGCGCCCGGATCGCCGCCGTCCGCCCGCTCGTCGACGTCGACGGCACCACCGGTGTGCTGACGGCGCACGTCGACGTCGAGTCCGCCGGCGGCGCCGGCGTGTTCCGCCAGGCCATCGGAGCCGCACCGGTCGCGTCTGCGGACGGTGCGACTGCAGCCGGTACGGTCGCACCCGGTCTGGAGGCTCGGATCACCGTGGCCCCGCACCGCGCGTCCGCAGCGACCCCCGGTTCGGACACCGAGCCTCCCGTCCGGATCACCGGCGTGCGCCGCGTCGAAGGCGGGTCCGCGACGCTCCGTCTGGAGGTGCCGGACGTGGCGGTGTGGTGGCCGCGCGGCGAGGGCGACCAGCCCCTGTACGACGTGACCGTCGAGGTCGGCGACGACGTCTGGACCGGCCGCGTCGGGTTCCGCACCGTGACGCTCGACACCGCCGCGGACGAGGGCGGGGCGCCGTTCCTCCTCCGCGTGAACGACCGGCCGGTGCTCGTCCGCGGGGCGAACTGGATCCCGGACCACGCGTTCCTGACCGAGATGACGCCGGAGCGGTACCACGACCGGATCGAGGACGCGATCGCCGCCAACATGAACCTGCTCCGGGTGTGGGGCGGCGGGATCTACGAGTCCCGCGAGTTCTACGACCGCTGCGACGAGCTCGGGGTCCTGGTGTGGCAGGACTTCCTGTTCGCCTGCGCCGCGTACGCCGAGGAGCCCTGGCTCGCCGACGAGGTCGAGCCCGAGGTCCGCGAGGCCGTCACCCGCCTCAGCCGGCACCCGTCGCTCGTGGTGTGGAACGGCAACAACGAGAACCTCGTCGCGTACGCCGAGTGGGGCTGGCGGCGCGCGCTCGTCGGCCGGACCTGGGGCAACGGGTACTACCGGTCGCTGCTGCCCGCCGTCGTCGCGGAACTCGACCCGACCCGGCCGTACACACCGGGCAGCCCGTTCTCGTTCGACGAGTACCTCACGCCGAACGACGACCGCAACGGCACGGTGCACATCTGGGACGTCTGGAACCGGCTCGACTACCGGCACTACGCCGACTGGGAGCCGCGCTTCGTCGCGGAGTTCGGGTTCCAGGGGCCGCCCGCGTGGTCCACCCTGACCGCCGTCGTGCACGACGAGCCGCTCGACCCGGACGGGCACGAGATGCTCGTGCACCAGAAGGCGGACCAGGGCAACCGGAAGCTCGCGGACGGGATGCGCGGGCACCTGCCCTCGCCCGCGTCGATCGAGGACTGGCACTGGGCGGCGCAACTGAACCAGGCGCACGCGATCCGGTTCGGGATGGAGTGGTTCCGCTCCCGGACGCCGGACAACACCGGGATGATCGTGTGGCAGCTCAACGACGACTGGCCCGTGGTGTCGTGGGCGCTCGTCGACCACGCGGGGATCCGGAAGCCCGTCTGGTACGCGGTGCGTCAGGCGTACCAGCCGGTGCTCGTCACGGTGCAGCCGGGCGCTGCCGGTGCTGGCCTGGACGTGGTCGTGGTGAACGGGTCGGGCGCTGCGGTGTCCGGTGAGGTCCACGTCGCGCGGGTCCGCTTCGACGGGACCCCGCTCGCGGCCGAGTCCTTCCCGGTGTCCGTCGACGTCGCCGATGCCGCACGGGTGTCACTGCCGTCCTCGCTCGCGGAAGCCGGGGACCCGGCGTCCGAGGTGCTCGTCGTCACCGGGCCGCTCGGCCGCACGGTGTTCGACTTCGCCGAGGTCGTCGACCAGGCCCTGCCCGCGTCCCCGTTCACCACGACGGTGTCCCCGACGCCGGACGGCGCCCGGGTCACCGTGACGGCCACGGCCTACGCGCGGGACGTCGCGCTCTTCCCGGACCGGGTGGACGCGGCGGCCCGGGTGGACGACGGCCTGGTGTCACTGTTGCCCGGCGAGTCCGTGACGTTCACGGTGACGGGCGCTCCCGGCATCGACACGGCGGCGCTGCTCACTCGTGAGGTCCTCCGGCACGCCGGCTCGCTGCGCTGACGACGAACGGGCGATGTGCCCGGGTGCGGTCCTCGACCCACCCGGGCACATCGCCCGCTCGACCGCGCGTCAGTCGAGCGCGGTGAACTCGAGCACGATCGCGGTGCCCGGCGCGAGCATCGGCAGCCGGGCCCCGACGTCCTCGAACACGGCACCGGAGAGCTCCAGGTACCCGCGCCCGAGCCACGGCGGCGGCACCATGTCGAGCCCGTGCGGCACGCCGAGCCCCGCGGCCGGGGCCATCCGGTAGCGCCGCGCCCGGTCGAGCCCGCGCACCCGCAGCGGCACCGCGAGGGACTGCGGCCCGGTCACGGTCCGGGCGACGCGCACGAGCGCACTCCCCCGGTCGACCGACACCACCGACGTGGTCGCGAGCCCCGGGTCCCCGAGGTCGAGGTGCCGCAGTCGCCCGGTGTGCAGCAGCCCGCGCACGCGCTTGTACAGGGTGGTCCAGGCCCGCAGCCGGTCGAGCTCCTCGGTGGACAGTCGCGTGACGTCGGTCTCGAGTCCGGCGGAGCCGAACAACGACACCGCCATCCGGAAGTCCAGGTCGAGGTGGCGCCCGGTGGTGTGCGAGACCTCGGGGCCGACGTGCGCGCCGATGAGCTCGAGCGGCAGCAGCGCCTCGGTCCACCGCTGGATCGCGAGGCGTTCCATCGCGTCGTTGGTGTCCGACGGCCAGACCCGGTCGGTGCGCTCGAGCACCCCGAGGTCGACTCGGCCGCCCCCGCTCGCGCACGCCTCGATCTCCAGCCAGGGGTGCCGCGCGCGCAGGCTGTCCATCAGCGCGTAGACCCCGCGGGTGTGCGCGTCGACGCCCGCGCGTCCGGCGTGCACGGCGTGCACGATGTCCCGGTTCATGTCCCACTTCACGAAGTCGACGTGGTGCTCGCCGATCACGGCCGACATGCTCTCCAGGACGAACGCCCGCGCGAGCGGGTTCGCCATGTCGAGCACGTACTGGTTCCGCCACGTGCGGACGTCGTCGTCGGGGCGTTGCAGCAGCCACTCCGGGTGCGCGACGGCGAGCTCGGAGACCGGGCTCACCATCTCCGGTTCGAACCACAGCCCGAACTCCATGCCGAGGTCGCGGACCCGGTCGACGAGCGGGCGGAGGCCGTCCGGCCACACCGACGGGTCCACCCGCCAGTCGCCGAGCGAGGTGTCGTCCGAGCGCCGGCCGAGGAACCAGCCGTCGTCGAGCACGAACCGTTCGACCCCGATGTCCGCGGCCGTCTCGGCGAGTGCGACGAGCGGCGCCAGCTCCTGCCGGTAGTAGACCGCCTCCCAGGTGTTGAGCACGACGGGCCGCGGACGGCTCGGGTGCCCGGGGCGTGCGCGCAGCGAGTCGTGCAGGCGCGCGGACATCCCGTCGAGCCCCTCGTCGCTCCACACGAACACGGCGTCGGGCGCGGTGAAGTCCTCGCCGGCGCCGAGCACGACCTCGCCGGCACGCAGCAGTTCCCCCGCACCGAGGACCGGTCGGGCCTCGGCGAGCACGTCGTGGCGGTGCACGGAGTCCGCGCTCCACGCCAGGTGCACGGCCCAGACCTCACCGGAGGCGTCGTCGAACCCGGGCGTCCCGAGCACGAGCAACGTCGGCGCGTCGTGTCCGGTCCGGCCGCGGCGGCTCTCCCGGGCGTGACTGCCCTGCGTCAGCGCGCGACGCTGTGGCGTGCGCTCCCGGGTCCAGCGGCCCGCGAGGTCGAACACCTCCGAGACCCGCTCCCCGACGGGCAGCACGGCCTCGAGCGCCTGTAGGTGCACGGCCCGGACACCGCGGTTCGTGACGGTGTGGCGCACCCGGAGCACGCCGGCGTCGTCGAGAGCGAACACGCTGCGGAGCGCGAGCTCCTCGGAGTCCGCGGTGACCACGGCCTCGCGCGGCGTCGAGGTCACCTCGACGCCGCGCCACCGCGGCACGAGCGGCAGCCCCTCGACGTGCCCGGCGATCGCGGGGCGCCCCTCCCAGCCGTCCCGCTCGGTGGGCAGCACGGTGAGCGGCCACGGCGCGTCGAACGCGCTCGGGGAGATCGGCCGACCGAGCGCGAGCAGCAGCTCGTCGGTGTCGGCGACGTCCACGGGTCCGACGTCGCGGCCCCAGTGCAGCACCTCGGGCAGGCCGTCGGCGGCGGTCACCAGGACGAGCGAGACCCCTGCCGCGCGGAGCACGTGGACCCGTCGGGCCGGAAGTGTCGGTACCGCGGCCACGGTCGTGTCCCGCTCGACGATGCTCACGAGACCGGCTCCTCGCGGAGCACGCGGACGCGGCCCGCGGGCACGACGGTCTCCGGCCCGTGGCCGGAGCCGTCGAGCAGGTCCGTGCCGGACGCGAGCACCGTGACGGGGTCCGCGCGGTGGTTGACGAGGAACAGGAACGCGGAACCGTCGCGTCCGACGCGACGCACCGCCTCCAGGCCGGGAGGACCGGTGACGGTCCGCGGGACCGCTCGCTCCTCGACGATCCGGTCCACGAGCCGTTGGATGCTGTCATCCGCGAGGCTCGCTGCGACGTACCAGGCGCCGCCGCCGGCGGCGCGGCGCGTGACCGCTGCCCGGCCGGCCAGCGGACCGTCGGTGTACGCGAGGACGACCTCGGCGTCCTCGACGACGACCGCCTCGGCCCAGTCGGTGACGGTCTCGCCGTCGTCGAGCGGCCAGCGCTCCCCGCGCTGCAGCGGGGTGAACTCCTCGGACCACGCGCCCAGGACGTCGCGGAAGGCGCCCGGGTACCCGCCGGTGCGGATGCGGGCGTGCTCGTCGGCGACGCCGGACAGGTACGTGACCACGAGGGTGGCACCGCGGTCGACCACAGCGGCGAGCCGGGCGGCAGCGGTGTCGTCGACGATCAGCAGCGTCGGGAGCACCACCACGTCGTAGCCGTCGAGATCCGCGTCGAGCGGCACCACGTCGGTGAGGACCTGGCGGTCGAAGAACGCGCGGTGCCAGGCACGGAGTTCGCGGGCGTAGCGGAGCGCCCGGTGCGGCTTGAGGCCCGTCTGCATCGCCCAACCGGAGGCTTCGTCGACGACGATCGCCACCCGCGCCGGCTCGACCGTGCTGCCCTGCACCGGAGCGAGTGCCTGCATCGCGCGGCCGAGCGCGGTGACCTCGCGCCAGACCCGGGTGCGGGTGCCGGCCTGCGGCAGCATCGCGGAGTGGAACTGCTCGGCGCCGGCCGTCGAGGCGCGCCACTGGAAGAACAGCGCGCCGTCGGACCCGCGGGCCACGTGCGCGAGCGAGTTCCGGAGGATCTCCCCCGGTTCCTTCGCCCGGTTGCGCTCCTGCCAGCTCGGTCCGCCCGTCGAGTGCTCCATGAGGAGCCACGGCCGGCGCCCGGCCGTGATGCCGCGCATCCGGTCGGCCGCCGCGGCGAGGTCCTGCTCGCGGCGCGGGTCGTCGACGATCGTGTAGTGGTCGTTCGCGGGGATCGCCACGTGCTTCGCCCAGTCCGCGTAGTCGACCACCTGGGAGGCCGCGCCGACCATGAAGTTCGTCGTCACGGGGACGTCGGAGTGCGCTTCGATCGCGGCCTTCTCGAGCTGGTAGTGCGCCAGGAGCGAGTCCGAGGAGAACCGTTCCGCGTCGAGGAAGAGCCCCGGGTTCGGCGCGCCGTTCCGTGGGCCGCGCGGCAGCGACACCTCGTCGAAGTCGGTGAAGGTGTGCCCCCAGAAGGCCGTGCCCCATGCGGCGTTGACGGCGTCGATCGTGCCGTACCGCTGCCGGAGCCAGACCCGGAACGCGGCGACGGAGGCGTCGCAGGCGCAGCGGGCGTTCCCGCCGCCGAGCTCGTTGCTGACGTGCCAGAGCCGCACGGCGGGGTGCTTGCCGTACCGCTCGGCCACGGCGTCGACGATGCGGCGCGCGTGCTCCCGGAACACCGGCGAGTCCGGGCACCAGCCGAGGCGGCCACCGGGGTGCTGGCGGGTGCCGTCCCGGTCGACCGGCAGGACCTCGGGGTGTGCGGCCAGGAGCCAGCTCGGCGGTGCCGCGGTCGGCGTCGCGAGGTCGACGGCGATGCCGTTCGCGTGCAGCAGGTCGAGGACGTCGTCGAGCCAGCCCCACGTGTACTCGCCCGGCGACCGCTCGAGCAGCCCCCAGGAGAACACCCCGACGGTGACCAGGTTCACCCCGGCTTCGCGCATCAGTCGGACGTCCTCGTCCCAGACCTCGCGGGGCCACTGCTCGGGGCTGTAGTCGCCGCCGAACGACAGGCCATCGGTGGGCCACGAGACGGTTGGTGCTGCGTTCACGCGCACCAGCCTCCCGTCTCACGGGAGGTTTGTCAACGGGTGTAACTAAGTCCCTACACGCCCAGCAGCTGGCGGATCGCGAGCACCGCGCCGGCACGCGCCCACTCGGAGAACTCGAACGGCTGCACCTCGACCGTGACCGGGTCCGTGTACGGCGCCATCGCACCCCGGAGCGCCTCGTCCACGCTCGACCGCGCGATGTCGTACACCGGCAGCCCGTCACCCGTGAGGACGATCGCCGCCGGGTCCGCGACGAGCACCACCGTGGACAGGACCACGCCGAGCGCACGGCCGGCGTCCTCGAACGCCCGGAGTGCCGCGGCGTCCCCGGTCCGGGCCAGCTCGACGACCTCGTCGTAGGTGGCACCGACGTGGCCCGAGTTCCGGACGATGACCGGGCTCGGCAGGTAGCTCGAGGCGCACCCGGCATGCCCGACACCGCAGTCCGGACCGCCGCCGAGCACCGGGACGTGCCCGATCCGCCCGAGGCGCCCGTGCTCCCCCGTCGACACCTCGCCGTTCGCGATCAGCCCGAGCCCGACCCCCTCACCCACCGTGACGAGGACCATCGAGCGGCGCCCGGCACCGGCACCGAACCAGTGCTCCTTCGCCGTGAGCGCGTGCACGTCGTTCGCAGTGAAGGCCGCCAGCCCCGTGCGCTCGGTGAGCATCCGCGCGAACGGCACGTCCGTCCACCCGAGGAACGGGGAGGACGACACCACGGCCTCTCCCCCACGGGTCAGCACGTCACCGGGCAGGGAGACCCCGATCGCGCAGACCGCCGGGTGCACCCCGCGGAGTCGCTCGTGCACGGCCGTGATCTGGTCGGCGACGTCCTCAGCCGTGGTGGACGGCATCCCCTCCTCGTGGAGGGCGAGCACGCGGCCGCCGAGGTCCGTCACAGCGGCGTACAGCCGGTCCTTCGTGAGCTTGATGCCGAGGAACTCCCACGTGCCCGAACTCGCCTGCAGGAGCTCCGAGGGCCGACCGGTGGCACCGCGGACGTCCGTGCCGATCTCGGACACCATGCCGTGTCCGACGAGCACCCGCATCGCCCGCGTCAGGCTCGCGCGGGACAACCCGAGCGACCGCGCGATCTCCGCACGCGAGAGCGTCCCGTGGATCAGGATCTCGCGCAGCGCCAGGCGAGAACCTTCCGGCAGCGGTGGCCAGGTGTGGGTCATCGTTCCTCCGTCGTCGGCTGATCCTAAACGCAGAAAACCCCCGACCAGTACTGGTCGGGGGTTCCCTGTTCTTGCAACGTTGAGTCCGGCGGCGTCCTACTCTCCCACAAGGTCCCCCTTGCAGTACCATCGGCGCTGAGAGGCTTAGCTTCCGGGTTCGGAATGTGACCG
>NZ_RKII01000010.1:0-253583 GCF_003755165.1 Curtobacterium sp. PhB130 | reverse complement strand
ACCTCCGGTGACGACGTGGTGTGTGGTAACTCACATCGTCCCGGAGGTCTTCACTTACGTCACCCGTTCACAACGTCCCGGGGAACTACAGCTAGCGCTCGGCGCCGCCCGCACCGTGCCGGCCGCACGGCCGCCTCCGCTCGCGGCTCGTTCGACACCGCACGCGTCGATCGACTGCCGCCGTGTCGAACCATGCAGACGGATCAGGTGCGTCCGCATCCTCCGACACCGCACGCGTCGATCGACCGCCGCCGTGTCGCAATCCGCCTGCGATGCGGCGCGCGCGGCGCGTGCACGACGCCGGGGCCGCCCCGTGCACGGGGCCGGCCACCCTCGGGACGGGAGGCCCGGTGCGGGCCCGCCACGAGCCTCCAGGCCGGTGGGTGCCGCGCCCACTGCACGCCGCGGCTGGCGGCGTCGGCGCGACTCGGAACGACGCCGCAGCTGTCGTACGACAGCGCACTCGTCGCTGCACCGCGCCCGCAACGGCCGGCGCATGCAGAGAACGACATGGTCGCTGTCGTACGACAGCGACAATGTCGTTCCGGGTCGGTACCCGCCCGCCGCCCGCGCCCCCTAGAAGGTGAAGACCTGCGGGAGCAGCGGGTCGATGCCCACGGCGATGAAGAGCAGCGTCAGGTACGTGATCGAGCTGTGGAACACGCGCATCGGGTGGACGTGCTCGACGTGCTGGATCGCCCGGTTGTACAGCTTGTGCGACTCGACGACGAACCAGATCCCACCGGCCAGCGCGACGACCGTGTACAGCGGCCCCATGTGCGCGACCGGGATCAGGAGCAGCGAGCAGACCAGCGTCGCCCACGCGTAGAGGATGACCTGGAGCCCGACGACGGTGCGGCCCCGGACGACGGCGAGCATCGGCACGTCGGCGGCGTCGTAGTCGTCGCGGTACTTCATCGACAGCGGCCAGTAGTGCGGCGGCGTCCAGAGGAAGATCACCATGAAGAGGATGACCGGCGCCCAGGTGAGCGAGCCGGTGACCGCTGCCCAGCCGATGAGCACGGGCATGCAGCCCGCGGAGCCGCCCCAGACGATGTTCTGCGGGGTGCGGCGCTTCAGCCACAGCGTGTACAGGAAGACGTAGATCAGGATCGCGGCGACGCTCAGCGCGGCGGCGAGCCAGTTCACCAGGAAGCCGAGGACCGCGGTCGACCCGATGCCGAGCACCCACGAGAAGACGAGGGCTTCGCGGTCGGAGAGCTCACCGGTGACGAGCGGCCGCGTGCTCGTCCGCTTCATGAGGCGGTCGATGTCGCGGTCGATGTAGCAGTTGAACGCCGACGCGGACCCGGCGGACATCGCGCCGCCGAGCAGCGTCCAGAGGACCAGCCAGAGGTCGGGCACCCCGCGCTCGGCGAGGAACATCGTCGGTGCGGTGGTCACGAGCAGCAGCTCCATGACCCGCGGCTTCGTCAGCGAGACGTACGCTCGGACCTTGCGGGACAGCGTCGAGCGACGCTCGGTGTCTGGCCTGGTCACGGTGGCAGTCGGCAAGGGGACCCTCAGTCTGTTCGCTTCAGCTCGCACACTCGGTGGACGACGTCGTCGGCGTCCGGGCATGCGCTGACCCGGAATGTCCACGGGTCCCGGACAGTTTACGCGATGGAAGCGCCGCGATGATGCCCCGCTCCACCCGAATCGCCCCGGAGCGCCCGACACGCCCGGGTCCCGGCACCGGCGCGTCCGTGCGTAGTGAGATCGCCGCGTCACCTGGACGCCTTCTGAGTGGCGGGTCACTATGCTGGAGAGGCCTCCCGCAGTGTGCCCCGAAGACGCCGGCCTCGACGAAGCCGGTCGGCCGCCGTTGATCGGCGACTGGACAGGGCCCCGGGTGGCAACCATGTCCGTGCGATGGCACGAGCCCTCGCACATGTCGCATCAAGAAGGGTCAACATCCAAGTGGCTGAATTCACCTGGGACGCCATCGACAGGAAGGCCGTCGACACGGCCCGCGTACTCGCCGCCGATTCGGTCGAGGCCGCCGGCAACGGTCACCCCGGCACCGCGATGAGCCTCGCCCCGCTCGCACACCTCCTCTTCCAGAAGGTGATGCACCGCGACCCGAGCGACTCCACGTGGATCGGCCGTGACCGCTTCATCCTCTCCGCCGGTCACGCATCGATCCTCCAGTACGTGCAGTTCTACCTGCACGGCTACGGCCTCGAGATCGAGGACCTCCAGCACCTCCGCAAGTGGGGCTCGAAGACGCCGGGTCACCCGGAGTACGGCCACACCGACGGTGTCGAGATCACGACCGGCCCGCTCGGCCAGGGCCTCGCGTCCTCGGTCGGCTTCGCCTACGCCCAGCGCTTCGAGCGCGGTCTGTTCGACCCGGAGACCCCGGCCGGCCAGTCGGCGTTCGACCACTTCACCTACGTGATCGCCGGCGACGGTGACATGCAGGAAGGCGTCACGAACGAAGCCGGTTCCCTCGCGGGTCGCCAGCAGCTCGGCAACCTCATCGCGTTCTACGACTCGAACCAGATCTCGATCGAGGACAACACCGACATCGCCTTCTCGGAGAGCGTCCCCGAGCGCTACGAGGCGCTCGGCTGGCACGTCCAGATCGTCGACTGGAAGAAGACCGGCGAGTACTCCGAGGACGTCGAGGAGCTCTACGCCGCGATCGAGACCGCCAAGCAGGTCACCGACAAGCCGTCGCTCATCGTCCTCAAGACGATCATCGGCTGGCCGTCGCCGACCAAGCAGAACTCGGGCAAGATCCACGGTTCGGCGCTCGGCGCCGAGGAGATCAAGGGCCTCAAGGAGGTCCTCGGCTTCGACACCGAGAAGACCTTCGAGGTCGCCCCCGAGGTGCTCGAGTACACCCGCGGTGCCGTGGCCAAGGGCCAGGCGCAGCACGCCGAGTGGCAGAAGACCTTCGACGCGTGGGCCGCGGCCAACGCCGACAAGAAGGCCCTCTTCGACCGCATGCAGGCCAAGGAGCTCCCCGAGGGCCTCGAGGCAGCGCTCCCGGTGTTCAGCACCGAGAAGGCCGTCTCGACCCGTGCCGCTTCCGGCAAGGTCATCAACGCCATCGCGCCGCTGATGCCCGAGTTCTGGGGCGGTTCGGCGGACCTCGCCGAGTCGAACCTCACCACGATCGAAGGCGCGAAGTCCTTCGGTCCGGCCGAGGCGTCGACGTCGACCTGGAGCACCGACCCGTTCGGTCGCGTGCTGCACTTCGGCATCCGCGAGCACGCCATGGGCTCGATCCTCAACGGCATCGTCCTGCACGGGAACACCCGCCCCTTCGGTGGCACGTTCCTCATCTTCAGCGACTACATGCGTCCGGCGGTCCGTCTCGCCGCGCTCATGAAGGCGCCGGCGACGTACGTCTGGACCCACGACTCCATCGCCCTCGGCGAGGACGGCCCGACGCACCAGCCGATCGAGCAGCTCACCGCCCTCCGCGCGATCCCGGGTCTCGACGTCGTCCGTCCGGCCGACGCCAACGAGGTCGCGTACGCGTGGCTGACGATCCTCTCCCACACGGACCGCCCGGCCGGTCTGGCGCTCAGCCGTCAGAACCTCCCGGTGTTCGAGCGTGGCGAGGGCGACGCCTCCGGTGAGACGTTCGCGTCCGCCAAGAACGTCGCGAAGGGCGCTTACGTGCTCGCCGAGGCGCCGAACGGCACCCCGGACGTCATCCTCATCGGCTCCGGCTCCGAGGTCCAGATCGCACTCGACGCGCGCGAACAGCTGAAGAGCGAGGGCGTCAACGCCCGCGTCGTCTCGGCCCCGTCGCTCGAGTGGTTCTTCCAGCAGGACGAGGCCTACCGCGAGTCGGTGCTCCCCTCCTCGATCAAGGCCCGCGTCTCGGTCGAGGCCGGGATCGGCATGAGCTGGCGCGACATCGTCGGCGACGCCGGCCGCAGCGTCTCCATCGAGCACTTCGGTGCCTCGGCGGACTACCAGACGCTCTACAACGAGTTCGGCTTCACCACCGAGCACGTCCTCGCCGCGGCGAAGGAAACCATCGCAGCAGCATCCTGAGTGATGAGGGCCGGGTCCGTCACACGGATCCGGCCCTCCTGACGGGAGGCCCGGCGCGGCCCCGCACCGTGCCTCCCGTCCTCAGGTGGCCGCCCACAGACCCCGACTCACCAAGTCGACGAAAGAAGAGAAACACATGGCTGACACCACCCCCACCGCCGCGCTCTCCGCGGTCGGCGTGAGCATCTGGCTCGACGACCTGTCCCGCGAGCTGCTCGAGACCGGCCGTCTCGAGAACCTCATCAAGGACCGCAACGTCGTCGGCGTGACCACGAACCCGACGATCTTCGCCTCGGCCCTCGCCAAGGGCGAGCGCTACGACGCGCAGGTCAGGGAGCTCGCCGCTGCTGGCACCGACGTGACCGACGCGATCTTCGAGATCACCACCCAGGACGTCGCGAACGCGTCCGACGTCTTCAAGACGATCTACGACGAGACCAAGGGCTTCGACGGCCGCGTCTCGATCGAGGTCGAGCCGGGCCTCGCCCACGAGACCGCGAAGACCATCGAGCAGGCCAAGTTCCTGTTCGACAAGGTCGGCCGCGAGAACGTCCTCATCAAGATCCCGGCGACCCTCGAGGGCCTCGAGGCCATCACCGAGGTCATCGGCGCCGGCATCTCCGTCAACGTCACCCTGATCTTCTCGCTCGAGCGCTACCGCGCCGTCATCGACGCCTACCTCGGCGGGCTCGAGAAGGCCAAGGCCGCCGGCCACGACCTCTCGAAGATCCACTCGGTCGCGTCCTTCTTCGTGTCGCGTGTCGACTCCGAGATCGACAAGCGCCTCGACGCCGTCGGCACCGACGAGGCCAAGGCCCTGAAGTCCAAGGCCGGCATCGCCAACGCGCAGCTCGCCTACCAGGTCTGGACCGAGGCGTTCGCCTCCGAGCGTGCCCTCGGCCTCCTCGAGGCCGGCGCGAACACGCAGCGTCCGCTCTGGGCGTCGACCGGTGTCAAGGACCCGTCGCTCTCGGACACGCTCTACGTGACCGAGCTCGCCGCGCCGAGCACCGTCAACACCATGCCGGGCAAGACCCTCGAGGCCACGTTCGACCACGGTGAGATCCACGGCGACGCGATCGCCGGTTCGTTCGACGCCGCGACCGAGGTCATGGACAAGCTCGCCGCCGTCGGTATCGACTACGACGACGTCGTGGCCCTGCTCGAGAAGGAGGGCGTGGACAAGTTCAACGTCTCCTGGGGCGAGCTCGTCGACACCGTGAAGACGGCCCTCGAGAACGCCAGCAAGTAGTGACCGTCTCCATCGCCGCCAGCGGTGACGCGGCGCGGGCCATCGACCAGGTGGTCCCGCGCCTCGTCGCCGACCTGGTGGCGTCGGGCATCACCGCCCAGGACCCCGACCTCTGGGGTCCGTCGGCGGAGACCGAGGCCGCCTCGCGCCTCGGATGGGTCGAGGCGGTCGCGGTCTCGCGGCCCCTCGTCCCCCGCATCACCGCACTGCGCGACGAGCTCCGCGCCGAGGGGATCGACCACGTCGTCCTCGCCGGCATGGGCGGCTCGTCCCTGGCGCCCGAAGTCATCACCCGCACCGCGGGGGTGCCCCTCACGGTGCTCGACTCGACCGACCCGGCCCAGGTCACCGCGGCCGTCACCGACCGCCTCGACCGCACCGTGCTCGTGGTGTCGTCGAAGTCCGGCTCGACGCTCGAGACCGACTCCCAGCGCCGCGTGTACGAGCAGGCCTTCCGCGACGCGGGCATCGACCCCGCCCAGCGGATCGTCGTGGTCACGGACCCGGGCTCTCCGCTCGAGGCGTCCGCGACCGACGCCGGCTACCGCGTCTTCACGGCGGACCCCACGGTCGGCGGCCGGTACTCCGCGCTGACGGCCTTCGGGCTCGTGCCCTCGGGTCTCGCCGGGGCCGACATCGCCGAGCTCCTCGACGAGGCGGACGCCATCTCGGCGCTCCTCTCCGTCGACATCGACGAGAACCCCGGGCTCGTGCTCGGTGCGGTCCTCGCCGGCACCGAGCCGCTCCGGGACAAGATCGGCATCGTCGCGGACGGTACGCACATCATCGGCTTCGGCGACTGGATCGAACAGCTCCTCGCCGAGTCGACGGGCAAGTCCGGCCGCGGCCTCCTGCCGATCGTCCTCGACGTCGACGCCCCGGAGATCACCGCCGGCCTGCCGGACGTGCAGATCGTCCGCCTCGTCGGCTCGCGCGACGACGAACGCCACGTCGCCGACGGCGAGGTCGAGATCACCGGCACGCTCGGTGGACAGATCCTCGTGTGGGAGTACGCCGTGGCCGTCGCCGGGCGTCTGCTCGGCATCGACCCGTTCGACCAGCCCGACGTGGAGGCGGCCAAGGTCGCTGCGCGCGCGCTGCTCGAGGGCGACGGCGGTCCCGTCCCGTCGACCGCGCCCTCGTTCGAGGACCAGGGCATCGCGGTGACCGCGACCGGTCTCGAGGCCGGCAGCAGCATCGCCCAGGCCGTGACGAGCCTCCTGTCCGCCGTCGGTGACGACGGCTACGTCGCCATCCAGGCGTACGTCGACCGCGGTGTGAACCGCGAGCTCGAGGTGCTGCGGGACGTCATCGCGGAGCGCGTCGGCCGACCGGTCACCTTCGGGTACGGCCCGCGGTTCCTGCACTCCACCGGCCAGTACCACAAGGGCGGCCCCGCGACCGGGGTGTTCCTGCAGATCCTCGCGGACGACGCGGGCGACCTGCCGATCCCCGGCCGGCCGTTCACGTTCGGCCAGCTCATCCGGGCCCAGGCAGCCGGGGACGCCAGCGTCCTCGCGCAGCACGGCCGCCCGGTGCTGACGCTGTCGTCGCGGGATCTCCCCGCGTTGGCGGACGTCGTCACTGCCGCGCTCTCGGGCCCGGCAACCACTTCCTGACACCAAAAGGAGTTCACCGACAATGTCACCGGTGGCGATCACCCCGGAGCACAACCCGCTCCGGCTGCCCACGGACCGTCGACTGAACCGGATCGCGGGTCCCAGCACCCTCATCATCTTCGGCGTGACGGGCGACCTGTCCCGCAAGAAGCTGATGCCCGCGGTCTACGACCTCGCGAACCGGGGGCTCCTGCCTCCCGGGTTCGCGCTGGTCGGGTTCGCTCGACGTGACTGGGAGGACCAAGACTTCTCCCAGCTCGTCCACGACGCGGTCAAGGAGCACTCGCGTACCCCCTTCGACGAGGACGTGTGGCGCCAGCTCGAACAGGGCATCCGCTTCGTCCAGGGGTCCTTCGACGACCCCGACGCCTTCGTCCAGCTCAAGGAGACGGTCGACGCGCTCGACGCCGAACGGGGAACCCTCGGCAACCACGCGTTCTACCTCTCGATCCCGCCGAAGATGTTCCCGGTCGTCACCGAGCAGCTGAAGCTGTCCGGCCTGACCGAGAAGCAGGACGGCTCGTGGAGCCGCGTCGTCGTGGAGAAGCCCTTCGGGTCCGACCTCCGCACGGCGCGCGAGCTGAACGCCATCGTCGAGAGCGTCTTCGCTCCCGACGACGTGTTCCGCATCGACCACTACCTCGGCAAGGAGACGGTCCAGAACCTCCTGACGCTGCGGTTCGCGAACCAGATGTACGAACCCATCTGGAACTCGAACTACGTGGACCACGTGCAGATCACGATGGCCGAGGACATCGGCGTCGCCGGACGTGCCGCGTACTACGACGGCATCGGGGCGGCGCGCGACGTCATCCAGAACCACCTGCTCCAGCTCCTCGCGCTCACCGCGATGGAGGAGCCCGTCTCGTTCAAGGCCGGACACCTCCGCGCCGAGAAGGAGAAGGTCCTCTCCGCGGTTGAGCTCCCGGAGGACCTGTCGACGGCCACCGCACGCGGGCAGTACGCCGGCGGGTGGCAGGGCGGCGAGAAGGTCCTCGGCTTCCTCGAAGAGGCCGGGATGAACCCGGAGTCCGGCACGGAGACGTTCGCGGCGATCAAGCTGAACATCGCGACCCGTCGCTGGCAGGGCGTCCCGTTCTACCTCCGCGCCGGCAAGCGCCTCGGTCGCCGCGTCACCGAGATCGCGATCGTGTTCAAGCGCGTCCCCGAGGACGTCTTCGGCATCCCGCAGTCCCCCCTCGGCCAGAACGCACTCGTCATCCGCGTCCAGCCGGACGAGGGTGTGACGCTGCGCTTCGGCTCGAAGGTCCCCGGTGTCGGCACGCAGGTGCGCGACGTCACGATGGACTTCGGCTACGGCCACGCGTTCACCGAGGCATCCCCCGAGGCGTACGAGCGACTCATCCTCGACGTGCTCCTCGGCGACCCGCCGCTGTTCCCGCGGCACCAGGAGGTCGAGCTCTCCTGGAAGATCCTCGACCCCATCGAGGAGTTCTGGGCCACGCAGGGCCAGCCCGAGCAGTACCGTCCCGGGACGTGGGGTCCGGCTTCGGCCGACGACCTCCTCGCCCGCGACGGACGGACCTGGAGGCGTCCATGAAGATCGACCTGCCGAACACCACGGTCTCGAAGATCCAGAAGACCCTCGTCCACATCCGCGAAGAGGGGGGCGCGGTCGCACTCGGCCGTGTCCTCACGCTGATCATCTCGACGGCCCTCGGCCACGAGGAAGAGGCGATCGCGGCGGCGAACGAGGCATCCCGCGAGCACCCGATGCGCGTGATCATCGTGTCGAAGAACCACGGCGACATCCACTCGCCCGGTCGTCTCGACGCGCAGATCCGCGTGGGGAGCGACGCCGGCGCGAGCGAGGTCATCGTCCTCCGCGCGTACGGCGAGACGGCCACCGACGAGGAGAGCCTCGTCACCGGTCTGCTCCTGCCGGACGCCCCGGTCGTCGCCTGGTGGCCCGGGATCGCCCCGCCGAAGCCGGCGGAGTCCTCCCTCGGCCGTATCGCCCAGCGTCGCATCACGGACGCCGCAGCGCAGAAGGACCCGAGCGTCGCCATCGCGGCACTGGCCGAGTCGTACGTCCCCGGGGACACCGACTTCGCCTGGACCCGGTTGACGCTCTGGCGCAACCAGCTCGCCGCGGCGCTCGACCAGCCGCCGTACGAGCCGATCACCGGCGTCGAGGTCTCCGGTGCGAGCGACAGCCCGTCGACGATCCTCCTCGCCGCCTGGCTGCAGCTGCAGCTCCAGGTGCCGGTGTCGGTCGTCACGTCGCCCCGCGCGACCGGGTCGAGCGGCATCCACGGGGTGTCCCTCGTCCGCGAGTCGGGCACGATCGAGCTCGAGCGGTCGCTCGTCGACGTCGCCACGCTGTCCATGCCCGGACAGCCGGTCCACGATCTGTCCCTGCCACGCCGGAACCTGCGCGACTGCCTGGCGGAGGAACTCCGTAGACTCGACCCAGACGTCCTCTTCGGGGACGTCGTCAAGCACGGGGTGGCCCAGCTCCGCGATTCCGTCGCGAGCTGATCAGCCCCACAGCGGTCCGGTCGCCCGGTCCTCGTCGTCGAGACGGGGTCCGGGTCGCCCGGCTCCGTCGTCGAGACGGGGTCCGGGCGCACGGACCGACGGCGGTCACATCGGGTGGCCGCTCCACGAACACGGGAGTCACGTGACCAACGAACGGCGGGTGCTGGTGCACCCGGACAAGCAGGCCCTCGGCGCCTCCGTCGCCGCACGCTTCATCACGAAGATCATCGACGTGCTCGACGAGCAGGAGCGAGCGGACATCGCCATCAGCGGTGGTTCGGTCTCGTCCCTCGTGCTCGCCGCCATCGGTCAGTCCCAGGCGCGTGAGAGCGTCGACTGGTCGAAGGTGCACGTCTGGTGGGTCGACGAGCGCTGGGTTCCGGAAGGCGATGCCGACCGCAACATCACCGGCACGCAGACCGACTTCTTCGACCACGTGACGATCCCCGCGTCGAACATCCACCCGATGGCCGCGTCCGACGCCGGACTCACCATCGAGGACGCCGCTGCCCAGTACGAGCGCGAGCTCCAGGCAGCAGCGCCCGACTCGGCCGTCGCGCCGAAGTTCGACATCACGCTCCTCGGTGTCGGCCCGGACGGCCACACCGCGTCGCTCTTCCCGGAGTTCCCGCAGCTCTCGGTCACCGACCGCATCGTGCTGCCGGTCGACGACTCCCCCAAGCCGCCGCCGCAGCGCCTGACGCTGACCTACCCGGCGATCAACGCATCGCAGCGGGTGTGGGTCATCCTGTCCGGCGCCGAGAAGGCATCGGTGCTGGGGCTCGCCCTCGCCGGCGCCGCCGTGGACGAGGTCCCCGTCGGTGGCGTGCAGGGCCGCAAGCGCACCGTGTTCTTCGTGGACCAGGACGCCGCGCGCGACGTCCCGGAGAACCTGATCGCGTCGACCTACTAGTCACGCGTCGCTCCGACGGGAGGCCCGGTGCCAGCTGGCACCGGGCCTCCCGTCGTCCGTGGGGTGCGCCCGCCCGGCCGGCCCGTCCGGCCGACCCGTCCGACCCGGTGAGATCGCACTTCGTGTCGGGCGCGTGCGGCGCGAGACGACACGAGGTGCGATCTCGGCGACCACCGGCGACACCGGCGACCCCGGCGCCGCCCGCGCCGCGCGCAGCGCGCGCCCGCGGCATGACGAAGGCCCCCGCACCGGAGTGCGGGGGCCTTCGTGGACGAGCTACTTCGCGGTACCGCGACGCTGCCGGAGCTGCTGCAGCGCGTCTTCCAGGAGCTGCGCCGCTTCCTCTTCGGTGCGGCGCTCCTTCACGTACGCGAGGTGCGTCTTGTACGGCTCGGTCTTCGTGACCTGCGGAGGATTCTCCTTGTCACGACCGGCCGGGAGCCCGGTGGACGGCGAGTCGACCGTCTCGGGGATCTCCTCGTCGGGGAGGTTCGCGGCGAAGTACCGCACGACCTCGTTGCCGAGGGCGTCCCAGTAGGAGATCGCCACCCGCTCGGCCTGGACCCCGCGGTCCTGCTCCCCCATCGGGCCCGCGCCAACGCGCGAACCCCGGATTGCACTGCCTCCGCTTGCCATGGATCAGCTCCCCGCTGTGAACTTGTTGATGAGACCGAGCACGATGATGCTCACGATCCAGAGGAGACCGAGGATCACCGTGATCCGGTTCAGGTTGCGCTCGGCCACGCCGGACGCCCCGAGGTTGCTCGTCACACCGCCGCCGAACATGTCGGAGAGGCCGCCACCGCGGCCCTTGTGCAGGAGGATGAGGAGCGTGAGCAGGAGACTCGTGATAGCGAGGAGCACCTGCAGCACGACGGAGAGTATCGCCACGACGTACCTTTCGTGTCAGTCAGCCGTACGAGTATACCGGCCGGGCAGTGCCCGGCCGGTACCTCGTGCGGGAGTGGTGCAGAACGGGCTGCGAGAGCCGAGCGGACTGCTACAGCCCGACGTGCTGCCGGAAGCGCGCGATGGCCGCGAACTCCTGCACGTCGAGTGAAGCGCCGCCGACGAGCGCGCCGTCGATGTCGGGCTCGCGGAGGAACCCGGCGATGTTGCCGGACTTCACCGAGCCGCCGTAGAGCACCCGCGTCTCCGCGGCGATCTCGTCGCCCCAGGCCGCGGCGATGCCACGACGGAGCGCAGCGCACTCGTCCTGGGCCTGCTCGGCGGTGGCGGCCTGTCCGGAACCGATGGCCCAGACGGGCTCGTACGCCACGACGATCTCGGACGGCTTGACCGCGTCGAGCACGACCTGCAGCTGCTCGACCGGCACGACGCCGGCGCCGCGCTCGTCGCGCTGCTCACCGGTCTCGCCGACGCAGACCAGCGGGACGAGCCCGTGCTTGACGGCCGCAGCGGTCTTGGCTGCCACGACCTCGTCGGTCTCGCCGTGGATGGTCCGACGCTCGGAGTGGCCGACGATCACGTACGCGGCATCGAGTGCCGCGAGGAACGCGCCGGACACGTCGCCCGTGTAGGCGCCCGAGTCGAACTGGGACAGGTCCTGCGCGCCGAAGCGAATCGGGAGCTTGTCCGCCGAGATGAGCGTCTGCACGCTGCGGAGATCAGTGAAGGGCGGGAACACCGCGACCTCGACGTCGTCGAAGTCGTGGCGGGCGTCCTTCAGCGTCCACGCGAGCTTCTGCACGGTGGCGATGGCCTGGAGGTGGTCCAGGTTCATCTTCCAGTTGCCGGCGATGAGCGGCGTGCGGTTCATGCTGCGCCTCCCGAGAATCCAAGACGGAGCGGCGTGCGGGTCATGCGGACCACCCCAGTGCTTCGAGGCCGGGTAGCGACTTGCCCTCGAGGAACTCGAGGCTCGCGCCACCGCCAGTCGAGATGTGGCCGAACTGGTCGTCGGTGAACCCGAGCGACCGGACCGCAGCGGCCGAGTCACCACCGCCGACGACCCCGAGGCCGTCGACCTCGGTGAGCGCCTGCGCGACGGTCTTGGTGCCCGCGGCGAAGGCCGGGAACTCGAACACGCCCATCGGGCCGTTCCAGAACACGGTCTTCGAGGAGGAGACCGCCGCAGCGAAGCGAGCAGCCGTCTCCGGGCCGATGTCCAGCCCGATGCCGTCGGCGCCGAACGAGGAGGACTCGATGGCGTCGGCGGCGACCGTCTCGTGGTCGGCGTCGGCCGAGAAGCCGGACGCCACGACGACGTCGGTCGGCAGGTCGATCGTGACGCCGAGCTCCTTCGCCCGCGAGAGGTACTCCCGGACGACGTCGAGCTGGTCCTGCTCGAGCAGGGACTTGGCGACGCCGTGGCCCTGTGCGGCGAGGAACGTGAAGAGCATCCCGCCACCGATGCAGAGCGTGTCCACCTGCGGCAGCAGGTGGTCGATCACGCCGAGCTTGTCGCTGACCTTCGAGCCGCCGAGGACGACCGTGTAGGGCCGCTCCGGGTTCTTGGTCAGTCGCTCGAGCACGCGGAGTTCGGTCTCGATGAGCTCACCGGCCGCCGAGGGCAGCGCGGATGCGAGCTCGTACACGGAGGCCTGCTTGCGGTGCACGACGCCGAACCCGTCCGACACGAAGGCGTCGGCGAGGGCGGCGATGCGGTCCGCGAAGGCACCGCGATCGGCGGCGTCCTTGGAGGTCTCCTCCGGGTTGAACCGGAGGTTCTCGAGCAGCAGGACGTCGCCGTCCCCGAGGGCCTCGGCAGCGGCGGTCGCGTCGTCACCGACGGTCTCGCCGACGAACGTGACCTCTTTCCCGAGCAGCTCGGAGAGCCGCTGGGCCACCGGCGCGAGTGAGAACTCGGGCTTGGGCTCGCCGTCGGGACGGCCGAGGTGGGAGATCACGATGACGCGCGCTCCGGCGTTGATGAGCGTGTTCAGCGTGCCGAGCGACGCCCGCACGCGGCCGTCGTCCGTGATGACGCCGTCCTTGAGCGGGACGTTGAGGTCACAGCGGACGACGACGCGCTTGCCGGAGAGGTCGCCGAGGCTCTCGAGGGTGCGGAGACTCATGCTCAGAGTCGCTCGCCCACGTACTCGGTGAGGTCGACGAGGCGGTTCGAGTAGCCCCACTCGTTGTCGTACCACGAGGTGATCTTCACGAGGCCGCCGATGACCTTGGTCAGGCCGGAGTCGTAGATCGAGGAGTGCGGGTCCGTGGTGATGTCGGTCGACACCAGCGGGTCCTCGCTGTAGAGCAGGATGCCCTTGAGGGGGCCCTCAGCGGCTTCCTTGTACGCGGCGTTGATCTCGTCGACCGTGACCTCGGACTTGGTCTCGAGCGTGAGGTCGGTGATCGACCCGGTCGGGACCGGCACGCGGAGCGCGAAGCCGTCGAGCTTGCCGGCGAGCTCCGGGAGGACGAGGCCGATGGCCTTCGCCGCACCGGTGGAGGTCGGCACGATGTTCAGGGCCGCGGCACGGGCGCGACGCGGGTCCTTGTGCGGGCCGTCCTGCAGGTTCTGGTCCGCGGTGTAGGCGTGGACCGTCGTCATGAGACCGCGCTCGATGCCGAACTTGTCGTGGAACACCTTGGCGAGCGGCGCGAGGCTGTTCGTGGTGCAGGACGCGTTCGAGATGATGTTGTGGTTCGCCGGGTCGTACTGGTCCTCGTTCACGCCGAGCACGATGGTGACGTCGTCACCCGTGGCCGGGGCGGAGATGATGACCTTCTTGGCGCCCGCGTCGATGTGCTTCTGCGCATCGGCGGCCTTGGTGAAGAAGCCGGTCGACTCGATGACGATGTCGACGCCCAGCTCGCCCCAGGGGAGGTTGGCGGGGTCGCGCTCCGCGAGGACCTTGATCGGCTTGCCGTCGACGACGATGTTGTCGCCGTCGAGCTCGACCGTGGCGGGGAGCTTGCCCGTGATCGAGTCGAACTTGAGCAGGTTCGCCAGGGAGGCGTTGTCGGTGAGGTCGTTCACCGCCACGATCTCGAGGTCGCTGCCCTTGGCCAGAGCGGCCCGGAAGAAGTTACGGCCGATGCGGCCGAAGCCGTTGATACCGATCTTGACGGTCAATGGATCTCCTGGTGGGTGTGGAGCGCCCAGGGGGCGCTGCTTTCGGAGGCGCAGACCCTCTGCGGGTCCGCGTGTGGTGGACGATACGCCCCGTAACGTCGCCGTAACGACCCTAGCAGTCGGGGGATCAGCCCCCGCCCGTGTGACGTCCAGGAACCGCAGGGCCGCGGCGACCGGTCAGGCGCCCTCGAGCTCCTCGGGGACGCTGGCCTCGGTGCCGGGCACGTTCAGCTCGACGGCACGCTTGTCGGCCATCGCCAGGAGGCGGCGGATGCGGCCGGCGATGGCGTCCTTCGTCATGGGCGGGTCCGCGTGCTGGCCGAGCTCGTCGAGCGAGGCGTCACGGTGCGCGAGGCGCAGGGAGCCCGCGTACTGCAGGTGGTCGGGGACCTCGTCGCCGAGGATCTCGAGCGCACGCTCGACCCGGGCGCACGCGGCGACGGCGGCCTGGGCGGAGCGGCGGAGGTTCGCGTCGTCGAAGTTGACGAGGCGGTTCGCGGTGGCGCGGACCTCGCGGCGCTGCCGCATCTCCTCCCACTCCGCGGTGGTGCGGGCGGCGCCCATCACGGTGAGCATCTGGCCGATGGCCTCGCCGTCGCGGATGACGACGCGGTGCACCCCGCGGACCTCACGGCCCTTCGCGGCGACACCGAGGCGCGACGCGGCTCCCACCAGGGCCATCGCTGCTTCGTTGCCGGGGCAGGTGACCTCGAGCGCGGCTGCCCGGCCCGGGTCGGTGAGGGTGCCGGCGGCGAGGAAGGCACCGCGCCAGATCGCGGCGAGGTCCTCGCGGTTGCCGGTGGTCAGGCGGTTCGGGAGGCCGCGGACCGGACGACGACGGGCGTCCATCAGGCCGGTCTGGCGCGCGAGGGTCTCCCCCGCTTCGAGCACGCGGACCAGGTAGCGGGTGCCGCGACGGGCGGATGCCGAGGACCCCACCGACGCCTCGCTCCGGACGCCGTACAGCTCGGCGAGGTCCTTGCGGACCCGGTGCACGATGATCCGGGTGTCCAGCTCGACCTCGACGGCGATCCTGCCGGAGATGACGTGCAGGCCACCCGCGAACCGCAGGATGGTCGCGAGTTCGGCGGCACGGACCGTGTTGCGGCCCACGACGACCCTGGCCAGTTCGTCCTTGACCTCGGCAGTCAACGGCACAGCATCATTCCTAACGTTCATCTGGTGGTGGGGGGACCGTGGCCCGGTGGCGCGCACGTGTTGAGCGGCCGGTGGGACGGTCACTCCCGGCCGAGATCTCGGTTCTTCACACGCACGGCGACGTTGGGCATCCCACGGAGGAGGCTCGCCAACTCGGCGACGATGGCGACCGAGCGGTGCTTCCCGCCGGTACAGCCGATGGCGATCGTAGCGTGTCTTTTGTTCTCGCGCTGGTACCCCTCGAGCACGGGCTCGAGCACGGAGGCGTACCGGTCGACGAACGGACGGGCTCCGGACTGTGCCAGGACGTAGTCGGAGACCGGCTTGTCGAGGCCGGTGTGGGACCGCAGTTCCGGGACCCAGTAGGGGTTCGGGATGAAGCGGACGTCGGCCACCATGTCCGCGTCGGCGGGCAGCCCGTACTTGAACCCGAAGCTCATCAGGGTGACCTGGACGCCGGTGAACCGGTCCTCGGCGAACTTCTCGGTCACCGTGTTCGCGAGTTGGTGGATGTTCAGGTCGGACGTGTCGATGATCACGTCGGACGCCTCGCGCAGGCCGAGCAGCCGGGTGCGCTCCCGGGCGATGCCGTCGAGGAGCGTGTCCTCCCCCTGCAGCGGGTGCGGCCGGCGGACCTGCTCGAACCGGCGGACGAGCACCTGGTCGGTCGCCTCGAGGAAGAGCATGCGGACCCGCGCCGACGTCGAGGACCGGAGCTGCTCGACCGCGTGGTCCGGGTCGGTGAAGTACCGCTCACCGCGGACGTCGACGACGACGGCGAGCTTCGGGATCTTCTCACCAGCCCGGTCCGCCAGGTCGGTCAGCGTGGCGAGCATCTGCGTCGGCAGGTTGTCGACCACGTACCAGTCGAGGTCCTCGAGCGCCTTGCCGACGGTCGAGCGCCCGGCACCGGACATCCCGGTGACGATGAGGACGTCGTGCTGGGGCTTCGGTTCGGTGTCGGTCATCTGGGAGATGTGCTCCGTCGTCGCTGCCCGGGCGCGTCGCCCGAGCGGTCGTGTGGCCCGCGTGAGCGGCCCGGTGGTCTGTTGCTCGGCGACCAGGCTATCGCCCGGCGCGTGGGTGCGCTCCGGGCGGCCTGGAGGCTCCTGGTGGCGTCATGCAGGCAGGTGCGGACCGTCGCTGGTCACCGCTGGGACCCGCACCGGGCCTCCAGACCGGATCACGTCCGACGCATCGGACGCTTCCGACGGGACCGGTGCGCTCGTCGGGGTCGGGCCGGTCGGCGTGCTCGCCGGGACGGTCTGCAGCTTCCGGACCACCGCGGCGGCGGTCGCCGGGCCGACGCCCGGGACCTCGCCGATCTCCTCGGCGGTGGCGGACCGCAGGCGCGTCACCGAGCCGAAGTGCTTCAGGAGCGCACTGACGCGGCTCGGGCCGAGGCCGGGGATCTCGGAGAGCTGCGTCCGGACGTCCCGCTTCCGGCGGCCGCGCTGGTGCGTGATCGCGAAGCGGTGCGCCTCGTCGCGGATGCGCTGGATGAGGAAGAGCGCCTCCGAGTTGCGCGGCAGGATCACCGGGAAGTCGTCGTCGGGGAGCCAGAGTTCCTCGAGCCGCTTCGCGATGCCGACGAGCGCGATGTCCCGCACGCCGGCTTCGTCCATCGCCCGCTTCGCCGCCTGCACCTGCGGCTGCCCGCCGTCCACGATGAGCAGCTGCGGGCGGTACGCGAACCGCTTCGTCGGCTTCTCCACCGCGACCACGCCGTCCGCGTTCTGGTCCGGCTGGTCCGGGAGCTCGGCGTCCTCGTCGAGGCGCGCCAGACGCCGGGTGAGCACCTGGTGCATGCTGTCCGTGTCGTCGCGGGTCTCCGCGATCGAGTAGCGGCGGTACTGGTCCTTGCGGGGCAGGCCGTCCTCGAACACCACCATCGAGGCCACCACGTTGGTGCCCTGCAGGTGCGAGATGTCGTAGCACTCCATGCGCAGCGGGGCCTCGGTCATGCCGAGGGCGTCCTGGATGTCCGCGAGTGCTGCCGCTCGGGTGGTGTAGTCGGCGGAGCGCTTGGTCTTGTAGAGCATCAGGGCCTGCTGCGCGTTCTGCGACGCGGTGCGCGCGAGTCCCGCCCGGTCGCCGCGCTGGGCGGTGCTGAGCTTGGTCCCGCGGCCACCACGACGTTCGCTGAGCCACTGCTGCAGGGCGTCGGCGTCCTCCGGGAGTTCCGGGACGACGACTTCGCGCGGGGGTTCCTCGGTCGTCGGACTGTGCAGCGCTCCGGCTGCCCGCGGCGACAGCTCGCCATCGGCATAGACGCCCTGGACGATCTGCTCCACCAGGTCCCCGGTCGTGATGTCGAGTTCCTTGTCCACGACCCAGCCGCGCACACCGCGGATGCGGCCACCGCGGACGGAGAACAGCTGCACCGCGGCCGCCAGTTCGTCCTCGGCGATGCCGAACAGGTCGAGGTCGACGGAGTCCCGGAGGACCACCGCGGACTTCTCCAGCACGGCTTCGAGCGCTTCGACCTGGTCGCGGTACTTGGCGGCCTGCTCGTACTGCATCGCGTCCGCCGATGCGCCCATCCGCTGCCGGAGCTCGGTGATCACCCGACGGTCGTAGCTGTTCATGAATCGCACGAACTCCTCGACCAGGGCACGGTGCTCGGCGATCGTCACGCGCTGCGAACAGGGTCCGCCGCACTTGCCGATCTGCCCCGGGAAGCACGGCTTGCCCGTCTGCATCGCGCGCTTGTAGGACGAGTCCGAGCAGGTGCGGATCGGGAACACCTTGATCATCAGGTCGATGGTGTCGTGCACGGCCCAGATCTTCGGGTACGGCCCGAAGTACTTCGCGCCCTTGATCTTCCGGTTCCGCGTGACCATCACCCGCGGGGCTTCGTCGCCGAGGGTGATCGCCATGTACGGGTACGACTTGTCGTCCCGGAACTTGACGTTGAAGGGCGGG
Organism: Curtobacterium sp. PhB130; assembly: GCF_003755165.1. NCBI lineage: Bacteria > Bacillati > Actinomycetota > Actinomycetes > Micrococcales > Microbacteriaceae > Curtobacterium > Curtobacterium sp. PhB130. The sequence continues at coordinate 235,152 of NZ_RKII01000010.1, read as the reverse complement.
TCGAACTCCTTGATCCAGGTGTACTCGAGCTGCAGCGCCTCGATCTCGGAGCCGACCGTCGTCCACTCGACGCTCTTCGCCGTCAGGACCATTCGCCGCGTGCGCTCGTGCAGCGTCGGCAGGGGCGCGAAGTAGTTGCTCAGCCGTGCGCGGAGGTTCTTCGCCTTGCCGACGTAGAGCACGCGGCCGTTGCCGTCACGCCAGCGGTAGACGCCCGGGTCGGTCGGGATGTCCCCCGCCTTCGGGCGCCACGAGACGGTGTCCGCCACCTACCGAGCACCCGCCTTCTGCTTGTCCGACTGCTTGTCCGCGGTCTGCTTGTCCGCGCCGCTGCTCCGCTTGAGGGCACCGAGCTTGGTCTCGTCGACCTTGCGCGCGCCGACCGAACGCTCCTTGCCCACGCGGGCGTCCTGCGCCTCGAGGATCTCACGGAGGAAGACGCCCGTGTGGCTCTCGGGGACGTCGGCGACGTGCTCCGGGGTGCCGGTCGCGAGGACCGTGCCGCCACCCGAGCCGCCTTCCGGACCCATGTCGATGAGCCAGTCGGCGGACTTGATGACGTCGAGGTTGTGCTCGATCGTGATGACCGTGTTGCCCTTGTCGACCAGGCCTTGCAGCACGAGGAGCAGCTTCCGCACGTCTTCGAAGTGCAGACCCGTGGTCGGCTCGTCGAGGACGTACACCGTGCGGCCGTTCGAGCGGCGCTGGAGCTCCGTCGCGAGCTTCACGCGCTGGGCTTCGCCGCCGGACAGGGTCGTGGCGCTCTGGCCGAGCCGCACGTAGCCGAGGCCCACGTCGACGAGGGTCGCCATGTACCGGTGGATCGCGGAGATCGGCTCGAAGAACTCGGCCGCTTCGCTGATCGGCATGTCCAGGACCTCGGAGATGTCCTTGCCCTTGTAGTGCACCTGCAGCGTCTCGCGGTTGTAGCGTGCGCCACCGCAGACTTCGCACGCGACGTACACGTCGGGCAGGAAGTTCATCTCGATCTTGATCGTGCCGTCACCGGAGCAGTTCTCGCAGCGACCGCCCTTGACGTTGAAGCTGAAGCGGCCGGGCAGGTAGCCGCGGGCCTTCGCTTCGGGGGTCTCCGCGAAGAGCTGCCGGATGCGGTCGAACACCCCGGTGTAGGTCGCCGGGTTCGAGCGCGGGGTGCGGCCGATCGGGGCCTGGTCGACGTGCACGACCTTGTCGAGCTGGTCGAGGCCCTTCACGCGGGTGTGCTTGCCGGCGATGTGCCGTGCGCCGTTGAGCTGGTTCGCGAGCACCTTGTAGAGGATGTCGTTGACGAGCGTCGACTTGCCGGAGCCGCTGACGCCGGTCACCGCCGTGAACACGCCGAGCGGGAAGTCGACGTCCACTTCCTTGAGGTTGTTCGCGCGGGCGCCCTGCACGCTGATCACGCGCTTCTTGTTGATCTTCCGGCGCTCGCTCGGCATCTCGATCGCCCGGCGACCGGCGAGGTAGTCCCCCGTGATCGACTCGCGGTTCTCGATCATCTCGTCGTAGGAACCCGAGTGCACGACGTTGCCGCCGTTCACGCCGGCACCGGGGCCGATGTCGACGACCCAGTCGGCCGTCCGGATCGTGTCTTCGTCGTGCTCGACGACGATGAGCGTGTTCCCGAGGTTCTTCAGCTTGACGAGGGTGTCGATGAGGCGCCGGTTGTCGCGCTGGTGCAGCCCGATGCTCGGCTCGTCGAGGACGTAGAGCACGCCGGTCAGGCCGGAACCGATCTGGGTCGCCAGTCGGATGCGCTGCGCTTCGCCGCCGGACAGGGACCCCGCCCCGCGCGAGAGCGTGAGGTAGTTCAGCCCGACCTCGAGCAGGAACTCGAGGCGCGCCCGGATCTCCCGCAGGACCGCCGCCGCGATGTGGGCTTCGCGATCCGTCAGGGTCAGGGTCTCCATGAAGGAGTACGCGTCGTCAAGGCTCAGCTCGGTGACGTCGGCGATGCTGCGGTCCGCGACGGTCACGCCGAGCACCTCGGGCTTGAGGCGCGTGCCGTCGCACACCGGGCACGGCACTTCACGCAGGTAGCCCTGGAAGCGCTGCCGCTGCGAGTCCGACTCGGCTTCGGCGAACTTGCGCTCGATGTAGGGCATCACGCCCTCGAACCCGCTGGTGTAGCGCATCTCGCGACCGAACCGGTTGCGCCAGGACACCGAGACCTCGAAGTCCTTGCCGGTCAGGATCGCTGCCTGGACCTTCGGGTCGAGCTGGTTCCACGGGGTGTCCAGGCGGAAGCCGAGTTCCTTGCCGAGGCCAGCCAGGAGCTTCTCGAAGTAGGAGTACAGGCCGCTGGTGCCCGTCCAGGGCAGCAGCACGCCGTCGGCGAGGGAGGCTTCGGGGTCGCCGAGCACCAGGTCCGGGTCGACCGACATGCGCGTGCCGAGGCCAGAGCACTCCGGGCACGCACCGAACGGCGCGTTGAACGAGAACGTCCGCGGCTCGATCTCGGTGAGGGCGAGCGGGTGGTTGTTCGGGCAGGACAGGTTCTCCGAGTAGGTCCGGACCGCGCCGGGCCCTTCGTGGTCGACGAGGTCGATCGCGACGGTGCCGTTCGTCAGGCGCAGGGCGGTCTCGAGGGAGTCGGTCAGACGCCCGAGGATGTCGTCACTGGCCACCAGGCGGTCGACGATCACCGAGATGTCGTGCTTGACCTGCTTCTTCAGCGTGGGCGGGCTGCTCAGCTGGATGCGCTCACCGTCCACGATGGCGCGCGAGTAGCCGGACGCGGCGAGCTCCTGGAAGAGGTCGACGAACTCGCCCTTCTTCTTGGACACGATCGGCGCGAGGACCTGGAACCGGGTGCCGGTCTCCTGCGTCATCAGCTGGTCGGCGATCTGCTGCACGCTCTGCTTGCTGATCACCTCACCGCAGACGGGGCAGTGCGGGATGCCGATGCGCGCCCAGAGCAGACGCATGTAGTCGTAGACCTCGGTGATGGTGCCGACGGTCGAGCGCGGGTTGCGGTTCGTGGACTTCTGGTCGATCGACACCGCGGGCGAGAGCCCCTCGATGAAGTCGACGTCGGGTCGGTCCACCTGCCCGAGGAACTGCCGGGCGTACGCCGACAGGGACTCCACGTAGCGCCGCTGCCCCTCGGCGAAGATCGTGTCGAACGCCAACGAGGACTTGCCCGACCCAGACAGGCCGGTGAACACGACGAGGGAGTCGCGCGGGATCTCGAGGTCGACGTCGCGGAGGTTGTGCACGCGCGCACCGCGGACGCTGAGCGTCGAGGTGCTGTGCGGTGCCGTCCCACCGGGGAGGTGCAGGTCTGCGGGCTCGAGGTCCACGGATTCGCCGAATGCGTTCCGGCCGGCGGTCGCGGAGTCACGATCAGAGGTGATGGTCATCACCGACGATTCTACGAACCGGGTCCGACATTCGCCCGCGCGCGGCGCTCACACGAGTGCGTCGAGAGCGAACGCCACCCCCGAGGCGCGCTCGCTGGCCACCCAGAGCCGGGCTGCTTCGGTGCGGTCGTGGGCGCGGGGCTGCGCCCGGACCACGGCGGCCGGCCCCCGGAGCTGCATGAACCCCGCCGGTCCCCAGTACTGCCCCGAGCGGACCGCGTCCGGCCCGTCGGCGGCACCGACGGCCGCGTGCACGATCGGCAGGGCGCCGGCGTCCTTGCCCTGCGCGTACAGGCGCTGCCCCGGACGGGTCCAGCCGGGCTCGGTGCGCGCCGGCGCGACGAGCGGCCGGGACGGAGCCAGCGCGTCGAGCGACAGCCCCGGGTGTGCGACGACGCTCGACACCGAGGATCCGGCGTCGGCCAGGCGCTCGGCCAGCTCGAACCCGAACAGCATCACCGCGAGCTTGCTCCGGCCGTACTGCCCGTAACTCGAGTAGCGCCCGACCCGCAACGGGTCACCGGGGTCGAGGGACGCCCAGCGGTGCGCGATCGACCCGAGGTGCACGACCCGGCCGGCGGACTGCTCGAGCAGGGGCAGGACGAGCCCGGTGAGCGCGAAGTGCCCGAGGTGGTTCGTCCCGACCTGCAGCTCGAACCCCTGCGCGGTGGAGCGCCGGGTACCGGAACCGACGACGCCGGCGTTGTTCACCAGCGCGTCGACGGGGCCACGCCCGCCGAGGTCGTCCGCAGCAGCCCGCACGCTGTCGAGGTCCGCGAGGTCGACGTGCAGGTGTTCCAGCGCAGCGTCCGGCACGTGCTGCCGGATGCTCCGCTCCGCGGCGTCGGCGCGCTCCGGACTGCGGGTCGCGAGCACCACACGGTGCCCGGCGGCGGCGAGCTGCTCCGCCGCCCAGTAGCCGAGCCCCGCGCTGGCGCCCGTGACGACGACGCGGCGCTCAGTTGACATGCCCGGCCGACTCCATCTGTCGCAGCGCCTTCTTGAGGTCCTGGACCTCGTCGCGGAGCCGTGCCGCGAGCTCGAACTTCAGCTCGGCCGCTGCCTGCAGCATCTGGTCGTTGAGGTCCGCGATGGTCGCTTCGAGCTGCGTCGCACCTTCGCCCGCGATGCCGGTGCGCTTGAGCGACGGCGTCGGCGACCGCTTGCCGTCCCGCGCGCTGCTGTTCCGGCGTTCGAGGAGTTCCTTGGTGTCGTCGTTCTCGCGCGCCAGTGCCTCGGTGATGTCGCCGATCTTCTTGCGGAGCGGCTGCGGGTCGATGCCGTGCTCGAGGTTGTACGCGACCTGCTTCTCACGACGGCGGTCGGTCTCCTCGATCGCCTGCTTCATGGAGTCGGTCATCTTGTCCGCGTACATCAGCACCTGACCGGAGACGTTGCGGGCGGCACGACCGATGGTCTGGATGAGCGAGGTCGACGAGCGCAGGAAGCCTTCCTTGTCGGCGTCGAGGATCGCGACGAGGGACACCTCGGGCAGGTCGAGGCCCTCACGCAGCAGGTTGATGCCGACGAGCACGTCGTAGACGCCCTGCCGCAGCTCGGTCAGGAGCTCGACGCGCTTCAGGGTGTCGACGTCGGAGTGCAGGTACCGCACCCGCACGCCGGCGTTCCCGAGGAAGTCCGTCAGCTCTTCGGCCATGCGCTTGGTGAGCGTGGTGACGAGCACGCGCTCGTCCTTCTCGACGCGGACCTGGATCTCTTCGAGCAGGTCGTCGATCTGGCCGTCCGAGGGCTTGATGACGATCTCCGGGTCGACCAGGCCGGTCGGGCGGATGATCTGCTCGACGACGCTGTCCGTGATCCCGAGCTCGTACCGTCCGGGCGTCGCCGAGAGGTAGACCTTCTGGCCCGCGCGCTCGAGGAACTCTTCCCACCGCAGGGGGCGGTTGTCCATCGCGCTCGGGAGCCGGAAGCCGTGTTCCACGAGCGTGCGCTTGCGGGAGGCGTCGCCTTCGTACATCGCGCCGATCTGCGGGACGGTGACGTGCGACTCGTCGATCACGATGAGGAAGTCGTCCGCGAAGTAGTCGAGGAGGCAGTGCGGGGCTTCCCCCGGCATCCGGCCGTCGACGTGCCGGGAGTAGTTCTCGATGCCGGAGCAGAACCCGATCTGCTCCATCATCTCGATGTCGAACGTGGTGCGCATCCGGAGCCGCTGGGCCTCGAGCAGCTTGCCCTGGCCTTCGAGCTCGGCGAGCCGCTCGGCCAGTTCTTCCTTGATGGTGCCGATTGCGCGGTGCATCACGTCGGTGTCGGCGACGTAGTGCGACGCCGGGAAGATCGACACGGCGTCGAGGTCTTCGATCACGTTGCCCGTGAGCGGGTGCAGCGAGCTGAGCGCTTCCACTTCGTCGCCGAACATCTCGATGCGGATCGCGTGCTCTTCGTACATCGGGATGATCTCGATGGTGTCGCCGCGCACGCGGAAGGTGCCGCGGGCGAAGTCGACGTCGTTGCGCTGGTACTGCATCGCGACGAACCGGCGGACGAGCTGGTCGCGGGAGATCGTCTGGCCGCGGGTCAGCGCCACCGAGGCGTTCATGTACTGCTCCGGCGTGCCGAGGCCGTAGATGCAGGAGACCGTCGAGACCACGACGACGTCGCGCCGGCTGAGCAGCGAGTTCGTGGTGGAGTGCCGGAGGCGCTCGACCTCGGCGTTGACCGAGGAGTCCTTCTCGATGAAGGTGTCCGTCTGCGGGACGTACGCCTCGGGCTGGTAGTAGTCGTAGTACGAGACGAAGTACTCGACCGCGTTGTTCGGCAGGAGGCTGCGGAACTCCGTCGCGAGCTGCGCCGCGAGGGTCTTGTTGTGCGCGAGGACGAGCGTCGGACGCTGCACCTGCTCGATCAGCCACGCGGTGGTCGCGGACTTGCCGGTACCGGTCGCGCCGAGGAGCACCACGTCGGTCTCACCGGCGTTGATCCGGCCTGCGAGTTCGGCGATCGCCGCGGGCTGGTCGCCGCTCGGCGAGTACTCGCTGATCACCTCGAACGGGCGGACCGCGCGGGTGGGTTCGATTGCCACTGCCATGCCCTCAATGCTAGGCGGGGCCACCGACAGCGAGCCGGGGTGCTCGCCCACGGCGTAGCGCGTCCCGTTGGCCCATCGGATTCCGCGACGAACCATCGAGGATCCTGATAGAAACCAGGGTTAGCGTCCCAACCGTTCAGCAACCCGACCAGCGCTCACTCCCCCGAAGAGGCCCCCAATGACCACGGCGACTCCCGCCGCACCGACGAAGGGCACCCCGTTCCGCGGACGCATCCGCGGGCGCGTGCTCATCCTCCTGTGCTTCATGTACGCGATCTCGTACGTCGACCGCACCAACATCTCCACCGCCCTGCCGCACATCACCGCGGAGTTCGGCTTCAACGAGGCCACGGCCGGCCTGATCATCTCCGCGTTCTCGCTGCCGTACGCGCTGCTGCAGGTGTTCGGCGGAACGATCAGCGAGAAGTTCGGTCCCCGCAAGTCGCTCTTCGTGATCACCGTGATCTGGGGCGTCGCGACGCTCCTCACCGGGTTCGCGGTCGGGTTCTGGACGCTCTTCGCCGCCCGCGCGCTCCTCGGCCTCAGCGAAGCGGCGGCGTTCCCGACCGCGACCCAGGCGATGAGCCGGTGGATCCCGCGCGACCGGAACGGCTTCGCGCAGGGCGTCGTGCACTCGGCCGCCCGCCTCGGCAACGCGCTCGCACCGCTCGTCGTCGCCTACTTCATCGCGATCAGCGGCTGGCGCCTCGCGTTCTTCGCGACCGCCGTGCTGTCCTTCGCGTGGGCCGTGGTCTGGTGGTTCTTCTTCCGCGACAAGCCCGAGTCCGCGAAGGGCATCAAGCCGATCGAGCTCTCCGAGCTGCCTCCCGTCGAGACCCGCGCCACGCGTCCGCCGGTCCCGTGGGGCCAGATGGCGAAGCAGATCCTCCCGGTCACGTTCGTCGACTTCGGGTACGGCTGGACGCTCTGGGTGTTCCTCACCTGGCTGCCGACGTTCCTCAGCTCCACGTACAACCTGGAGATCGGGTCGTTCGCACTCTTCACGACGCTGATCCTGCTCGCCGGTGTCGTCGGGGACACGGTCGGCGGCATGCTCAGCGACCGCATCATCCACCGCGGCGGCAACACCCGGAACGCCCGGCGAACGATCCTGGTGATCGGCCTCGGCGGCTCCCTGATCTGCCTCATCCCGCTCGTGATCGGGCAGGGGCTCGTCGTCGCCACGATCTCGCTCGCGCTGTCGTTCTTCTTCCTCGAGCTCTGCAACGCGAACCTCTGGGCGATCCCGATGGACGTCGCACCGCAGTGGTCCGGCACCGCCTCGGGCTTCATGAACACCGGCTTCGGCATCGCCGGCGTCGTCTCCCCCATCGTGTTCGGTCTGCTCATCGACGCCTCGGGCTGGCAGCTGCCGTTCGCGCTCTCCTGCGCGCTGCTGTTCGCGGCCGCGGTCGTCGCCTGGTTCATGAAGCCGCAGCGCCTCACCATGACCGACGGCGTGCTCGAGATCGGCACCCCGAAGGCGGAGCAGCAGCCCACCGCCTGACCCCCGCCACCCCGAGAGCCCGCCCGGTCCCCGACCGCGCGGGCTCTCGTGCGTCCGGTGCGCGGGCGGGCGCTCGGGCAGGTGCGCGGGCGCGGGCGCGACGAAAGCGACACCGCACGTGCGTTCGCGCCGCGCTTCCCACCGTCGCCTGTCGCTCGATGTGCATGCATCGGGGCAGGCGACATCGGGTACACGAATGCGCGGCGCAGATCGACGCACGGTGTCGCATGGCACGCCGACACCGGCCCGCCGCAGGGACGGCGCGTCGACCATCGACCGGCCGACCCGCACCACGCGCAGCGCGCCGCGACCACCCACCCGACGGGAGGCTCGGGTCGGTCGCGCGCACCCGCGCGCGACGCTCTACCCGACGGGAGGCTCGGGTCTGTCGCGCGCACCCGTACGCGACCACCCACCCGACGGGAGGCCCGGGTCTGTCGCGCGCACCCGTGCGCGACCACCCACGCGACCGGAGGCTCGGGTCGGGCCCGCACCGAGCCTCCAGGCCGGCACGTGGCCAGTCCACCGCCGGGCGCACGCCGCGACGTCGACGCACCACCCGACGGGTCCGCGAAGCCGCCGAAGCAGACGGCGCGGCCGCAGCCGCAGCCGCCGCACACTTCGCGGCGCGCGCCGCACGCATCTTCCGGGACGACAACGATGGACGACCGGTCAGCGGCACGCTGAGCGGGGTCCAGCGGAACACCTCGGTGATCGCGACCGCGAGCACGACCACGAGCAGGTAGGTGACGAGCGTCAGCCAGGGCTTCGGGACGAGCGCCTCGAGCGGGCTCGACCCGTACAGCAGCAGCCAGATGACCAGCGGGTGGCTCAGGAAGATGCCGAACGACCGGTCCGAGGCGTAGTCGACGACCTTCGCCAGCCGGCTCCCCGGGACGCGACGGTCTGCCCACCAGGCGCCGATCGCCAGGAAGCCGACGAAGACCACGGTGCTCCACACGGCCTCGATCGGCTGCAGCGGCGTGCCGGCAGCGTACGGCGACTGCCCGGCGAGCAGCTGCACGACGAACACCGCGAGGGTGAGCAGCGCTCCCCCGAGGAAGGCCCACATGATCCCGCGACGGTACGTGCGGATGAACCCGAGGAACCGTTCGGCGTGGTCCGCCGCGATCGCACCGGACACGATGAAGAACACGTACGAGAAGAAGAACTGCTTCTGGTACCCGTTCAGCCACGCGTCACTCGCGGGGAAGTACTTGTAGCCGGCGAAGACCACGAGCTGGAAGACGAGCGAGACGACCAGCACCCACACGTGGTGCCCGCGGGTCTTCCGGACCAGCCACATGATCGCGGGGAGCAACAGGTAGACCTGCATCGTCACGAGCAGGAAGTACAGGTGGTACTTCGCGGTCCCCGTCACGACCCCGGTCGCGAAGGTCGTCACGAGTGCGGGCACGTCGCCACGCTGCCCGGGGTCGAGCAGCCACGCGGACGCCACGTAGACGAACGACCACGCCAGGTACGGCACCCCGACGAGCAGGAAGCGCTTCGGCCAGAACACCGACATCGGCTTCGGGCGGATCGAGTAGCTGTAGACGAGCACGAACGCGGTGAGCGTGAAGAACACCAGCCGCGTGAAGTGCAGCAGCGAGAGGAGCCCGGCGAGCCCGATGTCGTCGGACGCCATCGTGTGGCTCGTGGTGTGCACGCCGAGCACGCACGCGAACGTCAGGATCCGGAGGACGTCGACCTCGTACAGGTGCCGCGGTTTGCCCGAAGCGGTCCTGGTGGGGGTCTGCACACCGACGGGCTGCGCCGGCGCGTCGACCGCGCCGTCGGGCTTCGCCGGGGCGACCACCGTGCCGTCGGGCTTCGCCGGGGCGTCCACCGTGCCGTCCGAGCCCGGGCGCGTTCGCTGGTCCGTTCCGCTCACGACGCCGCCATCCCGCGGACGCGCGCCCGCTGGATCTTGCCCGTCGGTGCGCGCGGCAGGTCCGGCACGACGACGATCTCGACCGGGCGGCGGAACCGCGTGAGCGAGCGTTCGGCGCGTGCGGTGAGGTCGGCGACCAGTGCCTCGGCGTCGACGGGTTCGTCGGGCTGCGGGATCACGTACGCGATCGGCACGCTCCCGAGGACGTCGTCCGGGCGGCCGACCACGACGGCTTCGAGCACGCGGGCGTCGCCGAGGAGCACGTCCTCGACCTCCGACGGGTAGACCTTCTCGCCGCCGCGGTTGATCACGTCGTCGGAGCGGCCGGCGAGGGCCACCCAGCCGTCCTCGGACACCGAGCCGACGTCACCCGTCGAGAGCCAGCCGTCGGCGTCGAAGCGTTCGGACGCCCGACCGAACAGGTACGAGTGCACGATGCCGGGCCCGCGCACCCAGAGCGCACCGACCTGTCCCGCGGGCAGCACGGCGCCGTCCTCACCGCGGACCTGGACCTCGGAGCCGACCGGCACACCGACGGTGCCGGCACGCGCGGGAGCGTCGAGCGGCGTCGCCGTGATCTGGCTGGCACCCTCGGTCATGCCCCAGCTGACGATGAGCGGGACGTCCCCGAGCGCGGCGCGGACCGGGTCCGGCAGCGGCGCGGAGGCGCTCCGGACGAACCGCAGTCCGGCCGGGAAGTCGAGCGGGCCGGTCTTCGCGAGCACCGCGAGGATCGCCGGCACCGCGTTCAGCCAGGTGATCCGGCGCTCGGCGAGGAGCTCCCAGAAGCCGGTCCGGCGGAAGCGGCGGTCGAGCACGAGCGTGGCGCCGGCGACCAGCGTCGCCAGCAGGCCGACCACCTCGGCGTTGACGTGGAACAGCGGCAGCGAGTTGAACCCGCGGTCGTCCCGCGCCAGCCGGTTGTGCCGGGCGACGGCGTGCGCCACGAACAGCAGCTGCGACTCGGGCAGCTCGACGCCCTTCGGCGTCCCGGTCGAACCGGACGTGAACAGGACGACGGAGCCCTCCCCCGGCGCGTCCGGGCTCTCGCCGGGCAGGTCGCCGTCACGGACGTCGGACGGGAGGCCCGTGGCCGGGTCGACGCGGGCGGCCGGCGCCCCGGGGATGGTCGCGTCCACGGCACGGTCCGACACCACCATCGACGCGCCGCCGAGCAGGTCGGCGAGGCGTGCCGGCTCGGTGGTCGGCTGTCCGGTGTCGACGGGGACCGCGCGACGGCCGGAGGCCACGGCGGCGAGGTGCACGACGGCGAAGGACAGCGGGTCCCCCACGTCCACGAGCACCGCACCGGAGTCACCGACCCCGATCACGTCGAAGGTGGCGGCCCACGCGTCGACGGCGGCACCGAGCGCGCCGTAGCTGAGGATCCGGTCGGACCGGGCGTCCTCCAGGTACACGCGGTTCGCGTCGGTGGCTGCGCGCTCCCGGATCAGCGCGCGCAGGCTGGGTTCAGGTGATCGACCTTCTTGCTGCACCAGCCAATGCTAGATCCGCTTCCTATGACTCGCCGGAGGATGCGCCATGAGGCGCGAAGCGGTGCAGCAGCCACTGCCAGAGCCCCTCCATCCGGGGCTGCCCGGAGGCGTCGAGCGGCGTGGTGTCCTTGATCGTGCGCGAGTGCGACTCCGCGGGCGTGCCGACGCGGATGTCGGTGAGGATCGCGTGCGGATCCGACCCCTCCGGCGGTGCCGCGGTGTCGGTGCGCCACGGCCCCGCGGCGCCGCCCGGGGTCGCCGGGGTGTCGAGCCCGAGCGCGCGCCACGACCCGCGGATGCGCGGACCGAAGACGTCCCGGACGTCGTCGATGGCGTACATCCGCGCCGGCGGGGTGCGACCGGGTCGGTCCATCCACGCCGCGTGCACCGGACCGAGGGACTCCACCGGGGAGGAGAACATCAGTGCGCCGAGCACCGGACGGATGTGCGAGATGTACGCCGCCTCGCCGCCGCCCTGCGAGTGCCCGGCGACGACGATGTCCTTCCAGGAGATGGTGTCGACGGCGTCCTGGCCCTTGCCCGGGTTCTCCTTCGCCGGTGTCACGAACCGACCCCAACCCCCGTCGGGGTCCACGTCGTCGAGGTGCGCGATCGCGTCCCGGAAGCGCGACACGATCGAGCCGGCCGGGGACACGGCGCTGAAGTCGGACGGGCGGGAGCCGTCGAACCGGTTCCGCTGGACCGCGCCGTAGCAGTGCGGGTCGGCCTCGCAGGTGCCGGAGAGCGTCCTGCCGAGGTTCCAGTAGTCGAGCCCGAGCACGTGGTACCCGTCCCCGAGCGCCGTCGTCAGGAACCGCTGGTACTCGGCCGGGCGAGCGCGGGTCGCGGGCAGGAAGAGCAGCAGCGGGCCGTCGCTGGCGGTCCTGGCGGCGAAGTCGTCACGGTTCGGGGAGAGCCGTTCGCCGTCGATCGCACCGAGCCGGAACCGGTGGAACTCGTCCTGCGGGCCGTTCGCGTCCCCGCGTGCCTTGGTGTTCCGGCCACCGTTCGCGTGCACCGCTTCGCGGCCGTGCTGCTCCACACGCTGCTCCGCCATCACGTTCGCGGCGACCAGGGTGCCGCCACCGATCGCCACCAGGAGCACGGCGGCGAGGATCAGCAGGACACGGTGCCGCATGACCGCGTCAGCCACGCACCCGGCGCCACACGGCGTCGGCGGAGGCGATGGTGTCCTCGAGCGTCCCGGTGGCGTCGACGACGTGGTCGGCGAGTGCGAGGCGTTCCGCGTCCGAGGCCTGCGCACCGACGCGACGCTCGGCCTCTTCGCGGGACATGCCGCGGTGCTCGACGAGGCGCTCGACCCGGACGGCGGCGGGCGCGTCCACCACGACGACCGCGTCGAAGTGCAGCGGGCGCGACCCCCGCGCTTCCGCGAGGAGCGGCACGTCGTAGACGACGACCGCGTCGGGGTCGGCTGCCGCGGCCGCGTCGAAGGCCTGCTGCGCGAGGCGCCACACCTCGGGGTGGGTGATCCCCTCGAGGTCCTTCCGCGCGGCGGGGTCCGTGAAGACGATCGCGCCGAGCGCCGGCCGGTCGAGCGAGCCGTCCGCCGCGATGACGCCGGGGCCGAACCGCTCGGCGACCCGGGCCAGACCCTGGCTGCCGGGGGCGACGGCGTCGCGGGCGAGCCGGTCGGCGTCGACGATCACCGCCCCGTGGTCGGCCCAGCGTCCGGAGACGGTCGACTTGCCCGCGGCGATGCCGCCCGTGAGTCCGATGATGCGCACGGCGACCAGCGTAGGCGGCTGCTTCTCGGGAATCGCTGTCTCCTGGGACGCCGGAAGCCCGGCACCCTGTGAGGGTGCCGGGCTTCCGGTTCACGCAGCTGCGATCAGTTGGTCGAGCTGAGCTTCTCGCGGAGCGCCGCGAGCGAGGCGTCGTCGGCCAGGGTGCCCTGACCGGCCTGCTCGCTCGTGAACGACGAGGAAGCGCTGGCCGGGAGGTCGAAGCCACCCTGCGCCTCTTCGGTGAGGGACTTGGCGACCTGGGCCTTGTGGGCCTCCCAGCGACCCTGGGCGGCGGCGTACTGACGCTCCCACTCTTCGCGCTGGGTGTCGTAGCCCTCGAGCCACTCGTTGGTCTCCGGGTCGAAGCCCTCGGGGTACTTGTAGTCACCCTTGTCGTCGTACTCGGTCGGCATGCCGTAGAGAGCCGGGTCGAACTCGGCGCTCTCCGGGTCCACGCCCTCGTTCGCCTGCTTGAGGCTGAGCGAGATGCGGCGACGGTCGAGGTCGATGTCGATGATCTTCACGAAGACCTCGTCGCCGACGGAGACGACCTGCTCGGCGAGCTCGACGTGCTTGTTCGAGAGCTCCGAGATGTGGACGAGACCCTCGATGCCGTCCGCGACGCGGACGAAGGCACCGAACGGCACGAGCTTCGTGACCTTGCCCGGTGCGATCTGGCCGATCGCGTGGGTGCGGGCGAAGACCTGCCACGGGTCTTCCTGCGTGGCCTTGAGGGAGAGCGACACGCGCTCGCGGTCCAGGTCCACCTCGAGGATCTCGACGGTGACTTCCTGACCGACCTCGACGACCTCGCTGGCGTGCTCGATGTGCTTCCAGCTGAGCTCGGAGACGTGGACGAGACCGTCGACGCCGCCGAGGTCGACGAACGCACCGAAGTTGACGATCGACGAGACGACGCCCTTGCGGACCTGGCCCTTGTGCAGGTTGTTGAGGAACGTGGTCCGGGACTCGGACTGCGTCTGCTCGAGGAGCGCACGGCGCGATAGGACCACGTTGTTGCGGTTCTTGTCGAGCTCGAGGATCTTCGCCTCGATCTCCTGGCCGAGGTACGGCGTGAGGTCACGCACGCGGCGGAGCTCGATGAGCGAGGCCGGGAGGAAGCCGCGGAGACCGATGTCCACGATGAGGCCACCCTTGACGACCTCGATGACGGTGCCGGTGACGACCCCGTCGGACTCCTTGATCTTCTCGACGTCGCCCCACGCACGCTCGTACTGCGCGCGCTTCTTCGACAGGATGAGGCGGCCTTCCTTGTCCTCCTTCTGGAGAACCAGGGCCTCGACCTCGTCGCCGACGTTGACGACCTCGTTGGGGTCCACGTCGTGCTTGATCGAGAGCTCGCGCGAGGGGATGACGCCCTCGGTCTTGTAACCGACGTCGAGGAGGACCTCGTCGCGGTCGATCTTCACGACGGTGCCGGAGATGAGATCGCCGTCGTTGAAGAACTTCAGGGTCTTCTCGACCTCGGCCAGGAAGTCATCAGCCGAACCGATGTCGTTGATGGCGACCTGCTTAGGAGCCTTGGTCGTAGTGGTTGTCATGTAGAGATTGCTCCGAACGGACATGAGTCGGGCCAGGACGACGCGGGAGACATGTCCCCGCATGGTGCCGCCGTGGCGGTTGGTTGTGGGCGCGCGGATTGCGCCGCACAAGTCTAACCGGTGCGCGCGACCCCTCACAAGCGGGGTGCCGCGCGTGTCGCCGGGCGTCTAGTCGAGCAGCGCCGAACGCAGCGTGTCGAGCCCGATGCTGCCGAGGGCGAGCGCCCGGTGGTGGAAGGACTTCAGGTCGAACGCCGAACCCTCACGCGCGGCCACCTCGTCACGGATGGCCTCCCAGACGCGCTGGCCGACCTTGTACGACGGTGCCTGTCCCGGCCACCCGAAGTACCGGGCCACCTCGAAGCGCACGAAGGCGTCGTCCATGTTCACGTTCTGGCGCATGAAGTCGAGCGCGTACTCCCACGTCCACCCGCCGCCGTCGGGGTTCGTCTTCTGCAGGTGCACCCCGATGTCGAGCACGACCCGGGCCGCACGCATGCGCTGCCCGTCGAGCATGCCGAGCCGGTCCCCCTCGTCGTCGAGGAACCCGAGCTGCTCCATAAGGCGCTCCGCGTAGAGCGCCCAGCCCTCGACGTGGCCGGACGACCCGGACAGCTGCCGGCGCCAGGTGTTGAGCTCGCCGCGGTTGTAGACGCCCTGGCTGATCTGCAGGTGGTGGCCGGGGACGCCCTCGTGGTAGACGGTCGTCTTCTCGCGCCAGGTCTGGAACTCGGTGACGCCCTGCGGCACGGACCACCACATGCGGCCGGGGCGGGAGAAGTCGTCGGAGGGGCCGGAGTAGTAGATCCCGCCCTCCTGCGTCGGGGCGATCCGGCACTCGAGCCGCTTGATCGGGTCCGCGATGTCGAAGTAGACGCCGTCCATCGCACGGATCGAGGCGTCGCTCGTCTCCTGCATCCACCGCTGCAGCGCGTCGGTGCCGTGCAGCATGCGGGACGGGTCGGCGTCGAGCACCTCGACCGCGCGCGCCACGGACGCGCCCGGGTCGATGCGGTCCGCGATGCGCTCCTGCTCGTCGCGCATGCGCGCGAGCTCCTCGAGCCCCCACTCGTAGGTCTCGTCGAGGTCGACGACCGCGCCGAGGAAGCGGCGGGAGTGCAGCTCGTAGGCGTCCCGTCCGACCGCGTCGACCGGCGTCGCGAGCGGCATCAGCTCGTGTTCGAGGAAGCGTCCGAACGAACGGTAGGCGGCCGCTGCGACCTCGCCGTGCCGGGTCAGCTCCGCGCGGAGTGCGTCCGGCACGGGCGACCCGTCGTCCAGGGTGGCCTCCGCGGCGAGCTGCTGGAAGAACCCGTCCGCCGCACCGCTCCGGGCGGCCTGCTCCGCGACGAGCTCCACCTGTCGCTTCGCCGGGGTGACGTCCTCGCGCGTGCCCTCGAGCAGCGTCTCCCGGAACCCCTCGAGTGCACCGGGCAGCGCACGCACGCGGCTGGCGATGTCGGCCCAGTCCGACTCGGTCGCGGTCGGCATGAGGTCGATGATCTCGCGGAGCGACTGGGCCGGGCTCGCGATGACGTTGAGGTCACGGAGGTGGAGCTTCCGGTCGTACGACTCGACGACGAGGTCGAGCTCGGCGCCGAGGTCGGTCTTCGTCACGCGGTCGACGTCGTCCACCGGCTCGGCCGCGGCCAGGGACCGCGCGGCCGACCTCGCCGCGTCCGCCATCGCCGCGGCGCCGGCCGGCGAGGTGTCGCCGTACTCCCCCGTGCGCCCGGGGACGCCGATGTACGTGGCGATCGTCGGGTCGAGGTCGACGAGCGTGGACACCCATCCCTCGGCGACGCGGTCGACGGCGGACGGCTGGCGGACGGGGCGCTCTTCGGTCATGCTCCGACCCTACCGACAGGCGTCGACGCGGCGCGCGGGCACCCACCGACCGCCGTCGGTGCCGCGCGCTACGCTCGACCCGCCGGACCAACCGGCCAGTCGAGGGGATGTTGCATGTCGGAACACACTGGTGCGTGGGCACCGGGATCACCGTGCTGGTCGGACCTCGGCGTCGGCGACGTGCCTGCGGCGCGAGACTTCTACGCCGGCGTCTTCGGCTGGCGGTTCGAGGACGGTCCGCCCGAGTCCGGCGGGTACGTGATGGCGCTCCTCGACGACCGTCCCGTCGCGGGCGTCGGCCCGCTCATGGGCGAGGGACAGCCCGTCTCGTGGACCGCGTACCTCGCGACCGACGACGCCGACACCACCGCGACGGCCGTCACGAGCGCCGGCGGGACCGTGGTCACGCCACCCTTCGACGTGATGGACGTCGGCCGGATGGCGATCGCGGCCGATCCCACCGGTGCCGTGTTCGGACTGTGGCAGGGCCGGGCACACGACGGGTACGGCCTCGTGAACCAGGCGGGCGCACCCTGCTGGAACGAGGTCCACACCCGCGACGCCGAGGCCGCCAAGACCTTCTACGCCACGCTGTTCAGGTACACCTACGACGTGTTCGGCGACCCCGCCGAACCGTACGCGGCCGCCAAGCTGCACCCGGAGGACCCCGCGCCCGTCGCCGGGGTGTTCACGCCGCCCGGCGGACTGCCCGACGGCGTCCCCGGGTACTGGCTCACCTGGTTCGGCTCGACCGACACGGACGCGACGGTCGCAACGGTCACCGCGCACGGCGGCTCCGTGCTGATGGGGCCGTTCGACAGCCCGTTCGGTCGCTCCGCCGTCGTGGCCGGAGCCCAGGGCGAGGTCTTCGCCGTCGTCGCCGTCTGACCGACGGCTGCCGCGCCGCGACCGGAGCCACGGCGGCGGCACCGCAACCAAATGACCGACGGGAGGCCCGGTGCCAGCCGGCACCGGGCCTCCCGTCCGTCACGACGCGGCCGCCGTGCCCCGGGTCACGACCCGGGCGCAGCGCCCCCTGGTCACGACGCGGGCGCAGTGCCCCGTGAGCCGCGCGTCAGTGCGCCGCTGCCTCCCAGTTGGCGCCGGTCCCGACCTGGACGTCGAGCGGGACCGTCAGGTCCGCCGCGCCGCCCATCCGGGTACGGAGGATCTCCTCGACGCGGTCCTGCTCGCCGGGCGCGACTTCGAGGATGAGCTCGTCGTGCACCTGCAGCAGCAGGCGGGTCTCGAGCTCGCCGTCGCGCAGGTCGGCCGCGACGCCGAGCATCGCGATCTTCATGATGTCCGCCGCCGAGCCCTGGATC
Source organism: Curtobacterium sp. PhB130 (assembly GCF_003755165.1). NCBI lineage: Bacteria > Bacillati > Actinomycetota > Actinomycetes > Micrococcales > Microbacteriaceae > Curtobacterium > Curtobacterium sp. PhB130. The sequence goes on along the minus strand of NZ_RKII01000010.1, from coordinate 217,361 downwards.
GGGGCGTTCAGCGCCGCACGCTCGGCGTTCTCGCGGAGCACCCGGTTCGGGCTCTTGAGGTCCGGGAAGGGACGGCGACGGCCGAAGATCGTCTCGGTGTAGCCGTCTTCCCGCGCCTGCTCGACGACGTTCCGGAGGTAGTCGCGGACGGCACCGAACCGGGCGAAGTACTCGGTCATCAGCGTCCGCGCTTCACTCTGCTCGATGCGGAGCTGCTTCGAGAGCCCGAACGCGCTGAGGCCGTACGCGAGCCCGTAGGACATCGCCTTGACCTTGGTGCGCATCTCCGCGGAGACGTCCGACGGCTCGACCCCGAAGACCCGGGCACCGACGAACCGGTGCAGGTCTTCGCCCTCGTTGAAGGCCTGGATCAGCCCGGGGTCGCCGGAGAGGTGCGCCATGATCCGCATCTCGATCTGCGAGTAGTCCGCGGTGAGGAGCGTCGTGTACGGCTCGGCGACGGCGAACGCCGACCGGATCCGACGGCCGACCGCGGTCTTCACCGGGATGTTCTGCAGGTTCGGGTCCGTCGAGGACACCCGGCCGGTGCTGGTGCCGGTCTGCTCGTACCGGGTGTGGATGCGGCCGTCGACGACCGCGGCGTCGAGGGTGTCGACGATCTGGCGGAGCTTCGTCGCGTCGCGGTGCTGCAGCAGGAGCCCGAGGAACGGGTGCGGGTGCTGTTCCTGCAGGTCCGTGAGGCTGGCCGCGTCGGTGGAGAAGCCCGTCTTCGTCTTGCGGGTCTTCGGCATCGCGAGCTCGGTGAACAGCACTTCCTGCAGCTGCTTCGGTGACCCGAGGTTGACCTCGTGCCCGATCTCCGCGAAGGCCTGCTGGGCGAGTTCGGCGGCGCGCTCCCCCAGTTCCTTCGACAGGCCGGTGAGCACCGGGCGGTCGATGCCGACGCCCGTGGTCTCCATCTGCGCGAGCACCGAGACGAGCGGGAGCTCGATGTCGTCGAGGACCTGCAGCGAGCCGGGGTCGATCCGGGCGCGGAGCGCGGTGGTGACCCGGAGGACGTACCAGGCGTGCACGCCGACGTTCACCGGGTCGGTCTCGGGGACGAGCTGGTTCGGGTCGGCGGTGGGGAGTTCCTCGCCGAGTTCCTGGTAGACGAGGTCGGTGAGGGGCTGCCCCTGCTTGCCGGGGTTCGCGAGCCAGCCCATGATCCGGGCGTCGCCGGCGACCCCGTTGACGGTGATGCCCACGGTGCCGAGCGCCTTGATGGCGGCCTTGGCGTCGTGGAAGTGCTTCGGAGCGTCCGAGGCGAACCAGGCACTGAGCTGCTCGTAGTCCTTCGCGCCGCTGCCGCCCGGCACCAGCACGGCGTCGTCGTGGGTGGCGATGCCGATGGCGCTGAGGCGGCCGTCGATCACCTCGACCGCGACGCCGTACCCGTTCTCCGCGGCGGCGGCGTTCTTGCGCTCCAGCCAGTAGCCGAGCTCTTCGTCGATGAGGGTCTTGACGGGCGGCGGGGTGACGCCGGCATCCTCGATGCCGCCCTCGACCGCGGTGGCGTCGCTCGGCTCCCCGTTGCCCGCGACCTTGAACACACGGTCGAGCAGCGTCCGGAACTGCAGCTTCGCGAAGAGCTCGCGCACGGCGGCTTCGTCGAGGGGCCGCAGGGCGACGTCACCGGGGCCGACCGGCAGCTCGACGTCGGTGACGAGGCGGTTCAGCTTGCGGTTGCGGATCGCACGGTCCTTCTGCTCGCGCAGGTTGTTGCCGACCACGCCCTTGATCTCGTCCGCGTGCTCGAGCACGCCGTCGAGCGAGCCGTACTGGGTGATCCACTTGACGGCGGTCTTCTCGCCGACCTTGTCGATGCCGATCAGGTTGTCGCTGGTCTCACCGACGAGCGCGGCGATGTCCGGGTACTGGTGCGGTTCGATGCCGTACCGCTCGTAGACCTTGTCGCGGTCGTAGCGGGTGAGCTCGGAGACGCCGCGGACCGACGGGTAGAGCAGCGTGACGTCGTCGTTGACGAGCTGGATCGAGTCGCGGTCGCCGGACACCACGTAGACCTGGTACCCCTGCGCGGAGCCCTGCGAGGAGAGCGTCGCGAGGATGTCGTCCGCCTCGTAGTCCTCCTTCGTGACGGTCGTGATGCCCATCGCCTCCAGCGCCTGCTGCAGGAGCGGGATCTGCCCCTTGAACTCCGCCGGGGTCTCCGAGCGCGTGCCCTTGTAGTCCTCGTACTCCCGCGTGCGGAAGGAGAACCGGGAGATGTCGAACGCGACCGCCAGGTGGGTCGGCTTCTCCCGCTGCAGGAGCATCAGCAGCATCGAGATGAAGCCGTGGATGGCGTTGGTGTGCTGCCCGTCGCGGTTGACGAAGCTGTCCACCGGCAGGGCGTAGAAGGCCCGGAAGGCGAGCGAATGGCCGTCGATGACCATGAGGGTAGGCTTTGCGGAGTCCGACACCTGGACAGCCTACCGACGGCCCCCGACAGGGCCGACCAGCGCGAAGGGCACCTCGACGTGACCGACGAACAGACACTCACCGGGTCCGCCGAGGGCATCGCGAAGTACGCCGAACGGGGCATGGGCGAACTCGCCGACAAGATGGGCATGGTCATCACGGAGCTCTCCGCGGAGCGCGCCGTCGGCACCATCCCGGTCGAGGGCAACCGCCAGCCCGTCGGGCTCCTGCACGGTGGCGCGTTCGTCGTCCTGGCGGAGAGCCTCGGCTCGATGGCGGCCACCGTCCACGCTGGCGAAGGGCGCTACGCCGTCGGCATCGAGCTGAACGCGTCCCACACGCGGAGCGCCACCTCCGGCGTCGTCACGGGTGTCTGCACCGCGATCCACCTCGGCAACACGCTCACCACGCACGAGATCGTGCTCACCGACGACCAGGGGCGACGCTGCTCCACCGTCCGCATCACCAACCTCATCCGCGACGTGCGCTGACGCCCCCGCGGGGCCGCGCGCCCGTGCAACACCAGGGAGTCCTCATGGACTGGAAGATCGAACTCATCATGGTCCCCGTCAGCGACGTCGACCGCTCCCGCGACTTCTACGCATCGCTCGGCTTCACGATCGACCACGACCAGCGTGTCTCCGACGAGGTCCGCTTCGTCCAGGCCACCCCGCCCGGATCCGCGTGCTCGATCGCGTTCGGCCAGGGCATCATGTCGCCCGACGTCGTGCCCGGGTCGCTGAAGTCCATCCAGGTCGTGGTGCCCGATGCCGACGAGGCACTGGCACACCTGCAGTCGCTCGACGTGAACGCCGTCGGGGTCGACGAGATGGCCTGGGGCCGCTTCGTCTTCTTCATCGATCCCGACGGCAACGCCTGGACCCTGCAGCAGCTGCCCGTCCGGAGCTGACAGCAGCCGAGGCGCCAGCGGGCGTTCAGTCCTCCGGTGGGCGCTGCAGCAGCAGCCGGGCGTCGCCGAAGCCGAGCCGCCGGTAGAGCCGCTCGCCGTCCACACTCGAGTGCACCGAGACGCGTTCGGCGCCGAGCTCGTCCGCGATCTCGAGCAGCCGGTGGACCAGCCGTCCGGCGACACCCTGCCCACGCACGTCCGGGTGCACGTAGACGGTCTGCACGTCCGCCGTGATCCGTCCCCCCGGGCGATTCGGCGCGGGCGGTCGTGCGGTGAGCCCGAGCCACGCCATGCCGAGCACGGCGCCGTCGCGTTCGGCGACGACGCACCGGTGCGTCTCCGGGTGTTCCAGCGCGAAGGCCGTCATCGCGTCCCGGTACGCCGCGGGCGACTGTCCGGGGGTGCGCCCGTCCTCGTCGATGCTCCACCGCCACCGCAGGTCGGCCACCGCGGGCATGTCGGCCGGACTGGAGGCTCGGATCACCACGTCGTTCACGGCTCCACCTTCGCAGATGGTCGGCTCGAGGGCACGTCGGTCACGGGCGTGCGTTCGGGTCCGCTCGGCCTACCGCCCTGCGTACCTCGCGTTGATGCGGGCGATCTGGACGAATCGGTCGAGCGCTGCGCCGAGGTCATCGTGCCACGAGCCGTTCGACCACGGGCCGCCCTTCTCGTCGGTCGCCCAGACGTGCCACCGGCCGTCGTGCTCCTCGAGTGCAGCGGCGTCGGAGGTGCCCCGTTCGCCGGGCCACAGCACGCGGAGGTGCTCGTCCGCGACGACCCGTCGGGCCTCGTCGAGGTCGCTGAACGGCAGCGCCTTCCGCCACTGCTCGATGACGATCCCGATGCGCTTGCCCGCGGTGCCGTCCCAGTCGAGCTCGAACCCGCGGTCGGTCAGGACGTCGGCGACCTGCTGCCCGGCCGAGAGCTGGGACCGTTCGTTGATCGTGGCTTCGCCACGGCTGGAGCGCATCGCCGTCGCGACGAGGTCCGGGTCGATGTCGGGCGCCGGGCGGAACGACCCGAAGGCCAGGCGCAGCACGTGGCGGTCCAGGCAGAGCCCCTCGGCGTCCTGGGTGTGGAAGTACGCGTACGCCCACTCCCGGAACCCGCCGGGTGCGTCCTCGTCCGGCGTGCGCAGGTCACGCGCCTCGAGGAAGCCGTCGCCCTGGTCGACGCCGAGGTCCATCCCCGTCACGAACCCGAGGCGCTCGAGTCGTCGGAACGCGAGCTCGAGCTCGTCGTGCTGGCTGCTGCCCCACGTCCACGACGCTTCTTCGCGGCGCCGCGCGTCCCAGATCGGACGCGCCCGCGCGACGACGATCGCCCGGAACTCGGCCTCGTCGGGAACGTCGTCGGCGTACCACTCGACGACCGCCTCGACGACGTCGTCGAACCGGAGGAAGCCCGGGAGCACGCGCTCCGTGACGGCCTCCGCGACCATCTGGTCGTCGGGCTCGACCTCGTCCAGGATGTCGTACCCGGTCTGGTCGACGCCGTCGTCGACGCCCTTCGGTCGCCGCCACCTGTCGAAGAACCCCACAGCTCGGATCCTACGGTGCGCCATCGCGTCGTGCGGGCACGGTGGCCGCGCTGACACGGGTGGTCTCAGGAGCGCCGTCGCGGGTGACCGTGACCGCGATCGAGGGGTCCGCCGTGGCGAGTTCCCACGTGCGGAGGGGCTGGTACGGCTCCCGCCCGACCCCGGTGTACGGGACCGGACCGTTGTCGTCCTGCAGCAGTCGCGACGCGAGGAGCTCGACGGGGAGGTCCGGATACCCGGCGGCTGCGGCGGCGGCGGCGATCCGGACGGCTGCGCGACGGCCCGTCGCGCTCCGAGCACGACGACGCCCCCGGTACAGGGCGGCGTCCAGGACGTGTGCGAGCGCGATGAACGGCACGACCCACAGGGCTGCGAGCAGGAACGAGGTGCCGACGCTCCGGTGCAGCCAGGCGTTCTGGTACACGCCGATGGCGATGAACGCGAGCACGCCGGACGCGTAGGCGAGCGCGTACACCGAGGTGGACGCACCGCGTCCTGCAGGGGTCCGGACCGCGGCGACGTCACTCGTGTCGACCACGATGGCGGGCAGGTCGTCCCTGGTCACCGGCACGAGCGCTGCCCGGTCCGGCGGACTACTTCTTCGCGCTGAGCTGCTCGATGATCGCCTTGGCGACGTCGTGCATGGTGAGGCGGCGGTCCATCGAGGCCTTCTGGATCCAGCGGAACGCCTCGGGCTCGGTGAGGCCCATCTTCTCGTTGAGCAGGCCCTTGGCGCGGTCGACGAGCTTGCGGGTCTCGAAGCGCTCGACGAGGTCGGCGACCTCGGCTTCGAGGGTGATGATCTGCTGGTACCGGGAGAGTGCGATCTCGATCGCGGGCAGCAGGTCGTTCGGGGTGAAGGGCTTCACGACGTACGCGAGCGCTCCGGCCTCCGTCGCACGCTCGACGAGTTCCTTCTGGCTGAACGCCGTGAGGAGGACCACCGGGGCGATGTGGTTCTTCGAGAGCTTCTCGGCCGCGGAGATGCCGTCGAGCTGGGGCATCTTGACGTCCATGATGACGAGGTCGGGACGGAGGTCGGTCGCGAGCTGCACGGCGGTCTCGCCGTCACCCGCTTCGCCGACGACGTCGAAGCCGTTGTCACGGAGGATCTCGACGATGTCGAGACGGATGAGCGACTCGTCCTCGGCGACGACGACGCGACGGGGTGCGGTTGCAGTTGCTTCTGAGTCACTCACGACCGAAAGCCTACTAGACGTCGGAAGTGCTGCTTCGCATGAAAGGCGTTGTACGAGTGGCGGGACACGGGTGTCCGGGACTGCCCCGCACGCCGTGAGCCGCGTTGTACGAGTGGCGGGACTTGAACCCGCACGCCGTGAGGCAGAGCATTTTGAGTGCCCCGTGTCTGCCGATTCCACCACACTCGCGAGGTGGCCAGACTACCAGCCGGTCACACCCCTTCGAGCGCCTCGACGGCCGCCACCAACCCGGCCCGTCGCGGCGATCGCGGCGGCAGCGTCCGGAGCAACGCCCGCAGCACGCGGGTGTCCGCTGCCCCGTCCGGTGTCCGCGCCCAGGCGAGCAGCGCCTCCGCGGACCCGTCGGTCACCACGGCTTCCCGGAAGCGTCCGCGGACCAGGTCGCGGAGCGCGTCCACCCCCGGGGCGTCGGATCCCGGCAGGACGGGTCCGGGGTACCGGCTGACGGCCTGGAGGCGCGACCCGCGATCGAGCGCCGCCAGCACGGTGTCGACGTCGGTGCGCACACCGCCCACCCGGTACGGGCGCGAGGCCATCGTCACGCACGGGGCCGTCGCGGCGAGGACCCGGCGGAGCCGGACCACCTCTGCCCGGAGCGTCACGGTCGCGCCGGGGTCGCCGTAGACGGCGGCGGCGAGGTCGGCGGCGGGGAGCCCGCCGGGGGCGGTCGCGAGGACCGCGAGGATCTCGGAGTGCCGGGCGGAGAGCCCGACCGCGCGGCCGTCGACGCGGAGGGTGGCGGTGTCGGCCCCGAGCAGCACGAGTTCGGCGTCCGCGGTGGTCGCCGGGGCCCGTGGTGCGGGTGGGTTCGGCGCCCGGAGGACCGCCAGGGCGAGCTCGGCCTCCGCGGCGGCGACGGTCGCGGTGAGGAGCGGCAGGGTGTGGCGTTCGACGGCCCGCTCGTCGCCGGTGACGTCGAGGACCCCGACCACCCGGCCGCTGGGGTCGTGCACGGGCACCGCGGTGCAGGACCACGGCTTGACGGCGGTGGCGTAGTGCTCGTCGCGGCGGATCTGCACGGGCCGGTCGAGCCGGAGTGCGGTGCCGGGGGCGCTCGTCCCGACGTGCTCCTCGGCCCAGTCGGCGCCGGGGACGAACCCCATGTCCTCGGCGGCCCGGCGCGCGGAACGGGCACCGTCGACGAAGACGAGCCGGCCCGCGGCGTCGCCGACCGCCACGACGCAGCCCGCCGAGCGGGAGTCGTCGAGCAGCAGCCGCCGCACGATCGGCAGCAGGGTGGCGAGGGGCCCGTCGCGCCGGGCGGCGTCGAGTTCGTCGGTGCCGAGCGTCAGTCGTGGCGCTCCGTCGGGGTCCACCCGCGCGGAGCGTCGCCACGACTCGGCGACGAGCGGCCGGACGGATCCGGGTCGGGGTGCGCGCATGCGTCCTCCGTCCCGGGTCCGCCCGCCGCGTCGTCGCGCCGGGTGCGGTCAGCCTACGTCCGGCCGGCCGCCGGGACCAGACCGAGCTCCTCCAGTTCCGCGTCGGTGAACATCCGCGAGCGGGTGAGGAAGCGCTTGCCCTCCGGGACCTCGAGCGAGAAGCCACCGCCCCGACCGTCGACGACGTCGATCGTCAGGTGCGTGTACTTCCAGTACTTGAACTGGGACCGGGACATGTACACCTCGACGCGGTCGATCCCCTCGACCTCCAGCGCGCCGAGGAGCACGTCCCCGGACCCGGTCATGAACATCCCGACCGGGTAGCACATCGGGCTGGAGCCGTCGCAGCAGCCGCCCGACTGGTGGAACATCAGCGGCCCGTGCCGGGCGGCGAGGGAGCGCAGGAGCTCCCCCGCCGCCGCCGTCACCGCGACGCGCTCGGTGTGCGGCATCAGAAGAACCCCATCGGACCCTCGGCGTAGGACACGAGCAGGTTCTTCGTCTGCTGGTAGTGGTCGAGCATCATCTTGTGGTTCTCGCGTCCGACGCCGGACTGCTTGTACCCGCCGAACGCCGCACCGGCCGGGTACTGGTGGTAGGTGTTCTCCCACACGCGACCCGCCTGGATGTCCCGGCCGGCCCGGTAGAGCGTGGTGGCCTCGCGGCTCCAGACCCCGGCGCCGAGGCCGTAGAGCGTGTCGTTGGCGATCGCGATGGCGTCGTCGTACCCGCTGAAGGACGTCAGCGCGAGCACCGGGCCGAAGATCTCCTCCTGGAAGATCCGCATCGCGTTGTCGCCCTCGAACACCGTCGGCGTGACGTAGTACCCGCCGGAGAGCTCCCCACCGAGGTCGGCCCGTTCGCCGCCGGTGAGCAGCTTCGCGCCCTCCTGCTTGCCGATGTCGATGTAGCTGAGGATCTTCTCGAGCTGGTCGTTCGACGCCTGCGCGCCGATCATGGTCGAGATGTCGAGCGGGTGGCCCTGCTTCACGGCACGGACCCGTTCGAGACCGTCCGCGACGAAGCCGTCGTAGATCTCCTTCGCGACGAGCGCCCGGGACGGGCACGTGCAGACCTCGCCCTGGTTGAGGTTGAAGAACGCGAAGCCCTCGAGCGCCTTGTCGTAGAAGGGGTCCTTCTCCTGGGCCACGTCGGCGAAGAACACGTTCGGGCTCTTGCCGCCGAGCTCCAGGGTCACGGGGATGAGGTTCTGCGACGCGTACTGCATGATCAGGCGGCCGGTGGTGGTCTCACCGGTGAAGGCGACCTTCCGGACGTCGGGGTGCTGTGCGAGCGGTGCCCCGACCTCGAACCCGAACCCGTTCACGACGTTGAGCACGCCGGCGGGGATGAGGTCCTGGATGAGCTCGATGAGCACGTGGATCGATGCCGGGGTCTGCTCCGCCGGCTTCAGCACGACGCAGTTGCCCGCGGCGAGGGCCGGTGCGAGCTTCCACACCGCCATCAGGATCGGGAAGTTCCACGGGATGATCTGTGCCACCACCCCGAGCGGTTCGTGGAAGTGGTACGCCACGGTGTCGTGGTCGATCTCCCCCGTCGAACCCTCCTGCGCCCGGATGGCCCCGGCGAAGTAGCGGAAGTGGTCGATCGCGAGCGGGATGTCCGCGCCGAGGGTCTCCCGGATCGGCTTGCCGTTCTCCCACGTCTCGGCGACGGCGAGGAGCTCCAGGTTCTGCTCCATCCGGTCCGCGATGCGGTTCAGGATGTTCGCGCGCTCCGTGACGCTGGTCTTCCCCCACGCCGGGAACGCCTTCCACGCCGCCTGTACCGCGCGGTCGACGTCGGACGAGTCGCCCCGTGCGACCTCGGTGAAGGTCTTGCCGGTGACGGGCGTCGGGTTCTCGAAGTACTGCCCACCCGCCGGCGGGACGTACTCCCCGCCGATGAAGTGGTCGTAGCGCGACCGGAACGAGACGAGCGCGCCCTCCTCGCCGGGTGCGGCGTAGGTGGTGGGCGATGGTGCGATGGTCATGGTGGTGCCTCTCGACGACGCTGTCGTGGCGCACGGTCCGCGCGCCTGCGCCCGACGGTACGAGCGTGGGGGTTGCATCCGGTTGCACGGACGCGGGACGCTCCGCCGGGTAGCGTTCGAGGCGACCAGCAGTCCAGATCAGGGAGGAGTGCTCGTGGATTCCCGTGCCGTCCGCACGTTCCGGGTGTTCGTCGTCGTCACCGCAGTCGTCGCGATCGCGCTCGGCATCGTCGCCATCGTCTGGCCCCGCCCCTCGCTCGTCGTGGTCGCGCTCCTCTTCGGGGTGTACCTCGTCGTCGCCGGGGTGCTCCGCGTGTTCGCCGCGGTCCGCGGGCACGGGACGCCCCCGGTCTGGCGCTGGACCTCCGGCGTCGTCGGGGCACTCGTCGCGATCGCCGGCCTCGTGACGCTCCTCGACCCGGTCGTCCCGCTCGTCGTCTACGCGGTGCTCGCCGGCGTCGGGTTCCTGATCGAGGGCATCGCGGCCATCGTCGGCGGCTTCGTCGGCCACCCCGGATCGTCCCGCGTCCCGTCGTTCGTGAGCGGCGTGCTCTCGATCCTCGGCGGTGTCGCGGTCCTCGTCGCCCCGGGTCTGGCGCTGACGGTGTTCATGGTGTTCGCCGGGATCGCGCTCATCGTCGTCGGTGCCGGAGCGCTGCTCCTGCTCCCCCCGCGCGCAGCCGTCCGCCGCTGAGCGCAACGCGACGCGACGGGACGCGGCGCCACTCCGCGGAGCCGGCCGTCCCCTACGCGGAGCCGGTCCCGAAGAGCAGCCCGAGCAGGTAGGTGACCACCGCGGCGCCGAACCCGATCGCGAGCTGCCGGAGCGCCCGGCGGAGTGGCGACGCGCCGCTCAGCACGCCGACGACGGCGCCGGTGCCGAGCAGGGCGATCCCGACGAGCACGGCGGCGACACCGATCGCGGCCCAGCCGTCGAGGCCGAACAGGTACGGCAGCACCGGGATGATCGCGCCGGACGCGAAGAAGCAGAAGCTCGAGATCGCCGCGCTCATCCCGTTCCCGACCGCCTCGTGGTCGTCGACGACCCGCGTCGGGCGGGTGTCCGGACCGCTCCCGAGCCCGGCGAGCACCTCGGTCGCGTGCGCCTCCGCCTCGGCCTCGGGCATGCCCCGCGCGCGGTAGACCAGTGCGAGCTCGTTGGCGTCGACGTCCAGGTCCGCCACGGCGTCCCCGGCGTCCGGGTGCGGTGCCGACGCCTCGAGGAGCTCCCGCTGCGACCGCACCGAGACGTACTCCCCCGCGCCCATCGAGAGCGCTCCGGCGAGGAGACCGGCGATGCCGCTCAGCAGCACGAAGTGCCGGTCCGCACCGGACGCGCTGATGCCGATGATGAGCGCGAGGTTCGACACCAGGCCGTCGTTCGCCCCGAAGACCGCGGCACGGAACGTCCCCGAGAGCCGCATCCGACCCCGGTTCGCCAGTCCGCGGACGACCTCACCGTGGATCCGTTCGTCGGCCGCCATGGTCGCGGTCGCGTCGGCGTCGTCGGCGTACGGGGACCGGTCCTCCGCCCGCTGCATCAGCGCGAGCACGAACACCGACCCGAAGCGCTTCGCCAGGGACGCGAGCACGCGCGTGCGGAGGCTCCCCCGGAGCGGCCGGCCGACGTCGGCACCGAGCAGGTCGGTCCAGTGCTGCTCGTGGCGGCCCTCCGCCTCGGCCAGCGCGCTCAGGATCTCGCGTTCCTCACCGGAACGTCGGGCGGCGAGGTTCCGGTACACCGCCGCTTCGGCGCGCTCGTCCGCCAGGTAGCGACGCCACCGGCGCACGTCCGCAGGACGCCTGGCACCCACACCGGTCTGGAGGCTCGGTTCGGTCATCGCGGTCGTCTCCTGTCGACGGGACGGGGGCGGGAGCACGCGACGGGGCGCGGACCGGAGGCCGTCTGCAGAACCTGCACCGGGCCTCCCGTCCGCGCCCCGTCAGCGCGCTGGGACTGTCTGGACTAGTCCCGAACGTACGCCGGCGCCGCCTCGGCGTGCGCGTCACCGACGCGGTGCACGCGGAGGTCGTTCGTCGACCCCTCGAGTCCGGGGGGCGACCCGGCCGTCACGATGACGCGGTCGCCGGGCGAGGCGAGGCCGTTGTGGATGAGGACGTCGTCCACCTGACCGAAGAGCTCGTCGGTGTGCTTCATGCGCGGGACCAGGAACGAACGGACGCCCCAGGTCAGCGCCATGCGACGACGGGTGGCCTCGTTCGGCGTGAACGCGATGATCGGCAGGCCGTGGCGGAGGCGCGACATGCGGCGCGCGGAGTCGCCGGACTCGGTGAACACGCAGAGGTACGACGCCTCGGTGAACTCGGCGATCTCGACCGCGGCGAGCGTGATCGCGCCACCGAGCGTGCGCGGCTTCGTGCCGAGCGGCGCGATGCGCTCGAGGCCGTGGTCCTCGGTGGACTCGACGATGCGGGCCATCGTGCGGACGGTCTGCACCGGGTACTCGCCGACACTGGTCTCACCGGAGAGCATGACCGCGTCCGCACCGTCGAGGACCGCGTTCGCGACGTCGGACGTCTCGGCGCGGGTCGGGATCGGCGACGAGATCATCGACTCGAGCATCTGCGTTGCCACGATGACCGGCTTCGCCATGCGACGGGCCAGCTCGACGGCGCGCTTCTGCACGATCGGGACGGCTTCGAGCGGGAGCTCCACGCCGAGGTCACCACGGGCGACCATGATCGAGTCGAAGGCGTCGATGATCTCCTCGAGCGCATCGACGGCCTGCGGCTTCTCGATCTTCGCGATGACGGGGAGGCGCTTGCCCTCCTCGTCCATGATCTCGTGGGCGCGGACGACGTCCGAGGCGTTGCGGACGAACGAGAGCGCGATGAGGTCGGCGCCCTGGCGGATGCCCCAGCGGAGGTCGGCCTCGTCCTTCTCGCTCAGCGCGGGGACGTTCACGGCGACACCGGGCAGGTTGATGCCCTTGTTGTTCGAGACGGTGCCGCCGACGACGACCTCCGTGCGGACGCGCACGCCGTCGGTGTCGAGCACGCGGAGGCGGACCCGGCCGTCGTCGATGAGCAGCGGGTCGCCGGGCTTGACGTCCTGCGGGAGGCCCTTGAACGTGGTCCCGCAGATCTCCTTCGAGCCGGGGACGTCCTCCGTCGTGATGGTGAACACGTCGCCGACCGCGAGGTCGTGCGGGCCGTCGGCGAACTTCGCGAGGCGGATCTTCGGACCCTGCAGGTCGACGAGGATCGCGACGGGCTTGCCGAGGTCCGCGGCGGCACGGCGGACGTTCTCGTAGTTGGCCTCGTGGACGCTGTAGTCACCGTGGCTGAGGTTGAGTCGAGCGACGTCGACGCCTGCCTCGATGATCTCCTTGACGGTCTCGTAGTCCGAGGTGGCCGGTCCGAGGGTCGAAACGATCTTTGCGCGTCTCAATGGATTCCTTCGTGTGGTGGTTGTGGGGCTTGCGGCTGCTGCTTGGTCGTGCGTGGGGCTTCGCAGATACGAAGAGAGGCCACCAGCACCCTATCGAGTGCTGGTGGCCTCCCGCTCACCCTGAGGTGGGCATCAGATGGAGATCGCCCGGTCGGTCGCCTTGACCGGGGCGGGCAGCATCGTCGTGCCCTCGAGGTACTCGTCGACCTTCGCGGCGGCTGCACGGCCCTCCGCGATCGCCCAGACGATCAGCGACTGGCCACGGCCGGCGTCGCCCGCGACGAAGACACCCGGCTCGTTGGTCGTGTAGTCGGCCTGACGGGCCACGGCACCGGAGACGGCGACCGGGAGCCCGAGCTGCGGCTCGAGCGTGTCGGTCTCCGGACCGGTGAAGCCCATCGCGACGAGGACGAGGTCCGCGGGGATCTCGCGCTCGGTGCCGGCCTTCGGGACGCGACGGCCGTCGAGGTACTCGGTCTCCGCGACGCGGAGGGCACGGACCTCGCCGGCTTCGTTCGCGAGGAACTCGACCGTCGAGGCGAGGAAGCTGCGCTCCCCGCCCTCTTCGTGGGCGCTCGTGACCTCGAACACGGTCGGGAACATCGGCCACGGCTGGGTGTCCGGACGCTCGAGCGGCGGCTGCTTGCCGATCGCCAGGTTGGTGACGCTGAGCGCGCCCTGACGGTGCGCGGTGCCGATGCAGTCCGCGCCGGTGTCGCCACCGCCGATGACGACGACGTGCTTGCCCTCGGCCGTGATCTGGTTGTCGACCACGGTGCCGGCGCCCGCACGGTTCTGCTGGACGAGGTACTCCATCGCGAAGTGCACGCCCTCGAGGTCACGCCCCGGGATCGGCAGGTCACGCGGGACCGTGGCACCCGTGGCGACGACGACCGCGTCGTAGCGGGACTTCAGGTCGTCCCAGGTGATGTCGCGGCCGATCTCCACACCCGCGCGGAAGCGGGTGCCCTCGGCCTGCATCTGGGCGAGGCGCGCGTCGATCTGGCGCTTCTCCATCTTGAAGTCCGGGATGCCGTAGCGGAGGAGCCCGCCGATCCGGTCGTCGCGCTCGTACACCGCGACGGTGTGGCCGGCACGGGTCAGCTGCTGCGCGGCGGCGAGCCCGGCTGGGCCGGAACCGACGACGGCGACCGTCTTGCCGGTCAGGCGCTCCGGCGGGTGCGGGGTGACCCAGCCCTTCTGGAACGCCTCGTCGATGATCGAGACCTCGACCTGCTTGATCGTCACCGGGGGCTGGTTGATGCCCAGCACGCAGGACGACTCGCAGGGGGCCGGGCAGAGCCGGCCGGTGAACTCGGGGAAGTTGTTCGTCGCGTGCAGGCGTTCGATCGCCTGGCGACCCTCGCCGCGCCACGTGAGGTCGTTCCACTCCGGGATGAGGTTGCCGAGCGGGCAGCCCTGGTGGCAGAACGGCACGCCGCAGTCCATGCAGCGGCCGGCCTGGCGCTTCAGCTGGCCGGACTCCTGCTGCTCGTAGACCTCTTTCCAGTCCATGAGCCGCACGGGGACGGGCCGACGCTTCGGCAGCTCGCGTTCCTGGACCTTCAGGAATCCCTTGGGGTCAGCCACCTGTTACCTCCATGATGCGATTCCAGACGACGTCGCCATCGGGGTCGAGGCCCTCGTCGAGGGCCTGCTTGCGGGTCTCGAGCACCGCCGCGTAGTCGCGCGGCAGCACCTTGACGAACTCGGACAGGTCGCCGGACTCGAGCAGGTCGGCGGCGAGGGTCGACCCCGTCTCGGCGGCGTGCCGCTGGAGCAGGTCCGTCACGATCGCGACGTCGGCGCTGTCGAGCTCCTCGAGCCGGAGTTCCCCGCTGCCGAGCGAGTCCTGGTTCACGTGCTCGGTGCGGAGGCCACGGACGTACGCGGTGCCCCCGGACATGCCGGCGCCGAGGTTGCGGCCGGTCTCCCCGAGGATGAGCGCCAGACCACCGGTCATGTACTCGAGCGCGTGGTCGCCGACGCCCTCGACCACCGCGGTGGCGCCGGAGTTCCGGACCAGGAAGCGCTCGCCCACGATGCCGCGGATGAACATGCTGCCCTGGGTCGCGCCGTAGCCGATGACGTTGCCGGCGATGACGTTCTCCGATGGCTCGAAGCCGCTCGTCTCGGTCGGACGCACGACGATGTCACCGCCCGAGAGGCCCTTGCCGACGTAGTCGTTGCTGTCACCGATCAGCCGCAGCGTGATGCCGGCGGGCAGGAAGGCACCGAGCGACTGCCCCGCGGAGCCGCGCAGCGTGATGTCGATCGACCCGGCGGGCAGGCCGTTCTCACCGTGGCGCAGGGTGACCTCGTGGCCGAGCATCGTGCCGACTGCACGCTCCGTGTTGCGGATCGGCAGGTCGAGCGTCAGCGTGCCCCCGTGCTCGAGCACGTCCGAGGCCTGGTGGATGAGCGGCACGTCGAAGTGCTGCTCGAGCTCGTGGTCCTGCTCACGGTGGTGCCGACGGGGCTCGTCCGCAGCGAAGTCCGGGCCGGTGAGCACGGGTTCGAGGTCGAGACCGGACGCCTTCCAGTGCTCGACCGCACGGTCGACGTCGAGTGCGTCGGCACGGCCGATCGCCTCGTCGAGGGTGCGGAAGCCGAGCTCGGCGAGGATCTCGCGGACTTCCTGGGCGATGAACTCGAAGAAGTTCACGACGAACTCCGGCTTGCCGGAGAAGCGCTTGCGGAGCTCGGGGTTCTGCGTCGCGACACCGACCGGGCACGTGTCCAGGTGGCAGACGCGCATCAGGATGCAGCCCTCCACCACGAGTGGTGCGGTCGCGAAGCCGTACTCCTCTGCGCCGAGGAGCGCGGCGACGACGACGTCGCGGCCGGTCTTCATCTGGCCGTCGACCTGCACCACGACGCGGTCCCGCATGCCGTTGAGCATCAGGGTCTGCTGCGTCTCGGCGAGGCCGATCTCCCACGGGGTGCCCGCGTGCTTCAGCGAGTTCAGCGGGGACGCGCCGGTGCCGCCGTCGTGGCCGGACACGAGCACGACGTCGGCGAGGGCCTTCGTCACGCCGGCCGCGACCGCGCCGATGCCGGACTGGCTGACGAGCTTGACGTGCACGCGTGCCGAGGGGTTGGCGCGCTTGACGTCGAAGATCAGCTGCTTGAGGTCCTCGATGGAGTAGATGTCGTGGTGCGGCGGCGGCGAGATGAGCCCGACGCCCGCGGTGGCGTGCCGGGTGCGCGCGACCCACGGGTACACCTTCTGCGGGGGCAGCTGGCCGCCCTCGCCCGGCTTCGCGCCCTGCGCCATCTTCAGCTGGATGTCGGTGGCGTGCGTCAGGTACATGCTCGTGACGCCGAAGCGCCCGGACGCGACCTGCTTGATCGCACTGCGGCGCTCCGGGTCGAGGAGGCGGTCGACGTCCTCGCCGCCTTCACCCGTGTTCGACCGCCCGCCGAGCCGGTTCATCGCGATCGCGAGGGTCTCGTGGGCTTCCTTCGAGATGGAGCCGTACGACATCGCGCCGGTGTTGAACCGCTTGACGATGGACTCGATCGGCTCGACGTCCTCGAGCGAGACGGGCTTCCGCTCGCCGTGCTTGAAGCGGAACAGCCCGCGGAGGGTCATCAGCGCTTCGGACTGGTCGTCGACCGCGCTCGAGTACTCCTTGAAGATGTCGTACCGGCGGGCACGCGTGGCGTGCTGCAGGCGGAACACCGTGTCCGGGTTGAACAGGTGCGGCGGGCCGTCGCGACGCCACTGGTACTCGCCACCGGTCTGCAGGCGCTCGTGTGCGAGCACCGCACCGTCCTGCGGGTACGCCTGCACGTGGCGCTCCGCGTTCTCCTTCGCGATGACGTCGATGTCGACGCCGCCGAGGATCGACGAGGTGCCGGTGAAGTACCGGTCGACGAACGCCTGGGAGAGCCCGACCGCCTCGAACGCCTGGGCGCCCGCGTAGCTGGACACCGTCGAGATGCCCATCTTCGACATGATCTTCAGGACGCCCTTGCCGAGCGCCTTGATCACGTTCTTGACGGCCTGCTCCGGCGTGATCCCGCTGATCATCCCCTGGCGGACCAGGTTCTCGCAGGTCTCCATCGCCAGGTAGGGGTTGATCGCCGACGCGCCGTACCCGATCAGGGTCGCGACGTGGTGGACCTCCCGCACGTCGCCGGCCTCGACGATGAGCCCGACCTTCATGCGCTGCTCGGTGCGGATCAGGTGGTGGTGGACCGCGGCGAGCAGCAGCAGGCTCGGGACCGGCGCGTTCTCGGCGTTGCCGTCACGGTCGGACAGCACGATGAACTGCTTGCCGGACTCGATCGCCTCGTCCACCTCGTCGCAGACTGCCTGGATGCGCTGCTCCATCGCCTGCTCGCCGGCGTCGACGCGGTACAGCCCCTTGATCGTCACGGTGAGGTGCCGGCCGGACTCGGTCTCGAAGTGCTGGACCTTGGCGAGCTGGTCGTTGTCGATGACCGGGAAGTCGAGCACGATCTGCTTCGCGTGCTCCGGCCCCGCGTCGAGCAGGTTGCGCTCCGGACCGAGGCCCATCCCCATCGAGGTGATGACCTGCTCGCGGATGGAGTCCAGCGGGGGGTTCGTCACCTGCGCGAACTGCTGCGTGAAGTAGTCGAAGAGCAGCCGGGGGCGCTCGGACAGCACGGCGATCGGCGTGTCCGACCCCATCGCACCGAGCGGCTCCGCGCCGGTCTGCGCCATCGGGCGGAGGAGGATGCGGACTTCTTCCTCGGTGTAGCCGAAGGCACGCTGCCGACGGGTGACGGACGCCGGGGTGTGCACGATGTGCTCACGCTCGGGCAGGTCGCGGAGGTTGATGCGCCCGGCTTCGAGCCACTCGCCCCACGGCCCGGAGCCGGCGAGGCCCGATTTGACCTCGTCGTCCTCGATGATGCGGCCGGCCTCGGTGTCCACGAGGAACATCCGGCCGGGACGCAGGCGGCCCTTGCGGACCACCTTGGCTGCGGGCACGTCGATGACGCCGGTCTCCGACCCCATCACGATGAGACCGTCGTCGGTGACGAGGAAGCGACCGGGGCGCAGACCGTTGCGGTCGAGCGTGGCGCCGACGAGCGACCCGTCGGTGAACGTGATGGCGGCGGGGCCGTCCCACGGCTCCATGAGCATCGAGTGGTACTCGTAGAACGCCCGGAGGTCCGGGTCCATGTCGACCTGGTTCTCCCAGGCTTCCGGCACCATCATCGACACCGCGTGCGGCAGCGACCGACCCGTCAGGGTCAGGAGTTCGAGGGTCTCGTCGAAGGACGCCGAGTCGCTCGCACCCGGGCTGACGATCGGCAGCAGCGGCGCCATGTCCCCGAGCAGTTCGCTCTCGAGCTGCGACTGCCGCGCCCGCATCCAGTTGCGGTTGCCGCGGACGGTGTTGATCTCGCCGTTGTGCGCGAGCGTGCGGAACGGCTGCGCGAGCGGCCAGGACGGGAAGGTGTTCGTCGAGTACCGCGAGTGCACGATCGCGAGCTTCGATGCGAAGCGCTCGTCGCTGAGGTCGGGGTAGAACGGCTCGAGCTGGAGGGTCGTGACCATGCCCTTGTAGACCATGGTGCGGCTCGAGAGCGACATGAAGTAGATCTCGTGCTCGCGCTCGACGCGCTTGCGCAGCCGGAAGGTCTGCCGGTCGAGGGAGATCCCGCGCCAGGTCTCGCCCTGGTCGTCGTGCCGGGTCGACGCGACGAAGAGCTGCTCGAAGGCGGGCATCGCCGCGCGTGCCAGGGTGCCGAGGACCTCGGGGCGGACCGGGACCTCGCGCCACCCGAGGACACGGAGTCCCTCGTCGACGGCGACCGCTTCGACCGCGGTCTTCACGGCGGCGCGGTCGGCCGCGTCGACGGGCAGGTAGGCGGTCCCGACGGCGTACTCCCCCGCTGCCGGCAGCGCGAACGGCGCTTCCGCGCGGAAGAACTCGTCGGGGACCTGGCAGAGGATGCCGGCGCCGTCACCGGTGCCCGCGTCCGAGCCGACCGCGCCGCGGTGCTCCAGGTTGCGGAGCGCGCCGAGTGCGGCGTCGACGATGTCGTGGCCGGCCGTCCCACGGAGCGTCGCGACCATCGCGAGGCCGCAGGCGTCCTTCTCGTTCGTCGGGTCGTACATGCCGGTGGCCTCGGGCACCGCGGAGAACCGCTGGTGCGCCGGACGGAGCCGTGCGACACCGGCCGTGGCCGTTGCGTCGGCCTTGGCCGGAGACGAGTACTGGGGTGGCAGGAGCGCCATGGGGAACCGTCCTCACGAGGAAGTGGAACAGGGACAGCGGTGGCCCGACGATGCGTTCCGCCCGGAGCGGGCGGGACTGGTGCCCGTGCTCGCCGTCAGGAGCTGGTGGCCCGACGGCGTGCGCACTCAGGAACGGTCGACTGCTGTGGCGACCGAACCGGAACCGGTGACGAGGGGTGCGTCCTCACCGTGCTCCGAGTAGGTGTCGTCCGAGTCTACATCGGACTTCGCGGCGGGCCCGCGACCGGGCCGGTAGGGGCTCGGCTCCTTGCCGGTGTGCCGCTTCGACTGCACCCAGAAGATGATCACGCCGAGGATGATCGCGGCGAAGGCGGCCCAGACGTTCGTGCGGATGCCGAAGAAGGTCTCGCTGGTGTCGACGCGGATCGACTCGAGGAAGGACCGGCCGACGCCGTACCAGATGAGGTAGAGCGCGAGGACGCGACCCCACTGCAGGGAGAACTTGCGGTCGAGCAGGATGATCACGACGAAGCCGAGGACGTTCCAGATGATCTCGTAGAGGAACGTCGGGTGGAACAGCGTGCCCTCGGGCAGGCCGGTCGGGTAGGCCGCGTTCGACGACTCGATCTGCAGGCCCCACGGCAGGCTGGTCGGCATGCCGAACAGCTCGTGGTTGAAGTAGTTGCCGAGGCGACCGAACGCCTGGGCGAGGAGCATCGCGGGCGCGACGGCGTCGAGGAACGCGGTGAAGCGGAGCCCGACCTGACGGCAGCCGATGTAGGCGCCGACCGACCCGAGGATGAGCGCCCCGAAGATCGCGAGGCCGCCTTCCCAGATGTAGAGGAAGGACCAGGGGTCGATGCCGGGGCCGAAGTAGTCGCTGACGTGCGTGAACACGTGGAACAGGCGGCCGCCGATGATGCCGGCGGGGACCGCCCAGATCGCGATGTCGATGATGATCCAGCGCTCGACGCCGCGGGCGTTCAGGCGGCGGTTCGTCACGATGACGGCCGCGACGATCCCGAGCAGGATGCAGATCGCGTACGCGTGGATGCGGAAGTCGAGGGGCAGCGACCAGCCGAACACGTCGCGGAGCCAGGCCGTCAGGTCGAAGTACTGCCAGGCCGTGCTGGGGCTCGGGATGCTCAGGAGGGGCATGGAGGTGCGGTGCCTTTCATTGCGGCCGGGCGGGGACGCCGATCACGTTGCTTCGGCCCCGGATCACTGTAGCGCGGGTGGCGCGGTGGTCAGGAACCAGCGGCGGCTGTCTGTGGAAACCGTGATGCGCGGTGGACGGGAGGCCCGGCTGACGTCCGCCGATCCGGCGGACGCGAGCCGGGCCTCCCGTCCGGATCGTCAGGGGACGCTGCGTCAGCGGCGGCGCGCGCCCGCCGTCAGCTCCGCTGCGCGCTGGCCGACGCCCGTGACCCCGAGGTCCGCGAGGGCGCGGACGAACGCGGACCCGACGATCGCACCGTCGGCGTAGTCGAGGACCTCGGCCACCTGGTCGGCGGTGGAGATCCCGAGGCCGACGCACGTGCGGGCGACCCCGGCGTCACGGAGCCGCGAGACGACCGTGCGCGCGGCGGAGTCCACCCCGGCACGCGCACCCGTCACACCCATCGTCGACACCGCGTACACGAACCCGCGGCTGGCCTCGACGGCCTGGCGCATCCGGACGTCCGAGGACGACGGCGCAGCGAGGAAGACCCGGTCGAGGCCGGTGCGCTCGGAGGCGTCCATCCACTCCCGGGCTTCGTCCGGGATGAGGTCCGGCGTGATGAGCCCGGCGGCGCCGGAGGCGACCAGGTCGTCTGCGAACCGCTCCACGCCGTAGCGGAGGACGGGGTTCCAGTACGTCATCACGAGCACGGGGACGTCGGCCCGCTCGGTGATCTGGTTGACCGCGTCGAAGACCTGCGCGACGCGGAAGCCGTTCGCGAGCGACTCCTCGGCCGCGCGCTGGATGACCGGGCCGTCCATCACCGGGTCGGAGTACGGCAGGCCGAGCTCGATGACGTCGACGCCGTTCTCGGCGAGGGCCACCGCCGCGTCGACGCTGGTCTGCACGTCCGGGTACCCGGCGGGCAGGTAGCCGATGACGGCACCGTCACGGTCGGCGTTGGCGCGGTCGATCGTCGACGCGACCGTCCGGGTCGGGGTGGGGTTCGTCGTGCTCACAGCTGCACCGCGCTCTCGTCGAGGATGCCGAAGTACCGGCTGGCGGAGGCGACGTCCTTGTCACCGCGCCCGGACAGGTTCACCAGGATGACGCCCTCCGGTCCGAGCTCCTTGCCGAGCTTCATCGCGCCGGCGAGGGCGTGCGACGACTCGATCGCCGGGATGATGCCCTCGGTGCGGCTGAGGAGCCGGAACGCCTCCATCGCCTCGGTGTCGGTGATCGGCTCGTACTGCGCGCGGCCGATCGACGCCAGGTACGCGTGCTCGGGCCCGACGCTCGGGTAGTCGAGGCCGGCGGAGATGCTGTGGCTCTCGATGGTCTGGCCGTCCTCGTCCTGCATCAGGTACGACTTCGCCCCCTGCAGCACACCGGAACGCCCGAGCGTGATGCTCGCCGCGTGCCGACCGGTCTCGACGCCGTCGCCACCCGCTTCGTACCCGTGCAACCGGACGGACTCGTCGTCGAGGAACGCCTCGAAGATGCCCATCGCGTTCGACCCGCCGCCGACGCACGCGGCGACGGCGTCCGGCAGGCGGCCGACGAGGTCGAGGACCTGCTGGCGCGCCTCGACGCCGATCACCTTGTGGAACTCGCGGACCATCTCCGGGAAGGGGTGCGGGCCGGCGACCGTGCCGAGCAGGTAGTGCGTGGAGTCGACGTTCGCCACCCAGTCGCGGAGCGCGTCGTTGATCGCGTCCTTGAGGGTCTTCGAGCCGGTCTCGACCGGGATCACCTCGGCGCCGAGCAGCCGCATCCGCGCGACGTTGAGCGCCTGACGGTCGGTGTCGACGGCGCCCATGTACACGACGCAGTCCATCCCGAACAGGGCGGCGGCCGTGGCGGTGGCGACGCCGTGCTGACCCGCACCCGTCTCGGCGATGAGGCGGGTCTTGCCGAGCCGCTTCGCCACGAGGGCCTGGCCGAGCACGTTGTTGATCTTGTGCGAGCCGGTGTGGTTGAGGTCCTCGCGCTTGAGGATCACCCGGGCGCCACCGGCGTGCTTGGCGAACCGGGGCACCTCGGTGATGATCGACGGCCGACCGGTGTAGTCACGCTGCAGGGCGTCGAGTTCGGCGTGGAAGGCCGGGTCCGCCCAGGCTTCGCGGAACGCGGCTTCGAGCTCGTCGAGCGCCAGCACGAGGGACTCGGGGACGAACCGTCCGCCGAAGTCGCCGAAGTACGGGCCGTGGAGGTCGCGGAGTGAGGTCACGATGGTGCTCCAGACGAGTCCGGACGGTGCCGGACGGATCTGTCCGGCGCGGGGCCGGACGGGATGTCAGGCGTCGAGGAACGACGCGAGGGCTGCTGCGGGGTCGGCGCCGGTCACGAGCGCTTCCCCGACCAGGACGACGTCGGCACCCGCTGCGCGGTAGTGGGCGACGTCGTCGGGACCGGACACCGCGGACTCGGCGACGCGGACGACCCCGGTGGGGATCCGGTCGGCGAGCGAGCCGAAGAGGTCGCGGTCGAGCGAGAAGTCGGTGAGGTCACGGGCGTTGATCCCGAGGATGCGGGCACCGGCGTCGAGGCCACGGGCGACTTCGTCCGCGGAGTGGGCCTCGACGAGGACGCGCATGCCGAGTTCCTCCGCCAGGGCGTGCAGCTCGGTCAGCTGCGGCTGGTCGAGCGCGGCGACGATGAGCAGCACGAGGTCCGCTCCGGACGCCCGCGCCTCGATCACCTGGTACGGGTCGGCGATGAAGTCCTTGCGGAGCACCGGGACGGTGACGCGGGCCTTCACCGCTTCGAGGTCGGCGAGCGTGCCGAGGAACTTGCGTCCCTCGGTCAGCACGCTGATCGCGGAGGCACCGCCACGCTCGTACTCGGCCGCGAGGGCAGCCGGGTCAGCGATCGGGGCCATCGAACCGCGCGACGGGCTGGCCCGCTTGACCTCGGCGAGGACCTTGACCCGGTCACCGGGGGCGAGGAAGTCGAGGGCGTCGAGCGGCGATGCCACCCGGTCGAGGTCGCGTTCGACGTCCGAGTACGGGCGGTCGAGGCGACGGGCTGCGGCGTCCTCGAGCGCGCCCGCGACGAGGGTCTCGAGCACGTTCGGCATGCCGGGCCTACTCGTTGTGGTGCTTGGCGACGTACTTCGGACCGTTGACGCCGTAGCCGGCCTTGCCCATCACGTAGCCGACGATGAGTCCGACGACGAGCAGCGCGGCAGCGGCCCAGACACCCCACACGATGCTGAACCAGAAGCAGATCGTGCCGATCGCGAACGCCACCAGCATGATGATGACGGACGTCCAGGCTGCCGGCGAGTGGCCTTCGCCGAGTTCTGCGGGCTCAGTGGTGCTCACGGTGCTCCTCGTGGTCGGTGGCGCCGTCGGTCGACCGGCGCACTCCCGATCCTATCGTGTCGTCGGCTCCGGTCGGCTCCACCACGGCGGCGTCGGGCGCGTCCACCACGGTGGCGTCGGGCGCGCCCACGACAGCGGCGTCGGGCCCGTCCACGGCAGCGGCGTCCGTCGGGTCCACCCCGGCGCTCAGGTCGTCCCAGTCCACGATCGCGTCGCGCTGGACCGGAGCGGCCTTCGGCGCGGTCCCCGCCGGGTTCGCCGCGTACTTCCGGCTCGGCCCGGGCCAGGACCGCTGCACGACGAGCACGACGACCCCGAGCAGCACCGCGAGGACTCCCCCGGCGATGCCCACGGCCGGCCACGCGCTCACGTCGACGCTCGTCACGATGCGCCGGACGGCAGCGAGGTCGCTGACGCCCGCGACGTCCCCGATGGCGCCCTTCGCGGCGCCGACCGGGTCACGGAGCGCGGTGATGCCGGAGACCACGATGCCGAGGCCGAGCAGGATCTCGATCGCGGCGAGCACGATGCGGACGACCTTGCCGGCGATGGTCATCGCGAGGAACAGCGCGAGCGACGCGATCGCCAGCGCGGTGAACTGCGGGACGGCCTTGGACCCGTCGGCCACCACGGTCGAGGTGACCGCGGCGGACGTGTCGAGGTGCACCGTGAACCAGGTCTGGGTCCAGGAGAGCATCACGATGCCGGCGACGGCGAGCCCGATGACGACGACGAGCGGGCGCGAGCGCTTCACGAACGGACCTCCCGCATCCGGTTGGCGGTGGCGACGGCCCGGAGCGGCGCCGCTGCCTTGTTGACCGCCTCGGCGTGCTCGGTCGCGGGGTCGGAGTCCGCGACGAGACCGGCACCGGCCTGCACGCGGGCGACGCCGTCCTGGATGAGCGCGGTGCGGATCGCGATCGCGAGGTCGGCGTCCCCGGCGAAGTCGAAGTAGCCGACGACCCCCGCGTACGCCCCGCGCTTGGCGGGTTCGAGCTCGTCGATGATCTCCAGCGCGCGCGGCTTCGGCGCACCGGACAGGGTCCCGGCGGGGAACGTCGCCCGGAACACGTCGATCGCCGAGGCGTCCGGACGCAGGACGCCCTCGACGCTCGACACGAGGTGCATGATGTGGCTGAACCGCTCGACGGTCATGAACTCGGTCACCGCGACGGTGCCGGGTTCGCAGACCTTCTGCAGGTCGTTCCGGGAGAGGTCCACGAGCATCAGGTGCTCGGCGCGCTCCTTCGGGTCCTCGAGCAGGTCCTCGCCGAAGCGGACGTCTTCTTCCGGCGTCGCGCCGCGCGGGCGTGAACCGGCGATCGGGTGCGTGATCGCCCGGCCGCCCTGCACCTTGACGAGTGCTTCCGGGGACGCGCCGACGATCCAGAACGGCTTGCCCGCGGTGTCCTGCAGCGACAGGTAGTACATGTACGGGCTCGGGTTGAGCGTGCGGAGCACCCGGTACACGTCGAGCGGGTCCGCCGTGACGTCGTGGTCGAAGCGCTGCGAGATGACGACCTGGAAGACGTCGCCGTCGCGGATGAAGTCCTTCGAGCGCACGACCGAGGCCATGTACTCGTCCGGCGTCGACCGGTGCGTCGGGGTCGGCTCGGCCATCTCGAACGCCTCGGCGACGGTGGCGATGCTCGGCTGCACGAGGTCGGCCTGCATCCGGTCGAGTCGTTCCTGCGCCCCGGCCCACAGCGTGTCGGCGTCGTCGGTGCCGTCGTTCAGCGCACTCGCGACGAGCAGCACGAGCCCGGTGCGGTGGTCGAGGGCGGCGAGCTCCGCGACGAAGGCGAGCGACTGCCCGGGGACGTCGAAGTCGGCCGGCGGGACGTTCGGCAGGTGTTCGAGCTGCCGGACGGCTTCCCAGCCGATGAACCCGACGGTCCCGCCGACGAGCGGCGGTGTGCCGGGGACGCGCGGGGTCGCCCAGCGCTCGTGGAGCCGTGCCAGGACGTGGAGCGGTTCGCCGTCGAGCGACCCGACGGCGCGCTCGGCGCTCATGCCGGTGTCGATCCACGCGGCGTGGTCACCCTCCTGCGTCAGGACGCCGAAGCTCCGCACGCCGACGAAGGACCAGCGGGACCAGAGACCGCCCTGTCCGGCGGACTCGAGCAGGAAGGAACCGGGCCGGCCGTCGGCCAGCTTCCGGTAGACGCCGACCGGGGTCTCGCTGTCGGCGTACAGCGCACGCACCACCGGGACGACGCGGTGGCCGTCCGCCACCAGGTCGTCGAACTCCGGACGGGAGGTCGTGTGCGGCTCGTCGGAGACCGCCGGGGCAGGCGACGTGGTCGCGTTCGTCATCGGGTCGCCCCCGTCGTGTCGGGTGCGGTCGCGGTCGTCGGGTCGAGCGGGTCGACGTCGAAGCAGCGGTGCGCCCCGGTGTGGCACGCGGCACCGACCTGCTGCACGGTGACGAGGAGGGTGTCCGCGTCGCAGTCGAACGCCGCGGCGCGCACGTACTGCGCGTGTCCGGAGGTGTCGCCCTTCCGCCAGTACTCCTGCCGCGAGCGGGACCAGAAGGTCACCCGCCCCTCGGTCAGGGTGCGGCGGAGGGCTTCCCGGTCCATGTAGCCGAGCATGAGGACGTCCTTGGACGACTCCTCTTGCACGACTGCCGGGAGCAGCCCGTCCGCACCGAAGCGCGCGCGGTCGAGGACCGCATCGGTGCTGGTGCTGGTGCTGTCGGTCATGAGGCTCCTAGCGTACGGCGTGCCCGGTCTCCCGGAGCGCTGCCTTGACGTCGCCGATGGTCATCTCGCCGCGGTGGAACACGCTCGCCGCGAGCACCGCATCGGCCCCGGCGTCGACGGCCGGGGCGAAGTGCTCGACGCGCCCGGCGCCGCCGGAGGCGATCACCGGGACGGTGGACACGGCGCGCACGGCACGGACGAGTTCGAGGTCGAAGCCGTTCTTCGTGCCGTCGGCGTCGATCGAGTTCACGAGGAGCTCCCCCGCGCCCCGCTCGACGGCTTCGCGTGCCCAGGCGACCGCGTCGATGTCGGTCTCGGTACGCCCGCCGTGCGTGGTGACGACGAAGCCGGACGGCATCCGGTCGGAGCGCTTGACGTCGAGCGAGAGCACGACGGCCTGCGCCCCGAACCGGTCGGCGATCTCACCGACGAGGTCGGGTCGGGCGATCGCGGCGCTGTTCACGCCGATCTTGTCCGCGCCGCACTGCTGCAGGCGGGACACGTCGTCGACGCTCCGCACGCCGCCGCCGACGGTCAGCGGGATGAAGACCTGCTCGGCGGTCCGGGTCACGGTCTCGTACATCGTCGCGCGGTTCTCCACCGTCGCGCCGACGTCGAGGAAGGTCAGCTCGTCGGCGCCCTGCTCGTAGTACCGCGCGGCGAGCTCCACCGGGTCGCCGGCGTCCTGCAGGTCGAGGAAGTTGACGCCCTTGACCACGCGGCCGCCGGAGACGTCGAGGCAGGGCACGACGCGGATCGCGACGCCGCCGAGCGCGCCGGCCACGTCGGCGTTCACAGGCGTGCGGCGTGGATCGGGCTCACGAGGATGGCGCGGGCGCCGAGGTCGTAGAGCGCGTCCATGATGAGGTTGGCGTCGTCCTTCGGGATCATCACCCGGACGGCGGACCAGTCCCGGCCGTGCAGCGGCGACACCGTCGGGGACTCGATGCCCGACGCGATCGCGGTCGCTTGCTCGAGCAGGTCGGTCGGGATGTCGTAGTCGAGCATCACGTAGCCGCGTGCGACGAGGACGCCCTGCAGCCGCCGGCGCAGCACGTCGATGCCGGCGATGGTCTCGTCGGTGCTGATGAGCAGCGCCGTCGACTCGAGGATGACCGGGCCGAAGATCTCCAGGCCGGCCTGGCGGAGGGTGCTGCCGGTGGACACGACGTCGGCGACCGCGTCGGCCACGCC
This sequence comes from Curtobacterium sp. PhB130, assembly GCF_003755165.1. NCBI lineage: Bacteria > Bacillati > Actinomycetota > Actinomycetes > Micrococcales > Microbacteriaceae > Curtobacterium > Curtobacterium sp. PhB130. The sequence continues at coordinate 189,912 of NZ_RKII01000010.1, read as the reverse complement.
GAGGCGCACCGCGCTCTCCACCGCGCCGTCGAGCTGCACCAGGGTCGCCGTCACGCCGTGCCGGCCGAGGAACTCGCCCACGAGGCCCGGGTAGCTCGTCGCGACCCGGACGCCGTCGAGGTCCTGCAAGGAGGAGAACCGACCGGGCGTCCCGGCGAAGCGGAACGTGGAGTCGGCGAACCCGAGCGCTTCGACCTCGTGCGCGGCGGACCCGGAGTCGAGCAGCAGGTCACGGCCGGTGATGCCGACGTCGAGTGCGCCGGAGCCGACGTACGTGGCGATGTCACGCGGACGGAGGTAGAAGAACTCCACCCCGTTGCGCTCGTCGACCAGGTGCAGGGCCTTCGGGTCACGGCGACCGGCGTACCCGGCCTCCCGCAGCATCTCGGAGGCGGTCTCGGACAGGGAACCCTTGTTGGGCACGGCGATGCGGAGCATCAGGGGGTCTGCTTTCTGTCGGCGGGGTCGGTGACTTCTCTGTGGGTGCGCCGGAGCGCGTCCTACAGATGTCGCCAGACGTCCGCCGGGGTGAGGCCCTTCGCGACCATGAGCACCTGCAGGTGGTACACGAGCTGGGAGATCTCCTCAGCCGTGCGGACGTCACCCTCGTACTCGGCCGCCATCCAGACCTCGGCCGCTTCCTCCACGATCTTCTTGCCGATCTGGTGCACGCCGGCGTCCAGTTCGGCGACGGTGCCGGAGCCCTCGGGGCGCGATGCGGCCTTCTCGGTCAGCTCCGCGAACAGCTCGTCGAACGTCTTCACGCTCCCAGGCTACCGTCCCGCGAGCGCACGTTGCGCCGCGTCGCGGAGGTCCCGGATGCGCGGCTCCGGCTCGCCGCCGTAGACCGCGGACCCGGCGACCAGGGTGTCGGCTCCGCTCCGCACGGCCGTCGGCACGGTCTCGACCGAGATGCCGCCGTCGACCTCGAGCCAGACGTCGAGCCCGGAGGCGTCGACCGCGGCGCGTGCGTCGGCGAGCTTCGGCATCACCTCGGGCATGAAGGACTGGCCACCGAACCCGGGCTCGACGGTCATCAGCAGGATCATGTCGTAGGCGTCCAGGTGCGCGAGCACGGGGGCGATCGGCGTGCCGGGCTTCACCGCGACGGCCGCGCGGGCGCCGTTCGAGCGGATCGCGGCGGCGGTGGCGATCGGGTCGGTCGCCGCCTCGAAGTGGAACGTCACGCTCGCGGCGCCGGTCTCGGCGTACTTCGGGGCCTCGGTGTCGGCGTCGGTGATCATCAGGTGGACGTCGAGCGGCACCGGGGAGACCTCCTGCAGGCGCTGCACGATCGGGAGGCCGAGCGTCAGGTTCGGCACGAAGTGGTTGTCCATCACGTCGACGTGCACCATGTCGGCGGTCGCGATCCGGTCGAGCTCCCGCTCGAGGTTCGCGAAGTCGGCGGACAGGATGCTCGGCGAGATGCGGATCGTCACCGCACCACCCTACCGGCGCCCGTAGGCTGCAGATCGTGACCGATGACCAGATCCGCTCGGACGGGGAGTCGATCCGCGTGCGGGTCGAGTTCGCCGAGGACCGTGGTGTGCCGCTGAGCGAGACGATCGGAGCACTCGAGGACGTCCACGAGGCGGTGGACTTCGCCTTCTTCCTCGCGCACGGCGATGCCCGCCGGTGGGAGCACGGCGGAGGTCGGGGGCAGGTGCGGGTCGACGAACTGGACCACGGGAAGCCGGTGTCGGTGGCCCTCCGGTTGGTCATGTCCGGCGGCCTCGGCCTTGCCTACCCGCAGGTTCACGAAGGGGTGAGCGCCGTCGAGGCAGTGCTGCGCACCGCAGCGTCGAGTACGGCCGCGCCCGCCGTGGTGACGATCGACGTCGCCGAGAAGCACGTCTTGGAGGCGATGGAGCGCGTTGCGTACCAGGCTCGCGGCACCGACCTCGCCTGGCGCATCCGCGAGGCCGAGGAGCACCGTGCTCCGGCCCCGGACGGCACCCCGGGCAAAGGTGCCCGGTTCGTGCGTGCGGCGGCCAGGCTCGTGACGAAGCCCGCCTTCAGCTTCCGCGTCGACCGCTGACCGCGGAGACCTCGTACGACCGAAACGGCTTCGGCGCTCCCACCCGTCGCCTCCCCCGGCCGAAAAAAGGACCGGCCCTGGACCTGCGGAGCAGGCGGAACCGGTCTTGTCCAGCCAACATATCACGCGGGCGGCACGCGGTGCAATCCGTCAGGCGACCCGCCGGAACAGCGCGATGAACATCGCGTCCGTGCCGACCCGGTGCGGCCACAGCTGCGCCGTGTTGCCGTCCGCGACCTGCGGGTCCCGCGCGGCCACGGACCGCACGACCGCGGCCGTGTCGACCTGCTCGAGCACGTCACCGTGCCGCGCCATCAGCGCGTCGACCTGCCCGCGCGTCTCCGCGAGGTGCGGCGAGCACGTCACGTACGCCAGCGTCCCGCCGGGCGCCAGCACCCGCACGGCTGCGTCGAGCAGTTCGGCCTGCAGGACCGCGAGCTCCTGGACGTCCTCCGGTACCTTCCGCCAGCGCGCCTCCGGGCGACGCCGGAGCGCCCCGAGCCCGGTGCACGGCGCGTCGAGCAGCACCCGGTCGTACGTCACGCCGGCGCCGTCGAGTCCGTAGCGACGGGCATCGCCCTCGACGACGGTGACGGTCTCGCCGAAGTCCGCGAGGGCCTTCCGGACGAGCCCGGCACGCGCGGGGACGAGCTCGTTGGCGACGAGGGTCGCACCGCCCTGTGCGGCCTCGGCGGCGAGGAGCGCCGCCTTGCCGCCGGGTCCGGCGCACAGGTCCAGCCACCGCTCCCCCGCGCGCACCGCGGACGCCCGGCTGAGCGCCAGCGCCGCGAGCTGCGAGCCCTCGTCCTGCACGCGGAGCCGTCCGGCGGCGACACCCGGCACCCGCGCGGGGTCGCCGGTGACGCCGCGGATCCCGACGGGCGAGACCGGCAGGGCGTCCGCGTCCGCCACGACCTCTGCACCGACACCGACGGGAGGCTCGGCTCCGGTCACGTCGTCGGCCGTCGGTTCGTCGTCGGTCGCCGTCACGGCAGCGGTCACCGCGGCCACGTCGGCCTCGGTCGCGAGTCCGGGCAGCGCGGCGAGCTGCACGCGCGGGGCGACGTCGTCGGCGGCCAGCAGTGCCACGAGCTCGTCGCGGGACCGCTCGGCGGCCAGCGCGTCGCGGAGCGAGGACACCACCCACGCCGGGTGGGACCAGCGCGTCGCGAGCAGGTCGTCGCCGGACAGGCCACGGGTGATCTCGGCGTCCCAGTCCTCCGGGCTCTTCGCGGCGACCTTGCGCATCACGGCGTTCACGAAACCGGTGGCACGGTGGGCGCCGACCTCCCGGGCGAGCTCGACGGTCGCGGAGACGGCGGCGTGCGTCGGGGTGCGCATCGCGAGGAGCTGGTGCACGCCGAGCCGCATCACGTCGAGCACGTCGGCCTCGATGTTGGCGACACGGCGTCCGGACGCGGCCTCGACGATCGCGTCGTAGCGGCCGATCATCCGGATGGTGCCGTAGGTGAGCTCGGTGGCGAACCCGGCGTCCCGCGCGGACAGTGCGGCGCGGCGGATCCGGGTGGGGAGCAGGAGGTTCGCGTACGCGTCGTCGACCTGGACGGCCCGGATGACGTCGTACGCGACACGGCGGGCGCTCGGACCGCGGACGGTCCGGGGCTGCTGCTGCTGGTGCGGGCTCATGCGAAGACCTTCCCGTCGAGCGTGCCGAGGCCACGGGCCCAGGCGGCGGCGTCCATCGCCTTCTTGCCGGCCGGCTGCACCTCGGTGAGCACGAGCGCGTCGTCGGCGGTCCCGACGAACAGCCGACCGCCGAGGACGCGGAGCGCACCGGGCGCGAGCGACGGGGCGGGGTCTCCCGGGCCTCCCGGCTGGTGGTCCGGACGCTGCGCCCGCAGCACCTTGACCCGGGTCTCCCCCAGGTGCGTGAACGCGCCCGGCTCTGGTGTGACGCCGCGGATGCGGGCGTGCACGGCCGCGGCGGGCTGCGCGAAGTCGATGCGGCCGTCGTCGAGGGTGGTCTTCGGCGCCGTCGTCGGCTCGCCGACCTGCTCGGTGGCGACCGCGGTGCCGGCGGCGATGTCGTCGACGACCCGCGCGACCACCTCGGCACCGGTCTCGGCCATCGCGGTGAGGACCTCACCGGAGGTGGCTTCGGGGTCGATGGTGAACGGCTCGGAGGCGTACACGGGACCGGCGTCGAGCGCCTCGACGAGCTGGAACACCGTGGCGGCCGTGCGGGTGTCGCCGGCCATCACCGCACGCTGCACCGGAGCCGCGCCGCGGTACGCGGGGAGCTCGGAGAAGTGCAGGTTGACCCAGCCGTGTCGGGGCGTGTCGAGCGCGGCGCGGCGGAGCAGCGCGCCGTAGGCGACGATGACGCCGAGGTCGACGTCGAGCGCGGCGAGCTGCGCGGTGACGGCCTCGTCGACGCGGGAGGCCTCGATCACGGGCAGTCCGAGCTCCGCGGCGACCTGTGCGACCGGGGTCGGCGTGAGCACGCGCTTCCGGCCCTGCGGGGTCGGCGGACGGGTGAGCACCGCGGCGATCTCGTGGTCGGATGCCGCGAGCCGGCGGAGGGTGGGGACGGCCGCAGCGGGGCTGCCGGCGACGACGAGACGCATGGGTTCCAGTCTCTCAGACTTCGGAGAAGGGCTCGGCGTCGTCGAGCCGCGCCCGGAGCGCCGGGGCCGAGCGGCGCTTGGCGCCCCCGGGGAGCACACGACGGGTGGACGAGCGCCGGATCACCTCGGCCTTGATGGTCGCCGCGACCTCGGCGCCGTGCGCGTAGGGGAAGCGCACGATGGCGCGGACGGTCCCCGGGATCGGGTCGTCCACCGGCACCGGACCGAGGACCGGACCGACGGGCGCCTCGCCGAGGGCCTCGACCGCTGCGGTCACCGCGGCCTCGGTGCCGGAGAGCGTGGCGACCCGGACGGCCGGCGGGAAGAGGAGTTCCCGGCGGTCGACGAGCTCGTCGTGCGCGGGACCGTCGAGCTGCCAGAGGGCCATCGCCGTCGCGAGCTTCCCGCCGATGCCGACGAGGTACACCTCCGCACCAGGTGCACCCTTCGCGGCGGCGTTGGTCCAGAAGCGCAGCACCTCCTCCTGCACGCGCAGTCCTTCGCGGCCGAGCATCTTCTCGCCATCGAGGAGCAGCACGCAGGCGTACCCGCCGGGTGTCGACGGTTCGGCGCCGCGGGTGGCCACCACCACGGCGGGCTTCGCGGGGACCTCGTCGATCGGCCGGGAGCCGTCGGCGACCACGATGCGCGTGCCGGGGAACGCCCGGCCGAGTTCGTCGGCGGTGCGCTGCGCCCCCTGTCCGACGGCCTTGAGCTCGCCGCCGCCGCACGTCGGGCAGCGGTACCCCGCGGCGAGGGCGCCGCAGAACCGGCACTGCGGGACGGCACCGTGCGTCGGGGCACCGAGCGGTCCGCCGCAGACCCGGCAGTGCGCGCGCTCCCCGCAGTCCGCGCAGACGAGCCCGGTGCCGAAGCCCGGGTTCGCGACCTGCACGAGGACGGGGCCGGTGCGGCTCGCCTCTCGTGCGGCGCGCCAGGCGCTCGACGGGATGCGGGCCTGGGCCGCGGGACCGTCGGCGTTCACCTGCTGCGCCGTCGGGACGACGTGCGGCACCGCCTGGCGGTACGGCACGACGTCGTCGAGCCAGCCGAGCTCGACGAGCCGCTGCACGTCGGTGCTCCTGGCGTGCGCGAGGAACAGGAGCGACGCGCCGGACTGCGCCGCACGGACGAGCGCGACGTCGCGGGTGTGCACGTACGGTGCGCGCTGCTCGATGAACGAGGCGTCGCCGTCGTCCCACATCGCGATGAGGCCGAGGTCGCCGGCCGGGGCGTACATCGCGGTGCGGTTCCCGATCGCGACGACCGGGTGCGTCCGGGCCTGCAGGAGCGCCTTCGCCCGCTGCCCGTTGGTCTGCTTCGCGTCGAACCGGACGACCCGTTCGGCCGGCACCAGGGCGAGCAGCGCGCGCTCGAGGTCCATCACGTCGCGGAAGTCCGGCACCGCGAGGACGGCGGAACGCTCGGTGGCGAGGGTCCGGGCGGCGGCCTGCGCGAGGGTGGCTGCCCAGCCGGGGACCCAGCCCGTGTCTCCGGCCGCGGCGTCGAGCTGCACGGGGTGCGGGACCGCGGCGACGGCAGCACGGCCGTTCGTCGCGACGATCTCCTCGACGACCCCCTCGGCGTAGCCCGTGACGGCAGGGGCGTCGACCGCCGGCAGCACCTGCTCGGGATCCCGGGCGAGCCAGGCCTTCTCGGCGCGGACCTGCCGGGTCGGCACCGCGAGCCGCAGCACGTCGGACGCGACACCCGCGGCACGGTCGGCGACGGCGCGGGCGAGCGTCCAGATCTCCGGCGCGAGCACCGGCACCGGGCTCACGAGCGTCTCGATCTGACTGAGCTCCCCGGGGAACGCGCCCTCGTCGACGACCTCGACCACGTACGCGTCGGACATCCGGGCGCCGGTGCGGAGCGGGACCTTCACGCGGACCCCCGGCACGCAGTCGTCCTCGAGCTCGGCCGGCACCCGGTAGTCGAACAGACGGTCCAACTGCGGGAGCGGCGAGTCGAGGACGACGCGCGCGACGGTGGTCACGCGGTGGTCAGACCGCGGCGGCGACGAGTCCTGCGGCTTCGCGGAGCGCGTCGACGCGGTCGAGCTGCTCCCAGGTGAAGCCGGGGAGCTCGCGGCCGAAGTGGCCGTAGGTCGCGGTCTGCGCGTAGCGCGGCTTGAGCAGGTCGAGGTCGCGGATGATCGCGGCCGGACGGAGGTCGAACACGCTGCGGATCGCCGCTTCGATGGTGGCGTCGTCGACGTGTCCGGTGCCGAACGACTCGACGTACAGCCCGACCGGGGCGGCACGGCCGATCGCGTAGGCGACCTGGACCTCCAGCCGGTCGGCGAGACCAGCGGCGACGGCGTTCTTCGCGACCCAGCGGAGCGCGTAGGCGGCCGAACGGTCCACCTTCGACGGGTCCTTGCCGCTGAACGCACCACCGCCGTGCCGGGAGGCACCGCCGTAGGTGTCCACGATGACCTTGCGACCGGTGAGGCCGGCGTCGCCCTGGGGGCCGCCGATCTCGAAGCGGCCGGTCGGGTTCACGATGACGTCGACGTGCGAGGAGTCCAGGTCGACGAGGTCGAGGACCGGACGGATGACGTGCTCGGTGATCGCCGCGGTGAGCTCGTCGAGCGTGACGCTCGGCGAGTGCTGCGTCGACACGACGACGGTCTCGACGGTCTTCGGGACGACGCCGTCGTACCCGACCGTGACCTGGGTCTTGCCGTCGGGGCGCAGGAACGTCAGCTCGCCGGACTTGCGCACGGCGGCGAGACGCTCGGCCAGACGGTGCGCGAGCCAGATCGCGACGGGCATGTACTCCGGGGTCTCGTTCGTCGCGAAGCCGAACATGATGCCCTGGTCGCCTGCGCCCTGGCGGTCGAGCGGGTCGACGGCGCCGGAGCGCGAGTCGAGCGACTCGTCGACGCCCTGGGCGATGTCCGGCGACTGCGCGCCGATCGAGACCTCGACGCCACAGGTGTGGCCGTCGAAGGAGACCTCCGACGAGTTGTACCCGATGCCCGTGATGACGTCGCGGACGATCTTCGGGATCTCGACGTAGCCCGACGTGGTGACTTCACCCGCGACGTGCACGAGTCCGGTCGTCACCATGGTCTCCACGGCGACGCGCGCGTGCGGGTCCACCGTGAGCAGGGCGTCGAGGATGCTGTCCGAGATCTGGTCGCAGATCTTGTCGGGGTGCCCCTCCGTCACCGACTCGGACGTGAAGAGGCGCAGCGTGCTGGACGTCACCGGGATCAGACGGTGGGCTGCGGCTGCTGCTTGGTGACGGTGAGCTTGTCCTCGTTGATCTCGTGGAGGGCCACCGACAGCGGCTTGTCGTCGATCGTGGAGTCGACGAGCGGACCGACGTTGTCGAAGAGCGAGCCCTCGTGCAGGTCGGCGTAGTAGTCGTTGATCTGGCGCGCACGCTTCGACGCGAAGATGACGAGCGCGTACTTCGACTCGACCTTGGACAGCAGGTCGTCGATGGGCGGGTCGATGATGCCCTGGGGGTTGGCCATGGTGTCTCCAGTCAACGAAGGATGAGTCGTGCCCGTGGGCACGGCGCGCGCTCCCGGCTAGGGCGCAGTGAACAAGTCTACGACCTCACGTGCCGCGGTGCCGACATCGGAGTTCACGATCCGCACGTCGAACTCGTCCTGGGCGGCGAGTTCGACCTTCGCGGTCTCGAGCCGACGGGCCTGTTCCTCGGAGGACTCGGTGCCGCGGCCGATGAGCCGGCGGACCAGTTCTTCCCACGTGGGCGGCAGCAGGAAGACGAGCACGGCCTCGGGCATGGCGTCCCGCACCTGCCGGGCACCCTGCAGGTCGATCTCGAGCATCACCTTGTCGCCGGCGTCGAGCGCGCGGTCGATCGGCGGCCGCGGAGTGCCGTACCGGTACGAGTTGTGCACGGTCGCCCACTCGAGCAGCTCGCGTTCCCGGATCATCCGGTCGAACTCGGCGTCGTCGACGAAGTAGTAGTGCACGCCGTCGACCTCGCCCGGGCGGGGCTTCCGGGTCGTCGCGGACACGCTGAGGTTCACGTCCGGGTACTGCTCGCGGATGTACGCGCTGACCGTGCCCTTGCCGACCGCGGTGGGTCCGGCGAGGACGACGAGCTTCGAGGTGCCACGCTTCCGGCCACGGGCGGCCAGCCACTCGGCCAGTGCGGCACGCTGCCGGCTGCCGAGTCCGCCGAGCCGCTTCGACGGCGCGATGCGGAGCGTCCCCATGATGGTCTCGGCACGGGCCGGGCCGATGCCGCTCAGGCTCGTCAGCAGGTCGCGGACCCGGAGCGAGCGCTCCGCGGCGGTCTCGGCGGTGACGTCCTCGTCCCAGGCGGCACGGGCGACGTCGAGCGCGGACCGCTCCCCCGACGCGACGGCGGCCTTGACGGCGGCGCGGGCGCGACGGGCGGCGACGGCGGCACGGGCAGCGGCGGCCCGGTCCACCTCCGGCGGGTTGCGGTGCGCGGGGAGGTCCGTGCGGTCGTCCGTCATGCGGCCGACCCGCCGTCGGACGCCAGCGCAAGACGGATCCGGTCCGCACGGTCGGCCACCAGGGCCGCCACGCCGTCCGGGCCGTCGGTCAGGAGCCCGCGGGACTCGCTCACGAGCACCTGTTCGGCACGCGAGCCGTACAGGGCACTGAGGTCCTCGATGCGGGCGCCCTGGGCACCGAAGCCCGGTGCGAGGACCGGCGACGTGCCGATCTCGTCCGCGCCGATGCCGAAGTCCGTCAGGTCGAGGGTGGCGCCGAGCACGAGCCCGACGTCCCCGATGGCCTGGTCGTCCACGGCCGGGTTGTCGTCTGCCACGTCCAGAACGATACCGGCAGCGACGGAGCGCCCGGCACGCGGCCCCTCCGCCAGGACCGCCGTCTGGAGCACCCGGGCCTCGGGGTTGCTCGTCGCGGCGAGCACGAACACGCCGGCGCCGTTCCGCCGGGCCACGTCGATCGTGCCGCGCAGGGACCCGTACCCGAGGTACGGCGACACCGTCATCGCGTCGGCTGCGAACGGCCCGTCGGCGTCGATCCACGCGGTCGCGTAGTCGTCACCGGTCGAGCCGATGTCGCCCCGCTTCACGTCGGCGACGACCAGGAGGCCCGCATCGCGTGCCCGACGGATCGTCGCGTCGAGCGCGCGGTAGCCGGCCACCCCGGCCGCCTCGAAGAAGGCGACCTGCGGCTTCACGACCGCGGCGCGGCCGGCGGCCGCGTCCACGAGCGTCGCGCCGAACGCGGTCAGCCCCGCCTCGTCGCGACCGAGCCCCCACGCCGCCAGGGTGGCGGCATGGGGGTCGATCCCGACGCACAGGGCGGAACGCGACCCGATGGCGGCGGCGAGCCGGACGCCGAACGGGGTCGGCCCTCCCCCCACCGGCACGGCCGTCCCGCCGCTGGCGCGTCGGTCCGGAACCGGCGGCGTGGGCCCAGGCTGCGCAGCGTCCACGGGGCCCTCCGTCACCAGCCCGCCCGCTCGAGCGCGTAGTCCTGCAGGCTGCGCACGCTGTGCGCGGTGCCGATCGTCTCGATCGCCGCGACGGCCGCGCCGAGCTGCGCGATCGTCGTGAACAGCGGCTTGTCCGCGGCGACCGTGGCCGCGCGGATCTCGTAGCCGTCCGCACGACCCGACGCGCCGCTCGGCGTGTTGATCACGATGTCGACCTCGTTGCGCGCGAGCAGGTCGACGACGCTCTCGCCGCCCTGGCTGTACTTGCCGACCACGTCGACGAGGATGCCGTTGCGGCGGAGCACCTCGGCGGTGCCCTCGGTCGCGGTGATCGTGAAGCCGAGCTGCTGCAGCCGGTGCACGGGCAGCACGATGGCGCGCTTGTCGGTGTCCGCGACGCTCACGAACACGGTGCCGCTGGTCGGCAGCCCGCCGTACGCCGCGATCTGGGACTTGAGGAACGCCCGCGGGAAGTCGCGGTCGATGCCCATGACCTCACCGGTGGAGCGCATCTCGGGGCTGAGCACCGAGTCGACGACCTGGCCCTCGGCGGTGCGGAAGCGGCGGAACGGCAGCACCGCTTCCTTGACCGCGACCGGGGCCTGCGCCGGCACGAACGCGCCGTCGCGGGCGGGCAGGAGCCCTTCCTCGACGAGGGCGTCGACCGAGGTGCCGGTCATGATCCGGGCGGCCGCCTTCGCCAGGGCGATGCCGAGCGCCTTCGAGACGAACGGCACGGTGCGGCTGGCGCGGGGGTTCGCCTCGAGCACGTAGAGCACGCCGGCGCCGATCGCGAACTGCACGTTGAGGAGCCCGCGCACGCCGATGCCGCGCGCGATCTTCTCGGTGGCGTCGACGACCGCCTGGATCTCGCCGCGGCCGAGACCGACCGGCGGGAGCGTGCAGGACGAGTCACCCGAGTGGATGCCCGCCTCTTCGATGTGCTCCATGATGCCGCCGATGTAGAGCCGCTCGCCGTCGAACAGCGCGTCGACGTCGATCTCCACGGCGTCGTCGAGGAACCGGTCCACCAGGAGCGGCAGGTCCGGGCCGATGATCGCCTGGTCGGCCATCCGGCCGAAGTAGTCGGCCATCGCGGTGGCGTCGTAGACGATCTCCATGCCACGGCCGCCGAGCACGAACGACGGGCGGACGAGGACCGGGTACCCGATCTCCTCGGCGACGGCGGTCGCGCTCTCCAGGTCGTGCGCGGTGCCGTTCCGCGGCGCGAGCAGCCCGGCCGCGTCGAGGATCGCGGAGAACTGACCGCGCTCCTCGGCGGAGTCGATCGCCGTCGGGCTGGTGCCGAGGATCGGGATCCCGGCGGCCTCGAGCGGCTTCGCGAGCCCGAGGGCCGTCTGGCCGCCGAGCTGCACGACGACACCGACGAGTTCGCCGGACGCGGCCTCGGCCTCGATGACCTCGAGGACGTCCTCGGTGGTCAGGGGCTCGAAGTACAGCCGGTCCGAGGTGTCGTAGTCGGTGGAGACCGTCTCAGGGTTGCAGTTGATCATGATCGTCTCGAACCCGGCGTCGCTCAGCGCGAAGGACGCGTGCACGCAGGAGTAGTCGAACTCGACGCCCTGGCCGATGCGGTTCGGGCCGGAGCCGAGGATGACGACCTTCTTGCGGCTCGACGGGGCGACCTCGGTCTCGGTGTCGTAGGACGAGTAGTGGTACGGCGTCAGGGCCGGGAACTCGCCGGCGCAGGTGTCGACCGTCTTGAAGACCGGGCGGATGCCGAGCTCGTGCCGGGCGTCGCGGACCTGCTGCTCGGTGACCTGCTGGTCGGCGGTGCTCCGCAGCGACGCGATCTGGATGTCGCTGAAGCCGTGCTCCTTGGCCCAGCGGATCGTGTCCGCGTCGAGGGTCTCGGCGTCCCGGACCTCGGCCGCGACCTCGTTGATCAGCACGATCTGGTCGAGGTACCACGGGTCGATCGCGTTCGCCGCGAAGACCTCTTCGACGGTGGCACCGGCGTAGAGCGCCTGCTGCACCGTGACGATGCGGCCGTCGGTCGGGATCTTCGACTTCTCGAGGAGGGCGTCCTTGTCGAGCTCGGCCGCCGGGGTGTCCCAGTGGAAGCTCGAGCCGCGCTTCTCGAGCGAGCGGAGCGACTTCTGCAGGGCGGTGGCGAAGTTCCGGCCGATGGCCATCGCCTCGCCGACGCTCTTCATCGTCGTGGTCAGGGTGGCGTCGGCGGCCGGGAACTTCTCGAACGCGAAGCGCGGGGTCTTCACGACGACGTAGTCGAGCGTCGGCTCGAAGCTCGCCGGGGTGACCCGGGTGATGTCGTTCTGGATCTCGTCGAGGCGGTACCCGATGGCGAGCTTCGCGGCGATCTTCGCGATCGGGAAGCCCGTCGCCTTCGACGCCAGCGCGCTGGAGCGCGAGACACGGGGGTTCATCTCGATGACGATGAGACGGCCGTTCGCCGGGTCGACGGCGAACTGGATGTTGCAGCCACCGGTGTCGACACCGACGCGACGGATGATGTCGATGCCGATGTTCCGCATGTTCTGGTACTCGCGGTCGGTCAGCGTGAGCGCGGGGGCGACGGTGATCGAGTCGCCGGTGTGCACGCCGACCGGGTCGACGTTCTCGATGGAGCAGACCACGACGGTGTTGTCGTAGTTGTCCCGCATCAGCTCGAGCTCGTACTCCTTCCAGCCGAGGATCGACTCCTCGAGCAGGACCTCGGTCGTCGGGCTGGACTGCAGCCCGTCACCGACGAACCGGATCAGCTCTTCCTCGGTGTACGCGAAGCCGGAGCCGAGACCGCCCATGGTGAAGGACGGGCGGACGACGAGCGGGTAGCCGAGGTCCTTCGCGAACTCCTTGGCTTCTTCGAGCGTGTGGGCGATGTGGCTGCGGGCCACGTCGGCGCCGGACTCGAGCACGAGCTCCTTGAAGAGCTGCCGGTCCTCGCCGCGCTGGATCGCGTCGACCTTGGCGCCGATGAGCTCGACACCGTGCTCGGCGAGGATGCCGGCCTCGTCGAGCGCGATCGCGGCGTTCAGCGCGGTCTGGCCGCCGAGCGTCGGCAGGATCGCGTCCGGCTGCTCGATGCGGATGATCTCCTCGATCGAGGCGTTCGTGATCGGCTCGATGTAGGTGGCGTCGGCGAAGTCCGGGTCCGTCATGATCGTCGCCGGGTTCGGGTTGACGAGGATCACGCGGATGCCCTCGGCGCGGAGGACACGGCAGGCCTGGGTGCCGGAGTAGTCGAACTCGGCGGCCTGCCCGATGACGATCGGGCCGGAGCCGATGACCAGGACGGAGTTGATGTCAGGGCGCTTCGGCATCAGTTGCCTTCCTTCGTGACGTCGGCTGCGGGGGTGGTCGCGTCGGCGGTGGCTGCGTCCAGCGGACGGCCCTCGTTGCGCGCCACGACCATGTCCCGGAAGCGGTCGAACAGGTACATGCTGTCGTGCGGTCCGGCGGCCGCCTCGGGGTGGTACTGCACGCTGAACGCCGGGATGTCGAGCGCGCGGAGGCCCTCGACGACGTTGTCGTTGAGCGAGTAGTGCGAGACCTCGACGCGACCGAAGCCGACCGGGGACTCGAGCACCTCGCCGACGGGGGCGTCGACCGCGAAGCCGTGGTTCTGGCTCGTGATCTCGACCTTGCCGGTGGTGGTGTCGAGCACCGGCTGGTTGATGCCGCGGTGGCCGAAGGGCAGCTTGTAGGTGCCGAAGCCGAGCGCGCGGCCGAGGAGCTGGTTGCCGAAGCAGATGCCGAAGAACGGGCGGCCGTCGCGGAGGCTCTCCTGCAGCAGCGCGACCTGCGACTCCGACGCGGCCGGGTCACCCGGGCCGTTCGAGTAGAACAGGGCGTCCGGCGCGAGGTCGCGGAGCGCCTCGATCGTCGAGTCCTGCGGCAGCACGTGCACCTCGAAGCCGCGGGCGGCGAGGTAGCGCGTGGTCGACGCCTTGACGCCGAGGTCGAGCACGGCGAGCGTGCCGATCTGCTCGCCGACGGCGGGGACGACGTACGGCTCGGCGGTGGAGACCGCCGCGGAGAGGCTCTGCCCCGCCATGTCGACCTGCTCGCGCACGAGCCGGCCCTGCTCCTCGGGCGACAGGGCCGCGTCCGGGCCGCTGAACACGCCGCCCTTCATCGCGCCGGCGTCACGGATCCGGCGGGTGATCGCGCGGGTGTCGATCCCTGAGATCCCGACGATGCCGTCGCGCTCCAGGTGGTCGTCGAGCGAGGCGTTCGCACGGTGGTTCGACACCACGCGGCTGGGGTCGCGCACCACGTACCCGGCGACCCAGATGCGACGGGACTCGGGGTCCTCGTCGTTCACACCCGTGTTGCCGATGTGCGGCGCGGTCTGCACCACGATCTGCCCGGCGTAGGACGGATCGGTCAGCGTCTCCTGGTACCCGGTCATCCCGGTTGCGAAGACGACCTCGCCGAGGGTGCGTCCGCGGGCGCCGTAGGCCCATCCGTCGTAGCGGGTGCCGTCCTCGAGGACCAGCACGGCCCGTTCGCGTGTCATCAGTTCGTCCCTTCGCCCGCGGTGTGCGGGTGGTTGTGCTTCGTCGCCAGCTCCTGGAGCGCCCGCAGTGCTGCTGCGTCGTCCTCCGGGAACCGGAAGTAGGTGTCGAGGTCCGTCGCACCTGCGGCGCCGGTCGCCGTCCATCGCAGACGGACCAGTCCCCCGGGTTCGACCACACGGTCGATGGCCCACGTGGCGCGGTCGGCGCCGCGGAGCGCGTCCGCGGCGAGCCAGCGGTCGTCCGCGCCGGCGAGGTGCAGGACGACGCCGTCGTCGTGGACGGTCACGCCGCCGCGACCGCGGAAGCCGAGTCCGCCGGCGGTGATGCGTTCGAGCGGCAGGTCGGCGCGGGTCGTCGCGACGGTGAAGCCGTCCCACGACCCGGCCGCCGGTCCGACGTCGGACGGCACGCTGACGGGAGGCACGGCTTCCGTCTGCTTGCGCACCCGCGTCCGCCACGTGCGCGCCATGGCCACGAACAGCGCGGCCACCGCGAGGAGGATCACGCCGCCGAGGAGCCAGCGTGCGGCGTCGCCGCTCACGCGGTCACCGCCGTCCGCGCTGCGGCAGCGGCTGCTGCGATGGTCTCCGCGTCGACGACCGCGCCGTCGAGCACCGTCGGGTACCCGTGGTGGAACGTCGCGACGACGCGCCCGGGCAGGCGCATCCCGAGGTAGGGCGAGTTCTGCGACTGCCCGGCGAGGTCGGTGACGGCGAACTCGCGGCTCGCGCTCGGGTCGTAGAGGGTGATCTCCGCGGGGGCGCCCTCGGCGATCGCCTGACCGTGGCCCTCGACCTGGCCGATCCGGGCGGGAGCGCTCGAGAGCACGCGGGCGATGTCGGCCCAGTCGAGGCGGCCGTCCTCGACCACCGCGGCCTGGACGACGCTCAGCGCGGACTCGAGACCGACCATGCCGTTCGCGGCCGCCGGCCACTCGCAGCACTTCGCCTCTGCCGTGTGCGGTGCGTGGTCCGTCGCGACGATGTCGATCGTGCCGTCGGCGAGGGCGGCGCGGAGGGCGTCCACGTCCTCACGAGCACGGAGCGGCGGGTTCACCTTGTAGCGGGCGTCGTACCCGGGAGCACCGTCGATCCCCGCGATGAGGTCCTCGGTGAGCACCAGGTGGTGCGGCGTGACCTCTGCCGTGACGTCGATCCCGCGGGACTTGGCCCAGCGGATCACCTCGACGCTGCCGGCCGTCGAGACGTGGCACACGTGCAGGCGTGCTCCGACGTGGTCGGCGAGCAGGACGTCCCGGGCGATGATCGCCTCCTCCGCCACGGCGGGCCACCCGGCGAGGCCGAGCTCCGAGGACAGACGACCCTCGTTCATCTGCGCGCCGATGGTCAGGCGGGGCTCTTGTGCGTGCTGCGCGAGGACACCGCCGAAGCCCTTGATGTACTCGAGCGCCCGGCGCATCAGGAGCGGGTCGGACACGCACGAACCGTCGTCGGAGAACACCCGGACCTTCGCCCGCGAGGTCGCCATCGCACCGATCTCGGACAGGTGCGTGCCCTGCAGGCCCTGCGAGACGGCGCCGATCGGGCGGACCGTGACGTAGCCCGCGTCGTCGCCGAGCGCCTGGACCTGCTCCACCACGCCCGCGGTGTCCGCGACCGGGCTCGAGTTCGCCATCGCGTTCACGGCGGTGAAGCCGCCAGCGGCCGCGGCGCGCGAGCCGGACAGGACCGTCTCGGACTCCTCGTGACCGGGCTCGCGGAGGTGGGTGTGCAGGTCCACGAGACCGGGCAGGGCGATCAGGCCGTCCGCGTCCACGATGGTGGCGCCGGCCGCGTCGAGACCGGACCCGATCGCGGTGATGCGCCGTCCCTCCAGGCGGATGTCGGCACGCGAGCCGTCGACCAGCTGCGCGCCGCGGATGAGGTGAGCGGTCATGCGACGGACTCCTTCTGGTCGGTGCCGGACGGGGCGCCTGCGCCCGTGAGGCCCAGGTCGCCCGTGAGGGCCAGGTACAGGACGGCCATCCGGACGGAGACGCCGTGCTCGACCTGCTCGACGATCGTCGATGCGGGCGAGTCGGCGGCGACGCCGGCGATCTCCAGGCCGCGGTTCATCGGCCCGGGGTGCATCACGAGCGTGCGCTCGGAGAGCCGCGCGAACCGCGCGGCGGTGAGGCCCCAGTGGCGTGTGTACTCGCGCGGGTTCGGGAAGAAGGCGTCGTTCATGCGCTCCTGCTGGATGCGGAGCGTCATCACGACGTCCGGGTCCTCGGCGAGGGCGGTGTCGAGGTCGTGGTGCACGGCGGCGCCGAACGGGGTCGTCGTGACGGGCAGCAGCGTCGGCGGGGCCGCGAAGGTCACGCTCGCGCCGAGGGTGCGGAGGAGCCACGCGTTGCTGCGGGCGACGCGGCTGTGCAGCACGTCGCCGACGATGAGGACACGGACCCCGTCGAGCGCCTGCCCGCGACTGCCGGCGCCGTGCAGCCGCCGCCGCATCGTGAACGCGTCGAGGAGCGCTTGCGTCGGGTGCTCGTGCGTGCCGTCGCCGGCGTTCACCACCGGGACGTCGATCCAGTCCGCGTCGGCGAGCACCCGGGGTGCACCGGAGGCGCCGTGGCGCATGACGATGCCGTCGATGCCCATCGCGCCGAGGGTCTGCACGGTGTCCTTGAGCGACTCGCCCTTGGAGACGCTGGAGCCCTTCGCGGCGAAGTTGATGACGTCGGCGGAGAGGCGCTTCGCGGCGGCCTCGAAGGAGATCCGCGTGCGGGTGGAGTCCTCGAAGAAGAGGTTCACGACGGTCTTGCCGCGGAGGGCCGGGAGCTTCCGGACCTCGCGCTGGTTGACCTCGGCCATCTCCTCGGCGACGTCGAGGATCTGGATCGCGTCGGCGCGGGAGAGGTCGGCGGTGGAGAGGAGGTGCTTCACGCGACGCCTCCCGGTGCCGGCTGCTGCTGCTGCTGCTGCAGCTGCGGCGGCGGCTGCTGCGGCTGCTGCGGCTGTTCGATGACGACCTCGTCGGCGCCGTCGGTCTCGGTGAGCCGGAGGGTGACGCGCTCGTCGGACGCGGTCGGCAGGTTCTTGCCGACGTGGTCCGCACGGATCGGGAGTTCCCGGTGCCCGCGGTCCACGAGCACGGCGAGGCGGACCGCCCGCGGCCGACCGATGTTCTGCAGGGCGTCGAGGGCCGCTCGGACCGTGCGCCCCGAGTACAGCACGTCGTCGACCAGGACGACGACCCGGCCGTCGATGCCGCCGGCGGGGATGGTCGTCCGGTGCGGCGCCCGGCCGATGCCGCGACCGAGGTCGTCGCGGTGCATCGTCACGTCGAGCGTGCCGACGCGGCCGTCCCACTCGGGTTCGATGTCCGCGAGGATGCGGCCGAGCCGCTCCGCGAGGACGGCACCCCGGGTCGGGATGCCGAGGAGCACCAGGTCCGAGGCGCCGTGGTTGGCCTCGAGGATCTCGTGCGCGATGCGTGTCAGAGCACGCGTGATGTCGGAGTGCTGCAGGACCGTTCTGGTACCCACGCCGACCTCCTTCCCCGCCTCTCAGGACGGCATTTAAAGGATGCTGACGTGGTCAACCCTACCGGGACTCCTGGTCCCCTGCGACCGACCGACCGGACGGTGCACGGCCCCCGGCGATCGCTCCGAGCACGCCGTTGACGAAGCCCGCCGACTCCTCGGTGGACAGCGACTGCGCGAGCTCGACCGCCTCGGCGATGGCGACGGCGTCCGGGACCTCCGGGTTGAACCGGATCTCCCACACGCCCATCCGGAGGATGCAGCGGTCGAGGACCGGCATCCGCGGGATCGACCAGCCCTGGGCGTGTTCGACGATCACCGCGTCGATCTCCGCGCGGGCGTCCTCGACGCCGGTGACGACCTGCCGGGCGTAGTCCCAGCTGGACGCACGCTCGGGCTGGTCGAGGTGCCGGACGGTCTCCGTGGCGAGGACGTCCGCGATCGGGAGTTCCCGGACCTCGGCCACGTACAGCATGTCGAGGGCGCGCTTGCGGGCCTTCGAACGAGCACTCATACGGTCAGCGCCTAGTCGTTGACGCGGCCGAGGAAGTTGCCGTCGCGCGTGTCGATCTTCACCTTGGTGTCCGTCTCGAGGTACAGCGGCACCTGGATCTGGTAGCCGGTGGCCTTGATCGTCGCGGGCTTCGTGCCACCGGACGAACGGTCGCCCTGCAGGCCCGGCTCGGTCTCGATCTCGGTGACGATCGACGTCGGGAGCTCGATGTAGAGCGGGTTGCCCTCGTTCATCGCGATGGTGACCATCGCGGACTCGAGGAGGAAGTTCTTCGCGTCGCCGACGACGGTCGCGGGGACCGGGATCTGGTCGTAGGTGTCGGTGTCCATGAACACGTAGGAGTCGCCGTCCTCGTAGAGGAACTGGTAGTCGCGGCGGTCGACCGTCGCGGTCTCGATCTTCGCGCCCGCGTTGAACGTGCGGTCGACGACCTTGCCGGAGACGACGTTCTTCAGCTTGGTGCGGACGAACGCACCACCCTTGCCGGGCTTCACGTGCTGGAACTCGACGACCGACCAGAGCTGCCCGTCGATGATGAGAACGGCGCCGTTCTTGATGTCAGTGGTACTGGCCATGGGTGTCGATGTCCAATTCGTGTTGATGAATGAAGTGTGCGGGCGGCTGCGCGCCCCGGTCGAGTGTAGCCGACCGGCTCAGTCCCGTCGGCGGGCACGCCACGCGTCGATCGCGGCCCAGACGAGCAGCACCACCGCCGCTCCCCCGAGCAGCCCACCGGCCGTCCCGGTGCCGATGACGGCGGTGGGACGAGCCGGCGACGCCAGGTAGACGATCGCCAGGATCCCGGCACCGGAACCGAGCAGCACCAGGAGGACCCGCCGGATCATCCCGGACAGGGTCTGCCGGTCCCGCCGGTCGGAGAGGAGGCGGATGTTCACCGAGAGCCGGCCGTGCTCGATCGCCTCCCCGATGCGGTCGACCCGCCGCGGCAGTCGTCTGACGGTCGAGAACAGGCCGAAGAGCTCGCGTGCTGCGACGTCCCGCAGGACACTCGGGCGGAGCTGGTCGCGGATCTGCTCGCGCGCCAGGTTCCGGGACTCCTCGAGCAGGTCGAACGAGGGCACAAGACTGCGGAGCGTCCCCTCGAAGATCGCGAGTGCCCGCGCAGCCGCCACGAAGTCCGGCGGCGCCTTCAGCCGGTACCGCCCGAACACCTCGACCGCGTCGTCGACGGTCTCCACCCCGATGCGCGCGCCGGGTCCGAGCTCGTCGGCGACGAACCGGGCGATGTCGCGACGGAAGTCCGGCTCGTCCTCGGCACGTCGGACCGGTGCCATCCGCAGCACCGCGTCGGCGATGCGGGCGGTGTCGTCCTGGATGTACGCGGCCAGCAGTTCCTGCACGACGTCGCGGAGCCCGGGGTCGAGGCGCCCGACCGACCCGAAGTCGATGAGCGCCGGTCGGCCGTCGGGCAGCAGCAGGACGTTCCCGGGGTGCAGGTCGCCGTGGTAGACCCCGTCGAACACGACCTGCCGGAGGAACGCCCGGAGGATCGCCCGCATCGGCTCGTCCAGGTCGCGGTCTGCGCGGGACGCCCGGATCGCGCTGAGCGTGTCGCCCTCGAGGAACTCCATCACCAGGACGCGCCGGCCGGACAGCTCCGGGTAGGGATCGGGGAACCGGATCTCGTCCGGACGGGCGCTCCTGGCCTGTGCCGCGCGGAGGGTCTCGAGGTTCCGGAGCTCCGACCCGAAGTCGACCTGCCGGATCAGGTCGGCCGCGTACTGCGCCGCGACGTCCTGCACGCCGACCTGTCGCGCTTCGGCGGAGGTGCGCGCCATGAACTTGACGACCCGCAGCGCGATGTCCACGTCACGCCGGACCGCGTCGTCGATGCCGGGGCGCTGCACCTTCACGGCCACCGCGGTGCCGTCGTGCAGCCGCGCACGGTGCACCTGCGCGATGGACGCGGCCGCGACCGGTGTGTTGTCGAAGGACTGGAAGACCTGGTCGACGGGAGCGTGCAGTTCCCGTGCGAGGAGCTCGGCGACCGCCGTCGGGTCCGCCGGCGTGACGTTCCGCTGCAGGTGCGCGAGCCCCTCGGTCCACTCGTCGGGCAGCAGGTCGTCGCGCGTGGAGAGCAGCTGGCCCATCTTCACGAACCCGCCGCCCGCTTCCTCGAGCGCGCGGCGCAGGTGCTCGGCCTGGTCACGGCGCGTGTCGGAGGTCTCCGGGTCGCGGGTGAAGTCGAGGCGGCGGAAGGGGACGAGGCCGTGGCGGCGGGCGATGGCGAGGAGTTCGGCGAAGCGGCGCGCGCGGGTCCTGAGGGTCCCCGCGTCCACGGTCGGGCCGCCGCCGAGGTCGCTCAGGCGGGGTGGGTTGGGCACACGGCCAGCATGCTCCCCCGGCCTGGGCTTCCCCGGGTCGTTCCTCCACAGCCGGGAGGCACGGCTCCCCCTCCACAGGTCGGCTCGCCCCCGTCGGTCGACCGCCGCCAGGGCGTCACGCTCGTCCCATGGACACAGCACTCATCGCCGCCGCCGTCGCGGCTGCCGCCGCCATCGCGGCCGCCGTGGTCAGCTGGTTCGGCGCGTTCCAGGCCCGCCGCGCCGCCGACCGGAACCACGCATGGGAACGACTGACCTGGGCGGTTCGCGCGAACCGGAGCCAGTCCGAATACGACATCTCGAGAACTGTCCTCCAGCGCCTCATCGACGTACGGTGGGCGCCCAAGCCGGACCAGGAACTCGCACGCCGAGCTCTCCGGCGCCATGTACTCGACCGCCACCACCCGCCGCACGACCAGGAGGAACCCTGATGCCGTTGTTCGCCCCGCTGCCCGACCGACCGGTGTTCGACGTCAACGGCACCGAAGAGGACGACAAAGTGCTCGATGCCTGGCAAGAAGGGGCGACCGTCGACGAATGGCGGGAGTACGAGCGCACCGGAGTCGTCACGGTGTCGATGCACGTGAAGTGGTGGTGGCGGCGGACGCTCCGGGTGCTCCGGTAGCGGGTCGGCTAGACCCCGACCTCCTGGTACGCGGTGAAGAGGAGGTGGTCCTCGGGACCCTCGAGCGTGGTCGGCTTGCCGACACCGTCGAGGATGATGAACCGGAGCATCCCGGCGCGGGCCTTCTTGTCACGGCGCATGGTCGCGAGCAGCCCCTCCCAACGGCCGAGCGGGTACGTCGTCGGCAGCGACAGCGACTCCAGGATCGCCCGGTGCCGATCGACGGTCGCGTCGTCGAGGTGCCCGGTGAGACGGGCCAGTTCGGCCGCGAACACCATGCCGACCGACACCGCAGCACCGTGGCGCCACTGGTACCGCTCGGCGTGCTCGATCGCGTGGCCGAGGGTGTGGCCGTAGTTCAGGATCTCGCGGCGGCCCTGCTCGGTGAAGTCGTCCGACACCACCTGCGCCTTCAGCTCGATCGCCAGCTCGACGACGCGGCGGAACTCCGGCGTGGTGGGGTCGGTCGCACGCTCGACGTCGGCCTCGATCACGTCGAGGATCTCCGGGACGGCGATGAACCCGGCCTTGACGATCTCGGCGAACCCGGTCAGGACGTCGTTCTTCGGCAGGGTGCGGACCAGGTCGATGTCCGCGACGACCGCCTTGGGGGCGAAGAAGGCCCCGACGAGGTTCTTGCCCTCGTTCGTGTTGATGCCGGTCTTGCCGCCGACACTCGCGTCGACCATGCCGAGGACGCTGGTCGGGATCGCGATGTACGGCACGCCGCGGAGCCACGTCGCTGCGACGAACCCGGCGAGGTCGGTGACGGCTCCCCCGCCGAGGCCGATGACGGCGTCGGTGCGGGTGAAGTCCGACTGGCCCATGATCTGCCAGCAGAACGCGGCGACCTCGACGCGCTTGGCTCCCTCGGCGTCCGGGACCTCGGCGATGAGCGCCTCGAGGCCGGCGTCGACGAGCTGCACGCGCAGTTCCTCCGCGCGGGCGCCCAGCGTCGGTGCGTGCACGATGAGCACCTTCGCGACCCGCGGTCCGAGCAGCGCCGGCACGGAGCCGAGCAGCCCGGTACCGACTGCGACGACGTACCCGTCGTCCCCGCCGACGCGGATCTCGGTGGTGCCCTCGGGCAGGATCGACTCGGTCACGGTGCTCCTTCGGTGCTCGTCAGCCAGGTCACCACGTCGTCGACGACGTGGGACATCGGCCGACGAGAGGTGTCGACGACGGTGTGCGCGAGTTCCGCGTAGGTCGCGGCGCGCTCGTCCATGATGGTCTGCCACGCGTCGATGCCGCCCGACGCAAGTAGGGGTCGGTCGGACCCGGTGATGCGTTCGGCGACGGCTTCCGGTGAGACCGTGAGCAGCACGACCCGCGCGCCGCCCAGTGCCTCGCGGGTGGCGGCGTGCGTGACGGCGCCACCACCGACGGCGATCACGCCGCCGGTCGCCATCGCCTGACGGACCGCCTCGGCTTCGAGGGCACGGAACGCCGGCTCCCCGCGGTCCGCGAAGATCCCGGGGATCGGCCCGTGCTCACGGACGATGACGCGGTCCGTGTCGGTGAACGGCACGCCGAGCTGCTTCGCCACGCGCTTGCCGACGCTCGACTTGCCCGCGCCCATCGGACCGATGATGACGACGGGCGCGGTCGGGGCCGTCGGGGTGCCGACGCCCTCCGTGCTCACCAGGACGACGAGTGCGCAGCCGGCTCGGTCCGACGGGAGCGCAGGGTCTCCGGGATCGAGGCCAGGTACGACTCGAGGTTGCGCTTGGTCTCCACGACGTTGTCGCCACCGAACTTCTCGAGCACGGCGTCGGCGAGCACCAGTGCGACCATCGCCTCTGCCACGACGCCCGCTGCGGGGACCGCGCAGACGTCGGACCGCTGGTGGTGCGCCGAGGCGTCCTCACCCGTGGTGACGTCGATGGTGTGCAGCGCGTGCGGGATGGTCGCGATCGGCTTCATGCCCGCGCGGACCCGGAGCACGGTGCCCGTGGACATGCCGCCCTCGGTGCCGCCGGCACGGTCGCTCGTGCGGATGATCTCGCCGTCTTCGCGGTAGAGCTCGTCGTGCGCCTCGGAGCCGCGGCGGCCGGCGGTCTGGAAGCCGTCACCGACCTCGACGCCCTTGATCGCCTGGATGCCCATGATCGCTGCGGCGAGCCGTGCGTCGAGTCGGCGGTCCCACTGCACGTGCGAGCCGAGCCCCGGCGGGACGCCGTAGAAGAGCACCTCGACGACACCGCCGAGGGTGTCCCCGTCCTTCTTGGCGGCTTCGACCTCGGTGACCATGCGGGCCGACGTCTCCGCGTCGAAGCACCGCAGCTGGTCCTCGTCGAGGCGGTCGACGTCGTCCGGCTGCGGGAGCGCGGTGCCGTCCGGCACGCGGACGGTCCCGACCTGCAGGGTGTGCGCGACGGACCGGATGCCGAGCTCGGCGAGGAAGGACTTCGCGACGGCGCCGAGCGCGACGCGGGCAGCGGTCTCTCGTGCCGAGGCGCGCTCGAGGATCGGGCGGGCTTCGTCGAAGCCGTACTTCTGCATGCCGACCAGGTCGGCGTGACCCGGGCGGGGGCGCGTCAGGGGCGCACTGCGGCCACGGGAGAGCTCGGTCTCCTCGACGGGCTCCGGGTTCATCACCTCGACCCACTTGGGCCATTCGGTGTTGCCGATGCGGATGGCGATCGGACTGCCGAGGGAGTACCCGTGGCGGACGCCGCCGGACACGTGCAACTCGTCCTGCTCGAACTTCATGCGGGAGCCGCGGCCGTAGCCGAGCTTGCGCCGCGCGAGGTCGGTACGGATGGACTCGAACGACACCGGGACGCCGGCGGGCAGGCCCTCGAGCATCGCGATCAGTTCGGGTCCGTGGGACTCACCAGCGGTCAACCAACGAAGCATGGTGTCCATCCTCCCACAGGCGTCGGCTCGAAGACGCGCCCGTGGGAGGACGCCACGCTACTGGTAGGAGGGGTGTGCGCGGAGCCACGCCTGGAACTGCTTGACGGCGACCTCGTGCTGCGCGTACGTGTCCGAGAACGCGGTCTCACCCGTCTCGAGGTTCACGGTCACGAAGTACAGCCAGTTGCCGGTCGCGGGCGCGGTGACGGCCTTGATGGCGATGTCACCCGGGTTCGAGATCGGCGCGGGCGGCAGCCCGGCGTGCTGGTAGGTGTTGTACACGTTCGACGCGTCGTTCCGCTCGGCGTCGGTCGTCGTCACCCGGTGCGTGTTGCCGGTGCCGTACGCGACCGTGGCGTCGGACTGCAGCTTCATGCCCTGGTCGAGACGGTTCTGGAAGACCCGCGCGACCTTCGGGTAGTCCGCCGCG
The DNA here is from genome assembly GCF_003755165.1 of Curtobacterium sp. PhB130. Classification (NCBI taxonomy): domain Bacteria; kingdom Bacillati; phylum Actinomycetota; class Actinomycetes; order Micrococcales; family Microbacteriaceae; genus Curtobacterium; species Curtobacterium sp. PhB130. The sequence goes on along the minus strand of NZ_RKII01000010.1, from coordinate 165,097 downwards.
AGCCCTGCTTCCTTCTGCACGAGCGACGCGAACACGATGACGTGCTCCTGGTCGGCCTCGGCGACGCCGGCCGCGGTGAGGTGCTGCTTCATCGTGCTGACCATCGACTGGAAGTACTGCTTCGCCGTCCACCCGGGGTTGATCGGGTAGGTCGCCGGGAACAACCAGCCCTCGAGCGTGGTGACGCCGGACGGCAGGTCGTAGGCGGAGAGGTCCTTCGCCGCCGCGGACACCTCGGCCTCGCTGAGGCCGGCCTTCGAGACCATGCCCGCCTCGATGTCCTTGAGCGCGGTGCCCTCGGGGATCACGATCGACGCCGTGACCTTGTTCTTGTCGTCCTGGAGCGCGGCCAGTGCCGCCTTCGAGCTCATGTGCTTCTTCATCGCGTACGAGCCCGGCTGGAACTGGACGTCGCTGGACGCCAGCAGCAGCTTGTAGAACGCGGACGAGGTCTTCACGACGCCGCTCCGCTGGAGGGTCTTCGCGACGTCCTCGCCGATGTCGCCCTGCTTGATCGTGATGGTGACCTTCGACGTACCGGAGCCGGTGTAGTCGTCGGTCTCCTTGGCGCCGGTCAGCGCGCCGATGACCTGCTGCACCTTCGGCGCCGCGAACGTGTACGCCCCGACACCGGCGGCCAGCACGACCGCGACGATGACGATCCCGGCGATCAGTCCGCCACGCGACCGTCGGTGCGGTTCCCGCGGCGGCCTGGAGGCTCGCCCGCCGCCGCCACGTCGCCCGCGTCCGCCGCCTCCCGCGGCTCCACCGCCCCCGTCGGCCCCGCCGTCGTCCGGACCGAGCAACGCGTGCACCTCCGGGTGCAGCTCGGGGTGCAGCGCGTCGGTGGGTTCCGCCACCGGTTCGGCGGCCGGCGCCGCCGGCTCACCGGCCGGCTCCGCTTGGCCGTCGTCGGCCGGCGAGACCGGCCGTTCCGGCTCTGGAGCCGGGGGCTCAGCGCGGCGAGCCGATGCGGCTTCCCGGGCACGGGCCTCCCGGCGGGAGAGTGGTGGGTCTGCCGGCCCGGCGGACCGAGGAGCGTCGTCTGATGCGCCGGCGGCGGACTGCTGGTCCTGCCGCTCGGCGTCGTTGCCGGGCGCGATGATCGCGTTCCAGTCCAGGTCGTCTGCCAACGGTCCTCGGTCTCTCGGTCGGGAAGGCTCCGCGGGGGGCACCGCCGATCGGATCGGCGGGAGGGCAGCCCTACTCGGGGAGCGTGGCCCCAGGAGGGGCACCGGACGCGCGCTCGTGGTCGAGCGCATGTTGCAGAATGATAACAGCGGCCGCTTGGTCGATCACGGACCGCGACTTCTTGGCGTTGCGCCCGGCCTGCCGCATGCCGCGCTGCGCGGTCACCGTGGACAGCCGCTCGTCGACGAGGCGCACCGGCCGGTGCTCCGCGATCCGCGCGGCGAACTCGCGTGCGTCGGTCGTGGACGGGGTGTCGCCGCCGGACATCGACAGCGGCAGGCCGACCACGACCTCGAGCACGTCGTACTCGTCCGCGATCGCGAGGATCCGGACCAGGTCGCCGGAGTCGTCGCGCTTGACGGTCTCCACCGGTGTCGCGATCAGGCCGTCGCGGTCGCACACGGCGACCCCGATCCGGGCACGGCCGACGTCGACGCCGAGCCGACGCCCGGAGCGGATCGACACGCTCAGCCCGCGAGCCGAGCGGTGACCGCCCGGAGCGCCGCCGGGAGTGCCGCCGGGTCCGTGCCGCCGCCCTGGGCGAGGTCCGGCTTGCCGCCGCCACCGCCGCCGAGGACACCGGCCGCTTCCTTGGCGAGGGGGCCGGCCTGCACACCGGCGGCGCGCGCGGCGTCGTTGGTGGCGACGATGACGACCGGCTTGTCGTTGACGACCGCACCGAGGACGACCACGGCGGCGCCGTCGCCGAGCTGACCACGGACACCGGTCGCGAGCGCGCGGAGGTCGTCACCGGACTTCAGGCCGTCGACCGACTCGGCCACGACCGTGGTGCCGCCGATCGTCGTCGCCTGGCGGGCGATGGTCGGCACACGCTGCTGCAGCCCCGCGGACTCGAACTCCGCGATGCGCTTCTGCGCGGTGCGGAGGTCCTCCATCAGGGACTGGACGCGGGTCGGGAGGTCGTCGCGGGGTGCCTTCAGTGCACTCGAGAGCTGCGAGACGATGGTGCGCTCGACCGCGAGGTCGCGGAAGCCCTCGAGGCCGACGAGCGCCTCGACACGACGGTTGGTCGACCCGACACTGGCTTCACCGACCAGGTTGACCAGACCGACTTGCGCGCTCGAGGCGACGTGCGTTCCACCGCAGAGCTCGCGGGACCACGGGCCGCCGATGTCGACCATGCGGACCTCGGCGCCGTACTTCTCGCCGAAGAGCGCCTGGGCGCCGAGTTCCTTGGCCTGGTCGAGGGGCAGCACGCGCGTCGAGACCTCGAGGTCGGAGCGGATCGCGGTGTTCACGACCTCTTCGATCTCGGAGCGCGTCGCGAGCGAGATCGGCTGGCTCCAGGAGAAGTCGAGGCGCATGTAGCCGGACTTGTTGTAGGAGCCGGCCTGCAGCGCCTCCGGGCCGAGGATGTCACGGAGTGCGGCGTTGACGAGGTGGGTCGCCGAGTGCGCCTGCGTGGCACCGCGGCGGTACTCCGCGTCGACGACAGTGGTGGCCGCGTCGCCGACACCGACCTCACCCGAGCGCACCTGCACGGTGTGGCTCCAGAGGCCGGAGACCGGGCGCTGGACGTCGAGGACCTCGAGGTCGAAGCCGTTGCCGATGATCGAGCCCTGGTCCGCGTCCTGGCCGCCGGACTCCGCGTAGAGCGAGGTCTCACCGAGGATGACCTCGGCGATGTCGCCCACGACGGCGCGATCGACGCTGACGCCGCCGACGATGATGCCGAGCACGTTCGACTCGGCTTCGAGCGCGTCGTAGCCGAGGAACGTGGTCTCGCCCCTGGCCCGGAACGCGCTGTACACGCTGAGGTCCGCGAGGGCGGTCTTCTTGCTCTTCGCGTCCGCCTTGGCGCGGGCACGCTGCTCGGACATCAGGGTGTCGAACGCGGTGCGGTCGACGTGGACCCCCGCTTCCTCCGCCATCTCGAGCGTCAGGTCGATCGGGAACCCGAACGTGTCGTGGAGCAGGAACGCGGTGTCACCGCCGATCGACGGCTGGCCGTCCTGCTTCGCACGCTCCACCGCGACGTCGAGGATCGTCGTGCCCTGTGCGAGCGTGCGGAGGAAGGTCTCTTCCTCGGCGTAGGCGATCCGCGCGATGCGGTCGTAGTCCGACGCGACCTCGGGGTAGGCGTCGCGCATGGCGTCACGCGACTCCGGGAACAGCTGCGGGAACGTCGCGGTCTCCACGCCGAGCAGGCGCATCGCGCGCACCGTCCGGCGGAGCAGGCGACGGAGGATGTAGCCGCGACCCTCGTTCGACGGCGAGACCCCGTCGGCGATGAGCATCAGCGCGGAACGGACGTGGTCCGCGATGACGCGCATGCGGACGTCGTCCTCGTGCACCGCGCCGTACCGGCGACCGGAGATCTCCGCCGCCTTGTCGAGGACCGGGCGGACCTGGTCGATCTCGTACATGTTGTCGACGCCCTGCTTGATGAACGCGACGCGCTCCAGGCCCATGCCGGTGTCGATGTTCTTGTTCGGCAGCTCGCCGGTGATCTCGAAGTCGTACTTCGAGCGGACGTCGGCGATCTGGTACTGCATGAACACGAGGTTCCAGATCTCGACGTAACGGTCGTCGTCCGTCGCCGGACCACCGTCGATGCCGTACGCGGGACCGCGGTCGAAGAAGATCTCCGAGCAGGGGCCCGCCGGACCGGGCTGCCCGGTCGACCAGTAGTTGGTGTCCTTGCCGAGGCGCTGGATGCGCTCGTCGGGCAGGGAGGAGTGCTGCTTCCAGAACGCGATCGCCTCGTCGTCGTCCTCGTACACGGTGACCCAGAGGTCGTCGGCCGAGAACCCGAGCCCACCGTCGGACTCCGCGCCCGTGAGGAACTCCCAGGCGTACTGGATCGCCTGCTCCTTGAAGTAGTCCCCGAACGAGAAGTTGCCGTTCATCTGGAAGAACGTGCCGTGCCGCGGGGTCTTGCCGACCTCTTCGATGTCGTTCGTGCGGATGCACTTCTGGACGCTCGTCGCGCGGGGGTACGGCGCCGGGATCAGCCCGGTGAGGTACGGGATGAAGGGGACCATGCCGGCGACCGTGAACAGCAGCGACGGGTCGTCCGAGACGAGCGAGGCGGACGGGACGACGGTGTGGCCGCGGTCACCGAAGTACTGGAGCCAACGGCGGCGGATCTCTGCGGTCTGCATGGTGCTTCCTGATGACGTGGGAGGGCGGGACGTGCTGGTGAGCGCGACGGTCAGGCGTCGGTGCGGAGCTCGGCTTCGCGGGAACGGTAGCCGTCGGCCACGGCGCTCGTGAAGGCCTTCGTGCGGGCGTCGACCTCGGCGAGGAACGTCGCGCCTGCGGAGGTCCTGCTGACCCGGTGGGCGACGAGGAACCCGATGACGACGCCGACGGCGACGAAGAACAGCTGCTTCACGGGGCCTCCTTGTCGAGCACGCCGAGGCGCGCGTCCGACCAGCTTAGCCGCAGCCCCGGGAACGCCGAACGGCGGGCCGTCCGGAGTGGACGACCCGCCGTTCAGGCAGTGCGATGGATCAGCGAGCTGCGTAGTACTCGACGACGAGCTGCACTTCGCAGGTCACGGGGACCTCGGCGCGCTTCGGGCGACGCACGAGGCGGGCCTGGAGCTTGTCGATCTCGACCTCGAGGTAACCCGGGACCTTCGGGAGGACTTCCTGGTGGCCACCGGCAGCGGCGACCTGGAAGGGCTCGAGCGACTCGGAGCGCTGCTTGACGTGGATCAGCTGGCCCTCCTTGACGCGGAAGGAGGGGCGGTCGACGAGCTTGCCGTCCACCAGGATGTGGCGGTGCACGATCAGCTGACGGGCCTGCGAGGTCGTGCGGGCGAAGCCGGCACGGAGCACGAGGGCGTCGAGGCGCTGCTCGAGCAGCTCGACCAGGTTCTCACCGGTCAGGCCGTTGGTCTTGCGGGCCTCTTCGAAGACGATGCGGAGCTGCTTCTCGCGGATGCCGTACTGGGCGCGCAGACGCTGCTTCTCACGGAGGCGGACGGCGTAGTCGCTGTCCGCACGACGGCGCGTACGGCCGTGCTCACCGGGCCCGTAGGGGCGCTTCTCGAGGTAACGGGCCGCCTTCGGCGTCAGCGGGATGCCGAGCGCGCGCGACAGGCGGGTCTTGCTGCGGGTGCGTGACTTGGTAGACACAGGGTCCTTTTCTCTGTACTGAACTGAAGTTGTCGCGGGTCTCGGCACGCGCACGTGTCGACGAACCCCGTGACGGGATCCAGAGGGATGAGCCTGTGGGATCGGACGGCTACAGTCCGAACCTCTGCCCCCGTGCCGCGGGACCACACGAGGTGGAGGCGACACTCTGTCCTCGACGCAGCCGCACGCGAGGACCAGGACTTAGGCCCGTCAACGATAGCAGGGTTCAGGCGTCGCCAGAAGCGCCACGCGTGATCTTCCGGAGCCGGTCGAGGCGGGGACCGACTTCACGCTCGTAGCCGTTCGTGGTCGGCGTGTAGTACTCGGTGCCCTCGAGCGCGTCCGGGAGGTACTGCTGCTCGGCGACCCCGTGCTCGGCGTCGTGCGAGTAGATGTAGCCCTTGCCGTGCCCGAGCCGCTTCGCCCCGGCGTAGTGGGCGTCCCGGAGGTGGTTCGGCACGACGCCCATCCGCCCCGCCTTGACGTCCGCCATCGCGGCGTTCACGCCGTTGTAGGCGGCGTTCGACTTCGGTGCGGTCGCCAGGTAGACGACGGCTTCGGCGAGGGGGATCCGGCCCTCGGGCATGCCGATCAGCTGGACGGCCTGGGCGGCGGCGACCGCGATGGGCAGCGCCTGCGGGTCCGCCATGCCGATGTCCTCCGACGCGGAGATGATGATCCGCCTGGCGATGAACCGGGGGTCCTCCCCCGCTTCGATCATCCGAGCCAGGTAGTGCAGCGCGGCGTCGACGTCGCTCCCCCGCACCGACTTGATGAACGCGCTGATGACGTCGTAGTGCTCGTCGCCCTGCCGGTCGTAGCGGAGCAGTGCCCGGTCGACCGCGGCCGCGACGGTGTCCGCGTCGACGACGGGGACCTGGTCGTCGTCGTCGTCCTGCGCCGCACCGGCGGACGCGGCGGCGGCTTCGAGGGCCGTCAGCGCACGACGGGCGTCACCGGACGCGAGCCGGACGATCGCGGACCGGGCTTCGTCGCCGAGGACCACGGAGCCGCCGAGGCCACGCGGGTCCTCCACGGCGCGGTCGACGAGCATCCCGAGGTCGGCGTCGGTGAGCGGCTTCAGGGTGAGCAGCAGCGAACGGGAGAGCAACGGGGAGATCACCGAGAACGACGGGTTCTCGGTCGTCGCGGCGATGAGGATCACCCAGCCGTTCTCGACGCCGGGCAGCAGGGCGTCCTGCTGGGCCTTGCTGAAGCGGTGGATCTCGTCGAGGAACAGCACCGTCGTCGAGCCGTAGAGGTCACGGTGGGTGAGGGCCTTCTCCATCACTTCGCGCACGTCCTTGACGCCGGCGGTGACCGCGGAGAGCTCGACGAACTCCCGCCCGGACTGCCGGGCGATCGCCTGGGCCAGGGTGGTCTTGCCCGTGCCGGGCGGCCCCCAGAGGATGACGGAGACGCCACCGGGGTTCTCCCGCGTGCCGGTGGCGAGCTGCACGAGCGGCGAGCCCCGGCCGAGGAGGTGCTGCTGCCCGGCCACTTCCTCGAGACTGGTCGGCCGCATCCGCACGGCGAGCGGCACCGAGCCCTGCGCCAGGCCGGTCCGACCGCCGGTCGTGGGCGCGTTCATGCCCGATCGGTCCGCTGCCATGTCCTCAATCGTAGGCGGGCGCACCGACACCTCCTTCATAGGGAGGGGTCCGATACGCTCGTCGCACACTGCGACGAGAGGGCAGATCAGCACCGTGGCACCCAAGAACCAGGCGCGTGACAACCGCGAGGCGCGCGAGCGGCTCCGACTCTACGAGGCACGACAGGGCCTCCACGACCGCCAACGTCGTCGCCGTCGCCGCGACAACCTCGTCGGACTGGGTGCTCTCGTCGTCGTCGCCGCCCTCGCCACCGGGTCGCAACTCGCCTTCGCCGGCTCGCAGCCGTCCGGGAAGGCCAGCGCCTCGGCGTCCGCCAGTGCCAGTGCGTCCGCGACGCCCACCCCCTCCGCCAGCGCCACCGCGAGCAACACGGGCGACGTGCCGAGCAAGTCGATCGCGAAGAACAGCACGTGGACCGGCTCGATCACGCTGAACAAGGACGTGAAGCTCGGGATCGAGCTCGACGGGAAGAAGGCGCCGCAGGCCACGAGCGTCGAGATCGACCTCATCCGCAAGCAGTTCTACGAGGGCACCACCTGCCACCGGCTCGCGGACAGCGACGGGTTCAAGTTCCTGCAGTGCGGCTCCGCGAACGGCGACGGCACGGGTGACGCCGGCTTCGAGTACGGCCCGATCGAGAACACCCCGAGCGACGACGTCTACGACAAGGGCACGATCGCCATCGCGCGGAGCTCCTCGACGTCCTCGCAGTCCACCCAGTTCTTCATCGTCTACGGCGACACCACGCTCGACGGCTCCACCGGTGGGTACACCGTCGTCGGCAAGGTCACGAGCGGGCTCTCCGAGCTCCAGTCGAAGATCACGTCGAAGGGCATCTCGGACGCGAGTTCGGACGGCACCGGCGCCCCGAAGGTGGCCACCACGATCACCGCGGCGACCATCAAGCAGGACCAGTAGTCCACAGCCGAGCGCATCGGCGGGCCGCTGGGGCCGCCCGTGCAATAGGGTGGCTTCCTGACCGTGCCGACGGTGACGTCGGTGATGCACGACCACGATCGAGGCGAGACCTGTGGGATCTGACGAAGCAACGACCTGGGGGCGCGTCGACGACGACGGCACCGTGTACGTCCGGTACCAGGACACCGAGCGTGTCGTGGGTGAGTACCCGGACGCCACCGCCGACGAAGCGCTCGCGTACTTCGCCCGGAAGTACGCCGACCTCGAAGGCCAGGTGAAGATCGCCGAGCAGCGCGTGCAGCGCGGCGCATCGGCGAACGACGTCGCCCGGACGGTCGAGCACCTGACGGCGCTCGTCACCGAAGCGCGGGTCGTCGGCGACATCAAGTCGCTCGAAGACCGCGTCGCGGCGCTGTCCGAGCAGCTCGGGTCGCTCACCAAGGAGCAGGCCGAACAGGCGCAGCAGGCGCTGACCGAGGCGCTCGCGTTCCGCACCGGCCTCGTCGAAGAGGCAGAGGCGCTGGCGGCCGTCGACCCGGCACGCGCGCAGTGGAAGCAGATCACCGCGCAGCTCGACGACGTCTTCTCCCGCTGGCAGCAGCACCAGCACGAGGGACCGCGCATCCCCAAGAACGAGGCCAACGAGCTCTGGAAGCGGTTCCGCTCGGCCCGCTCCACCGTGGACCAGCACCGTCGTGCGTTCTACTCGGACCTCGACGCGCAGCACCGCGACGCCCGGACCCGCAAGCAGGAACTCGTCCAGCAGGCCGAGGCACTCGCGCCCCGGGGCTCCGACGCGATCCCGACCTACCGCCAGCTCCTCGACGACTGGAAGCGTGCCGGCCGTGCGGGCAAGCGCCACGACGACGCACTCTGGGCCCGCTTCAAGGCCGCGGGTGACGTCCTCTTCGAGCAGCGCCACGCCGAGAGCGCCGCGGAGAACGAGGAGTACTCCGCCAACCTCGAGGCCAAGCTCGCGCTCGTCGCCGAAGCCGAACCGCTCCTGCAGCAGCAGGACCGTGCCGCCGCACGGAAGTCCCTGACCGACATCCAGCGTCGTTGGGACGAGATCGGCCGGGTCCCCCGCGCCGACGTCCGTCGGGTCGAGGACCGCCTCCGTGCCGTCGAGGACCACGTCCGCGGGCTCGAGGACGCGCACTGGCGCGAGTCGAACCCGGAGCGCAAGGCCCGCACGACCGGGCTCGCGAGCCAGCTCGAGGACGCGATCGGCAAGCTCGAGGCCGAACTCGAAGCAGCGAAGGCCTCCGACGACGCCCGCAAGATCAAGGACGCGCAGGAAGCCCTGGACGCCCGCAAGATCTGGCTCGACGCCCTCGGCGGCTGATCACACGGCACCACGGCAGCGGCCCCGCGACCATCCGGTCGCGGGGCCGCTGTCGTCCGCGCTCCGAGACGCCGCCCGCGTGCCGAGACGCCGCCGGAGACCGCGGCGTCTCACCCACACAGCGGCGTCTCGCGCACAGAGCCGCGTCGCGCGCGCCCGGCGGACCGCGGGTCAGACCGGGGCGGGGAGCCCGAGCAGGGTGCGGATGTCGAGGTCGTCCTGGCGCATCTGCGTCGCGAGCTCGTCCATCGAGCCGAACTTCACCATGCCGCGGACGTACGACACGAAGAGCACCGCGATGGTGTCCCCGTAGAGGTCGATGTCGACGTCGAGCAGGTGCGCCTCGATCTGCTTCGCGGGGACCCCCTCAAACGTCGGGTTGTTCCCCACCGACACCGCCGCCGGGTACGTCGTGCCGTTGTGCAGCACGCGTGCGGCGTAGACACCGTCCGCGGGGACGAACCCCTCGCACGACGGGTCGAGGTTCGCGGTCGGGTACCCCATCGCTCGGCCGCGCTGGTTCCCGCGGACGACGACGCTGCGGACGGCGTGCTCACGCCCGAGGAGCCGTGCCGCCTCGGCGACGCGGCCTTCGCCGAGGAGCTCCCGGATCCACGTGGAGGAGACGCGGCGCTCACCCGCGGGCCGGACGTCGTCGATGAGGTCGACGTCGTCGATCAGCTCGACCGCGAAGCCGTGCTGGGCGCCGAGAGACCGGAGGAGCGCGACGTCGCCGGCGCCCTTCGCCCCGAACCGGAAGTCGCTGCCGACGAAGACGAGCTTGGCGTTCAGGGTGTCGACGAGGATCCGGGCGACGAAGGTCTCCGGCGACCAGGACTGCAGCTCCGCGTCGAACCGCAGCAGCAGGGTGGCGTCCACACCGACGTCGTCGAGGAGCTCGCGACGCTGCGCGATGCTCGTCAGGGCGGGCGGGACCTTCGCCGGGTCGATGATGCTCAGCGGGTGCCGGTCGAACGTGACGACCGTCGACACGAGTCCCTGCTGGCGGGCGGCGCGCTCGAGGTGCGCGATGACCGCACGGTGCCCGACGTGCACGCCGTCGAACTTGCCGATGGTGACGGCACTCGGCCCGAAGCCCTGGGCGACGTCCTCGACGTCTTCGTAGTACTGCATGTCGCTCCCCGCCTACTCGCCGGCCGCCACGGCGGGCTCGGGTTCGGTGACGGGTGCTCCGGCGGTGCGGTGGTGCTTCCGGAGCCACCAGAGGCCCGCGATCGGCAGCACGAGCGGCGCGAAGGCGTAGCCCATGCCGTAGTACGACCAGATCGTCAGGTCCGGGAAGAGCGCGTGGTCGAAGAGCGACAGGGTCCCGATCACGAGCACGCCCGTCATCTCGAAGACGATGGTGACGCAGGCGACCCGGTACCAGAAGCGTCCGGGCACGATGAGGGCGATCATCGCGACGATGTACACGACGGCGGCGATGGCGCTCAGCGTGTACGAGAACGGCGCGAAGGAGAACTTCTCGGCGATCTGGACGACGCTGCGGCCCGTCGCTGCCAGGGCGAGGATGCCGTAGACGGCGATGAGGACGCGCCCGATGCCGGTCGCGAGGGAGGACTTGGTCGCCATTGCACCGATTCTACCGACGACCGGCGACACCGCCGACCGCACACGTCACAGACCGCAGACTGCAGACCTCACAGGCCGCACGCGTCACGGACCGCACACCTCAGTTCAGGGCGAACCAGATCTGGTACATCCGGTAGACCATCACGGCCACGGTGAACGCGCCCGCCCCGAGCACGACGGTGCTCCACCGCGTGCGGTCGATGAGCGCCCAGACGATCGTGGCCGGCGGGACGAGCAGCACCGACACCGCGTAGACCCAGAACTCGAGCAGGTTGCCCGTCGCCGGGTTCCCGACCGCTGGCTGCACCAGCGACACGACGAGCTGCGCGATGAGCAGGAGCTCGATGAGCACGAGCGACCCGACGGTGTAGTCGTTGGGCTTCCAGCCGATGAAGCCGACGACGACGGCGAACACGCCGACGACGCAGGCCAGCACGAGCTGCACCCACATGAACCACTCGATCACGCGTTCGCTCCTGACGCCGTGGGGAAGTTGGTGATGACCCGCAGCAGTCCGCGGCGCACGGAGACGAGACCGATCAGCCGGTCGTCGCGTGCGGTGACGGCCGCGACCGGGCCGTCGGTGTCCGGGTGGTCGGCGTCGATGCGCTTGCCGTCGGCGAGGTCCTTCGCGCGGGCAGCGTCGAGCGTGACGACCGGGAACAGCTGTCGGGCGATCTCGGCCGGGCGGACCAGGGCCGCGCGGACGTCGACGGCGTCGTCCTCGAGGTCGATCGCGTCGTCGACGGAGAACGGGCCGACCAGCGTCCGGCGGAGGGCCGTGAGGTGCGCCCCGGTGCCGAGGGTCGCACCGACGTCGCGGGCGAGCGCCCGCACGTAGGTGCCGGACGAGCAGGCCACGACGACGTCGAGGTCGACCACGCTCGTGGGGACCCCGTCGACGGAGACGACGTCCTCGTTCCGACCGGTGACCTCGAACCGCGAGATCGTCACCGCCCGGGCCTTGAGCGTGACCTCCTCGCCCTTCCGCGCCAGGTCGTAGGCGCGTCGACCGTCGACCTTGATCGCGCTGACCGTCGACGGGACCTGCGAGATGGGGCCGCGCTGCTGTGCAACGGCCGCTTCGACCGCGGCTTCGGAGACGTCCGCGCCGGACACGCCCACCGCGGCCACGGGGTCGCCGTCGGCGTCGTCCGAGTCGGTGGACACGCCGAGCCGGATGGTCGCCGTGTAGGTCTTGTCGAGGCCGACCAGGTGCGTCAGGAGCCGCGTGGACGGACCGGCTCCGAGGAGCAGCAGTCCGGTCGCCATCGGGTCGAGGGTGCCGGCGTGGCCGATCTTCTTGAGGTCGAGACGGCGTCGGGCGATCGAGACCGCGCGATGGCTGGAGATCCCCTGCGGTTTGTCGACGAGGAGGATGCCGTCGGGAGCGGTTACGAGCACCCGAGGAGATTACCAGCGCACGTCAGCAGGCATCGTTCCACTCGCGACGCGGATGCGCCGGATCGGTGACGTCGAGGACCGCGGACGCGGCGATCTTGACGTCGGCGCGACGTTCCAGCCGACCGGACTCCTGTTCCACCCAGAGCGACCAGCGCCACAGGCCGCGCGCACCGGCGCCGAGGACGCCGTGGCCGTGCACCACGAGGACCCCGTCACCCGCACCGGTGGACCGGAACGGCGCGACGAGTCCGGAGCGCAGCGCGTCCACGTCGGCGGAGGGAGCGGCAGCGGCCATCGCCGAGACGCCGTGCTGCTCGAAGCCGGCGACCATGGCCGCGGCGACGTGTTCGAGGTCGACGCCGTCCTGCCCGTCGATGCCGACGACGGTGCGGTTCGTGCCGACCTGTGCGATCACCTCTCCCGCGATCGCAGCCATCGTGTCGGTCTCTTCGGGTGCCCAGCGTGCCATGCACCCACCGTAGGCTGTCGTGGTGAACGCGAGTCGAGCCTCCCGTCAGCCTGTGGAGAACGCGACCGGCCCGCAGGGCGCGACGCGGCCCGACATCGCGACCCCGCTCGTCGCGTGGTTCCGCGCCGAGGCGCGCGACCTCCCCTGGCGCCGTCCCGGCTTCCCCGCCTGGGGCACGCTGGTCAGCGAGATCATGCTGCAGCAGACGCAGGTCGCACGCGTGATCCCCCGCCTGGAGGCATGGCTCACCCGGTGGCCGACGCCTCGCGACCTCGCGGACTCACCGCCGTCGGACGCGGTGCGTGCCTGGGACCGGCTCGGCTACCCGAGACGGGCGCTCGCGCTGCACGCGGCGGCGACGGCGATCGCCGAGCAGCACGACAACGTCGTGCCCCGGGACGTCGACGCGCTCCTCGCGCTGCCCGGCATCGGTGACTACACGGCGCGGGCGGTCGCGGTCTTCGCGTACGGCGACCGGCACCCCGTCGTCGACGTGAACGTGCGCCGGGTGCTCGCGCGGGCGCTCCTCGGGCAGGGCGAACCCGGACCGGCGAACGCGAAGCAGGACCTGCCGCTGATGGCCTCGGTCCTGCCGGAGGACCGCGAGGACGCGGCCGCGACGAACGCCGCGGTGATGGAACTCGGTGCGCTCGTCTGCGTCGCACGCTCCCCCGCGTGCGACGCCTGCCCGATCGCGGACCGCTGCGCGTGGCGTGCGGCCGGCTACCCGGAGCACGACGGCCCGCGCGCGCCGAAGCAGGCGAAGTTCGCCGGCAGCGACCGGCAGGTGCGGGGTCTCGTGATGGCCGAACTCCGCGCGAGCGACGTCCCCGTCACCCCCGCGGAGATCGCGATGGTCTGGCCGGATGCCGAGCAGCGGGACCGGGCGCTCGCGTCGCTCCTCCGCGATGGTCTCGCGGTGGGTGACGACGCGAGCGGCTACCAGCTGCCCGGCGGCGCCGCCTAGGCCTGTTCCTCGGACTCGTCGTCGTCCTCGTCGCGCTTGTACGGGTCGGCGTCGCCGGCGAACGTGGCGCCCACCGATGCCGAGCGGACCTGCTCGTCGCGCATCTTGGCCTGCGCGAGCAGGTCCTCGAGGTGCGCGGAGGTGTCCGGCAGGGCGTCGGCGATGAACTCGAGCGACGGGGTGAGCCGCGCCGTGATGTTCTTGCCGACCTCGGTGCGGAGCATGCCGGTCGCGGCCTTGAGCGCGGCGGCGGAGTCGGCGCGCTCCTCGTCGGTGCCGTACACGGTGTAGAAGACCGACGCGTGCTGCAGGTCACCGGTCACGCGGACGTCGGTGATCGTCACGAAGCCGAGACGCGGGTCGCGCAGACCCTTGTCCAGTCGACGTGCGACGACTTCCTTGATGCGGTCGGCCATCTTGCGTGCGCGCTGCGGATCAGCCATGGGTTCCTCCTTGGGAATGGGTGGGCCCCGACCTCCCGCGAGGGAGGCCGGGGCCCAGGGTAGTCACACGATCAGTCGCGCGGCTTCTCGACGAGCTCGGTGGTCTCGATCTCGTCACCGATCTGGATGTCGTTGTACTTGCCCAGACCGATACCCGCCTCGAAGTCCGTACGGACCTCGGTGACGTCGTCCTTGAAGCGACGGAGCGACTCGATGGCCAGCCCGTCCGCAAGGACCACGCCGTCACGGATGACGCGCGCCTTGGCGTTGCGCGTGATCGTGCCGGAGCGGACGATGACACCCGCGATGTTGCCGAACTTCGAGGACCGGAAGACCTCGCGGATCTCGGCGACACCGGACTGCACCTCTTCGTACTCGGGCTTGAGCATGCCCTTGAGGGACTGCTCGATGTCCTCGAGTGCGTTGTAGATGACCGAGTAGAACCGGACGTCGATGCCTTCACGCGCCGCACGCTCACGGGCCTTGACGTCCGGACGGACGTTGAAGCCGATGACGATGGCGTTGTCGATCGTGGCGAGGTCGATGTCCGACTCGGTGATCGCACCCACACCGCGGTGCAGGATCCGCAGCTGGACGCTGTCGTCCACCTCGATGTCGAGGAGCGACTGCTCGAGTGCTTCGACAGCACCGGAGACGTCACCCTTGATGATGAGGTTGAGCGAGTCGACCTTGCCCTCTTCGAGTGCACGGGTGAAGTCCTCGAGCGAGATGCGCTTGCGGGCCTTGGCCAGCTGGGCGTTGCGCTCGGCCGCTTCACGCTTCTCAGCGATCTGACGGGCGGTTCGGTCTTCTTCCGTGACGAGGAAGGTGTCACCGGCGCGGGGCACCGAGGACAGGCCCTGCACCTGGACCGGACGACTCGGCGTCGCGGCGGTCACCGGGTTGCCGTCTTCGTCCGCCATCGCACGGACGCGGCCGTAGGCCGTTCCCGCGACGATCGCGTCGCCGACGTGCAGGGTGCCCGACTGGATGAGCACCGTGGCGACTGCACCGCGGCCCTTGTCCAGGCGTGCTTCGATCGCGACACCGCGGGCGTCCTTGTCGGGGTTCGCACGCAGGTCGAGCCCGGCGTCAGCGGTGAGCAGCACGGCGTCCAGGAGCTCCTGGATGCCGATGTTCTGCCGCGCGGAGACGTCGACGAACATGACGTCGCCGCCGTACTCCTCGGCCACCAGGTTGTACTCGGTGAGCTGCTGGCGGACCTTCGCCGGGTTCGCGCCTTCCTTGTCGATCTTGTTCACCGCGACCACGATCGGCACGTTGGCCGACTGCGCGTGGTTCAGCGCCTCGATCGTCTGGGGCATGATGCCGTCGTCCGCCGCGACCACGAGGATCGCGATGTCCGTCACCTGCGCACCACGGGCACGCATGGCGGTGAACGCCTCGTGACCCGGGGTGTCGATGAACGTGATCGGACGCTCGATGCCCTCGTGCTCCGCGACGATCTGGTACGCACCGATGTGCTGCGTGATGCCGCCGGCTTCGCCCTCGACCACCTTGGAGTTGCGGATGGCGTCGAGCAGGCGCGTCTTGCCGTGGTCGACGTGACCCATGACGGTGACGACCGGGGGACGCTGCTGCAGGACGGAGTCGTCCTCGTCGGCGTACTCGGCGTCGATGTCGATGTCGAAGCCCTCGAGGAGCTCGCGGTCCTCGTCTTCCGGCGACACGATCTGGATCCTGTAGCCGAGCTCTTCGCCGAGGACCTCGAAGGTCGCCTCGTCGAGGGACTCCGTGGCGGTCGCCATCTCACCGAGGTGGAACAGCACCGTCACGAGGTTGCCGGGGCTCGCGTCGATCTTGTCCGCGAAGTCCGAGATGCTCGCACCACGACGCAGACGGACGACCGTGTTGCCGTCGCCGCGCGGGACCTGCACACCGCCGAGCGACGGCGCCTGCCGCATCTCGTACTCGGCGCGCTTCGTCCGCTTCGACTTGCGGGCACGGCTCTTGCCGCCACCGCGACCGAACGCACCGGCGGTACCACCACCGGGGCCACGGCCACGACCGCCGCCACCGGCGGGACGCGGGCCGCTGAACGCCGGACGCGGGAAACCGCCACCAGCGCCGCCACCGGCACCGGGACGACCGCCACCGGGGCCGCCACGACCGCCGCCACCCTGGCCCGGGCGCTGCCCGAAGCCGTTCGGACGGTTGCCCTGACCGGGACCACCCGGACGCGGAGCACCCGGACGGGGTGCGCCGGGACGCGGGGGCTGCGGACGCGGGATCCCGCCACCACCGGCACCGCCGGCGGGACGCTGACCCATGCCCTGGTTGGACGAGTACGGGTTGTTGCCGGGGCGCGGCGGGCGCGAGCCCATGCCCTGGCTGGACGCGTAGGGGTTGTTGCCCGGACGGGCACCCGGCTTCGGGCCACCCGGCTTCGGACCGGCCGCCGCGGGCTTCGCGCTGCCCGGCTTGACGGCGTCGTTCTTCGGCGCGCTCGGAGCGTCACCGGAGTCCTTGGGGGCGGCTGCCTTCTCCTCGGCAGCGGCCTTGCGCGCTGCCTCGGCTTCGGCCTGCCGCTGCGCGACGGACTTGGGGGCCGGCGTGACGGGCACGTCGGTGTTCTCGGCCGGCTGCGCGGGGGCTTCGGGCTCCGGGGCCGGAGCGGGACGCTTCGGGCCGGGCTTCGGGCCACCGGGCTTCGGTGCGGCCGACTTCGCCGCCGCCGGAGCGGGGGCTGCTGCGGCTGCGGGCTTCGCGGATGCCGAAGCACCCTCGGCCTGCAGTGCGGCACGGAGCTTCCGTGCCACGGGGGGCTCGACACTCGAGCTCGGTCCCTTGACGAACTCGCCCAGCTCCTTGAGCTTCTCGAGTGCGGTCTTGCTGTCGACGCCGAGCTCGCTTGCGATCTCGTGTACGCGTGGTTTCGCCACTGTTCTCCTTCACGGGTCCCACCCCGTCAAGGGGCAGGACTCACTGGATGATGGGTCTCATTTCGAGCCGCTCATCAGTTGTCCATAAGCCGTTCAGCCTGTTCTGTCGTGTCCGGGCGCTCTTCTGCAACGTCCTGCGCCGCGTGGTTGGGTCCCACGTCGGGCAGGCTCCGCAGGTGATCGAGCACCGCAGACGTGTCCGGTTCACGTTCCAGCCGCAGCGCCCGGCGGAAAGCCTTGCGCTTGACGGCCAGTTCGTACGCTTCGACGGTCGGTGTGAGCCACGCTCCCCGGCCCGGCATGACTGCCTTCGGATCCGCCACCACACGGTCTTCGCCAAGGGCGACGACTCGGAGGAGGGAGGATCGGGGCGCGCGACGACGACTGCCGATGCACGTTCTGACGGCGACCACTCTACTCCTCCCCTCTGACGACCGCGATCCGGCGCGCCCGGATCCGCATCGCCACGGGCGAAACGCCGTGCGCCGACGCGGTCCGACGCGCGTTCTCGGACTTGTCGATCAGGACTCGTCGTCGTCCAGGATCGAGTCCGGCTGGATGTCGATGCGCGCGCCCGTGAGCTTCGCGGCGAGACGGGCGTTCTGCCCTTCCTTGCCGATCGCGAGCGACAGCTGGTAGTCCGGCACCAGGGCGCGGACGGCCTTCGTCGAGACGTCGAGCACGAACGCGCTCGTCACCTTCGCCGGCGACAGCGCGCTCGCCACGAACGTCGCGAGGTCCGGGGACCAGTCCACGATGTCGATCTTCTCGGCACCGAGCTCCGTCGTCACGGCCCGCACGCGGGCGCCGAGCTCACCGATGCAGGCACCCTTGGCGTTCACGCCGGGCTCGTTCGCCTTGACCGCGAGCTTGGTGCGGTGACCGGCTTCGCGGGCCAGCGAGGTGATCTCCACCACGCCGGACGCGATCTCCGGGACCTCGAGCGCGAAGAGCTTCCGGACCAGGCCCGGGTGCGTGCGCGACACGATGATCTGCGGGCCCTTGGGGCCACGGCCGACGCTCGTCACGTACACGCGGATGCGCGAGCCGTGCGCGTAGGTCTCGCCGGGCACCTGCTCCTCGGGGGGCAGGATCGCCTCGACGGTGCCGAGGTCGACGTGCACCATCTTCGGGTTCGGGCCCTGCTGGACCACGCCCGCGACGATGTCGCCTTCCTTGCCGCGGAACTGGCCGAGGATCTTGTCGTCGCCGATGTCGCGGAGACGCTGGTTGATGACCTGCTTCGCCGCGAACGCCGCGATGCGACCGAAGTCGCTCGGCTGGTCGACGGCTTCACCGATGACGGTGCCTTCGTCGTCGCGCTCCGGCACGAAGACGCTGACCTCACCGGACTTGCGGTCGAGCTCGACCCGCGACTGCGCGTCCGCCGGCTCGCCGTTCTCGGCGGTGTGCTTGTGGTACGCGGTCAGGATGGCCGACTCGATGATCTGGACGAGTTCTTCGAACGGGATCTCCCGTTCACGCTCCATGAGTCGCAGGACTGCGAGATCGATCTTCACCGAGGGCCTCCGTATTCAGCTGAGTCGCTCCGGCGCACTGGTACCGCGCAGAAGTCGGCGTCCAGACTACCGCACTGCGGGTCGCGGACCGTGCCCGTCAACGGCCTGGAGGCTCGTGGCGGGGCCCGCCACGAGCCTCCAGGCCGTGTTCTCGGTCGCGACCAGTGCGCGACACGCCACCCGCTAGATCGCGCGGACCGCGTCCAACAGCTCGGCGACCGGCACCTCGGTGCGCTCGCCGCTCGCGCGGTTCCAGAGCTCGACGATGCCATCGGCCGCTCCGCGACCGGCGACGACGACGATCGGCATGCCGAGGAGCTCGGCGTCGCGGAGCTTCACCCCGGGCGAGACCTTCGGCCGGTCGTCGTAGAGGACGTCGAAGCGGTCGCCCTCGAGCTCGGCGACGACGCTCGTCGCCAGGTCGTAAGCCGTGGTGTCCCTGCCCGTCGCGACCACGTGCACGTCGAACGGTGCGACGTGCTTCGGCCAGGCGAGGCCCTTCTCGTCGTTGTGCGCCTCGGCGAGGATCGCGAGGATGCGCGTCACGCCGATGCCGTACGAGCCCATCGTGACGGTCACGAGCTTGCCGTTCTCGTCCTGCACCTTGAGCCCGAGGGCCTCGGCGTACTTGCGGCCGAGCTGGAAGACGTGCCCGATCTCCATGCCGCGCGCGGTCTCGAGCGGGCCGGAGCCGTCGGGTGCCGGGTCGCCGGCGCGGACGTCGGAGACCTCGGCGACGCCGTCGGCGACGAAGTCACGGCCGGCGACCAGGCCGGACACGTGCACGCCGCGCTCGTTCGCGCCGGTCAGCCACGCGGTGCCGTCGACGACGCGCGGGTCGACGAAGTAACGGATGCCGGTCGCGCTGTCCGCGCCGAGCACCTGCGGGCCGATGTAGCCCTTCACGAGGCCCTTGTGCTTCCGGAAGTCGTCGTCGCCGGCGGCTTCGACCTCGGCCGGGGCGAACGCCACCTCGGCGCGCTTGAGGTCCACGTCGCGGTCGCCGGGGAGGCCGACCACGACGACCTCACGCGTGCCGTCGAGGTGGGTCAGCGCCAGCACGACGTTCTTCAGCGTGTCGGCAGCAGTCCACGGCGCGCCGTCGCGCGGGGCGACCTGGTTCGCGTGGTCGACGAGCGTCTGGATGGTCGGGGTGTCGGCGGCGGGGAGCAGCACCGACTCGGGCTGGCCGTCGATCGGCAGCGCGGCGGGGACCGGGGTGACGTAGGCCTCGACGTTGGCCGCGTAGCCGCCGGCGCTCCGGACGAACGTGTCCTCCCCGACGGCGATCGGGTGCAGGAACTCCTCGGACTTGGAGCCGCCCATCGCGCCGGCGTCGGCCTTGACGATCGCGTACTCGAGGCCGAGGCGGGCGAAGATGCGCTCGTAGGCGTCGCGCATCGTCTGGTAGCTCGTGTCGAGCCCCTCGTCGGTGACGTCGAAGGAGTAGGCGTCCTTCATCGTGAACTCGCGGCCGCGGAGGAGACCCGCACGGGGCCGCGCTTCATCGCGGTACTTGTCCTGGATCTGGAACAGCGTGACGGGGAGGTCCTTGTACGAGGAGTAAAGGTCCTTCACCAGGAGCGCGAAGAGCTCTTCGTGCGTCGGGGCGAGGAGGTAGTCGGCGCCCTTGCGGTCCTGCAGACGGAAGATGCCGTCGCCGTACTCGGTCCAGCGGTTCGTCGCCTCGTACGGCTCGCGCGGGGCGAGCGCCGGCAGCAGCACCTCTTGTGCACCGGCCGCCTGCATCTCGTCGCGGATGATCCCCTCGATGCGCGCGCGGACGCGGAGTCCGAGCGGCAGCCAGGCGAAGATGCCGGGGGCCTGGCGACGGATGTACCCGGCGCGGACGAGCAGCTTGGCGCTCGTCACCTCGGCGTCGGAGGGGTCGTCGCGGAGCGTACGGAGGAACAGATGCGAAAGCCGAGTGACCACGGGGCAAGCCTACCGGCGGTGCCGGAGCCTGCTCGCGCGCCTGGCTACGAGGTGACGACGAGCGGCTTGCCGGTCTCGGCTGCCGGGCCCATCTCGTCGGCGAGGCGGTTCGCCTCTTCGATGAGGGTCGCGACGATCTCGGACTCCGGCACGGTCTTGATGACCTGGCCCTTGACGAAGATCTGGCCCTTGCCGTTGCCGGAGGCGACACCGAGGTCGGCTTCGCGGGCTTCACCGGGACCGTTGACGACGCAGCCCATCACGGCGACGCGCAGCGGGACGGTCATGCCCTCGAGCCCCGAGGTGACGTCGTTCGCGAGCTGGTAGACGTCGACCTGCGCGCGGCCGCAGCTCGGGCAGGAGACGATCTCGAGCTTGCGTTCGCGGAGGTTCAGCGACTGCAGGATCTGCAGGCCGACCTTCACCTCCTGCGCAGGGGGTGCCGACAGGGACACGCGGATGGTGTCGCCGATGCCTTCACCGAGGAGGATGCCGAACGCCGTGGCGCTCTTGATCGTGCCCTGGAACTCCGGGCCGGCCTCGGTCACGCCGAGGTGCAGCGGCCAGTCACCGCGCTCGGCGAGCTGGCGGTACGCCTTGACCATCACGATCGGGTCGTTGTGCTTGACCGAGATCTTGAAGTCGTGGAAGTCGTGCTCCTCGAACAGGGAGGCTTCCCACACCGCGGACTCGACGAGCGCTTCCGGGGTGGCCTTGCCGTACTTCTGGAGCAGGCTCGGTTCGAGCGACCCGGCGTTCACGCCGATGCGGAGGCTGACGTTCGCCGCCTTGGCCGCCGCCGCGATGGCGCCGACCTGGTCGTCGAACTTGCGGATGTTGCCCGGGTTCACGCGGACCGCGGCGCAGCCGGCGTCGATCGCCTGGAAGACGTACTTCGGCTGGAAGTGGATGTCCGCGATCACCGGGATCTGCGACTTCTTCGCGATGATCGGCAGCGCGTCGGCGTCGTCCTGGCTGGGGACGGCCACGCGCACGATGTCGCAGCCGGAGGCGGTGAGCTCGGCGATCTGCTGCAGGGTCGCGTTGATGTTCGTCGTCGGTGTCGTGGTCATCGACTGCACGGACACCGGCGCGTCACCACCGACCAGCACCTTGCCGACCCTGATCTGGCGGGACTTGCGGCGGGGGGCGAGGGTTTCGGGGGCCTTGGGCATACCGAGATTCACTGCGGGCACGATTCGAACTCTACGCGCTCGTGCCGACACGACCGCGCGCTGGCTCACAGGGTGTCGACGACGGTGACGAGCGGGCCGTACAGCCGCATCACGTCGAGCGCCCGTTCGTGGTCCGCGTCGCTGACCCCGGCGCACGCGTCCGCCACGACGGTCACCCGGACGCCCGCGTCCGCCGCCGCCAACGCGGTCGACAGCACGCAGCAGTCGGTCGAGACGCCGGTGAGCACCAGGTGCTGCTGGTCACCGACGACGGCCTGGAGGCTCGTCCCCCACTTGCCGAACGTCGTCGCGGTGACGACGGGGCCGTCCAGTGCCGCGAACGGCTCCGTCAGGTCGTACAGCGGGTCGTCCGCGGGCACCAGCGCGAAGGGCCAGTCCCGGTAGTAGTCGACCCACGCCCCCTGCGGGTGCTCCGGCGCGACGAAGCGGGTGCACACCGTGCGGCCGGCGAACCGCGGCATGAGGCGCTCGATGCCCGCTGCGGCTCGGTCGTACCCCGGGGTCGCCCATGGGCTGTCCCCGGTGAACACGTGCTGCATGTCGATCGCGACGAGCCAGGCGCCGTCGGTGTCCAGCTGGGTCATGCCCGGGGTCCCTGAGCGCTCGTCCCGGACTCCCGCGTGACCGTCCCGGCCTCCTGGCGCCGGATCGCGCCGCGGGAGAAGAGCGTGCCGACGAAGCCGACGACCAGGGCCACGAGCACGCCGAGGTTCGCGTACGCCCACGCGCCGTCCCGCCCGCCGAGGCCGAACGGCTCCAGCAGGTACCCCTGCCAGTTGAGCCAGGACGGCACGCCGTACGTGTTCGTCACGAGCCCCCAGCCGAGCGCGGTCCCCAGGACGACGAGCCCGATCGCGCCCCACCGGACGTCGCCGTAGCGGCCGTGACGGTCGTGCAGCTCCGCCTCGGCGTACGCCGTCCGGCGCAGGACGACGTCGGCCACGAACACCCCGCACCAGGCGGCGATCGGGACACCGAGCGTCACGAGGAACGCCTGGAACGGCGAGATGAAGTCGGTGGCGAAGAACACCACGTACACGGCGCCGGCGATCATGAACACGCCGTCCACCCCGGCCGCCACCGGCCGCGGGATCCGGATGCCCGCGCTCAGGAGCGCCAGGCCCGACGAGTAGATGTCGAGCACCGCGCCGCCGACGAGCCCGAGGATCGCGACGATCGCGAACGGGATGAGGAACCAGACCGGCAGCAGCGTCGTCAGCGCCCCGATCGGGTCGGCGCTGATCGCCGTGTTGAGGTCCTTCGACGAGCCGGCGAGCAGGATCCCCACGACGACCAGGACGGCCGGCGCGAGCGCACCGCCGAAGGTCGTCCACCAGACCACGCCACCGGTCGACGACGACCGCGGCAGGTACCGCGAGTAGTCCGCGGCGGCGTTCACCCAGCCGAGCCCGAAGCCGGTCATCACGAGGACGAGGGCGCCGATCACGTTCTGCCCGCTGCCCGCCGGCAGGGCCCCGATCGCGCCGAGGTCGATCGACGGTGCGACGAGCACGATGTAGACGACCGTCAGGACCGCGGTGATGACGGTGATCCACGTCTGGAGGCGCATGATCACGTCGAACCCGGCGATGCCCGCGCCGATCACGAGCGCGGCGACGACGACCAGGGCGACGAGCTTCGTCACGACCCCGTCGTCCCAGCCCAGCTCGCGGAAGACCGTCGACGTCGCGAGGACCGCCAGCGCTGCCAGGGACGTCTCCCACCCGACGGTGAGGATCCAGCTGAGGAACGACGGCAGCCGGTTCCCCCGGACACCGAACGCGGCACGGCTGAGGACCATCGTCGGGGCGGACCCACGCTTGCCGGCGATCGCCACGATCCCGCAGAGCAGGAACGAGAACACCACGCCGACGACCGCGACGATCGTGGCCTGAGCGGCGGAGATGCCGAAGCCGAGGACGAACGAGCCGTAGCTCAGGCCGAGCACGGAGATGTTCGCCGCGAACCACGGCCAGAACAGCCCGCGCGGGCGCCCCTTCCGCTCGGACTCGGCGATGACGTCGATGCCCTGCCGCTCGACGGTGCGGACCTCGGGCGCTGTGCTCATGGGCTGAGCGTAGCGGCGTCGTGCGTCCTGGTACCGGCGCGGGCTAGCCGAAGAGGTTGACCGGCCGGACGATGTCGGCGTAGATCAGCAGCGCGCTCATCCCGGCGAGGAGCACCACGACCGCCATCGTCAGCGGCATCGTCTTCGCGAGGTCGATCGGACCCGGGTCCGCCTTGCCGACGAGCTTGAACGACCGGCGCTTCACGGCCTCCCACAGTGCACCCGCGATGTGCCCGCCGTCGAGCGGCAGGAGCGGCACCATGTTGAGGACGAACAGCCCGATGTTCAGCGAGGCGAGCAGACCGAGGATCGTGTAGATCTTGTCGACCACCGGCACGCCGCTCATCGAGGACACCGTGCCGATCGCACGACCGACGCCGACCACCGAGACCGGGCTGTCGGCGGAGCGCGCCTGGCTGCCGAACGCCGCGTTCCACACCGCGACGAGCCGCTGCGGCAGGTCGATGATGAGGTGCGCGGACGCGGCGATCTGCGCGCCGGTCGCCGGCAGGACGGAGGTCACGGGCTGCCGCACCAGCGTCTGGCCGATCGAAACGCCGACCACGCCGACCTGCTGCGTCTTCGTGGTGCCGTCGTCGTTCTTGACGACCTTGCCCTCGGCGTCGTACACGTCGCGGGTGGCGAGGGCCGGCGTGACCTCGAGCGTCTTCCGCGAGCCGTCGCGCTCGACGACCACCGTGACCGACTTGCCCGCGGCCTTCTGGAACGTGTCCGACACCTGGGTGATGGTCGGGTCCTCGACCCCGCCGACCGCCAGGACGACGTCACCGGACTCGATGCCGGCTTCCTTCGCCGGGGACACCGCGTCGTTCGGGGAGCACGTCGTGGTCGCCGTCGTCGGCAGCACGCAGTCGACGCTCGAGGTGAACGTCGTCGTCGGGGCGCCGAAGCCGACCAGCAGCACGCCGAAGAGCACGATGCCGATCACGAGGTTCATCGCCGGACCCGCGACCATCACGATGATGCGCTTCCAGGGCGTGAGCCGGTAGAACGCACGGGAGTCGTCCCCGCCGGCCTCGGCGATCTGCTCGGCACTGGCCTGGCGGGCGTCCTGCACGAACGCGCTGTACATGCCGGTGTTCGTGATCGCCCGGCCCGAGGCGCGGGGCTTCAGCATCCCGACCATGGAGATGTAGCCACCCAGCAGGATCGGTCGGATGCCGTACTCCGTCTCGCCGCGACGGAACGACCACATCGCCTTGCCGAACCCGAGCGAGTACTGCGTCACCTTGACGCGGAACAGCTTCGCGAACGCGAGGTGACCGAGCTCGTGGAGCCCGATCGAGATCAGCAGGCCGACGATGAAGACGACCACGCCGAGGACGAAGAGGAGCACGGTTCCGACGGTCACCGGACGAGCGTACGGGACGCAGCCAAAGAACCAGCCGAGCGTGCGCTGGGTGGTGGGTCGAGCCTCCCGGCCAGACGCGTGTCAGCGCTGCCCGTCCGTCAGCGTGCCAACGCGCGGTCGGCGGCGTCGCGCGCCCAGCGCTCCGCGGCGAGCACACCCTCGAGGGACGACTCCCCCGGCGTGTGCGACTCCACGATCCGCTCGACCGTGTCCACGATGTCGAGGAACCCGATCGCACCGGCGTGGAACGCCGCGACCGCCTGCTCGTTCGCCGCGTTGAAGACCGCCGGGTACGTCCCGCCGAGCACCCCGACGCGCTTCGCGAGCGCGACCGCGCCGAACGCATCGGTGTCGAGCGGCTCGAACGTCCAGGTGCTCGCCGTGGTCCAGTCGAGCGGGACGCCCACACCGGGCACGCGGTGCGGCCACGCCAGGCCGAGCGCGATCGGCAGGCGCATGTCCGGCGGGGACGCCTGCGCGATCGTCGAACCGTCGGTGAACTCGACCATCGAGTGCACGATCGACTGCGCGTGCACCGTGACGTCGATGCGGTCGTAGGGGACGCCGAAGAGCAGGTGCGCCTCGATCACCTCGAGGCCCTTGTTCACCAGCGTCGCCGAGTTCGTGGTGACCACGAGGCCCATGTCCCACGTCGGGTGGGCGAGCGCCTCGGCCGGGGTGACGCCCTGCAGCTCGTCGCGCGAACGGCCACGGAACGGTCCGCCGCTCGCCGTCAGGACCAGGCGCCGGACTTCGGCGTCGGTGCCGGAACGGAGCGCCTGCGCGATGGCGGAGTGCTCGCTGTCGACCGGGACGATCTGGCCGGGCGCCGCGGCAGCCTGCACGAGCGCGCCGCCGACGATCAGGCTCTCCTTGTTCGCCAGGGCCAGCGTCGCGCCGGTCTCGAGCGTGGCGAGCGTCGGGCCGAGGCCGACGGAGCCGGTGATGCCGTTGAGGACGACGTCCGCCTCGACGCTCCGGACGAGGCGCTCGGCGTCGGCGGCGCCGAGTGCGGTGTCGCGGACCCCGTGGGCGGCGGCCTGTTCGGCCATGAGGTCGGCGTTGGACCCCGCGGTGAGGCCGACGACCTCGAAGCGGTCGGGGTTCCGCTCGATGACGTCGAGCGCCTGGGTGCCGATCGACCCCGTGCTGCCGAGGAGGACGACGCGGCGGCGGGTCGTCGCGGCTGCCCCCGTGGTCATCGCGGCTGCACCCTGGGTCATCGGGTCAGCCCTTGGCGAGGATGTCGACGACGAAGACGAGCGTCGCGTTCTTCGGGATGTCAGAGCCCTCGGGCGGCGTCGAGCCGTAACCGTCGGTCGGCGTGACGACGATCATCACCTGGGAACCGATCTTCTGGCCGACGAGACCGGTCACGAAGCCCTTGATGAGGGACCCCTCGGCGACCGTGAACGTCGTCGGCGCACCCTTCGACCAGGAGGAGTCGAACTCCTTGCCCGTGTCGTAGAGGACGCCCTTGTACTGCACGAGTGCGGTGTCGCCGTCGGCGATCTCGTCACCGGTGCCCTGCTTGATGACCTCGGCCGTGGTCTTCGACGGCGCGTCCACCTTCGGGATCGTGATCTCCGGCTCGCCGTCGGCCTTGTCCTTCACGGTCGGGAGCTTCGGGTCCTGGGTCTGCGCCGCACCCGTGGACTTGGTCGGCGTCTGCGCGATGACGTCCGCGACGACCACGATGTTGCCGCCCGTGTTGAAGCCGAGCGCCGAGGAAGCGCCGACGGCGGCGATGCGGTCGCCGACGTGCGAGCAGGCGAGCAGCGCGCCGAAGCCGGTCCCGCCGACGGAGAGCACCTGCGCGTTGCCCTGGTCGAAGCCGACCGTGCCGAGCGCCTTCGCCGTGGACGCCTTGTAGACGCTGTAGGCGACCTGGACGTAGTCGCCGTCCTTCAGTGCCGCGCCGGAACCCTTGATCACGGTGGTGGCCTGCGGCGGGGTCGCCTTCAGGCCCTTGTCGAACGTGACCGTCGGGGCCTTCGTGCCACCGAAGTCACCGGACACGTCGATCGCGGCGGAGGACTTGCCGGGCTTCGGGCAGCTGGTGATCGCGGAGGCCGTCGCGCTCGCGGAGGCGGTGGCGGACGCAGAGGCGTCGCTCGAGCCGGAGCCGGAGCAGGCGGCGAGCCCGAGGACGACGACGGGAACGAGGGCGATCGGGAGCAGGCGGAGACGCTTCACGGGGACCTAGTCTGCCTCACGCTTCGATGAGTCCGCTCCGAGTGCGTCTGCGTCGACGGTCTCCTGCACGCGGGTCACCGGCTCGTGGTGCACCGGGAAAGCGACGGAGCGGGCGATGAAGCAGAGGGCGTTCGCGGCGGCGTGGGCGGCTTCGGCGTCCGCGACCCGGTCCGCCTCGGCGATGGTCACGACGGGGTGCAGCGTCGCGCCGGTCAGCTCGCCGGAGCCGTCGCGGTTGAGGTTCAGCGTCGCGGTCGCACGGTCTTCGTACGCCAGGACCGTGAAGCCCTGGGTGACGGCGACGTGCAGGTAGCTGAGCATGTGGCACTGCGCGAGCGCTGCGGTGACGAGCTCCTCCGGGTTCCAGCGGTCGCGGTCGCCGCGGAAGGTCGGGTCGGCCGAGCCGGGCAGGTCCGGCTTGCCCGCGGCGGTGACGACGTGCTCGCGGCCGTACTCGCGGTACCCGCTGGTGCCGGTCCCGCGGTCGCCGGTCCACCGGATCGCGACTTCGTAGCTGTGGTCCTGCATGGCAACTCCCTGGTCCGTCGGCGTGCGGTGCGGTGCCGAGCCGTCCGTCGGCGTGCGGTGCGCCACCGAGCCGTCCGTCGGCGTCGTTCGGTCTCGGTACGATCGTCGACATGACGGGAAGCACCGATGTCCGCACCGACCGCCATCCTCTCACCGCAGCGGGGTCCGTCGAGCTGGCGGTGCTCGAGCGCTCCGGGTTCGACGAGAGCCGCCACGTCGGCGCCGGTGTCGTCGTCGATGCTAGCGGCACGGTGATCGACTCCGTCGGGGACATCGGCGCGAGCATCTACCCGCGGTCCACGATGAAGCCGTTCCAGGCGCTGGCGGTCCGCCGTGCCGGTGCGGTGTTCCACGACGCCGAACTCGTCCTCACCACGGCGAGTCACGCCGGGACGCCGTCGCACCAGGCGGTCGTGCAGCACATGCTCGAGTCCTTCGACCACGTCGAGGCCGACCTGGGGTGCCCGCCGGACATGCCCTACGACCGCGCCACCGGACGCACCATGACCGAGCCCCGGCGCCTGACGATGAACTGCTCCGGCAAGCACGCCGGCATGCTCGCCGCGTGCCGGGTGAACGGCTGGCACGAGGCCACCTACCTCGACATCGACCACCCGATGCAGCGCATCGTGCGTTCCACCGTGGAGGACGCCACCGGCGAGACCGTCGACGTCGTCGGCATCGACGGGTGCGGCGCCCCGGTGTTCCCGCTGACGCTCACCGGCCTGGCTCGGGGCATCGCCGGCCTGGTGCGGCGCGCCGACGCCGACTCCGCGGAGCTCACCGACGCGGTGCTCGCGAACGCGTGGGCGATCGACGGCGTGGGCCGCGCGAACACCGTCACGATCGAACGGCTCGGGCTCGTCGCGAAGCTCGGCGCCGAGGGCGTCATGGTGATGGGGAAGCCCGGCGGGGCGGCCGTCGTCGTCAAGGTCCTCGACGGAGCGCTCCGCGCCGGGACCCTCGCCGCGCTGACCATGCTGGAGCGCAACGGTGTCGTCCCGGCGGACGGCGTGGCCGACGTGCTCGCGGCCACCGGCGAGAAGGTGCTCGGCGGCGGGGTGCGCGTCGGGGCGATCCGACCGGGTGCCGGGCTGCGCTGACCAGCACTCGGTCACGGCGGACCAGCCGGGCCGTCGAGGACCGGCAGGCGTGGCAGGACCCGCGTGCTCGCGCGCGCGTCCGGGTCGCTGCGGACGGCGCACCCGTAGCGCGTGACGTCGATGGTCGGCGACCGCTGCCGCGGGGTGCTCCGGAGGTCGGGCACCAGCACGACCGACCCCACGCGCTGGCCCGCCTGGTCGACGACCACCGCGACGGCGACTCCGTCGGGCAGCGCACCCGCTGACGGACCGACCGTGCGGAGTTCGTCGTCACCCGTGGCACAGCGACCGAGTTCGGCCGCCAGGGCCACGAACACCCCGACCGCGAGCGCGCCCCGACCGACGACGACGATGCCGGTCGCCGCGTCGAGTCCGACCGGGCTGCCGTCGGACGCCGAACCCACCGACAGTGAACGCGGGTCGGCGGCCGGCGGTGCACGCGTTCCCGACGTGGTAGGTGCGCGGACGTCGACCGCGGCGACGTCAGGGCGTGTGGGAACGCTCCGCACGAGCAAGGCGATGACCACCAGGCAGGCGGCGGCAGCCAGCGTGGCGACGGCGCCGACGACCCGGTCGGACCCGACCACGGCGAGCACGACCGCTGCCACGATCACCACGCTCCGGACGAGCACCACCCTCATGCGCACCAGTCCAGCGCACCCGTCGGCCCCTGGACGCAGATCGACGGCACCGGTGGAGAACCGATGCCGTCGAGGTGTCTGTGCAGGAACGGAGCGCCGTGCAGGAGCGGGTCACTGCACGAGGAAGAACTGCTCCCCCACGTCCACGCGCGCACCGCGCTCGACACGGTAGCGACGGCCCGGCTCGCACCGGCGGATGGACCCGTCGATGTGCCGGATCACCGAACCGTTGCCGGAGAACCGGTCCGACACCCACAGGTCGTCCCCGTCGCGCCCGAGCTCGAGGTGCGTCTTCGACACGGACTTGCCCGGGTCGTGGATCGTCAGCAGGTCGTCGAACCGCTCGCCCGGCTCCGGGCGGGGCAGGCGCCCGAGGAGTCCGGTGCCGTGGACCCCGAGTCGCTCGCCGGTGCTGAAGTGCAGGACGAAGGGTGCGCGGGTCGGCGTCTTCGTGACGATGCGGGTCTCGTCCACGTCCTCGTCGAGCTGGGCGCTCTCGTCGGCGTCGGAGCTCGAGGGCGCGGCGTCCTCCGCTGGCTGCGGGAGCTCCGGCGTGGCTGCGCCGGGGATCGGCGGGAGCGGTGCGGCGGTCGGCACCATCGGCGTCGCGGAGAGGACCGGGCCGGACTCGTCCGGTGCGGGGACCGAGGACGGTGCGGTCGGTGATGCGGGGACCGAGGGTTCATCGACCGACGAGTCGACGGACGGGGCGTCGGCCGGGGCGTCGGACATGACCGAATCAGCCACCTCGTCCGCGACGATCTCGTCGAGATGCTCGGCGACCTCGTCGTCCTCGTCGTCGTCCGCGATCTCGTCGACGATCTCGTCGTCGGCGACCACGTCGTCCTGCGCCGCCCAGTCCGGGCGGGCGATCGGCAGCGGCATCACGGGGCCCGTGAAGGCAGCGGTCACGGCCGGGCGGACCGCCCCGCACTCGTTGCAGAAGATGTCGTCCGGCTCGAGTCGACTGCCGCACACGTGGCACGTCGTCGGCTGCGATCCCGGCTGCACCAGCGGCGTGGGGCGCGGTGGGCGCCGGTCGATCAGCGGCTCGACGGCCACGGTGTCCCCCGCCCGAGGAGCCTCGGGCGCTTCGGGAGCAGCAGGCGCTCCGGGTGCGGCGGAGTCCGTCGGCGACGGCGCCTCCGTGGGCGCAGCAACTGCGTCGTCGGCGGTGGCGGCACCGTCGGCCGGAGCCGCGGCGGCCTCGTCGGTCGACGCGGAGTCGTCGGTGTCCGGAGCGGCTTCCTCGGCGGGCTCGTCGGTCGCGCGGCCGATCCACCATGACGGAGCGCTCGGCGCCGGTGCGGCGGCAGGTTCCTCGGGTGCAGCCCAGAACGGCACCGCGGACTCCGCAGGAGCTGCGGGAGCAAGATCGGCCGGAGCAGGGGCAGGAGCAGGAGGAGGAGCCGGAGCCGGAGCGACGGGCGACGGGGCGGCTGCCGACGGCACCACGGGCGGCGCGTCCGCACGCGGCGCGACCCGGGTGATCTCCGGGTCGTCCTCGGCGAGGGCGGGTTCTGCGGGGAACGCATCGGGGTCGAGCGGCGGTTCAGCGGGCGCGGACGCCTGGACGGAGTCCACCGCGTCGACGGGGTCGGCGGCGTCGGCCGAGTCGGGCGCCCCGGTCCACTCGCCGAGTCCGCTGCCGGCACCGTGCACGTGCGTCGGCGCCGAGCGCGGGGCGAAGGAGTCCGGCGTCTGCACCGGGACCGGCGCGACCGGCTCGTTCCGGCGACGGTCGGCGCCGGTCAGCCACGCGCGGGTCGCCGGGTCGAGCGTCGACTCCGGCAACCACGCCTCGGCGGCAGGGTCGGGCCGGCGCCCGTGCGGGTCGGGCTGCTGGAGCGGCGGCGGGGTGCCCCGATCGACGGGCTCGGGGGCGACGGTCCGGCGGCTGGACGCCGTGTTCACCGCACGCCCGCACTCACCGCAGAAGATCGCCCCGTCGGGGAGCACCGATCCGCAGTGTTCGCATCTGATCACAGGTTGCCTCTGTCCTCATCCGGCCCGCTGCGACGCTCGGCGGGCCTCCGGACATCGTAGTCACCGTCGGCTCCGCGTCCGGGGCGCACGGCGCGGGCACGTCCCGCGACCGCCCGGCCGACGCGTGCGACGGCCGCCGGCCCGGTCCGGAGCGACCGGACCGAGACCGCGGTGCGGATCCGCTGCCGTCGGGTCCGGCCCTCCCGCAGTTGCCCGATCGCGGTGTCGGTCGCGTCCCACATCCGGTCCGCCGCGCGGTCGTCGGCGTCGCTCGGTCCGAACACCGCACGGTCCGCGAGTGCAGCGAGGCCGCTCCCGCCGTCACCGGGTGCGCTCACGGCGACCTCGCGCCGGGTGGCCGTCACCGGGACGTCCTCGCCCCGGTCGAGCAGGGCGTCGCGGTACTCGTCCCACGCGCCGGTGATCCGCGCGCGTGCGGTCGCCGCGCGACGTCGTCGACGCCGACGGACGCGCTTGACCAGGACGATCACGCCGAACGGCAGCAGCACGAGCGCCACGAAGGCGAGCGTCCCGATCACCCACGGCAGCGCCGCGAGGAGGATCTGCAACCACAACGGCGGCTGGTCAGGGGTGTTCCGGTCGCTCTGCGGCGGTGCCTGCTGGTCCTGGTCCTGCTGGTCGGCAGGGGGCGGCGGGACGACGGTCTCGGGGCGCGTGACCGGCTTCGGGGTCTGCTGCTGCTCCGCGGGGATCTCCCGGACGGCCGGGTTCGGGTTGATCGTCACCCAGCCCCACTGCGCGGTGTCCACCTCGATGCGGGCGGTCACGTCGGACCCGCGGAACGTCGTCGTCCCGGCGCTGCCGCTCGTCGACGCGGTGGTGCCGGAGTCCCCGCCGGCGGCGAACCCGAGCACCACGCGGGTCGGGAACCCGATGTCCTCGGCCATGAGCGCCGCGGCGACCGCGTACTGCTCCTGGTCGCCGAGCATCAGCGGGGACGTGAGGAGCTCCTGGATGCGGTCGGCTCCGTGCCCGGAGCGGCTGACGCGGTCGTCCCCCACACCGTGGCTGATGTAGCCGTTCTGCTTGAGTGCCCGGATCATCGCGATCAGCTTCGCGCCGTCGCTCCCGGCGTCGCTCGTCGTCGACTCGACGGTGTCGCGCACCGCATCCGGCACGTTGCGGGCTGCGGGCACGGCGGCGTCGCCGGGCTGCGCCTTCGCGAGCTGCTCGTCGGTCGGCTGGTCCGGCACGACGGCGGTGAGGTCGTAGCGGGTGCCGTCGTCGACCCCACCGAGGACCGCCCCGGTCCCCGTGGATGCGTTGTAGAAGAAGGAGCCGCGCTCACGGTCCCCAGCGCTGCCGCCGAACTCGACGCGTTCCAGGTCGCCGACGGTCGGCAGCCACACGCCGCTGTACCCGTCGACGGTCACGCCGACGTGCACCGTCGTGCCCCGGACCCCGCGCACGTCCACGGAGGTCGGCACCCGCTCGAACGTGCCGGACGCCGACGCGCCGTCCGTCCCGCCCACCCGGTACGTCACCCCGTCGTACGTGTCGAGCGTCGCGATCCGCACGAACCCGTTCTCCGGCAACCCCGTCACCCGCAACTGCGTGGTCTCTGCCTCGGTCGATTCCTCGTAGGCGCGGAACCCGCTGAGCGGGCTGACGTAGTCGCGCGGGTCGAACGGCTTCACCACGTCGGTCCGCGCCACGGTCCGTGGCGTGCTCGGCGGTGCGACGAGTCCGAGTCCGGTCGCGACGACGGCTGCCGCGACGACGGTCCCGGTGCCGACGAGCGCGGGACGGAGCACGGACCTGCCGACCGCGACGGGAGCGCCGATGGTCTCCGCCACCGCGACCGCGCGGCGCGCGTGCCGCACCGTCACCGCCCACACCAGGGCGATCGCGGTCAGCGCGACCGCGACCACGATCGACGTGTCCAGTCGGCTCGGCCCGACGACCACACCGGCCGCGAACAGGACCAGTGCCGGGATGCTCGCCAGTTCCTGCCGGGAGGCACGGGTCGCCACGCTCACGGCCGTCACCGTGGCGACGAGGAGCGTCACGAAGAACGGGACCAGCAGGGCCTCGTAGGTCCCGACCGGCAGGCTGATGGTGATCAGGCGCTTCCACCCGAGGGCGACGCCGGAGTACAGGTCGAGGAGCCCGTGGCCGGTGGGCAGGAGTCCGGCGGCCTGGCCGGGAACGGCAGCGGGGACGCCGGTGAGCGTGAACGCCGCGACCGTCGCGACGGCCACGACGACGGTCGGCAGCCGGAGCACCGCGCCGAGGAGGGCGATGAGCGTCCCGAACACGACGGCCGTGACCGCGGCGACGAGCATGCCACTGTTGCGGTAGATCGGCCACCACGCGACGCTGGCGACGGCGAGCAGGAGCCAGACGACGAGGGTGCCGCCGACGAGCCGGAACGGGGAGACCCGACGAGCGACGCGTCGGGCCGCGCGGCGGGTGGTCCGGCGCGGCGGGGTCGGGGCCGCCGGGGGTGCGGGTGCGACGGAGGGGGCGCTCATGCGGCGGCCGATCGGTGCAGCGCGAGACGGAGGTCGTCGAGGTAGCCGATGGTCATCACGGTCAGTCCGGGGACCCGCACGAAGCGCGGGACGGCCTCGGGTTCGCAGATCACCGCGACGACCTCGACCCCGATCGGGAACCGCGTGGCCGCGAGTCGGAGTGCCGGCAGCTCGACCGTCGAACCGACGACCAGGAAGGCGACGGAGATGCCCGCGGTGTCGTTGCCGACGATCCGGGCGACCTCCGCCACGGGCAGACAGGCGTCCGCGAGCGAGACCGTCGCGAAGTCGTCGAGCAGGCGCGTCGGCGTGATCGTGGGGAGCTCGTGCACGGCGTAGACCGGGCGCTTCGCGAACTCCGGGGTGCGCTCGGACACCACCACGGTCACCTCGCGGCCGTCGCGAACGGCCCGGCTGCCGAGGGACGCCGCCGCGCTGACCGCGAGCTCGAACTCCTCGTCGTCGGCGAACTCCGTCCGGGAGATCCCCAGCGCCACGACGAGGTGCGACCGCCGGGTGTCCTCGAACTGACGCACCATCAGGGCACCGGTCTTCGCCGTCGACTTCCAGTGGATCGTGCGGGGGTCGTCGCCCGGCATGTACTCGCGGATGGCGTGGAACGAGATGTCCGCCGGGGAGAGGTCCGTCGTCGCCTGGCCCTCCAGGTCTCGAACGAGGCCGGTGCTCGTCGCGGGGATCGCCACGGTCCGCGGGTGCACGATGACCTGCTCCCGCTCGGTCCACACGAGTTCGCGGCGCACCAGGCCGACCGGGTCCGCGCGGACACCGGTCACCGGGCCGACGTCCAGGACGCCGCGTCGCAGGGTCGGCACCGGGACGGCACGCTCGAACGTCCCGCGCGGGGCGATGGTCGGGATCGCGACGTCGACCAGGCCGCTGCCGACCGGGACCTCGACGGTGGTCGGGACGGACGGCAGCCGGGTGGGGTTCTCCGCGGTCACCGTGACACCGGCCTCGTCGCCGACCGCGACCCGCCGGACCGGCAGGCTCATCCGGATCAGCAACCGCGAACGGCCGATCAGCGCGACCGCCGCGACCACCACGAGCACGGCGCCGGCGAAGCCGACGACCACGACCTCACGCAGGCCGAAGCGGTACCCGACGACGAACGCGACGAGCGTGAGGACGGCCACGGTCCAGCCCAGACCGGTGACCACGGACGAGACCTCGTCCCAGGAGCGCGTGACGAGCCTCCAGACCGACCGCCACAGACGGACGACACCGACGACCGCATCCGCGGCCACCCCGTCACGGTCACCGACCAGGCGGGTGCGGACGTTCGTCAGGCCGGCGACCGTCCCCGTGCGCTCGTACGCCGTGCTCGTGCGACGCGACCGCGTCGACGAGGGGCGACGCGAGCGCGTGGAGACGGGCCGGCGGTCCGTCACGACGCGACCCGGTCCGCGGGCGGCGGGGTCTCCACGAGGAGCTGCGAGACGACACTGGTGGCGCTGACGCCGTCGAACTCGGCCTCCGCGTCGAGGACGAGACGGTGCGCGAGGACCGGCTCGGCGAGGGCCTTGACGTCGTCGGGGGTGACGTAGTGACGGCCGCTCAGCGCGGCGAACACGCGGGAGGCGCGCATCAGACCCATCGCACCGCGCACGCTGACGCCGAGGCGGACCTCGCTCGCCGCGCGCGTGGCGTCCACCAGGCGGGCGACGTAGTCCGCGATCGTCGCGTCCACGTGCACGGTCCGGGCGAGGGCGGCCATCTCGGTGATCGTCGCGGCGGGGACGACGCTCGCGAGCGGCACCGACGAGGACGGCGCGGAGGACGTCTCGAGGATCTTCACCGTCGCGGCGTGGTCCGGGTAGCCGATCGAGGTCTTCATGAGGAAGCGGTCGAGCTGGGCCTCCGGCAGGCGGTACGTGCCGGCCTGCTCGATGGGGTTCTGCGTCGCGATCACCATGAACGGGGCCGCCAGGCGGTGGTTGACGCCATCCACCGTGATCGCGGCCTCCTCCATCGCCTCGAGCAGTGCGGACTGGGTCTTCGGGCTCGCACGGTTGATCTCGTCCGCCAGGACGATGTTCGCGAACACCGGACCCCGGTGGAACTCGAACTCCTGGTTGCGCTGGTCGTACACGCTGATGCCGGTGATGTCGCCGGGGAGCAGGTCCGGGGTGAACTGGATGCGGTTCGTCGAGCCCTGGACGCTCTGCGCGAGTGCCCGCGCCATGCTCGTCTTGCCGGTGCCGGGGACGTCCTCGAGGAGGAGGTGGCCCTCGCTGAGCATCGCCGTGACCGCGAGGCGGATGACGAAGGTCTTCCCGAGGAGCACCTGCTCGACGTTGGTCACGATGCGGCCGGCGACGTCGGCGAACCAGGTGGCCTGCTCGGGGGTCATGCTCATGCGGGGAGTTCTCCTCGTGGTGTCGGTCGTGCCCCGGGGGCACGACTCACATTGTCGCTGGTCGACGTGCGGTGGTTCAGCCGCCCGCGCCGGGGTCCGTGTCCGTACCCGTGTCGGGCGGGGTGCTCGGGTCGCCGCCGGTGTCCCCGCCGCCGGTGTCCGGCGGGTCGGTGGCCTCGAATGCGTCTGATTGCGAGCCGGCGACCCGGACCTGCGTGCCGTTGAGGGTGGCGGTCGCGCTCACGCGGACAGAGGTCGCAAGCTGCGGAACCGTCGGCGGCTCGTCGCCGGCGTTCCAGGACGACTCGGAGAGCGGGATGGCGCCCACGGACCACTCCGCGGTGTACCGGATCGTCACGCCGCTCGCCGCCGGCGGGCCGCTCACCGCGAGTGCGCTGCCCTTCTGGGCGTCGGTCACCGACACCGCGGTGTTCAGTGCGGCGACCGTGCCGGACGACCGGCCCGAGTCCGGTGCGCAGAAGTTGTCCCCGGGGCCGCCGCAGGCCGTGAGCGTGAAGCTCGTGGCGACGTTGTACCCACCGCTCGGGACGCCGGACCAGACGCCGCCGGGCTGGAGCGTGACCGTCGTCCCACCGACGCTGAGCACGTAGTGGTCGACCGACTCACGCGGGGCCGTGATCGTGGCGTTCCAGCGGTTGGTCCCGGTCTGGTCGACGCCGACACTGGCGTTGCCCGTGCTCGTCGCCTGCGAGTACGTCACCGAGTCGACGAAGTCCACGTTGCAGAAGGACCCGTTGTCGGCGACCACGGCGTACCGCTGGCTGCCGCGACCGGGGTTGTTGTCGGTCACCGGGCTGCTCGTCCCGACGACGTCGCCGCCGAGGCTCGTGCACGACGGGCTGCCGCTCGCGATCCGGTAGACGCGGTAACTGACCGACGGCGCACCGGCAGCGTCAGCCGCGCTCCACTTCACCGTCACCGGCGAGCGGCCGTTCGAGATCTGGTCGGTGCTCGCGGTGGCTGACAGGGACCGCGGCGCGCTCGGGGTGCCGATCGCCGTGCCCGTCGCGGAACCGGTGTTCCACTGCACCACCGTGTTGTCGCGATCGGCACTGTTCCGCGGGGACACCGTCACCGTGTACTGCGCCGCGCTCTGGGCACCGCCGAAGGTCGCGGTCGTCGACGTCCCGGCGTTCTTCGTGGTGGACAGGCCAGGGCCGTCGATCGTGACGACGTAGTTGTTCACCGCGCTGCCGTTGTTCGGCGCCTTGACCGCGCTCCACGACACGTCGAGCTGGTTCGGGGTGTTCTTGTCCGCGGTGACGGTGATGTCCTTGGGCGGCGCCGGGACGAAGTCGGCGCTCATCGGCGCGGACTGCTTCGAGGCGTCCGACGCGCCCACGGCGTTCACGGCCGAGACGGTGAACCGGTAGGACGCGGTCGGGTCGAGCCCGGTGATCGTGCACACCGTGGCGAGCCCGCAGTCCTTCGCGACGCCGTTGGTCCCGGTGACGCGGTACCCCGTGATCGGCGAGTTGTTCGCCTGCGGGGTCGCCCACGTCAGCGTCACCTGGCCGCCGTCGTAGGAACCGGTCCGGGTGGGCGCGCCCGGGGCGTCGGGGACGTCCTGCACGGAGATCGTGACGTCACCCCAGACCGCGCGGTCCGCGTCCTTCGTGGCGTCGGACACCTGGTACTGCAGGTTCGTGTTGCCGGGCTTCGCGGAGTCGGACACGCTCACCTGCAGGCGGGACTTGTCCGCGCTCGGGATGATGGTGACGCCGGAGGGCAGGCCGCCGGCGAGTCCGCGGATGTTCGTCACGGTGAGCCGCTCGTCCGGGAACGGGTTGGTCGGCTGGTCGTTGGCGAGCACGTCGATGGTGGTCGAGGACCCCCGCTTCACGGTGGCCTTGTCGGCGCCGGGTTGCACGAGTGGTCGGGTGGAGGCGACGATCCCCACCTGGACGAGGCCGGACCTGCCGGAGTTCGTGGCGTCCGCCACCCCGACCCCGATCGTCGCCGTGGTGTTCTTCCGGGCGGAGTCGGCGACCTTGATGGTCAGGCGCTGCCCCGAGATCGTCGCCGTGGTGCCCGAGGCGGGCTGGCTGACGACCGAGTACCGCAGCTCGGGGAGGTCCTTCGGGTACGGGTAGTCGGTCAGCTTCGTGAGGTCGATCGTCCGCGAGTCCCCCGGCTGCATGTCGATCGAGGACCCGGTGAACGCCGGCGGCTGGTTCGACCGCGGAGTGACCTTCACCGGCAGCACGAGGGTCGCGACGCGTCCCTTGCCGCCGTTCGCGTTCGACCCGTCGGTGACCTCGAACGAGATCGACGCGTTGCCGTAGTAGAGCTTCGCGGACGTGAACTGCAGCGTCGAGGAGTCGACGACGAGGTCGGCGCCGTTCGCGTGGGTGGCCTTCACCGTGCCGGAGTCGGTCACCTTCGCGGTCTGCCCGTTCGCGGTGACGACGTACTTCGACAGCGGGATGCGGACCGTCGCCTCGCTCTTGACGGTGATGGCACCGGCGGTCCGGTTCACCTGCGGGAGCGCGTCGTCGAAGCCGGGCACGTGGATGAAGCCGTACGACACGATGTCGGGGTGGTCCTGGCGCGCCACGGAGAACGGGATGACCTGTGAGTCGTCGGTCAGCCGCACGACGATGCGTCCGGTGTCGTTGACCCGGGCGGTGTCGCCGTACCCGTCGACGACGCCGACGGTCAGGTCGGACGTCGAGCCCTCGGCGAAGAACACGTTCTCGAGGACGTCCACGGTGACGCTCTGCCGGTGCAGGATGTCCTGCAGGTCGAGGGTGGTGTCGTCGACTTCCGGGCGCAGCGGGCTGGCGTCCTTGTCGACGGTGACGGTGAGGAACGCGGTGCTCGCGCCGCCGTTCTCGTTCGCGACCGTGTAGAGCACCGCGAAGTCCCCGGACTTCGCCGTCTTCGGCGGGGTGACCCGGATCTCCTGCTTCCGGAGGACCTTGGCCGTGACGTCCTTCGCCGTGGGTTCGGCCTTCGTGACGGCGAGGTCACCGCCCTCGGGGTCGGAGTCGTTCTGGAGCACGCGGACGGTGACCGTCCCGCCCGGCCGGATCGTCACGTGGTCGGCCTCGGCGACGGGGTTGGCGGCCTGTTCGGCCCGCGGGGCGATGCCGACGCGGATCGTGCCGGTCGCACGGGCGCCGAGGGCGTCGACCACCGTGTACGTGAACTCGTCGGTCCCCGCGGAGTAGTCACCGGCTTCGTAGGTGAGGGAGTCGGCGGCGACGTCGCTCACGGAGCCCTTGTCGGGGTTCGACCCGACGCCGACCAACTGGACGGAGTCGCCGTCGGGGTCGATCGCGTTGAGCGGGATCGAGATCCGCACGGCCTGTCCGGCCACGACCCGCGCGGTCACCGTCTCCGGCACCGGCGGGTTGTTCGTCGCACTGTCCTTCTCCCGGACGGAGATCGAGACGGCGGCGTCCGCGGTCTGCCCGTCGGGACCGGCGACGCGGTACACGGCCGTGTAGTTGCCGGGGGTCTTCGGCGCGAGGTAGCGGAGGTGGTCCCCGGAGGCGAAGAGCAGACCGCCGTCGCCCGGGACGTTCTGCACGAGGTCGGGCTGCAGGGTGAGCGGCTCGCCCTCGGGCTGGGTGTCGTTCGCGAGGACGTCGATGTTCGCCACGTCTCCGACCCGCACGGTCGCGCTGTCGGACTGGGCGACGGGCGGCTGGATCCGGTCGGGCTTCGGGATCTCGACCACGGTGACCGTGCCGGTCGCCGAGGCGAGTCCGTTCGTCTCGGTGTAGGTGAAGGTGACCGGGCCGTCGAGCGGCGCCGTGAGGGTGGTCCGGACGGTGTGCTGGTCGAGGATGCTCGCCTGCACGCCGGACGTCCGGTCCGGGCCGTCGAGCGCGGTGACGAGCAGGACGCCGCCGGCGGGGTCGATGTCGGTCGCGGTGACGTCGGTGTCCTTCGTGGACAGCGTGTTCACGAAGACGGTCTTCGGGGTGGTGATCGGCGCGGTGGAGGCGTCCGGCGGTGCCAGGACCGTGATCCGCACGATGCCGCTCGCGGTCTTCGTGCCGTCGGTCACCGTGTACTCGACCTGGTGGTCCCCCACCGCGTCGCCCTGCACCCGGAAGGTGCCGGCGTCGTAGCTCGGGGTGATCGTCACGCCGCTCGTCGACGAGACGCTCGTCAGGGTGACCGTGCCGTTGCCCCCGCGCACGTGCTCGAGGGGGTCGACCGTGAAGGCCTTGCCGGCGTACCCCTGCACCGGGAACGCGTCGGCGCGGAGCGGGACGCTGCCCTGCTTCGCGACGTGCACCGTCAGCGAGCCCCGGCCGTCGGCGCGTCCGTCGCTGACGACGAGCTGGACGTTCCGCTCCCCCGTGCGCCCGCTCGCGTTCCGGAAGTCGAGCAGACCGTCCGGTGTCGTCGACGCCTGGTCGCCGTCGGACGCCGTCGCCGACTTCAGGTAGACGGGATCGCCGTCCGGGTCGACCCAGTCCCCCAGGACGTTCGAGGACACGTGCCCGTTCTGGACGACGTCGGCGCTGGTGTCACGGACCTGGCGTGGGGCTTCGTTCTCGGAGTCCGGTCGCACCGACACCCGTACC
This sequence comes from Curtobacterium sp. PhB130, assembly GCF_003755165.1. NCBI lineage: Bacteria > Bacillati > Actinomycetota > Actinomycetes > Micrococcales > Microbacteriaceae > Curtobacterium > Curtobacterium sp. PhB130. The sequence continues at coordinate 124,163 of NZ_RKII01000010.1, read as the reverse complement.
GTCGCGCTGGCGGATCCGCCGTTGCCGTCGGTGATCGTGTACCGGAAGGCGACGGTGCCGCTGGCGCTGTCGCCGAGGGTGATCTGGAGTCGTTGGCCGTCGTCCACGATGGCGACGGAGCCGCCGGCTCCGTTGACCGTCCCGATCTCGCTGACCACGATCGGGTCGCCGTTGGGGTCGTAGTCGTTGAGCAGGACCGGGAGGCTCGTGGTGCGTCCCGGACGAGCGCCCAGGTCGTCGTCGACCGCGACCGGCGGCTTCTGGTCCTTCTCGACCTCAGGGTCGTCGTCGGAGACCTGTTCCTGCTGCTGGTCGTCGTCCCGCTTGATGAGGTCGGCCCAGTTGTCGATGAGCTGGCCGCTGCGGTCGATCGCCCACGCACGGCCGGTCGACGGGTCGTTCGCGACGATCGTGTCGCCGTTGTGCACGATCTGCAGCGCCGCGGCGCCCGGCACCTGGTCGAGCCGCTGCAGGGCACGGCCGGCGCAGGTGTCGACCGCCTGACCGCCGCTCCAGGCCCCGTAGGTGCAGGAGCCGTCCACGTAGGGCCGGGCCGCACGCCCGGAGACGGCGAGGGCGGTGCTCGTCGCCGAGCCGGACGGCGTCACCCGGACGAGCCCGGCAGCGCCCGCGACCACGACCGCGTCGCCGTCGGTGGTCGACCGCTGGAGCGACGGGGACCCCCCGACCCGGTCGCCGAGGTCGACCTCGGCGCCGTCGACCGACAGGGTGCCGTCGGTCCGGTCGAGCACCGCGACGTGGGTGCCGACGGCCGCGACCTGGAAGTCGTCCTTCCGGTCCATCCGCACGGTCCACCGCTTCGCGACGGAGAGCGTCGTGCCGACGTCGACCAGGGAGGCGGTCCCGGTGCGGGGTGAGTAGACGGCGACGTGGTCGTCGGAGGCATCGAAGACCGCATCGGCGCCGAGGGTCAGGTCCGCCTTGGTCGAGGCGTCGAACTCGTCGAGGTCGGACGCGGGCGTCGACCAGAGCTCACCGGTGTCCTGGTTGCCGATGACCGCGGTTCGGCCAGCGAAGAACACCTGGGGCGAGCCCGACGGCAGGGTGACGGCGTCCCCGACGGTGGCGTCCGCGACGTCCACCTTCGCGACCGTGCCCTTCGTCTCGTCCACGCTGTAGACGGTCGAGCCGCGCTGCAGCACGGACAGGGAGTCGGACGATGCCTCGATGGCGGTGTTCAGCTGCAGGACGGCGGTGTTCGCGCGACCGACGGCGCCGTACTCGGCCGAGGGGACCCACACGGTCCCGTCGCCGAGCGCCACACGCTGTGTGTGGTAGCCGCTCGACACGACGGCGGCGCCGGCGACGAGCGCACCGACGAGCACCGAGACCCCGAGCGTCACCGCTGCCGACCGGTGCTGCGTCAGGAGACGTCGGATCACGACCCGCTGCCGATCGTCGCGCACCGTTCGGCGCTCGCGACGCCGGTCTTGCCGTCACGGTTCACGGCGACGGAGATGCACTCTTCGTCGCCCTTGCTGCCGGAGACCACGAACGAGGTGCCGGACTGCTGGCTCGACGCACCGTTCGAGGAGATCACGTAGGTGTCGCCGTTGTGGAGGCCGGGGTCGGACCAGCGGAACGTCACCGACTCCGACGAGGAGGACGCCCGGACGTCCGCCACGGTCGGGATCGCGCCGGAGCCGACGCGGGACACGAGCACCACGGTCGTCGCGGCGAGGGCGAGGACGACCACGGCGGCGAGCGAGCTCACCCACACGACCGTCCGGCGGGAACGACGCCGTCCGCGGGTGACCGAGCCGGTGCGGTGGACGGTGCCGACGCTCCGCGACCCGGTGGCCGCGACGCCGCCCTGCACCGGTCGACGCGTGCGTCGGCGACGGCCGACGCGGCTCGGGGGCTGCAGTTCGCGGACCATGGTGCGGTCGCCGTCCGGGGACGGCGTGGCGATGGACCAGGCTTCCACGGCGACGTCCGCCGCGGTCTGCGGCAGGCCGAGTTCGGCCTGGACCTGCTGGAAGCCGCGGACGAGCTCCATCACGGTGCCCGGCCGGAGCTGCGTCTTCCGGGACATCGCCGTCGCGAGCAGGCGCTCGAGCGACGGCGGGACGTCCGCTCGGCCGGTGGGCTTCACGCCGCCCTTGTCGATGCGGGACATCAGGTCCGACGCGCCGTTCTTGCCGCCGACCACCTCGAACGGGCTGCGGCCCGCGAGGAGCGAGAACACGGTGGCCGCCAGGGCGTAGACCTCGGACTGGATCGTGCCGCGCGACTCGTCGATGAGGACTTCGGGCGCCGACCACGGGATCGACATGCCGATCGGTTCGTCCGGGTCCGTCCCACCGATCGTCGCGGCGATGCCGAAGTCCGACAGGACCGGGTTGCCGTACGCGGTGAGCAGGATGTTCGAGGGCTTGATGTCGCGGTGCAGCACGCCTTCGCGGTGCGCGGTCTCGAGCGCGGACCCGATCCGGATCCCGATCGAGAGGACCTCGGACACCGGGACGGGTTCGCGCCGGTAGCGCTCGCTGAGCGAGGACGAGCAGAGCTCCATCACCAGGTAGGGACGACCGTCCGCCGCCACGCTCGCCTGGAAGACGGTGAGGATCGAGGGGTGCGTGCTGAGGCGCGCCATCAGGTTCGCCTCGGCCTGGAACATCTGGCGGACCCGGTCGTCGACCACTTCGTCGAGCAGGACCTTCACCGCGACCTGACGGCGCGGCATGTCCTGCTCGTAGAGGAACACGTCGGCGAACCCGCCGGAGCCGAGCACGTGGACCGGGCTGAACCCGGGGATGACAGGGGGTGTCGACGGCAGGCGTCGGGCCATCGTTCGCTCCCCTCCGGCCGACACGGCCCGTTGTACGTCGCGGCCTTCCATCCTACGGAAGTGGGACACCGGAACACTGCACACCAGCATCCGGTGGACGGCCACCGTCCCCCAGTTCGGGGGGCAGTTCGGCGGCCGGTTCAGTGGCGGGGCAGCGTGTCCTCGAGGTCGCCGTCGGTCGGCGCTCCGTCGACCTGCAGCACGACGACCGTGACGTTGTCCCGGCCGCCGGCGACGAGGGCGTCCCCGACGAGCCGCTCGGCGAGTTCCTGCGGGTCGGTGACCTTCGCGGCGATCCGGCCGATGCCGGCGTCGCCGATCTCCTTCGTCAGCCCGTCCGAGCAGACGATGTACCGGTCACCGGTCCGGAGCGGCAGGGTCCACCAGTCCGGCGACGGCGGCTCGCCGAAGCCCACGGCGCGGGTGATGACGTTGCTGTCCGGGTGCGCCTCGGCGTCCTCGGCACGGAGGACGCCGGCGTCCACCATCTCCTGCACGACGGAGTGGTCGACGGTGATCCGACGGAGCACCCCGTCCTCCACCCGGTACGTGCGGGAGTCCCCGACGTTGAAGACGAGCGCGGCGGGCTGCCCGTGCGACGCCACGAGCGCGAGCCCGGTGACGGTCGTGCCGGCACCGATCGCGTTGCCCCCGGCAGCACGTTCGATGTCGGCCGTCGCGAGCAGCAGGGCACGCTGGATCTCCTGACGGCTGCCGAACGGCCCGTCCACCGCGTCACCGAGGCGACGGACCACGGCGTCGCTCGCGCGGTCACCGGCGAGGTGACCGCCCATGCCGTCGGCGACGACGAAGAACGGCGCTTCGACGATGTAGCTGTCCTCGTTGTGGTCGCGACGACGACCGACGTCGGTCGCGGCACCCCACGAGAGCGTGAGGGTGGCGCCGTCCCTGCCCGGGACGTCGATGGCGTGGGCGGCGGCGGCTCGGCCGAGTTCGGTCACGTTCTGGATCGCTCTCTGGGGGTTCGGGGCGTGCCGGTCAACGGGTGATCGGAGGCTGGTGCTGGAACGGCGGGAATCCGTCCGGCGGCGGGGTCACCCGGAGGTGCGGCGAGAGGATCTCGATGGCGACCCCGTCCCCGATCTCGACTACCGTACCCGTCAGCGCGACGATCGACGCACCGGACGGCATCCGGTACGCCGGAGCCCCGGCCGGCCGGACGAGGGTCCCGTTGGTCGAACGGAGGTCGTCGACCACCGCCACTTCGCCCTCGGCGTGCAGGAGCAGGTGCGACGACGACACCAGCCCGCTCGGGGACCGCACCGTCACGAGCTCTGGTTCCGGGCCGCGCACGATGCGCGGGAGTGCCGGCCGTCGGCCGACGACCACCGGACGGTCGAGACGGATCACACGGTCGCCGATCCGGATCGACGGAACTCGGGTGCGCACCGGCTCCGCGACCGCCGGGAGGCCCGTGGTCGCCCCCGGCAGACCGGCCGCACGGCCGTCGCCCGGTGGCGTCCAGGGCACGTGGTCGGTTCCCCCTGCACGCACCACCGTGTCGTCGAGGGCGTCCGGCTCCTCGGCGCGAGCGGGCCGCGGAGCACGGATGACCGTGTCCCCCAGCGCATCGTCGAGGGCATCGTCACGTGCGCCGTCGACCCCCGACGGACGGGACACCCGAGGACGGAGCACCGTGTCCTCGATGTCGTCGGCGTCGTCGTCGTGCACGTGGTGCCCTTCCTGCGTGGTCACCACCACCGTAGACGATCCGGTGCACCGCGCATCACCCTTGCCACGACGGAGCGGAACCGGCGGCGCACGAGCGCTGCACCAGCCCGGCGAGGGCGTCGTCCGGCACGGTGTCGAGCGCGTACTGCGCCCGGACCGCGGCCCGCGCCGACGACCCGAGCGCCCAGGAGCACCAGGCGCCGAGGGCCAGTGCCCCGGCGACACCCCGCCGGTCGTCGCGCGGTGATCCCTGTGCCTTCCACCCGTGCCACACGGCGACAGCGCGGTCCCCCGCGATGCGGATGCGGTCACGGTCCGGGGACGGCCCCTGCCCGTGCAGCGCGAGCGGCGTGGGATCACGGAAGGGATCGAAGGGGCGAACCCCGGCAGCGCGCTCCCCGGCGGTCGGCGCCGCCAGGAAGCGGATCAGCGCCATCCGGGTGGCCAGCGCTCCGCACGCGGTGCCGATCGCGGACCTGGCACCGGGCGACGGCGGATCGGTGCCCGGCGCGACGAGCGCCGTGGCGGCCACCGGCAGTGTGACCGCGGCAGCGATCTCACGCGGGTAGCGGACGTACGGGTCAGCGGTGGAGGTCATGGCGTCTGGGTTCATGTCGCCATCGAAGCGTGATCCGAGCCTCCAGGCCGGTGCCGGACCGGACCCCGTGGAGAACGCGACCGGTCACCCTGCCTGTGCAGGAACGACCGCACCGGTCAGATCCGGACGGGCTCCAGGCTCTCCGCCACGAGGTCCCACCCACCGTCGACCTGTTCGAGCACCACGCCGGTTCCACGCGCCCAGCCGACGAGGTCGTCCATCGACCCGACCTCGGCACCGGTCCGCCCGAGCAGTGACACCAGGCGCCCCTTCGCCGTCTTGTTCCAGTGGTTCAGTGCCTTGCGACGGCCAGAGCCGTCGACGCTCACCACGCGCAGTGCCACGGCACCCCCGACGGGGCCGAGCGCTCGGTACCCCTCGGAACGGAGGTCGAGCACCAACCCGTCGGCACGCGACGCGAGCGCATGCGAGGAGACGGCGGGCCAGTGCGCGGCGAGCCGCAGCGGCGCGAGCCGCGAGTCGTGCGACAGGCGGTACGCAGGGATCGGGTCCCCCGCACCGATCGGTCCGAACATCGCGGACTGCACGACCACGTGCCGGGACCACCAGTCGCGGACCTCGTCGGACGCCGCAGGGACGTCGAGCGGGTCGTAGAGCACACCCGTGTACCGCTCGATCGCCGGCAGCGTCGGCGAGGTCCCGAGCGCGAGGTTCCGGAACCGCTCGCTGATCGACTTCGGACCGAGCTTCAACGCCGTCCGCGCCGAGGACTCCTCGGAACTGACGGAGCGGGCCGCGGTGATCACCGCGGCCCGCTCTCGGGTCAGTTCCGGGAACGAGAGCACACCCAGATCGAGTGTGCTGCCCGGTTCCCCGCCCTCCCGCTTCGTCTCCGAAGGCGGGAGGAGGACGGTCAGTCCGGTCAGGACGCCAGCGCGGCCTGCCGCGCCACGATCGTGACCGTGTCGTGCTCGACGGAGAGGAAGCCGTCCTCAGCGTCGACCGCGACGGTCGAGCCGTCGGCCCGCGTGATGCGGACCTGGCCCTGGGCGAGGATCGCGAGCATCGGCTCGTGACCCGCCAGGATGCCGATCTGGCCTTCCGTCGTGCGTGCGACGACCATGGTGGTGTCGCCCGTCCAGACCTCGCGGTCTGCCGAGACGACACTCACGGTGAGACCCGCCATCTCAGCGGTTCTCCTTCTGGATCTGCGCCCACTTCTCTTCGACGTCGTTGATGCCACCGACGTTGAAGAAGGCCTGCGTGGCCACGTGGTCGAACTCACCGTCGGCGATGGCGCGGAAGGACTCGATCGTGTCCTTCAGCGGCACCGTGGAGCCCTCGACACCCGTGAACTTCTTGGCCATGTACGTGTTCTGCGAGAGGAACTGCTGGATACGACGAGCGCGCTCGACCGTGATCTTGTCCTCTTCGGAGAGCTCGTCGACACCGAGGATGGCGATGATCTCCTGCAGTTCCTTGTTCTTCTGGAGGATCTGCTTGACGCGCGTCGCCGTCTCGTAGTGGTCAGCGCCCAGGTACCGGGGGTCCATGATGCGCGACGTCGAGGTCAGCGGGTCGATCGCCGGGTAGAGACCCTGCGACGCGATCTCGCGGGAGAGCTCCGTGGTGGCGTCGAGGTGCGCGAACGTGGTCGCCGGCGCCGGGTCGGTGTAGTCGTCAGCCGGGACGTAGATCGCCTGCAGCGAGGTGATCGAGTGACCACGCGTCGAGGTGATGCGCTCCTGGAGCACACCCATCTCGTCGGCGAGGTTCGGCTGGTAGCCCACCGCGGACGGCATGCGGCCGAGCAGCGTCGAGACCTCGGAGCCGGCCTGCGTGAAGCGGAAGATGTTGTCGATGAAGAGGAGCACGTCCTGCTTCTGGACATCGCGGAAGTACTCCGCCATCGTCAGCGCCGACAGGGCGACACGGAGACGCGTTCCCGGCGGCTCGTCCATCTGGCCGAACACGAGGGCGGTCTTGTCGAAGACCCCCGCCTCTTCCATCTCACCGATGAGGTCGTTGCCCTCACGGGTGCGCTCGCCGACACCGGCGAACACCGACACACCGCCGTGGTCCTGCGCGACGCGCTGGATCATCTCCTGGATGAGGACGGTCTTGCCGACGCCCGCACCGCCGAAGAGACCGATCTTGCCACCCTGCACGTACGGGGTGAGGAGGTCGATCGACTTGATGCCGGTCTCGAACATCGAGGTCTTGGACTCGAGCTGGTCGAAGGCCGGGGCCTTGCGGTGGATCGGCCAGCGCTCGGTGATCTCGAGCTTCTCGTCGCTGTTGAGCACGTTGCCCAGCACGTCGAAGACCTTGCCCTTGGTGACGTCGCCGACGGGGACCGAGATCGGGGCGCCCGAGTCACGGACTTCCTGACCACGGACGAGGCCGTCGGTCGGCTTCAGGGAGATGGCACGGACCAGGTCGTCGCCGAGGTGCTGCGCGACCTCGAGGCCGATCTCCTGCGACGAGTCACCGATGGTGATCGTCGTGAAGAGGAGGTTGTACATCTCCGGGATTGCGTCGTGCGGGAACTCGATGTCGACGACGGGGCCCGTGACACGGGCGATCCGGCCGACACCGGGCGCCGACGACGTCTCGACCGCGGTGGTAGCGGTGTCGGTCATGGCTGGTGCCTTCCTGAGGGTGGGTTGCTGTCCGCGAACGACGCGGACTACTTCTTCTTCGACGAGAGGGCGTCGGCGCCGCCGACGATCTCGGAGATCTGCTGCGTGATCTCGGCCTGACGCGCGTTGTTCGCGAGTCGGGTGAAGTCACGGATCAGCGAGTCGGCGTTGTCGCTGGCCGCCTTCATCGCCTTCTGCCGTGCGGCGTGCTCGGAAGCAGCCGACTGCAGCATGGCGTTGAAGATGCGGCTCTCGATGTAGACCGGGAGCAGCGAGTCGAGCACCGCGTCGGCGTCCGGCTCGAACTCGTAGAGCGGGAGCGGCTCGTTGTCCGTCGGCTCGTCGACGCCGTCGACGACCTCGAGCGGGAGCAGGCGGACGACCTGCGGCTCCTGGGTCGCGAGGCTCAGGAAGCGGTTGAACACGATGTGGATCTCGTCCACGCCGCCCTCTGCCGTGTCCTGGAGGAACTTCGACACGACCGCGTCGCCGATCTCCTTGGCCGTCGAGAACTCGGGCTGGTCGGTGTTGCCGACCCACTGCTGCTCGGACGAACGCTCACGGAACGCGAAGTACCCGACGGACTTGCGGCCGACGAGGTAGTAGACGACGTCCTTGCCCTCGCTGCGGAGCAGGGAGGCGAGCTCCTCGCCCTGCTTGAGGACGTTCGTGCTGAACGCGCCGTTCAGGCCGCGGTCCGAGGTGAACAGCACCACGGCGGCGCGGGTCGACGACTCGGGTTCGGTGGTCAGCACGTGGTCGACGTTCGAGAACGTCGCCACGGCCGACACGGCCCGGGTCACCGCACGCGAGTACGGACCGGACGCGGCCATGCGGGCCTGGGCCTTCTGGATCCGCGACGCCGAGATCAACTCCATGGCGCGCGTGACCTTCTTCGTGGTCTTCGCGGACTTGATTCGCTGTCGGTAGACCCGGACCTGGGCTGCCATCTAGCGACGACCCTTGACGATCTGCTCCTGGTCGACGTCCTCGGCGTCAGCCGCCTGGACCTGCTCCGACCCGAGCGTCTTGCCGTCGCTCGTCTGGAAGCTCTTCGTGAACTCGTCGATCTGCTTGCCCATCTCGGCGACGGTGTCGTCGCTGAGCTGGTTCGTCTCGCGCAGGGTCGTGAGCACGTCGGAGTTGCGACGCAGGTGGTCGAGCAGCTCGGACTCGAAGCGGAGCACGTCGGCGACGGGGACCGTGTCGAGCTTGCCGTTGGTGCCGGCCCAGATCGAGACGACCTGCTCCTCCACCGGGTACGGCGAGTACTGCGGCTGCTTGAGGAGCTCGGTGAGGCGAGCACCACGGTCCAGCTGACGACGCGACGCCTGGTCGAGGTCGGACGCGAACATCGCGAAGGCCTCGAGCGAGCGGTACTGCGCCAGCTCGAGCTTCAGCGTGCCGGAGACCTTCTTGATCGACTTCACCTGGGCGTCACCACCGACGCGGGACACCGAGATGCCCACGTCGACGGCCGGACGCTGGTTCGCGTTGAAGAGGTCCGACTGCAGGAAGATCTGGCCGTCGGTGATGGAGATGACGTTGGTCGGGATGTACGCCGAGACGTCGTTCGCCTTGGTCTCGATGATCGGGAGACCCGTCATCGAACCGGCGCCGAGCTCGTCGGACAGCTTCGCGCAACGCTCCAGCAGACGGGAGTGCAGGTAGAAGACGTCGCCCGGGTAGGCCTCGCGTCCCGGCGGACGACGCAGGAGGAGCGACACCGCACGGTAGGCCTCGGCCTGCTTCGACAGGTCATCGAAGATGATGAGGACGTGCTTGCCCTGGTACATCCAGTGCTGGCCGATGGCCGAACCGGTGTACGGGGCGAGGTACTTGAAGCCGGCCGGGTCGGAGGCCGGGGCGGCGACGATGGTGGTGTACTCCATCGCACCGGCGTCCTCGAGCGCACCCTTGACGGAGGCGATCGTGGAGCCCTTCTGGCCGATGGCGACGTAGATGCAGCGGACCTGCTTGTCCTCGTCGCCCGACTCCCAGTTGGCCTTCTGGTTGATGATCGTGTCGATCGCGATCGCCGTCTTGCCGGTCTGGCGGTCGCCGATGATCAGCTGACGCTGGCCACGGCCGACGGGGATCATGGCGTCGATCGCCTTGATGCCGGTCTGGAGCGGCTCGTGCACCGACTTGCGGGACATGACGCCGGGGGCCTGGAGCTCGAGGGCACGACGACCCTCGGCCGCGATCTCGCCGAGACCGTCGATCGGGGCGCCGAGCGGGTCGACGACGCGACCGAGGAAGCCGTCGCCGACCGGGGCCGAGAGGACCTCGCCGGTGCGGGTGACTTCCTGGCCCTCTTCTACACCCGCGAACTCGCCGAGCACGATGGCGCCGATGGAGTCCTCGTCGAGGTTCTGCGCGAGGCCGAGTGTGCCGTCCTCGAAGCGGATGAGCTCGTTGGCCATGACGCCGGGGAGGCCTTCGACGTGGGCGATGCCGTCACCGGCGTCGGTGACGTGCCCGACCTCGGCCGTGGAGGCCTTCGTCGGCTCGTAGTTCGAGACGAAGTCCTTCAGGGCATCACGGATCTCATCGGGGCTGATGGTGATGTCTGCCATGGGATTTTCCTTGTTGGTTTCCGGGGCCCTTCGGCTCCGAGAGGGTGATGCTGCCCGGTGGGGACAGTTCCCGTTGTGGACTTGGGGTGTCGGTTCGACCGTACGCTCAGCCGGCGAGCTGGAGCCGGAGGTCGGCGAGGCGCGTGGACACGGTGCCGTCGATGACGTCGCCACCGACCTGCACCCGGACCCCGCCGACGACCTTGGGGTCGACGACGTGGTTGACGATGATGTCCTTGCCGTAGCGCGCCGACAGCCCGCGGGCGACGCGAGCCGCCTGTGCTTCCGACAGCGCAGTGGCGGTGATGACCGTCGCCACGACCTTCTCGGCCTGGTCGGCGACGATGCGCGAGGCATCCCGGACCAGTTCACCGATCCGGCGGCCGCGCGGCTGCTGGACCAGTGCCGACAGGATCGTCACGGTCTGCGGCGACGACTTGCTGCCGATGAGACGCTCGACGAGCGCGCTCTTCTGCTCCGGGCTGCCGAGCTTCGTGCCGAGCGCCAGCTCGAGGCCGGCGTCCGAACGAACAGCGGTCTCGAAGGCGAACAGCTCCGCTTCGATCGGGGTGCCCGCCTCGGCCGTGGCCGCGACGGCACGGATGCCCGCGTCCTCGATGCCGGCGAGCAGGTCCTGCTGGGAGGACCAGCGGGAACCGGCGACGGCGGTCAGCACGGCGCGCGTGGCGTCGGACTGTCCGGCGAAGACCCGGTCGACGACGGCCTTCTTGCCGACGATGTCGGCGGTCGGGTCGGCCAGCAGCGTGAGGAGCTGGGACGCACCGGCGACCACTCGCCCTGCGGCGAGGATCTCAGCACCGCTCGCCAGGTCGGCGTTGCCGCCGAGGTCGGCGAGCACCGCCTGCGTGGACGAGAGTGCTGCTCTGGTGGCGCTCCGCATGCTCAGCGCTCCGTCTCGGCCTGCGACGCGTCGGCGCTGTTCGTCGACTCGAGGTCGGCGAGGAAGCGGTCGACGACCGCCGTGGCCTTGGCGTCGTCCTTGAGGGACTCGCCGATGACACCCGACGCGAGGTCGAGTGCGAGCGAGCCGACCTCGGAGCGGAGCGACTGGAGCGCGCTCTGGCGCTCCGCCTCGATCTGCGCCTGGGCGTTCGACGTGATGCGCGCTGCGTCGGCGGATGCCTGCTCGCGGACCTCGTTGCCGATCGCCGTGGCGTCGGCACGGGCCTGCTCGCGGATGCGGGAGGCTTCGGCACGGGCGTCGGCGAGCTGCTTGTTGTACTCGTCGAGCGCCGCTGCGGCCTGCTCCTGCGCGGCTTCCGCCTTCTTGATGCCACCCTCGATGGCCTCGGTGCGCTCATCGAGCATCTTCGTGATGCGCGGCGTGACGACACGCCAGAACACCAGGAAGATGATGACGAAGGCCACCAGCGACCACACGATGTCGTACACCGGCGGGATCAACGGGTTGTGCGTTTCCTCCGCCGCGATGATGAGTGCAGTGTTCATCGAGAAGCCTTACGAGGTGAAGATGAAGTACGTGGCGATGCCGATGAAGGCGAGGGCCTCGGTGAAGGCGATACCGATGTACATGAGGGTCGTCAGGCGGCCCTGGAGCTCGGGCTGGCGAGCGACGGACTCGATCGTCTTGCCGACGACGATGCCGACGCCGATGGCCGGGCCGATCGCTGCGAGGCCGTAGCCAACCGTCGCGATGTTGCCGTTGATCTCCGCGAGAACGGTCGTTGCGTCCACGTGTTTTCCTTTCGAGGTGCGGGTCCGACGGATGCCGGTCCCGTAGGGGGTCAGTGAGGAATCAGTGCTCGTCGGCCAGCGCCAGCTGGATGTAGACGGCGGTGAGGAGCATGAAGACGTAGGCCTGGAGCAGCGCGACGAGGATCTCGAAGAAGCTGAACGCGATGCCGAAGGCGATGGTCCCGATGCCGAAGGCCTTGAAGCCGAGCGAGGCGTCGAAGAAGAAGAACTGCGTTGCCGAGAAGAACAGGACGAGCAGCAGGTGCCCGACGACCATGTTCATCAGGAGTCGCAGGGTCAGCGTGACCGGGCGGAGGACGAAGGTCGAGACGAGCTCGATCGGCGTCACGATGATGTACAGGTACCACGGCACCCCTGGCGGGAAGAGCGAGTTCCGGAGGAACGTGCCCGGGTGCTTGCGGAGACCGGCGTAGATGAAGGCGACGTACGCGATGAGCGCGAGGATCATCGGCATCGCGATGCGGCTGGTGCCGGCGAGGTTCAGCCCCGGGATCAGACCCGTCAGGTTCATGAACAGCACGCCGAAGAAGATCGACGCGAGGAGCGGCAGGAAGCGCTTGCCGTCCTTCTCGCCCAGGTTGTCGAAGGTGTTCCGTCGCACGACGTCGAAGCCGTACTCGATGAACGCCTGTCCGCGGTTCGGGACGAGCTTCAGTGCGCGGGTGCCCGCGAACGCGAAGACGAGGAGCACTGCGACCGCGATGAAGCGGATGATGACGACGCGATCGATCTCGAACGGCGTCCCGGCGAAGAAGATCGCGTCCGGGAAGAACTCGTTGATCGACGGACCATGGAACTCGGCGGCCTTACTGCTCCCCGCCGCAACGGTGTTGGCCGCAGCGGTGAGGGACAGGGGAAGAGCGTGGGATAGCAGCGCTGTCTCCTGTGTCGGCGCGCGCACATCATGGCACGCGATGGTGGACTGTGTGGAGGCTGTCCGCTCCGAGCGAGGCTCCGGACGCGGACGCAAGAAACACTACCAGGTGTGAGAGCCTTCCCGGGCTCTCAGACGCGCGGGTCGTCCTTCTCAGGCTCCGCGGAGCCTTCCGGAGTGGACGCTGCGCCGGGGAGCCGGACGTCGATCGGCACGCGCGCCTTGCTGATCACCGTCACGTCGATGACGAGCGAGCCGATGACCCCGACGATGATCGCGATCGCCAGGACGGGCGTGCTCACCCAGTCGCGGTCCTTCAGCAGAACGAGCACCACGATGAAGAGCACGAACTTCACGAGGAACATCCCCATGATCGTGCCGAAGAACGCGCCGGAGATCATCTGCCCGCCGGAGAACCGGATCGCCAGCAGCACGCTCACCGCGGTCAGCCCGCAGAACACCACGCTCATCACCGCGCCGATCAGTCCGCCGGCGAGTCCCGGTCCCCCGGCGACGAGGAACCCGACGAGACCGCCCACGACCGCGAGTGCGGCCGCCAGGACGGCTCCCTGCACGAGGATCCGGCGGAAGACGGGACGGACGTGGTCGAGTCCGTTCGGTGCGGTCACGAGTGGTCTCCAGAGGTCGAGCTGTCGGACGAGGCCGAAGGGGCGGAAGGGGCCGACTGTGCGGACGGTGCGGCAGGGGCGGACGGTCCGGTCGACGCCGCACGGCCGGACGGCGCGGACCGCCCTGCACGAGCGGTCCGCGACGGCCCCGTCACGGGACGCCCGTCACGGGCGGCCGCCGCACGGTCCAGCGGGTCGAGGCTGGCGTCGACGACCCCGGCGGCAGCACCGGCGGTCTGCACGCGGATCTCGGTGCGCTTCCGCCCGAGCGGCGCGAACGTGGCGATCGCGCAGATGGTGAAGCCGACCGCGACGAACGCGACCACCCACCACCACTCGACGAACAGGAAGAGCAGACAGCCGATCGCGACGGTCGCCGTCCACGCGTAGAAGATCAGCACCGCGTGGAAGTGCGAGTGCCCCATGTCGAGCAGCCGGTGGTGCAGGTGCTTGCGGTCTGCGGAGAACGGCGACTTCCCGGCGCTCAGGCGACGGAACACCGCGAGGCCGAAGTCGAGGATCGGCACGATGAGGATCGCGAACGGCAGCAGGATCGGGATGAAGGCCGGCAGCAGGTCCGTCCGGGTGCGCACCGCGGCCGGGTCGATGTTGCCCGTGATCGAGACGGCGCTCGTGGCCATCAGGAAGCCGACGAGCAGCGCGCCGGCGTCGCCCATGAAGAGCTTCGCCGGGTGCCAGTTCAGGATCAGGAAGCCGAAGCACGCCCCCACGAGGACCGCGGTCAACAGTGACGGCAGGTTGAAGAAGAACTCCGTCTGCACGACCACGCGGTTGATGAAGAACGTGTAGAGGAAGAACACCCCACCGGCGATGATCGCGACCCCGGCGACGAGGCCGTCGAGCCCGTCGATGAAGTTCACGGCGTTCATCACCAGGACGACCGCCAGCACGGTGAAGATCAGGCTCATGTAGGACGAGCCGACGCCGAGGGAGTTGCCGATCGGCAGCGACACGATCGCGACGCCCTGCCAGGCGAGGATGCCGGCGGCGATGATCTGCCCCGCGAGCTTCGTCATCCAGTCGAGGTCCCAGATGTCGTCGGCGACACCGAGCACCACGATGATCGTCGCCCCCGCCAGCACCGCGAGCACGCGCTGCGGTTCCGCGAAGACGAGCCGGAAGTAGTCCACACCCGCGATCTCCGGGAAGACGAACCACGCGCAGAGCAGCGAGACGATGATCCCGATGAACATCGCGATCCCGCCGAGCCGCGGGGTCGGCGTCCGGTGCACGTCTCGCTCGCGGACCTTCGGGTACCACTTGTAGCGGATCCCGAGCTTCCAGACGAGCCAGCTCACGAGGAAGCTCACGACCGCCGAGATCAGCCCCGCGAGCAGGTAGTACTTCATGTGACGAGGTCGGCCCCCACGACCCGTTCGATCTCGGAGTCCGGGATGACGCCGTGGCGCACGATCCGCAGACCGTCCCCCGTCGACAGGCCCGTGGCGTCGACGATGGTCGAGCCGGTCGAGGCCTCGAACCCGTCGTGGGGGGCGAGCGATCCACCGTCGAGGTAGACCGCGACGCTGTCGCCGAGCATCGCTTCGGCAGCGTCGATGTCCATGGCAGCGGGGTCGCCCGTGGAGTTCGCGGAGGACACCGCGAGCGGCCCCACCTCTTGCAGGAGCTCGAGGGCGATCCGCGAGTCCGGCATCCGGAGCGCCACGGTCCCCCGCGTCTCGCCGAGGTCCCAGTCGAGGGACGGCTGCGACCGCAGGATGACGGTGAGTCCACCGGGCCAGAACTCGGCGACGAGGTCGCGGACCTGCTGCGGGACCTCGCTCGCGAGCGCGTCGAGCGTCGGCGGCCCGGGGATGAGCACCGGCGGCGGTGACTGCCGGGTGCGTCCCTTCGCGTCGAGGAGGCGCTGGACGGCGGCCTGGTTGAAGGCGTCGGCAGCGAGGCCGTACACGGTGTCGGTGGGGACCACGACGAGTTCGCCCCGGCCGAGTGCTGCTCGCGCGAGCCGCATCCCGGTCAGGAGCCCGTCGGGGTCGTTGCAGTCGTATCGGGATGCCATGACTCGACGATGATAGTGCGACACAATGGTGGACATCGTGAACGAGACGCCTGCGCCCCGACTCCTGTTCCTCTTCGACATGGACGACGTGCTCGTCCGGTACGACTGGAAGACCCGGATGGCGGGTCTCACCGAGCTCACCGGGCACGAGCTCGACGAGCTCCGACGCCGCTGGTGGCGCACCGGCGGTGAGATGCGGGCCGAGGCCGGCCACTTCCCCGACGGCGACGCCTACCTCGCCGCGTTCGAGGCCGCGATGGAGTGCGAGGTGCCCGAGGCCGAGTGGGCGCGCATCCGCGGTGCTGCGATGACCGAGCTGCCCGAACGCATCGAGGCCGTCCGCATCGCCAGTGAGCACGGCCGTGTCGCGCTGCTCACGAACAACGGGCCGCTCGCGGGGCGCTGGATCCACCGCTGGGCACCGTCCCTGCCGCCGCTGTTCGGCGAGCACCTGGACACGTCGAGCAACTTCGGTGCGCGCAAGCCCGAGCCCGAGGTGTTCCTCCGGGCCCTCGAGCACCACGGCGCCCGCCCCGAGGACACGTTCTTCGCGGACGACATGCCGGAGAACGTCGAGGGCGCCCGGTCCGTCGGCATCACCGCCGTGCTCGTCGAGCACGACACGGACCTCCGCGACGCGGTCCGCGCATTCGTCGCGACCCGCTCGGACGCCACCGTCGCGTAGACACACTGCGCGCGTTCCTTCCCATCGCGCGTGCGCTGGGAAGTGAGAACGCGCGTAGGGAGTCGGAAGGAACGACCCCCTACGCGCGAAACAACTCCCCAAGCGCGAAACAACTCCCCACGCGCGAAACGACCCCCTACGCGCGAAACGACCTCCCACACGCGGAACGCGCGCTGCGTAGACGCGCGGCTCGGCCCGGACGGGAGGCCCGGCTCGGCCCCGGTCAGCGCGTGGCGGTGGTCGTGCGGTCGCGTCCCGTCAGGTCCACGTGCGTCTCCGGGGAACGGAACCCCCGGCGCGCCAGCACATCGCGCACGGCTGCGCCCTGCGGCTCCGCGTGCTCGATGACGAGCAGCCCGCCCGGCACCAGGAGCCGCCACGCGGTCTCGGTGAGGGCACGGACCGCGTCGAGCCCGTCGGCGCCGCCGTAGAGCGCGAGCGCCGGGTCGTGGTCGCGGACCTCGGGGTCGATCGGGATCGCGTCGTCCGGCACGTACGGCGGGTTCGACACGACGACCGAGACCGAGCCGTCGAGCTCCGGGAACGCGTCGGCCAGGTCGCCCTCGACGAGTCGGACCGTGCCGCCGTACGTCTCGACGTTCCGCCGGGTCCAGGGCAGCGCGTCGGCCGATCGCTCGACGGCGTACACCAGGGCGTTCGGCACCTCGGTGTCCATGGCGATCGCGATGGCGCCGCTGCCCGACCCGAGGTCGACGGCGATCGGCTCGGGCACCGCGGTCGCCCGGAGCGCGTCGATGCCGAACTGCACGACGGACTCGGTCTCCGGCCGGGGCACGAACACCCCGGGGCCGACCGCCAGGGTCAGCGCCCGGAAGTGCGCCTCGCCCGTGATGTGCTGCAGCGGCAGGCGTGTGGCGCGCCGCGCGACCGCCTGGCGGAAGCGCTCGACGTGCTCCCCCGCGATCGCGCCGCCGGTCATCGCGCGGGCCTGCACGGCGCCGCGCGAGGTGTCGGTCGCCCAGGCGAGCAGGAGCTCCGCGTCCACGCGCGGGGTCGGGACCCCGTGCGCGACGAGCGCAGCGGTCGCCTCGTCGAGGAGGCGATCCGCTGCGAACGTGGGGGGCGTGTCGGGGGTGATCCGGGCCTCCAGGGCGGTGTTCCTAGGCGTTCTGGTCGCCGACGGCGGCCAGACGTGCCTCTTCGTCCGCACGGATGGCGGACTCGATGACGGGCTCGAGCGCACCGTTCATGACGCGGTCGAGGTCGTACGCCTTGTACCCGGTGCGGTGGTCCGCGATCCGGTTCTCCGGGAAGTTGTACGTGCGGATGCGCTCCGAACGGTCCATCCCGCGGATCTGCGAACGACGGGCGTCCGACGCCAGGGCGTCCAGTTCCTCCTGCTGCTTGGCCAGGATGCGGGCACGCAGAACACGCATGCCGGCCTCACGGTTCTGCAGCTGGGACTTCTCGTTCTGCATCGCGACCGTGATGCCCGTGGGCAGGTGCGTGATGCGGACCGCGGAGTCCGTCGTGTTCACCGACTGACCGCCGGGACCGGAGGACCGGTACACGTCGATCTTGAGGTCGTTCTGGTTGATCTCGACCTCTTCGGGCTCGTCCACCTCGGGGAAGACCAGCACGCCGGTCGTCGAGGTGTGGATGCGCCCCTGCGACTCGGTCTGCGGGACCCGCTGCACGCGGTGCACGCCACCCTCGTACTTCAGGTGCGCCCAGACGCCCTGCGCGGGGTCGGAGGAGTTCGACTTGATCGCGACCTGGACGTCCTTGTAGCCGCCGAGGTCGCTCTCGGTGCGCTCGAGGAGCTCGACCTTCCAGCCCTTGGACTCGGCGTAGTGCGAGTACATGCGCAGCAGGTCGGCCGCGAAGAGCGCCGATTCCTCGCCGCCCTCGCCGCCCTTGATCTCCATGATGACGTCACGGCCGTCGTCCGGGTCCCGAGGGATCAGCAGACGGCGGAGCCGCTCCTGGCGCTCGGCGAGCTGCTCCTCGAGCTCGGGGACCTCGTCCGCGAACGCCGAGTCCTCACGCGCGAGTTCCCGGGCGGCGGCGAGGTCCTCCCCCGCCGCCGTCCAGGCCTCGTACGCGGACTTGATCTGGTTCAGTTCGGCGAACCGCCGGTTGACCTTCTTCGCCCGGGCCGCATCGGCGTGGAGCGCGGGGTCCGACAGCTGCTGCGTCAGGTCCTCGTGTTCCGCCAGCAGCCCTGCCACCGACTCGAACACCGGTTACTCCTGGTGGCCGTTGTGGTGACCGGTCGCGGGGACCGACTTCTGCACCTGCACCAGGAACTCGACGTTCGACTGCGTCTCCTTGAGGTTCCGCAGCACGATCTCGAGGGCCTGCTGCGGGTCGAGCCCGGCGAGGGCCCGGCGCAGACGCCACGTGATCTTGACCTCGTCAGCGGAGAGCAGCTGCTCCTCGCGACGGGTGCCGGAGGCGTTGACGTCGACGGCCGGGAAGATCCGCTTGTCCGCCAGGTGGCGGTTCAGGCGGAGCTCCATGTTGCCGGTGCCCTTGAACTCCTCGAAGATCACCTCGTCCATCTTCGACCCGGTCTCGACGAGCGCCGTGGCGAGGATGGTAAGCGAGCCACCGTTCTCGATGTTCCGGGCGGCGCCGAAGAAGCGCTTCGCCGGGTACAGCGCGGCGGAGTCGACGCCACCGGAGAGCACGCGGCCCGACGGCGGGGTCGCCAGGTTGTAGGCGCGACCCAGGCGGGTGATCGAGTCGAGCAGCACGACGACGTCGTGGCCGAGCTCCACCAGGCGCTTCGCACGCTCGATGGCGAGCTCGGCGACCGTGGTGTGGTCCTCGGCGGGACGGTCGAAGGTCGAGGCGATGACCTCGCCCTTCACCGTGCGCTGCATGTCGGTGACCTCTTCGGGCCGCTCGTCCACGAGGACGACCATGAGGTGCGCCTCGGGGTTGTTCTTCGAGATCGCGTTCGCGATGGCCTGCAGCACGACGGTCTTGCCGGCCTTGGGCGGCGAGACGATCAGGCCGCGCTGGCCCTTGCCGATCGGGGACACCAGGTCGATGATCCGGGTCGACAGCTTCGCCGGCTCGGTCTCGAGGCGGAGGCGCTCGTTCGGGTACAGCGGGGTGAGGTCCTGGAAGTCGACGCGGCTCGCCGCCTCGTCCGCGGACTGGCCGTTGATCGTGTCGATCTTGACCAGCGCGTTGTACTTCTGGCGGCTCTGCTGCTCGTTGTCGCGCGGCTGCTTGATCGCACCGACGACGGCGTCGCCCTTGCGCAGGTGGTACTTCTTCACCTGGCCGAGGGAGACGTAGACGTCGCTCGGGCCCGGGAGGTACCCGGTGGTCCGCACGAAGGCGTAGTTGTCGAGCACGTCGAGGATGCCCGCGACCGGGATCAGGACGTCGTCCTCGGTGATCTCCGGCTCGAAGTCGTCGTTCTGCCCGCCACGGCCGCGCTTGCGGTCGCGCTGGCGACGGCTGCGGCCGCTCTCGGCCTCTTCCTGGTCGCGACGCTGCTGGTCGTCGCGCTGCTGCTGGGCGTGGTTCTGCTGGTTCTGCGCCTGGTTCTGGTGCTGGTTCTGCTGGGCCTGGTTCTGCTGGCCCTGGTTCTGGTTCTGGTTCTGCTTCTGCTGGCCCTGCTTCTGCCGGCCCTGCTTCTGCTCGCCCTGCTCGGCCTGGTCGCCCTGGTCCTGCTTGTCGGCCTGGCGGTTGTTCTGCTGGCGGCCGTTCTGCTGCGCGGCCGGCTCGGCGTCCTGGGACTGCTGCCCCTGCTGCTGGTCGCCGGACTCGGCGTTCTGGCCGCGGCCACGACCGCGTCCACGGCTGCGACGACCACGGCGCGAGCCGCCCTCGTTCTCACCGTTCTGGTCCTGGTCGTTCTGACCCTGGCCCTGGTCGTTCTGGTCCGTGTCCTGCTGGTCGTCCTGCACGCTCGTCGCGTCGGCGTCCTGCTCGGTTGCCGGGGCCTCCTCGGCGACGACGGCGGCGGCCTGGTCGGCCTTCGGCTGCTGGCCGCGACGGCGACGCTGGCTGCCCGACTGGGCTTCCTGGGCGTCCTTCTCGGCGCGGACCTGGTCGAGGCCGGCGAGGAGGTCCTCGGTGCCGGTCTGGCCGTGGTTGGTGTGCTCAGCGGCCGTGGTCGGCGCCGTGGTCACGGTGCCGCCGGAGCTGGCGCGGCGCGAACGACGGGCACGCGACGGCGCGGCCTCGGTCGTCGGGGCGTCCACGACGTCGGTCGCCTCGGCGCCGGCTTCGTGGTGGGTCAGGGCGGCCGGGGCGAGCTCCTCGGAGACGGCGGCGGCTTCGGCGCCGGTCGCGGACTCGGGCTCCGGCGTCACGGCCGGGGCCGTGGTTTCGGTCGTCTCGGGGCGCTTGTCCTCGATCGCGGCGATGAGGTCGCCCTTGCGGAGCTTCGAGAGCCCCGTGATGCCGAGGGAGGAGGCGATCCGCTGCAGTTCGGGCAGACGGAGCGCGCGCAGGTCGCTGGGGATCTCTGCCGTGGCAGCAGAGTTGTTCACGTTGGTCAAGTTGCTGTGTTCCTTCCGAACCGCAGAGCGCGGAGAGTTTCCACCGACTTCCGGCGCGGTGCGTGGCACTCGGGATGTGCCGACACTGTTGCGACGGCCGCCGTTCAGACGACGGACCGGGAAGCGGTGATCTGAGGGAGATCACACCTGCGAACCGTGGAACACGTGCTGGCTGTCGTTCGTGCTGGGCACGAAGCCGCGCTACGGGTTTCCTCCGTGGTTCACCGGGTGCGGGTTCACTGTAGCACCACCGAGATCGACGGCCAGCATGAGCGGCCGCCAGGTGGATTCGGCGTGTCGTTCGACGAGATCGGCTGCCGTCAGGCGCTGCGCCGGGTCGGACCCGAGCACGAGCAGGCTCGGTCCGGCGCCGGACACGACCGCAGCGAGCCCGTGCTGCCGGAGCAGGCGGATCAACGCGTCCGTCTCCGGCATCGCGCTCGCCCGGTAGGTCTGGTGCAGCCGGTCCTCGGTCGCGGCGAGCAGGAGTTCCGGGCTCTGGATGAGCGCGGCGACGAGGAGCGCCGACCGGGACACGTTGAACGCGGCGTCGGCGTGCGGGACGCTCTCGGGCTGCAGGGAGCGCGCGAGCTTCGTGGACAGGGTCGAGGTCGGCACGAAGACCACCGGCGCGACACCGCGGTGCACCAGGAGCCGCTTGTACGCGGGCCCCTCCGCCGTCATCCAGGCGATGGTGAGCCCGCCGAAGAGCGCCGGTGCGACGTTGTCCGGATGCCCCTCCATCTCGGTGGCCAGGGTGAGGAGCGTCGAGGCGTCGAGGTCGACGATCCCCTCGAGCAGTCCACGCGCTGCCATCAGCCCGGCGACGATCGCCGCGGCGGACGAGCCCATCCCGCGACCGTGCGGGATGGCGTTCACCGCCGTCAGCTCGAGGCCGGGCTGCTCGACTCCGGCGTGCTCCAGCCCACGGCGGACGGCACGGACGACGAGGTTCGTGTCGTCCGTCGCGACCTCACCGGCGCCGACGCCCTGCACCGTGACGGTCGCGCCCGGCTCGGGGCGCACGCGGACGTCGACCTCGTCGTAGAGGGAGAGCGCGAGTCCCAGCGAGTCGAACCCCGGGCCGAGGTTCGCGGAGGTCGCCGGGACCCGCACACGGACCGCCCGTCCGGCCGGTACAGCGATGCGGGCGGTCGTGCCCGCTTCCGGTCCGGACGAGCGGTCGGGGCTCACCGCGCGCCGGCCAGTCCGAGCACGTCGGCGACCGCGGCGGTGTCCACCGGCACGCTGGTCGGCGTGACGTCGGAGCCGTCCTCGGTGCGGAGCGCCCACTGCGGGTCCTTGAGGCCGTGGCCGGTCACCGTGATGACGACCTTCGCGCCCTTCGGGATCTCGCCGGCGTCGGCACGCTCGAGGAGCCCGGCGACACCGATCGCGGAAGCCGGTTCGACGAACACGCCGACCTCGGCCGAGAGGATGCGGTGCGCGGCGAGGATGCCGGCGTCGGTGATCGCACCGAAGTAGCCGTCCGTCTCCTCACGCGCTTCGAGGGCGAACTTCCACGAGGCCGGGTTGCCGATGCGGATCGCCGAGGCGACGGTCTCCGGGTGCTGGACCACGGCGCCGTTCACGATCGGGGCGGAGCCGGCGGCCTGGAAGCCGAACATGCGCGGCAGCTTCGACGAGCGACCGGCGGCGACGTCCTCGCGGTAGCCGCGGGAGTACGCCGTGTAGTTGCCGGCGTTGCCGACGGGCAGGAAGTGGAAGTCCGGGGCGTCACCGAGGACGTCGACGACCTCGAACGCGGCGGTCTTCTGGCCCTCGATGCGGTCGTTGTTGACCGAGTTGACCAGGTGCACCGGGTAGTTCGCGGCGAGGTCGCGCGCGATGTCCAGGCAGTCGTCGAAGTTGCCCTGGACCTGCAGCAGCTGGGCGTCGTGGGCGACGGCCTGGCTGAGCTTGCCCATCGCGATCTTGCCCTCCGGCACCAGGACGGCGGCGGTGATGCCGGCGTGCGTGGCGTACGCGGCCGCCGAGGCGCTCGTGTTGCCGGTCGAGGCGCAGATCACGGCCTTCGCGCCGTGCTCGACCGCCTTCGAGATCGCCATCGTCATGCCGCGGTCCTTGAAGGAGCCCGTCGGGTTCATGCCCTCGAACTTCACCCAGACCTCGGCGCCGGTGCGCTCGGAGAGACGCCGCGCCGGGATGAGCGGCGTGCCGCCCTCCCCCAGCGTGATGACGGGTGTCGCCTCGGTCACGTCGAGTCGGTCGGCGTACTCGCGCAGGACGCCCTGCCACTGGTGGGCCATCGGGGTTCTCTCTCTGTCGGTGCTGCAGTGCTGGTGGGGACTGGTGGATCGGGAGCGGCTCAGGCGCCGACGACGCGGAGCACGCTGGCGACGTCGGTGACGACGTCCTCTCCGCGGAGGGACACCACGGTGTCGGCGAGGTCCGATTCGCGGGCTTCGTGCGTGCCGATCACCAGGGTCGCGGTGCCGCCGACCCCGTGTGCGCTCGACTGCTCGACGGTCTCGACGCTGACGCCGTGCTTCGCCAGGACGCCCGCGACGGTGGACAGCACGCCGGGGGCGTCCGTCACGTGCAGGGTGATCTGGTAGCTCGTCCGGACGGTGCCGATCGGGAAGACGGGCAGGTCGGACCGGGTCGACTCGGCGATGCCGGGGCCGCCGATCACGTGCCGGCGGGCGGCCGAGACCAGGTCGCCGAGGACCGCGGAGGCCGTCTCGACCCCGCCGGCTCCGGCGCCGTAGAACATCAGGTCGCCGGCCGCTTCGGCTTCGACGAAGACGGCGTTCTTGGCGCCGTGGACGCTGGCGAGCGGGTGCGACTCCGGGACGAGGGCCGGGTAGACGCGGGCGCTCACGCCTTCGCGCCCGTTCTCGTCGGTGAGGCGCTCGCACGTCGCGAGGATCTTCACGACGTAGCCGGCCTTCCGCGCCGCGCGGACCTGCTCGATGGTGACCGAGGTGATGCCCTCTCGGTGCACGGCGGCGAGCGGCACCGAGGTGTGGAACGCGATCGAGGCCAGGATCGCCGCCTTCTGCGCGGCGTCGTAGCCCTCGATGTCGGCGGTCGGGTCGGCCTCGGCGTACCCGAGCTCCGTCGCGGTGGCGAGGGCGTCGTCGAACGTGGCGCCTTCGCGGTCCATCAGGTCGAGGATGAAGTTCGTGGTGCCGTTGACGATGCCCATGATCCGCACGATGCGGTCACCGGCGAGGGAGTCGTGCAGCGGCCGGATGATCGGGATCGCCCCGGCGACGGCTGCCTCGTAGTAGAGCTGCGCGCCGACCTGCTCCGCCGCGGCGAAGAGCTCGGGGCCGTGCGTGGCGAGGAGTGCCTTGTTGCCGGTGACGACGTCGGCGCCGGACTGCAGGGCCTGGAGCACGAGGGTGCGCGCCGGCTCGATGCCGCCGATGAGCTCGACGACGATGTCCGCGCCGAGGATCAGCGACGCAGCGTCCGTCGTGAACAGCTCGCGCGGCAGGTCGACGTCCCGCTCGGCGTCGACGTCACGGACGGCGATCCCCACGAGTTCGAGGCCGGCGCCGGCACGCGAGGCCAGCTCGTCGCCGTGTTCGAGCAGGAGTCGCGCGACCTGCGAGCCGACCGAGCCGGCTCCGAGCAGCGCGACGCGGACGTTGCGGTATTCGATCATGTGGTGCGTGTCTCCGGGATCTCGGGGGCTCACCGCGCGGCACCGGCAGCGGCCACGGGCGACACCCCGGTGTCGCGGGCGAGGAGGTCGTCGACCGTCTCACCACGGACGAGGATACGTGCTCGGCCGTCGGCGACCGCGACGACCGGCGGACGACCGACGTGGTTGTAGTTGCTCGCGAGGCTCCAGCAGTAGGCACCGGTCGCCGCGACGGCCAGGAGGTCCCCGCGGTGCACGTCCCCGGGCAGGTACTCGTCGTGGACGACGATGTCGCCGCTCTCGCAGTGCTTCCCGACGACCCGGCTCAGGACCGCCGGTGCGTCCGAGGTCCGGGCGAGCCGTGCCGTGTACTCGGCGCCGTACAGCGCCGGGCGGGCGTTGTCGCTCATCCCGCCGTCGACCGAGACGTACGTGCGGGTGGCGCTGCCACCGTCGGCCGCGCCGTCGGTGTCCGTCGTCTCGAGCGTGACGGGCTTGATCGTGCCGACCCGGTAGAGCGTGATGCCGGCCGGCCCGACGATGTACCGCCCGGGCTCCACCGCGACGTCCGGCACCGGGATGCCGCGCTCGGCGCAGGCGTCGGCGACGATGGTCGCGAGGGCGTCGGCGACGTCTTCGGGTTCGAACGCGGAGTCGGCTTCGGTGTAGTCGATGCCCCAGCCACCGCCGAGGTTGAGTTCCGGCACCGGCCCGGACTGCACGAGCGTGGCGTGCACGTCCATCAGGCGACGCGCGGCTTCACGGAACCCGGACTCGTCGAAGATCTGCGAACCGATGTGCGAGTGCAGCCCGACGAAGGCGAGCGACGGCCGGGACCGGATGGTCTCCGCAGCGTCCACCGCTTCCGTCAGCGGGATGCCGAACTTCTGGTCTTCGCGCGCGGTCGCCAGGTACTCGTGCGTCGAGGCGTGCACCCCGCTGTTGATCCGGATGCGGACGCGCTGCACGACACCGGCCGCCGCTGCAGCGTCGGCGACGCGGTCGATCTCTTCGTGGGAGTCGAGGACGATCGTGCCGACCCCGACCTGCACCGCGCGGGCGATCTCGGCGTCGGACTTGTCGTTGCCGTGGAACCCGAGCCGGCCGGGGTCGACGCCGCCGGCCAGGGCGACCGCGAGTTCACCGCCGGTGCAGACGTCGACGCGGAGGTCCGCTTCGGCCATCCACGCCGCGACCTGGGTGGTGAGGAACGCCTTGCCGGCGTAGTAGACGTGGGCGTGCGCGCCGATGCGGCCGAACGCTTCGCTGAAGGCGTTGCGCACGCGGACGGCCCGGGACTGCACGTCCCGCTCGTCGACCACGTACAGCGGCGTACCGAACTGCGCGACGAGGTCGGACGCGGCGACGCCGCCGATCGCGAGCGAACCGTCGTCGGTGCGCGTCGCGGAGGCGGGCCAGATCCGCGCGGTCAGCGCGGAGGCATCCGTCGGGAACCGCAGCCGCGGCGGGGCAAGTGGGTTCTCGCTCACGGGACCCGATCCTACCGAGCCGGGCCCGGCCTCCCGTCCGGTGTTACGCACGCTGTGGAGAAGTCAGCACGTGCCGACGGTCTGCAGACCGTCCTCGCTGAGGGGCAGCTCGTCGGCGGTGATCCGCACCGTCGCCTTCGCGGCGGTGACGTCGAGCGATCGCACGCGGAGCGCCTCGGGCAGGAACTGCGCGGTGCACACCTGCACCGGGGTGTTCGTGACGCCGGGGATGTCGTCGACCTTGAGGTCGAGCGCCGAATTCGTGATGCGCACGGTCTTCGGGGTGATCGTGATGCCCTTGCCGGCGGACTGCGCGGCGACGGTGCCACGGGCCTGGTACGAGATGTCGTAGCCGAGCACGGCCGTCGTCCCGGAGAGCTGCACGCCACCGTCCACGAGCGACAGGCGGTCGAACAGCGGGCTGTACTTCGCGAGGTCCTTCACGCTCGACGCAGCCAGGGTCACCGTGCCGTCCACGTCGTGCACGTTCCCCTTGCCGTCGATCGGGACGTCGTGTGCGGTGACGTCGGCGGCGAGCGGGATGCCGTCCACCGTCAGCTTCGTCGACGAGATCGCCACGTCGTCGAGGGTGCCGCTGATGAGCTGCGGAATGATCACGCCCTCGGCGTGGGCGTCCACGGTGCCGGTCGTGCCGTCGGGCAGCGACTGCTCGACCTGCTGCGCGATCATCCGGTCGACGACGCCGCGGAGCACGAACTCGGCGATGACGACGAGCACGGCGAGCAGCACCACGATGCCGATGACGACGATCGCTGCGGTGCGGCCGCGGCGGCGCTTGCGTGGGGCGGCGGGTGCGGTGGACATGCGTCCCACCCTGCCAGCGTCCCCCGGGATGCGGCCTGGAGGCGCGGTGCGGGCCCGGCGCGGCGGGCGCGGCGGGTGCCGCGGTGCGGTGCGCCCGCCGCGGTGCGGTGCGCCCGCCGCGGTGCGGTGCGCCCGCCGCGGTGCGGGCCGGCGCTGCACAACCAAAACCACTCCGCACCACGGACATCCGTGGTGCGGAGTGGTTTTGGTTACGCGAAGCTCGGCCGGCGGCGCGGCCGCGGTGCGCGGCCGGCGCGGCACGCGCGGGCGCGCGCGGCGCTACATGCGCTCGGGCGCGCTCACCCCGAGCAACCCGAGGCCGTTCCGCACGACCTGGCCGGTGGCGTCGTTCAGCCACAGGCGCGTGCGGTGCAGGTCGGTCACGGTCTCGTCGCCGAGCGGGGTCACCCGGCAGGCGTCGTACCAGCGGTGGTACAGCCCCGCGAGCTGCTCGATGTAGCGCGCGATGCGGTGCGGCTCGCGGAGTTCGGCGGCCTGCCGGACCACGCGCGGGTACTCCGCCAGGGCCCCGAGCAGCGCGCCCTCGGTGTCGTGGGTGAGGAGCGACGCGTCGAACGCCGAGCGGTCCACACCCGAGGCCGCGGCGTTCCGCGCGACCGACTGCGTGCGGGCGTGGGCGTACTGGACGTAGAACACCGGGTTGTCGTTGGTGCGCTTGGTCAGCAGGTCGAGGTCGATGTCGATCGCGGTGTCGCTGGCGAACCGGACGAGCGAGTAGCGGCCCGCGTCGACACCCACGGCGTCGACGAGGTCCTCCATCGTGACGATCGTGCCCGCACGCTTCGACATGCGCATCGGCTCGCCGTCCTTGAGCAGGTTGACCATCTGGCCGATCAGGATCTCGAGGTTCTTGCCCGGCTCGTCCCCGAACGCGGCGCACATCGCCATCATCCGGCCGACGTAGCCGTGGTGGTCGGCGCCGAGCATGATCAGGTTCCGCTCGAACCCGCGCTCGCGCTTGTCGAGGTAGTACGCCAGGTCGCCGGCGATGTACGCGGGCTCCCCGTCGGACTTGATGACGACGCGGTCCCGGTCGTCGCCGAACTCGGTCGTGCGGAGCCACTGCGCGCCCTCGGCCTCGTACATGTGACCGTTGGCGCGGAGCCGCTCGATGGCGCGCTCGACGGCCTTCGACTCGTGCAGCGCGTTCTCGTGGAAGTAGACGTCGAAGTCGACGCCGAACTCGTGCAGCGACTGCTTGATGTCGGCGAACATGAAGTCGACGCCCTCGCGCCGGAACAGCTCCTGCGCCTCGTCGCGGGGCAAGTTGCGCACGTCCCCGTCGAAGGTCGACAGCACCCGGGCCGCGATCTCGGCGATGTACGCGCCGCCGTAACCGTCCTCCGGCGTGGGCTCCCCCAGTGCGGAGGCGACGAGCGACCGGGCGAACCGGTCGATCTGGCTGCCGTGGTCGTTGAAGTAGTACTCCCGCGTGACGAGGCCACCCTGCGCCTGGAACACGCGGGCGAGGCTGTCGCCCACCGCGGCCCAGCGGACGCCGCCCATGTGGATCGGGCCGGTCGGGTTCGCGGACACGAACTCGAGGTCGATGCGCACGCCGTCGTAGAGGTCGCCGTGTCCGAAGGACTCGCCGTTCTCCACGATGGTGCGGGCGATCTCGCCGGCAGCAGCCGCCTCGAGCGTGATGTTGATGAAGCCGGGGCCGGCGACGTCGACGGTGTCCACGCCGTCGAGCTCGGTCAGCTCGCCAGCGATCTCCGTCGCGAGTTCGCGCGGGTTCGTCCCGAGGCGCTTCGCGAGCTGCATGGCGGCGTTCGAGGCCCAGTCCCCGTGCGCCCGGTTCTTCGGGCGTTCGAGGGCGACGTGCGACTCCTCGACGGTCACGGTGTCGGACGCGCCTCGGCGCTCGACGATCCCGGTCAGGATCGACAGGTACGCGGCGGAGAGTTCGGCAGGAGTCACGGCGGACGAGTCTACCGGGCGTGGCGCCGACACCCGTTGCACACGCGACGGCACCCGTTGCACACGCGACGGCACCCGTTGCACACGCGACGGCACCCGTTGCACACGCGACGGCACCCTTCGCTCACACGGACGCATGCAGCATCATGGCCGCATGACCTCCCGACGATCGGTCCGGGCGATCAGCGTCGCCGCGCTCGCCGTCCCCGCCGCCCTCGTGCTCGCCGCCTGCTCCGGTGGCGACGCCGACGGCACCGCCACGCGGTCCGCCGGCCCGACGCCGAGCGCCTCCGCCACCGCGGCGCCGATCGGCAAGCGCGTCACCCAGACGTGCGCAGAGCTCCTCCCCGACACCGCGTTCGCCGTCTACGGCCAGCAGTTCGAACTCGACGGCTCGGCCG
This sequence comes from Curtobacterium sp. PhB130, assembly GCF_003755165.1. Lineage (NCBI taxonomy): Bacteria > Bacillati > Actinomycetota > Actinomycetes > Micrococcales > Microbacteriaceae > Curtobacterium > Curtobacterium sp. PhB130. Next base: position 95,150 of record NZ_RKII01000010.1, on the reverse strand, counting down.
AGCCCGCGAAGGGCTCCGCCGCCGCCCGGATCGCCCAGCAGCGCGGCCGGGTCTGCGTCTTCGACGAGGTCGCCGACAACTCCGTCACGATCACCGTCGCGGTCGCCGACCTGCCTGAGAAGTCACTCACGAACCTCAAGGACGCCCTGTACGAGCGGGGCGGTTCGGTGCCGACCTACACGGTGGAGGGCTACTTCTCCCTCACCGACGACGTCGGCCGCGCCGATGCCTTCGCGGACCCCTACTGGATCACGACCTCCTCCACCCTGTTCACCGAACCCGGCTCGGCACAGCCGGTCGTCGACGCGGTGCGGCAGGTGCTCGCGCCGAACGCGTCCGCGACACCGGGAGCGTCCGTCTCGCCGTCCGCGACGGCCACGCCGACCCCCACCGCGACCCCGGCCGGCTGACGCGAGCGACGCCGTGCAGCGTCACCGCCCACCCGACGGGAGGCGCGGTGCGGGCCCGGACCGCGCCTCCCGTCCGCCCGTGACCGGACCACGGCCCCACGAGGGAACCGGTGGTCCTGGGGGGCGGCTGGGACCTGCTACGGTTGTTCCCACCCCGGGCCCCCATAGCTCAGGGGATAGAGCACTGCCCTCCGGAGGCAGGGGCGGAGGTTCGAATCCTCCTGGGGGCACAGAGACATTTCCGATCAAGTCGACGTCTTCGCTTCGCTCAGTCGGCGACGATCGATGTCGCGGCAGGCCGCGACTGATCCCCCGTGGTTCGTTCCGACAGGCGCGCGGCGGCCTGTGGTCGGGTCCGACAGGTATGCGGGCGGATCGACGCCGCCTCTCTGAGCCGTCGGTAGGTTCGGGGGATGACGATGACGTTTCCGCTGCCGACCACCGTTCCGCTCCGCGGGGGCACCACGCTCGGGTGGGGCGTGATCGGCCCCGGCGAGATCGCGAACGACTTCACCGCCACGCTGCACGCCAACTCCGACCAGCGCGTCGTCGCCGTCGGCTCCCGCTCCCCCGAGCGCGCCGCCGCCTTCGCCGCACGCCACGGCGTCCCCACCGCACACGGCTCGTACGAGGCCCTCGTCGCGGACCCCACCGTCGACGTGGTCTACGTCGCCTCGCCGCACCCGCAGCACCTCGAGCACGCGCTCCTCGCGATCGCCGCCGGCAAGCACGTGCTCGTCGAGAAGCCGATGACCACCTCCGAGGCCGACACGCGACGCCTCGCGAGCGCCGCCCGCGACGCCGGCGTGTTCGCGATGGAGGCGATGTGGACCCGGTACCTCCCGGGGACCACCGTGATCGCGCAGCTCCTCGCCGACGGGGAGCTCGGCGACGTGCGTCTGGCGATGGTCGACGTCGGCTGGCCGCACGAGCCGGACCCGAACGACCGCATGTTCGACCGGGCGCAGGGCGGCGGCGCCCTGCTCGATGCGGGTGTCTACGCGCACTGGTTCGCACGGTTCGCCACCGGCGCCCCGGTGACCAGCAGCACGACGGGAGTGGTCTCGGACGGTGGGGTGGACCTCCAGTCCGTCACCGTGTCGACGGCCACCGGCGGCGCGCAGTCCGTGGCGACCACGTCGATGACCGCGTGGACGCCGGGCCTGGCGACGATCGCCGGCAGCCGGGCGACGGTGCGGTACACGGACCACTTCGTGTTCCCGGCCTCGTTCGCGCTGCACCACGGGGCGGACGCGGACCGCTGGTCGGAGCCGAGCGGGCTGCGTGGACGGCAGGGACTGGTGTGGCAGGCGGTCGCGCTCGCGGACTACGTCGCCGAGGGGCGGACGGAGTCGCCGCTGCACGGACTGGACGAATCGATCGGCCTCGCGGCGTCGCTGGACGCGGCGCGGGCTGCTGTTTCCGAACAGGACACCTCGGCCCCCTAGGATCACGGGCCGGTCGACCTGCACACGACCGGGAAGAGGACTCGATGACGCTCGCCACCGGGAACCCGCAGACCGAGCTGGCACGCGGCACGCTCGCACCGCCGGCGCGCACGCTGCTCGACGTCCTCCGGGCGACCGCGGATGCGCACCCGACCGCGCTCGCGCTCGAGGACCCCGACGGCGCGATCGACTACCGGACGCTGCTGCGGCTCGTGCAGGAGCGCGCCGACGACCTCGCCCGGCGGGGTGTGCGGCGCGGCGACCGCGTGGGGATCCGGATCCCGTCCGGCGGGCGCGACCTGTACCTGTCCGTCCTCGCGGTCCTGGCGGCCGGCGCGGCGTACGTGCCCGTCGACGCGGACGACCCGGAGGAGCGCGCGACGCTCGTCTTCGGGGAGGCCGGGGTCGTCGGCGTGATCGGCGCCGGCGGCGTGCTGCACGGGGACGCCGCCGACGGGGTGCCCGGCGTGCCCGCTCCGGTCGTCGACCCCGCGGCGAGCGCCGACGGACCGGACGTGGCCGACGACGCATGGGTGATCTTCACCTCCGGCTCGACGGGCGTGCCCAAGGGCGTCGCGGTGACGCACCGTTCCGCTGCGGCGTTCGTCGACGCCGAGGCGCGGATGTTCCTGCAGCGGGCCCCGATCGGCCCGGGTGACCGGGTGCTCGCCGGGCTGAGCGTCGCGTTCGACGCGTCCTGCGAGGAGATGTGGCTCGCGTGGGGGCACGGCGCGTGTCTGGTGCCGGCTCCGCGCTCCCTGGTGCGGACGGGCGTGGACCTCGGGCCGTGGCTGATCGTGCACGGCATCACGGTGGTGTCGACGGTCCCGACGCTCGCGGCGCTGTGGCCGGACGACGCGCTGGAGCAGGTCCGGCTGGTGGTCTTCGGCGGTGAGGCGTGTCCGCCCGAGCTCGCGGCCCGGATCGCGAGTCGGGACCGGGAGGTCTGGAACACGTACGGGCCGACGGAGGCGACGGTCGTGGCGTGCGGTTCGCTGCTGGACGGCAGCGTGCCGATCCGGATCGGGCTGCCCCTGGACGGCTGGGACCTCGCGGTGGTCGACGCCGCGGGTGCGCGGGTGGCGCCGGGTGCGGTCGGGGAGCTCGTCATCGGCGGGGTGGGGCTCGGGCGGTACCTCGATCCGGCGAAGGACGCGGAGAAGTACGCCCCCTTCCCGGAGCTCGGGTGGGAGCGGGCGTACCGGAGTGGTGACCTGGTGCGGTACGACCCGGAGGGGCTGGTGTTCCAGGGTCGGGCGGACGACCAGGTGAAGCTCGGTGGGCGGCGGATCGAGCTGGGGGAGATCGATGCGGCGCTCCAGGCGCTCGACGATGTCGCCGGTGGGGCTGCCGTGGTACAGCAGACGCCGGCGGGGAACCAGGTCCTCGTCGGGTACGTCGCTCCCGTCGCGGGTGCGGTCGTGGACACGGCGGCGGCCAACGCCCGGCTGCGGGAGGAGCTGCCGGCGGCGCTGGTGCCGCTCCTCGTGGTGGTGGACACCCTGCCGACGCGGACGTCGGGCAAGGTGGACCGCGCGGCGCTCCCGTGGCCGCTGGGTGCAGCGGGTGGTGCGGGCGCTGCGCTCCCTCCCACCGTCGCGTGGATCGCCGAACGGTGGGCCGCGATCCTCGGCATCCCCCCGACGAGCGTCGACGACGACTTCTTCGCACACGGCGGCGGCTCCCTGACGGCGGCGCAGCTCGTCTCGGCGATCCGCGAGCGCTACCCCACCACGACGGTGGCGGACGTCTACGACCACCCGCGCATCGGCGCGCTCGCGGACGCGCTGGACGCGTCGGGCCCGGTCGCCGCCGCGCACCGTGACGTCCGGCCGACCCCGCCGGCGACGGGGATCGCGCTGACGCTCCTCGGGCTGCCGGTCCAGGTGCTCCGCGGCCTCCGGGTCCTGACGTGGACGGCCCTCGTCGCAGCGGTCCTGCACGCGACCACCCTGCCGTTCCTGCCGGTGCTGCCGTGGCCGGTCCTGGTCGCCGCGGTGCTGGTGTTCGTGACGCCCGTGGGCAAGATGGCCGTCACGGTGGCGCTCGCCCGCCTGGTGCTCATCGGCGTCCGGCCGGGCGACCACCCGCGGGGCGGTTCGGTGCACGTGCGGGTGTGGCTCGCCGAGCGGATCGCCGAGGCGGTCGACGGACCCTCCACCGCGGGTGCCCCGTGGATCAGCTACTACGCCAGGGCGCTCGGGGCGCGGATCGGCCGGGACGTCGACCTGCACACGCTGCCGCCGGTCACCGGGATGCTGACGATCGGCCGGCGCGCGTCGATCGAGCCCGAGGTGGACCTCGCCGGGCACTGGGTGGACGGTGACGTGTTCCGGCTCGGGCGCGTCGTCGTCGGGTCGGACGCGGTGGTGCACAGCCGCACGACGCTCATGCCCGGGGCGGTCGTCGGCGCGGGTGCCGAGGTCGAGGCGGGCTCCGCCGTCCAGGGCCGGGTCCCGGTTGGCGAGCGCTGGGCGGGACCGCCGGCGGAACGCGTCGGGTCGGCCAGGCACGGCCGGGAGGCTCGCCCCGCGTCACGTCGACGCTGGCTCGTCGCGTACGGGGCCGGGTCCGTCGCCGTGGCCGGGTTGCCCGTGACCGGTGTCGCGGTCGGACTGCTCGTGACCGCTGCGCTGGTCGGGCGGGCGCCGACGCTCGGCGCCGCGGTGCTGCACGCGCTGGCACTCGTCCCGCTCGCGACCGTCGTCGCCGGGGTCGTCTACGCGGGGCTCGTCGTCGCCGCGGTCCGGCTGCTCGGGATCGGGCTGCACGAGGGACGGCACCCGGTGCGTTCCCGGATCGGCTGGCAGGCGTGGTGCACCGAACGGGTGCTCGACGCCGCGCGCACACTGCTGTTCCCGCTCTACGCGAGCCTCGTCACCCCGGTGTGGCTGCGGCTCCTCGGGGCACGGGTCGGGCGGAACACCGAGATCTCGACGGTGCTGCTGCTGCCGTCCCTGACGCAGATCGCGTCCGGTGCGTTCCTCGCCGACGACACGATGGTCGCCACGTACGAACTCGGCGGCGGCCGCATCACGATCGGCCGGTCCAAGGTGGGTCGCCGTGCGTTCCTCGGGAACAGCGGGATGACCGGCGCCGGGCGGAGCGTTCCCCGTGAGGCGCTCGTCGCGGTGCTCTCCGCCGTCCCGAAGAAGGCCAAGCGCGGCTCGTCGTGGCTCGGGTCTCCCCCGGTACGGCTCCGACGCGCGGCGACGTCCTTCGACGAGGAGCGCACGTTCCGTCCGCCGCGGCGGCTCCGGGTGGCCCGCGGCTGCTGGGAGGTCCTCCGCGTGGTCGCGCCGATGGTGTCCGGGGCGATCGCGCTCGGGGTCGGCGGCACGCTCCTGGCGCTCTGGTCGGCGGTCGGCATCGGGTGGACGGTGCTCCTCGCCGCGGTGGTCCTCGTCGTGGCAGGCGCCGTGGCCGCCGCCGTGTCGACGATCGCGAAGTGGGTGTTCGTCGGTCGGATCCGCGCACGGGAACACCCGCTGTGGTCCTCGTTCGTCTGGCGCAACGAGGTGCAGGACACGTTCGTGGAGACCGTCGCGCGGCCGTGGTTCGCGGAGCAGGCCATCGGCACGCCGGCGCTCGCCGCCTGGTTGCGGAGCCTCGGCGCGACGATCGGCCGCGGGGTCTGGTGCGAGACGTACTGGCTGCCAGAGGCCGACCTGGTCACGATCGGCGACGGCGCCACCATCGCACGCGGCACGGTCGTGCAGACGCACCTGTTCCACGACCGGGTGATGCAGCTCGACGAGGTCCGGCTGGACGCCGGCGGCACCCTCGGACCGCACAGCGTGATCCTGCCGGCCGCCGGGATCGGCCCGGGGGCGACGATCGCACCCGCGTCGCTCGTGATGCGCGGCGAGCAGGTCCCGGGCGGCACGTCCTGGGCGGGCAACCCGATCGCACCGTGGGAGAGCGCACCCTGGACAGCCCGGGCCGCGTCCACGGACCCGACCGCCGGCGTCGTGGCAGACTGACCGGCACCGTGAAGCCGACGAACACAGCCGCCGACCCGTACACCCCGCACAGCGGCGACCGACGCTGGAGCGCCACGCACTACGACCTCCGGCTCGACTACCGCGTCGCCACGAACCGCCTCGACGGCACCGCGACGATCACCGCGACCGCGCTCGAACCGCTCGACCGTGTGGTCCTCGACCTGCACGGGCTGACGGTCGACCGAGCCGACGTCGACGGGCAGCGGGCGAAGAAGACGTCGACAGCGGTGCACAAGCTGACGGTGACCCCGGTGGAACCGATCGCCGCCGGTGCCGAGTTCACGCTGCACGTCCGGTACCGCGGGACCCCGCACCCGCTCCGTAGCCCGTGGGGGCAGATCGGCTGGGAGGAACTCACCGACGGCGTCATCGTCGCCGCGCAGCCCACGGGAGCGCCGTCGTGGTTCCCGTGCAACGACCGTCCGGACGACAAGGCCACGTACCGCATCGAGGTCACGTGCGAGTCCGGGTACGACGTGCTGGCGAACGGAGCGCTCCTCGGTCAGGAGCGCGCCGGCCGCGGCACCCGGTGGACCTACGCCACGACCGACCCGATGGCGACGTACCTCGCGACGGTGCAGATCGGCCGCTACCGCACCCACACGCTCCGTGGCGCGCCGGTCCCGGTGACGATCCACCACCCCGCCGACCTGACCGCCGCCGTGAAGACGGACTTCGGGCAGGTGCCGGAGATGCTCGCGCTGTACGCCGACCGGTTCGGCCCGTACCCGTTCCCCGCCTACGGCGTCGTGGTGACCGACGACGAACTCGAGATCCCGCTCGAGGCGCACGGCCTCGCGGTCTTCGGCCGGAACCACGTCGACGGCGAGCACGGCACCGACCGGCTCATCGCCCACGAGCTCGCGCACCAGTGGTTCGGCAACTCGGTCACCCTCGGCCGCTGGCGGGACATCTGGCTGCACGAGGGGTTCGCCTGCTACGCCGAGTGGCTCTGGTCCGAGCACCGCGGCGGCGACACCGCGGACGTGCTCGCGGCCGAGCACCGTCAGGCGCTGCTCGACCACCCGTCGGACCTGGTGGTCGCTGACCCCGGCGCGAAGGACATGTTCGACGACCGCGTGTACAAGCGCGGTGCCCTCGCGCTGCACGCACTCCGCCGGACGGTCGGCGACCCGGCGTTCTCCGCCGGGCTCCGGACGATCACCGAACGGCACCGGCACGGCACCGTCACCCCGTCCGACGTCGTCGACGCCTTCGCCACCACCTCGGGCCGGAGCACGACCGCCGTCCAGACGGTCATCGGCCCCTGGATCGACGAGTCCGGGGTCCCGGAACTCCCCTAGCGCCGGTCCCCCCGGCGCCCGTCCTCGACGTCGATCGGGACGCCACCAGCGGCCACCGCGAGGACCAGGTCGTCGTCGAGCCAGCGCACCTGCACGGGGTGTCGCACACCGTCGAGCGCGGCCGTGCCCGCGTCGCGGTCCGCGTCGAGGTCCACGTCGACGGTCGCCGGGTCGACGCGGAGTCCGCGGCCGTCCCGCTTCAGCACCGCTTCCTTGGCGGACCAGCAGGCGGTGCGGGCGCGCTGGTCGTCCCCGTACCGCATGCGCTCACCGGGCGTGGACGCGTCGAGGGGTGCCGCGGCGACCCGGGTGACGCGCTCGACGTCGACGCCGAGCGTGGCCGGTCCCACCGCGAGGGCGAGTGCGCCGTCGGTGCGGGACAGGCTCACGCCCACCGGGCGGCCGTCCGCGATCGCCCAGGGGCGCCCGTGATCGGTGCCGCGGCAGTGCGGGCACCGGCGGCCGAGTGCCGTGGACGCGGGATCGGCTCCGGTGACCTCCGCGACGAAGGCGAGCAGGGCCTCCCGGTCGGCCTGTCGGGTCGCGCCCGGCGTGCACACGCGCACCGACACGGACTGGAGGCTCGACTCACCCACGCAGGCACCCTACTGTCGCCGGGACGCCTCGGACTGTCGCCGGCACGCCCGGACTGCCGCCGCTCGCCCCGGACGCAACGAGACACCGCCGGGGCCGGCGGTGTCTCGTGTGGTGAGCGCTTGCTCGAGCGTGCGTCGTGCTCACGCGTGTGTCGTGCTCAGGCGTGCGTCGTGCTCAGGCGTGCGTCGTGCTCAGGCGTGCGTCAGCGCGATCAGTGCCACGTTCATCGTCGAGTAGAGACCCTCGGACCGGGTCGCCTGGCGCACGCGGCCGCGCAGGACCTCGTAGCGGCCGTTGTGCTCGCGCACGAAACCGATCACTCCGCTGGCGGGTGTTGACACCCGGTGGAAGCCGTCCTCGAGCGGGACGACCTCCGTGTTCATCGTTCGTTCCATTGCCGACCCCTTTCGTCGTCGAAACGGTCTGCTGCGGATACTACCCCGATCGGGGGACAGGATCCGGCTCCGGGGAACTCTCTCCACAGGTGCTGGGCGTCCCGGGCCAAGCGATGCGGTCCCTGGATAGACTCCGGGCGACGGCGCGCTCCCGCAGCAGTCCGGGCTTCGCGGCCCTCGGGGGCGGCGTTGCCGAACGGACGGAGAACGGATGCGAACGGTCCAGAGTGGATCGCACACCAGGCGGCCCGACGCTGGCAGGGGGACGTCCGGACGCTGGGGCGCACGGCTCGCAGCAGCGGTGATCGCGGCGCTCCTGGTGCTCGCTCCGGCCACGGCTGCCCGGGCCACCGCGCCCGTGCAGCTCGACGGTGCGTACGTCCTCGACGACGCCGACGCGCTGAGCGCCTCGCAGCAGACCGCGGTGGAGAAGGCCGTCCGCGACCTCGCGGACAAGACGGACACGCAGCTCTACGTCGTCTACGTGCCGGAGTTCACCGACCCGAGCGACCACGCCGCGTGGGGCGACGAGACGATGTCGCTCAACCAGATCGACTCGAACGGCATCCTGCTCTCGATCGCGACGGACGCCCGCACCTACGACATCCAGCAGACCAACGAGACCGCGATCACGTCCTCGGACGTGCAGAACGCGGTCAACGACGACCTCGTGCCGAAGCTGCGCGACAGCGACTGGGCCGGTGCCGCCACCGCCTTCGCCGACGGGCTCTCCGCCTCGCAGGACCCGCCGAACCTGACGTGGCTGTGGATCCTGCTGCTCGTCGTCGTCATCGCGGTCGTCGTGATCGTCCTCGTCATCCGCACCCGGAACAAGCGCAGGACCGCCGCGGCGACGAAGGCGCAGGAAGCCTCCCTCGCCGACCTCGAACGCACGGCCGGCGCCGCCCTCGTCACCATCGACGACGAACTCCGCACCGCCGAACAGGAAGTCGGGTTCGCCACGGCCCAGTTCGGCGCCGACGCTGCGAAGCCCTTCGCCGACGCCGTCGCCACGGCCAAGCAGAACGTGCGGAAGGCCTTCACCTTCCAGCAGCAGCTCGACGACGAGATCCCGGACTCCCCGCAGCAGCGCGCCGACTGGTCCAACCAGATCATCGCCATCTGCGAGCAGGCGCACGCGGCGATCGCCGAGCAGACGGAGTCCTTCGACCAGCTCCGCGCACTCGAAGACGGCGTCGACGAGGCCGCGGTCGCCCTCGCCGAAGCCGTCAGGGCCGCACCGCCGACGCTCGACCAGGCGGCCGCCGCGCTCGAACGCATCCGCGGCTCGTACACCGGGCGGACCCTCGCGACCGTGTCGGACAGCGTCGACCAGGCGCGTGAAGTCCTCGCCTACGCCACCGAACGCTCCGCAGCGGCCGATGCCGCGATCGCCAACGGCGACAAGGGCGAAGCGGTCGTCGCCGTTCGCGACGGCCAGCACGCCCTCGCCCAGGTGCAGCACCTGACCGGGTCCGCCGTCGGCGCCGCGGGGACCTTCCAGGAAGCCTCGGCACGCGTGGACGCGATGCGCCTCGACATCGAAGGTGACGTCGCCGCAGCCCGGACCCTGCGCACCGGTGGCCCGGACCTCGCCGCTGCGGTCACCACCGCGGAGACGGTGCTCCGGGAACGGCTCGACCCGAAGGACCCGATCGCCGCGGTCGACGCCCTCACGAAGGCGAACACCGCGATCGACGCCGCACTCGCAACGGCCCGCACCGCCGACGAGCAGAACCAGCGTGCGCTGCAGGCCCTCGACGCCGCCCTCCGCGACGCCCGGACCCGCATCAGCCAGGCGCGGGAGTTCATCTCGATGCGCCGCGGCGCAGTCGGGCCGACCGCCCGGACACGCCTCTCCGAAGCCGAACGCGCCCTCGACGACGCCGTCCAGCTCGCCACGACCGATCCGCTCCGTGCCCTGCAGGCAGCGCGTGCCGCGGAGCAGTACGCCGCGGCCGCGATGGACGAAGCGGGCAACGACATGGGCGGCTGGCCCGGTGCCGGTGGCGGCGGGAACGGTGCGCAGCTCGGTGGCCTCGTGACCGGCATCGTCCTCGGCGGGCTCCTCGGTGGACGCGGCGGCAGCTTCGGCGGCGGCTCGTTCGGCGGCGGTGGCTTCGGCGGTGGAGGCGGCGGCTTCGGCGGTGGCGGTGGGGGCGGCGGCGGCTTCTCGGGCGGTGGTCGCTTCTGACCGTGCACCGCTGACGAACCAACCCGATGGACAACCACCCCAGAAAGGGAACAGCAATGGCAAAGCAGACGATCTTCGGTCGCATCTCCTCGCTCGTCCGGGCGAACATCAACCAGATCATCGACGACGCCGAGGACCCGCAGAAGATGCTGGACCAGCTCGTGCGTGACTACACGAACAACATCGCCGACGCGAAGAGCGCCATCGCGCAGACCATCGGCAACCTCCGCCTCCTCGAGCAGGACAACGAGGAAGACGTCCGCGCCGCGCAGGAGTGGGGGCAGAAGGCCGCGAACGCCTCGACCGCCGCCGACAAGTACCGCGCCGAGGGCAAGCCCGCCGACGCCGACAAGTTCGACAACCTCGCCAAGATCGCGATCGGCAAGCAGATCGCCGCCGAGCAGGAAGTCAAGGACAACGCGACCCCGCTCGCCACCCAGAACGAGCAGGTCGAGAAGCTCAAGCAGGGCCTGGCGGGCATGGAGCAGAAGCTCGAAGAGCTGAAGTCCAAGCGCAACACCCTCGTCGCGCGTGCCAAGACCGCCGAAGCGCAGTCGAAGGTCAACGACGCGATCGGCAACATCGACATCACCGACCCGACGAGCGACCTCGCGCGCTTCGAGGAGAAGGTCCGTCGCGAAGAAGCGAAGGTCATCGGCCAGCAGGAACTGCAGTCGTCGAGCCTCGACGCGCAGTTCGAGTCGCTCGAGGACGTCGGCCGTGACGCCGAGGTCGAAGCACGGCTCGCGGCACTGAAGTCCGGCGGATCCTCGTCGCTCTGACGTCCTGACCCGTCGCGCACGGACGACGCCGGGCCCGGCCTGACAGGATGATGACATGCAGTTCCTCGTCGTCGGTCAGTGGCAGGGTTCGGCGTCGTCGCGCGCGATGCGCCTCGGCGACGGCGCCGCCGCGATAGCAGCCGACCTCCCCCGCACCGCCACCACCGTCATCGACGTCCCGACCGGTGCGGGCGACCGCCTCGAGACGGCCGTCGCCCGGTACACCTCGGTGCTCCAGGTCGCCGAGCGCGTCGCAGAAGAGGTCTCGATCGCCTCCGAGCCCGTGCTCGTCATCGGAGGCGACGGCGCGAGTGCCCTCGGCGGGAGCGTCGCCCTCGAACCCGGGACCGCCTTCGTCCGCATCTCCGGTTCCAGTGGGTACCGCCCGCTGAACCGCGCGCAGCCGATCGCCGCCGAGACCGCAGCGCTGCGGATCCTGGTGGACCGGCCGTCCGAGCTGTTCCCCGGGCTGCCGACCCTGGCCTCCCCCTCGGTGGTGCTCGCCGGCACCCGTGGCGTCGAGGACTCCGAGACCAACGCCGTGGAGCGCGCCGGCATCCGGCACCTCGACGTCGATGCCGCCACCCCCGACGCGATCGCCGCAGCGGTCGACGCCACCGGAGCCGACTCCGTCTACGTCCACGTCGACCTCGACGTCCTCGACCCGTCCGAGGTGGACGGGCTCCTCGAACCCGTCCCGTTCGGACTCGACGGCGCCGCACTCGTCGAACGCATCCAGGCAGCCACCCGTGGTCGCCGCCTGGTCGGGGCGGCGCTGACCGGCTTCGCCCCCGTCGACCCGGACCGCGCGGTCGACGACATGGGCGTGATCCTCCGCGCGGTGGGCGCACTCACGGCGGCCGCACGCGTCGGCTGACGCCGTCCATGCCCTTCCGCGTACGCTCGGCTCCATGACGGACTACGACCTCATCGTGATCGGTGCCGGCGCTGTCGGCGAGAACGTGGCGGACTACGCCAAGAAGCGCGGCCTCAGCGTCGCGATCGTGGAGGCCGAGCTCGTCGGCGGCGAGTGCTCCTACTGGGCGTGCATGCCCTCCAAGGCGTTGCTCCGCAGCGGACACGCCCTCGCCGCGGCGAAGCGGCTCGACGGCGCGAAGCAGGCCGTCACCGGCGACCTCGACGCCGCACGCGTCCTCGCCCGCCGCAACTCCTTCACCTCGGACTGGAAGGACGACGGCCAGGTGTCCTGGCTCGACTCCGCGAACATCGACCTGATCCGTGGACACGCCCGCATCACCGGCGAGAAGACCATCGAGGTCGACGGCACCACCTACACCGCCGCCGCCGCGATCGCCCTGGTCACCGGCTCCCTCCACATCCTCCCCGACGTGCCGGGCCTCGCCGACGCGAAGCCCTGGGGCACGCGTGAGGCCACCAGTGCGCAGCACGTCCCGGAGAGCCTCCTCGTCATCGGCGGCGGCGTGTCCGGCTCCGAGCTCGCGACCGCGTGGGCCTCGCTCGGGTCGAAGGTCACCCTCGTCGCACGACACGGACTCCTCGGCGGGATGGAACCCTTCGCCGGGGAACTCGTCGCCGACGCGATGCGCGAATCCGGCATCGACGTCCGCACCGGCGTGAACCCGACCCGCGTGGACCGGGACGAGCACGGACTCGTCACCACGACCCTCGACGACGGCACCACGGTGATCACCAGCGAGGTCCTCGCCGCGACCGGCCGCTCCGCGCACACCCGCGACCTCGGCCTCGAGTCCGTCGGCCTGACCGCCGGGGACTGGCTCGACGTCGACGACACGATGCTCGTCACCGGCACCGACTGGCTCTACGCCGTCGGCGACGTCAACCACCGTGTGCTCCTGACGCACCAGGGCAAGTACCAGGCGCGCGCCGCCGGTGAAGCGATCGCTGCCCGTCACCAGGGCATGCCGCTGCACACCGAGCCGTGGGGTGCGCACGTCGCGACCGCCGACCACGCAGCCGCACCACAGGTCACCTTCACCGACCCCGAGGTCGCCAGCATCGGCCTCACCGAAGCCAAGGCACGCCAGCAGGGCCTGAACATCCGCGTCGTCGAGTACGAACTCGGCAACGTCGCCGGCGCGTCACTGCAAGCCGACGGGTACACCGGCCGGGCGAACATGGTCGTCGACGAGGACCGCAAGGTCGTCGTCGGGATGACCTTCGTCGGACAGTACGTCGCGGAGATGCTCCACGCGGCCACCATCGCCGTCGTCGGCGAGGTCCCCATCGACCGCCTCTGGCACGCCGTCCCCGCCTACCCCACCATGAACGAGATCTGGCTCCGCCTCCTCGAGACCTACGGCCGCCCGGAGTAACGGGTGCGGAACCCGCTGCTCGACTCCCCCGTCTCCCGGGCCGGCTGGGGGTTCGCGACCCTCGTCGGGCTCGCGGTCGGGTTGCCGTTGTCGACAGGGCCGGTGCGGGTCGTCGACGGGCTGATCGTCTGCTCGGGCCTGCCGCGCTGGGTGTTCCGGCGCGGCGGGACCTGCGTCGGGTCGGTGTACCTGACGCGGGACAACGACGGCGAACGGGTGCTCCGGCACGAGCGCGTGCACGTCGCCCAGTGGCGGCGCTACGGCATGCTGATGCCGCTGCTGTACGCGCTCGCCGGGCGTGATCCCCTGCGCAACCACTTCGAGATCGAGGCGGGCCTGGAGGACGGCAACTACCGCTGACCGGTGCCCGCTCGTCTCGGTGCCCGCTCGGCCTCGGTGCCCGCCTCGCCTCGCCCTGAGCGGTGAGATCGCACTTCGTGTCTGACGCCCGCACCAGGACCCGACACGAAGTGCGATCTCAGCGGGCCGGCTCCGCACGAGGACCCGACACGAAGTGCGATCTCAGCGGGCCGGGTCCGGTGCGGGACCCGACACGAAGTGCGATCTCAGCGCGCGCGGCGCGGGACCACGAGGGGCGTGCCCGTCTCGGGGTCGGGGACGACCACGCACGGCAGGCCGAAGACGTCCTCGACGAGGTCGGCCGTCACCACCGACGCCGGCGGGCCGGACGCCACGATCGACCCCGAGCGCATCGCGATGACGTGGGTCGCGTACCGCGCCGCCTGGTTCAGGTCGTGCAGCACCGCGACGACGGTGCGCCCGGCCGCGTGCAGCGACGCGGCGAGCTCGAGCACGTCGTACTGGTGCGCGATGTCGAGGAACGTCGTGGGCTCGTCGAGCAGCACGATGTCGGTCTCCTGCGCGAGGACCATCGCGATCCAGACGCGCTGCCGCTGCCCGCCGGAGAGCTCGTCGACCCCGCGGTCGGCGAGGGAGAGCGTGTCCGTCTGCGTCAACGCGAGCTGCACGGCGGCCCGGTCGGATCCGGAGGTCGGGTGCAGCAGGTCCTGGTGCGGGAACCGTCCGCGCGACACGAGGTCCCGCACGGTGATCCCGTCCGGCGCGATCGGCGTCTGCGGCAGCATCGCCACCCGGCGTGCGACGGCCTTGGGGCGGAAGGAGGACATCGGCGCACCGTCGAGGTACACGGTCCCCGCGTTCGGCTTGAGCGTCCGCGCGAGGGACTTCAGGAGCGTCGACTTGCCGCACGCGTTCGGTCCGACGATGACGGTCAGCTCACCGTCCGGGATGTCCACGTCGAGCCCCTCGACGACCACGCGGTCGTCGTAGGCGAGGGTCAGTCCCCGGGCACCGAGCGCCGTGGTCGGCACTGCGACACCAGCGAGGCCCACGGTCAATTCTCGGCCTTGCCGTGCCGCCAGTAGCCCATGAACGCGACCTGCTTGCGGTCGAGCCCGACGCCGCGCACGAGGTGGCGGCGGAGCTCCTTGATGCACCCGGCCTCTCCCGCGATCCAGGCGTAGAGCTGCGAGTCGGTGACGGGCGGGATCTCCCAGAGGACCTGCTCGTCGACGTCGACGTCGGCCAGCTCGTCCGCCGACGAACACGGCGCGGCGCCCGCCACGGCGGTCGATGCCCACGCGTGCACCTGGTCGGTCATCCGGACCCCGTGCGACGCGCCGTTCCGGGCGATCCACCGCACCTCCACCCCGGCGGGCGCGGTGATCGGCAGCCGGTCGGCGTCGGTCGGGACCTCGATGAAGACGTGTCCGACGGTCGTGACGTCGAGCGACTCGAGGATCGCGCAGATGGCGGGCGCGGCGGTCTCGTCACCGGCGAGGAGGATCCGGTTCGCGGCGCCCGGGGCGAACTCGGCACCGCCGGCGGGCAGCTCGGCGGGCGAGGACGGCACGGCGGGTCCGACGATCCGGAGCTCGTCCCCCACGATGCAGGAGGAGACCCAGCGCGACGCGGGGCCGGTGTCGCCGTGGGCGACGAAGTCGATGTCGAGCTCGCGGGCGTCCGGGCGGAACGAGCGCACCGTGTACGTGCGGAGCGGGTTGCGCGTGGCATCGGGCAGCTCGCGCCACGCCGTGTACCAGTCGGCGCCGTCCGGCAGGTCGGTGAAGCCGTGGCCGGGGATCGGCAGCACGACCTTGATCCTCTGGTCGAGTCCGACCGCGGAGAAGGAGCCGAGCTCGTCGCCGGTCAGCGTCACCCGGACGAAGTTCGGGGTGAGGGACGTGACGGCTGCCACACGGACGGAGAAGACACGGAACCGGGCTGCCACGAGGACCAAGTATGGCATGCCTAACCTAAGGGTGGAAGGACAGCCCTGACGGCGGAAGGACTGCGCCGGGTGCGAGACTGGGCACCGTGCTCGATGCCGACGACGAATTCCGCGACCTGGCCGACCTCGCCCGCGCGAGCGGCGTGACGGCGCCGCTCCGAGCCTCCCGGCAGGAGATCCGGACCCAGCAGGGTGGCGACATCTCCGCGATCCGTTGGCAGGACCCGGCGGAACCCGGTCTGGAGGCTCGGGTCACCTACCTGCACGGGCTCGGCATCGACGCCCACAGTTTCGACGCGACGGCCCTGGCCGTCGGTCAGCCGGCGGTCGCCCTCGACCTGCCCGGCCACGGCCGGTCGGCGTGGCGGGACGACGCCGACTACGCGGCCGCAGCGACCGCGCCGGCCGTCCTCGCCGCACTCGACGCGCTCGAGGTCCCGCCGGGTGTCCTGGTCGGGCACTCCCTCGGCGCGATCCTGGCTGCCCGCATCGCCGCGACGGCACCCGAGCGCGTGACCGGCCTGGTGCTCGTCGACATGTCGCCCGACTTCGCCCAGCGTGCCGTGGACCGGATCGCGCGGGCGCTGGAGACCGAGGAGCCGTTCGCGTCCCTCGACGAGGTCGTCGACCGCGCGATCGAGGCCCGTGTCGGTGACGACCGCGCCGTGCTGCTGCGGGAGGCCCGGCACACCACGCGCCTCGGCGAGGACGGGAAGCTCGTCCGTCGCCACCACTTCCCGCACCTGCCCGCCGGCCGGACGTCCTCGGTGGGGCGGTTCGCGGACGCCTGGCCGGACCTGGAGGCGCTCGACGTCCCGATCCTGCTCGTCCGGGGCGACCGCGGGTACGTCTCCCCCAAGCTCGTCACGACCTTCGCCGAGCGGCTGCCGCACGCCGAGATCGTCACGGTCGAGGCGCGCCACGCGGTGCAGACCCAGGCGCCCCTCGCGCTGGCCACCGCGATCCGGGAATGGGCCGCTCGTAACGGTTTGTTGCACGGGATCGAACAAACCCCCGCGCGCCGGTAGATTCTTCCGAGCGCGCGCGACGACCGTCGCTCCACGTGCGCCGGAAGGAACCCACGACCCATGAGCTTCTCCCTCTCCCGCCGCCGTCGTACCGCGATGGTCGCGGCCGCGATGGCACTCGTCGCCGGCGTCACGCTCGCCGGGTGCTCGGGGTCCTCGGACACCACGACCGGTGGCGACGACGCCACCGCGCGGGTCGGCCTGGTCCTCGAGCCGACGAGCCTCGACATCCGCACGCAGTCGGGCGCGGCGCTCGACCAGGTCCTCATCGACAACGTCTACCAGGGCCTCGTCGGCCGGACCTCGACCGGCGACATCCGGAACGTCCTCGCCTCGTCGCACGACGTGTCGAGCGACGGCCTGACGTACACGTTCACGCTCCGGAAGGACACCACCTTCCAGGACGGCAAGCCGGTCACCGCCGCCGACGTCGTGTGGTCGCTCGAGCAGGTCAAGTCGAACGCGTCCTACGTCGACTCCGCCCGCCTGGCCGGGGTGTCCTCGATCACGTCGCCGTCGAGCGACACCGTCGTCCTCGAGCTCGCGAAGCCGGACTCCGACCTGCTCTGGAACCTCACCGGGCGCTCCGGCCTGGTGCTCGAGAAGGCTGCGAAGAACGACCTCTCCGACACCGCGAACGGCACCGGCCCGTACGAGGTCGCCTCGTGGAAGCAGGGCGACTCCCTGACGTTCAAGCGGAACGCCGACTACTGGGGCACGAAGGCGAAGGTCGCGAAGATCGTCTTCCGGTACATCACCCAGCCCTCGACGGCCGTGAACGCGATGGCGAACGGGGACCTCGACGTGCAGACCGCCGTCGACGGTACCCTGAAGAGCCAGCTGCAGGGCAACCCGGACATCTCGCTGCACTCCGGCAAGACGACGGACAAGTACACGCTCGCGTTCAACGACGCGAAGGCGCCGTTCACCGACAAGCGCGTCCGGCAGGCCATCCGCCAGGCGATCGACGCGAAGGCGCTCATCAAGGCCATCGGCGGTACCGGCGTCGAGCAGGGCGGCCCGATCCCGGCGCTCGACCCCGGGTACCAGGACCTGACCGACATCGACGCGTACGACCCCGCGAACGCGAAGAAGCTCCTCGCCGCAGCGGGCTCGCCGAAGCTGAACCTGACGCTCACGTACGCGAACGTCTACCCGACCACCATCGGGGACGTCCTGAAGTCCCAGCTCGCCGACGTCGGCATCACGCTCACCGTCAAGCGCGTCGACTTCGCCACGTGGCTGTCGCAGGTGTTCGAGAAGAAGGACTTCGACCTGTCGATGGTGAACCACGTCGAGGCACGTGACTTCGGCAACTGGGCGAACCCGGACTACTACTTCGGGTACGACAACGCCGAGGTGCAGGCCCTGTACGCGGACTCCGTCGCGACGACGTCGACCGAGACGAAGACCGAGGACCTGCGGAAGGCGGCGAAGATCGTCAGCGAGGACGCGGCCGGCGAGTGGCTGTACACGGCGACGTCGATCACGGCGGTCCGCAAGGGCGTGACGGGCTTCCCGTACGACGGCGGCAACTCGCGTCTGGACCTGTCGAAGCTGGCGATCAAGTAGCCCGGGTCCGGCACCCAACTACGATCGTCCTGTGACCCGGTTCCTCATCGGGCGACTGCTGCTGCTCGTCGTCGGCCTGCTCGTGGCGAGCATCATCATCTTCGCCACGCTCCGTGTGCTGCCCGGCGACGTCGCGCAGATCGTCGCGGGCACCCAGGCGACGCCGGCGCAGGTCGAGCAGCTCCGGCAGCAGCTGGGCCTCGACCGACCCGCGATCGTGCAGTACCTCGACTGGATCGGCGGCGTGTTCCGCGGTGACCTCGGTCGCTCCCTCGTCACGAACGGCGCGGTCGCCCCGGAGATCACGCAGAAGCTCGGCGTCACGCTGCCCCTCGCCGGGATGTCCCTGGCGGCGGCGCTCGTCCTCGGCGTGCCGCTCGGCGTCCTCGCCGCGGTGCTCCGACGTCGTGCCGGCGGGGCGGTCATCGCGTTCGTCGCGCAGGCCGTCGCGTCCGTGCCGATCGTGTGGGCCGGCATGCTCATGGTCGCGCTGTTCGCCGTCACGCTGCACTGGCTGCCGACGCAGGGCTTCCCGCTCGACGGCTGGTCCGAACCCGGTCGGGCGTTCTCCTCGCTCGTCCTCCCCGCGCTGACGATCGGTGCGGTGGAGGGCGCGGTGATCCTCCGCTTCACCCGATCGGCGACGCTGTCGGTGCTCGACGCGGACCACCTCCGGACCGCGGCGGCGATCGGGCTCACCCGCACGCAGGCGCTCCTCCGGCACGGACTCGGCTCGGTCGCGCTGACGGTCCTCGCGGTCCTCGGCGTGCAGATCGCCGGGCTCCTCGTCGGGGCCGTCGTCGTCGAGCAGCTGTTCTCGCTGCCCGGCGTCGGCCGGATGCTCGTCACCGACGTCGGACGCCGCGACATCACGAAGGTGCAGTCGGAGCTCCTCGTGCTCACCGGGCTCGTGCTGCTCGTCGGCTTCGCGGTCGACGTGGTGCACCGAACGCTCGACCCCCGGCAGCGGGAGGCAGCGTGATGACCGGAGCCAGCATCCGCCGACTCGTCGCCCGCCCGACCGGGGCCTTCGCCGTGGTCGTCCTCGGCCTGCTCGTGGTCCTGGCCGTGGTGTCGCTGTTCTGGACGCCCCAGGACCCGTTCCGCACCGACCCGTTCCACCAGTGGGACCCGCCGAGCGCCGCGCACTGGTTCGGCACGGACGGCATCGGCCGGGACATCGCCAGCTACCTGCTCGCCGGCACGCGGACCACGCTCGTCGTGGCGATCGGCGCCGGGCTGATCGCGAGCGTCGTGGGGATCGTGCTCACCGCGATCGGGTCGCTCACCGCCCGCTGGGTCCGCGAGGGCACGGCTGTCCTCCTCGACATCCTGGTGGCGTTCCCCACGCTCCTGACGGCGATGCTCCTCACCGCGGTCTTCGGCGGCTCGCTCGGGGTCGTGATCGTGGCGGTCGGGCTGAGCTTCGGCGTGACGATCGCCCGGGTCGCCCGCGGCGAGATCCGCCGCATCGCGCGGAGCGACTACGTCACGGCGGCGCGGGCCTCCGGCGTCGGACCGGGCGGGGTGCTGTTCCGGCACCTCATCCCGAACGCGGCCCCGATCTTCACCGTGCAGCTCTCCCTCGCGATGGCGACCGCGGTCCTCGCGGAGGCCGGGCTGTCCTACCTCGGCTACGGCGCCGGGTCGGGCACCGCGTCCTGGGGCAGCCTGCTCGCCGACCTGCAGACGTACATCGGCGTGCACCCGTGGAGCGCGACCTGGCCGGGAGCGGCGATCGCCCTCGTCGTCGCGGCGCTCTCGCTCCTGGGGGACGCCGTCCGCGACGCGTCCGACCCGCGGCTGACGTCCGGCGACCGCGCGAGCGGCACCGCCCGCGCCGACACCGCCACCCGCACCGACGCGAGCTCCGCCGAGACCGGGGTGACCGCATGACGAGCAGCGACGCGACGAGCAACGACGCGGCCGGCAGCACGACCGCAGCCGGCGGACTCGAGGTGCGTGGCCTGTCGGTCCGCATCACGGGGCGGACGGTGCTCGACGACGTGAGCTTCACCGTGCCTCCAGGCCGTCGTGTCGGCGTGATCGGCGCGTCCGGATCCGGGAAGTCGATGACCGCACTGGCCCTGATGGGGTTGGAGCCGACCGGCGCGGACGTGACGGGCAGCATCCGCCTGGACGGGACGGAGCTCGTCGGGATGCCCGACCGGTCGCGCGCCGCGTTCCGTGGCGCCCGGATGGGCATGGTCTTCCAGGAGCCCGGCACCGCACTCGACCCGCTGCGCCGCGTCGGGAAGCAGATCGCCGAACCGCTCCGGTTGCACCGCGGACTCGACCGCCGGGGTGCCGATGCGGCCGCCCTCGACCTCGCCCGCGCGGTCGGTCTGCCCGACCCGACGTCGCTGCTCCGGCAGTACCCGCACCAGCTCTCCGGCGGGCAGCGGCAGCGGATCTGCATCGCGATGGCGATGGCCGGGCAGCCGGGGCTGATCATCGCGGACGAGCCCACCACGGCGCTCGACGTCACCACCGAGGCGCGGATCCTCGACCTGCTCGCCGGCCTCGACGTCTCCATCCTGTTCGTGACGCACGACCTCGCGGTCCTCGCGCGGATCGCCGACACCGTCGTCGTGCTCGACGCCGGGCGCGTCGTCGAGAGCGGCAGCGTCGCCGACCTGCTCGCCGCGCCGCAACACGCCGCGACACGCGCGCTCGTCGACGCGGCGCGCGCCACCGCCAGGAGGCTCCCGTGAACGCCCTCGTCGGCACCGGCCTGCACCGCACCTACCGGCTCCCCCGCCGTGGACCGTTCGAACCCGGGCCGATCCGCACCGCCGTCGACGGCGTCGACCTCACGGTCGCCACCGGGCAGCGACTCGGGATCGTCGGGGAGTCCGGATCCGGCAAGTCGACGCTGGTGCGGCTCCTCGCCGGTCTGGAGGCTCCTTCCGCCGGCAGCGTGTCCGCCGACGGTCGACCGGTGGTCGCGTCCGGGTCCGCGGCCGCGATGCGCTGGTTCCGGCGCGAGACCGGGGTGGTGTTCCAGGACCCGTACGCCTCGCTCGACCCACGGATGCGCGTCGGGTCGATCGTCGCCGAGCCGCTCCGAGCCCTGCGGATCCCGGGGTCGCACCGGTCGCTGGTCGCGTCGGCGTTGGCGCGCGTGGACCTGCCCGCCGACGCCGTGGACCGGTACCCGCACGAGTTCTCCGGCGGGCAGCGGCAGCGCATCGCGATCGCGCGGGCCGTCGTGCACGGGCCGCGGATCCTGTTCGGGGACGAGCCGATGAGCGCCCTCGACGTGGTGGTGCGGGCGCGGGTGATCGCGCTGCTGGAGTCCCTCGCGGAGTCGCTCGGGTTGACGATGGTGCTCGTGTCG
Source organism: Curtobacterium sp. PhB130 (assembly GCF_003755165.1). Lineage (NCBI taxonomy): Bacteria > Bacillati > Actinomycetota > Actinomycetes > Micrococcales > Microbacteriaceae > Curtobacterium > Curtobacterium sp. PhB130. Next base: position 73,489 of record NZ_RKII01000010.1, on the reverse strand, counting down.
CACGACATCGGCGTGGTGCAGCGGCTGTGCGACACCGTCGCGGTGATGTCCGCCGGTCGCATCGTGGAGCACGGGCCGGTGTCCCTGCTCGACGCGCCGGCGCACCCGGTGACGCGGGCGCTGGTGGCGGCGGCGCCGACGCTGCCGTAGGCGCGCGGGGGGGGCGCGGGCGCGCGGGGCGCGGGCGCGGGCGGCGACAGAAGCGTTCCGACACCGCGGGCGTCGATCGACTGCCGCCGTGTCGAATCATGCGGACGGATCCGGTGCGTGTGCATGGTCCGACACCACGGGCGTCGATCGACCGCCGCCGTATCGAATCATGCGGACGAATCCGGCGCGTGTGCATGTTCCGACATCGCGGGCGTCGATCGTCTGCCGCCGTGTCGGAGGTCGCGACCACGTGCCGGCCTGGAGGCTCGGTGCCAGGCCGCCACGAGCCTCCAGGCCGGTGGGTGGTGGGCCGCAGGGCACGTTCGTTGCGTCCGCAACCGACGACAACTGCGTTGTCGTACGACAGCGAGGCTGTCGTCGGCGGGCGCTTGCAATGGTTGTCGACGCGGGGGAACGACGAGGTCGCTGTCGTACGACAGCGACGTCGTCGTTGCGAGTCCGCCCCGCCGCGCCGCCCGCCCGCCCCACCCGCGCCGCCGCCCCGCCGGGCGCCGCCGCCCCGCCGCGCGGCCGCGCTCACCACCCCGGCGGGTGCCTCCGCTGCCAGCGCAGCCGCCGCTCGAGCTGCGCTCCGAGCGCCAGCAGCGTCCGCTCCCCGCCCGGCCGCCCGATCAGCTGCACGCCCATCGGCAGCCCGCCGCCGTCCGGGTGGTCCGCCGCAGTGACCCCGACGGGCAGCGTGATCGCGGGGAGCCCCGCGACGTTCGCCATCGAGGTCCATGGCGAGTACGCGCACTGGCGGCGGAAGTCCTCCGACGGGTCGTCCCCGTACCAGCCGAGCGGCCGCGGGGTGAGCGCCAGCGTCGGCGTGATGACCGCATCGAACCGGCCGAACGCGCTGATCAGCGTTGTCGAGAACGTGTCGAGCGCCGTCATCGCGGCGAGCACCTGGGTCCCGGTGAGCGCCTGCCCGCGGGCGACGAGCCAGGACACGAGCGGCGTGAGGGCGGTGAGGTCGATCCCCGGCACGGACGGCAGCTGCGCCGCGGAGCTCTCCCACGCGACCCGGAACGCCGAGGCGTAGGGCGTGCGGGGCATCGCGACGTCCTCGATCCCGTGCCCGAGCTCGGAGAGCACCCGCACCGCGGTGTCGACCGCGTCACGGGCTGCCGGGTCGACGACGACGTCGACGGTGTCGTCCCACGGGGACCCGTCGAGCACCCCGAGGACGAAGCGCCCCTCGCCACGGACGGCCGCAGCGGTGAACGGCCCGTCGCCGACGTCGGGGGTCACGAGCGCGTACGGCACGGGTTCGTCGAGACCGGTCGGCGCGACCAGCGCGTCGAGGTACATCCCGGCATCCGCCACGGTCCGCGTCAGCGGCCCGGCGACCGACAGCCCGCCGACCCCCGACCGCCCGGGCATGGACGGCACCCGCCCGCGGCTCGGCTTCAGCCCGACCAGGCCGGTCGCTGCCGCCGGGATCCGCACCGATCCCCCGCCGTCGGACCCGACCGCTGCCGGCAGCAGTCCGGCGGCCACCGCGACGGCCGCACCGCTCGAAGAGCCGCCCGGCGCACGGGTGGTGTCGTACGGGTTCCGCGTGACACCGCGGCGGGTCTCCGACGAGGACGACAGCCCGAACTCGGGGCTCGCGGTCTTCCCGAGGCTCACCGCGCCAGCCGCGGCGAGCGCCGCCACCAGCGGGTGGTCGGCGGTCGCGGGCCGCTCCGGCAGCGAGACGGTCCCGGATCCGGTGGGCACGCCGGCCCGGTCGTACAGGTCCTTGTCACCGGACGGGAGGCCCCACAGCGGTCTGGACGTCGGCACCAGGTGGCCGAGACGGTCGGCTCGTTCGCGTGCGTCGTCGGCTGTGACCGTCACGAAGGCACCGAGTTCCGGGTCGAGCCGTTCGATGCGGGCGAGGAAGTGCTCGGTCGCTTCGCGGGCCGTGGTGTCGCCGCGGCGGATCCAGTCCCAGAGTTCCTGCGCGGAGAGGTGGTGGAGTTCGAACACGGTTCCCGAGCCTAGTTACGCTGCATCCATGACCCGTGCGCTCGTCCTCGTCGACATCCAGCTCGACTACTTCCCCGGGGGCGCGTTCCCCCTCGTCGAGCCGGAGGCGGCGGCCGCCGCGGCGCGGGAGGTGCTCGATGCGTTCCGTGCCTCGGGTGAGCTGGTCGTGCACGTGTTCCACACCGCGACCGAGGCGGATGCCGGCTTCTTCGTGCCGGGGACGCCGGGTGTCGGGTTCCACCCGCTCGTGGCGCCGGCGGACGGTGAGCCGGTGCTGGAGAAGCACGAGCCGAACAGCTTCGTCGGGACGGGGCTGCAGTCGCTCCTCGCCGATGCCGGGGTCACCGAGCTCGTGGTCGTCGGGATGATGAGCAGCATGTGCGTCGACTCCACGGTGCGGGCGGCGTCGGAGCTCGGGTTCACGGTGACCGTCGTGTCCGACGCCTGCGCGGCGCCGGACCTGACGCTCGGGGACACCACCGTCCCGGGGAACCTGGTGCACGCGTCCTTCATGGCGGCGTTGGACGGCAGCTTCGCGACGGTGGTGCCGCGGCTGGCGTGAGCGCCCGCGCTGGCGTGAGGTGTCGCGGCTGGCGTGAGCGGCCGCGCTGGCGTGACCGCCTGCGCTGGCGCGTCCGGTCATGCTGGGGCGTCCGTCCCGCTCAGCGGATCGGGTAGGGGTACGCCCGCGACCGTCCCTGGAAGGTGAGGATCGCCTCGTTGCGGACGTGACCGTTCTCGATCTCGATCGCCCGGCGGATCGTCTCGGACCCGGTCCACGCCGACGGCCCGGTCATCACCGTCCGGAGGAACGGCATCAGCGCCTCGCTGATCTCCCACGTCGACGAGTTCCAGAGCAGCGACGGGCTGTGGTCCACGGCGTAGTAGTTCGTCGAGTCACCCACGGTGACCATCGGCTCGGCGAACGTGGTGGCTCGTGCCCACTCGAACCCCATGCCCTCGTCCACGGACACGTCGACGATGAGGCTCCCCGGACGGAACGCGTCGAGGTCCTCGGTGCGGAGGTACGTCAGCGGCGCGTTCGGGTCCTGCAGGGTGCAGTTCACGACGATGTCGTTCTCGGCCAGGTACGGGGCGAGGCGCACCGGCCCCTGGTCCGTGTTGACGGTGCTGGCGTGCGGGGCCGCTGCGTCGTGTTCGAAGTGCACGACGTCGACGGACGGGATCGGTGACCCGACCGCGGCCGGGCGGCGGTTCGTGAGCACCCGGACGTCGTGGACCCCGTGCGCGTTGAGCGCGGTGACGGCGCCGCGGGCGGTGGCGCCGAAGCCGATCACGACGGCAGTCAGGCGGCGGCCGTAGTCCCCGGTGGAGCCGCAGAGCTGCATGCCGTGCAGCACCGAGCAGTACCCGGCGAGCTCGTTGTTCTTGTGGAAGACGTGCAGCCCGAAGCCGCCGTCCGGCTGCCAGTGGTTCATGGCCTCCCACGCGATGAGGGTCAGCTGCTTGTCGATCGCGAGCTGGGTGATCTCCTGGTCCTGGACGCAGTGCGGCCACCCCCAGAGGACCTGCCCGTCCCGGAGGTCGGCGAGGTCGGACGCCTGGGGCTTCGGGAGCAGGACGACGTCGGCTGCTGCGAGCACCTCGGCGCGGTCGGCGACGGCGCCGACGAGGGGTGCGATCTGTTCGTCCGGGACGCCGAAACGCAGCCCGTAGCCGCGTTCGACGACCATGGCCGCACGGAGGTCCGCGTCGATGCGGCCGAAGTGCGCGGGGTGGATGGGCAGCCGGTGTTCGTCGGCCTTCCGGGAGGTCGCGACGACGCCGAGGCGCATGAGCCCCGGTGTCGGTTCGGTTTCGGTCATGGTGCACTGTAGGCCCGTCGCATGCCAGGTCGTCGGCGCCCGGTCGTCGTCCGTCGGTACGCTCGTCGGGTGAGCCGCAGCTACCCGTCCACCGTCGCTGCGCCCCTCGAGCACGAGATCGTGATCACGAAGTCGCGGTTCATCACGCACGTGGTCCCCGTGGCGGACGTCGCGGACGCGGACCGGGCGATCGCCGAGGTCCGCCGCGCGGCCTGGGACGCCCGTCACCACTGCACCGCGATGGTCACCGGGGTGCTCGGCGACCAGGCGCGGTCCTCCGACGACGGCGAGCCGTCGGGCACCGCGGGCGTCCCGATGCTCGAGGTGCTGCGCCGTCGGGACCTCACGGACGTCGTGGCGATCGTCACCCGGTACTTCGGCGGCGTGAAGCTCGGCGCCGGCGGGCTCGTCCGGGCGTACTCCACCTCGGTGTCCGAGGCGCTCGACCGGGCGACGGTCGTCCGCCGCGTCGCGCTCACCCGGGTCAGCGTGGACGTCGAGCACGCCGACGCGGGGCGGCTCGACAACGTGCTGCGCTCCTGGGTCGACCACCACGACGCCACCCTCGGGGACACCACGTACGGCGCAGCGGCCACGTTCGAGCTGTGGGTGCCCGCGCAGGAACTCGACGTGCTGCGCGCGGACCTCGCCGCGGCCTCGGCAGGGGCACTCGACCCAGTCGTCGGCGACGCCCGCGTGGTGGACGTCCTCCCATGACCGTCTCACTCGCGGACGACCTGATCGCGGGGCCGTCCGGTCCGGTGCCGCTCCGCCGGTACGAGCCCGCCGCCGTCCGCCCCGGATCACCGACCCTGCTCTGGCTGCACGGTGGGGGCTTCTTCCGAGGTGACCTGGACCTGCCGGAGTCGGACGCCGTCGCCCGGGCACTCGCGGCGCGCGGTGTCCCCGTCGTGACTGTCGACTACCGGCTCTCACCCCTCCCCGGGATGCCGTGGGCGGCGCGGCGTGGGCCCCGTGCGCGGACGCCGTTCCCGCTGGCGCACCGGGAGGTCCTCGCCGCGTACCGCGCGGTCAGCGAGGCCGCCTCCGACGGGGTGGTGCTCGGTGGTGCGAGCGCGGGGGCGTGCTTGGCCGCAGCGGCGGCGCTCGCCGCGTCCGGGACGCCAGCGTCCGACGACCTGCCCGCGCCGGTCGGCGCGTTCCTCGCGTACGGGTTCTTCCACTCCCGCACGCCCCGTGTCCCGGCGATCACCCGGACCGTCCGCGGGCACCGTCGTCTGACGCACGCCCCGTGGGCCCTCGATACCGCGAACCGTGCCCATGCCCGCACCGGCGACGCCCGAGCGGATCCCCGCGCGTTCCCGGGCGGCCATCCGCTCGACGCCTTCCCGCGGACGCTCCTGGTCGACGCGGAGCACGACACGATGCGTGCGTCCGGGGAACGGTTCGCGGCTGAGCTCACCGCCGCGGGTGTCCAGGTCGAGCGGCACGTGCTGGCGGGCAGCAGGCACGCGTTCCTGAACCGCCCCGGCACGCCGGACTCCACACACGCGATCGACCTCGCGTCCGAATGGCTCGCCACGCACGGGCCGGACGCGCCGTCACCGTGACGGCAACGACACCCCGGTCTCCGCGGCCAGCACGTCCAACAGGCGCTCCCGGAAGGCACGATCGTGGACGGCGGGGTGCGGCTCCTGCTGCTCGCCGTGGAACCAGTACCCGCCGCTGACCCGCAGGTCTGGGTCCGTCACGAGGCGTTCCTGCGTCCGGTGCCCCAGCTCGAAGTCGTCGGGTGCGCCCGCGCCGCCCATCTTCGTCGGCACCCACCCGGGGTCGACGGCGTTCGCCAGCACGTCGGGAGCCCAGCGCTCAGCGATGCCTGCGGCGAGCGCCGTCACGAGGAGCTTGGTGTCCGAGTAGCTCGCCGAGTCGGTCGACCCGCTCCAGTTGATCCGGTCGAGTTCCGCGCGGCCACCGCGGTGCATGCCGCTGCTGAGGTACACGTGCCGGGTCGGTGTCGTGAGCAGTGCGGTGAACAGGTAGGGCGCCACCACGTTCACGGGGACGAGCGACCGGCCGGAGATGACGCCGGCGTTGTGCACGACGGCGTCTACCGGCCCATCCGCGTCGAGCCGGGTCGCCGCCGCGACGACCGCCGCACGGTCCGCCAGGTCGACGACGAGCAGCTCGGCCCCGCGGTCGGTCAGCGACGCCAGCGCGGCGGCGCGCTCGTCGTTCCGGGCGTGCACGACGACGTCGTGCCCGTCGTCGAGGAGGGACTGCGCGGTCGCGCGTCCGAGGCCGTCGGTGCTGCCCGTCACGAGGATGCGTGTCATGCGCTCATCCTGCCCGCGCCCACCCGCTAGCGTCGTGCCCGTGACCACCGACCGCTCCCTCGCCGAGCAGGTGCTGCACGAGGTCCACGGCAGGGCACCGGGATGGAGGCTCGGCTCACCGTTCCGGGGCGGGCTGCAGTCCGGCGCGTGGTCGGTCCGGCACGACGACGGACGGACGGCGGTGCTCAAGCTGACGGCCGACGCCGGGTGGGCGCGTCGGGTGACGGCCGCCGCGGGTCCCGTCGCCGCGGTCCGGCGAGCGGGGTACCCGACCCCGGCGTGGTCGGAGGTCGGTACGACCACGACGGGCACCGCGTACGTCCTGCAGGAGTTCTGCCCCGGACGGACCATCGAGCTCGTCGACGAACGCACCGCCGCGGCGATCGTCGACGTCGTCGAGTCGCAGGCCGGCCTCGACCCGGACCCGGGCCGTTCCTGGACCGACTTCGCGCTCGAGCAACTCGGCGACGGCTGGGAGCGCCTCCGTTCCAGCGCCCGGGAGCAGGGCGCCGACCGTCGCCTGCTCGAGGTGTGCGACCGGCTGGCCGACGGTGCCGGCAGTGTCGCGTGGCCGCGGACCGACATGGTGCACGGTGACCTCCGTCCGGCGAACCTCTTGTTCCAGGACGACGTCGTCCGTGGCGTCGTCGACATCGAGGCGATCGGCAGCGGAACCCGCGTCTTCGACTTCGCGACGCTGCTCAGCCACGCGCGGATCACCCCGGCTGCAGTCGAACGCATCGTCACCGCGGGTGCGAGAGCCGCCGAACCCGTCGTGCTCCGCGCCTGTGTCGCGGTCGTCCTCCTCGACCTCGTGCGGTTCACGGGCGAGCGTCTCGGACCGACCCCTCGGGATCGAGTCTCCCAGATCCGGGCACTCACCGAGCGCGCGGAGACGATCCAGCGACTCACTCCCTAGCCGAGCGCGCCCCGCTCCGCGATCGCCCGGTTCGCTGCCGCGATCGCTGCCCGGTCCTCGTCGCTGAGCCCGGCCCGGCGCAGGATCCGCTCGAGGACCTCGCTCTTCGCCGCCATGTACGCGTCGATGTCCGCCCCGGTCTCGGCCGCGCGGAGCTTGACCATGCCGTACTCGTCGCGGAGCGCGCGATCGGACCGCAGGACGTCGCGCACCGCGAGGTGGTTCCGGAGCGCCAGCGACCCCGCCGTCACGACGTACGTGTTGCTGGGCCGGAAGCGCTCCGGCGTGACGAAGGCGACCCGGCCGGGCACGCCGACGGCGCCGGACGGCTCGAACCCGATCCGTCCGAGCGCTCGCACTGCGAGATCGATGTCCGGGGCGTCCACCACGACGTCGACGTCGATCACCGGTTTCGCCGCGAGCCCCGGCACGGCCGTGCTCCCGACGTGTTCGATCGCGATCGGCGTCAGTCCAGACGCGCCGAGCGCGGCCGCGTACGCATCCCGCAGCTCGCCGAACCGCCCGGCCCACGCCTCCCGGTACGCCACCACCCGCACGTTCGCCACGTCCGCGACGCTACCCGCCGCGAAGTGGTGCGCGGCGGCGGCCGGCGGAGCGAGCGGGTTCAGGGCGCGCGACGCACCGTGGGGCGGCTGCGGCGGCCGGACGTGAGCCAGGTGCCCAGCGTGACGACGACCGGCAGGCCGAGCGCGAGGAGCACGAGCATCGTCCAGTCGGGCGCGAAGGGGGTGTGCGTCACACCGACGGCCGAGTCCGCGAACCGGAGCGTGAGCGCGCGGATCGGGAGCAACCCGAGAGCCGTGCCGATCACCGCGCCGACCGCCGAGAGGATCGCCGCCTGCCAGGTGGAGATCCGCCGGCGCAGGCGCGGTGCCGCCCCCACGGCGTCGAGCACCTCGTCGTCGCGCCGGCCGTCTGCCCGCGCCAGGCCGACCGCGACACCGGTCGCGCCGATCGTCACGGCGGCAGCGAGCGCCAGGGCGACGGCCATCACCGGGGCCGAACCGTCGACCGGTCCGGCCTCGTAGCCGAAGGCCGGACCGCCCCACAGGTCGCGGTCCGCTCCCCCGCGGCCCTGCCACGCCGAGTTCAGGTCGTCCCACTGCGCCGTCGTGAGCTGCCCGGGCAGGCGGGTGACGAGCATGCCGTCAACCGTCGGCACGCCGTGCTGCCGAGCGGTCTCGGGGGTCATGAATACCCCGACCATGATCCGTGGGCTCTGCACGTCGAGCACCGCTGGGATGCTGACGCTCGCATCCGGTCGGGTGTCACCGGTCGGGAGTGGGTCGTCCCACTTCCGGTCCTCGAAGCTGTCGATGCGGACCATACCGTCGCGGAAGTACTCCGGCCAGAGCGAGACCGCCTTGCCGGAGGCGAGCGCTTCCGAGACGGCAGCCGAGGTGCGGTGCCCGGTGAGCACCGCGAGGTCGTCCGCGGTGCCCGCCCAGATGTGCGGGGCGGTGCTGTCCGTGGACTGCAGGAACCGGGAGCACCCTGTCGTGTCGTTCGTCGGGCAGTCGCGCTGCTCCCAGACGTGCGGGAGCGTCTGTGTGCCGGGCTGCTCGGTCGTCTGCTCCTGCGCGACGCCGAGCACCCGGATGCGGTCGTGGTCGAGCACGTGGCCGAGGACCTCGGCCGCGTGCCGGGTCACCGCCGCGTCGTAGCCGCCGTTGGTCACGGAGACGTCGGCGGTGGCGACGCCGACGGCCGTGCGGTACTCGTAGTCGCGGACGAACGCGGCGTGCGACGACGCGGTCCAGGTCATCACGACGGACGCGACGAACACCACGCTCATGACGCTGGCGAGCACGGGGACGGTGCGGATCGGGTTGCGTCGGGCGTCCCGAGCCGCGAGTCGCGACGCCAAACCGAGTCGCTCCGTGGCGCGGGAGACGGCTCCGAGCACCTCGGGCGCGCACAGGACCACGCCGAGCTGGACGAGGCACGGACCGAGCGCGACCCCGGCGCCGACGATCCAGGCGAGGTCGTCGTGCTGCACCGGGCGGTCGTTGAGCATCAGCACGCCGACACCGCAGGCGAGGGTCATCACGCCCCCGACCACGACGAGCACGGGACCCCAGATCCGTCGCCGGACGCGGGTCTTCCGGCTGGGGGTGACCGGCCGTCGGGAACCGCGCAGGGCGCTGAGGACGTCGATGCGGGTCGCAGCGCGCGCGGCGACGAGCGACGAGACGAGTCCGGCGAGCACCCCGGCACCGGCGATCGCGAGCAGCAGGAGCGCGGGGACGTGGAAGCCCGGGTAGGACGTCACGTCGCCGTTGTCGAGCACGCCGAACGCGACCCGTCCGATGCCGACGCCGGCCGCGACGCCGAGGACGGCCGCCGTGACCCCGAGCACCAGGCCGGAGCCGGCGACGACGGTCCGGACGAACCGCCGGTCGCCGCCGACGCTCGCGAGGATCGCGTAGGAGCGGGAGTCCGCGCGGGTCCCGACGAGGAAGGCGGCACCGGCGAGGAGCGCGACCTCGAAGAGTGCGAACACGCCGATCAGCGTGAGGCCGGCGAGGTACCAGTTCATCCCGCTGCCCTGCCCACCGACGCGGTCGTCCGGCGGGTCGAGGACCACCGGGCGGGACTCGACGACGATGCCGTGCGCGTTGAGCGCGTGGATCTCCGACCACGTCGGGGCGTCGGTCGCGAGGTACACGGTGAGGTCGTACGGTTCCACAGCGGTGGCGTCCGCCGCGTTGCCGAGCGTCGTCCCCCATGGCAGGAACACGCCCTGGACGTCCGGGACGGACCCGAGGTCGCGCATGGTCCCGGTGATGGTGAACCGCTTCGTCATCGGGTCGGTGACGTCGACGGTGTCGCCGACGCGGGCGTCGAGCCGCTGGAGCGTCGCCGGCGTGACCATGAGCTCGGCGGGCGTCGTCGGCGCCCGGCCGCTCAGGACGCGCCAGTGCCCGTCGAGGGCGTCGTCCCACGTGCTGCCCTCGGTCCCCGGCAGCGCGACGGGCCCCTTCGGCCCGTCCACGACGACGTTCGTCGAGCCCACCGGGATCGAGACCGCGCCGGCCGGGACGTGGTCGAGTACCGACGCCCACGGCTGGTCGGCATCGGAGGAGCGGAACGCCGGGGAGTTCCGGCGCGTGTCGGTGACCTGCCAGTCGACCGGGTCCTGCCGCATGCCCGACAGGTCCGGCCCGACGACCCGCATCTGGGCGGCCGCGTGCCCGAGGGAGTAGTCCAGCCTCTCGGTCGTCGTCGCCTGGGTCGACTGCACCACGACCGCCGCCGCCGCGAAGCCCGCGGTCGGGACGCCGATGAGCGCGACGATCAGCGCCGCGCGTCCGAGCCTGGCGAAGGCGAGCCGTCGCCCGAGTCGGACCGCCGACCGGAGCGCGAGCGGCGTCCGGACCACGAGGTCCGGTCGCGCTGCTGCCGATCGACGGAGGCCCCGGGCGGAGTCCCGTCGGCCGCTCACGAGCCGGACCGTCCGTGCGCGAGGGTCAGCTCGACGCCGGAGTACGCCGTCTCGTCCACGATCCGTCCGTCGCGGAGGAAGACGATCCGGTCCGCCCACGCCGCGTGCCGCGCGTCGTGCGTGACGAGGAGTGCTCCGGCACCGGCGTCGACGTGCCGGCGGAGCATCCGCAGCACCACCTCCCCGGTCTGGGAGTCGAGCGCGCCGGTCGGTTCGTCGGCGAGCACGAGCCGACGGTCGCCGACGACGCCGCGGGCGATCGCCACGCGCTGCTGCTGCCCGCCGGAGAGGTCGTCCGGGTAGGCGTCCATGCGGTGCGCGAGTTCCACGTTGTCGAGCGCGAGTTCGGCGGCGCGCCGGGCGCGGCTCGGCTTCCACCCGTCGAGCTCCAGCGGGAGCGCGACGTTCTCGGCAGCCGTGAGCGACGGGATGAGGTTGAAGTCCTGGAAGACGAACCCGACGAGCCGTCGGCGCAGTGCCGCGAGGTCCCGTGCCGGACGGTCGGACAGCCAGTCGCCGTCGATGACGACCTCGCCGCTCGTCGGCGGGAGCAGGGTTCCGGCGCACGCCAGCAGCGTGGACTTCCCGGAGCCGGACGTGCCCATCACGGCGACCATCTCGCCCCGGGCCACCCGCAGGTCGATGCCGGCGAGCGCCGTGACGGCCTTGGCACCGGAGCCGTACTGCACGCTGACGGCGTCGAGCTCGAGGAGCGGCACGACCGTCGACCCCGTCGCGGTCACCGGGCACCTCCCGCGGAGCCCGCAGCCGCAGCAGACGCAGCAGACGCAGCAGACGACGAAGTCGTGGGCGCGGCCGACGGACGGTACCGCGCGACGGAGGACTCGACGTGGTCGAGCCACCGCACCTCGGACTCCGCCTGGAACACCATCGACTCCAGGACCAGTGACCATGCGAGGTCCGCCGCCGGGTCCGCCGAGCGCTTCAGCCGGGTCAGGTCCTGCAGGTTCCGCAGTGCCGCGGCACGCTGCACCTGCACGAGTCGAGCGACGTCGACGCCGGGCACGGTCACCGCGAGCGCGAACTTGATCGCGAGCTCGTCCCGGCCGCGCTTGGCCGGCACCGGCTCGCTGAACCAGCGGGCGACCTCCTCGTGGCCCGCGTCCGTCGCCGTGTAGACGACGTGTCCGTCGTCGTCGGCGTCGCCGCGGGCCACGAGGCCGTCCCGCTCGAGGCGGTCGAGCGTCGTGTAGACCTGGCCGATGTTCAGCGGCCAGGTCCCGCCGGTCCTGTGCTCGAACTCCCCCCGGAGTTGGTACCCGTACCCGGGTCCTCCCACCAGCAGCGCGAGTACACCCATCCTGACGCTCATGCGATCCCCCTCGCGGTCGTGTCCGTCGTGACGTCGTCCTCGTGGACGACGGCTCCGGACATACCGAGTATGCCCATACCCGGTATGCATGTGCAAGACCCCGCATCGAGGCCGACCAGATCGAGCACCCGGCACCCGTCGGGCGACGGTCGGACCGACCCCTCGGGATCGAGGCTCGCAGATGCGGGCACTCACCGAGCGCGCGGAGACGATCGAGCGACTCACTCCCGAGCCGAGCGCGGCGCGAGAGGCCGACCCGCCACAGTGCCCGGTGCGCGTTCCTTCCCATGGCATCCGCGCTGGAAGGTCGAATCGGGCTCGGGCAGTCGAAAGAACCGACCCCCTACGCGCGATTCAACTCACCACGCGCGAAGTGCCCCACCACACACCCGCACACGCCCGGCACGCGCCACCCGCCACCCGGCACCCGTCACCCCGCGACGAGCAGGTACCCCGCCAGGACGAACCCGCACACCGCGATCGCGATCCGCAGCGGCGTCTGCGGCACCCGGCGGGCGACGGACGGCCCGATCAGACCACCGATCACGGCCCCCGCCCCGAGCGGCCACACCATCGCCCACACCACGGTCCCGGACACCGCGAACAGCACCGCGGGCACGATGTCGGCCGCGAGCAGCAGCACGTTCTTGAGCGCGTTCGCCCGGTGCAGCACGGGCTCGCCGTCGAGCAGCATCACCGCGATCATCAGCACGCCGGACCCCGCCCCGAAGTAGCCGTTGTAGAGCGACACGGCTGAGACGCTCGCGGCGGCGGAGCCACGGCGCATCCGCGCGGCTCCCCGGCGGCGGTCGATCCAGGGCTGCGCAAGGAGCAGCACGGACCCTGCGGCGACGAGGAACGGCACGATCCGGTCGAACACGTGCGCCGGCGTCACGAGGAGGAGCACCGCGCCGACGGCGGACACGACGACCGTCACCGGGAGCCACCGCCGCAGCGTCGCGCCGTGCCCGTCGAGGTCGCCGCGGGCCCGGAGCGCTGAACTCGCACCACTGCCGAGCAACGCGACGGAGTTCGTCACGTTCGCGGCGAGTGCCGGCACCCCGACGGCGAGGAGCGCCGGGTACGCCACGAGCGACGTGATCCCACCGGCCGTGCCGATGACCCCGGCGACGACCCCGGCGGCGAGCAGGAACAGCGCGGTCGTCACCCTGGTCCGTCGCTCACGGCGGCGAGGAGGGGCACCACGACGTCGCTGATCGGGGTGGGGATGCCGTGGGCGCGTCCGAGCCGACGGACGACGCCGTTGCGGACGTCCCACTCGAGCGGGTGGCCGGCGTCGCGGTCGGCGAGGATCGAGGTGCCGGAGTCGGCGGGTGCGTCGACGAAGCCCGCGACGACGGCGGGCGCCACGTCGTCCCCGAGGTCCGCCCCGACGGCACGGCCGACCACGACGCACTCCCGCGCGTAGGCGAGGGCGAGCTCGGCGACGTCCGGCCGGCCGAACACCCCGGCACGGCGGCCCGTCAGCGCCATGAGTCCCGCCACGGCGTTCTGCACGAGCTTCCGCCAGGCGACGGACGTGAAGTCGGCCGCGAGCTCGACCGAGCAGCGCGACCCGTCCAGGACGTCGCGAACGACTGCTGCGGCCGGCGTGTCCGGCAGCGTCAGCCGAGCCGGCGCGAGCAACCGCACGGCGCCGTCCGGCTCGCCGACGGCGGGGAACCAGACCACGGCGGGGACGACCTGCGCGCTCCCGGCGTACGGCGTGACGGCCGCGACCTGTTCGACGCCGTTCTGCAGCACGCACACGACGGTGTCCGGCCCGCACAGCGCGTCGAGCCACCCGGCGGCCGCCGCCACCTGGGTCGCCTTCACCGCGAGGAACACCACGTCGACCGGCCGAGCAGGAACCGACACGGCCGGAGCAGCAACCGACACGGCCGGAGCGGGAACCGACACGGCCGGAGCAGGAACCGACACGGCCGGAGCAGGACCAACGCCGACGACCGGCCCCGGCACCACGATCCGGCGGTCGTCGACGAGGAGCGTGACGTCGGCACGCGCTCGTCGCCCGTACAGCGCCGGCGTCCTGCCGACCTCGTGGAGCGCCGCCGCGACGGTCGTCCCGATCGCGCCGGGACCCACGACGGCGACGGAACGGTTCACACCCCATGGCTACCGTAAAACGGGCCCGCGCGCCATGGGACGATGGCACCATGACCGCCACGCTCGTCGCCAAGGGCCTCGCCGGCGGCTACGCCGCACGCACGCTGTTCGACTCCCTCGACCTGACGGTCGCACCCGGTGACGTGATCGGGGTCGTCGGCGTGAACGGCGCCGGCAAGTCGACGCTGCTCCGGCTGCTGGCGGGCGTCGACGAACCCCTCGCCGGCACGGTGTCGCTCGCCCCGACCGACGCCTTCGTCGGCTGGCTCCCCCAGGAGCACGAGCGCGTCGCCGGCGAGACGGTCGCGGCGTACCTGGCCCGGCGAACGGGCTGCGCCGCGGCCACCGCCGAGATGGACACCGCTGCTGCGGCGCTCGGGGACCCGGACGCCGGGGCCGACGCCGCCGACCGCTACTCCACCGCGCTCGACCGATGGCTCGCCTCGGGAGCCGCGGACCTCGACGAACGCGTCCCGGTCGTCCTCGCGGACCTCGGGCTCACCGTCGACACGACGGCGCCGATGACCGCGCTCTCCGGCGGGCAGGCGGCACGGGTGGGCCTCGCGGCGCTCCTGCTCTCCCGGTTCGACATCGTGCTCCTCGACGAGCCGACGAACGACCTCGACCTCGACCTCGACGGGCTCCGCCGCCTCGAGGACTTCGTGCACGGCCTCCGCGGCGGTGCCGTCCTGGTCAGCCACGACCGGGAGTTCCTCGCCCGCTCGGTCACCGCGGTCCTCGAGCTGGACCTGGCACAGTCCTCGAACCGGCTCTTCGGGGGTGGCTACGACGCGTACCTCGAAGAGCGCGAGATCGCCCGGCAGCACAAGCGCGACGCGTACGACGAGTTCGCCGCGACGAAGGCCGACCTGGTGTCCCGTGCCCGCACGCAGCGGGAGTGGTCGAGCCAGGGCGTCCGGAACGCGATGAAGAAGGCACCGGACAACGACAAGATCCGCCGCAAGGCCGCGTCCGAGTCGAGCGAGAAGCAGGCGCAGAAGGTCCGGCAGATGGAATCGCGCATCGCCCGCCTCGACGAGGTCGAGGAGCCCCGCAAGGAGTGGCAGCTCGAGTTCACGATCGGCCAGGCCCCGCGCAGCTCCGCCGTCGTCGCGACCCTGTCCGACGCCACGTTCACGCAGGGCGACTTCACGCTCGGCCCGGTGACGCTGCAGGTCGACGGCGGCGACCGCATCGGCATCACCGGCCCGAACGGCGCCGGCAAGTCGACGCTCCTCCGCGCACTCCTCGGCAAGCAGGCACCGGCGACGGGCACGGCGAGCACCGGGGCGAACGTCGCGATCGGCGAGATCGACCAGGCGCGCGGGCTCTTCACCGGCACCGAGCCGCTCGCCGTGCTCTTCGAGGACCTCGTCCCGGAGATGGCCACAGCCGAGGTCCGCACGCTCCTGGCGAAGTTCGGCCTCAAGGCAGACCACGTCGGCCGCGCCGCCGGCGAGCTCTCCCCCGGCGAACGCACCCGTGCCGGGCTGGCCCTGCTGCAGGCCCGCGGGGTGAACGTCCTCGTGCTCGACGAGCCGACGAACCACCTCGACCTCGCCGCGATCGAGCAGCTCGAGCAGGCGCTCGACTCCTACGACGGCACCCTCCTGCTCGTCACGCACGACCGCCGGATGCTCGAGACGGTCCGTCTGGACCGCCAGTGGCGTGTCGAGGCGGGTCACGTGACGGAACGCTGAGACCGCCGGACGGGAGGCCCGGTGCCGGCCCGCACCGAGCCTCCCGTCCGGTGGTGACGCGCGCTCACCGCCCGAACCGGCCACCGCACGTCGGCGTCAGTGGCCGGGCGCCTCGGCGATGAACTCGTCGCGGGTGACGCCCACCAGGGCGGTCGTCGCCGTCGCGGCCGCAGCCGCGTCGCCCGCGGCCAGCGCCCGTCCGACGGCCTCGTGCCGGGCTGCGGCGGCGCCCGTCCACCGGGTGATGGTGTCGCGGGACTCGGAGGTGCGGGTGCGGAGCAGTGCCTCGAGGGTGGTCGCGAAGTGCGCGAAGACGGTGTTCCCGGAGCCGGTGAGGAGCGCGCGGTGGAAGCGGACGTCGGCCTCGAGGTAGGCGGTCCCGTCCCCGGACCGTGCGGCGTCCACCATGTCGAGCGCGGCGGCGAGCACCGGGGCTGTGGCACCGGTGCCGCGGGTCGCCGCGAGGGAGGCGGCGACGGGTTCGATCCCGAGGCGGAGCTCGAGGAGCTCCCGCTGCTGCACGAAGTACCCGCTCGAGGCACCGCGCCACCGGATCACCTCGGGCGCGAGCAGCTCCCACGACGTCGGCGGGAGCACCTGGGTGCCGACGCGCTGCCGGGGCTCGACCAGGCCGAGGGACTGGAGGACGCGGAGCGCCTCGCGCACCACCGAGCGCGAGACGCCGAACTCCGCGGTGACGTCCTCGGGTCGGAGCACCGTGCCGGCGACGACCGCTCCGGCGACGATCCGCTGGCCCAGCGTCTCGAGCACCTGCGCGTGCAGGCCGCGTGGGGTCGTCATCGTTCCTCCGTGCAGTACGTCGTGCGCGTCGGTGTGACGCGATCTCCATCAGACCGGCAGACTGCGCGGACGGGAGTGCGCCGCGCGGCAGATCGCCATGTAGTCTGATTAATCAGATTATTGAGTGACGGCGTGACGCGCCAGCACCACCGAGAACCAAGGCGACGGAGCCACGCATCAGCGGCTCCAGGAAGGGGCACCGATGCCTCACCCCCTCACCGCGAGCGGCCCGGTCACCAGCACCGTGCTCGCCGCCGGGACCGAGACGGTCAAGGCCGCCGGCACCGTGCCGCAGCTCGTGATCGCAGCGCTGGCCGGCGTCGTCGTGATCATCGTCCTGATCACCTGGCTCAAGATCCACCCGTTCATCGCCCTGACGATCGGCGCGATCGGCGTCGGCATCGGTGCCGGCCTCGCCCCGGCGAAGGCGGTCGAGAGCTTCGGCACCGGATTCGGCGACACGATGACGAGCGTCGGCATCCTGGTCGGCCTCGGGTCGATGTTCGGCAAGATGCTCGTCGACTCGGGCGCTGCCGACCGGGTCGTGGACACGCTCGTCCGGAAGTCGTCGAAGGCGCTGCTGCCCTGGACGATGGCGCTCATCGGGGCACTGATCGGCCTGCCGATGTTCTTCGAGGTCGGCCTCGTGCTCCTCATCCCGATCATCGTCCTCGTCGCCAAGCGCAGCGAGGTCCCGGTCATGAAGATCGCGGTCCCGGCGCTCGTCGGCCTCTCCACGATGCACGCGTTCGTGCCGCCGCACCCCGGCC
Organism: Curtobacterium sp. PhB130; assembly: GCF_003755165.1. Taxonomy (NCBI): domain Bacteria; kingdom Bacillati; phylum Actinomycetota; class Actinomycetes; order Micrococcales; family Microbacteriaceae; genus Curtobacterium; species Curtobacterium sp. PhB130. The sequence continues at coordinate 56,123 of NZ_RKII01000010.1, read as the reverse complement.
CGCTCGTCGCGATCTCCACCGTCGGGGCGAACCTCGGCACCACGCTGGCGTTCGGCATCGTGCTGGCGATCCCGGTGATCATCCTCTCCGGGCCGCTCTTCGCCACCTTCGCGGCCCGCTGGGTCCCGATCCCCGCGCCGGACCTGTTCGGGTCGCGCGGCGGCTCCGAGTCCGGTTCGGGCTCCGGCGGCGGCTCCGGCGCCGGCGCCGGCTCGGATCCCGCGCACGAAGGCCGTCAGGCCCGACGCGGACGGCCCTCGCAGGACACCGCGTCGCTCCCGAACGGCAAGAGCGACTTCACGCGGACCATCACCGAACCGCGCAGCCCGTCCTTCACGGTCGCGCTCATCGGCATCCTGCTGCCCGTCGTGCTCATGCTCGCCGCGGCCATCCGTGAAGCAACGGTCCCCGACGCCTCCGGCACCTGGGTGGGTCTGCTCGACTTCCTCGGCACGCCGATGATCGCCATCGGCCTCGCCGCGCTCTACGCGATCGTCTTCTTCGCGATCGGCGGCGGCATGGACCGGTCCGCGGTGTCGAAGTCCCTCGAGAGCGCGCTGCCGCCCGTCGCCGGGGTGCTCCTCATCGTCGGTGCCGGTGGTGGGTTCAAGCAGGTGCTCATCGACACCGGGATCGGCGGGGTGATCGCCGACGCGGTGAAGGACTCCGGCGTCTCGGTGCTCCTCGTCGCGTGGGTCGTGTCCGCGCTCGTCCGTGTCGCGACCGGCTCCGCCACCGTCGCGACCGTCACCGCCGCGGGCATCATGGCCCCGATCGCGCAGGGGCTGTCCACGCCCGAGACCTCGTTGCTCGTCCTGGCGATCGGCGCCGGCTCGGTGTTCCTCTCGCACGTCAACGACGCCGGGTTCTGGCTGGTGAAGAGCTACTTCAACATGACCGTCGGGCAGACGTTCAAGACGTGGACGGTCCTGGAGTGCCTGATCTCCGTGTTCGGGTTGCTCGGGGTCCTGCTGGCCGGGGTGTTCATCTCGTGAGCGACTCGACCGATTCCGCTGCGCTCGATGCCCGCGTCCTCGTGGTGATGGGGGTCTCCGGCTCCGGCAAGTCCACCGTCGCCGCGATGGTCGCCGAACGACTCGGGTGGGACTTCGCCGAGGGCGACTCGATGCACCCGCCGGCGAACGTCGACAAGATGCACGCCGGCATCCCCCTCGACGACGAGGACCGGTGGCCCTGGCTCGACGTGGTCTCCGGCTGGATCGACGACCACCTGGCAGACGGCTCACACGGGGTCGTGACCTGCTCGGCGCTGAAGCGCTCGTACCGCGACGTCCTCCGGGCACCGGGGGTGGTGTTCGTGCACGTCGCCGGGGACGGGGCGCTCATCGAGGAGCGGATGTCCGCACGCACAGGGCACTACATGCCGACGTCGTTGCTCGCGTCCCAGCTCGCGATCCTCGAGCTCCCGGGGTCCGACGAGGCGCACATCACGATCGCCGCCGACCGCACCCCGTCCGAGGAGGCCACTGAGGTCATCGCCCGCCTGGCGCTGGCTCCCGCGCGCTGACCCCCGCGCGCTGACGCCGTGGGCTGACCCGGCTCGGCGCCCGCTACCGGCGGGCGCCGCGCCGCGTCCGCGGCCCGCGGAGCCGCAGTCGCATCGTCACCGTGCCGAGCCACCGGTCGTACTTGTAGCCGACCTTGCCCATCCGCCCGATCTCCTCGAAGCCGAGCCGCTGGTGCAACCGGATCGAGGCGTCGGCGGACCGGTCGGCGATGACCGCGACGACCTCGCGCACGCCGGCGGCCCGGCACTCGTCGAGCAGCGCCTCCATCAGCGCGCGTCCGAGCCCCTTGCCGCCGGACGCCGGCCCCAGGTAGATCGAGTTCTCCACGACGTGGTTCGACCGGTCGCGCGGGTTCCACGGGTCGACGAGGGCGTACCCGAGGATCTGCCCGGACGGGTTCACCGCGACGAGGAAGGGCAGCTTCCGCCTCCGGATCTCGTCGTAGCGCTGCTTCCACGCCGCGAAGGACAGCACCGACCCGTCGAACGTCACCGACGAGTTCCGCACGTAGTGCGAATGGATGTCACGGATGTCCGGCAGGTCCGACGGCTCCGCAGCGCGGATCGACCAGACGAACGCGGTCTCCGACGGGGCCGGCGCACGCAGATGACGCGGCAGCACCCGCCGCTGGCGGTATTCCTCCTCGAGCACGCTCCGAGCCTACGGGTCCCGCCCGACGCGCGGGGCAGGGTCGCGTCCGACGCCTGGTCACGGATCCGGCCTGGAGGCTCGTCACACCCGCGCGGGCAGCGTCCAGTCGACGGGGTCGGCACCCTGGGCGACGAGCAGCTCGTTCACCTGCGAGAAGGGACGGCTGCCGAAGAACCCGCGGGAGGCACTCAGCGGGCTCGGGTGCGCCGATGCGACGACCGGGGTGTCCCCGAGGAACGGCCGGACGGACCCGGCCTGGGCGCCCCAGAGCACCGCGACGAGCGGCTTCCCGCGGGCGACCAGGGCCCGGACGGCCTGCTCGGTGACCCGCTCCCAGCCCTTGTTCCGGTGGCTGCCGGCGTCCCCCGCTCCGACGGTGAGCACCCGGTTGAGCAGCATCACGCCGCGCGAGGACCACGGGCGGAGGTCGCCGTGCTCGGGCGGGGTCACCCCGAGGTCGTCGTGCAGCTCACGGTAGATGTTCGCCAGGCTGCGCGGGACCGGGCGGACGCCGGGGTCGACCGCGAAGGACAGCCCGATCGGGTGCCCGGGCGTCGGGTACGGGTCCTGCCCGATGACGAGGACCTTCACGTCGTCGAACGGGTACTCGAAGGCGCGGAGCACCGACGCGCCCGCCGGCAGGTACGGACGACCGGCGGCGGTCTCCTCGCGGAGCCAGGCACCGATGCGGTGCACGTCGTCCTCCACCGGGGCGAGCGCGGTCGCCCAGCCGGGATCGACCAGGTCGGCGAGCGGGACGGGCTGCATCGGGGTGTCGGTGCGCTGCTACGCGCCCATGGTCCCGACGGAGACCGACTCGTCGCCGGCCACCACCCGCCACACGCTGCCGGAGCCGCGGACCTCGAGCGCGCCCTCGCCGACGACGAGTGCGGTGTCCTCGTCGATGGCGAGACCCGCCGTGACGAACTCGGCTTCCGCGCTGGCGATGAGCCGCGCGAGGGTGCCGGCCTGCACCGCGTGCACGTCGATGGTGAGGTCGACCAGGCCGAGGCCCTCGCGGAGCTCCACCTCGTCGAGACCTTCGGACGCGCCCTCCGGGCAGACCTCGACGCCGCCGACGCGCCAGCCGCCGAGGAGCGCGCGGTCGGAGGCGATCATCGCGCCGGCCGAGTAGCCGAGGTAGGGCAGCCCGTCCGAGACGAGCAGCCGGATCTGGTCCACGAGCGGCGCGATGGCGTCGAGGTAGTCCGGGGTGCGGCCGCCGCCGATGACGAGCGCGTCGATGTCGCTGAGGACGGCGGTGCTGAACGGCTGGCCGGGCGCGACCTCGGTCACGAGGACCTCCGCGGCACGGGCGCCGCCGAGGGTCTCCGCGATGTCCGCGGTGGACGAGGGGCTCGAGCCGTCCGGGCCGGCGACCGAGAGGAGCCCGATGCGCGGGACGGTGCGGCCGACCGCGGCGGACCTGGCGGTCGCCTCGGCGAGGAAGGGAGCAGCGGCGTCGGACGCGGCGAGGAGTCCGCCGCCGACGAGGTGGATGCTCACGACTCGGCCGTCACGGGCGCGAGGGCGCTCCAGGGGAACGTGATCCAGCCGTCGACGCGACGCCAGACGTGGTCGGGCTCGAGGACGGTGCCCGGCTTGGAGTAGAGGCACGCGCTGCGGACGTCGGCGCCGGCCTTCGCGATGATGTCCACGACGAGGGCGAGGGTGCGCCCGGAGTCGGAGACGTCGTCCACGACGAGGACGCGCTTGCCCGCCAGGCTCGGGGCGTCGAGCGCCGGTGCGAGCACGACGGGCTCTTCGAGGCGCTGCTCGACGTCGGTGTAGAACTCGACGTTGATCGAGCCGCACTCCTTGGTGCCGAGCGCGTAGGCGACGGCCCCGGCGATGATGAGTCCGCCGCGGGCGACGGCCACCACGACCTCGGGTTCGAACCCGGCGGAGAGGACGTCCTTCGCGAGGAGTCGTGCCGCGTCGCCGAACTCGAGCCAGCCCAGGACCTCTGGCCCGCTCGTCACGGTCACGACAGCGGGCGACGGGGACTCGGCGGGTTCGCTGCTGATCGGCATCCGACCACGGTACCGGCAGGGATGCCACTGCCGCGACCCGCAGTCGCCGCCCGGGCGCGTGCGGACGCGAGCCCGGGCGGTCCGGTGCCGCTCAGGACTTGGGCGACAGGTGTCCGCGCGCGAGCTTGTGCTGCGCCGACTGCGCGACCGGACGGATCGTGATGAGGTCGAGGTTCACGTGGGCGGGCAGCTCGACCGAGTGCACGATCGCCGCCGCGACGTCGTCAGCCGTCAGCGGGTCCTCGACGCCGTCGTACACCGCGGCGGCCTTGGCCTCGTCGCCGCCGAACCGGACGAGCGCGAACTCGTCGGTCTTCACCAGGCCCGGGGCGATCTCGACGACGCGGATCGGTTCGCCGTTCAGCTCGAGCCGCAGCGCGCCGACGAGCGCGTGCTCGGCGAACTTCGCCGCGTTGTACCCGCCGCCGTTCTCGTAGGCGGTGAAGCCCGCGGTGCTCGTCACGGTGACGATGTCGGCGCTCCCGGCATCGGCAGCGCGACGGCGCAGCTGCGGGAGCAGTGCCGCGATGACGCGCTTCGTGCCGATCACGTTGACCTCGAACATCGCGCGCCAGTCGTCGACGTCGGAGTCCTCGACGCTCGCGGACCCGAAGGCGCCGCCGGCGTTGTTGACGAGCACGTCGGCTCCCCCGAGCTCTGCGACGCGCGCAGCGAGCGCCGCCACGTCCTCGGCCACCGTGATGTCGGCCACGAGGGTGTCGGCGCCGGTCTCCTCGGCGAGCGCCGCGAGCCGTTCGGCGCGTCGGGCGACGGCCAGCACGTCCCATCCGTGCGCGGTGAACAGACGGACGGTGGCCGCCCCGATCCCCGAGCTCGCTCCCGTGACGACGACGCGACGTGCCATGTGCTTCCTCCAGCGCAGGTCAGATCCGACACCGATGCGATGTCCGGACAACCGTACCGAACCGCGCACATCACGATCCGGTAACGTGACCGCCGATGACGACGGACGCTGCGCCCCCGGCACCCTCGACCCCGGACACGAGGCTCGAACCCGGGAAGACCCCTCGCCGGATCCCGATGTGGGACACCGCGCGGTTCATCGCGGTGACGCTCGTGGTGATCGGCCACGCGATCCAGCGACAGACGACGGCGAGCGAGCACGCCCTCGCGCTGTACACGTTCATCTACGCGTTCCACATGCCGGCGTTCGGTGTGATCAGCGGGTACTTCTCGTCCGCGGACACCCCGACGGCGAAGCGGATGCGCCGGACGATCACCGACATCGTCGTGCCGTACATCATCATGCAGACGATCTGGACCGTGGTGCAGGCGCTGGTCGAGGGCGGGAAGAAGTTCAACCCGACCCAGCCGACGTGGACGCTCTGGTTCCTGCTCGCCCTCGGGATCTTCAAGCTGATCCTGCCGTACCTCGCGCAGCTGCGGTGGCCGCTGTTCTGGGCCGTCGTGTTCAGCATCGGCGTCGGGTACTTCGACAACGTCGACTCGACGCTCTCGCTGTCGCGGGCGATCAGCCTGCTGCCGTTCTTCCTGCTCGGGTGGCAGGTGAAGCAGTGGGGCGTGTTCGACCGCTGGTACGAGGCGTCCCGGCGCACCGTCGTCCGGGTCCGGGTCGCCGCCGGGATCGTGTTCCTGGCGTGGGCGGTGTCCTGCGCGCTGTGGATCCCGCAGTTCAAGGAGTTCGACCTGCACCACTGGTTCTTCTACGACGACTCCTACTCGGGGCTCGGCGAGGACGCGTGGTGGGCCGGTGCGGTGCGCTTCGGGCTGATGCTCCTCGCGACGCTGCTGACGGCGTCCTTCCTGGTGCTGGTCCCCCGGCGGAACGTCTGGATCACGCAGTTCGGCGCAGCGACCATGTACGTCTACCTGCTGCACACGTTCGTGCTCTACCCGATCCGTGAGTCCGGCGTCCTGGCCGGACCGCACTCCGCGTGGCCGTTCGTGCTCCTCATGGTCGTCATCGCCTGCGCAGTGAGCCTGTTCCTGGCGCAGCCGTTCGTCCGCCGCGGCATGCACTGGCTCCTCGAGCCGAACGTGCGCTGGTTGTTCCGGCAGTGACATCTCCGCGCAGGCGTCGACATGCGTTACGTCACGAGACGGGGGCGGTGGTGCCGGACCGGCCACGTCCGTAGCGTGTGCGACGACGTGAAGGCGCGCCGTTCCTCCCGACCGGCGCCCACGGCGACCCGACGACCAGCTGCACGGACAGGAGCACGAGATGACCGAGAACGACGCCGCGCAGTGGCGGTTCGAGACCACGCAGGTCCACGCCGGCGCACAGCCGGACCCGACCACGGGTGCCCGGGCCACGCCGATCTACAAGACGACCTCGTACGTCTTCGCGAACTCGGACGAGGCGCGTGACCTCTTCGCCCTCGCCAAGCCGGGCAACATCTACTCGCGCATCATGAACCCGACGAACGACGTCCTCGAACAGCGCATCGCGGCGCTCGAGGGTGGTTCCGGTGCGCTCCTCGTCGCCTCCGGCCAGGCCGCCGAGACGTACGCCGTGCTGAACATCGCGCAGGCCGGCGACCACATCGTGTCGTCGTCGTCGATCTACGGCGGCACCTACAACCTGTTCAAGTACACGCTGGCGCGCCTCGGCATCGAGACCACCTTCGTCGAGGACCAGGACGACCCCGAGGAGTGGCGCCGTGCGGTCCGCCCGAACACGAAGCTGTTCTTCGCGGAGACCATCGGCAACCCGAAGATCAACGTCCTCGACATCACCACCGTCGCGAACATCGCGCACGAGTCCGGCGTGCCGCTCATCGTCGACAACACGATCGCGACGCCGTACCTGATCCGTCCGTTCGAGCACGGGGCCGACATCGTGGTGCACTCCGCGACGAAGTTCCTCGGTGGACACGGCACCGTCATCGGCGGCGTCATCGTCGACGGCGGCACCTTCCCGTGGTCGCAGCACCCGGAGAAGTTCCCCGAGTTCAACACGCCGGACCCCTCCTACCACGGGGCCGTCTTCGCCGAGGCGGTCGGCAACTCGCTGGCCTACATCATCAAGGCGCGCGTGCAGCTGCTCCGCGACCTCGGTGCCTCGAGCTCCCCCGACACGGCGTTCGCGCTGCTGCAGGGCATCGAGACGCTCTCGCTCCGCATCGAACGCCACGTCGCGAACGCGCAGGAGATCGCGGAGTGGCTCGACCGCCACCCCGACGTCGCCACGGTCGCGTACGCCGGGCTGCCGACCTCGCCCTGGTACGGCGCCGCCACGCGGTACGCGCCGAAGGGCGTCGGCGCGGTGCTGTCGTTCGAGCTCAAGGGCGGTGTCGACGCGGGCCGGGCGCTCGTGGACAACCTGTCGCTGTTCTCGCACCTCGCGAACATCGGCGACGTGCGCTCGCTCGTCATCCACCCGGCGTCCACGACGCACTCGCAGCTCACGCCCGAGCAGCAGCTGACGACCGGTGTCACGCCGGGGCTCGTCCGCCTGTCGGTCGGCATCGAGAACGTCGAGGACCTCAAGGCGGACCTCGAGGCCGGGCTCGCCGCAGCCCGTGCCGTCGCGCAGGAGGGCCTCCGCGCGTAGCGCCGCCCGCGCTCCCGACCCGCGCTCCCGACGCGCACTCCCGACGCGGACTCCCGACGCGCGCTCCCGACGCGCGCTCCCGACCCAGAACGACGAGGTCGCTGTCGTACGACAGCGACCTCGTCGTTCCCTCGCGTGTGCAACTGTTGCACCCGCCGGACAGCGACGTCCCCGTCGTCGTACGACAGCGACGGTGTCGCCCCCCGCGGACGCGACGACCGCGGCGGAGCCGAGCCGAGCCTCCCGTCCGGTCCGACCACACCACCGCCGGACGCGACCGGGACGACGTAACACGGCGACCGGGCACGCCCCCGTCCGGGAGAATGGACGCACCATGGACTGGCAGACGACTCCCGAGGACTCCGTGCCGTCCACCCTGGTGCCCGGCACCGCACTCGGCACACTGGGGAAACCCCCGGTCACGGGTGCCTGGCGCCCTGGTGACCACCCCGGATCCCGGCACTTCACCGCACTCGGCGAGCAGTGGGTCCGCGGCGGCCGCCTGCCGAGCGTCCGGATCGCCTACGAGACCTGGGGCGAACTGAACGCGGCTCGGGACAACGCGATCGTGGTGTTCCACGCGCTCACCGGCGACTCCCACGTGGCGGGCGCAGCCGGCCCCGGGCACCGCACCGCCGGGTGGTGGGGCGACGTCGTCGGCCCGGGCCGCGCGATCGACACGGACCGGTGGTTCGTCGTCGCACCGAACATGCTCGGCGGGTGCCAGGGCTCGACGGGGCCGTCGTCGGTGTCCCCGGACGGCGTCGAGTGGGGCTCCCGGTTCCCGTTCGTCACCGTGCGGGACCAGATCGCCGCGCAGGCCCAGCTCGCCGACGCGCTCGGCATCGACACGTTCGCCGCGGTCGTCGGCGGCTCCATGGGCGGGATGCACGCGCTGGAGTTCGCCGCCTCGTACCCGTCGCGCGTGGCGCGGCTGGCCGTCCTGGCCAGCACGGCGCAGACCACCGCAGACCAGATCGCCGCGAACTCGCTGCAGCGCGCCGCGATCCAGATGGACCCCGGGTTCGCCGGCGGCGACTACTTCGAGGCCGACCCCGGCGACGGCCCCTCCCGTGGGCTGTCCCTCGCCCGGCGGATGGCGATGATGACGTACCGCGCGTCCGACGAGCTGAACGGGCGCTTCGACCGCTCCTGGCAGTCCGACGTGTCCCCGCTCGGCGACGACGGACGGTTCTCGGTGGAGAGCTACCTCGACTTCCACGGGAACAAGTTCACCCGGCGCTTCGACGCGTCCACCTACGTGACACTGACGCACGCGATGGACTCGCACGACCTCGGGGCCGGGCGGGGCGGTGTCGCTGCGGCGCTCGGGCGGATCACGGCGCGGACCCTGGTCGTCGGGATCTCGAGCGACCGCCTGTTCCCGGTGGAGGACCAGCACCGCATCGCCGCGGGGATCCCGGACACGCTCGACGGGGACCGGGCCGCGGTGATCGAGAGCGAGTTCGGGCACGACGGGTTCCTCATCGAGCACGAGGCGGTCGGGGCGCACCTGCGGCGGCTGCTGGGCTGAGCCGCGCGGCGTCGGGCGCGAGGCCCGCGCGGCTGCTGGCCGCCCCGCGCGGCGGCCGGCCGGCCGCCTGGACGATGTGCGCACCTGCTGGACGTGTTCCGTCCAGCTGACGCCGGTCCCCCGGTTCTGATCGCAACTGCAATAACAACTTCGTTGCCAAACCCAACTGGCGGGCGTGCCGAACACCCCCCAATGGGTGTCGCCCGTGGAATGATGGCCGGACCAGCCGCGCCGACGCGCACCGCACCGCCGCCGCACAGCACCGCAGCGCACCGCCGCCGCACCGCACCGCAACGCACCGCCGCCCGGCCGATCGCACCACCGACGAGAACAGAACCGATCAGGACCCCGATGGAACCCCTCGCACAGGAACGTGACCGACTCCTCCGGTCGACGACCCGTGTGGTCGGGATCATCTGCACGCTCGTCAGCCTGGTCAGCATCCTGTGCTCCCTCGCCGTCCCCGCCGGACCGCTCGCCGCCGGCGTCGCCTGCATCGTCGTGATGGTCGCCGCCCTCGTCGTCTTCGGATGGAACGGCGCCGTGTGGTGGACCGCGCTGACGCTCGTCTCCGGCCTCGGAGCGCTCTTCCTCCTGACCACCGGTGCCGACGCCGACGCCCGCCCGGTCGTGGCCAGCGCACTCGTCCCCCTCGCCGCCGGCGGCCTCTCCTCGCTGCTGATGGCGCAGCGCGGACACCTGGTCGGCCTCGGTCTGACGGTCCTCGGCGGTGTCGCGTCGCTCGCGATCATGGTCAACGCCACCGGCGGTGTCCTCACCTCCCCGGTCGGCGGCGCTGCCCTCGGCTGGGTGCTCACCGCGGTCGTCGCGTTCTGGATCTCCCGGAGCATCCCCCGGGTCGCCCGCCGCATCTACAGCATCGGCACGGCCCACCGCGCGGAGCGGCAGGCCAGCGAGACCGAGGCGCAGCGCCGCCAGGGCGCGCGCCTCCTGCACGACACGGTCCTCGCCACGCTCACGCTCCTCGCACACTCCGGCGTCGGCGTCTCCGAGCAGGCCATGCGCGAGCAGGCAGCCGAGGACGCCAGACTCCTCCGGCACCTCCGGCTCGGCGCGACGCCGCAGCCCCAGCAGTCCGGCGACTACTCCCTCACCCGCACCGAGGAGTCCCCGCTCGGGCAGACCCTCGAGTCGGTCAAGCAGCGCTTCGGCCGGATGGGGCTCGAGGTCAGCTGGCACGGCACCGGTCAGGTGCTCCTCCCCACGAACGTCCTCGACGCGTTCCTGCTCGCCCTCGCGGAGTGCCTGGAGAACGTCCGCCGGCACGCCGGCGTCGCCGAGGCGCACGTCACGATCGTGCACGACAACGACATGGTCCGCGCGATGGTCACCGACTCCGGCGTCGGCTTCGAGATCGGCGCGATCGACGAAGAACGGCTCGGGTTCAAGGAGAGCGTCGTGAACCGCCTCCGCGAAGTCGGCGGCGACGCCCGCCTCTTCTCCGCGCCGGGCTCCGGCACGACCGTCGTCCTGGAGGCGCCCCGATGAGCCGCATCCCCGAGGACACCATCGGTCGCGGTCTCCCCGGTGAGAGCGCGCAGCCCGCTCCGCGGACCCGACGGGAGGCCCGTGAGCGCTATCGGGGCACCGAACGTCGGCAGGCGCGCGGCCTCCCCTCGACCTCCACCGGGGCACGATCGCTGCGGCAGGCGGCGAAGCCAGGAGCCTCGCTCGGTGCGGGACACCTCGGTCTCGGCGCCGCGGTGCTCACCGCGGTCGAGGCCGTCGCCGGCATCGCGGTCTTCCTCGCCCACTGGAACGGCTACACCGATCCGTGGCTGCCGGCCGCCGCGTGGATGCTGTTCATCGTGGCCGCCGTCGGGGTCGGCCTCAGCGTCATGACCTACGGCGAACGCCTGACCGGGCTGGCCTTCGCGCTGATCTGCGTGGTGCTCGGCTGCGTCGTCACCCTCGACTTCATCGGCGTCTGGCCGGAGCACGACCTCGCCCACACCGCGAGCGCCTCGGTGGCCGCCGGCTTCGCGCTCCTGCCCGTGGCGACGCTCCGCCCCGCGCGGGAGGTCGCTGCAGCCATCACCGTCCTCGGCCTCGCGTTCGTCGGGATGTCGATCGCGTCGACCCCGATCACCTCGGAGACGATCCCCGGGCTGCTGTCGATGCTCGCGCTCGTGATCGTCCCGCCCTCTGTGGCGATCTTCGTCACCCACCGCTTCCGGCAGCTCGTCCAGCGGGAGCTCGACCGGGTGCTCGTGCAGTCGAACGTCACCGCGCCGCAGTTCGCGGTCGGGATGCTCGCCTCGGACGAGCTCGCCCGACTCGACCTCGCCGCGGAGAAGCTCCTCGACGCGGTCGCCAACGGCACGGACCCGCTCCCCCTGTCCGACGCGTCGTCCTCGGTCGCCGCGTCGCTCGCCACGGAGCTCCGCCTGCACCTCATCGAGGGCCGCCGCGAGACCTGGCTCTACCACGCGATCACGGAGTCCGACCACCTCGGCCGTGCGGTCAGCGTCGCCGATCCGAGCTCCCTCGCCGGGCACCTCACGCCCGCGCAGCGCGACGGTCTGCTGCAGGCGCTCTGGCAGATGGTCGGCGACGGACGCGGCCTGCAGCCCGGCGTCCCGATGGTCTCCGTGACGCTCGGCCCCGTCGGCACCGCCGGACACCCGGTCTCCGACGACACGATGGACGTCCCGATCGTCATCGAGTCGCGCGGGGTCACCCGGCGCCGGCTCGGTCCGACGGCGTGGAGCGGCCTGGCGCGCATCGGCCCGTACACCGACACGATGCGGGACGGCGCGCTGCACATCGTCGCGCACTGCGTCGTCAACCGGCACCCCACGATGTGACGGGTTGCCGGACACCCTGACCAGCCTGTCCTCGCCGAGTGGGCCCACCACCTAGGCTCGGCCACGCAGACCACGAGAAAGGACGCCAGCATGGCGACTCCAGAGGAACCGATCCGACTCGCCCTCGTCGACGACCACAAGATGCTCCTCGGCGCGCTCACCGAGTGGATCCGCGGCGCCGCCGACGACATCACGCTCGTCGCCGCCGTGACGACCTGGCCGGAGCTCCTCACGAGCCCCGCGTTCCCGGTCGACGTGGTGCTCCTCGACCTCGACCTCAAGGACTCGATCCCGGTCTCGTTGAAGATCTCGACGCTGAAGACGGCCGGCGTGAAGACCGTCGTGATGAGCACCTACTCGGAGCCGAACGTCGTGCGTGAAGCCCTCGGCTCCGGCGCGCTCGGCTACCTCGTGAAGAGCGAGGACGCCGAGATGATCGTCGAGGCGATCCGCTCCGCACAGCGCGGCGAGCAGTACGTCTCCGCAGAACTCGACCTGGCGATCAACAGCGGCGACGTCGGCGGCGTGCCGAAGCTCAGCGCGCAGGAGCGCCGGGTGATGGCGCTCTACGGCGGTGGCGAGCCGGTGAAGAGCGTGGCGTACCAGCTCGGCATCTCGGAGGAGACCGCGAAGAGCTACCTCAAGCGCATCCGCGAGAAGTACCGCGTGGCCGGCTTCGACGTCGGCACGAAGGTGGCGCTCCGGAAGCGGGCGATCACCGACGGCATCATCGTGCAGGACGGCAGCCCGCACGGGCTGTAGTCGCGCGCTCGGTTCGGCGCGGGGCCCGGGCGCCGGGATGCCCGCGCTCCGGGCTTCGCACCACGGAACGGACACAGCACCACGGGATCCCGTGGTGCTGTGTCCGTTTCCCGGTGCGGTGCCGCGCGGTGCGACGCTGGTGCGTGCCTGGCACTGCGGCGTGACCCCACCGGTCACGACACACCGCTCACGTCTGCCGAGCACGGTGCGTCGTGACCGCCCGTCGAGCGAGCTGCGCCGACCGAGATCGAGCACGCTCACGGAGCGGGACAGCGCATCGGGCGGCGCGAAGCGGGGTCAGACGATCGGGATCGGGGACGTGATCGGGCCGGTCGTGGGGTGCGGGGACGACACGCGCGCACGGCGGGTCGAACGGCGCTCGACGCCGTAGCTGATCGCGGTCATGCCGACGCCGAGCAGCGCCAGCACGATGCCGAGCCAACCCGGTGCGACGAAGCCGAACCCGGCGGCGATGACCGCGCCACCGAGCGCTGCGCCGAGCGAGTTCCCGATGTTGAACGCCGAGTGGTTGAGCGCTGCCGCGATGGTCCGTGCGTCGCCGGCGACGTCCATCAGCCGGGACTGCACCGCGGGCGGGATCGCGGACGAGGTCGCACCGAGCAGGAACGCCCCGACGAAGATGCCGACCGTGAACTGCGCGGTCAGCACGGTCACGAGCAACGCCCCGATGAGCGCGAACATCCCGAAGTAGATGGTGCGCTTGACGCTGTGGTCCGCCAGGTGCCCGCCGAGGACACCGCCGACGACCATGCCGAGCCCGACGACGACGAGGACGAGCGGCACCGCGCCCTCCGACAACCCGGTGACGTTCTGCACGAGCGGCGAGATGTACGAGTAGACGGCGAAGAACCCGCCGAACCCGACGGCGCCGAGGCCCATCACGAGCCACACCTGCGGGACGCGGAAGGCCCGGAGCTCGCGGCCGATGGACGCCGACTCGTCACGGGCGCTCCGCGGCACGAACGCCGCGACGGCGAGGAAGGTGGCCGCGAACAGCACCGAGACGACGCCGTACGCCACACGCCAGCCGGCGTTCTGCCCGATCCAGGTGATCGCGGGAACACCCACGACGTTCGCGATCGACAGGCCGAGCAGCACCATCGCGATGCCCTTGCCGCGCTTGCCAGGACCCATGATGTCGCCGGCCACGATCGACGCGATCCCGAAGTACGCACCGTGGGGCAGCCCGGCGACGAAGCGCGCGACCAGGACGAGCCCGAACGACGGCAGGATCGCGCTGGCGATCGTTGCGACCACGAAGCCGATGAGCAGCACGAGCAGGAGGCCCTTGCGCGGGAACTTCGCCGACATCGCGGCGATGGTTGGCGCGCCGACGACGACCCCGAGGGCGTAGGCGCTCACCAGCCAGCCGGCGTGCGCGACCCCGGCGTCCGGGTCGGCGGCGTACTGCGTCGGCAGGAGTGCTGCGGCGATGTTCGGCAACAGCCCCATCGCCACGAACTCCGTGGAACCGATGGCGAAGCCACCGAGGGCGAGCGCGATGAGCGCGAGTGCGCGGCGCGCGGGCGTGAGCTGTGACATGGTGCCTGGTCTTCGAACGGGAGGGCGGGTCTGGACCCAGCCGTGGCTGGAGGTGCGGCGTGCTGCGGGGCCGCGCCGGGCCTCCAGGCTGGGGACCGCGTCATCGCGACCGGCGTGCAGCCGGTCCGCTCGACGGTGAACGGAAGCAACCGGCCGGAGCCGGTCGGGGACCAGCCGGAGCCGGTCGGTGACCAGCCGGAGCCGGTCGGGGCCAGACCGCGGCAACGGTCCGGTCGGATCAGTGTAGACCGCTCCAAACACCCACGGAAGACACCGACACGAAACGATTCGAGCGGGCGGGCGTCCTGCAGGTCAGGCCGCGCGGCGCTCAAGTTCGCGCTCGACGACGGTCGGGGCCGTTGCGTCGTCACGGTGCACCCAGCCCGCTCCGCACTCGACGCAGGTCGCCCAGGCGTGCTCGCCGTGCGCGTCGGTGTCGATGACGACCGTCCGCGCATCGCAGTCCTCGCACCAACCGTCGTGCATCGTCAGGTCCGCCATGATCGCGATCTCCTCGTCGTCATCGGACCACCGGGTGCGGCTCGATGAACCCCATGAGACACCCGACCACCGACATCCGCGGGAGGCCTCCGGCGTGTCGGCGACCCGCCGGAGGACACCCCGATTCACACCGCGAGCGACGCGTTCTCCTGCTGGACGGTCGCCAGGAAGGCGTTCACCTCGGCGGGCAGGTGGTCGGCCGACTGCCACGGTGTCGGGACCTGGAGGCGGATGAGCTGCTCGGCGGTCGGGCGGGTCGTGGCGCCGCTCCGGACGAGCTGCTCGAGCCGGTCGGCGTACCCCTGGAAGGACTCGGACTCGTGCCAGCCGTACCAGGCGCCGGTGGTCAGCAGCGGGTCGAAGCCCCACCGCTCGGTGCGCACCGCCGACTCGTCCGCGAGTCGACGGTCGTTCCGCGCGGCGCGCATCCGGACACGACGCAGCACCGTGAAGAGCACGCCGAGGCCGGCGAGGAGGACGAGCCACACGATCGGGCCGACGAACGGGTTCCCGGGCCTGATCGCCTCGCACTCGGCACGCGTGAGGATCTCGCTGACGTTGCCGAGGCAGTCCTGGTACGCCTGCTGCCCGTTCGAGAACGCCGACGTCAGCGCCGCCAGCCCGAGTCCGACGAGCGGGAACACGAGCAGGACGAACGCGACGATCGACAGCACCTTGAGCGGCGTCTGGCGGAGCCTCGCGGGCTGCCCCGCGACACGACGCTGTTCGTCGACCGGGGTCGCCGCACGGGCGCGCCCGATGGCACCGGCCCAGGCGGACTGCCACGACCGGTCCCGGTCACGGAGGAACGGGATGAGTGCGGCCGCGCGCTGCTGCCAGTCCACGAAGGCCGCACCTTCGGGCGTCTGCCGCCACATCGAGAACTCGTGACGGGCGGTCTGCTCCGCCATGGCCTGCTGCAGCGCGTTCTGCTCCTGCTGGAGTGCGATCTGCTCCTGGGCGCTCCGTGCGGCCTTCGCCGCGTTGAGCGCGGTGAGCCCGTTGAACACCATGCTCGCCCCGCTGGCGAACTCGATGCTCTTGAGTGACTTCGCGGACGCTGCCTGGTCGGCCCGGATGGCCCCCATGTCCTTGCTGAACTCGTAGTTGCCGTACGGCATGTGGTGCTCCCCCTGATGACGCCACGGATGTGGACGTCCTCACGCTAGGAGAGCATCTCTCACGCAGCCAACTCCCAGTCGACCCCAGATCGGGGCACAGGGTCCCGGGCGTGCACGCCTCGGGGCTCAGGCGTCGAGCGCCGCTTCGAGCCGCTCGATCTTGCCGTCCAGCTCACCGGTGTGTCCGGGTCGGATGTCGGCCTTGAGCACGAGCGAGACGCGGGTCCCGAAGGGCAAGACGGCGTCGGTCGCGGCCTTCACCACGGCCATGCACTCGTCCCACGAGCCCTCGATCTCGGTGAACATCGAGGAGGTGCGGTTCGGCAGCCCGGACTCCCGCACGACCCGCACTGCGGCGGCGACCGCATCGTGGACGGAGCCGTCGGAGGACGCGGACGGGCCGCCGGACGGAGCGATGGAGAACGCGACGATCATGCGTCCATCCTGCCCTCGGCGACCGTCGGCCGCCCGTCCGTGTCGCGGGATCGCTCCGCTCCGAGCCCCAGCCGCACCACGAGCACCACCGCCCAGACCAGGATCACGACCTCGAGCACGTTCCGCACGGTGAGCACCACGAGGATCCACGGCTGCACGGTGAGCACCTGGTCGTAGTACGCGGGATAGATCAGCTGCGTCAGGAACGCCATCGGCAGCGCGAGCACAGCCACGGGCAGGAAGCGACGCGCACTCCCCCGCCCGGCGACGAGCCCCCACACGATCGGCACCGCGAACCACCCGATGTACTGCGGCGACCCCACCTTGTTCGTGGCGACCAGCGCCGCGACGAGCAGCAGCGCGAGCACCGGGGCGACCTCGGCGCGCTTGGCGCCGCGCGCGACCGCCCAGACCGCCAGCCCGAACCCGGCCAGCACGACGAGCGCCATCAGCGGCGTCGACACGGCCGCGGCGAGGTGGGTCCCCGTGCCGGACACCTCGAACGTCAGGATCTCGGTGTCGTAGAACACCGCGGCGCCGGGCACGTGCGCGGCGGCCACCCACATGAACGGCGTCGCGAGGGGCGCCTCGATCTGGAGCGCACGGCCGGACTGCTGCCCGACGAACGAGAGCAGGTGCGCGGCGCCGCCGAACAGCACGTCGACGAGCACGACGAGTGCGGTGACGGTGAGCGCACCCGTGAGCACACCCCGCCGGTGTCCGCGCCGCAGGACGAGGAGCACCCCGACGAGCGCGGCCGGCCAGACCTTGATCCACGCCGCGACGGTGAACACGGCCGACGCGACGGCGGGGCGGGAGGCGACGTACGCCACACCGACGAGCGCCACCGCGGTCGCGACGGTGTCGATCCGCCCGAGGCCGATCGGGCCGAGCGCCAGCAGGAACACCAGCCACCACCAGACGACGCGGACGCCGAGCGCGCGGAACCGCCAGAGGAACCAGCAGGCGACGGCGTCGAGCAGGACCATGAGCAGGAGCCAGCCGGTGCCGATGGCCGCGACCCCGCCGAGTGCCGCCGCGGCCATCGGCACGATCGCGACGATCGGGTAGACCCAGTCCGAGTCGATCCCGACCCAGGAGTGCGCGTGCAGCCCGGTCTCGATCCAGCGCCGGTAGGTGATCGTCACGTCACCCAGCGGGAGGTTCGCCGTCACCGACGTCAGCCACCACAGCACCGCGTGCACGATCACGAACGCCACGGCGAAGCAGACGACCTCGAACCAGCGCGACTTCAGCACCGGATGAGCGTAGCGAGCACCGGATGAGCGGAGCGGCGACACCCAGCACTTCCCGAGAGTGACGTGTCACCGTCTCCCCGTGACCACGAACGGGACCCCCGAGCACCCGCGGAGCGGCAACGGGCGCCAGCCGAAGCCCACCCGCCGCCGCCGCACCGCCACCATCTGGATCTCCGTCGCCGCAGCCGTCGTCGTCCTCGGCGTCGCCGGCGTCCTGATCGGCACGAACGTGTACTCGAACACCGAGAACGCGAAGGCCTCGGCCGCACCGAGCGTCGCCGCCAGCCGCGCCCCCTCGACGCTCGATGCGAGCGACCTCGCGGGCACCTGGACCGTCGGCGGGGACTCGGAGGCCGGCTACCGTCTGCACGAGGTGCTGAACGGCTCGGACGTCACGGTCACCGGCCGCACCGACAGCGTGACCGGCACCGCCACGGTGGACGGCTCCTCGATCACCGCGGCCGCGATCACGGTGCAGGTCGCCGACATCGCCACCGACTCCGCCCAGCGCGACTCGTACTTCCGCGACTCCGCGCTCGACACCTCGGCGTTCCCCACCGCGACGTTCACGCTCACGGGTCCGATCGCCGACGCGGTCCCCACCGGTTCCGGTACGAAGCAGGTCGAGGCGAGCGGGAACCTGACGCTCCACGGCGTCACGAAGGCGGTCACCGCGACGCTCGAGGTCGGCCTGAACGGCGACGGCGTGGACATCTCCGGCTCGATCCCGATCACCTTCGCCGACTACGGCGTGCAGGCCCCGAGCCTCGGGTTCGTCAAGGTCGACGACGACGGCACGGTCGAGTTCCTCGTCCACGCGACGCCCGCGGGGTGACGTCCGCCTAGGAACGGTCCCAGGTCTTCACCCAGTCGATCTCGAGGTGCCCTGGCTTCCCCCAGTTGCCGATCTGGAACATGAACCGGTGCGCCGTGGTCGGCACGTGCTGTGTCACCGTGAGGACGATCTGCCCGTCCACGTAGTAGCGGACCGCCTCCCCCGGGATCCACTCGGTCGTGTAGGTGTGCCACTGCCGCCACGTCGCGTCCGTGTGCAGCCCGACCGCGCTCCGTTCCTGGCCCTTCACCATCGAGTGGCTGAACGCGCCGACGGTCCCCTGGAAGGTGCCCTCGGGGAAGTCGACCTCCCCCTCGGACCAGACGTTCGAGGTCGGCCACAGCAGGAACGCGGCACCGTTGCCGTCACCACCGGTGGCCCGGGCCCGGACGCTGAACGTCCCGCCGACGTGTCCCCACGCGCCCGTCGGGGTGCCGAACGTGCCGGCTGCCCCGCGCTTGCCGTCCATCGCGACGTCCATGTAGCCGTCGTGCGCGCTGATGATCTCGTTCGACCAGTACCGGTTGGCCATGCCGTCCGGGTACGGCTGCCAGGACCCCGCGTAGGTGGTGGCGAACTGCCCACCAGCAGCTGCCGGGGTGTCGAAGTCCTCGGAGAAGGTCGGGGCGGCGCCGTTCGCCGGCACGGTGGGCGTCGGGGTCGGCGCGGACACCGACGTCGCGGAGGGCGAGGCGGGGTCGCCCACCCACCCGCGGGCATCGGCCGTGGAGACGGTGCCGAGGGTGACACCGGCGGCGATGACCGCGGCGAACACGAGCAGTGACCTGGAGACCTTCATCGGTCGTCCCGGCGTCGGGTGGGAGCTGCGGTGCTGCCGTCGTCGTCATCGACGTGGCGCACGGCGCGGTGTGCGTCCTGCATGGTCGTGGATCGCTTTCTGGGTCGAGCGGTTCCGAGGACCGGACCGGCCCGTGGTTGCGATCCGGCGGTGTCCCTCACAGGTCTGTCTACGCGTCCACCGGGTCCACCACGAGGACCCCGCACCCCGCCAGCGGGATCGGTGCGGGCTCCCGCGCCGCATGCGTGATCCCGCGGTCGTTGCGGCTTCCCGCGAGCACGCGCCGCGTCCCCGCGGGTGCGCTGATGCCTTCCGACACCGCAGGAGTCGATCGACCGGCGCGGTGTCGGAACATGCGCACGCACGTGCCGTGGACGCACACCCCACCGGCCTGGAGGCGCAGCACCCGTCCGCCACCGAGCCTCCCGGCCGGCCGTGGTCGCGACCAGTGCACGCGGCGGCCACCGCGCGCCGCTCACGCCCGCCGCGCTCCCGCCGCGCGCCGCGCGCCGCGCCGCACACCGACAACCGTGCTGTCGTACGACAGCGACCCTGTCGCTCCGGCTCGGCAGCGGGCGACCCCGGCGCGCCTCAGGCGGGCGCGTCCCCGGTCACGAGGAGGTCACGGACGACACCGGGCAGCGCCTCGATGAGCGTCGTCATCGTGAACGGCCCACCGCCGGACGCCCGCCGCGCCGCGGTGCCGTGCACGACCGCCGCGGCCGCCGCGAGGTGCGCGAGGTCCGCCGGACCGACCTCCCCGGAGCCCGCCCGGGTGGCCACGAGCGCCCCGAGCACCCCACCGAGGACGTCCCCCGCGCCGGCGGCGGCGAGCCACGGCGTGGCGGAGGACGCGACGAGCCGCACGGACCCGTCCGGGGTGACGACGTGCGTGTCGGAGCCCTTGAGGAGCACGACGCTCCCGGTCTGCTCGGCGGCGCGGAGCGCGGAGCCCCGCGGGTCCTCCTCGACTGCATCACGGGAGACGTGCAGCAGCGCGGCGAGCTCCCCCGCGTGCGGCGTCAGCACCGCGAGCGGTCCGAGGTCGACCAGCGGGATCGCCCCGGCGTCGACGACCACCGGGACGCCGTCCTCGGACGCGTGCTCGAAGGCGGCAGCGGTCGCCGGGTCGAGCGAACCGAGCGAGGACGCCGAGATCCCGGACCCGACCAACCAGGCCTGCACGCGGCCGATGCCGGACACGACCTCGGGACGGCGGGCGAGCACGAAGTCCGTCGCACGGTCGGGTCCGACGTACCGGACCATCCCCACCCCGGTGTGCACGGCCGCGTCGACGCCCATGATCGCCGCACCCGGGTAGGCGGCCGAACCGGTCGCGACGCCGAGCACCCCTCGCCGGTACTTCGTGGACTCCCCGGTCGGCGCGGTCGTCCACGCGGCGGCGTCGGACACGGAGAAGGGCACGAAGTCGTTCATCGACCCCACGTTACGGTGGAGCGCATGAGCCTGTTCCTGCCCGGTCGTGTCGTCGTGTTCGACTACGGCGAGGTGATCAGCCGCACGCCCACCGCCGCGCGGGACGCCCTGCTCGAGGCCACCGGGCTGCCGGAGGACGAGCTCTTCCCCGTCTACCAGGAGCTCCGCCACGACCTGGACCGCGGCGACCTCAGCGTGCTGGAGTACTGGCGCGCGATCGCTGCCCGCACCGGCCGCTCCTGGTCGGTCAGCGAGATCCACCGGCTCTGGGCGATCGACTACACGGGCTGGTTCGAGGTCGACCCCGCGGTGCTCGACCTCGTCGAGGAGCTGCACGACGCCGGCACCCGGCTGGCGCTCCTGTCGAACGCCGGGTTCGACTTCGGGGACCCGTACCGGCGGTCGCCGATGGGGTCGCTGTTCGAGACCGTCGTGGTGAGCGCCGAGGAACACGTGCTGAAGCCCGACCTGTCCATCTACCGCGACACCTGCGAGCGTCTGGGAATCGAGCCGTCGCAGATGGTGTTCGTGGACAACAGGGCCGAGAACGCCGCCGGCGCGGAAGCGATCGGGGCGGTCGGCCACCACTACACGTCACCAGCGCTGCTCCGGGGGTTCCTGGAGGAGCTGTCGGTGACGGC
Source organism: Curtobacterium sp. PhB130 (assembly GCF_003755165.1). Classification (NCBI taxonomy): domain Bacteria; kingdom Bacillati; phylum Actinomycetota; class Actinomycetes; order Micrococcales; family Microbacteriaceae; genus Curtobacterium; species Curtobacterium sp. PhB130. The sequence goes on along the minus strand of NZ_RKII01000010.1, from coordinate 34,660 downwards.
CACCCCGCACGAAGGAGCCACCGCGTGACGCACGCCCTGTTCGAGCCGATCACCATCCGCGACCTGACGGTCCGCAACCGCATCTGGGTCTCCCCGATGTGCCAGTACTCGGTCGAGCAGCAGGACGGCGTCCCGACGCCGTGGCACCTCGTGCACCTCGGCGGGTTCGCCAAGGGCGGCGCCGGTGCGGTCGTCGTCGAGGCCACCGGGGTCGTGCCGGAGGGCCGGATCAGCCCCCAGGACCTCGGTCTCTGGAACGACGAGCAGCGCGACGCGTTCCGCCCGATCGTCGACTTCATCCACTCGCAGGGCGCCACGGCCGGCGTGCAGCTCGCCCACGCGGGCCGCAAGGCCTCGACCTACCGCCCCTGGGAGTCGTCCCATGGCACGGTCCCGGCGTCCGAGGGCGGCTGGACCGCCGTCGGCCCGTCCGCCGAGGCGTTCCCGGGCTACGACGTCCCGCGCGAGCTCTCCACCGAGGACATCCGCCTCGTCGCGGTCGGCTTCGCCGTCGCCGCACGTCGTGCCGTGGAGGCGGGCTTCGACCTCGTCGAGCTGCACGCCGCGCACGGGTACCTCCTGCACCAGTTCCTCTCCCCGCTGAGCAACCACCGCACCGACGAGTTCGGGGGCTCGCTCGAGAACCGGGCCCGCGCGCTGCTCGACGTGGTCGACGCCGTGCGTGCCGAGGTCGGCGAGGGCTTCCCGATCGTCGTCCGCTTCTCCGCGACCGACTGGACCGACGGCGGTCTGACGCTCGACGAGGTCACCGAGGTCGCCCGCTGGGCCGCCGAGCACGGTGCCGACCTCGCCGACGTCTCGACCGGCGGCAACGTCGCGAGTGCGCCGATCCCCGTCGGCCCGGGCTACCAGGTGCCCTTCGCCGCGGAGATCAAGCGGAACGCCGGCATCGGCACGATCGCCGTCGGGATGATCTCCGAGGCGTTCCAGGCCGAGCAGATCGTGGCGACCGGGCAGGCCGACGTGGTGATGGTCGGGCGTGAGTTCCTCCGTGACCCGGGCTTCCCGCTCCGTGCGGCGGTCGAGCTCGGGGTCGAACTCGACTACGAGCCCCAGCAGTACCACCGAGCAAGCGTCACGAAGTAGGGCGGATTCTCGGGTTCCGGCCCGACCTCGTGATTACGATGATGACCACTGTGGACGATCCTCCGAATCCTTCTTCGCCCCACCACTCATCCGGCGCTCACTCAGTGAGCTGCCCTGACTCGTCGTGTGCCCGCAGCGCTGTCCGCTGGCGGAGCACGTCCAGCCCCCGGGGGTGGACCCGATGAGCCCCATCGACATCGTCATGCTCGTCGGTGGCATCCTGCTGACGCTCGGCACCGGCGTCTTCGTCGCGTCGGAGTTCGCACTCGTGAACCTCGACCGCGCCGACGTCGAGGCGCGCCGTGACCGCGGCGAGCCCGGCCTCGCGCCGGTCATCGGTGCGCTCAAGGTCACCTCGACGCACCTGTCCAGCGCACAGCTCGGCATCACGCTGACCACGCTGCTGACCGGCTACCTGCTCGAGCCGTCGATCGCGAAGCTGCTCGAGGCACCGTTCCTGGCGCTGGCGCTCCCCGAGGGGATCGTCGAGACGGTCGGCTCGATCGTGGCGCTCGTCATCGCGACGTTGCTCTCGATGATCCTCGGCGAGCTCGTGCCGAAGAACTTCGCGCTCGCGCTGCCGCTGCAGACCGCGAAGCTCGTCGTGCCGCTGCAGATCGCGTTCACGACGGTCTTCAAGCCAGCGGTCGCCGTGCTGAACGGCACCGCGAACGCCGTGCTCCGCGCGATCGGCATCGAGCCGCAGGAGGAGCTCTCCGGTGCGCGCAGCGCCGAGGAGCTCACCTCGCTGCTCCGTCGTTCGGCGTCCGAGGGCTCGCTCGAACAGGACACCGCGACGCTCCTCCAGCGCACGCTGTCCTTCTCCGAGCTCGACGCCAGCGACGTGATGACCCCGCGCCCGCGGTTGTCCACGATCCGGGTCTCGGAGTCCGCCGAGGACGTCATCACCCTCGCCCGCCGGACCGGCTTCAGCCGCTTCCCCGTCATCGAGGAGGACGCGGACGACGTCGTCGGGATCGTGCACGTCAAGCAGGCCGTCGCCGTCCCGCGTGAGAAGCGTCCGGAGGTCCCCGTCGGCGCGCTGATGACCGACGCCGAACGGGTCCCCGAGACGATGCCCGGTGACACGCTCCTCACCGAGGTGCGCGGCCGCGGCTACCAGATGGTCATCGTCGTCGACGAGTACGGCGGCACCGCCGGGGTCGTCACGCTCGAGGACCTCATCGAGGAGATCGTCGGCGAGGTGTCGGACGAGCACGACCGCGCCCGCATCGACGTCGTCCGTTCCCGCAACTGGCTGACCTTCCCCGGGCTGCTCCGTCCCGACGAGCTCGAGGACCGTGCCGGGGTCAAGGTCCCCGAGGACGGCCCCTACGAGACCGTCGGCGGCTTCATCATGTCGACGCTCGGGCGGCTGCCGGTCGTCGGCGACGAGGTCCCGCTCGAGGACGGCGTGTTCCGCGTCGAGCGCCTCGACGGACGCCGGGTGGACCGGGTCCGCTGGACCCCGACCCCCACGGACACCCCGCCCGGCGGCGTGACGATCCCGAACTCGTCAGCGAAGAGCAAGCAGAGGGAGAACACGCGATGAGCAGCGACTGGTGGGGCATCTTCTGGCTGTTCGTCCTGCTCGCGGGCAACGCCTACTTCGTCGCGGCCGAGTTCGCCGTGATCTCCGCTCGCCGCTCCCAGATCGAGCCCCGTGCCGAAGAGGGCTCCCGCGCCGCGCAGATGACCCTGTGGGCGATGGAGCACGCGACCCGGATGCTCGCGACCACCCAGCTCGGCATCACCGTGTGCTCGCTGCTCATCCTCAACGTCTCCGAGCCGGCGATCCACCACCTGCTCGAGGTCCCGCTGCACCTGACCGGGTGGAGCGTCGAGGTGATCGGCATCGTGGCGTTCGTCTTCACGCTGCTGCTCGTCTCGTTCCTGCACGTGGTCTTCGGCGAGATGGTGCCGAAGAACATCTCGTTCTCGATGCCCGACCGTGCGGCCCTGCTCCTCGTGCCGACGCTCTGGTACATCGGCCACGGCCTGCACTGGGTCGTCGTCGGCCTCAACGAGATCGCGAACGCCGTGCTCCGGCTGTTCAAGGTGGAGCCGAAGGACGAGGCGGTCAGCGCCTACACCGTCGAGGAGGTGCAGACCATCGTCGAGCAGTCCCGTCGCGAGGGCACACTGTCCGACGACGGCGGCACGCTCCGGATGGCGTTCGAGTTCACCGAGAAGAAGGTCCGGGACATCGCGGTGCCGATGTCCGAGCTGGTCACGCTCCCCGAGGACGCCACCCCCGCTGACGTCGAGCGCGCGGTCGCGCAGCGCGGGTTCTCCCGCTACGTGCTGACCGGCGAGACCGGCGAGCCGACCGGCTACGTGCACGTCAAGGACGTCATCGACCTGCGCCCCGACGAGTTCGACGACCCGGTGCCCCCGAAGCGCATCCGCCAGCTCATCTCGCTGTACACCGAGATGGACCTCGAGGACGCGCTTGCCACGATGCGCGCCGCAGGCCGCCACGTGGCGCGGGCGTTCGACGCGGACGGCCGGACGACGGGCGTCCTGTTCCTCGAGGACATCCTCGAGGAGCTCGTCGGCACCGTCGAGGACGCGACCAGACGCCGGTAGACGCTCCGGACAAGCGGACGGGAGGCTCGGTGCCAGCTGGCACCGGGCCTCCCGTCCGTCACGGGGTCGGGTGTGGTGCCCCTACCAGCTGACGGGGAGCGGCTTGCCCTCTTCGTACCCGGCGGCGGACTGGATGCCGACGAGCGCACGGTCGTGGAACTCCGCGAGGCTCGTCGCGCCCGCGTACGTGGCGGAGCTGCGGACGCCCGTCGTGATCATGTCGAGGAGGTCCTCCACGCTCGGCCGCTCCGGGTCGAGGTAGATCGTCGAGGACGAGATGCCCTCGGCGAAGAGCGCCTTGCGTGCCCGCTCGTACGGGTCGAGGCGCTCGAAGCGTTCGCGCACGGCCTTGGCGGACGCCATGCCCCAGCTCTCCTTGTAGGCGGCGCCCTTCGCGTCGCGCCGGAGGACACCGGGCGCTTCGAGCGTGCCGGCGAACCACGAGCCGATCATCACCGCGCTCGCGCCCGCGGCCAGGGCGAGTGCGACGTCACGAGGGTACCGCACACCACCGTCGGCCCAGACGTGCGCGCCGAGGGCCTTCGCCGCCGCGGCGGTCTCGAGCACGGCGGAGAACTGCGGACGCCCGACCGCGGTCATCATCCGGGTCGTGCACATGGCACCGGGGCCCACACCGACCTTGATGATCGACGCGCCCGCCTCGACGAGGTGGTGGACGGCGTCCGCGGTGACGACGTTGCCGGCGACCAGCGGGATCCCGAGGTCGAGGGCGGCCACGGTGCGGAGCGCGCGGAGCATGCCTTCCTGGTGGCCGTGGGCCGTGTCGAGCACGAGGACGTCGACGCCGGCGGCGGCGAGGGCCTGCGCCTTGGCCGCGACGTCGCCGTTGATGCCGATCGCGGCGCCGACACGGAGCCGACCGGAGGCGTCCACCGCCGGACGGTAGATGCTCGACCGGATCGCGCTGGTCGGGCTGGTGGTGCCGACGACGTGGCCGTGCCGGGTCACCGGGGCGAAGTCCGCGCCCGCCGCGGTGAGGACGTCGTAGACGTGCCGCGGGGTGCCGGCGTCCTCGGCGTCGATGCCCGTGGAGGCGCCGTGCAGCAGGTCGCGGAGCGTGGCGTCGGGGCCGGCGGTGCCGAGCCGGGTGGCGGGGACGCACCCGAGGTAGTCGCCGTCGCCGCCCCGGACCACGACCCCGCGGCCGGCGACGGGCAGGAGCTGCTCGAGGGTCTCCGCGACGGTGGTGTCCGGCCCCATCTCGACGGCGGTGTCGAAGTCGACGGGCTGGTCCTTGACCCAGCGGATCGCGGCGTCGAGGTCCTGCAGGTGCATGTCCTGCGGGAGCACCCCGAGCCCACCCCGTCGGGCGAGGGTGGCCGCGAGCCGGGGGCCCGTGACCGAGTTCATGTTCGCGCTGACGATCGGGATCGTGGCGCCCGAGCCGTCGTTCGCGGCGAGGTCCACGTCGAAGCGGCTCGTCACGGCGGATCGGCTCGGGACGAGGAACACGTCGGAGTACGTCAGGTCGTGCGTCGGCCGGGTCTCGTAGAACCTCATGCGGCCCACCGTACTGCTCGACGACATGCCTCGGGCTGACACCGAACGGACATGTGGAAACGGCTACGCTTGACGTCGTGCGGGGCAGGGTTGCGCCGCACGACACACACGAGCATCAATCGACGGAGAGTGGGCGATCGGCTGTGTCGAGCCATCTGACCGGAACTGACGAGACCGCGGGCGAATTCGGCGCGAACGAGTGGCTCGTGGACGAGCTCTACGAGCAGTTCATCGCCGACAAGGACTCGGTCGACAAGTCCTGGTGGCCGGTCCTCGAGAGCTACCACCAGAGCGCCGCCGGCAAGAGCGCTCCCGCGGACGCGGCCTCGGCGCCTGCCGCTCCGGCACTCGCGCAGGCTGCCCCGGCACAGGCCGCCTCGGCTCCCGCGCAGTCGGACGCCGCCCCCGCCGAGGGCAAGGGCGGCCAGATCCAGGCCCGGACGACGTCGAAGCAGCCGTCGCCGCAGCCGATCCCGGCCGAGGCCAACGACGAGGCCGACGACCACGAGGAAACCCACGAAGACGTGGCGACCCCGCTCCGCGGCATGGCGAAGACGCTGGCCTCGAACATGGACGCCTCGCTCACGGTCCCGACGGCGACCAGCGTCCGGACGATCCCGGCGAAGCTGATGATCGACAACCGGATCGTCGTCAACAACCACCTGCGCCGTGCCCGCGGCGGCAAGATCTCCTTCACGCACCTCATCGGCTGGGCGATGGTCCAGGCGCTCAAGGACTTCCCGAGCCAGAACGTCTTCTACGAGGAGCGCGACGGCAAGCCCTTCGTCGTGCAGCCCGCGCACGTCAACCTGGGCATCGCGATCGACGTCCCGAAGAAGGACGGCACCCGCTCGCTCCTCGTCCCGAGCATCAAGCGCGCGGAGACCCTGACGTTCGGCCAGTTCCTCACCGCCTACGAAGACCTCGTCAAGCGAGCCCGCGACAACAAGCTCACCCCGACGGACTTCCAGGGCACCACGATCTCCCTGACGAACCCGGGCGGCATCGGCACCGTGCACTCGGTCCCCCGTCTCACCAAGGGCCAGGGCGCGATCATCGGCGCCGGCGCGCTCGAGTACCCCGCGCAGTTCCAGGGGTCCGCGCCGAAGACCCTCGTCGAGCTCGGCGTCGGCAAGACCATCACGCTGACGAGCACCTACGACCACCGCGTCATCCAGGGCGCCGGGTCGGGCGAGTACCTGAAGAAGGTGCACGAGCGGCTCATCGGCGAACACGGCTTCTACGAGGGCATCTTCTCCGCCCTCCGGATCCCGTACAAGCCGATCCAGTGGGCGAACGACATCAACGTCGACCTGGCGCACCGCGTCGGCAAGACGGCCCGCGTGCAGGAGCTCATCAACAGCTTCCGGGTCCGCGGACACCTGATGGCCGACGTCGACCCGCTCGAGTACCGCCAGCGCACCCACCCCGACCTCGAGATCGAGAGCCACGGGCTGACGTTCTGGGACCTCGACCGCGAGTTCGTCACCGGCGGCCTCGCCGGCACCACGACCGCGCCGCTCCGCGATATCCTCGGGGTCCTCCGGGACGCCTACTGCCGCACCGTCGGCATCGAGTACATGCACATCCAGGACCCGGAACAGCGCCGCTGGGTGCAGTCCCGCATCGAGGTCCCGTACTCGAAGCCGTCGAAGGAAGAGCAGCTCCGCGTCCTCGGCAAGCTCAACGAGGCCGAAGCGTTCGAGACCTTCCTGCAGACGAAGTACGTCGGCCAGAAGCGCTTCTCACTCGAGGGCGGCGAGTCCACGATCGCGTTCCTCGACACCCTCATCCAGCAGGCAGCGCTCGCCGGGCTCGAAGAGGTCGCGATCGGGATGGCGCACCGCGGTCGTCTCAACGTGCTGACGAACATCGCCGGCAAGACCTACGGCCAGATCTTCCGCGAGTTCGAGGGCACGACGCTCCCCGGCGCCGTGCAGGGCCAGGGCTCCGGCGACGTCAAGTACCACGTCGGCACCGAAGGCGTGTTCCGTGCCTCCGACGGCACCTCGATCCCGATCACGATCGCCGCGAACCCGTCCCACCTCGAAGCGGTGGACGGCGTGCTCGAGGGCATCGTCCGCGCCAAGCAGGACCGGAAGCCCGCCGGCACCTTCGGTGTGCTCCCCGTGCTCGTGCACGGCGACGCGGCGATGGCCGGCCAGGGCGTCGTCGTCGAGACGCTGCAGATGTCCCAGCTCCGCGGGTACCGCACCGGCGGCACCGTGCACCTCGTCATCAACAACCAGGTCGGCTTCACCACCCCGCCGGACTCCGGGCGCACCTCGGTGTACTCGACCGACGTGGCGAAGACGATCCAGGCGCCGATCTTCCACGTGAACGGCGACGACCCCGAAGCCGTGGCACGTGTCGCGGACCTCGCGTTCGCGTACCGCGACGAGTTCCACCGCGACGTCGTCATCGACCTGGTCTGCTACCGCCGACGCGGCCACAACGAGGGCGACGACCCCTCGATGACGCAGCCGCTGATGTACAACCTGATCGAGGCGAAGCGTTCCGTCCGCACCCTGTTCACCGAGGCGCTCGTCGGCCGCGGCGACATCACGCAAGAGGAGTACGACGAAGCGCACCGCGACTTCCAGGACCGCCTCGAGCGCGCGTTCGCGGAGACGCACGAAGCGCAGACGGGCACCATCCCGGTCATCACGGTCGACGACGACGGTGCCGTGCAGGGGCTCGAACGCCCGACCTCGCAGCGCGACGACTCGGAGAACGACGTCCACGAGACCGCGATCTCGCAGGAACTCGTCGAGCTCATCGGCGACGCGCACGGCAACCCGCCCGCCGGGTTCCAGGTGCACCCGAAGCTGCAGGCCCTGCTGACCAAGCGCACCGACATGACCCGCAAGGGCGGTGTCGACTGGGCGATGGCCGAGCTCATGGCGATCGGCTCGATCCTCACCGAGGGCAAGCCGGTCCGGCTCGCCGGGCAGGACGCCCGCCGCGGCACGTTCGTCCAGCGCCAGGCGGTCTTCCACGACCGCGTGAACGGCCAGGAGTGGCTGCCGCTGTCGAACCTGACCGAGGACCAGGCCCGCTTCTACATCTACGACACGCTGCTCAGCGAGTACGCGGCGATGGCGTTCGAGTACGGCTACTCGGTCGAACGGCCCGAGGCGCTCGTGCTCTGGGAAGCGCAGTTCGGCGACTTCGCCAACGGCGCGCAGACGGTCATCGACGAGTTCATCTCCTCCGCAGAGCAGAAGTGGGGACAGCGCTCCGGCCTCGTCCTGCTCCTGCCCCACGGCTACGAGGGCCAGGGGCCGGACCACTCGTCCGCACGCATCGAGCGCTACCTGCAGCTCTGTGCCGAGGACAACATGGTCGTGGCACGCCCGTCGACGCCGGCGTCGTACTTCCACCTGCTCCGCCGCCAGGCCTGGGAGCGCCCGCAGAAGCCGCTCATCGTGTTCAGCCCGAAGGCGATGCTGCGACTCCGCCAGGCGACGAGCGCGGTGGAGGACTTCACGAGCGGGACCTTCGAAGAGGTCCTCGACGACGCGCACATCACCGACAAGGGTGCCGTGCGCCGCGTGGTCCTGCACTCCGGCAAGGTGCACCACGACCTCCGCGCCGAGCTCGACAAGCGCGGGACGACCGACGTCGCCCTCGTGCGGCTCGAGCAGCTCGCCCCGCTCCCCCTCGAGCACATCCTCGAGGTCCTCGGCAGCTACCCGAACGCCGACGTCGTGTGGGCGCAGGAAGAGCCGGAGAACCAGGGCGCCTGGCCGTTCGTGTGCATGAACCTCTCGCCGCACCTCGACGGACGCCCGCTCTCGGTCGCGTCCCGCGCGGCCAGCGCCGCACCCGCGACGGGTTCCTCGAAGCGCAGCGCCCACGAGGCGACCGAGGTGATCACGAAGGCCCTCGGCTAGCCCCTCGGCTCGCCGGACATCGGCTTCGCGCCCTCGCGCAGACAACGCGCCCCGTCTCAGCGGGGCGCGTTGTGCGTCCGGGGGCGCGTCGTGCGCTCGGATCCGCCGGGAGGCTCGTCACGCCTCCGCCACGCACCTCGCGCGTTCCTTCCCATCTCGGGTGCACTGGGAAGGCGATTCGCGCGTAGCGGGTCGGAAGTTCTCACCTCCTACGCGCGATTCGACTCACCACGCACGGAACGACCCGCGCGGGTGCGCAGCGCGCGCAGCGCGCCGCTACACGATGCGCGTGTAGCGCACCCCCGCGTCGTGGTAGCCGCGCTTCTGGTAGAAGCGGTGCGCGCTGTCGGTCGCGGCCGCACTGACGGCGGACAGCTGCCGGGCGCCCTGCGAGACGGCCCACGTCTCGAACGTGCTGATGAGCGCGGAACCGGTGCCGAGCCTCCTGGCCGTGGGGTCGACCACCAGCAGGAGCAGCTGCGCCGTCGGCTCGTCGGACGCGTACGCCCACGTGACCTGCGCTCCCGCGACGGCCACCGCGCGGCCGTCGTCGTCGCGGACCAACCACGTGCGGTGGCCCGCCTCGGCGGTCAGGCGTTCGAGCCGGGCGCGCATCGCGGACTCGTCCGCGGTGTGCCCGAGGGTCCGGACGAGGGCGGCGACGTCGGCGACGTCCGGGTCGGACCAGCTGGTGATCGACTCGACGGAGAAGGTCATGCTGGCGACCCTACCGACGCCACACACCGTGTGACGCCGGGAGCACACCGCACGACGCGTCGCACGGGTGTCAGTGCGTCGCCTGCTCCACGCGGATGCGCGCCAGGATCTCGGTCCGGAGCTGGTCCGGAGCGGTCTCCTTGCACGCGCGCTTCACGGTCTCCATGAGGACGACGTTCACGCGGTGCTCGGTGGTGCAGTCCTCGCAGTCGTCCATGTGCTCGCGGATGTCCGCCGCGTCTTCGCGGCGGAGTTCGTCGTGCAGGAACTCCTCGAGCTCCGCCTTGGCCTTGGAGCAGTCGCAGCCGCTCATCGTTCACCCTTTCGATCCGTGCGGCCCTGAGCCGCGGTGCGGCCCTGGTTCGCGGTGCGACCAGTGGTCGCGGTGTTCCGGCCTCGTCCGCGCATCGTCGCCGTCGACGCTGCGTCCGGGACGATGCCGGTCTCTCGGGCATGGTCTGCCAGGAGCCCCCGGAGGAGCCGGCGACCACGGTGGAGACGGCTCATGACCGTCCCGACGGGGGTCTTCATGATGTCGGCGATCTCCTGGTAGGAGAAGCCCTCGACATCGGCGAAGTAGACGGCCATCCGGAAGTCCTCCGGGATGGCCTGCAGCGCGTCCTTCACGGCGGAGGACGGCAGGTGGTCGATCGCGTCCGCTTCGGCCGATCGTGCGGAGATCGACTGCGTGACGCTCTCCGCGCCGCCGAGCTGCCAGTCCTCGAGCTCGTCGATGGTGCCCTGGTACGGGTTCCGCTGGTTCTTGCGGTACGTGTTGATGAACGTGTTCGTGAGGATCCGGTACAGCCACGCCTTGAGGTTCGTGCCCTGGCGGAACTGGCGGAACGCGGCGAAGGCCTTGACGAAGGTCTCCTGCACGAGGTCCGAGGCGTCTGCGGGGTTCCGCGTCATGCGCATCGCGGCGCCGTAGAGCTGGTCCATGAAGGGCAGCGCCTGGTCTTCGAACAGGCTCCGCAGTTCCGTCGCGGACACGGTCTTCGCGTCGACCACGTCAGCGTCCGACGCTTCGAGCGCCGCCGCTTCCTCGGAGACGGCGTCGAGCTGCTCCTCGGTCTCCTCGACCAGGTCGTGCGGTGTGGCCTGCGGCTCGTCGGTGGTCATCGCGGGCCAGTCTAGGCGGACGCCGCCGAGAGCGACCGCGTGTCCGACGCCCGGTCCAGCGAGCGTGGTCACCGCGGCGGGCAGGTCTGTCCGCGTGGGTGCGAGTGCTGTCGCCAAGGGTCCTCCCGATCGTTTCAGTAGTCTTGTGAACCGATGGCCGAGACACAGCATTCCCAGCGCGCGAACCACGAGCCCGCCCCCTGGATCGCCCCCGTCGCCGCGGGCCCCCTCAGCGGCGACGTCTCGCTGCCCGGCTCGAAGTCGCTGACGAACCGGGAGCTGGTCCTCGCCGCCCTCGCCGACGGCCCCTCGACCATCCGGCTCCCCCTGCACTCCCGCGACTCCGCCCTGATGATCGAGGGACTCCGCGCCCTGGGCGTCGGCATCGAGGAACTGCCCGGCGAGAACCCCTACGGCCCCGATCTCCGCATCACCCCCGCCCCGATGCACGGCGACGTGCGCGTCGACTGCGGCCTCGCCGGCACGGTGATGCGCTTCCTGCCGCCGCTCGCCGCCCTGGCTACCGGCCCGGTCGTGTTCGACGGCGACGAAGCTGCCCGCCGCCGTCCGATGCGCCCCGTCATCGACGCCCTCGTCGCCCTCGGCGTCGACGTCACCGACGACGGCGACGGGTCCCTGCCGTTCGCGTTCACCGGCACCGGCTCGGTCCGTGGCGGCGCGCTGACGATCGACGCCTCCGCCTCGTCCCAGTTCGTCTCCGGCCTGCTCCTCTCCGCGCCCCGCTTCGACGAGGGCCTGCACCTGACGCACGCGGGTGAGCGCCTGCCGAGCCTCCCCCACATCGAGATGACCGTCGCCGCCCTCCGCGCCCGCGGCGTCCGCGTCGACGAGCCCGCCGTCGGCGAATGGGTCGTGCACCCCGGTCCGATCGCCGCCGTCGACGTCACCATCGAACCGGACCTCTCCAACGCGGCCCCGTTCGCGATCGCGGCCCTCGTGGCCGGCGGCACCGTCCGCATCCGCACCTGGCCCACCGCGACGACGCAGGTCGGCGCCGACCTCGAGACGCTCCTGCCCCTGTGGGGGGCGAGCGTGGCCCGCGACGGTGACGACCTGGTGTTCGACGGCGGCGTCGGGATCCGGGGTGGCGCCTCCGTCCCGGGTCTCGAACTCGACCTGACCCGCGGCGGCGAGCTCGCACCCGCCCTCGTCGCGCTCGCGGCGCTGGCCGACGGACCGACCACCGTCACCGGCATCGGGCACCTGCGTGGGCACGAGACGGACCGCCTGGCAGCGCTGGCGGCGGACGTCAACCGGACGGGAGGCACGGTGCAGGAACTCGCCGACGGCCTCCTGGTCCAGCCGGCGCGGCTCCACGGCGGCGGCTGGGCCGCGTACGAGGACCACCGGATGGCGACGGCGGGCGCGATCGTCGGGCTCGTCGTGGACGGCATCGCGGTGGACGACATCGGGTCGACGGCGAAGACGCTGCCGCAGTTCCCGGAGCTGTGGGCCGAGCTCGTGGCGACCGGTGCCGGGTCTGGTTCCGGCGCTGCTCCTGCTCCTGCTCCCGGGTCGGGGGTCTGACGTGAGCTGGTGGGACGACGTCGACGGCGACGCGGACGAGGACGAGCCGTACGGCCAGTACGACGAGTCGAGCGTCCGGGTCCGGCCCAACCCGAAGGGCAACCGGCCGCGCACCAAGGTCCGTCCGACGTACGACGACGCCCCGACCGGCTGGGTGACGAACGTCGACCGCGGCCGCTTCGGCGTGCTCGTCGACTCACCCGACGGGGACCGGCTGATCACCGCGACGAAGGCCCGCGAGCTCGGCAAGAAGTCCGTCGTCACCGGGGACAACGTCTTCCTGGCCGGGGACGTCTCCGGCTCCGAGGGGTCCCTGGCCCGCATCGTCCGCGTCGCGGAACGGTCGACCCTGCTCCGCCGGAGCGCCGACGACTCGGACGACGTCGAGCGCGTCATCGTGGCGAACGCGACGCAGATGCTCGTCGTCGTGGCGGCCGCCGACCCGGAGCCGCGGACCCGGCTCATCGACCGGTACCTCGTCGCCGCGTTCGACGCCGGCCTCGACCCGATCCTCTGCATCACCAAGACCGACCTCGCCGACCCGGCACCGTTCCTGGCGCACTTCGCGTGCCTCGACCTGCGGATCGTGACGAGCCGCGCGGACGACGTCCCGTTCGAGGCCATGCACGAGGTCCTCGACGGCCAGGTCACCGTGACCGTGGGGCACTCCGGCGTCGGCAAGTCGACGCTCGTGAACGCGCTCACCGGGTCCACGCGGGCCACTGGTGTCGTGAACTCCGTGACCGGGCGCGGGCGGCACACGTCGTCGTCCTCCATCGCGCTGCAGGTCCGGGACGGCGGCTGGATCATCGACACGCCCGGCGTCCGGTCGTTCGGCCTCGGGCACGTCGACCCCGCGAACGTGTTCCGGGCGTTCGCATCGCACGCGATCCCCGTCGCCGCGCCCGTCGACGGGATCCCGCTGGACCAGGCGCACGACTGGGAGATCGTCGACCGGGTGCAGGCCGGGGAGCTCGGCCCGACGGGCATCGAGCGGCTCGACTCCTTCCGTGCGCTCCTGACGGGCATGGGCGCGCACGACCCCGGTACGGAGTAGCCGCGCGGCGCGCGGCCGCCGGTGAGATCGCACTTCGTGTCGCCTCCGCAGCGTGAAGCCGACACGAAGTGCGATCTCAGCGCCCGCCTCGAAGGACGCCGGCGGGCGCTGGCGGGGCCCGGCGGGCCCCGGCGGGCCCCGGCGTCGACAAAGTCGTACCGGAGGCGTACTATTGCCCCTCGTGTCTGAAGTTGCAAAGTACAACTTTGCGCCGACCCGCGTCGACGCTCCCGCCTCCATCGACCGCGCCGACGACGCCGCGAACCAGCACCGGGGCCACGCCGCTCCCCGACCGCCGCACCGCGCCCCGAACGTCCTCCGCCCCGTCGGGCTCGGCCGCACCCTCCTGACCTTCGCGACGCACATCCTCGTCCCGCTGTTCCTCGCGGCTGGGATGGGCCTGGCCTACCTCGGCGCGTTCCACGCCCCCGCGCCGAAGGACCTCCCCGTCGGCATCGTCGGGCAGAGCGCCGCCACGCAGGTCTTCGCGCAGACGGTCACGGACCAGTCCGACGGCGCCCTCGTCGCCCACGTCGTCGCCAGCGACAGCAAGGCACAGCAGCAGGTGAAGGACCGCGACCTCGCCGCCGTGTTCTCCACCTCGGCGTCCGGTGCCACGCTCTACGTCTCCTCGGCGGCCAGCGAGACCACCGCCACCGCGGCGCAGAAGATCTTCATGCCGATCGCCTACGACCAGCACCTGCCCTTCCACGTGGTGGACGTCGTGCCCTCGGGTGACCAGGACAGCACCGGCCAGGGACTGTTCTTCCTGCTCGTCGCCCTGAGCGTCGGCGGGTACGCCTCGGCCATCGCGGTCGCCGCGTTCGCCACGAAGCTCCGGACGGTGTGGACTGCGGTCATCGGCCTCGCGACCGCCGGTGTCGTCGCCGGCATGGGGATCGTCATCGCCGGACCGATCTACGGCGTCATCACGACGCACCAGTGGCAGATCTTCCTGTTCGCGTGGATGTACGACGCGATCATCATCGGTCTCGGGATCGGTCTGCACCCGATCCTCGGGCGGTGGACCACGCCGGTGCTCACGATGCTGTTCGTGATGCTCAACTTCACGTCCTCCGGCGGGATCTTCCAGCCGGCGTTCCAGCCCGGGTTCTTCGCGGCGCTCAACACCTTCTGGAGCGGAGCCGCCTGGCTGCAGGCCGCGCAGGACCTGCAGTACTTCCCCGGTGCGTCGCTCGGCCGGAGTTCCCTCGTGCTCACGCTGTGGCTCGTCGGCGCGGTGCTGCTCTGCGTCGTCGTGCACGGCCTCGTCGCCCGCCGCACCCGCATCGCCCGGGAGCGCGAGGTCAGCCGCCTCGAAGAGGAAGAGGTCGTCGCGGCGTAGCGCCGCTACGCTCGACCCGTGGACCTCAGCGCCGACCTGGACTTCGCCCGCTCCCTCGCCGACACCGCCGACGCGATCAGCCTGGAGCGCTTCCGCGCCGCTGACCTGCACGTGTCGAAGAAGGCCGACAGCACCCACGTCACGGACGCGGACCAGGCCGTCGAGCGGGTCCTCCGGGAGCGCATCGCGGCCGAACGCCCGGACGACGCGTTCCTCGGCGAGGAGACCACCGCGGACTCCGGCGCCGAGGCCACCAGCGAAGGCCACCGCCAGTGGGTCGTGGACCCGATCGACGGCACCGCGAACTACCTGCGCGGTGTGCCGGTCTGGGCGACGCTGATCTCCCTCGCGGTCGACGGCCGCCCGGTGCTCGGCGTCGTGAGCGCCCCCGCCCTCGGCAAGCGCTGGTGGGCGGCCGAGGGGCTCGGCGCGCACTCCTTCGACGGGGAGCTGCACGTCTCCGGGGTCGCCGAGCTCCAGGGCGCGAGCCTCAGCTACAACAGCATCCAGCAGTGGGACGAGGACGACCGCCTGCAGCCGCTGATCGACCTGTCCCGCAAGGTCTGGCGCACCCGGGCGTACGGGGACATGTGGTCGTACATGATGGTGGCCGAGGGCATCCTCGACATCGCCGGCGAACCGGACCTCAAGCCGTGGGACATGGCCGCGCTCGTCCCCATCGTGGAGGAGGCCGGCGGCCGCTTCACCTCGCTCGACGGCGACCCGGGCCCCTGGCACGGCAGCGCGCTGGCGACGAACGGCCTCGTCCACGACGCCGTCGTCGAGGTCATCCGCCGCTGACCCCGCTCGTCGCGCTCGCGGCGGGCGACACGGTCGTCGTCGTACGACAGCGACGTCGTCGCAACCGCGCGCTCGCAACAGTTGCAGGCGCGTGGCGACGACAGGGCGGCTGTCGTACGACAGCAACGTCGTCGTTCTGCGTCGGGAGCGCCCGACCGTGCCGCGTCGGGAGCGCCCGACCGTGCCGCGTCGGGAGCGCCGAGCCGCGTCCGCAGCACCCCGCCCACGACCCGCCGGGAGGCCCGGCCCGCGTCAGGCGCGCGCCTCGCCTCCGGCGGAACCCGCGTCCACGGCCTCGCGCCGTGATGCGCGCACCCGCACCACCAGGTCCCCCACCGCGAGCACCAGCGCGAGCGCGATCAGCGACACCGTGAACGTCGTGCCGCTCCGGAACGCCTCGTGGTACGCGTCCAACCGCGCCGCAGACCCGACGGACCCGGACCCCGACCCGGACGCCGCCGTCGACCCGCGCACGATCCCGTAGAAGATGCTCGTCGCCACCGCCGTCCCGATCGCGGTGCCGACCCGCTGCCCGAGCTGCTGCATCGACCCGGCGACGCCGGACTGCTCCACCGGGATCTCCGCGAGCGTCAGCGTCTGGTTCGGCGACACCACGAACCCGCCGCCGAGCCCGCCGACCAGGAACGCTCCCGCCATCGCCCACGGGGTGACGTCCGGCGTGGTCAGGGTCGCGGCGAGCATGAGCAGCACGAAGCCGACGACGACCATGAACAGCCCGAACACGACCAGGGCCCGCCCGACGCGGTTCACGATCCGCCCGCCGACGTAGGCCCCGACGGCACTCGTCGCCGCGAACGGGATGCTCACCATGCCGGCGAAGAGCGGCGCGAGCCCGAGGCCCTCCTGCAGGTACAGGGTGACCATGAGGAACGAGGCCGGCAGCGCCGCGAAGTAGACCGCGACGATCGCGAGCCCGTTCCGGTAGGACGACAGCCGGAACAGCTCGAAGTGCACCACCGGGGACTTCCCGTGCCGCTTGTACCGCATCTCCCACAGCACGAAGAGCACCAGGAACACCGCGAAGGCGACGAGCCACAGCCACCGGGCGCCGGAGTCCCCCGCACCGGTGGTGAGCACGAACGGCAGCATCAGGGTGACGATCGCGGCGCCGAGCAACAGGATGCCGACGATGTCGAGCTCGCGGTCGGCCGCGCGGCGCTGCGATCCCTTCGGCAGGAGCTTCAGTGCGAACAGCAGCGCCGCGATGCCGAGGGGCACGTTCATCCAGAACAGCAGGCGCCACCCGTCCTGCTCGCCGCCGATCGCGATGAGCCCGCCGCCGATCGTCGGACCCAGCGCGGTGGAGATGCCGATCATCGCGCCGAACAGCCCGAAGGCACGACCGCGCTCGGCACCGCGGAACAGCTGCTGGACGAGCCCGATCACCTGCGGCATCTGGGTGCCGGCGGCGAACCCCTGCAGGATCCGCGTGACCATGAGCACCTCGATGGTCGGGGCGATCGCACAGAGCAGGCTCGCGGTGGTGAAGGCGACGAGCCCGGTGATGAACAGGGCACGCCGGCTCTTCAGGTCCCCCAGCCGCCCGGCGGGCACGAGTGCGAGCCCGAACGCCAGGGCGTACCCCGCGACGATGAGCTGCAGGGACGAGCTCGTCGCGTCGAGGGAGCGTTCGATCGACGGCAGGCCGACGTTGACCTTCGAGAGGTCGAGGATCGTCAGGGCGGCGACCGCCACGCAGACCCCGAAGGCCCGCCAGCGCGTCCGGTCGTCGGGGAGGTCGTCGGTCACCCCACCGGTTCTACCCGGACCACGCCGGGCGCGGCCGAGCAGCAGGGGACACGGGTGTACCCCGTTTCCGTACCACGAAGTACTCGCCAACACCAATCGTGACCCCCCGCGCGGGGGGTCACACCCCCCGTACTGGGGTGATGAAGCGTCACATCCGATTGCGCGGACTGGCTCATCCGACCCGCGCCTGGGTTATCGTCGCTGTCAGACGGCAGGTCAGGTGGCGTCTCGGGATCCCTAGTCCCGATGCAGATCCGGCCGGTCGTGTTCGTCGAAACCCTAACCCGAGGGGTGATACAGACGATGACATCATCGTTCCCGAGCGAGATCGAGTGCACCCTCACTCGACCGCATTCCAACCACGAATCCTCCGGCGCTCCCCTGATGAGCGCTTCACGATCGATCAGTCGTGCGGCCAACCCCCGCACCCTCGTCCGATCCGCCTCCGTGCGCCCCGCCGTCCAGTCCGTCTCAGGACCCGGAGGCCGGTGAGTCCGCATGGAACTCACCGGTCGACGTTCTGAGGTCGACCGGATCGCGACCCTCGCAGTGCTCCCTCGGGAGTCCGCGATGGTCGTCGTCGGCGACCCTGGCTCCGGACGCTCCAGCGTCCTCGACGCGGTCTCGCACCGCGTCTCCATCCCCGTCGTCCGGCTCGGCGTCAACGGCTCCGAAGCCCGTTGGCCGATGTCGGGAGTGACCTCCCTGTTCACCGCCCTCGACGACCCCCGGGCCTCGGCGCACATCGCGCGCCTGGTCCGGAACGTCGACGAGGGCCTCGCCGCAGCGCACGACTTCCTCGACGCCGTGCACGCGCTGACGCTCCCGCCGACGCTCGTGCTCATCGACGACCTGGACCGCATGGACGCCGAGAGCCAAGAGCTCATCGCGTTCCTCGCGGGACGGCTCGCCGGCACGGCACTCCGCCTCGTGGCCACGGTCCGCCGTGTCCCCGCCGGCGGTCCGCTGGCGTCGCTGCCCATCCTGCGGCTCGAACCGCTGCAGCCGGACGAAGCACTCGTGCTCGCCCGGGACATGGCACCCGAAGAGGCGAACGACGGCGTCCTCGCCGTCCTCGCCGAGGAGACCGGCGGCAACCCCGGTGCCCTCCGCGAGCAGATCGGCGCACTCCGCCGTGAACAGCTCGTCGGCACCGAGCCGATCGTCGTGCCCCTGCGACCGACCCCGACGACCTCCGCAGCCGCGGAGCTCGTCCTCGAAGCCGCTGCGGGACGCGATCTGGACGTCCTCGCCCGGCTGGCCCTCGTCCCGACGGCGCGCGTCGCCGGCTGGGACCGTGACGCGATCGACGACCTCGTGGGCGCCGGCCTCGCCACGGTCCGCGGGCAGTCGATCTCCGTCCGTGACCCGCTCGTCCGCTCCGCGCTGTACTGGAGCATGCCCGCACGGGACCGCCGCGAGGCGCACACCGAGCTGGCTGCGAGCGCCGCTGCCCACGACGACCGTTCGGCCGCGTGGCACGCGAGCTTCGTCGACGACGTCCCCGACGCCGCCGCGCTGCTCCGCGCCGCTCGTTCCTACGCCGTCGACGGCGACTCGCACGCCGCCGTCGCCCTGACCGAACGTGCCCTGCACATCGGGACGGGATCGGAAGCGGAGCACGTCGCCCTGCTGGGTGTCGCCGAGGTCCTCCTCGGACACCGGCTCCTCGGCTTCGCGGCGCGCTACCTGGCGGCGATCAAGCCGTTCAAGGAGCTCGCGGACGAGGTGCGGCGGCTCCGGCTGCAGTACTCCGTCCAGTACCTCAGCGGCGACGCTGTCCACGCGGACGAGCTGATGGTGCCGATCGACACCGACGACGACAGCGAGGCGGACTCGCTCGCCGGGCTCCTGGCCATGGTGGCGTCCTTCCGGGCGGAGGCGTGGGAGCTCGACCAGGCCCGCGACCTGCTGCACCGGGCCGAGCTCTTCGAAGCCCGTGGCTCCGCACACACCGTGGAGATCCTCGGCACGGCGCGTGACCTCGTGTCCGCGGTCGACGGCACCCTGCCGCCGGACGCGGAGCTGCACGACGGCCTCGCGGCGCAGAAGCTCCTCGCGATGTCCGACCCCGCACTGCTGCTCCTCGCCCACGCGCTGAGCCTCGCCGAGCGCTACCGCAGCGCCCGCCGGGTCTTCGCGCTCGTCCTGGCCCGCGCCACGGACACCGCGCCGGTGTGGCTCGAGGCCGCCCGCTACCTGTCCGCCGAGAACGAGGTGCGCTCCGGGAACTTCCGGCAGGCGCTCCGCGCGATCGACGTGTGGGAGGCCGGCTCAGCCGTCGTCGAACGGCTCCGCGAACCGTCGCGGGCGATCGCCGTCGCGTGGCGGCACTTCGCCGAGGGCCGGTCCGCCGACGCCCTCGACGTCGTCGACCACTGCCTGCGGCAGCGTTCCACGAACCGGCTGTGGGGAGCGACGGCGAAGCTGTACGCCCTCCGTGGTCGCGTGCTGCTCCTCGACGGTCGTCTCGAGGAGGCGGCTGCGTCCCTCGAGGCCGCCGACGCCATCGGTCGCAGCCTCCGGAACCCGGCGGTGCTCCGGCACCTCGGCGACCTGGTGGAGGCGTACTCCCGGCTCGGCCGGACCGACGACGCGCGGAACATCACCGCGCGGCTCGCGGCCGACCACCACGCCCGGCCGTCCCGCTGGGGTGCGCTGGTCCTCGCGAGGAGCCTCGCGCTCATCGCGGACGACACCACGAGGGACACCTCGCGGCGTCGTGCACTGGAGATCTTCCAGCCCGCGGACTCGCAGTTCGAGCGTGCTCGCACCTTCGCGGCACTCGCCGCGATCGGTGTCCCGGCGGACCGTGCCCGGCTCGGTGCCGCGGCCGCGGCGGCGTACGAGGCCGCCGGTCTCCGACGTCCGCTCGCGACGCCGGCCCCGACCGTCGCGATGCCGTCGTTCGGTGGCACCGGCATCGGTTCCGGTCCGTTCACGGGCGGTGTGCGCTCCGGCGCACTGCTGTCCGCGACGACCCCGATGACGCCGGGGACCCCGCGGAGCGCTCCGGACGCAGCGGCGGTGCTCACCTCGCTGACGGCGGAGGAGCGCGCGGTGGTGCAGAAGGTGACCGAGGGGTACCGCAACCGCGAGATCGCCTCGTCGCTCTACATGTCCCAGCGGACGGTGGAGCTGCGGCTCACGCAGATCTACCGGAAGGTCGGGGCGCGCTCGCGTTCCCACCTGGTCGCGCTGCTCACCTGATCGAGAACACGCGTCACCCCGGACGGGAGGCACGGTGCCAGCTGGCACCGTGCCTCCCGTTCGTCGTCTGCCCACGGTGCGGGCCGTTGCGCGACTCCGCACGCCACCGCGCGGTCTCGCACGGTGCGCGCGAAGAACCGCAACAAGCGTCGCGGAGCGTTGTCGGAGGGCGGCCCGGCCGGTGATGCTCGTTCTTGCACCGACCGCCGCGTCTCCCCGGAGGCCAGCCCACGGTACCCCGATCGGTACCCGAACCGTCGGCCCACGTACGCCGACGTCCGTCCTCGCCTGATCCGAGGACGGGCGCCGGTACGGGCCACGGCCCCGATCGCGTGGCAGACCCGAGCGGCGGTCGGTGCCGACCCCGCTCCCCCACCGCCTGCTTCCCCACCCGAAGGGACTCCCGATGTGCGGCATCATCGCGGCCCGCGTCTCCGACGACGCGACCCCGTACCTGCTCGACGGCCTCGAACGGCTCGAGTACCGCGGCTACGACTCCGCGGGCATCGCCGTGCGGACGGCCTCCGGCTCCTTCGAGACCATCCGGTCCGTGTCACGGGTGGGTGACCTCCGGACGCTCGTCGCAGCGCGTTCCGGTGACGCCCTCACCGGCACCGGCATCGGCCACACCCGCTGGGCCACGCACGGTGGCGTCTCGGAGCGGAACGCCCACCCGCACCTGGACTGCACCGGCCGGATCAGCGTCGTGCACAACGGGATCATCGAGAACGCCGAGCGACTGCGCACGATGCTCGAGGCGCAGGGACACGTGTTCCGCTCCGACGTCGACTCCGAGGTCATCACGCACCTCGTCGAGCGCGCCCTCGCCGTGGACCAGGACCTGATGCTCGCGGTGCAGATCGCGGCGGCACAGCTCGAGGGGTCGTGGGCGATCGTCGTCCTCGACTCCCGCAGTGGCCGGATGGTCGTCGCTGCCGAGCGTTCGCCGCTGGTCGTCGCCCGGGCTCCCCGCGGGGACTTCGTGGCGAGCGACATCGGCGCGATCGCCGAGTGGTGCGAGACGTTCGTGGCGCTCCGCGACGGTGACGTCGTCGAGCTCGGCGAGTCCTGGAACTGGTCCTCCGCCGGGGTGTCCGTCCCGGTGCCGTTCCCGACGCCCTCGCCGTTCGCGGCCGCGGCGCTCGAGCTCGGCGACCACCCGGACCACATGGCGAAGGAGATCGAGGAGCAGCCCGCCGTCGTCGCCGAGATCGTCGAGCGCATCGCCGCCCGCACCGCCGACGGCAGCATGTGGGTCGGCCTCGGGCCCCCCGGGTTCCACCGGCTCGCGATCGTGGCGTGCGGCACCTCGCTGAACGCCGGGCAGGTCATCGCGACCGCGCTCCGGGGCATCGGCGGCGTCCCCACCGACATCGTCGTCGCCAGCGAGGCGGACCAGGCGGTCCTCGGCCCCGGCACCCTGGTCATCGCGATCAGCCAGTCCGGCGAGACCGCCGACGTGCTCCGCGCCCTCGACCGCTTCGGGGACGCGCACCCCGTCCTCGCGCTGACGAACAACGTGCACTCCTCCCTCGCCCGCCGCGCCGACGCGGTGCTCGACTGCCAGGCCGGCCCCGAGATCGGCGTCGCCGCGACGAAGACCTTCACCGCGCAGGTCGTCGTCGGCGTCGCGGCGATGATCGCGGCGCTCGTCGCCTCCGGGCGGATCTCCCCCGCCGAGGCCGCCGTCCACGTCACCGCGCTCCGCGAACTGCCCGCGCGCATCGAGCACGCCGGACGCGTCGCCGCCGACCGCATCCCGCTGCTGGTGTCGAGCGTCCGCGAGGCGACCGGGTTCCTGTTCCTCGGGCGGGGCGTCGGGCTGCCGTACGCCGCCGAGGGGGCACTCAAGCTCAAGGAGCTCAGCTACCGGTGGGCCGAGGCCTACCCGTCCGGCGAGCTCAAGCACGGCCCGCTGGCGCTCGTCGACGAGGGCACCCCCGTCGTCGTCATCGACCACGGCGAGCACCGGCTGCAGGCCGCGATCGCCGAGGTCCGTGCCCGCGGCGGATTCGTCATCACGATCGGTGGGCCCGGCTCGGACATCCCCGCGCTCGGGGAGACCGGACCGTGGGGTCCGCTCGAGGCCGTCGTGCCGCTCCAGATGCTCGCCCGCGAACTCGCGCTGCAGCTCGGCTGCGACGTCGACAAGCCGAGGAACCTCGCGAAGTCGGTGACGGTCGAATAGCGAGGCAGCCGCGCATGAACCGTCTGACGGTGTTCCTCACCGTCCTCACCGTGGTGGCCGTCCTGGTGACGCTGGTGGTCATCCTGGTGCTCCCCTCGGTGCTCTCCTAGCCGCATCTGCCACAGTTGCGGGCGATGTCCTCCGTCCCGCTGATCTCGTCGGTCCCACTGGTGTCGTCGGTCCCACTGGTGTCGTCCGCTTCGCTGGTGTTCGTCGCGATCCTGGTCGGCGCCGTGCTCCCGTTCGTCCCCGTGGTCGGACGGGTCGCCCGGATCGCCGCGACGATCGCGCACGAGGTCGGGCACTGCATCGTCGTCGTGCCCTTCGGCGGGCGGATCCGCCGCATCGACCTCCGCCCGGACGGCTCCGGTGAGGCCTGGGTGCAGCTCGGCGGTGTCCCCGGCGCGATCCGGTGGCTCGTCCGGGTGCTCAACCTCTACGCCGGGTACAGCGCGCCGCTCTGGGCCGGCGCGCTGCTGCTCACCGGGGTGCTGCACGGGTCGCGGTGGCTCCCGGTCGTGGTGCTCGGCGTGATCGGGCTGGTCGCGCTCGTGTTCGTGCGGAACTGGTTCGGGCTGCTGGTCGTCGTCGGCTTCGACGCGCTGGCACTCTGGGTGGCGCTGCGGCCGTCCGAGGCGACGGTGCTCGTCGTCGCCGCGGTCGGTGCGCTGTTCGTCGTGGACGGGCTGCGGTCGGTGGTGCAGGTCGCGCGCTGGCTCCTCACCGGCGCTCGGGTGCAGACGGACTTCCACATCGCGGCCGCCGAGATGCGGCTGCCCGCCGGGCTCTGGTTCGTGCTGTTCGTCCTGGTGAACGGCGTCGCGGTCTGGCTCGCGCGGGATCCCCTGCTCGAGGTCTGGGACACGATCGCCGCCGGCGTCCGCGCGCTCGTCTGATGCGCGTCGACTCCGTCGCGTCCGAGCTCCGGGCTGCACCCGCCGGCACGCTCCGAGAGCGGTACCTGGCGTTCGTCGGGGAGCACGGGGACGCCGCGCTGTGGCGAGCTGGCGGCTCCGAGCACCTCACGGCGTCGTGCTTCGTGTTCTCGCCGGACCTGGCGCACGTGCTGCTCTGCCACCACCGCAAGGGCGGGTTCTGGGTGCAGTTCGGCGGACACCTCGAGCAGGACGACCCGTCGCTCGCCGCCAGCGCCCGCCGCGAAGCACGCGAGGAGTCCGGCATCCCCGACCTCGAACTCTCCTCATCCCGCATCGTCGACCTCGACCGCCACGACCTGCACGGCGGGTTCTCCTGTGCTGCACATTGGGACGTCGGTTTCGTCGCGGTCGTCCCACGCGACACCGTGACCACGGTCAGCGACGAGAGCGACGACGTCCGGTGGTTCCCCGTCGACGCCCTCCCCGACGCGCTGCCCGACGGCTTCGCTCGGCGGCTCGAGGGCGTCCTGTCGGCGGTCCGGGACGGGGTGCACTGACCCGAACGGGCACCGACCGCCGCTGGTCGTCCGCCGATCGCCGCCCGCCGGTCCACGTTCCGGTTCCTGGCCGTGACCGATCCGGTTCACGATTCCCGGGGATCGTGAACCGGATCGGTCACCGCGCAGAAGGAACCTGGGGTGCCGCGCCGCGCCGCGCCGTGCCGCGCCGTGCCGCGCCGTGCCGTGCCGTGCCGTGCCAGGTCGGCGCCGTCGAACACCGTCCCACCGGGATGCCACGGCCGCCCCCATCCCGTCGTAACCGGGGGCCGCAATGGAGTATCCGCAGAGCGAGGCCTGCGAGAGTACGGACAACAGATCATCGGAGGAATGCCATGTCGAACGACGACCACGGTTTCGCGACCGAGCAGGTGCACGGCGGGTTCGTTCCCGACGCCGGTCACGGTGCGAGGGTGCCCGCGATCCACATGTCGTCCGGCTTCCTCTTCGACGACTTCGACCAGGCGCGCGACCGCTTCGCCGGCACCGACGACGGCTACACGTACACCCGTCTCGGGAACCCCACGAACGGCGACGTCGAACGCCGCATCGCCCTGCTCGAACGCGGCTCCGAGTCGATCCTGGTGTCGAGCGGGCAGGCCGCGGCGACGGTGGCGTTCCTCGGGCTGCTGCAGGCCGGCGACCACGTCGTCAGCGCCCAGAGCATCTACGAGGGCACCCGCGGGCTGCTCCTCCAGAACCTCGGCCGGCTCGGCATCGAGGTGGACTTCGTCGCCGACGCGCGGGACCTCGACGCATGGGCGGCGGCGGTCCGTCCGAACACGAAGGCCTTCTTCGCGGAGACGATCCCGAACCCGAAGAACGACGTGCTCGACATCACCGGCGTCGCGGACACCGCGCACCGGGCGGGTGTCCCGCTCATCGTGGACAACACCCTCGCGACGCCGTACCTGGTCCGCCCGATCGAGCACGGCGCCGACGTCGTCGTGCACTCCGCGTCGAAGTTCCTCAGCGGCCACGGCTCCGGCCTCGGCGGCGTGGTCGTCGACGGCGGCACCTTCGACTGGTCCGCCTCGCCGGAGCGCTGGACGCACCTGACGAACCCCGAGCGGTCCCTCGGCGGACAGAGCTACGTGGAGAAGTACGGCAACCGCGCGTACATCGTCTTCGCGCGTGACGTCATCAGCTCCCGCATCGGCCCGACGCCGTCCCCGTTCAACGCGTTCCTGCTCCGCCAGGGCATCGAGACCCTGAGCCTGCGGGTGGAGCGGCACAGCGCGAACGCGCTGGCCATCGCCGGGTGGCTGGACCAGCAGCCGGAGGTGACGAGCGTCGACCACGCGGGTCTGGCCTCCAGTCCGTACCACGACCTGGCGGAGCGGTACCTGCCCCGGGGAGCCGGGTCCGTGTTCGCGTTCACGCTCGCCGGCGGTGAGCCGGCCGCACGCGACTTCATCAACGCGGTGCAGCTGTTCAGCCGGATGACGCACCTGGGTGACGTCCGGTCGCTCATCCTGCACCCGGCGACGACGACGCACGCCGGCCGCACGCCGGAGGAACGGGCCGCGCAGGGCATCGACGACGGCCTGATCCGTCTGTCGGTCGGCATCGAGGACGTCGCGGACCTGCTCCGCGACCTGGAACGCGGGTTCGCCGCGGTGCGTGGGGAAACCGGTCCGGAGGCTCGGCTCGGCTCCGGGACGGAGCTCGAGTCCCTGGGACACACGGTCCCGGAGCGTCACGTGATCGCGGAGGAGATCTGACGATGGCGGACCTGCAGCACTTCGGGTACTTCTTCTCGCGCGGGTTCGGCCCGCAGGCGTGGGGGCGGTCCGACTGGGACTGGGGCCACGACTGGACGAAGCCGGACCTGTACCAGCAGTCCGTGCGGGCGCTGGAGCAGGCCGGGATGGACCTGGTCATCGCGGAGGACGCGATCTCGCTCGGGAACCCGTCGACGCTCGACCTGCGCATCCGGCAGGCGTACGGCGGCCCGAAGCACGACCCGCTGCTGCTCGCCCCGTACCTGTTCGCCGCGACCTCGCACATCGGGATCGCGCCGACCGTGAACGCGGGGATCACCCCGCCGTACCTCGCCGCACGGCAGTTCGCCACGCTCGCGCACCTGTCGTCGGAGCGCCTCGGCATCAACGTCGTCACCGACGTCGGGAGCGCTCGCCACGCCGGCCTGCCGCCGCTCCCCCACGACCAGGCGTACGACCGCGCCGAGGAGTGGATCACCCTGCTCCGCCGGTTCTGGCACTCCTGGGGGTCCGACGGGTACGTCGGATCGCGTCCCGACTGGCACTTCGCAGACGGGCACGAGCTCGACGCGTTCCACCACGAGGGCGCGTACTTCACCGCCGACGGGCCGCTCAACGCGCTGCCGCTCGACTCCGATCCGATCGTCGTCTCCCCCGGCGGCTCCGGCCGCGGACTCGGGTTCGCCGGGACCCATTCGGACGTCCAGCTCGCGCTGGCGCCGCTGTCGGCGTCCGCGGTGTCGGACTACCGGGCGCGCGTGCTGTCGGCCGCTGCGGACGCCGGGCGCTCCCCGGACGAGCTCCGCATCCTGTTCGTCCTGAAGCCGGAGATCGCGGTGTCCCCGGAGGAGGCCGATCGCATCGTGGAAGCCTCCCTGCACCCGTCCGACGACGACCTCCGCACCGCCGCCATCGCGTGGTCGAGCGACTCCGAGACCGACCTGCTGGCGCTCGACCTCGACGCCCCGATCCCCGCGGGGACCTTCGGCGACCACGTCTCAGCGGGGACGATCCGGGGGCTCGTCGGTGACACACCGGACGCACCGCTCCGCGAGCTCCTGACGCGGAAGGCCCGCAAGGGGCGGGTGTCCTCCCGCTCGGGCTTCGTCGGGACCGCCGGGGAGTTCGCGGACTTCATCGAGGAGCTCGGCGCGGACGCGGAGAACGACGGGATCATCTTCTCCGGCGACCTGCACCCGGCCCAGGTCTACCGGATGTTCGGCGACCTGGTCCCGGTGCTGCGGCAGCGCGGACTCCTCCGGCGCGAGTACGGCGCCGGAGGGATCCGCGCGAACCTGTTCGACTTCTGACGGCGTCAGTGGCGGATCGGGTCCACCACCGAGGACTCCTCGGTGTCGCGGACGTCCTCGGCCGTGCGGAGGATCTCCTCGCGCGGGGACGCCGAGTTGATCGCCCAGTAGTAGATGATCAGCGAGAAGACGGCGACCACGACGATGTCGATCCAGAGCGGGAACACCGGGTTCGTCAGCGGACCGAAGTCACTGAGGAACACGATCAGCCCCATGCCGACCAGGTAGGGCAACAGCCACTGGGCCGCCTTCCAGTCCCACCGCGGCCGGACGCTCGAAGTACCGCGGAACACGTTGTTGAGGATGATCACCGCGGCGCCGATCAGGATCGCGACGCCGAGCTTCCAGTCGGTGTCCCACCCGGTCCAGAGGATGATGAGGTTCGCGACGATGAACGCGATCGGTGAGAGCACCGTCGCCGCGGGCATCCGGTACGGACGCTCGATCTCAGGGATCCGCTTCCGGAACGCCCCGAGTGCGAGCGGCGCCCCGGCGTACATGAGCACCGACGCGCTCGTGATGAGGCTGACGAGCCCCTGCCACGACGGGAACGGCGCGAAACAGGCGCACCCGACGACGAACGCCGTGATGAGACCGACCCACGGCACACCCTGCTTGGTCGTCCACTCGAACGCCTTCGGGAAGTATCCGTTGCGGCTGAGGCCGTAGGAGATGCGCGACGTCGCCGTGACGTAGATCAGGCCGGTGCCGGCCGGCGAGATGATCGCGTCGATGAAGATGATCACGGCCAGCCAGGTGATGCCCGCCGCCATCGCGATGTCCGCGAAGGGACCCGTGTACTTCGTGAAGTCCGCGGTCGCCCACGAGCCCTGGATCACCTCGGGACGCAGCACGCCGAGGAACACGACCTGCAGCAGCAGGTAGATCACGAGGCCGATGAGCACCGACCCGATGACCGCGCGCGGGATGTCGCGCTTCGGGTTCTTGGCCTCGCCGGCGAGCTGGTCCGCCTGCTCGAAGCCGAGGAACGCGAAGATGATGCCCGACGTCGACACCGCCGCGAGGATGCCCTTCGCGCCCTCGGGCATGAAGCCGTCCGCCGCCGTGAAGTTCGAGCCGTGGAAGCCGCTGAACGCCAGGACGATGATGACGAGCAGTGGGATCGCGACCTTCCACCACGTGGCAGCGGAGTTCGTGTTCGCGAGGATCTTCACGCTGAGCAGGTTGATCACGGTGACGACCGCCATCAGCAACACCGCCACCGCGATGCCCGCGCCCGTCAGCAGCTGCTGCGTCTCGCCGTCCACCGTCGTGGTGTGCAGCCAGGGGTGCGCGAACTGCCAGTGCTGCGCGTACTTGATCATGGCCTCCACCTCGATCGGGGCGACCGTGACCGACTGCAGCCACGAGAACCAGCCGAACGAGGCTCCGGCGACGCCGCCGAAGGCGATGTGGGGGAACCGCGCTGTTCCACCCGCGATCGGGAACATGCCGCCGAGTTCGGCGTGCACGAGTGCGAGGACGAGGATCGCGACCCCGCCGATGAGCCACGAGATGATCGCCGCGGGGCCGGCGGTCTTGAGGGCTTCCTGCGAGCCGAAGAGCCAGCCGGAACCGATGATGGATCCGGTCGAGGCCCAGATGAGGCCGATGAAGCCGACGTTGCGCTTCAGCCCGGAATCGGGCAGCGCCTGCGAGGTGGATGTAGCCACAGTTGCTCCTGTCGAGATGAACCACGGCCCCTTTGCAGGGGTCGTGGTCATCGACTCTGGCACTGTGCGGCGTTCTCGGACGATTTGTTAACGAGGTGGAAACAAATGCCCTGTATAAGCACTCAGGCTAGGACTTCTTGGACTTCTTCTTGTCGCTCTTCTTGTCGGCCTTCTTCTTGTCGGACTTCTTGTCGCTCTTCTTGTCGGCCTTCTTCTTGTCGGACTTCTTCTTGTCGCTCTTCTTGTCGGCCTTCTTCTTGTCGGACTTCTTCTTGTCGGCCTTCTTGCCGTCGTCCTTCTTCTTGCCGCTGTCCTGCTGCTTCGACTTCGGGCTCGGTGCGGGCGCGGGCGCGGGCTCTGGCTCTGGCACCGGCTCGGCCCCTGGCTCGTCCGGTGCATCCACGCCGTCCACCGGCTCGACGACGATCGCCGCACCGGTGTCCGCGAGGACGTCGACCGGCTGCTCGGTGAGCTCCGACGCCAGCGCGTCCTCCACCCGCTCGACGGTGAGCTCGGCGGCATCCTCGGCGAGGCGCACGAGCGCGGACGCGGCGCGGAGCCGGGTCGTGCTCTTCCGCGCCAGCACATCGGCCCGAGCGCCTTCGAGGAACGCGCGGAGCGAGCGCTCGACGGCCGATCGGCCCCGGGGCGCGGAACGGTCGAGACGGTCGAGCTCGCCGGCGACCCCGGACACGTCGTCCTCGACGTGCTCGTGCCGGACGGACTCGATGAGTGCGGCGACGGCAGCGGCAGCGCGCTCGACGGCGGCGCTCCGCTGGTCGAGGACGACGAGCATCTCGAAGGTCGAGCCGTACGAGACGGTCTCGAGCCGGACCGGTTCGGCGCCCCTCCCCCGGATCACGAGGCGGGCATCGGGCGTGGGCAGCCAGGCGGTGAGCGCAGCGACCGTGGCGACGGACCCCACGATGCGCTCGTACTCGGCCAGGCCGACTCGTTCCTGCTCTCGCAGCCGGACACGGATCGCGATCTCCTGCACGACGGGACCTTCCACTCACGGGCGCCGGCGTGTTCCTGCGCCTGGTGCGGAGCGTAGTCCTGCCGGGTGAACCGGAGGGGTGACCACGGTGTGACAGCGGCTGCGTCGCTACGGCGTTGGTGGAGATGGGGGGAATCGAACCCCCGTCCATCGCTGCAATTCGACGTCTTCTACGGGCGTATCCGGATGATTCGTTCTGCTCGGCCCCGTCCTTTGCTACCGGCTTCTAGGACGACGGGCCCAGTCTCAGTGCAAGTCCCGCACGGCCCTGAGGCGCAACCGTGCAGCAAGCCCCCTGGATGACGCCGGAACTCAGGTTAGGAGACGATCACCTGGCCGACGGACTTCATGTGCTGGGCTGCTTACGCAGCGAGAGCGAAGTCAGTGCGCTTGGAATTGGCACTTGTTGTTTTCCACGGATCGTTCACGAGATAACCGTGGGTCCTCGGCCCGCTTCCCGTCGGCACACAGGCGATGTCGAAACCGATCATCCCCGTACGGGCCGAGCAGCGAGCCGCTGTCACACTGTGGAGTTTTCAAGGCCTGCTTCCGCAGGCAGCTGTTCAGTCTACCGAACGAACTGGGCGTCCGCTAGTCGCCGAGGCGGTTCTTGGTGCGCATGGCCCGCTCGGCCTCGCGCTTGTCGGTCTTCTCACGGAGGGCCTGGCGCTTGTCGAACTCGCGCTTGCCCTTCGCGACCGCGATCTCCACCTTGGCCCGGCCGTCGTGGAAGTAGATCTGCAGCGGGACGAGCGTGTACCCGCCCTGCTGGGTCTTGTGCGAGATCTTCACGATCTCCTGCTTGTGGAGGAGCAGCTTCCGCTTGCGCCGAGGTGCGTGGTTGTTCCACGTGCCCTCGGTGTACTCGGGGATGTGCACGGCGTCGAGCCAGGCTTCCCCGGCGTCGACGAAGGCGTACCCGTCGACGAGCGATGCCCGGCCTTCGCGGAGGGACTTCACCTCGGTGCCGGAGAGCACCATTCCCGCCTCGTACGTGTCCTCGATGAGGTAGTCGTGGCGTGCACGACGGTTCGTCGCCACGATCTTCTCGCCGCGTTCCTTCGCCATGCGCGTCTCCTCTCGCTGGTCCGCTGCCGGTGTGCAGCCCTACAGCCTACTGAACAACCGCGGCCCGCCGCACCTTCCCGGCGCGGCGCGCCCCGGGACGGCGCGGCGCGGCCCCGGGACGGCGCGGCGCGGCGCGGCGTCAGACCTTGAGGTACCGGCGGATCGCGATCGACGCGGACACCGCAGCGAGGATCACACCGATGACGATCACGGCCGGCACCACGATCGCGGCGTCACTCATCCCGATGAACGCCGTGCCGGTGAACCGCTTCGTCAGGTAGTTCCGGACGAAGAACCAGACCACCGCGGTGATCGCCCCGCCGGCAAGGACTGCTCCGATGGCCGCGGCGATCACCCCCTCGAGCACGAAGGGTGTCTGGATGAACCGGTTCGACGCGCCCACCAGTCGCATGATCCCGAGTTCGCGCCGTCGACTGAACGCGGACAACCGGATCGTCGTGGCGATGAGCAGCACGGCCGCGATGAGCATCAGCGCCGCGATGCCGATCGCCGTGTAGGACGACGCGTTCAGCAGGTTGAAGATCGGCTGCAGGTACCCGCGTTGGTCCACGACGCTCTGCACGCCGGCGACCTTCGACAGGCTCTCCTGCAGCACGTCCGCCTGCGACGGGTTCTTCAGGTTCACCCAGTACGTCTCGTTGAGGTACTCGGGCTTGACGAACTCCGTGGCCGGCGAGTCCTTGAACTGCTGCTTGAAGCGGGCGTACGCCTGCTGCTGGTCCTCGTAGTACGTCTTCTCGATGTACGGCGCGAGCGTGGAGCCCTTGAGCTGCTCCTCGACCTGCTCGCGCTGGTCGTCGGTGGCCTTCGCCCCCGTGCAGTTGCCGGTGGTGTCGGTGTCGGTGCACAGGTACACGGCGACCTGCGCCCGGTCGTACCAGTACCCCTTCATCTGGTTGATCTGCATCTGGAGCAGGATCGCGGTGCCCACGAAGGTGAGCGAGATGAAGGTGACCAGGACGACCGAGACGACCATCGAGGCGTTCCGCCGGAGGCCGGAACCGACCTCGGACATGACGAGCCCGAGCCTCATCGGATGAGCCCCGGGATGGTCTGGATGCCGGTCGTGTTCGAGACGCCGGCCTGCTGGATGGTCGGCAGCGCCTGGGTCTGGTACCCGCCGGACTGCTCGTCGCGGAGGACGACGCCCCCGGAGAGCTCGATCACCCGGCGCTGCATCTGGTTGACGATGC
Source organism: Curtobacterium sp. PhB130 (assembly GCF_003755165.1). Classification (NCBI taxonomy): domain Bacteria; kingdom Bacillati; phylum Actinomycetota; class Actinomycetes; order Micrococcales; family Microbacteriaceae; genus Curtobacterium; species Curtobacterium sp. PhB130. Next base: position 2,368 of record NZ_RKII01000010.1, on the reverse strand, counting down.
TGGCGTCGTGCGTCGCCATGAGCACGGTGGTGCCTCCCTGGTTGATGCGTTCGAGGAGCGCCATGATGCCCGCCGACGTGGTCGGGTCGAGGTTGCCGGTGGGCTCGTCGGCGAGGAGCACCGACGGCTTGTTGACGACGGCGCGGGCGATCGCCACGCGCTGCTGCTCACCACCGGAGAGTTCGTGCGGCATGCGGGTGGCCTTGCCGTTCAGGCCGACGAGCTTCAGCACGTCGGTGACGGCTTCGCTGATGAAGCCCTTGCTCTTGCCGATCACCTGCAGCGAGAACGCGACGTTGTCGAAGACGTTCTTGTTCGGCAGCAGCCGGAAGTCCTGGAAGACCACGCCGAGGTTCCGTCGGAAGTACGGCACCTTCCGCGAGGACAGGGCACCGAGGCGCTGACCGAGCACGTGGATCTGGCCGCGCGTCGGCTTCTCCTCCTTGAGCACGAGGCGCAGGAAGCTCGACTTCCCGGAGCCGGACGCGCCGACGAGGAAGACGAACTCGCCCTTCAGGATCTCGAGGGTGATGTTGTCGAGCGCGGGACTCGGGTTGCCCGAGTACAGCTTGGTGACCTGGTCGAATTTGATCATGACCGGATCAGGGTAGGTCGCCCCGCTTGGAAAGCAAGCGAGGCGCGCGGCTCACGTCCGTCAGCGGCCGCGCTCAGGACTCCACCGACTGCTTCCGCCAGCGGATGCCGGCGTTGATGAAGCCGTCGAGGTCGCCGTCGAACACCGCTGAGGGGTTGTTCACCTCGTGCTCGCTCCGGAGGTCCTTCACCATCTGGTACGGCGCGAGGACGTACGAGCGGATCTGGTCGCCCCAGCTCGCCGTGATGTTGCCGGCGAGCTCCTTCTTCTTCGCGTTCTCCTCTTCCTTCTTCAGGAGCAGGAGGCGCGACTGCAGCACGCGCATGGCGGCCGCACGGTTCTGGATCTGCGACTTCTCGTTCTGCATCGAGACGACAGTGCCCGTCGGCAGGTGGGTCAGGCGGACCGCGGAGTCCGTCGTGTTGACGGACTGTCCGCCGGGGCCCGACGAGCGGAACACGTCGACGCGGATGTCGTTCTCCGGGATGTCGATGACGGCGGTCTCCGGCATGAGCGGGATGACCTCGACCGCGGCGAAGGACGTCTGGCGCTTGCCGGCGGCACCGAACGGCGACATCCGGACGAGGCGGTGCGTGCCGGCCTCCACCGAGAGCGTGCCGAAGGCGTGCGGCGCGTCGACCTCGAACGTGGCGGACTTGATGCCCGCTTCTTCCGCGTAGGAGGTGTCCATCACGGTGGTCTTGTAGCCGTGCTGTTCCGCGTACCGCAGGTACATGCGCATCAGCATCTCGGCGAAGTCCGCGGCATCGACACCACCGGCACCGGCGCGGATCGTGATGACGGCGGGGCGGTCGTCGTACTCGCCGTCGAGGAGCGTCTGCACCTCGAGGTCACCCATGGTCTTGGTGATGGCCTTGAGCTCGGCGGCCGCTTCGTCGGCGGAGTCCTGGTCGTCGCCCTCGTTCGCCATCTCGATCAGCACTTCGAGGTCGTCGATGCGCTGCTCGGTGTCGGTGATCTTCTTCAGCTCCGACTGCCGGTGCGAGAGCGCGCTCGTCACCTGCTGCGCGTGCTCGACGTCGTCCCAGAGGTCCTGGGCCCCGGCCTGCTCGCTGAGGTCGGCGATCTCGCGCTGCAGGCGGTCGACGTCGACCACCGAGCGGATGTTGCCGAAGGTCTCTCGGAGGGCGGAGATCTGCTCGGTGAAGTCCAGTTCGACCATGGTCACCGAGTCTACCGGCGCGCGCAGGACACGGACGACGGCCTGGAGGCCCGGTGCGGGCCCGCCCCGCCGGTCGCGGTGGTCCTCCCCCACACTCCGGCACGACCTACGCTTGACGGATGCTCTCCCGACGCGACGCCGCCGTACGACTCGACATCCCCATCGAGATGGCGACGCACCACGGGATCCCCTCACGACTCAGCGAAGCCGAACTCGACGCCATCGAGCAGGACCCGCCGGCCTGGCTCGTGCAGTCCCGGGCCAACCGCACGGGCGCCAAGAAGGTCTGGGTGCACCTCGTGTGCGCGGTCTGCGGGTACGACGAGACGGCGCGGCCGAAGAAGTGGTGGCCGGACTGGGACCACCTGGTCTGCGACTACCACGCGCCGTACCAGGCGCCCGAACCCACCGCCGGGTACGTCCGGCGTGAGGTCGAGGGCATCGGCAGCAGGTTCGTCGCCCTGGTCGACGAGAAGCCCTAGTCGACGAGAAGCCCTAGCTGTAGTTCCCCGGGACGTTGTGAACGGGTGACGTAAGTGAAGACCTCCGGGACGATGTGAGTTACCACACACCACGTCGTCACCGGAGGT
>NZ_RKII01000009.1:328006-488382 GCF_003755165.1 Curtobacterium sp. PhB130 | reverse complement strand
TCGTCGAGGCCGCCCGCAGCACCCTCGTCATCGGCACCACCTGACCCGACACCGATCGCAGCGAAAACGACGACACAGAGCGAGGCTGCTCACAGGCGATGGTCGACGCGCTCACGCGTGGCGACACGAAGTCCGTGGCCGAGGTGTCCCGGCTCCGCCGGTTCGTGCCGCTGGTGGTGAGTCGCGTGGAACCCACGCCCGAAGGGCTCGAACTGAGCGGGACCCTGACCGGAGACGTCGACGTGCCCGCAATCAGCATCGTGCTGCATGACGGTGGCATCGAATCCAGAGCGCCGATCCGGGCGGGGGAGGCCCCGCGCGCTGACGGCAGTCGAGCCTGGTCCGCACGGATCAGTGCGAACGGACTGGACGACGGCCGCTACGCCGTGTCGGTCCGGGGAGAGCACTCCTCGGAGCTGCTGCCCGTCGTGACGGCGAGGATGCCGCTCCCTCCGCTCGACCCGGAGTTCCCGCTGCAGCCGCTCGCGGATCGGAAGAACGGCTGGCGCTTCCTCATCGACCGCCGTCGACCGCCGCGCCGCGGGCTCGCCGGCGTGCTCGGGCGAGTCGGACGCCGACTCCGCTGACCTCAGGCCGCGCGGGCTCCGGCTGCCGTGCTGATGCTGTCGAGCAGGTCGGCATACCGGCGTGAGAGCGCGAACGGAGCGAGACGGCGGCTGAACGCCTCTGCCGCTGCGCTGCTGGCCGGAGGCCCGGCATCCGCCCCCACGATCGCAGCGAGCGAGGACACCGGCTCGCGGGTGTCGAACCACCGCAACCAGTCCTCGCCATCGAACTCGGCTCGCAGGTGCGGTTCGTCCGGGATGACCGCCGGGACCCCGAGGGAAGCCGCCAGGTGGACGCTGCCGGAGTTGAGCACCTGCCGGTACGGGAAGACGGCGAGGTCAGCGGCGCGGAACCACCGCTGGACGTCGGAGTCCGGGACGTAGTCGTACGAGCGGATCGTCCGCACGTCGTCGCCGATCAGGTCGTCAAGTGCCGCACGGTCCTCGTCGCTCGTGCGTCCGGCGAGCAGCAGGACGGGACGGGCGTGGGCGGGGACCCGGGACACCGCCTCGATCAGCACGTCGAGCCCCTTGTACGGGCGGATCTGCCCGAAGAAGAGCACGGCGTGTTGGTCGTCCTCGAGCCCGAAGGACGCCCGGGCGTCGGCCCGTGATGACGACGCCGGGTACACCCCCTGGTAGCTCGGGTGCGGGATGTGCACGACCTTCCCCGCGTCGAGCACGTAGTGCTGCTCGGTGACGGAGGCGGTGGCTGCGTTCAGCACGTGGATCACGTCGGCGGATTCTGCGAGCCACTGGTTCAGCTCGAGTTCCAGCGCAACGTGCCGGGCGTCGTGGGGGAGCACGTTGTGGATCGTCCACAGCAGACCCGCCCCACGGGAGCGAGCGTCGTCGACCGCTCGGCGGAAGCGCTCGAGCCGCTCCGTCGCCTCGGCGAGCGTGTCGGCCCGCTGCACGATCGGCGCCGTCCAGTGCATGTGGAAGACGTCCCCGTCGCCGAGTCGGCCGAGGTGCTGTTCCAGCTGTTCGAGCCGGAGGCTCTCGAGGACGTTCCAGCCGCGGGCCCGGGGAGCCAGCAGCATCAAGTTCAGGTAGGGGTTGTCGCGGTAGGCGGGGAACACCGCGAGGGAGCGATCGGGCACTGCCCGATCCTATGGGCGAGCAGGTCAGTCGAGCATCGTCACGGCGTACTCGACCTCGTGCAGCACGGAGCAGAAGTGCTCTCCGTCACGGTCGATCGCGTCGTGCTTCAGCATGACCGTCCCACACACCGCGCAGTGGGTCGTCCGGGACGACTTGATGGCATCGGTGAGGAGCGACATAGGAGCAGCGTGCTCCGCGCAGATGAACAACGCGCTACAGCAGCCTTGGAACGCGATGAACGTCCCAGCAGCATCGGCCTGGGACGTGACGAAGGGTCAGTGTTGCGCGAGCGTGGAGACGATCGCCGACACCGGGCTCGCGGGGTCGAACACGACCGCGAACTCCCCGTCCGGAACCGCCTGACCAGCACCCAGCCACACCGCGTTGACCGCGCCGGGCTGCGGCACCCACGGCGCCCCAGCGGCGGCTGAGGACCCGGCCCCGACCCACACGGTCACCTCGTCCAACCCGCTCGACCCCCGGTACCAGGACGACGGCGCGTCGACCTGGACGTCGTGCCCGGCGGACCGGAGCGCCGACGCGAGGTCCGACACGTCGGACGCCCGCGACCCGTCGTGCTTCACCGCCACACGGAGCGGCGCGGAGTCACCCCGCACGATGACCGGCCGCGACGACCGCACCATCACCCGGTGCCCCTTCGGCAGCCCCGGCTCGACGCCGAGGTACTCCAGCCCCGCTGCGGCGTACCGGGCTGCGGCATCGGCCGCGGGGTAGCGCCCACGCCACCGCTCGTCGAACAACCGCCGGTTGTCGATCCGGGCATCGTCCCGCCCCGGCGATCGGCTCTCGTGGTGCACGACGAGGGAGGACGGCACGACGACGAACGCCGAGCCGGCAGGGGAGGACGACAGCGCCCGCAGGCACAGGTCCACGTCCTCGAGCCCGTTCGCGTAGACCGGGTCGAACCCGCGCCAGCGGAGCAGGTCGGCGGCCCGGAACGCGGCGGCGGCGGCCGTGATCGCCGAGAACCGGCGCGAGGAGGCGGGAGCGGACGGGTCGAGCGCCCGTTCCGCGTCGTACCGCGGGTGGTCGCCGAGGAAGTGCCACGGCAGCACCTTGTCGCCACCGAAGACGGTGCCGGCGGCCTGCACGACCCCGTCCGGGTAGACCAGGAGTGGTTGGGCTCCGAGGACCGACGGGTCGGACAGTGCGTCGACGAGGGGCCGCAGCCACCCGGACGCCACCTCGGTGTCGTTGTTGAGCATCACCACGGTGCCGCCGGTGGACCACGCGAGACCCAGGTCGCTGCCGAGCGCGAAGTTCCGGTTCCGGTCCTCGCGGTGCAGCTGCACACGCGGCTCGTCGGCGAACCAGGCGCCGAGGATCGCGGACACCGAACGCGGTGACCCGTTGTCCACCACGACGACCTCGACGCGGTCCCCGTCGGCGTCGGCAGCGGTCAGCACGGCCGACACGGCCCGGCGGGTCATCGTCCAGTCCCGGAAGACGGGCATCACGATCGACACGAGCGTGTCGTCGCGGACCGCCCCGGCGAGGGCGTCCCAGTCGATCCGGTGCGGCGCGAGCGCCACCTCCTGCCACGACGCGGGCTGCGCGGAGGACACCCGCCGGGCGTCCCGCACGTTGTCGTAGTCGACCCCGAGGACGGGCACGTAGCGCGGGACACCGAACCGGGTCCCGATGCGGAGCAGCCACTCCCAGTCGATCCAGCGGCGCAGCGCCTCGTCGAACGGGCCGACGGCGGCCACCACGGAGCGCCGGACGACGACCGCGTTGAGGTCGATGAAGTTGCCGGCGAGCAGGTCGTCGAGCGTGCCGTCCTCGCCGCGGTACGTCTCCACGGGAGCGGTCGCGTCGTCCGCGTTGTTCGCGCCGACCATCCGCACGCCGGTGTGCACACCGGACACGTCGTCGTCCTGCAGCAGGGCAGCGACGGCGGCCGCCAGGTGCTCCGGCCGCCAGGTGTTGTCGGCGTCGAGGAACGCGACGAACTCGCCGCGGACGGCCGCGAGCCCGGTGTTGCGTGCGGCGCCGGCGCCGCCGTTCTCCCGCTCGACGAGGCGGATCCGCTCGTCGGTGGCGGCGCGCTCGCGGACGAGGTCGGGGGTCGCGTCGCCGGAGCCGTCGTCGACGACGACGAGCTCCCACGACGGGTACTGCTGCGCGAGCACGGAGTCGATCGCGGCACCGAGCACGTCGGCGCGCCGGAACACCGGCATCACCACGGACACGAGCGGCGTCTCGGCGTCACGACGAGCGGCTCCGGTGGCGTACCGGGCGAGCACCTCGTCGGTCGGCGGTCCGTCCCACGTGCTGCGGTAGCGCCGGCGGGTCCGGTGCTGCGCGTCGGCGAACGCGCGGGCAGTGCGGACGGCTGCGTCGCGTGCGGCGGCCCACGTGGGCGCGTCTCCCGGTCGGCCTGGAGGCACGGGGAGCGTGGTCTCGCCGGTCGCGTTCCGCACGAAGTGCCGGAGTGCGTCGAGGGTGGATGCCGGACGCTCCGCGCTCGGCAGGGTCGCCGCGTAGATCCCCGCATCGAACAGCGGACCGGTCGCGAAGAGCTCCGGCCCTTCCTGGTGCAGGGCGTCGTACCAGGACATCCGGGCGTCGGGCTGGTGCTCGCGCATCCATTCGTGCTCGACGAGCGGGGACAGCGACAGGCCGCGCTGCCCGTCGTTGTGCACGTAGAAGGAGATCGCCTCGTCGTCGGTGGCGAAGCGGCGCCCGGTCTGGGCCTCGAGGTACGCGCGGTCGACGATGCCGAACTCGGCGATCCGGCGAGCCCAGCGGTCGAGCCTGTCGGTGACGGTGAGGGGCTTCTCCGGGCCGCGGCCCAGTCGCGCGAGCTTCCGAGCGACGCGGCCGAGCCCGTTCTTGTCGGCCATCAGCGACGACCCGGCAGCCGACCCGCGACCTTCGCGATGGCCTGGCCGGTCCGGAACGACCGGCTCGTGCGGAGCTCGTGGAGTTCGCGGCGGAGCCGGACGACCTCGTCCGCGGCGCCGGCGTCCGCGGCCTCGGCAGCGGTGACGTCGAGGGGGAGCAGCGCGGCCCAGCGGCGTTCGACGGCGGCAGCGCGGTCGGCCAGCGGAGCGGTGACCGCCGCGGCGATGGCCGGACCGGCGTCGACGAGTTCGCCGCGCGGCACGACGACGTCGGCATGCGCGTCGACGAGCGGGGCAACGGCATCGGAGCCGGCACGGTGCGCCGCGGAGGACCACGGGGTCCACGGCTCGGGGGACCGGACGACGACGATGTGCAGCGATCTGCGGTTCGCGAGGACGACCGCTGCGGGCGTCGGGTCCACGAGCACGGTGACCGTGACCAGGTCGTCCGCGTTCGGGGCACCGGACGTGAGCGCCCATCCGGCCGGGCCCGGCACACCGGAGGGGAGCCGGGCCTCCAGGCGGTACCCGTCCCCGAAGGCGGCGTCGAGCGCACCGACCAGGCCGGCCGTCTCCTCGACGTGGCGGAGGTCCACCGCGACCCGGCGGACGGTGCCGGCGGGCACCAGCGCGTCGGCGAAGCGCTCCGTCGCCGTCATGCCGTGCCGCTGGTAGGCGGCGACGGCGTCCGGCAGGAACGGGTAGCGCCGCTCGAGTTCCTGCTGGTGGGCGGCACGGAGGGCGTTCCGGTTGCCGGAGAAGCTCTTGCCGCCCGCGTGCAGGACGAGTGCGCGGTTCGCGATCCGCGACGACCAGCCGTGCGCGGCGATGCGCAGGCAGTAGTCGTTCTCCTCGCCGTAGCCGGGGGCGAACGCGTCGTCGAACAGGCCGTGCTCCGTGATGAGCTCGCGGCGGGTGAGGAAGCAGAAGCCCATCGCGACCGGCATCACCTGGGACACCGGCAGCAGCGGGGCGATCTCGGACCAGACGGCGCGGGTGCGCTCCTCGGTGCGGGCGGCACCCGGCGTGGTCAGGCGGTAGGGGATGCTCGCGATCGTGGCGTTGTCGCTCCGGGCCGTGACGACGCCGGTGTGGTCCTCGTCGAGCACCTCGAGCATCGCCTCGAGGAACCCGGCGGTCGGGACGGCGTCGCTGTTGAGCAGGAGGACCGCGTCGCCGCCGGTGTCGAGTTCGGTCACCGCGCGGTTGCAGGTGCCGACGAAGCCGAGGTTCTGCGCGTTGCGCTCGTACCGGAACGCCTCCATGCCGGCCGTGCGGTCGAGCAGCGCGCGCTCGATGGTGTCGGCGTCGGGGCCGCAGTCGTTCACGAGGAGCACGCGGTGGTGCGTCGTGTCGAGGTGTTCGACGAGGCCGTCGACGCACCGCAGCAGCGACTCGAGGTCGCCGTACACGGGGACGACGACGAGGACGGATCGGGTCATCGGGCGGACTCCTCATCGAGTTCGGTCGCGAGCGCGTGGATCGCGCGCTCCAGGGTGCCGCCGAGCGCGCCGTCGGCGAGCGGGGCGTAGCCGGTCGGTCCCTCGGCGAGGACCCGGCGGACGGCGTCGGCGACGGCGAGGCCGAGCGAGCGGGCGTCGGCGGGGACGGCCGCGAGGTTCGGGTGCAGCGCGCCGCGGGTGTCGCGGAACTCGTTCGTCACGACCCGGGCGCCGGAGATCGCCCCGTCGAACGGCGGGTGGCTCGGGTGCGGGCTGTGCTGCAGCGAGAGCACGACGTTCGTCGACGCGATGAAGCGGAAGTAGTCGTCCCAGGGCATCGTGCCGTGGGAGACGAGCTTCACGTCGCCGCGACCGCCGTCGAGCTCCACGTCGCCGTGCAGTTCGCCGGCGGAGTGGAACTCCAGGCGGACGTCGTCGTCGGCGAGCTCCTGCACGGCCACGCGGAGCGCCGCGACGCCGAGCCGGAAGAGGTTCCGGTGCTTGCTCGGGCGCCCGTAGAAGAGGACCCGGACCACGCGGTCCTCCGCGGGACGACGGGCGTCGGCCACGCGCTGCAGGAGCTCCTCGTCCAGGTGCGGGGCGAAGGTCAGCGCCTCGGGGACGTCGATGCCCTCGACCTCGGACAGGTAGCGGCGGAGCGGCTCGGAGTTCACGACCATCCGGAAGCCGGCGCGGTACGTGGACGCGGCGACGGCGTACTCGGTCGACCACGGGCTGAAGCCGGGCTCGTAGTCCTGCACGAGGTACACGACCCGGGCGCGGTCGATCACGCCGGCCGTGACGGCGACGTCGATCGCGTGCGCGGTCTTCCAGTGCGTGGCCATCCACACGTCCTCGGCGCCGAACACGGTGTCGAGGACGTCCTCGCGGCGGACCACCCGGACGCCGGGGCGCCCGTCGATCCGCGTCTCGGGGAAGCGGTCGGCCACCAGGGCCTCGGCGGCGGCGGTGCTGTTGCCCGGCGTCGTCCAGCGGACCATGACGACCCGGACGCGGCGGTCCAGGCGCTGCCCGAGCGCGACCGCAGCGGCGAGGGCGGTCTGCACGCCGGCGAACGCGGCGCCCTCGCGGAGCTCGTCGACGACGAGGACCACCTCGGGCGCGCGGGCCTCGGTGCGGATGCCGGCGATCGCGAGACTCGTCTCCACGAGCCCCTCGAACGGCTGCGCGGACCGGGGCGCACGGTCGCGTTCGCGTCGGGCGACGCCGACGTCGACCCGGGACACGGTGCGCCCGAGCCGCTCGCGGATGTCGTTGCGGTAGTGGTCGTCGCGCAGGTACCGCTCGTTGACACGGGCCAGGTCGGCGACGAGTCGTCGGGCCTTCTCGAAGTTCATCGATGCTCACGTTACCGGGCGGCACTCCTGCCCTCGGTACGCTGGGGGCCTCATGATGCAGCGAATCGACCTCCGCGGCGGACTGCCCGCCCGCGCCGAACTCCTCCGACTCATGCCGCGCGCCGCCGGGGACGTCTCGCACGCGGTCGACGCCGCACGGGTGCTCGTCGAGGACGTCCGCGCACACGGGGCGGCAGCGCTGCAGGAGCAGGCCGAGCGGTTCGACGGGGGAGCCCCAGCGAACGTGCGGGTGCCGGCCGCCGAGATCGCCGCCGCGGTCGCCGGCCTGACGCCGGAACTCCGCGAAGCACTCGACGAGGCGATCCGCCGCGTCCGGGCAGCGAGCGCCGCGCAGGTGCCGCCCGCATCCGTCACGACCCTGGCCGACGGCGCCGAGGTGCACCAGCGCTGGCAGCCGATGCGCCGCGTCGGGCTCTACGTCCCCGGCGGCAAGGCCGTGTACCCGTCGAGCGTCGTCATGAACGTCGTCCCCGCGCAGGTCGCCGGCGTCGGGTCGATCGCGCTCGTCTCCCCGCCGCAGCGGGACCACGGGGGAGCGGTGCACCCGACGATCCTCGCCGCCGCCGGGCTCCTCGGCATCGACGAGGTCTACGCGATGGGCGGCGCCGGCGCGATCGGTGCGCTGGCGTACGGCGTGCCGTCGATCGGGCTCGAACCCGTCGACCTGGTCACCGGCCCCGGCAACAACTACGTCGCCGCCGCGAAGCGCCTGGTGCGCGGGGTGGTCGGCATCGACGCCGAAGCCGGCGCGACCGAGATCCTCGTGATCGCCGACGACACCGCCGACCCCGCATTCGTGGCCGCCGACCTGATCAGCCAGGCCGAGCACGACGAGCAGGCCGGCAGTGTGCTGGTGACGACGTCGGCGGCGTTCGCCGATGCGGTGGAAGCCGCCATCCCGGGGCAGACGGCCGTGCTCGGGACCGCCGTGCGCCTCCAGGCCGCCCTGGACGGACCGCAGTCCGCCGTCGTCCTCGTCGACTCGCTCGCCGACGCGGCCACCGTGAGCAACGCGTACGGACCGGAGCACCTCGAGATCCAGACCGCCGACGACGACGCGGTGCTCGCCGACATCGACGCCGCGGGTGCGGTGTTCGTCGGACCGAGCACGCCCGTGAGCCTCGGGGACTACCTCGCCGGCTCCAACCACGTGCTGCCGACCGGCGGCCAGGCGCGCTTCGGGTCCGGGCTCTCCGCGTCCACGTTCCTCCGGCCGCAGCAGGTGATCCGCTACACGGCGGACGCCCTCGCCCAGGTCGCGCCGCACATCGTGGCGCTCTCGACCGAGGAACAGCTCCCCGCACACGGGGCCGCCGTGACGGAGCGTGTGAACCGATAGCCTGGGGCCGACATGTTCTGCCCCTTCTGCCGCCACCCGGACTCCCGCGTCGTCGACTCCCGCACCAGCGACGACGGCACCTCCATCCGTCGACGCCGCCAGTGCCCGAACTGCGGTCGACGTTTCTCCACGACCGAGACGGCATCGCTCAACGTCGTCAAGCGCAACGGGGTGCTCGAGCCGTTCTCGCGGGAGAAGATCATCTCCGGCGTGCGGAAGGCGTGCCAGGGGCGACCCGTGACCGACTCCGACCTCGCGGTGCTCGCGCAGCGGGTGGAGGAGATCGTGCGGTCCTCCGGCGCCAGCCAGATCGAGGCGAACGACATCGGGCTCGCGATCCTCGACCCGCTGCGGGAGCTCGACGAGGTCGCCTACCTGCGGTACGCCAGCGTGTACCAGGCGTTCGACTCGCTCGAGGACTTCGAGTCCGCGATCGGGCAGCTGCGGATCGACCACCACGGGGCTGCTGGTTCTGGCGCTTCGGCCGCGTCCGGGTCATCGTCCGCTTCCGGGGCCCCGTCCGCTTCCGGGGGGTCCGCGTGAGCGGCGTCGCCGAGCGGCTCGTCCGCGGCGGGTACGCCGTCGTCTTCCGGTCCGTCTTCGCCAACATGGACCCCGAGCGCGCCCACCACGTCGCCTTCGCCGTGATCCGCTGGCTGCCGCACGTGCCCTTCCTCTCCGGAGTCGTCGAGCGGTACTCCCGCCCCGCGGCAGCCGACGGCGTCACCACGATGGGCATCCACTTCCCCTCCCGCTTCGGCCTCGCCGCCGGGTTCGACAAGGACGCCCGCGGCATCGCCGGCCTGGGGCTCCTCGGCTTCGGCCACGTCGAGGTCGGCACGATCACCGCGAAGCCACAGCCGGGCAACGAGAAGCCCCGGCTCTTCCGGCTCATCGAGGACCGCGCCCTGATCAACCGGATGGGCTTCAACAACCGCGGCGCCGCAGCCGCCGCCCGCCGCCTGGAACGCGCACGCCGGAACCCCGGCCGCCCGGTCATCGGCGTGAACATCGGCAAGAGCCGCGTGGTCGACGTCGCCGACGCCGTCGAGGACTACCTCGAGTCGACCCGGCTCCTCGCCCCCTTCGCGGACTACCTCGCGGTGAACGTCAGCTCGCCGAACACGCCGGGGCTCCGCGGCCTGCAGGAACTCGACCAGCTCCGGCCGCTGCTCTCCGCCGTGAAGGCCGCCGCCGGACGCGTGCCCGTGCTCGTGAAGATCGCGCCGGACCTCACCGACGAACAGATCGACGCGATCGCCGGGCTCGCGGTGGACCTCGGGCTCGCCGGGGTCATCGCCAACAACACCACGATCGACCGGTCCGGGCTCCGGACCCCTGCTGACGCCGTCGCGGCGATGGGTGCCGGGGGACTCTCCGGAGCGCCGCTGGCCGGGCGCTCGCTCGACGTGCTCCGGCGCGTGCGGGCCGCGGTGCCGTCGGACTTCTGCGTGATCGCGGTCGGGGGCGTCACCTCGGAGGCCGACGTCCAGGCCCGGATCGACGCCGGCGCGACCCTGGTGCAGGGCTACACGGCGTTCCTCTACGAGGGGCCCACCTGGGCCACGCGGATCAACCGGCTGCGCCGACGCCGCTTGCGGCGCGCCGCGCGCTGACGCGCGGGCTGCCGCGCGGGGCGCTGGGGCGGGGCGCCCCCGCGCGGGCGGGGCGCGCGCGCCCGCGCGGGGCGCGGCGCGCACGCGCGGGCGTGAGATCGCACTTCGTGTCGCCTCGACGTGAGCAAGGCGACACGAAGTGCGATCTCGCGGCCTCGGCGGTCGTCACCACCCACGGGCCGGGAGGCTCGTTGCGGCCCGCCACCGAGCCTCCCGTCCGGCGCCGCGCCACGCGCGGGCGTGAGATCGCACTTGCGGTCGCCTCGACGTGAGCAAGGCGACACGAAGTGCGATCTCGCGGCCTCGTCGGTCGTCACCACCCGGCGGCCGGGAGGCTCGTCGTGGCCCGGCACCGAGCCTCCCGTCCGGCGCCGGGCCACGACACGGGCGTGAGATCGCGCTTCGTGTTGCCTCGACGTGAGCAAGGCGACACGAAGTGCGATCTCGCGGCCTCGTCGGTCGTCACCACCCACCGGCCGGGAGGCTCGTTGCGGCCCGGCGCCGAGCCTCCCGTCCGGCGGGTGGCCCGCACGCCACCGTGGTGGTGCCGCCGCGCGCCGGGCCACTTCGGATGGCGACCGCGAGCGGTCGCGACACCCCGCTCACGTCCGCCGAGCGGTCGCAGATCGTCGCGTGATCGCTCGCCGGGTGACGGTTCGTGACCGGTCGGCGTCCCGCACACGGGGTGTCATGACCGCGCGAGGAACCGCCGGGGACCACGGGGCGCGCACGAAGCACGGACGACGAAGCGCGGACGACGAAGCGCGGACGACGAAGCGCGGACGACGAAGCGCGGACGACGAAGCACGGACGACGAAGCGCCGCCGGCCCGGGGGCCGACGGCGCTTCGCGCGGAGCAGGAGGGGTCAGGCGGGGTACTGGCCGCGCTTGACCTGGGGCTTGGGGAGGCGGAGGAACCGCAGCTGCCACGCCCGCGTCAGGATGTAGAGGAACGAGCCCTTCTGGAACTCGCCGAACTTCGCGGTGAGCTTGCGGCGCAGGACGAACCAGAGCACCAGGCAGTCGATGATGAACAGTGCGACGAACGCCCACACGAGGAGCAGCGCGTACGAGGCCGCCGCGGTCTGCGACGCGACGAACCCGACGATCAGGAAGATCACCAGGATGGGCATCATCACTTCGCCGACGTTCCAGCGGGCGTCGATGTAGTCGCGCACGAACTTGCGCTGCTCGCCCTTGTCCTTGGCGGGGAGGTAGCGCTCCTCACCGTTGGCCATGCCGACCCGGGCCTTCTCGCGCTCGTTGGTGAGACGCGCGCGGGCGGCCTTCTTGTCGACGGGGGTGTTGCCGACGAGCGGGCGGCGGTTGGCGGCTTCGCGCTCACGGCGCGACGGCGTCGGACGACCCTTGCCCTGTTCGAGCAGTTCCTCTTCGGAGGGGTTGACTGTCGTGTTGGTCTTCGGTGCTGCCTTCGCCACGGTGATTCCTGCTGTCGGTGAGCGGTGCACCGAGGAGCGCCCCGGTGCCGGTGTCCTCTAGATTACCGGGCATGACCGACACCGCACAGTCCGCACCCGCGACCGACCCCCGGCTCCTCGACGCCCTCCGCGAACAGGTGCAGGGTGACCTGCCCCGGACGATCGCCGATCTCGCAGGCCTGGTGCGGATCCCGTCGGTGTCGTGGTCGGCGTTCGACGCGGCGAACGTGCGCCGGAGCGCCGAGGCGGTGGCGGAGCTCGCGCGGGACACCGGCGTGTTCGAGGAGGTCCGGATCGTCCGCAGCGCGGTGAGCGGCGACACGCCCGCGGACGCGGACGGCGCCGAAAGCGCGGACAGCGCCGAGAGCGCCGACAGCGCCGAAGGCGCCGAGCACGACGGCGTCGAGCTCGGCCAGCCGGCGATCCTCGCGGTCCGCCCGGCCCGGAACGGCAAGCCGACCGTGATGCTCTACGCCCACCACGACGTCCAGCCGCAGGGCGACGACGCGCTCTGGGAGACCCCGCCGTTCGAGCCGACGCTCCGCGGGGACCGTCTGTACGGCCGCGGCGCCTCGGACGACAAGGCCGGTGTGATGACCCACATCGCCTCGCTCCGGGCCCTGCACGCGCAGTTCGGTGACGACCTCGACCTCGGCATCGTGCTGTTCGTGGAGGGGGAGGAGGAGTTCGGCTCCCGCTCGTTCCGCACCTTCCTCCGCGAGCAGAAGGAGCACCTCGCCGCCGACGTCATCGTGGTGGCCGACAGCGACAACTGGTCGACCGAGGTCCCGGCGATCACCGTCTCCCTCCGCGGCAACGTCACGTTCAAGCTGACCCTCACGACGCTCGAGCACGCCAGCCACAGCGGCATGTTCGGGGGAGCGGCCCCCGACGCGATGCTCCCGATGGTCCGGCTCCTCGCCTCGCTGCACGACGACGCGGGTTCGGTCGCGGTCGACGGCCTCACCGCGTACGACGCGCCGGTCCCGGCCCGCTCCGAGGACGAGCTCGCCGCCGACGCCGCGCTGGTCCCGGGCGCGAAGCCGGTCGGCACGGGCGACGTGCTGTCCCGGATGTGGTTCCAGCCGTCGATCACGGTCACGGGCATGGACGTCCCGAGCGTCGCGAACGCCTCGAACACGCTGCTGCCGACCGTGTCCGCGCGGGTCTCGGTGCGCGTCGCGCCGGGCCAGGCGGCCACGGACGCGTACGCCGCGGTCGAGCGGCACATCCACGCCCACACGCCGTTCGGTGCCCGCGTGGAGATCAGCGAGCCGGACGCCGGCGACGGCTTCCTGGTGGACACCAGCGGCTGGGCGGTGCAGGAAGCGCGGACCGCGATGGCCGAGGGCTGGGGCGCCGCGCCCGTCGAGCAGGGCATCGGCGGCTCGATCCCGTTCGTGTCCGACCTGGCCGCGGAGTTCCCGGAGGCGCAGATCCTGGTGACCGGCGTCGAGGACCCCGACACCCGTGCGCACAGCCCGAACGAGTCCCAGCACCTCGGTGTCCTGCACCGTGCGATCGCCTCCGAGGCGATCCTGCTGGCTCGCCTGGCGACGCGCTGACGACACGACCCAGCCTGGAGGCCCGGTGCACGTTCTCCACAACGGCTCACGTCGGTCGGTGGGCGTGCTTACAATCGGACCAGGCGCGGTGAACCGCACCGCTGCGAGAGGGAGGCGCGCATGAGCGACACCATCACGAACGAAGCCGTCGTCACGGACGTGGCTGCCACGGCGACGCCGTCGCACGGCGTCCTGCTCAGTGACGCCGCCGCGGGCAAGGTCGCGAGCCTCCTCGAGCAGGAAGGGCGCGACGACCTCCGCCTGCGCCTCGCCGTGCAGCCGGGTGGTTGCTCGGGCTTGATCTACCAGCTGTACTTCGACGAGCGCCTGCTCGACGGGGACACCACGGCGGAGTTCGACGGGGTCGAGGTCGTCGTCGACAAGATGAGCGTCCCGTACCTCGACGGCGCCACGATCGACTTCGAGGACACGATCCAGAAGCAGGGCTTCACGATCGACAACCCGAACGCCCAGGGCAGCTGCGCCTGCGGAGACAGCTTCCACTGATCCGCAGCCACCGACGCGTGAACGCGGGTGGGGAACGACCGACACGGTCGCTCCCCACCCGCGTTTCTGCATGCCGGACTTCTCACACTCGACGACACCTGCGGTTGACCAGGGAAAATCCCTGTCCGACCCGCGCCGATCCGGCCCGAGGGTGTGTCGGGTGTGCACGAGGCGTCACCAGCTGCGAGTAAGCTAGGAGTGTCCCAACCAAGCTGGGAGCCAGCCATGGGTCACCTCTGTGACCCGACGTCGGTCTCGACGGGCTGAGCCCGCGGCTTCAGTCTTTCCGAGAGGTAACAGTGCGTTCGAATCGCCGTATACGTTGGGCGGCCGTCCCGGTGGCCGTCGGTCTGGTCATCGCACTGGCGGGCTGCTCGCAGCAGCAGCTCAACGGATGGCTCCCCGGCACCGATGAGACGAAGGACGTCACGAACCACACGAGCCGCATCGTCGGCCTGTGGACCACCAGCTGGGTCGTGCTCCTCGCCGTCGGTCTCATCGTGTGGGGCCTGATCATCTGGGCAGCGATCGTCTACCGCCGTCGGAAGGGCCAGACCGGCCTCCCGGTGCAGATGCGCTACAACATGCCGCTCGAGATCTTCTACACGATCGTGCCGCTGATCCTCGTGCTCGGCTTCTTCGCCTTCACCGCGAAGGACCAGGCCGCGATCGAGAAGCCCTTCGCGCAGCCGGACACCACGGTGCACGTCTACGGCAAGCGCTGGGCGTGGGACTTCAACTACATCGACCAGAACGACCCGTCGAAGAGCGTCTACTACCAGGGCATCCAGGCCCAGGAAGAAGAGAACGCGAACGGCGCGATCGACGAGTCGCAGCTCCCGACCCTCTACCTGCCGGTCGGCAAGAAGGTCAAGATCGAGCTCGACTCCCGCGACGTGGACCACTCCTTCTGGATCATCGACTTCCTCTACAAGAAGGACATGCTCCCGGGGAAGACGAACTACGAGTACTTCATCCCGGAGAAGGTCGGCACCTACCAGGGCAAGTGCGCCGAGCTCTGCGGCGAGTACCACTCGCTGATGCTCTTCCAGGTGAAGGTCGTGTCGCCCGCGAAGTACCAGGCGTACCTCGACACGCTCAAGGACCAGGGCAAGGTGGGCCTGCTCGGCGACGAGTACAACACCAACACGAACCAGCCTGACAACAAGGCGCCTGTCACGGCGTCAGACGACAAGTAGGGGCTCGCCAGATGACAACGTCATTCGTCGGCCAACCGACTGCCACCTCGACGCCGGACTTCCAGGCGTCGAAGGTCGGTCGGAAGGGCAACATCATCGTCCGGTGGATCACCTCCACGGACCACAAGACGATCGGGTACATGTACCTGATCACGTCGTTCCTGTACTTCCTGCTCGCCGGCGTGATGGCCCTGGTCATCCGCGCACAGCTCTTCGAGCCCGGCCTGCAGCTGGTGGCGACGAAGGAGCAGTACAACCAGCTGTTCACGATGCACGGCACGATCATGCTGCTGCTCTTCGCGACGCCGCTGTTCTCGGGCTTCGCGAACGCGATCATGCCGCTGCAGATCGGTGCCCCGGACGTCGCGTTCCCGCGACTGAACGGGTTCGCCTTCTGGCTGTACTTCTTCGGTGGCCTCATCGCCGTCGGTGGCTTCCTCACCCCGCAGGGCGCCGCGTCCTTCGGCTGGTTCGCCTACGCACCACTCAGTGACACGACGTTCACACCAGGCCTCGGTGGCACCCTCTGGGTGTTCGGGCTCGGCCTGACGGGCTTCTCGACGATCCTCGGCGCGGTGAACTTCATCACGACGATCATCACGATGCGTGCCCCGGGCATGACGATGTTCCGCATGTCGATCTTCACGTGGAACACCCTCGTGACCTCGCTGCTCGTGCTGATGGCCTTCCCGGTCCTCGCCGCCGCGCTCTTCGGCCTCGGTCTCGACCGCGTGTTCGACGCCCAGATCTTCAACCCGGCCAACGGCGGAGCGCTGCTCTGGCAGCACCTCTTCTGGTTCTTCGGCCACCCCGAGGTCTACATCATCGCGCTGCCGTTCTTCGGCATCGTCTCCGAGGTCTTCCCGGTCTTCAGCCGCAAGCCGATCTTCGGGTACAAGACCCTCGTCTACGCGACCATCGCCATCGCGGCCCTCTCGGTCACGGTGTGGGCGCACCACATGTACGTCACCGGTTCGGTGCTGCTGCCGTGGTTCTCGCTCATGACGATGCTCATCGCGGTCCCGACCGGCGTGAAGATCTTCAACTGGGTCGGCACGATGTGGCGTGGCTCGGTGACCTTCGAGACCCCGATCCTCTGGGCGATCGGCTTCCTGATCACCTTCACGTTCGGTGGTCTGACGGGTGTCATCCTGGCGTCCCCGCCGCTCGACTTCCACGTCTCGGACTCGTACTTCGTCGTCGCGCACTTCCACTACGTGGTCTTCGGCACCGTCGTCTTCGCGATGTTCTCCGGCTTCTACTTCTGGTGGCCGAAGTGGACGGGTCGGATGCTCAACGAGCGCCTCGGCAAGATCCACTTCTGGCTCCTGTTCATCGGCTTCCACACGACGTTCCTCATCCAGCACTGGCTGGGCGTCATCGGCATGCCGCGTCGTTACGCGACGTACCTGCCGAACGACGGCTTCACCTGGATGAACCAGCTGTCGACCATCGGCGCGATGATCCTCGGCATCTCGTT
The DNA here is from genome assembly GCF_003755165.1 of Curtobacterium sp. PhB130. Classification (NCBI taxonomy): domain Bacteria; kingdom Bacillati; phylum Actinomycetota; class Actinomycetes; order Micrococcales; family Microbacteriaceae; genus Curtobacterium; species Curtobacterium sp. PhB130. The sequence continues at coordinate 471,879 of NZ_RKII01000009.1, read as the reverse complement.
CCTGCCGTTCATCTTCAACGTCTACGTCACCGCGCGGAACGCCCCGAAGGTGGCCGTGAACGACCCGTGGGGCTACGGCCGCTCGCTCGAGTGGGCGACCTCCTGCCCGCCGCCGCGGCACAACTTCACGTCGATCCCGCGCATCCGCTCGGAGTCCCCGGCATTCGACCTGAACCACCCCGAAGCGGGTGTGCCGATCGGTGTGGGTCCCGCGAAGGACGCGCCCGATGCCCCGACCTACGACGCCGCGAAGGGCGAGGTGAAGTAAGGCGATGCGCGCCAACGTCAACCTGTTCTGGATCCTCTTCGGGTTCTTCATCCTCGCGGACGCCGCCTACACGGTCTGGTTCGCCCTCGCCCACAACGGTGGCTGGGAGCCGGTCGGCACGGTCGGCATCGGCCTGGTCGGCATCATGTCCGCGTTCATCGCGTTCTACCTCGGGCGGGTGCTGTCCGCACAGGGCGGCGACCTGCCGGAAGACCGCCAGGACGCCAACATCGAGGACGGCGACGCCGAGCTCGGGCACTTCAGCCCGTGGTCGTGGTGGCCGATCCTCCTCGCCGGCGCCGTCGCGATCACCTTCCTCGGTGTCGCGGCCGGCCTCTGGATCGTCCCGATCGGCCTCGTGCTGATCACGGTCACGCTGGTGGGCTGGGTCTTCGAGTACTACCGCGGCAACTTCGGTCACTGATGTCAGCAGCACTGACATCGTCATGACCCGCACTTGACGCTTCGGGCGGCACCTCCACCGGTGCCGCCCGAACTGCGTCCAGACGACCTTCCCGGACACGGCGCGCGAGAGCGTTCCTGCCAGGGGAATCATCCGGCCCGTGTACGGCTTGAGCCATGCGGACCCCACCACCACGCGAAAGGAGTCACCTCCGGTGACCGACAAGCGCACCCTCATCATCTTCGGCGCGACGGGCGACCTCGCCTCCCGTCTGCTCCTGCCGGGCCTCGGCACGTTCCTGCAGAGCGGCCGTGCCGTCCCCGTGCAGCTGATCGGCACGGGCCGCAGCGAGCGTTCCCCCGAGCAGTGGAAGGACATCGTCACGAAGTCCTTCGCCACGCAGGACGTCAAGGGCCCGGAGGTGGACGCGACCATCGAGTCGACCGAGTTCATCCAGGGTGACCCGACCGACCCGAAGCACCTCGAGGCGCTCCTCGCGGCCGCCGAGAACGAGCCGATCCTGTACTTCGCGCTCCCGCCGCAGATCGCCTCGGACATCTGCGAGGCGCTCGAGCAGGTCGAGCTCCCCGAGGGCACCACGCTCGCGTTCGAGAAGCCGTTCGGCACCGACGTCGCCAGCGCGAAGGCCCTCAACGAGACCGTCCTGAAGCTCGTCCCGGAAGAGCGCGTGCACCGCACCGACCACTTCCTCGGACGCACCACGGTCCTGAACATCATCGGTCTGCGCTTCGCGAACCGTCTGTTCGAGCCGATCTGGAACGCGGACAACATCGAGAAGGTCGACATCTTCTACGACGAGACCCTCGGTCTCGAGAACCGCGCCCAGTACTACGACGAGGCCGGCGCGATGGTCGACATGATCCAGTCGCACCTGCTGCAGATCCTCGGGCTCGTCACGATGGACGCCCCGGCTGCGATCGACGCCGTCGAGTTCCGTTCGTCGCTCGCGCGTGCGCTCCGCTCCACGCAGCTCAAGGGTGACGACCCGAAGATCGCCTCGCGCCGCGCCGTCTACACGGCCGGCACGATCGACGGCAAGGACCTGCCGTCGTACCAGGACGAGGACGGCGTCGAGCCCTCCCGCAAGACCGAGACCCTCGCGGAGATCTCGGTCGAGGTGGACACGGCCCGCTGGAAGGGCGTCCCCTTCACGCTCCGTTCCGGCAAGGCACTCGGTGCCAGCCGCAAGGAAGTCCTGATCACGTTCAAGCCGGTGCCGCGTCTGCCCTCCGGCCTCAGCGGTCGCCCGAAGACGGACACGCTCCGCATCGTCCTGAACCCGGACGAGATCGAGCTGACCGTGTCGGCGAACGGCGGCGGCAACCCGTTCGAGATGGGCCAGGTCACCCTGTCCTCCTCGTTCAGCGACGGCGAGCTGACCCCGTACGGCGAGGTCCTCAACGGCATCTTCCACGACGACCCGCTGCTCTCGATCCGCGGCGACGTCGCGGAGCGCTGCTGGGAGATCGTCGAGCCGGTCGTCGCCGCCTGGAAGGCGAACGACGTCCCGCTCGAGGAGTACCGCGCGGGCTCGCGCGGCCCGGCGGACTGGGAGTCGTCTTCCTGACGACTGCGATCCTGCGGATCTGACGGACGGGAGGCCCGGTGCCAGCTGGCACCGGGCCTCCCGTCCGTCGTGGTCGTGCGTTTCTTCCCATCGCGGCCGCGGTGGGATGTCGAATCGCGCGTGGGTGGTCGGAACTTCTGACCGCCTACGCGCGTTTCAACTTCCTACGCGGGTTTCGACCGCCTGCCGTGGGGCGAGGCGGGCGCGGCGCCGGGGCGGGGCGGCGCCGGGGCGGCGCGGCGGCGCCGGGGCGGGGCGGGGCGGGGCCGCGGGGCGGTCAGGCGGGAGTGCCCGCGCGCTCGCCCTCGCCGGTCCAGGAGCGGGTGCCGCCGTCGCGCTGGGGGATGCGCGTGCGGTGGCCGGAGGCCTTGCCCCGTGCGCGGTTGATCGCGTCCGCGGCGGCGACGAGCGTCAGGTGCGACAGCGCCTGCGGCGTGTTGCCGATGTGGTGGCCGGTCGCGACGTCGACCTCTTCCGAGAGCATGCCGACGTCGTTGGCGTAGCCGACGAGGACGTCCATCAGGCGCTCGGCGTCCTCGATCCGGCCGGACGCGGCGTACTGCTCGACGAGCCAGAACGAGCACGCGAGGAACGGGTGCTCGCTCCCGCTGAGCCCGTCGAACCCGGCGGACGTGCGGTAGCGGAGCACGAGGCCGTCGGAGCCGACGCGGAGGTCGTCCTCGATCGCCTTGACCGTGCCGAGCATCCGCGGGTCGTCCGCCTTGCAGAAGCCGATCTGCGGGAGGACGAGCAGGCTCGCGTCGACCTCGTCCGTGTCGTAGTGCTGCCGGAACGCACCGCGGGCCCTGTCGTACCCGTGCTCGTCGATCTCGGCGCGCACGGCGTCGCGGAGGCTCCGCCAGCGGTCGACCGGTCCTTCGAGCCCGAACTCCTCCACCGCGGCGACCCCGCGGTCGAACGCCGCCCAGATCATCGCGCGCGAGTGGGTGAAGTGCCGACGGGGGCCGCGCATCTCCCAGATGCCGTTGTCGGGTTCCTGCCAGTGCTCCTCGACGTAGCCGAGCAGTGCGCGCTGCAGGGCCCAGGAGTCGGCGTTCTCCTCGACCCCGAGCTCGCGGGCGTCGTGGAGTGCGGCGAGCACCTCACCGAAGACGTCGCCCTGGTACTGCGTGTACGCACCGTTCCCGACACGCACCGGCTTCGAGCCGGCGTACCCGGCCAGGTGGTCGAGCTCCCACTCGGGGAGCTCCCGCTCCCCGGCGATGCCGTACATGATCTGCACGTCGGCCGGGTCACCGGCGATCGCCCGGAGGAGCCAGCCACGCCAGTGCTTCGCCTCGTCCTGGTACCCGTGCGCGATGAGCGACGCGAGTGCGAGGGAGGCGTCGCGGAGCCAGACGTAGCGGTAGTCCCAGTTGCGTTCGCCGCCCGGGTCTTCGGGGAGGCTCGTGGTGGCGGCCGCCACGACTCCGCCGGTCTCGGCGTGGGTCATCGCCCGGAGGAACAGCAGCGACTGCCGGGTCTCCGCCGCGTACCGGCCCTCGACCCGGGTCTTGCCGGTCCACGCGTGCCACCAGTCCTTCGTGTGGGCGAGGGCCGCGTCGACGTCGATCGGCACCGGCGGTTCGCGGTGCGAGGGGTACCAGGTCAGCACGGTGTCGAGCACGTCGCCGTCCCGCACGGTGGCGACGGCGAGGTGCCGGTGGTCGTCGGCGTGGAAGCGGATGCCCCGGACGATCACGGACGCGGGGCCGGCGGTGGCGAGGAGCGCGGGGTCGTCGTCGTCCCCGATCTGCCGGACCCAGGGGAGCGCTCGGGCGTAGTCGAACCGGATCCGCAGCGTCTGCCGCATCTCCACCGACCCGCGGAGGCCCCGCACCCGGCGGACGATGGTCGCCCGGTGCGCGTCGATCGGCATGAACTCGGTGACCTCGACGATGCCGGAGTCGGTGGTCCAGACGGTGGTCAGGACGAGGGTGTCCGGGTCGTAGCGCCGTTCGGCCGTGGCGTGCTGGTCGGACGGGCGGAGCGACCAGTGCCCGGCGTGCTCGTCACCGAGGAGCGCGGCGAAGGTCGACGGTGCGTCGAACCGGGGGAGACAGGCCCAGTCGATGGTGCCGGCCCGGTCGACCAGGGCAGCCGTGTAGCAGTCCCCGATGATCGCGTGGTCTTCGATGCGCTGTGCCATGACCCGATCGAACCACCGCCCACCGGTGTTCCACCGGCGTCGTGACGGCGGGGCTGATGTTCCGTACAGTCCTGGTGCCGCTCAGTCGATGTCGGCGAGCCCGATCCGGCCGAGTTCGGTCCAGAGTCCGGCGCCGTCGGGCGCGTAGACCCACGGCGCCGTGGACGCCTTCGAGCGCTCCTGCGCGCGGGACCGACCACCGGCGAGGACCGCTTCACTCGTGGACAGCTGGCGGATCGCGACGCCGGCGACGTTCTCCGGGTGTTCGCGCGCGAAGTCGCCGTACAGGGTCTCGTCGTGCTGGCCGTCGTCGCCGACCAGGAGCCACTGCACGTCCGGGAAGTCCCGGGCGAGGCGCCGCAGGTTCTCGTGCTTGTGCATCTGCCCGCTCCGGAAGAAACGGTCGTGGGTGGGACCCCAGTCGGTGAGGAGCAGGGTGCCGGACGGGTACATGTTCCGGGTCAGGAAGCGCTGCAGCGTCGGTGCGACGTTCCACGCGCCGGTGGACAGGTAGACGGTCGGCGCGCCCGGGTGCTGCGCGAGGACGCGTTCGTACAGCACCGACATGCCGGGGACCGGGCGGCGTCCGTGCTCGGTGAGGACGAAGGAGTTCCACGCCGCGAGCATCGGCCGGGGGAGCGACGTGACCATCACGGTGTCGTCGATGTCGGAGAGCAGCCCGAACCGGGTGTCCGGGTGGACGATGAAGACGTCGGCTTCGACGTCGCGCTGTCCGCCGGCGGACAGGCGGATCGTCTGCCACCCCGGTTCGAGGTCGATCGGCACGATGGTGTCGACGACCCCGCCGCGGTCGGACTGCACGGTGTGGGTGGTCCCGCCGGCCGTGATCGTGACCTCCGCGTGGTCGACGGCGACACTCGTGAAGGTCTTCCAGCCGCGCACACCCTCGAACGAGGCGTCGGATGCCAGGCCGCGCCGGGTCAGCAGCACGCGGCAGAGCACCCGGATCCACCCCGGCGCGCCGTAGCCCGTGTACGGAATGACGGTGGGGACGAGACCGCGGCGTCGGGCACGCTGTTCGCGGAACTCCTGCACGGCGTCCTCGATGCGGGCGGCCCGGTGCAGGATCGGCTCGGCCAGCGACGGTTCGTGGGACGTCGGGTCGGGCATCGCCCCATCATTCCACGCACTGGACGCAAGATGTCCACGACGGCAGAAGACACCCCGAGAATCGCAGCGATGTTCCAGCCGTCCTCTGCGAGAGTTGGCCCCGTCGGTCGGCCCCGCCGCTCCGTCCCGTCACACCAACAGCCCGCGGCCACCGCGAGAAGGAGAACACGTGCTCGTCACCGAGGTTTCGAACGCACTGCCGGGGGGATCATCACTGCTCAGGAACGAGCCGGTCCAAGCCCGCAGTTCGGCGCGCCTCGCCGGACTCCTGGACGCCGCAGCCGCGGTGATCGACGAGATCGGGTTCGAGCGGCTCACCACGGCCATGGTCGCCGAGCGGGCGGGGGCGTCCATCGGCACGGTGTACCGGTACTTCCCGGACCGCATCGCCGTGGTCGAGGCACTCGCGATCCGCTGCACGCAGCGACTCGCCTCCCGCTTCGTCGAGGCGCTCGACGCGAGCGGCGCGACGACGTGGCAGGACGCCTGCGACGCGCTCATCGACATGACGAGCGACATGTACCGCACCGAGCCGGGCTTCCGCGCGATCCGCTTCGGCGACGCAGCGGACTCCGGCGTGGGGGACGCCGAGGACCGCATGGCGGCGCTCGGGGGTGCCGTCGGCACGATCATGCGCGAGCGCTTCGGGCTGCCGGCGAACGACGCGGTCACGCGCGCCTGGGTCGTCCTCACCGAGTCCGGCCACGCCGTGCTCGCCCGGGCCCACCAGGACCGCAGCGCACCGGACGCCGCCCTGATCGAGGCGTACCGGGCCATGGTCAAGACGTACATGGAATCGGTCGTCGCCACCGCCTGACCCGCCACACCAATCCGACGAGCGCCCGCTCTCCGAACCGGAGGTGCGGGCGCTCGGCTGTCCGGAAGTCGTCACGGATCGTCACGCGGACGAACCGCTGTCGGTGCTGACGGGTACTCTCACTCGGAGTCGGGCTACCTCCTACCAGAAGGGCACCCATGATCGAGTTCCGCTCGGTGCGCAAGACGTACCCGGACGGCACCAATGCCGTCGAGCGGTTCGACCTCGTCATCCCATCGCGCACCACGACGGTCTTCGTCGGGTCCAGCGGTTGTGGCAAGACGACGTTGCTCCGCATGATCAACCGCATGGTCGACCCCTCGTCGGGTTCCGTGGCGATCGACGGCGAGGACGTCGCGGGGGTCGACCCCGTGAAGCTCCGCCGCAGCATCGGCTACGTGATGCAGAACGCCGGGCTGCTGCCGCACCGCAAGGTCGCGGACAACATCGCCACGGTGCCGCTGCTCACCGGCGTGTCCAAGCAGGACGCACGGGCGCACGCCCTCGAGCTGATGGACACCGTCGGCCTCGACCGTGCCTTCGCCGACCGCTACCCGTCGCAGCTGTCCGGTGGGCAGCAGCAGCGCGTCGGTGTCGCTCGCGGGCTCGCCGTCGACCCGAACATCCTGCTCATGGACGAGCCCTTCGGCGCGGTGGACCCGCTGGTCCGCAACGACCTGCAGGACGAGCTCATCCGGTTGCAGCGTGAACTCGGCAAGACGGTGGTGTTCGTCACCCACGACATCGACGAGGCCTTCAAGCTCGGCGACCAGGTCGTCATCCTGAAGAAGGGCGGCGAGATCGCCCAGCTCGGCACGCCGGCGGAGATCCTCGCGGAGCCCGCCGACGACTTCGTCGCGAACTTCATCGGTGCCGGCCGCGGTCGTCGTGCGCTCCGCGTCGAGCAGACGCCGACCGGGCCGATCGTGGTGGACGGCGACGGCCGTGCCGCTGGTGTGCTCACCGGGCCGGTGCAGGTGGTGGACGCGGCGTCCGCCGTTCCGCAGCCGACCCGGGACACCGCGTGAACTGGGTCACCGGCAACCTCGACACGATCACGTCGAACCTGATCGCGCACGTCTGGTTGTCGGTCCCGCCGATCGTGATCAGCTTCGTGCTGTCGGTCCCGATCGGTCTGCTCGTGAACCGGCTGCGCAAGGGGCGCCGTGGTGCCCGCGCGACCGGCTCGACGATCGTCGTGGTGGCGAGCCTGCTCTACGCGATCCCGTCGTTCCCGCTGTTCCTCGCGCTGCCGCCACTGCTCGGGACGAACATCCTCGACCCGCTCAACGTGGTGATCGCGCTGACGATCTACGGCGTCGCGCTGATGGCCCGCTCGGCCGCGGACGCGCTCGACGCCGTCGACCCCGCCGTCGTCAACGCGGCAGAGGCCATGGGCTACTCGCCCACGCAGCGGTTCTTCCGCGTGGAGCTCCCGCTCGCCGGCCCGGTCCTCCTCGCCGGCATCCGGGTCGTCGCCGTGAGCACGGTGAGCCTCGTCACGGTCGGTGCGCTCCTCGGCATCCCGAACCTCGGCTTCCTGCTCACCGACGGCCTGAAGCGCGGCATCAGCGTCGAGATCCTGACGGGCATCGTCCTGACGATCGTGCTCGCACTCGTCATCGACGCGCTGCTCGTGCTCATCGGACGCATCGTGATGCCCTGGACCCGGGGGAGCGGCCGCGCCGCCCGCAGTGTCCGGCGCCGTGCCGCGGCCGACGTCCGCACCGGGGAGGTCTCCGCGTGAACCTCTTCGCCGGCGCCATCGCCTGGATCTTCGACCCCGCGAACTCGACCGGACCGAACGGCATCCCCGTCCGCCTGGTCGAACACATCTGGATCACCCTGCTCTCCGTCGTCATCGCGTGTGCGATCGCGGTGCCGCTCGGGCTGGTCATCGGCCACACCGGCAAGGGCAAGAGCCTGGCCGTCGGGTTCTCCGGCGGTGTCCGCGCGCTCCCGACCCTCGGCCTCCTGACGATCCTCGCCCTGTGGATCGGCCTCGGCATCCAGGCGCCGCTGATCTCCCTCGTGATCCTCGCGATCCCCTCGATCCTGGCCGGCACGTACTCCGGGCTCGAGGCGATCGACCGTGTGACGATCGACGCCGCACGCGCCCAGGGCATGACGACGTGGCAGCTGCTGACGAAGGTGGAGATCCCGCTCGGGCTCCCGCTCATCGTCGGTGGCATCCGCGCCGCGGTGCTCCAGGTCATCGCCACCGCCACCCTGGCCGCGTACATCAACGCGGGCGGTCTCGGCGGGTACGCGTTCTCCGGGCTCGCGAACCAGGACTACGAAGAGGTCCTCGGCGGTTCGCTCCTGGTGATCGCACTCGCCATCGTCTTCGAGATCGTGTTCGCCGTCCTGCAGCGGCTCGCGGTGCCGGCGGGACTCACCGCCGCCTCCGCGAGTGATGGACGGCGCGACGCTGACAGCTCGGAAAGTCGAGCATCAACCCCCTTGGAAGGAACCCTCCAGTGATCACAGCACGTACCAAGCGCCTCGGCGCGACCATCGCCGTCGCCACCGCGGCAGCGATCGCCCTCGCGGGCTGCTCCTCGGGCGACCCGCTGTCCTCCGGTGGGGGCTCGAGCGACTCGAAGACCATCACCGTCGGCTCGCAGGCCTACCCGTCGAACGAGATCATCGCGGAGCTCTACGCGCAGGAGCTCGAGCACGCCGGCTTCGACGTCACGAAGAAGCTCAACATCGGTCAGCGCAAGGCCTACTGGCCCGAGGTCGCCAAGGGGAACATCGACGTCTTCCCCGAGTACAACGGCAACCTGCTGAACTACCTGCTCCAGACCGACAAGAAGGACACCACGACGGAGACCACGACGGACGGCATCAACGCCGCCCTGAAGGACGAGCTCCCCTCCGGTGTCAAGGCGCTCACCTCGGCCGCCGCGTCCGACTCGGACACCTACACGGTGACCCAGGACCTCGCGGACAAGTACGACCTCAAGTCGATCGCCGACCTGTCCAAGATCGGCGGGACCATCTCGATCGCCGCGAACCCCGAGTTCGCGACGGCCGCGTACGGTCCGACCGGCCTCAAGGCCAAGTACGGCATCACCGCCGAGGTCAACCAGCAGAACGACTCCGGTGGCCCGCTGACGGTCAAGGCGATCAAGGACGGCGACTCGCAGGTCGCGGACATCTACTCGGCCAGCGCGTCGATCGCGACCGAGAAGCTCGTCACCCTCGAGGACCCGAAGAGCCTCGTCCCGGTGAACAACGTCACGCCGATCGTGTCCTCGAAGCTGTCGTCCAAGGCGACCGCGGCGATCGACAAGGTCAACAAGGTGCTGACCACCGAGGCGCTCATCGAGCTGGACCGTCAGAACTCCGTGGACCAGAAGTCCGCGGCGTCGGTCGCGAAGGCGTTCCTCCAGAAGCAGGGCCTGCTGTAAGCACCCCGCTGCAGAAATAAACGACAGGTGTCGGGCGCTCGCCCGGCACCTGTCGTCGTTCGTGGGAGCGCGCGGGAACGAGTGTCCGAGCACAGAAGTTCCGCACGGTTGTGCCGTGCACGCCTGCTGCACGTTCGTGCAGACGGCAGTTCTACAAGTTGTCGAAACGACCGTCCTGCCGGTAGCGTGGGGGTGTCCCAACGGTTGTGACACACCAGAAGTAGCCCTTCCACAGGAAGCAACTGACGTGCACCAGCAGCGCGCGGCGTTCCCGATCGGTTCCGCCGCATGAACGACATCCTCGATCCCCTGATCCTGTCGCGGTGGCAGTTCGGTCTGACGACGATCTACCACTTCCTCTTCGTCCCGCTGACGATCGGCATGGCCGTCGTCGTCGCGACGTTCCAGACCGCCTGGTACCGGACCGGCCGCGCGCACTACCTGCAGCTCACCCGGTTCTTCGGTCGGATCTTCCTGATCAACTTCGCGATGGGTGTCGTCACCGGCATCGTGCAGGAGTTCCAGTTCGGGATGAACTGGTCGAACTACTCCCGGTTCGTCGGTGACGTGTTCGGCGCTCCGCTCGCGCTCGAGGGCATCCTCGCCTTCTTCTTCGAGGCGGCGTTCATCGGGGTGTGGATCTTCGGTTGGGACCGCCTGCCGAAGGGCGTGCACCTCGCGAGCATGTGGTGCGTCAGCGCCGGCACGATCATGTCGGCGTACTTCATCATCGCGGCGAACGCGTTCATGCAGCACCCGGTCGGCTACGTCATCAACGAGGCCAAGGGCCGTGCGGAACTCACCGACATCTGGGCCGTCCTGACGAACAAGGTCGCGCTGGCGGCGTTCCCGCACACGCTGTTCGCCTGCTTCATGGTGGCTGCCGGCGTGATCATCTCCGTCGCGGCCTACCACCTGGCGCGCAACCAGAACCTCGAGACGATGATGCCGGCGCTGAAGTTCGGCCTGTGGACGATGGTCGCGGCCGGGGCGCTCACGGTGCTCACCGGCGACCAGCTCGGCCTGACGATGGTCGACACGCAGCCGATGAAGATGGCCGCCGCGGAAGCGCTGTACAACACCGCGACCGGCAAGGACGCCTCGTTCTCGATCTTCACGCTCGGCACGCCGGACGGGGTGCACGAGCTCTTCTCGATCCGCGTGCCCTACCTGCTCTCCTTCCTCTCCACCCACACCTTCACCGGCACCGTCGAGGGCATCAACAACCTCCAGGCCGAGTACACGCAGGTGTACGGCCCCGGCGACTACAAGCCGATCATCTGGGTGACCTACTGGTCCTTCCGCTGGATGATCGCCCTCGGCGTCGGCGCCGTGATGGTCTCGCTCGCCGGCCTCTGGCTGACCCGCAAGGGCCGTTTCCCGCGCCAGCGCTGGGTGTGGCGGATCGCGACGTGGGCCGTGCCGCTGCCGATGGCGGCGATGATCGTCGGCTGGATCTTCACCGAGATGGGCCGGCAACCGTGGCTCGTGTTCGGGTTGCTGAAGACCGCGGACGGGGTCTCGCCGAACGTCACGGGGCTCGAGGTCCTCATCTCGCTGGTCGTCTTCACGCTGATCTACGGGTCGCTCGCGGTGGTGGAGTTCCGGCTGATCAAGAAGGTCGCGCAAGAGGGCCCTGCCGCTCCGGCAGCGGTCGACGAGGAGACCGGTGAGGTCAAGCACGAAGTGACGGTCTACTGATGGATCTCCCCGTTCTCTGGTTCGCCATCGTCGGCCTGTTCTTCGTCGGCTACTTCGTCCTCGACGGCTTCGACTTCGGCGTCGGCATGGCGCTGCCGTTCCTCGGCAAGGACGACACCGACCGGCGCGTGATGATCAACACGATCGGCCCGGTCTGGGACCTCAACGAGACCTGGGTCATCGTCGCCGGCGCCTGCCTGTTCGCAGCGTTCCCGGAGTGGTACGCCACGATGTTCTCCGGCTTCTACCTGGCGCTGCTGCTCATCCTGGCGGCGCTGATCGCCCGCGGCGTCTCGTTCGAGTACCGGCACCAGAACAAGCAGCTGCAGTGGAAGCGCTCGTTCGACCTGATGATCATCGTCGGCAGCGCGGTGCCGTCGTTCCTCTGGGGCGTCGCGTTCGGCAACGTGGTCCGCGGCATCCCGATGGACTCCGGCCACAACTACACGGGCACGCTGTTCGACCTGCTGAACCCGTTCGCGCTGCTGACCGGCCTCGCCACGCTGCTGGTGTTCTTCACGCACGGTGTCGTCTTCATCGCGCTGAAGACCGAGGGGGACATCCGGGTGCGGGCGAAGCGCCTGGCGACCCGCGCGGGCATCGTGACGATCGTCGTCGCCGCCGCGTTCCTGGTGTCGATGGCCTTCGTCCGGGCGACCCCGACGTCACTCGTCCTGTCGGTCGTCGCCGCGCTGGCGCTCGTCCTCGCCGTGCTCTGCAACGCGTGGGGCCGGGAGGGCCGGGCGTTCACGCTCATGGCCGTGACGATCGCCGCCGTGGTGCTCGCGATGTTCACCGCGGTCTTCCCGGACGTGATGCCCGCGACGAACGACGCGGCGAACAGCCTGAACGTGTACAACGCCTCGAGTGGGACGTACACGCTGACGGTGATGAGCTGGGTGGCGTTGATCTTCGTGCCGCTCGTGCTCGCCTACCAGGCGTTCACGTACTGGGTGTTCCGCAAGCGCGTCACGCGGGCCCAGGTCACCGCGGCAGTGCACTGAGACCAGGAGGCACCACGATGAAGCCGCTCGACCCGCGCCTGCTCCGCCTGTCGCGGTCCGCGCGCGGCTCCATCGCCGCCGCGGCCGGCACCGGCGTCCTCCGCACGATCGCCACCATCGGGATCGCGTGGGGGATCGCCGCCGCCGTGACCCAGGTCATCGACGCGCGGGGCGGGATGCCGGACACGTTCGTCCCGACGCTCGCACTGCTCGGCGCGGCGTTCGCGCTCCGGGCCGTCGCGGCCTGGGCCACGGACGACCTCGCCGCCCGGGCCGCCGCGACGGTGAAGAGCGAGATGCGCTCCACGGTGCTGGCGCGGGCCGCCGAGCGGGGTCCGGCGTGGCTCGCGGAACGGTCCAGCGCGGGGTTCGCGACCACGCTCGGGCCGGGGCTCGACGCCCTCGACGCGTACTTCGGCCGGTACCTGCCGCAGCTCGCGCTCACCGCGATCGCGACACCGGTGCTCCTCGTCGCGATCGGATTCGGCGACCTGACCAGCGGGCTGATCATCCTCTGCGCGCTGCCGGTCATCCCGGTGTTCATGATCTTGATCGGCATGGCCACGCAGTCGCTGCAGCAGCGCCAGTCCGACGCGCTCGCCCGGCTCGGCGGCGCCTTCCTCGAGGCGGTCGAGGGCCTCGCGACGCTCAAGGTGTTCGGGCGGGCCCGACGCCAGGTCGGCCGCATCGGCACCGTCACCGACGAGTACCGCCGCGGGACGCTCGGGGTCCTCCGCCTCTCCTTCATGAGCGGGTTCGCCCTCGAACTCGCCGCCAGCCTCTCCGTCGCCCTGGTCGCGGTGTCGATCGGCATCCGGCTCGTGGACGGGTCGCTCGGGCTCGGCGCGGCGATGTTCGTCCTGGTCCTCGCCCCGGAGGCGTTCGCGCCCCTCCGCCAGGTCGGCGCGGACTTCCACGCGGCCCAGGACGGCGTCGAGGCGTCCAGCGCGGTGCTCGACGTCCTCGCCGACGACCGCACGCCCGCCGTCCGGCCGGAGACGGCACCGGCCGCGACCGACCTCGTGCTCCGCGGCGTCACGGTGCGCCGACCCGACGTGGTGATCGGTCCCGTGGACCTCGACGCGCGTCCGGGCACCGTCGTGGTGCTCGCCGGCCCGAGCGGTTCCGGCAAGTCGAGCCTCATCGCCGCGATCCGCGGGGTGCTGCCGCACGACGGCGCGATCACCGTGCCCGGGGCCGCGGGGACGACGCGGGCGGACCGCATCGCGTGGGCCGACCAGCGGCCCCGACTCGTCCGCGGGACCATCGCGGAGAACGTCGCGCTCAGCGCGACCCCCGTGCCGTCGACGGTCGCGTCCGCCCTGGGCGAGGCGGGGCTGGGACTCGACCCGGGCCTCCAGGTCGGTGCCGGCGGGACCGGTCTGTCGGGCGGCCAGGCGCAACGCGTCGCCGTCGCCCGCGCCCTGTACCGGCACACCCGGGCCGACACGCGGCTCGTCCTGCTCGACGAACCGACGTCGGCGCTCGACGCCGACGCCGAGGCGCACGTCGTCGCCGCGATCCGTCGACTCGCCGACGACGGCGCGGTCGTCGTCGTCGCCAGCCACCGACCGGCGGTCGTCGCGGCCGCCGACCTCCTGGTCGCCATCGGCGACACCGGATCCGTCACGACGCACGTCGCGGGAGCACACGCATGAGCAGCACCGACCTGGAGGCCCGTGACGGCTCCGTCCTGCGCCTCGCGATGCCGCGTGGGCCCGGTTGGGGGCGTGCGGTCACCGCCGGCGCGCTCAGTGCGCTGTGCGCGGTCGCGCTGCTCGCCGCGAGCGGCTACCTGATCACGCGCGCGGCGGAGCACCCGCCGATCCTGTACCTGACGCTCGTGATGGTCGGCGTCCGGGCGTTCGCGCTCGGGCGGGCCGCGCTCCGGTACGTGGACCGCCTCGCCGGGCACGATGCCTCGTTCCGGCAGCTCGCCGTGGTGCGGACGGAGATGTACCGACGGCTGGCCTCGATCGCGCCGGCGGGGCTCGGGGCCACCGGTCGCGGCGACCTGATGACCCGGCTCGTCACCGACACGGACCGGCTGCAGGACCTGCCGATCCGGGTGGTCGGTCCGCTCGTGTCCGCGGGTGTGGCCGCCGTGGCCTCCGTCGTCGCGGTCGCCCTGGTGTCGCTGCCGGCCGCCCTCGTGCTGTTCCTCGCGCTCGTCGTGGCCGCCGTGCTCGGGTCCGTCGTCACCGCCGCGATCGCCCGGCGGAGCGACGAGACCACCGCCGCCGAACGGGGCCGGGTCGCCGACCTGGTGCTCGACACCGTCCGCACGCTCGACGTGTTCGCCGCCTACGGCACCCTCGACGAGCGGCTGGCGCACATCGCGACGCTCGACGACCGGGTGACCCGCGCGGTGCGACGTCGGGCCACGGTCGAGGCGCTCGTCGGCGCGCTCGTCGGGCTCGTCGGCGGTGCCGCCGTGATCGGGATCCTGGCGGTCGGCGCACCCGCGGTCGTCACGGGGGCGCTCGACGGGCCGCTCTGGGCGCTGGCCGTGTTCGTGCCGCTCGCCCTGTTCGAGGTCGTCGGCGGCGTGCCCCTCGCGGTGCTGACGTTCCGGCGGGTCCGGGCAGCGGCCGACCGCGTCGAGCAGGTCGTGCCCGAGACGCTGCCGGCGGGCATCGTGCCCGAGCCGGACGCCGACGCCCCGGCGTCCGACCTCGTCGTGGACGGGCCGGTCACCGTCGCCGTCGCGGGGATGACCGTCCGGTGGCCCGGATCGGCGGTGCCCGCGGTGGACGACGTGTCGTTCGCGCTGGCCCCCGGCGAGGTCGTCGTGATCGCGGGGCCGAGCGGCGCCGGCAAGTCGACGCTCGTGGACGCGCTCGTGCGGTTCGTCGACCACGAGGGCAGCTACACGCTCGACGGCGTCGAGGCGCGGTCGATGCACCCGGACGCCGTGCGCGCCCGGGTCGGGCTCATCGAGCAGGACCCCTTCGTGTTCGACCAGTCGATCCGGCAGAACCTGCTCTTCGCCCGGGACACCGCGACCGACGACGAGCTCCTCACGGTGCTCGAGCGCGTCGGGCTCGGGTCGTGGGTGGCGCGCCGCGGTGGGCTCGACGCGGGCGTGGGGGAGCGTGGCGCGCTCGTGTCCGGCGGGCAGGCGCACCGACTGGCGCTGGCCCGGGCGCTCCTGCACGCGTTCCCGGTGCTGGTGCTCGACGAGCCGACGGCCGACATCGACCCGGACCTCGGCGAGTCGGTGCTCCGGGACCTCGTCGGGACCGCGCGGGCCGCAGGCAACACCGTCGTGGTCGTGTCGCACGTGCCGGTGCCGCCGGACCTGGTCACCAGGACCCTCCGGATGCGGGACGGCCGCCTGGTGGCGTGAGCCGCACGCCCTGGGCGCATATCCTTGATGACCGGAGCACGTCCGACGGACGTTCCCCGCGCCTCCAGACCGATTGAGAGTTCCGTGACCATCGAGCAGCCCGTCGAGGACCCGCACGCCTACGACTTCCGTCGTATCCAGGACAAGTGGCAGAGCCGCTGGGAAGAGCTCGGCCTCTTCACCATCGACCCCGAGGACCGCCGTCCGCGGAAGTACATCCTCGAGATGTTCCCGTACCCCTCCGGCGACCTGCACATGGGCCACGCCGAGAACTGGGCGCTCGGGGACTTCGTCGCGCGCTACTGGCGGCAGCAGGGCTTCAACGTGCTGCACCCGATCGGCTGGGACTCGTTCGGGCTGCCCGCCGAGAACGCGGCGATCAAGCGCGGCGTGGACCCGAAGGACTGGACCTACGCGAACATCGCGCAGCAGAAGGCCTCGTTCAAGCGGTACGCGCCGTCCTTCGACTGGACGACCGAGATCCACACCTCGGACCCCGAGTACTACAAGTGGAACCAGTGGCTGTTCCTCAAGATGTACGAGAAGGGCCTGGCGTACCGCAAGGACAGCTGGGTCAACTGGGACCCGGTGGACCAGACCGTGCTCGCCAACGAGCAGGTCCTGCCCGACGGCACCTCGGACCGCTCCGGTGCCGTCGTCGTCAAGAAGAAGCTGACGCAGTGGTACTTCAAGATCACCGACTACGCGGACCGGCTGCTCGACGACCTCAACCAGCTCGAGGGCCGGTGGCCGTCGAAGGTCCTCGCCATGCAGCGCAACTGGATCGGCCGCTCGGTCGGTGCGGACGTCGACTTCGTGATCGAGGGCCACGACGAGCCCGTGACCGTGTTCACCACGCGCCCGGACACCATCCACGGTGTGACGTTCCTGGTCGTCGCGCCGGACTCCGACCTCGCCGCCGCCCTGGTCGCTCCCGCGTCGCCGTCCGTCCGCTCCGCGTTCGAGGACTACCTGACCGCGACGCAGAAGACCTCGGAGATCGACCGGCAGAACGCCGACCGCCCGAAGACCGGCGTGCCGCTCGACCGGTTCGCGATCCACCCCCTCACCGGTGAGCGCCTGCCGATCTGGGCCGCCGACTACGTGCTCGCCGACTACGGCCACGGCGCGGTCATGGCCGTGCCGGCGCACGACCAGCGCGACCTCGACTTCGCGCGCGCGTTCGACCTGCCGGTGAAGGTCGTCGTGGACACGAACGCCGCCGTCACCGGGGCGATCCCCGTGATCACACCCGACATGTCGCTGGCCGATCTGCCGTCGCTCGACCCGGCGACGACCGGTGAAGCGCTGACGGGCCAGGGCCGGATGATGAACTCCGGGCCGCTCGACGGGATGTCGAAGCAGCACGCGATCACCGCCGCCATCAAGCTCCTCGAGGAGCGCGGCACCGGCCGTGCCGCCAAGACGTACCGCCTCCGCGACTGGCTGATCTCCCGCCAGCGCTTCTGGGGCACCCCGATCCCGATCATCCACGGTGCCGACGGCACCGAGCACCCGGTGCCGCTCGACCAGCTGCCCGTCGTGCTGCCTTCGACCGAGGGCCTCGACCTGAAGCCGAAGGGCACCTCGCCGCTCGGCGGGGCGACCGACTGGGTGAACGTGCCGAACCCCGTCGACGGCACACCCGCGAAGCGTGACGCCGACACCATGGACACGTTCGTGGACTCGTCCTGGTACTTCCTGCGCTTCCTGTCGCCGAACGACGACACCAAGGCGTTCGACCCCGAGATGGCGCGCAAGTGGGCGCCCGTCGACCAGTACGTCGGCGGCGTCGAGCACGCGATCCTGCACCTGCTCTACGCCCGGTTCGTCACGAAGGTCCTGTTCGACCTCGGCTACCTCGACTTCACCGAGCCGTTCTCGGCGCTGCTCAACCAGGGCATGGTGCTCTCCGGCGGCTCGAAGATGTCGAAGTCCAAGGGCGGCGTCTCCCTCGGCGACGAGCTCGACGCGCACGGCGTCGACGCGATCCGCATGGTGATGGGCTTCGCCGGCCCGCCCGAGGACGACATCAACTGGGAGGACGTCTCCCCGGCGGCCTCCGCCCGCTTCCTCGCCCGCGCCTACCGCCTGGCGACCGACGTCACCTCGACACCGGACGCCGTGTGGGCCGAGGGCGACCGGGCGCTCCGCCAGGTCACCCACCGGTTCCTGGCCGACGCGCCGGGGATGATGGAGTCGTTCAAGTTCAACGTCGTGATCGCACGGCTCATGGACCTGGTGAACGTCACCCGCAAGGCGATCGACAACGGCCCCGGTGCCGGCGACCCCGCCGTCCGCGAAGCCGTCGAGACCATCGCCCTCGGGCTCAGCGTCTTCGCGCCGTACACCGGCGAGGAGATGTGGGAGCGCCTCGGGTACACGTCCTCGGTGGCGACGTACGGGTGGCGGAAGGCCGACCCGACGCTGCTGGTGCAGGAGACCCTCACCGCGGTGGTGCAGGTCAACGGCAAGGTGCGTGACTCGTTCGAGGTCTCGAAGTCCATCGAGGCGGACGAGCTCGAGCGGCTCGCCCGCGGCTCGGCGAACGTGCAGCGGTACATCGGGGAGCGGGAGATCGTGAAGGTGATCGTCCGTGCGCCGAAGCTCGTGAACATCGCCATCAAGGGGTAGCGGGCTCCTCCGGTTCTTCCTGCACAGGCGGAACTTACAGCTCGCTGTCCACAGTGTCTCGTCGCGGAGCCCGGCCGAACGGTCGTGCTCCGTAGCGTTTCCGCCATGTCCCGGTTCACCCTGACGCCCCGTGCGGCGCTCGTGCTCGCTGCGATCGTCGTCGCGGTGGCGCTGGTCGTGATCGTGCTCGGCGCGCGGGGTGGGGGTGCGGGCGGGACGGTGTCGGTGGACGGTGCGTCCGCGGTCCCTGCTGACGGTGCGCCTGGTCCTGGTGTGCCAGCTTCCGGTGGTCCTGGTCCTGGTCCTGGTGGTTCTGCTTCTGCGTCGTCCTCTGCGGGGGCGGTCGTCGTGGTGCACGTGCTCGGGGCCGTGGGGCGGGCGGGGGTCGTCTCGCTCCCTGCGGGGAGTCGGGTCACCGACGCCCTCTCCGCGGCGGGGGAAGCCGCTGACGATGCCGACCTTGCACGGCTGAACCTCGCGCGGCTCGTCGTCGACGGGGAGCGCCTCTACGTGCCGAAGGTGGGGGAGACCGAGCTGCCCGCGGCGCTGGACGCGGCTGGTGGCGGCGGTGCTGGTGGTTCATCGGCCGGTGTCCCGGGTGCGGGCTCAGGTGCGGGTGCGCCGTCGGACCTGATCGACCTGAACACGGCGGACCAGACCGCGCTCGAGACCCTGCCGGGCATCGGGCCGGCCCTGGCCGGGCGCATCCTGGCGTGGCGTGACGAACACGGGCGGTTCGCCGCGGTCGAGGACCTGCTCGACGTCGCGGGCATCGGGGACGTCCGGTTCGCCGAGCTGCAGGACCGGGTGCGGGTGTGAACGTCGCGCCGGTCCGGACCGACCTGCGCATCGCTGTGCCGGCTGCCGTCGCGTGGGTCGCGGCGGCGGTGCTCGTCGGGGTGCCGGACCGGGGTTGGTGGGTTGCCGGTGGGGCGGGCTGCGTGGTCCTCGTGGGGCTGGTCGTCGTGTGTACGGGTGCCGGGCGTTCGGGTGTCGGGCGTTCGTCGGTGGTGCTCCGCGTCGCTGCTGCGTTCGTGGTCACGTCGGCGGCCTTCGTCGGGGTGGTCGGGGTCGCGGTGGCCGTCGCGGAGCCGGGTCGTTCGCCGGCGTCGCTCACCGCCGTCCTCGGCCGGACGGTACGGGTCGAGGCGGTGCTCGATCGTGACCTCGGCGCCGGGGACCGGTCCGTGGTCGGGACGCTGTCGGCGGTCGACGGGGTCGACGGGGTCGATGAGGTCCTCGGTGCCCGTGGCCGTTCCGGGCTCGACGTGCCGGTCCGGCTCGTCCCGTCGCGGGACACCGACGCGCCGTCCGTGCTCGGTGCCGGAACGCGGGTGTCCGGCTCCGGGGTGCTCGAAGCGGACGGACCGGGATCGGCCACCGCGTTCGTCGTGTTCCTCCGCGGCACCCCGGCCACGTCGCCACCGACCGGGTTCCTCGCCGAGACGAACACCGCGCGGTCGGCGTTCGCTGACGTGACCTCGCAGCTGCCGCAGCCGGGCGGGTCACTGCTCCGCGGTCTCGCGATCGGGGACCGGAGCGGGCTCGACCCGGCGACGGAGACCGCGATGGAGACCAGTGCGCTCACCCACCTCACCGCCGTCTCGGGATCGAACTGCGCGGTGATCGTCGCGCTCGTCGTCGTGCTCGGGAAGGCGGCCGGGCTCGGGCGGCTGGCGCGAGCTGCGTGTGCGGTCACCCTGCTGCTCGGGTTCGTCGTGCTGGTGCGTCCGGACCCGTCGATCCTCCGGGCGACCGTGATGGCCGTCGTCGTCCTGGTCGTGCACCTCGCGGGGCGTCCGGTGCGGGGCGTCCCGCTGATCTGCCTCGCCGTGCTCGGGATGCTCGTCGTCGACCCCTGGTTCTCGCGTTCCTTCGCGTTCGGGTTGTCGGTCCTCGCCACGAGCGGCATCGTCGTGCTCGGACCGCCCCTGACCGCGGTGCTGGCCCGACGGTGCTGGACGCCGGTCGCCGCCGCGCTGGCCGTGCCGATCGCCGCGCAGGTGGCGTGCTGGCCGCTGACGATCCCACTCTCCGCCGCGCTCCCGACGTATGCGGTGCCCGCGAACCTCGTCACCGAGCCGCTCGCGCCGGTGGTCACCGTGCTCGGGCTCGGCGCGTGCCTGCTCGCACCCGTGTGGCCGGCGGGAGCGGCGGTCGTCGCGGCAGTCGCCTGGGCGCCGGCCGCGGCCATCGGTGCCGTCGCGCACGGTGCCGCTGCACTGCCGTTCGCCGCGGTGCCGTGGCCCACCGGGCTGCTCGGCGTCGGAGCGGCCGCGACGGTCAGCTCGGGGCTCGTCGCCGCGGTGCTCGTACCCGCAGCACTCCGGACGCGGGTGCTGCTGATCGCGGCGGTGGTCGGGGTGATCGGCATCGCGTCGACGCTCGTCCCGCGGGCGATCGTCCGGGCCGGGCTCCCCGGCGACTGGGCGATCGCGGCGTGCGACGTCGGCCAGGGGGACGCGGTCCTCATCCGCAACGGGGCGAGCACCGCGTTGGTGGACGTCGGGGACGACCCGGAGCGACTGCGCGCGTGCCTGGACCTGCTCGGCGTCGACCGGATCGACCTACTCGTGCTGACGCACTTCGACCGCGACCACGTCGGCGCCGTGGACGAGGTCGCGGCCGACGTCGACATCGCGCTGACCGGGTCGACCGGACGACCGGCGGACGATGCCGTCGTCCGTGACCTGCAGCGGGCCGGAGTGGACGTGCGACGGGGCGACGACGGCGTCGCAGGGATGCTCGGTGCCCTCCCGTGGAGCGTGCTCTGGCCGCGGGCGAGCGACTCCGCGAGCGGCAACGACGCGAGCATCGTGCTCGCGGTCGGCCCCTCGGCACCGTCGTGCACGTCGTGCCTGTCGGGCGTGTTCCTCGGGGACCTCGACGCCACCGCGCAGCGCCGGCTGCGGGGGAGTGCCGGCATCGAACCGGTCGACGTCGTCAAGGTGTCGCACCACGGTTCGGCGGACCAGGACCCGGTGCTCTACCGGGAGCTCGCGGCGCCGGTCGGGCTGATCGGCGTCGGCGCGGACAACACCTACGGACACCCCACCGACCGGGCGCTGTCGATGCTGGCGGCAGCGGGGACGACACCCTTCCGTACCGATCTGCAGGGCACCGTCGTGGTGCGCCGCGGGACCGAGGGGCCAGAGGTGTGGACCGAGCGGGCGTCCGCCGACCCCGTGCCGTCCGCGTCGGGGGTGGCCCGTAGACTCGGAGCCGCACCATCGGAAGGAACGCATGCCCGCCAAGAAGCCCGCGCGCGCCGCCGCGAAGATCGACCAGGTCCCGTGGTCGGGCATCCGTCCCGCGCCCGTGATCCTCGTGACCGGGCCGGAGACGTTCCTCGCAGAGCGGGCGACCGGCATGCTGCGCGACCTGCTGGTCGGCGAGGACCCTGCGCTCGAGGTCCACGACCTCGAAGCGGACCAGTACGCCCCCGGCCTCCTCGCCACCCTCGCGAGCCCGTCCCTGTTCGGCGAACCCCGGCTCGTGCGGGTGACCAACGTCGAGAAGTGCACGGACGCCTTCATCACCGAGACGATCTCCTACCTCGGCAACCCCGCCGACGACGTCACCCTGGTGCTCCGACACGGCGGCGGGGTCCGGGGCAAGAAGCTCCTCGACACGATCCGCAGCGGTGTCGGCGGTGGGATCGAGGTCCAGTGCGACGAGCTCAAGCGGGAGACCGACCGCATCGACTTCGTGAACGCGGAGTTCCGGGCCGCCCGACGGAAGATCGCGCCCTCGGCCGTCCGCACCCTGGTCGCGGCGTTCGCGGACGACCTCGCCGAGCTCGCGGCCGCGTGCCGGCAGCTGCTCGCCGACGAAGCGCAGGAGATCACGGACAAGGTCGTCGACAAGTACTACGGCGGCCGCGTCGAGACCAACGCGTTCAAGGTCGCCGACATCGCGCTCGCGGGCCGGTCGGCCCCGGCGATCGTCGAGCTGCGGCACGCCCTGTCGACGGGTGAAGCGCCCGTGCCGATCGTCGCCGCGTTCGCGAGCAAGATCCGCACGATGGCCAAGGTCAGTGCCTTCCGGGGCTCCAGCGGCCAGGCGGCTTCCGCGCTCGGCATGGCGCCGTGGCAGGTGCAGCGTGCCCAGCGCGACGTCGCCGGGTGGAGCGAGGCCGGCCTCGCGAACGCGATCATCAGCATCGCCGAGGCGGACACCGCGGTGAAGGGTGGCTCGCGCGACGCGCACTACGCGCTCGAGGTCATGGTCCGCACCATCGCCCGTCGCGGCGAGGACCGCTGAGCCGACCCGGTCCTCCCGTCGGCTCGCGCACGCGCGCGCCCGCACGCGCGCGCCCGCCCGTCGCGGCCCGGCGCCCGGCGCCCGGCGGTCGGCGGCGCGAGCGGGCGCCGCACAACGCAAACCACTTCGCACCACGGAAACGCGTGGTGCGAAGTGCCTTCCGTTGTGCGGAGCCGAGCCGAGCCCCGCGCGTCACCAGGTGGCGGCATCGGCGCCGGCGCCGCGACCCGGCTGCCGTCTGTCCGCGGCGCGAGCGGGCGCCGCACAACGCAAAACACTTCGCACCACGGAATCACGTGGTGCGAAGTGTTTTCGGTTGTGCGGTGCCGAGCCGAGCCGCGCGCCCGCCGTCAGCGAGACCCGCGCCACCCCGCCCCGCCCCGCCCTGCCTCGCCCCGCCCCGCGCCGACCCCCCCCGCCCCGGAACGACGAAGGCCCCGCACCATTCGGTGCGGGGCCCTCAAGCGTCAGCGGCTCAGAGCGCGCTGACCTTCTTCGCGATGGCCGACTTGCGGTTCGCGGCCTGGTTCTTGTGGATGACGCCCTTGCTCACGGCCTTGTCGAGCTTCTTCGACGCCACGGCGAGAGCGGCGGTGGCCTTCTCCTTGTCGCCGGCGACGATCGCCTCGTTGGTGTGACGGATGAACGTCTTGAGCTCGGACTTGTAGGCCTTGTTGCGCTCCGTGGCCTTGAGGTTGGTCTTGATGCGCTTGATCTGCGACTTGATGTTCGCCATGTGGTGCTCCTGCTTCGTCTCGTACGGGTGAATGCGACCGCTGGGTAGAGGGGCCCTTGGTCGTCTCGCGTTCCACCCGTGGGCGGGGAACGCGCAAGCCAGCAAGCAACACTACCAGGCAGGGAACAGCGGTTCAATGCGCGCGACACGCGTCACCGCGCGGAAACACGCGGGCGTTACCGTGTTGGGCATGCCGTCCCTCGCACCTCGGATCGACACCGTCCCCGCCTCCGGCATCCGCCGGGTCTTCGAACAGGCCGCCCTGCTGCAGGCCGAGGGCGATGACGTCACGATGCTCGTCATCGGCGAGCCGGACGTCCCGGTCGCGGCGCACATCGCCGACGCCGCCAAGCGGGCGTGGACCGAGGACCGCACCGACTACACGCCGAACGGCGGCATCGCACCGCTCCGGAGGGCCATCCAGGAGAAGCTGCTCCGCGAGAACCGCATCGAGGCGGACCTCGAGCAGATCTGGGTGACGGTCGGGGCGACGCAGGCCCTGTTCCAGGCGATGACGCTGGTGCTGAGCCCGGGCGACGAGCTCCTCGTGCCGGACCCCGGCTACACGACGTTCACGATGAACGCGCACATCATCGGGGCGACGCCGGTGCCGTACCGGCTGGAGCCGCAGCACGGGTTCGAGCCGGACCTCGACGCGCTCGAGGCGAGCATCACCGAGCACACCCGGGCGATCGTGGTGAACTCGCCGTCGAACCCGCTCGGCTCGGTGTTCGGTGAGGACACCCTCCGGAGCATCCTGGCGCTGGCGAAGTGGCACGACCTGTGGGTGATCAGCGACGAGGTCTACGAGTACTTCACCTACGACACCCGGCACGTGAGCCTGGCGGCGCTCGACGAGGACGACCGGGTGTTCACGGCGTTCTCGCTGAGCAAGACGTACGCGATGACGGGCGTCCGTGTCGGGTACCTCGTGACGCCGAAGGGCCTCGGTGCGACGATGCGGACCACGCAGGAGGCGATGATCAGCTGCGTCGCCGAGCCGGACCAGTACGCGGCCCTCGCGGCGATCGTGGGGGACCACTCCGCGGTTCGCGACGCCCGGGAGCACTACCGCGCCAACCTCGCGGTCGCGACCGAGGTCCTCGACGCCGCCGGCATCCGCTACAACGACCCGCGCGGCGCCTTCTACCTGTGGATCGACATGTCGCACGCCGCCCAGGGCGACGTCGCGGAGTGGGCGCTCGCGTTCCTCCAGCACGAGAAGGTCGCGGTCGCACCGGGCAGCGCGTTCGGCCGGACCGGCGAGGGCTGGATCCGGATCTGCCTGGCGGCGACCCCGGAGGACCTCCGGCGCGGCCTGGGCGCGCTGCCGGCTCCGGCGCACGCCACCGTCTGAGCGGACGGCCGGCCGGGACCCCGGACGGGAGGCTCGGTGCACGCCCGCCACGCCCCGCACCGTGCGAGGGACGCACCACACCCCACACCCCGCACCGCAAGCGCGCCCAACCGTGGGACAATCGTTCGACCGTCCGACCCACCTGAGGAACCGTGAGCCCACAAGCAGCAACTCCGCTCGAGCCCGCCGCGACTCCGGCCGACGCGATCCGCAACTTCTGCATCATCGCGCACATCGACCACGGCAAGTCGACGCTGGCCGACCGCATGCTCTCGATCACCGGCATCGTCGAGGACCGCGCGATGCGCGCCCAGTACCTCGACCGCATGGACATCGAGCGCGAGCGCGGCATCACGATCAAGTCGCAGGCCGTCCGCATGCCGTGGGAGCTGGACGGCGAGACCTACGCGCTGAACATGATCGACACACCCGGGCACGTCGACTTCTCGTACGAGGTCTCCCGGTCGCTCGCCGCGTGCGAGGGCGCCATCCTGCTCGTCGACGCCGCCCAGGGCATCGAGGCCCAGACGCTCGCGAACCTCTACCTGGCGCTCGAGAACGACCTGCAGATCATCCCGGTCCTCAACAAGATCGACCTGCCCGCCGCCGACCCCGACAAGTACGCGGCCGAGCTCGCGCAGCTCATCGGCGGCAAGCCCGAGGACGTCCTCCGCGTCTCCGGCAAGACCGGCGTCGGCGTGCCGGAGCTCCTCGACCTGGTCGTCCGGACGGTCCCCGCCCCGGTCGGCACGGTCGACGCCGCGCCCCGCGCGATGATCTTCGACTCGGTCTACGACAGCTACCGCGGTGTCGTGACGTACATCCGCATGATCGACGGCTCGATCGCCCCGCGCGAGAAGGTCCAGATGATGTCGACCAAGTCGACGCACGAGATCCTGGAGATCGGGGTGTCGAGCCCGGAGCCCATCCCGACGAAGGGCCTGTCCGTCGGCGAGGTCGGCTACCTCATCACCGGCGTGAAGGACGTCCGCCTGTCGAAGGTCGGCGACACCGTCACGAGCGCCCAGCGTCCGGCGACCGAAGCCCTGCCCGGCTACACGGACCCGAAGCCGATGGTGTTCTCGGGCCTGTACCCGATCGACGGCTCGGACTACCCGGACCTCCGCGAGGCGCTCGACAAGCTCAAGCTCTCGGACGCGGCACTCGTGTACGAACCCGAGACCTCCGTCGCGCTCGGTTTCGGCTTCCGCTGCGGCTTCCTCGGCCTGCTGCACCTGGAGATCATCACCGAGCGCCTGTCCCGCGAGTTCGGCCTCGACCTCATCACGACCGCGCCGAGCGTCATCTACGAGGTCACGAACGAGGACAACACCGTGACCGAGGTCACGAACCCGTCCGAGTTCCCGACCGGGCGCATCGTCGAGGTCCGCGAGCCGATGGTCCGCGCCGCGATCCTCGCCCCGAAGGACTACGTCGGCGCGATCATGGAGCTCTGCCAGCAGCGCCGCGGCTCCCTGCTCGGCATGGAGTACCTCGGTGAGGACCGCGTCGAGATCCGCTACCAGATCCCGCTCGGCGAGATCGTGTTCGACTTCTTCGACCAGCTGAAGAGCAAGACGCAGGGCTACGCCAGCCTCGACTACGAGCCGATCGGCGACCAGGCGGCCGACCTCGTCAAGGTCGACATCCTGCTGCAGGGCGACCAGGTCGACGCGTTCAGCGCGATCGTGCACCGCGACAAGGCGTACGCGTACGGCACGCTGATGACCGAGCGGCTCCGCAAGCTCATCCCGCGCCAGCAGTTCGAGGTCCCGATCCAGGCGGCGATCGGCGCCCGCATCATCGCCCGCGAGAGCATCCGGGCGATGCGCAAGGACGTCCTCGCGAAGTGCTACGGCGGTGACATCACCCGCAAGCGCAAGCTCCTCGAGAAGCAGAAGGAGGGCAAGAAGCGCATGAAGACCATCGGTCGGGTCGAGGTCCCGCAGGAAGCCTTCATCGCGGCGCTCTCCGGCGACGTGGAAGAGAAGAAGAAGTAGCGCGAAGCTACGCGCGAGATCGCAGGGCCGCCAGGCAGACCGCCGGGAGGCTCGCAGCAGCCAGTCCCGCCAGCGCGGTCCGCACGATGGTCGCGTTCGACGCCGCAACCACGTCCGGCGCGGTCGTCGCCACGACCGCGGCTGCCACGGCGCCGAGCGCCAGGAGCGCCGTCACCCCGCCGAGCACCAGCGGCAGCCGGCGGCCCCGGTGGTGCTGCACGGCGAGCACGAGCGTCGCCCCGAAGAGCAGCACCCCGAGCCCGGCGGCCGACGCCCCGACGGCGGCGATGGTGTTCAGCGTCTCGAAGCCGGCGGCCACCCGGTCGACCGCGATCCGGCACGCCGCGGCCACCGCGAAGCTCCCGAGCGCGAGCACGCCAGATGCCCGGACGCGCGCGTCAACGGACCGTCGGCGAGCGGGGGCTGGCGTGAGCACGAGCCAACGATAGGGGCGTGGCGGAGGTGGGCACGGCCTCCAGTTCGGGGTGCACGGGAAGTGGACGACGGACCGCGCGCCGTCGGTTCGACCCGGCCACGCACCCCCAGTACGATGGCCAGATGAGCAGCCGCGGAGGGTACCTGACCGCCCTGACCTACGGAGCAGTCGGTGCCACGCAGGCGCCCGACCTGATGACCTACCCGCCAGAGGGGTTCGTCCCCGCGGAGTCGCGCTCCCGCATCGGCCACGGTGACCAGCGCTTCGAGACCGCGGTGACCCAGGCGTTGACGTGGCAGATCCAGGAGCGCAGCGGCATCGCGGTGCGCGTGGACGAAGCACCCGACGACGACGAGGTCCGGTACAACCCGGTGACCTTCGACGAGCAGGGTGTGCCGATCGCGCCGGCCTCGATCGGGACGCCGCGGGTGGAGCAGTTCTCGCCGGACGGCACCCCGCTGGTGACCGCCGGGACGAGCGCGGTGCTGACGATGCACGCGTTCGGGCAGACGGTGCAGGCGCCGGTGCGGGTCGTGTCGATCATCGACGAGCCGGACCGCAAGGGCTTCGCGTACGGCACGCTCGAGGGGCACCCGCTCTCGGGCGAGGAGTCGTTCGTCATCGAGCGCACCGCGGACGGCTCGGTGTGGCTGCAGATCCGGCAGTTCTCGCAGCCCGCGAGCGCGAAGTGGCGTTTCGTCGCGCCGCTGCTCCGTCGCCAGCAGCGCGTGATGGCGGAGAAGTACCTCGAGGCCCTGCGCGGCGACTAGTCCGCGCTACCCTCGTGCCGCAGCGGCGGCAGCGCGGCGATCGCGTCCTCGATGAGCGCCGCGTCCGAGACGCAGTCGCGCGCGATCGCGACGGCGTTCGTGTGCCGGAGCGCGTCGACGTCGTAGACGCCGGTCGCGACCGCGAGGAACGGGATGCCGACGGCGTCCGCCGCTTCGCCGTCGCGCGGGGTGTCGCCGACGATGACGGCGCGGGTGCCGGCGAGTGCGTCCGCGGCGAGGGCGGTGACCCCGGCGCGCTCCACCTCTTCGTCGCCGAAGTACGAGTGTTCCCAGTCGAACGCGTCGACGTCGAACCCGGCGCCGGCGAGCTTGACCCGTGCGCGGTAGGCGGAGTTGCCGGTGAGCAGGCCGTTCCGCCAGCCGAGCTCGGCGAAGCGGGTGACGAGGGCGACGGCCCCCGGTGCGGCGGTGCGGTGCTCGCCCGCGCGGTGCCGCTCTTCGGAGAGGTCGCGGAGGTGGCGGGTCACGGTGGGGATCAGGTCGTCGCCGAGGTCGTGGGCGCGGACGTGCTCGGCGATGATGCCGGCGTCGGTCCGGCCGTGCTGGTGCCCGACGAGGAGGGGGAGGTCGCGGCCCGTCGCCCGTTCGAGCGCGAGGTGGTACAGGTTGCCGGGCGATGTGGCGTTCCGGACGAGGGTGCCGTCGATGTCCCACAGCACCGTGGTCGGGACGGGGTGGTGCTCCATGACTCCATCATGGCGGACAATGGACTCCATGCCGAGTGCCCTCCCGATCGCTGACCCGGCACCCGCGGACGGGCTGATCACCCCCGGCGCCGGTTCGGGCGACGTGCCCTTCGGCGTCTACGTGCACGTGCCCTTCTGCCGGGTGCGCTGCGGCTACTGCGACTTCAACACGTACACCGCGTCCGAGCTCCGCGGTGTCCGCCGCGACGACTACGCCGGACACGCCGTCCGGGAGATCGCCTGGGCCGCTTCGGTCCTGGACCGCTCCGGCGTGCCGCGACGTCCGGTGTCCACCGTCTTCTTCGGCGGCGGCACCCCGACGATGCTCCCCGCGAGCGACCTGGCGATGATCCTCAGGGCGATCGACGACACGTGGGGGATCCTCCCCGGGGCCGAGGTCACCACCGAGGCGAACCCGGACTCCGTCGACGCGGAGTCCATCGCGACCCTGCGGCGCGCGGGCTTCACGCGGATGAGCTACGGCATGCAGTCCGCGGTCCCGCACGTGCTCGCGACGCTCGACCGTACCCACGACCCGCTCCGGGTGCCGGACGTCGTCGACCTCGCGAAGCAGCAGGGGCTCGACGTCTCGCTCGACCTGATCTACTCCACGCCGGGGGAGTCCCTGGACGACTGGCGCACCTCGCTCGACGCCGCGATCGCCTGCGAGCCCGACCACGTGTCCGCGTACTCGCTCATCGTCGAGGACGGCACGGCGATGGGCCGCGCCGTCTCGCGCGGGGAGCTGCCGGCGCCCGACGACGACCTCGCCGCGGACATGTACGAGCTCGCGGACCAGGTCCTCGGTGACGCCGGGTACGGCTGGTACGAGGTCTCGAACTGGGCCCGCGGCGACGAGCACGTCAGCCGGCACAACCTGTCCTACTGGAAGGGCCACGACTGGTGGGGCGTCGGCCCCGGCGCGCACTCGAGCGTCGCCGGCACTCGGTGGTGGAACGTCAAGCACCCGGCCGCGTACGCGAACCGGGTGCTCGCCGACGAGTCGCCGGCGGCCGGCCGGGAGACCATCGACGACGAGACCCGGTACGTGGAGCGGCTGCTCCTGGCGGCGCGGGTCCGTGGGGAGCTGCGGACGGACGAGATCCGACAGGACGCCCGTGGCCGGGTCGCCGGGCTCATCGCACGCGGTCTCGTCGACGGGCGCAGCGCCCTGGGGACGCCCGGCACGCCGGGTCGCCTCGACCTCACGCTGCAGGGCCGGCTGCTCGCGGACGCGGTGGTGCGGGAGCTGCTCGGCTAGGTGCTCGTGCTCAGTTCTTGATGAACTCGATCGAGAGCGGGTAGCGGTAGAACCGGCCCTGGTTCGCGGCGACGGCGGCCATGATGCCGAAGATGATCGTCACGACCCAGACAGCGAAGAGGATCAGCAGGCCGATGCCGAGCCAGACCGTGACGACCCCGACGGCGTACGCGATGGCCATCGTGATGTGGAAGTTCAGCGCGACGCGGGTGTGCTCGCGGACGAAGCCGCCGCGGTCGCGGAACAGCAGGTACGCGACGAGCGGGGCGATGAAGTTGAAGAAGATCCCGCCGATGTGCGTGAGCGTCGACCAGAGGCGCTGGTCCTCGGGGGTCATCGGCTGGGGTGGCTGGTACTGCTGACCGCCGGGCTGCTGTCCGTAGCCCTGGGGTCCGTTCGGCGGCTGTCCGTAGCTCATGCCGAGAGCGTATCGACACCGGTGCGCAAAGTGTCGGGACGTCGGTGGTCGGGCGTAGGATCAGCACTCGTCACGTCCGAGTGCCAGCGCGAGCGGAAGGGGTCCTGGTGGTCAGTGAACGGTCCCTCGAGGTCCTCAAGGCCATCGTGCGCGACTACGTCGCCTCTCGCGAACCCGTCGGCTCGAAGTCGATCGTGGAGCGCCACGCGTTCGGCGTCAGCGCGGCCACGATCCGCAACGACATGGCCCTGCTCGAGGACGAGCAGCTCATCATCGCCCCGCACACCTCCTCCGGTCGGGTGCCCACGGACAAGGGGTACCGCCTCTTCGTCGACCACCTCGCCGCCGCGCGCCCGCTGACCAGTGCCCAGCGCCAGGCCATCGAGACCTTCCTCGGCGCGTCGAACGACCTCGACGACGTCCTCAGCCGCACGGTCCGCCTGCTCAGTCAGCTGACGAACCAGGTCGCCCTCGTGCAGTACCCGTCGATGGTGCGCGCCCGGGTGCAGCACGTCGAACTCGTCCGGCTCGGGGACACCCGCCTGATGGTGGTGCTCATCACCGACACCGCCCGGGTCGAGCAACGCGTCGTCGAGACGGACGTCACCCTCGACGAGACCGCGCTCGTCGAACTCCGCTCCGTCGTCAACGGTTCGTCCGTCGGGCTCCTGCTCCACGACGTCCCGACGGCACTCCGGGCGATCCCCGCGCAGATCCGGCCGGAGTCCCAGACCCTCGCCGGCGTGGTCGTCGCGACCCTCATCGAGCAGGTCGCCGCCAACCGCCAGGACCGGCTGCTGATGGCCGGCGCCGCGAACCTCGCGAAGAGCGAACAGGACTTCTCCGGCGGCCTGTTCCCGGTCCTCGAAGCGATCGAGGAACAAGTGACCCTGCTCCGGTTGTTCGGGGAGATGCAGCTCGACGACGTCTCCGTGACCGCACGGATCGGCGTCGAGAACGCCGAGTACGGCCTCGACGCGACGAGCATCGTCGCCGGCGGGTACGTCGCGGCGGGCGGCGAGGTCGCCCGGCTCGGCGTCCTCGGCCCCACCCGGATGGACTACGGCTCCAACATGGCCGCGGTCCGCGCGGTCGCGCGGTACCTGTCCAGACTGCTCGGAGAGAATTGACGACCGACCACCCCGGGGACGCGCGCTGAGCGCGCGAGCCGACCCGGGCCTCCAGACCGATCCACCAGCAAGACCGACGAAACCTACCTGAGGAACACGTGGCAGACCACTACGACGTCCTCGGTGTCCCGCGCGACGCGGCCGACGCCGACATCAAGAAGGCGTACCGCCGCCTCGCCCGCGAACTGCACCCGGACGTGAACCCGAGCCCGGACGCCGCCGAGCGCTTCAAGGACGTGACGCACGCGTACGACGTGCTGAGCGACCCCGAGCAGCGTCGTCGGTACGACGCCGGCCCCCAGGCCGACAACCCGTTCGGCGGCGGCGCCGGCGGCTTCAGCGACATCTTCGACGCCTTCTTCGGCGGCGGGGGCGGTGGCGGCCGTGGCAACGGTCCGCGCAGCCGCGCCGAGCGCGGGCAGGACGCCCTGCTCCGCATCGACGTCGACCTCGACGAGGTCGTGTTCGGCACCCACAAGGACGTCGAGGTGGACACCGCGGTGCTCTGCGAGACGTGCGGCGGCTCCTGCTGCGCGCCCGGCACGAGCCCGCGCACCTGCGACATCTGCGGCGGTACCGGCCACATCCAGCGCCAGGTCCGCTCGCTCCTCGGCAACGTCGTGACGAGCGCGCCGTGCGGCACCTGCCGCGGGCACGGCACCGTCATCCCGAACCCGTGCCCCACCTGCCAGGGCCAGGGCCGCGTGCGCGCACGCCGGACCATCCCCGTGGACATCCCGGCCGGCGTCGACTCCGGACTCCGCCTGCAGATGCCCGGCCAGGGTGAGGTCGGCCCCGCCGGCGGCCCCTCCGGTGACCTCTACCTCGAGATCCGCGTGCGCCACCACGACGTCTTCAGCCGTGACGGGGACGACCTCCTCGCCACGCTCGAGGTGTCGATGACCGACGCGGTCCTCGGCACGAAGACCACGATCGACGGCCTCGACGGCCCGGTCGAGCTCGAGCTCCGCCCCGGTGTGCAGAGCGCCGACGTCCTCGTCCTCAAGGACCGCGGCGTCACGAAGCTCCGCGGGAACGGCCGCGGCGACCTCCGGGTCGGCGTGCAGGTCGTCACCCCGACGAAGCTCTCGCACAAGGAACGCCAGCTCGTCGAGCAGCTCGCGAAGTCGCACAAGGCGGCGCCGCCCCAGCTCGCGAAGTTCCAGCAGGGCATGTTCGGCAAGCTCCGCGACCGCTTCTTCAACTTCTGATGGCATCGCTCTACCTGGTGGACTCGCTCGACGGCGTGAGGGTCGGCGCGTCCGTCGCGCTCGACGGACCAGAGGGGCGGCACGCCGTGACCGTCGCGCGGGTCCGGGTCGGCGAGACGCTGCGGCTCTCGGACGGCCGGGGGACCGTCGCCCTCGGCTCGGTGGCGTCGCTCGACCGTGACGCCCTGGTGCTGACCGTGTCGTCGCTGACCACGTCACCAGCGCCGGTCCCGTCGCTGACGCTCGTGCAGGCGCTCGCGAAGGGCGGCCGCGACGAGATGGCGGTGCAGGCGGCGACCGAGATCGGTGTCGACCACGTCGTCCCGTGGTCGGCCGCGCGGAGCGTCTCCCGGTGGGAGGGCGCGAAGGTCGCGAAGGGGCAGGCCCGGTGGGCGGCCATCGCGCAGGAAGCCGCGAAGCAGGCGATCCGGTCGCGGGTGCCGTCCGTCTCGGCGCCGGTGACGACGGCGGCGTTGGCTGCCGGGGTCGGTGCCGGCGGTGCTGTCGGCGTCGGCGGTTCCGGCGGGCTCGGCTCCGGCGGTGCCGGCGATCCCGGCCTGGAGGCTCGGGTCGCGTTGGTCGTGCTCGACCCGACCGCCACGGTGCGGCTCGCGACCTGGGAACCGCCGTCCGACGCCACCGAGATCGTCCTGGTCGTCGGCCCGGAAGGCGGGATCGACGGCTCCGAGTTCGACCGGCTCACCGCCGCGGGCGCCGTCCGGGTGCGGCTCGGCGACAGCGTGCTGCGGACCTCCACCGCCGGCCCCGCGGCACTCGCCGTGCTGCAGGCCAAGCTCGGACGCTGGTGAACCCGGTGTCGCGGTCGGTGGCGCGTTCTACGATGGGGTCATGAGCAGCGTCTTCTCGAAGATCATCGCGCGGGAGATCCCGGCCACCATCGTGACCGAGGACGACCGCGTCATCGCGTTCGAGGACATCGCACCCAAGGCCCCCGTGCACGTGCTCGTCGTCCCCAAGACCGAGGACTACGCCAACGTGACCGAACTCGCCGCGGGTGACCCGGACCTCCTCGCCCACATCGTGACCACCGCGCAGCGCATCGCCGACGAGCGCTCCGGCGGGCAGTACCGTCTCGTCTTCAACACCGGCGAGACCGTCGGACAGACCGTGTTCCACGTGCACGCGCACGTACTCGCAGGCGACCTGCAGGAAGGCACCCTTGCCAGCTGACGACACCGCACACCCCGAGCCCGAAGCCGTCTCGGAACTCAGCGTCGACGGGATCGCGATGGTCCAGCTCCTCGGCCCCCAGGACCGGCTGCTGAAGACCGTCGAACGCCAGTACCCGGGCGTCCGGGTCCTGGTCCGTGGCAACGAGGTCACCCTCACCGGGCCGGAGCGCGACGTCGCCCGTGCCCGCGCGCTCGTCGACGAGCTCGTCGGCATGGTCAAGCGCGGCCAGGACATCGGTCAGGGCGACATCCCGACCTCCGCCCGGATCATCGACGAGGAACGTAGTCCTTCCGACGTGTTCGGCACGCCCATCGTCTCGAGCCGCGGCAAGTCCGTGCGCCCGAAGACCGACGGACAGCGGCGCTACGTCGACGCCATCGACGAGAACACCATCACGTTCGGCATCGGTCCCGCCGGCACCGGCAAGACGTACCTGGCGATGGCGAAGGCCGTGCAGGCACTGCAGCGGCGCGAGGTCACCCGGATCATCCTGACCCGCCCCGCGGTCGAAGCGGGGGAGCGCCTCGGGTTCCTGCCCGGCACGCTCACCGACAAGATCGACCCGTACCTGCGGCCGCTGTACGACGCGCTCAACGAGATGATGGACCCGGAGCTGGTCCCGAAGCTCCTCGCCGCCGGCACGGTCGAGGTGGCACCGCTCGCGTACATGCGCGGCCGGACGCTCAACGACTCGTTCGTGGTCCTCGACGAAGCGCAGAACACCACGCCCGAGCAGATGAAGATGTTCCTGACGCGTCTGGGCTTCGGCTCGAAGATGGTCGTCACGGGCGACATCACCCAGGTCGACCTGCCCGGCAACGTCTCCGGCCTGCGGATCGTCACCCAGATCCTGTCCGAGGTGGACGACATCCACTTCGCCCGCCTGGGCAGCGAGGACGTCGTGCGGCACACGCTCGTCGGCCGCATCGTCGACGCGTACACGGTGTACGACGAACAGCGGCTCGCCGAGCAGGCCGGGCACCGCCCCGGTGGTCGCGGCACCGCCCCGACGCCGAACCCCGCCGGCGCGAACCGTGCCGAGCGTCGTGGTCGCCCGCCGCAGGACCGCCAGCACAGCCCGTACCCCCAGAACGACCCCCGAGGAGGAACCCGGTGAGCATCGAGCTCAACAACGAGTCCGGTGTGGACATCGACGACGACGCCGTGCAGCGGCTCGCGGCCTTCGCGCTCGACGCGATGCACGTCCACGCGGACGCCGAGCTCGCGATCGTGCTCGTCGACGAGGGCGCGATGGAGCAGCTGCACGTCCGGTGGATGGACGAGCCCGGCCCCACGGACGTGCTGAGCTTCCCGATGGACGAGCTCCGCCCCGGGACCGAGGACGAGCCGACGCCCGCCGGACTCCTCGGCGACATCGTGCTCTGCCCGCAGGTCGCCGAGGCCCAGGCGAAGACCGCCGGGCACTCCACGACCGACGAGCTCCTGCTGCTCACCTGCCACGGCATCCTCCACCTCCTCGGCTTCGACCACGCCGAGCCGGAGGAGAAGGCCGAGATGTTCGGGCTGCAGGGGGAGATCCTGACCGCCTTCGCCGCGCAGCGCCGGGGGCGGTGACCGCAGTGCTGCTCGTCGCCGTCCTGCTCGCGGTGGCGTTCGTGCTCGTCGTCCTCGGCGGGCTCCTCGCCGCGTCGGACGCCGCGCTCGGGGTGCTCTCGCGCGCGGACCTCGACGACATCGCCCGCGGCAGCAAGCGCCGCCGAGCCATCGAGGCGATCGCTGACGACGTCGGTGCCCACGTCAACGCGTTGAACTTCTTCCGCGTGCTCGCCGAGACCGCAGCGGCCGTGCTCGTCACGATCGCGCTCTTCTCGGTGCTCGACACCTGGTGGCTGGCGCTGATCGTCTCCGCCGCGATCATGACCGCCGTCTCGTTCGTGCTCGTCGGGTCCAGCCCGCGGAGCGTCGGGCGCGCGCACGCCGACCGGCTCGTCGCGGTCACCGGCGGGCTCGTGCACGCCGTCCGCATCGTGCTGGGGCCGCTCGCCGGCCTCCTGGTGCTCATCGGCGACCGGGTCACCCCCGGCCGGAACGGCAGCACGTCGAGCGTCTCCAGCGAGGAGCAGCTGCTCTCCCTGGTCGACGAGGCGACCGAGAGCAACGTGCTCGAGGACGAGGACCGAGAGCTCATCCACTCGGTGTTCGAGTTCAGCGACACCCTGGTGCGCGAGGTCATGGTGCCCCGGACCGACATGGTCACCGCGGACGCCACCGACACCCTCGCCGCGGTGATGGAGCAGTTCCTCGCCGCCGGCGTCTCCCGGATGCCGGTCACCGGGCGGGACAGCGACGACGTCCTCGGCGTCGTGTACCTCCGCGACCTCGCCAGGGCCCTCTACGAGAGCACCGACGCCGGCGGCCGCCCCGTCACCTCGTTGCTCCGCGTCGCCGAGTTCGTCCCGGAGTCCAAGCACGCCGACGAGACCCTCCGGCACATGCAGGCCGCGAAGAACCACCTCGTCCTGGTCGTCGACGAGTACGGCGGGGTCGCCGGGCTCGTCACCATGGAAGACCTCATCGAAGAACTCGTCGGCGACATCTCCGACGAGTACGACCGCACCGTCATCGACCGCGTCGACCTCGGCGGCGGAGTCTGGCGGATCTCCGCCCGGATGCCGATCGACGACCTCGGCGACCTGTTCGGCATCGACCTCGACGACGACGACGTCGACACCGCCGGGGGCCTCCTCACGAAGGAACTCGGCCACCTGGCCACCGCGGGCGAGTCCGTGACCGTGTCCGGCGTCGTGCTGACGGCCGACCGCGTCGAGGGCAAGCGCCGCCACCTCATCTCCGTGCTCGCCGAACGCACCGACGCCCTCGCCGGCGCGGAGCAGGCGTTCGACGACACCGCATCCACCACGACGGGAACCACGCACCCATGACCGACACCTCCGCCACACCGTTCCGAGCCGGGTTCGTCTCGTTCGTCGGCCGCCCGAACGTCGGCAAGTCGACGCTCACCAACGCGCTGGTCGGCGAGAAGGTCGCGATCACCTCGTCGAAGCCGCAGACCACCCGCCGCGCGATCCGCGGCATCGTGCACCGCCCCGACGGGCAGGTCATCATCGTCGACACCCCCGGTGTGCACCGACCGCGTACGTTGCTCGGCGAGCGGCTCAACGACCTCGTCCAGTCCACCCTGGGCGACGTCGACGTGATCGGCTTCTGCGTCCCGGCGAACGAGCCGATCGGGCCGGGCGACCGGTTCATCAACGAGACGCTCGACCACTTCCCGCGCGCGAAGAAGATCGCGATCGTCACGAAGGTCGACCGTGCCGGCAAGGAGAAGATCGCCGAACAGCTCCTCGCAGTGTCCGCGCTCCGCGAGTGGGACGCGATCGTGCCGACGTCAGGGACGCAGGGCACGCAGCTGGAGGCCCTGCTCACGGAGATCACCGCGCTCCTGCCCGAGTCGCCCGCGCTCTACGGCGCCGAGGCCGTCACCGAGGAGACGAACGAGGAGCGGATCTCCGAGCTGATCCGCGAGGCCGCGCTCGAGGGTGTGCGCGACGAGCTCCCGCACTCGCTCGCCGTCACGATCGAGGACATGGTCGAGCCGGACCCCGACGACGACCCGAACGGGCCGCTGCGGATCTTCGCGAACCTGTTCGTCGAGCGTGACAGCCAGAAGTCGATCGTGATCGGGCACAAGGGCGAGCGTCTCAAGGACGTCGGTACCCGGGCGCGCGCCGAGATCGAGGCGCTGCTCGGCGGCCGGCACGTCTACCTGAACATCCGGGTCAAGGTCGCGAAGGAGTGGCAGCGCGACCCGAAGCAGCTCGGGCGGCTCGGGTTCTGACCGAACGGGCCGGGTCATTCCGCGGACTGACGCGCTCGTGACCCGGCGGTCGTACCGTGGACGGGTGTTCCGTCCAATGCTGCGCAGTCAGGTCACCGTCGACGTCGTCGTCGCCGGTGTCCTCGGCGCCCTCGTAGCGATCACGTCCACGCGCGGCATCGACGGCCCGGTCGCCTACCTGACCGTCCTCGGCATGACCGTCGCGCTGGCCTTCCGGCGACTCTCACCGGGCCTGGCCCTCGCGATCGCCTGGGCGGCCGCCGTCTTCCAGATGGCGACGATGCAGCAGCCGGACCTGTCCGACGTGTTCATCGCCGGGGTCCTGTACACGACGAGCGCGTACGGCAGCCGGCGGATCCGGATCGCCGGGCTCGTCTCGGCGATCGGCGGTGCCGTCGTCGCCGCCGCGTACGTCGGCCTGCAGGACTACGCCACCCGGTCCCACGAACAGACGATCTCCGGCCCGGTGGTCGAGTCCTCGCAGCTCGCGCTCGGGTCGCTCGTCGTCATCCTGGCGATCCTGCTCCTGCCCTGGCTCGGCGGCGTCGTCGCACGGACCCGGCAGACCGCGCGGATGAGCCGGGAAGCCCAGCTGCTCGCCGAACGCGATGCCGCCCGCGCCGACCGCGCGGTGGCCGTCGAGCAGGAGCGCGTCCGGATCGCCCGGGACATGCACGACATCGTGGCGCACTCGCTCGCCGTGGTCATCGCCCAGGCCGACGGCGCCCGGTACGCGCTCCGGGCCGACCCGGCCGTCGCCGACCAGGCGCTCGGCACGATCTCGACCACCGCCCGCCGCGCCCTCGGTGACGTCCGGGAACTCCTCGGCGCGCTCCGCCACGAGCAGGGCACCGCGCCGACGCCCGACATCGACGACATCGAGCAGCTCGTCGGGGAGATGCGCGACGTCGGCCTCGACGTGCAGGTCGAACGTCGCGGAGACGCGTCGGGGCTGCCGACGACCACGCAGCTCGCCGTGTACCGGATCGTGCAGGAGAGCCTGACGAACGCGTACAAGCACGGTGAGCACGGCACCCCGGTGCGCACCACTCTCACCTACCGCCCGGACACCGTCGAGATCGACGTGGTCAACCGGCGCGCCGACCACGGTCGTTCCGGGCCGGGCACCGGGCACGGGCTCGTCGGCATGCGGGAGCGTGCCACGATCTCCGGTGGGAGCATGACCGCCGGCCCCCGCGGCGCCGACTTCGCCGTCGCCGTCCGGATCCCGGCACACCCGGCCAGCGGGCAGATGCCCCGCGGGCTCGTCACCTCGACCGACCAGGAGCGCACCGCACGATGACCGAGAACCCCATCCGCGTCGCACTCGTGGACGACCAGGCACTGTTCCGGACCGGCATCCGGATGCTCATCGACTCGCAGCCGGACCTGCGCTTCGTGGGTGAGGCCGGCAACGGCGCCGAAGGGGTCGAACTCGTCCGCCGGGGCCGACCCGACGTCGTGCTCATGGACGTCCGGATGCCCGTGATGGACGGGATCACCGCGACGGCGCAGATCGTCGAGGACGCCGGGACCGACGGGGCGAAGGTGCTCGTGCTCACCACGTTCGACTTCGACGAGGCGGCGGCGAAGGCCATCCGCGCCGGTGCGAGCGGCTTCGTGCTGAAGGACGCCGACCCGGAGTTCCTGCTCGCGGCGATCCGGACCGTGCACGCGGGCACCGCGGTGTTCGCGGCGTCGGCGACACGCGAGCTCCTCCGTCGGTACGACGACTCCGCCGAGCGTGCCGCGAACGTGCCCGCGGCCGTCGACGACCTGACGCCGCGGGAGCGGGAGATCTTCGACCTGGCGGCGCGGGGGTTCAGCAACAGCGAGATCGCGCAGCACGAGTACGTCAGCGAGGCCACGGTGAAGACCCACATCTCCCGGGTGCTCACCAAGCTCGGGCTGCGGGACCGGGTGCGGCTCGTCGTGTTCGCACACGAGCACGGGCTCGTCACGCGGGACTGAGCGCTCCCGTCCGGCGTCTGGCGTCTGGCGTCCGGCGTCCGGCGTCCGGCGTCCGGGGTCATCCTGCCGGATGACGTGACCGCCGGCATGTGAGCCGATCGATCCATCCACAGGAGCCGACGGACCGACGCGGGACGTGCCTCCCGAGCGTCATGGTGGACACATGACCACCAGCCACGCTCCGATCATCCGACTCGACCACGTGTCCAAGCACTACGGCGACGCCGCGCGCCGGGTCACGGCGCTCGACGACGTCAGCGTCGACATCGGCGCCGGCGAGTTCACCGCGGTGATGGGGCCGTCCGGCTCGGGCAAGTCGACGCTCATGCACGTCGCCGCCGGGCTCGATGCGGTCTCCGCCGGACGGATCCAGATCGACGGGGTCGACATCACCCAGCTCGGCGACAAGGACCTCACCGAGCTCCGTCGCCGGCGGCTCGGGTTCGTGTTCCAGTCGTTCAACCTCGTGCCGACGCTCGACGTCAGCGAGAACATCCGGCTGCCGTTCCTGCTCGGCGGGCACAAGCCCTCGCGGGAAGAATCGGCGTGGATCGACCGGCTCGTCGACATGCTCGGTCTCGGGAACCGCCTCGGGCACCGGCCGCACCAGCTCTCCGGTGGCCAGCAGCAGCGGGTCGCGATCGCCCGCGCGCTGGTGTCCCGGCCGGCGGTCGTCGTGGCCGACGAGCCGACCGGCGCGCTCGACTCCCGGACCGGCCGTGACGTGCTCGCGATCCTCCGCGGGGCCGTGGCCGAGTGGGGCCAGAGCGTCGTGATGGTCACGCACGACCCGGTCGCCGCTGCCAACGCCGACCGCATCCTGTTCCTCGCCGACGGGCGGATCGTGGGGGACCGCCCGGCGATGAGCGCGGCGGACATCTCCACCACGATGCTGGGGATGGAGGCAGCAGCGTGAACACCGTCAAGG
This sequence comes from Curtobacterium sp. PhB130, assembly GCF_003755165.1. Taxonomy (NCBI): domain Bacteria; kingdom Bacillati; phylum Actinomycetota; class Actinomycetes; order Micrococcales; family Microbacteriaceae; genus Curtobacterium; species Curtobacterium sp. PhB130. The sequence goes on along the minus strand of NZ_RKII01000009.1, from coordinate 431,217 downwards.
AGTTCAGCCCGACGATCCTGGTCGCGGCGCTCGGCACCACCTTCGGATCGGCACTCGTCATCGCGCCAGGCATCGCGACCGAAGCGCTCACCGCCGCCGGGTTCGCGGACCTCGGGCCGGTGAAGTCGATCCTCGACGTCATCGGCTGGCTGTTCCTCGGCATCGCGCTCTACGTCGGGGCGATCGTCACGGCGAACACCTGCGCGACGCTCATCGCCGGGCAGACGCGGATCATCGCGCTGCAGCGGCTGGTCGGGGCCACCGGCGCGACCCTCCGTGCCCGCATCGTCCGGGCGGGGCTCGTCGTCGGGGTCCTCGGCGGGCTGGTCGGGGCCGTCGTCGGCACCGGGCTGACCGCGCTCTTCGTCGCGGTGCTCCGGGGCAACGGGTTCCTGCCGGACACCACCTACACGCTCGTGCCGTGGCAGCTCGTGCTCCCGGTCGTCGCGGTCGTCCTCGCCACCTGGGGTGCGTTCGGCGTCGGCTCCCGCCGGGTGCTGACGGTCACCCCGCTCGAAGCGCTGTCCTCCAGCGTCGAGCCGAGCCACGACGACGTCCGCTCCGGCACCGCGCGGAAGGTCTGGGCGATCCTGCTCATGGCCGGCGGCGGCGCGCTCATGCTCCTCGGGCTGGTGCTCAGCGCCGTCACCCCGATCGCCGTGCTGCCGGCAGCGCTCGGCGGCTTCGTGTCGTTCGCCGGGGTCTCCGTCGGCGCCACGATCGTGATGCCGCCCGTGCTCGCGCTGATCGGGCGGATCGGCGCGAAGGACCCGGTCGTGCTGCTCGCGGGCCGCAACGCGATGCGGGCGCCGGGACGCTCGTCGCGGGCGACCATCGGGCTCGTCATCGGCGTCACACTGCTCGTCACCTTCGCCGTCGCGCTCGGGATGATGCAGCACGTGCTCGAAGCGCAGCTCCGCGGGCAGCTCCAGGGCGGCAGCCCCGAGCAGCTCCAGGGGATGCGGGACTTCTTCGTGCAGGTCAACGGCGTCGTCAGCGTGATCGTCGGGTTCTCCGCCGTGATCGCCGCCGTGGGGGTCGTGAACGCGCTGGCGCTCGGGGTGCTCCAGCGCCGGCGGGAGCTCGGGCTGCTCCGGGTCCTCGGACTCACCGGTGCACAGGTCCGACGGATGATCATCACCGAGGCCGTCCAGATGGTCGTCGCGGCGGTGCTCACCGGACTCGTCCTCGGTACGTTCTACGGCTGGGTCGGTGGGCAGACGCTCCTCGGGTCGCTCGGCTCGCCAGGTGCGCCGGTGCTGCCGCCGATGACCATCGTCATCGTGGTGGCGGGCGCGCTGGTGCTCGCCGTGGCCGCGACGGTCGCTCCCGTGCGGCGCGCGATGCGCGTGCCCCCGACGGAGGCGCTCGCCGTCGACTGACCCGTGGCCCTGTTGCGGGGCTGCCCGCGGCCACGGTCGCGACCACGTCCGGACGGGAGGCCCGGTGCCAGCTGGCACCGGGCCTCCCGTCCGTCGTCCGTCCGCTGTCCGCCCGTCGTCCGTCCGCCCGTCGGCCGTCCGCCGGGTCGCTCGCGGTCGCGAGCGTCCGCTGTCCGCCCGTCGTCCGTCCGTCGGCTGTCCGTCCGTCGTCCGCCCGTTGTCCGTCGGCCGGGTCGCTCGCGGTCGCGACACCCCGTCCGCGGACGCCGACCGGTCACGTTCCGTCGCTGAGGCGCGACCCGGGTGACGGAACGCGACCGGCCGGCGTCTGACTCGCGGGATGTCGTGACCGCTCGCGTGCGTCCGCCCGCCCGCATCATCCGGTGAGATCGCGTTCTGTGTCGCCTGAGACCCGGAGGTCCGACACGAAGTGCGATCTCACCGGCACCGGCACCGGCACCGGCACCGGCGCCGGGACCGGCGCCGGCGCCGGCGCCGGCGCGGGCGCGGGCACCGGCGCGGGCGCCGGCGCGACGGGGCCCCGCCTGTCACACGGGCGGGGAGCGGTGCTACCGTTGGCAGCGATGTACTCGGCGCTCCTCCTCCTTCGCTGCCGCGACGAGGCCTGACACAACGGCCCACCTCGTCGCGGAGTCCGTCGTGGCCGCACACTCCACTACACGACGAAAGTGCGACACCATGCAGAACACCCAGCGCCCCTCCGGGATGCCGATCCACAAGTACGTCCCCTTCCACGAGCAGATCTCGGTCGAGCTGCCGGACCGCACCTGGCCGACGAAGCGCATCGACAAGGCGCCGCGCTGGTGCGCCGTGGACCTCCGCGACGGCAACCAGGCCCTCATCGACCCGATGGACGCCGAGCGCAAGCGCGCGATGTTCGACCTCCTCGTGCGGATGGGCTACAAGGAGATCGAGGTCGGGTTCCCGAGCGCCTCGCAGACCGACTTCGACTTCGTCCGGAGCCTCATCGACGAGGGCGCCATCCCCGACGACGTCACCATCCAGGTCCTGACCCAGGCGCGTGAGCACCTCATCCAGCGGACCTACGAGGCGATCGACGGCGCGAAGCAGGCCATCGTCCACCTGTACAACTCGACGTCGATCGTCCAGCGCGAGGTCGTGTTCCGCACCGACGTGCAGGGCGTCGTCGACATCGCGGTGGCCGGCGCGAAGCTGTGCAAGGCGGCCGAGGCCACGCTGCAGCACGACACGACGGTCTACTACGAGTACTCGCCGGAGTCCTACACGGGCACCGAGCTCGAGGTCGCGCTGCAGATCTGCAACGCCGTGCTCGAGGTGTTCGAGCCCACCCCGGAGCGCAAGGTGATCATCAACCTGCCGGCCACGGTCGAGATGGCGACGCCGAACGTCTACGCCGACTCGATCGAGTGGATGTCCCGGAACCTGGCGCACCGGCAGGACGTGATCCTGTCGCTGCACCCGCACAACGACCGCGGCACCGCCGTCGCCGCGGCGGAGCTCGGCTACATGGCCGGCGCCGACCGCATCGAGGGCTGCCTGTTCGGCAACGGTGAGCGCACCGGCAACGTGGACCTGGTCGCACTCGGCATGAACCTCTTCACGCAGGGCATCGACCCGGAGATCTCCTTCGCGGACATCGACCAGATCAAGCGCACGGTCGAGTACTGCAACCAGCTGCCGGTCCCGGAGCGTCAGCCGTGGGCGGGCGACCTCGTCTACACGGCGTTCAGCGGTTCCCACCAGGACGCGATCAACAAGGGCTTCGACGCGATGAAGGCCAAGGCCGCCGCCGCGGGCAAGACCGTCGACGAGGTCGAGTGGGCCGTGCCGTACCTGCCCGTCGACCCGAAGGACATCGGCCGCTCGTACGAGGCCGTCATCCGCGTCAACTCGCAGTCGGGCAAGGGCGGCGTCGCCTACCTGCTCAAGACCGACCACGCGATCGACCTGCCGCGCAAGCTGCAGATCGAGTTCTCCGGGGTCGTGCAGCAGCGCACCGACACCGAGGGCGGCGAGTTCAGCTCCGACAAGATCTGGGACCTGTTCCGCGACGAGTACCTGCCGTCCCCGGTCGACGAGGACAAGTGGGGCCGCTACGAGATCACGAAGACGGCGACCTCGAGCGACTTCGAGGGCACCACGAACCTGTCGGTCGCGATGCGCGTCGACGAGGGTGCCGTCACCGCCGAGGCCGTCGGCACCGGCCCGATCGACGCGTTCCTCTCGGTGATGCGCGAGCAGGGCGTCGACGTCACGCTGTACGACTACTCGGAGCACACGATGAGCGCCTCGGGTGACGCCAAGGCCGCGTCCTACGTCGAGCTCGACGTGGACGGTGTGCGGCTCTGGGGCGTCGGGATCGACGCCGACATCGCGACGGCGTCGCTCAAGGCGATCGTCTCCGCGGTGAACCGTGCGGTGCGCGCCGGGGCCGCCTCCGGCGCGTCCCCGGAGCTCGTCTCCGCGTAGCCAGCTGCTCGGTCGCGTGCACCGAACGCGACCACGGCCGGGAGGCTCGGTGCGCGTCCGACGCGCGCCGAGCCTCCCGGCGGGGTTGCGTTCCCACCTCCCAGCGTCGCGTTGGTGGGTGGTTTCGTGCGTAGGGGGTCGGAACTTCCGACCCCCTACGCGCGATTCGACTGCCCACGCGCGAAACAGCCCACCAGCCCACCAGCCACCACCCACCCACTCGCGGCACGCGGTGTCGGGGGACCGGGGGATACTGGGGGGATGCCGCTCTACCGGGACGAATGTGTCGTGCTCCGCACCCACAAGCTCGGGGAAGCCGACCGCATCGTCACGATGCTCAGCCGGCAGCACGGCAAGATCCGCGCCGTCGCGAAGGGGGTCCGGCGCACCGCGTCGAAGTTCGGCTCCCGGCTCGAGCCGTTCATGGTCGTGGACGCCCAGTTCTACGAGGGCCGCTCGCTCGACATCGTCACGCAGGCCGAGTCCCTCGGGTCGTACGGGGCGCAGATCGTCGCGGACTACAGCGCGTACACCGCCGCGAGCGCCATGGTCGAGACCGCGGACCGCCTGAGCGAGGCGGACGCGGGGCTCCAGCAGTACCTGCTGCTCGTCGGCGCGCTCCGCTCCCTGTCCCGCAGCGAGCACGTCCCCTCCGCCACGCTCGACTCGTACCTGCTGCGCGCGATGAGCATCGCGGGCTGGGCGCCCTCGTTCTCGGACTGCGCGGTGACCGGGGAGCCCGGGCCGCACTCGGCGTTCGTCGTGCAGCTCGGTGGGGTCGTGGCGGACGGTGCAGCGCCTCCCGGCTCGCCGCGGCTCGACTTCGCGACGCTCTCGATCCTCGGGTCGCTGCTCGCCGGCGACTGGGCCACGGTCGACTCGGCGGACGAACGCACCAGGTCGCGTGCCTCCGGCGTGGTCGCGGCCTACGCCCAGTGGCACCTGGAACGATCGCTGAAGTCGCTGCCGCACGTCGACCGTACGGAACACCCGGCGGCGGTGCCGACGCACGGCCCCGGGCACGACCCGGTCGCGGCGACGGCCCGCGCGGTCGCGGCGACTCCAGCACCACCCCTCCCGGACCACGACCTCGAGCCGGGCAGAGCCGAAGGAACGCCCACCGCATGAGCCCCCGCCGATCCGACGCCGCCGAGCCGTTCCGGCCGATCGACTGGACCGGCGAGACGCCGCCGGCGATCCCGCAGCGGTTCGTGCCCGAACACGTCGCGATCGTGATGGACGGCAACGGCCGGTGGGCGAACGGCCGCGGTCTGACGCGCATCGAGGGGCACAAGGCGGGCGAGGCATCGCTCCTCGACGTCGTCGCCGGTGCGATCCAGATCGGCGTGAAGCACGTGTCCGCGTACGCGTTCTCGACGGAGAACTGGAAGCGCTCCCCGGAAGAAGTGCGGTTCCTGATGGGCTTCAACCGCGACGTGATCCGTCGTCGGCGTGACCAGCTGAACGAGTGGGGCGTGCGGGTGCGGTGGGCCGGGCGGCGTCCGCGGCTGTGGCGGAGTGTCATCGAGGAGCTCGAGGTCGCCGAGCGGATGACGGCGGGCAACGACGTCCTGACCCTGACGATGTGCGTCAACTACGGCGGCCGGAACGAGATCGCCGACGCGGTGCGCTCGCTGGCCGAGGACGTCGCCGCGGGGAAGCTCAAGCCGAGCCAGGTGACCGAGAAGGCCATCGCGAAGCGGCTCTACGTGCCCGAGATGCCGGACGTCGACCTGTTCCTCCGGAGCTCGGGGGAGCAGCGGACCAGCAACTTCCTGCTGTGGCAGTCGGCGTACGCGGAGATGGTGTTCCTCGACCGGCTGTGGCCGGACTTCCGGCGCACCGACCTCTGGGGCGCGGTGGAGCAGTACGCCCGGCGCGACCGGCGCTTCGGCGGTGCGGTCGACACGCCGACCGCGTAGCGCACGGGCACGTCGCCGCCCCTGACCGGGTGGGACGGCGAGCCGCGCATCAGGCGAGCAGGGTGGCGGCGGCGCGCACGGCGTCCAGCGTCGCGCGGACGCTCGGGACGCGCTCGGCGCCGCGTGCGACGACGACCTCGACGCGGCGGGCCAGGTCCTCGTCGACCGGGTCGATCGACACGCCCGCGGGGATGACCGTCGTCGCGAGCGCCAACCGGGGGAGCAGCGCCACCCCGAGCCCGGCGGCGACGAGTCCCACGACGGCAGCGGCGTTGTCGGTCTCGAGCACGATGTCCGGCGTGAACCCGGCTGTTGCGCACGAGGCGAGGAGGTGCCCACGGCAGCGCGGGCACCCGCCGATCCAGCGCGCGCCACGCTGGGACGCGAGGTCGACGACCGTGGTGCCGGCCACGGAGGATGCCGGACCGGCGGCGCGGACGTGGTCCGGGCCTCCAGGCCGAACGGACGCGACGGACGCGACGGACGCACCAGACGCGACGGACGCGACGGACGCACCAGACGACACGGACGCGGCGGACGGCACCGCCGCGACAGGCGTGACCAGCGCGAGCGGGTCCCGACCGAGCGCCCGCGTCACGAGCGCCGGGTCCGGCACCGCCGCCACCTCGTCCCCGACGTAGGTGAACGTCAGCGCCACGTCGACCTCCCCGCGCCGCAGCAGGTCGAGCGCCTCGGGCGGTTCGACCTCGACGTAGGAGGTGCTGAGCCCCGGCACCGACACCGCGAGCGACGCCAGCACGGCGGGCACGAGCGTCGAGGAGGCGCTCGGGAACCCGGCGATCCGCACCCGCCCCCGGGTGAGCCCGCCGATCGCGTCGAGGTCCTCGCGCGCTGCCGTCAACGCGGCGTGCACGTGCAGGGCGTGGTCGGCGAGGACGACCCCCGCCTCGGTGAGCGTCACGCCGCGCGCCCCGCGGAGCACGAGCGTGTGCCCGAGTCGCTGTTCGGCGCGCTGCAGCAGCTGGCTGACGGCGGGCTGGCTGTAGCCGAGCGCCGCGGCGGCCCCGGTGATCGACCCGGCGTCGGCCACGGCGCGGAGCACGCGGAGGAGTTGCGGGTCGAGGTCGGACACAACGCGATGTTATGGCACTGCGAACCAAGCTGTCCTGGTGTGATGGTCACGAGCGGAACACCATGGCCGCATGGACTCCTACGTCGACGGCCACGGGTACCTCGCCGCCTGCACCGCCGGGCTCCCGACGCACGGCACGCTCGCCGCGATGCGCGCCGACCTCGACGAGTGGGGCGGCGCGGCGTCGAGCCCGACCCGGTACGGCGCCCTGGTCGAGGAGGGCCGCGCCCTCTTCGCCCGGATCGTCGGCGTCCCGGCCGAGCTCGTCGCGACGGGCTCGCAGACCTCCGCGATGACCGCCGTCGTCGCCGCGGCACTGCCGGACGGCGCGGAGGTCCTCGTGCCGGACGGCGACTTCAGCTCGATCGTGTTCCCGTTCCTCGCGCAGGCGCACCGCGGGATCCGCGTGCGCAGCGTCCCGCTCGACGCCCTGGCCGGCAGCGTGCACGCCGACACGGCACTCGTCGCCTGGTCCGCCGTGCAGTCCGCCACCGGAGCGGTCGCCGACTCCGCCGCGATCGTCACGGCGGCGCGCGCGGCCGGGGCCCGCACGCTGTGCGACCTGACCCAGGCCGCCGGCGTCCTGCCGGTCTCCGCGGCTCCCTTCGACGTCACGGTGACGCACGCGTACAAGTGGCTCTGCGCCCCGCGTGGCGTCGCCTTCATGACCGTCTCCCCGGAAGCGCTCGCCTGGCTCCGGCCGGTGCAGGCCGGCTGGTACGCCGGCGAGGACGTCTGGTCCTCCTGCTACGGCCCCGCGATGCGACTCGCCGAGGACGCCCGCCGGTTCGACGTCTCCCCGGCCTGGCAGGCCTGGCCCGGCGCGGTCGCCGCCCTGCGGCACGTCGCGTCCCTCGACACGGCATCGGCCTGGAGGCACGCCATGCGTCTCGCGGACCGGCTCGCCGTCGCGATGGGGTCGCCCCCGCGGGCCCAGGCCATCGTGACCTTCCCGGACGCGTCCGGTGCGGGGCTGGCGGCGCTCGGCGCTGCGGGGATCACGGCGTCGGGGCGGGCGGGGCGGCTGCGGCTCGCGTTCCACCACTGGAACGACGAGTCCGACGTGGACGCCGTCGTCGCCGTGCTCTCCCGTTAGTCTGGCCGGGTACGTTTTTCGCACCGGGCATCCAGCTCGGCGACCTGATGGAGTTCTCCTTGGCTCAGCCCTCCCGTCTCGACTCGGTCATCGCCCTCGCCAAAGGCCGTGGGTTCGTCTTCCAGTCGGGTGAGATCTACGGCGGTTCCCGGTCCGCCTGGGACTACGGGCCCCTCGGTGTGGAGCTGAAGGAGAACATCAAGCGACAGTGGTGGCAGCGGTTCGTCCGCGGCCGTGGCGACATGGTCGGCCTCGACTCCGCCGTGATCCTGCCCCGCAAGGTGTGGGAGGCCTCCGGCCACGTCGCGACCTTCACCGACCCACTGGTCGAGTGCCTGCACTGCCACCACCGCTTCCGTGAGGACCACCTCATCGACGCCTTCGTGGCGAAGAAGGGCCGCCAGCCCGAGGGCGGCATGGCGGAGATCGCCTGCTCGAACTGCGGCACCCGCGGCCAGTGGACCGAGCCCCGCGAGTTCTCCGGGATGCTCAAGACCTACCTCGGCCCGGTCGAGTCCGAAGAGGGCCTGAACTTCCTCCGTCCGGAGACCGCGCAGGGCATCTTCGTCGACTTCGCGCAGGTCGTCACGACCAGCCGGATGAAGCCCCCGTTCGGCATCGGTCAGGTCGGCAAGGCGTTCCGCAACGAGATCACCCCCGGCAACTTCATCTTCCGGACGCGCGAGTTCGAGCAGATGGAGATCGAGTACTTCGTACCGCCGGCCTCGGCCGAGGAACACTACGAGCAGTGGATCGCCGACTCGGTCGCCTGGTACACGGACCTCGGCATCGATCCGGAGAACCTCCGCCGCTTCGACGTCCCGGACGGGGAGCGCGCGCACTACTCCGACGCCACCGCCGACATCGAGTACCGCTTCGGCTTCCAGGGCTCCGAGTGGGGCGAGCTCATGGGTGTCGCGAACCGCACCGACTTCGACCTCAACAACCACATCGAGGCGTCCGGCAAGGACCTCCGGTTCTTCGACCAGGCCGCCAACGAGAAGTACGTGCCGTACGTCATCGAGCCGTCGTTCGGCCTGACCCGTGCGCTGATGGCGTTCCTGCTCGACGCGTACCACGAGGACGAGGCCCCGAACGCGAAGGGCGGCGTCGACAATCGCACCGTCCTGCGCCTCGACCCGCGTCTGGCCCCGGTCAAGGCCGCGGTGCTGCCGCTGTCCCGCAACGAGCAGCTCTCGCCCGTCGCCCGCGGTCTCGCCGACGACCTCCGGAAGACCTGGAACGTGGACTTCGACGACGCCGGTGCGATCGGTCGTCGCTACCGTCGCCACGACGAGATCGGCACGCCGTTCTGCATCACGGTCGACTTCGACACGCTCGAGGACAAGGCCGTCACGGTGCGCGAGCGCGACACGATGAGCCAGGAGCGCGTGTCGCTCGACCAGCTGCAGGGCTACCTCGCCGCCCGACTCATCGGCGCGTAGTCACGCCAGTCCGACGCGGCCGTGTCCCCGGGAATGCCGGGGGCACGGCCGCGTTGTCGTTGAGCATGAGCGACAGCGTCATCAACGACAGCGTCATCAACGACGGCGGCAGCAACGACAGCGTGAAGGTCGATGTCTGGTCCGACATCGCCTGTCCCTGGTGCTACATCGGCAAGCGGAAGTTCGAGGCCGGAGTCGCCGCGTTCGGCGGGCCCGTCGAGGTCGAGTACCACTCCTTCGAACTGAGCCCGGACACACCCGTCGACTTCGAGGGCACCGAGGCGGAGTTCCTCTCCGGCCACAAGGGCATGCCCGTCGACCAGGCGCAGCAGATGCTCGACCAGGTCACCGCGATCGCCGCATCGGTCGGTCTCGACTACGACTTCGAGTCGATGCACCACACCAACACCGTGCAGGCACACCAGGTCATCCACCTCGCGAAGGAGCACGGCAAGCAGCTCGAGATGGTCGAGCGGCTGTTCGCGGCGTACTTCGAGCGCGGTGAGCACGTCGGGCAGGAGTCCTCGCTGGCGGACCTGGCTGCGGAGATCGGGCTCGACCGCGACGAGGTGCTCGCCACCCTGCGCGACGACGCGAAGCTCGCCGACGTCCGGGCCGACCAGGCGCAGGCACAGGCGTACGGCATCAACGGCGTGCCGTTCTTCGTCATCGACGGCAAGTACGGCGTCTCCGGCGCGCAGGACCCGGCAGCGTTCGAGCAGGTGCTGCGCCAGGTCGTCGAACTGCGGGAGCAGCCCGCGGACGTGGAGGCGACCCGATGACGGACCTCGACGTGCGTGGCGGGGCCACGCCGGGCCTCCAGGCGGTACAGCCCGGCACCAGTCTGGAGGCTGTCCCGGGCCTGGTCCCGCTGCTCACCGGGGGTGCAGCACCGGTCTGCGAGGGCGACTCGTGCTTCGTGCCGGGCGCCGAGGGTGACTGGTCCGAGGTCCCGGACTAGGTCACTCGCCTAGGCGCGCGCGGGTTCCTCGTCGGTGATGTCGGCGACCGTCGCGCCGTAGGCGGCGATGAGGTCGTCGGCGTCGACGAAGGCGCTCGCGCCGCGCCGGCCGGCGCCGAGGGCGACCCGGCGGCCGACGATGCGCTCGTCGGCGAAGACCGGCAGGTCGCCGGTCGCGCCGATCGGGGTGATCGTGCCGCGTTCGTAGCCGGAGGCCTCGAGCGCGGTGGCGGCGTCGGGCATCGAGAGCTTGTTGACACCGACCAGGGTGCGGAGCTTCTTCCACGCGATGCTGCGGCCGCCGGGCACCAGCGCGAGGACGAAGTCGCCGTCGTGGCGCTTCACGACGAGCGTCTTCACGATGTCGCCCGGGCTGATCCCGAGGAGGTCCGCCGCCTCGGCGAGGGAGTTCGCGGCGGGACGTTCGACCACCTCGACGCGCAGTCCTCGGGCTGCGGCGTCGGCGTCGAACCGGGCGATGGGGTCGGTCGTCATGTGGAGAACGCTACCGGCGCCTGCCGACGTGGGAGAATGGAGACCGTATGACCATCACACAAGCCCCCCGGAAGCCCCTGCGCATCGGCCCGATCGAGGTCGATGTGCCGGTCGTGCTCGCGCCGATGGCGGGCATCACGAACATGGCGTACCGCCGGCTCTGCCGCGAGTACGGCGCCGGTCTGTACGTCTGCGAGATGATCACCTCGCGCGCGCTCGTCGAACGGACGCCCGTGTCGATGCAGCTCATCCAGCACCACGAGTCCGAGACCCCGCGGTCCATCCAGCTCTACGGCGTCGAGCCGAACACCGTGGCCGAAGCCGCGACGATCCTCGTCGGCGAAGACCGTGCCGACCACATCGACCTGAACTTCGGGTGCCCGGTGCCGAAGGTGACGCGGAAGGGCGGGGGAGCGGCACTGCCGTGGAAGCTCGACCTCTTCAAGGACCTCGTCGAGAAGACGGTCCGCGCCGCCGGCGACGTGCCGGTCACGGTGAAGATGCGCAAGGGCATCGACGCCGACCACCTCACCTACCTCGACGCCGCCCGCATCGCGCGGGACGCCGGCGTCGCCGCGGTCTCGCTGCACGCCCGCACCGCGAACGAGCACTACTCGGGGCAGGCCGACTGGTCCGCCATCGCCACGCTGAAGGAAGCCGTCACCGACATCCCGGTGCTCGGCAACGGCGACATCTGGTCGGCGGCCGACGCACTCCGGATGGTCGACGAGACCGGCTGCGACGGCGTCGTCGTCGGGCGTGGATGCCTCGGACGGCCCTGGCTGTTCGGCGACCTCGCGGCGGCGTTCCGCGGTGAGGGCCTCCGCTACATGCCCTCGCTCGGCGAAGTGGCGGACGGGTTCCGTCGGCACGCCGAGCTGCTCGTCGAGTTCTTCGGGTCCGAAGAGCACGGCTGCCGCGACATCCGGAAGCACGTGGCCTGGTACTTCAAGGGGTACCCGATCGGCGGCGACGTCCGCTCCGGGCTCTCCATGGCCTCCTCGCTGCAGGAGATCGACGACCTGCTCGGCCAGCTCGACGCGGACGCCCCGTACCCGGGTGCCGACGCCGAGGGTCCCCGTGGCCGTGCCGGTCACCCGAAGCGGACGGCGCTGCCCGACCGCTGGCTCGAGACCCGCGACGTCGACGCCGAGTTCCGCAAGGTCCTCGCCGCCGCCGAACTGCACCACAGCGGCGGATGAGCGCCCTGTCGTCCTACGGCCCAGCCGACGCCGAACGCTGGCTCCCCGAAGAACACGGCAACCGCCGTTCGGACTTCGCGCGCGACCGTGCCCGGCTGCTGCACTCCAGCGCGCTCCGGCGCCTCGCCGCGAAGACCCAGGTGCTCAGCCCGACGACCGGGCTCGACTTCGCCCGGAACCGGCTCACCCACTCGCTCGAGGTGGCGCAGGTCGGCCGTGAACTCGCGGACTCCCTCGGGCTCGACCCCGACGTCGTCGACACGGCGTGCCTGGCGCACGACATCGGGCACCCGCCGTTCGGCCACAACGGCGAGACCGCGGTGAACGCGTGGGCAAGGGACATCGGCGGGTTCGAGGGGAACGCGCAAACGCTGCGGCTCCTCACCCGGCTCGAGCCGAAGGTGTACGGCGCCGGGGACCGCCCCTACGGCTTGAACCTCACCAGGGCGTCGCTCGACGCGTCGTGCAAGTACCCGTGGCCGGCGGCCCAGGGCGTGGCCGAGTCGTCGTCCGGACGCACGAAGTTCGGCTTCTACGACGACGACCACGCCGCGTTCGAGTGGCTCCGCGCCGGCGCTCCCCGACGGCAGCGCTGCATCGAGGCCCAGGTGATGGACCTCTCCGACGACATCGCCTACTCCGTCCACGACTTCGAGGACGCCGTCGTCGCCGGGTTCATCGACGTCGCCGCCCTCGGGGACCGCGTCGGTGAGAACGACATCGTGTCGGCCATGCACGCCTGGGTCGGGGACGACCTCAGCCGGGACGAACTGCTCGAGGCGTTCGACCGGCTCCGCGCCCTGCCGCTGTGGATGACCTCGTACGACGGCTCCCGTCGGGACGCCGCGCGGCTGAAGAACCTCACCTCGCAGCTCATCGGCCGCTTCGCCCGCACGGCGACCGCCGCCACCCGCCAGGCGTACGCATCCGGGTCACTCGTCCGGTTCGCCGCGTCGGTCGTCACCCCGCCGGAGATCATCGGCGAGATCGCGGTGCTCAAGGGCATCGTCGCGGCGTTCGTGATGACCCAGGGCGACCGGCAGCCCGTGTACGAAGAGCAGCGGCGCATCCTCACCGAGCTGCTCGACGCGCTCGCACACGGCGGGGACGCCGCGCTCGAGCCCGGGTTCGCCGCGGACTGGCGACAGGCGCAGGACGACACCGGGCGGCTCCGCGCCGTCGTCGACCAGGTCGCGAGCCTCACGGACCAGGGCGCCCTCGCGTGGCACCGGCGGCTCGTGGTGGGGGAGCGGGAGACCGTCCACATCCCCGTCTGAGCGGTCGGCGGCGTCCCCGGTCCGAACTAAGATCGTGGGGTGGCTGGACTCATCGCGCGGAACGACATCGACGAGGTCCGCGCGCGCGTGAACATCGCCGACGTCGTCGGTGACTACGTCACGCTGAAGTCCGCCGGGGTGGGGTCCTTGAAGGGCCTGTGCCCGTTCCACGACGAGCGCTCCCCGTCCTTCCACGTCCGTCCCCAGGTCGGCCGGTACCACTGCTTCGGCTGCGGTGAAGACGGCGACGTCTTCAGTTTCATCATGAAGCAGGACCACACCACCTTCTCCGAAGCGGTGGAGCGGATGGCCGCGAAGATCGGCTTCACGCTCCACTACGAAGAAGGCGACGGGCCGCGCACCGACTACAACACCCGCGCCCGGCTGATCGCCGCGAACGAAGCCGCGCTGCAGTTCTACATCGCGCAGCTCACCACGCCGGCGGCCGATCCGGCACGACGCTTCCTCGGCGAACGCGGCTTCGACCCGTCGGCCGCGCAGCACTTCGGCGTCGGCTTCGCGCCGAAGTCGTTCGACGCGCTGAAGGACCACCTCAAGGGCCGCGGCTTCACGATGGAAGAACTCACGTCCGCGGGGCTCGTCAGCCAGGGGGACCGCTCCCCGTACGACCGCTTCCGCGGCCGCCTGATGTGGCCCATCCGCGACGTCACGGGTGCCACGATCGGCTTCGGCGCACGTCGCCTGCTCGAGGACGACAAGGGCCCGAAGTACCTGAACACCCCGGACACGCCGATCTACCACAAGAGCCAGGTGCTCTACGGCATCGACCTCGCCCGCCGCGACATCTCGAAGCAGAAGCAGGTCGTCATCGTCGAGGGGTACACCGACGTGATGGCGTGCCACCTCGCCGGGATCACGACCGCGGTGGCCACGTGCGGCACCTCGTTCGGCGTCGACCACATCAAGGTCCTCCGGCCGATGCTCGGCGACGTCGGTGGCGGCGACCCGAACGCCAACGGTGAGGTCGTCTTCACGTTCGACCCCGACGAAGCCGGGCAGCGTGCCGCTTCCCGCGCCTTCGCGGAAGAGCAGCGGTTCGCCGCGCAGACCTACGTGGCCGTGGCACCGGGTGGGCTCGACCCGTGCGACCTCCGGCTCGCCCGGGGCGACGACGCGATCCGGCGGCTGGTCACGAACAAGCGGCCGATGTTCGAGTTCATGATCCGGCGAACGCTCGACGGCCACGACCTCGAGACCGTCGAAGGGCGTGTCGCCGCGCTGCGGTCCGCCGCGCCGGTGCTCGCCGGGATCCGTGACCGCTCGCTCACGCAGGGGTACGTCCGGGAGCTCGCGGGGTGGCTCGGCATGGAGATGGCCGAGGTCCGACGGGCCGTCGACGGTGCGCGCCGTGCGTCCTCGTCGTCGGGGTCGTCGGGGTCGTCGTCCGGCGGTGGGCGCGGAGTCCCCGTCGGACAGGCCGGACCCGGCGGACAGATGGTCGCACCGCTCGACGAACCCGTCGCGGGCATCCGATCGCTGCCGAACGACCCGATCACCCGGATGGAGCGCGACGCCGTGATGGCGATGGTGCAGCAGCCGACGTCGGTCGGGGCGCCGCTCCTCGGGCTCGCCGCAGCGGCGACGTTCTCGGCGCCGATGCTCGCCGTCGTGCGGGACGCCGTGGTCGCCAACGTCGACGCGCTCGGGCGGTCGGACTGGCTCGACCGCCTGACCTCGGACGTGCCGGCGCCGGTCCGTGGCCTCGTGTCGGAGCTCGCGCTCGCGCCGATCCCCGCGCGCAACGACGAGGACCTCGCGATCTACTGCCGGGGCATCGTCGTGGCGCTGGTCGAGCGGGACCTGCTCGCACGCAAGGCCTCGCTCCTCGGGCAGCTGCAGCGCGCGGACCCGAACGAGCACGCCGATCGTCGGGCGGACCTCCAGCGCCAGCTCGTCGACATCGACGCCCAGCGCATGCGCTTGCGCGCCGACGCCCAGGCGTCGTAGGCGCTGCGCTGCGCTGCCGCGCGCGGCCGCGCGGCCGCGCTCTGCGCGCTGCGCTGCGCTGCGCGCTGCCGCGCGCCGGAGTCGCACCGTGCGAGGTTCCGTACACCGTGGGAGCCGCCGGGCGCCGCACCGAGTACGGAACCTCGCACGCTGCGTGCGCCGGACCCGCGGCCTCGCACGGTGCGGGGCACGCGCCCCCTGCGCGCCCGCGAGGCGCGCTGGGCGGGCGTGGCGGAGGTGGGTCGCGCCTCCAGGCCGCTGGAGGAGGGATCCGACGGCCCGGGCGCCGGTGAGATCGCACCTGGTGTCGCTTCGGCCAGCGGGACCCGACACGAAGTGCGATCTCACCGCCTGCCCGCCTGCCCGCCTGCCCGCCTGCCCGCCGGCCCGCCCGCCCGCCGGCCTGCCCGCCTGCCCGCCCGCCGGCCCGCCGGCCTGCCGGCCAGCCGGCCCGCCGGCCAGCCGGCCCGCCGGCGGCCGCGTTGCGGGACGCAACAAGCGTGCGCGGAGCGCCGCGCGTCGAGGCGGAATCATGCGTCACGCGCGGGACTCTTGCGTTACAGCGGTGTAACAAAACCGTCCCCGCCGAAGAAAGTTCCGTGGCAGGGTGTCTCTCAATGAGTGTCCCGGCCGGGCACACAGCAGTTCCACCGTCCGGCCCGGGGCTCCTGCAACCATGACCAGAGAGGCATCGGATATGGCATCCGTGACCAAGTGGGGCAAGCGCACGATCGCGCTCGGCGCCGGAGCAGCAGCGACGGCGCTGGTGCTCACCGGCTGCGCGGGCGGCAGCGGCTCGTCCACCACCGACCTGAACGGCCTGATCATCGGCACGACCGACTCGATCACGTCGCTCGACCCGGCCGGCTCGTACGACAACGGCTCGTTCGCCGTGCAGAACCAGGTGTTCCCCTTCCTGATGAACACCCCGGTCGGCAGCCCGGACGTCAAGCCGGACATCGCGACCAAGGGCGAGTTCACGAACCCGACGACCTACACGGTCACGCTCAAGAAGGGGCTCGAGTTCGCGAACGGCAACAAGCTCACCTCGAGCGACGTGAAGTTCTCGTTCAACCGTGAACTGAAGATCAACAACGAGAACGGCCCGCAGTCGCTGCTCGCCAACCTCAAGAGCATCGACACGCCGGACGCCACCACCGTGGTGTTCAACCTCGACCACGCGGACCAGACCTGGCCGCAGGTGCTGTCGAGCCCGGCCGGCCCGATCGTCGACGAGGACGTCTTCTCCGCCACGAAGCTCACCCCCGCGGCGGACATCGTCAAGGGCAACGCGTTCGCCGGTCAGTATGAGATCACCTCGTACAAGGAGAACCAGCTCATCCAGTACAAGGCGAACAGCAAGTACGACGGGCTGCTCGGCAAGGCGAAGACGAGCGAGGTGACGGCCAACTACTACACGAAGGAGACCGACCTCAAGCTCGCGGTCCAGAAGGGCGACGTCGACGTGGCGTACCGCTCCCTGACCCCGACGGACATCGCGTCGCTCCGCAAGGACGACAAGCTGACGGTCACGGACGGCCCCGGCGGCGAGATCCGCTACCTGGTCTTCAACTTCAAGTCCCAGCCCTTCGGCACCGGCCAGTCCGACGCCGACGCGAAGAAGGCCCTCGCGGTGCGCTCGGCCGTCGCGGACGTCGTCGACCGTGACGCGCTCGCGAAGGAGGTCTACAACAACACGTACACGCCGCTGTACTCGATGGTGCCGGACGGCCTCACGGGTGCCGCGACGCCGTTCAAGTCGCTCTACGGCGACGGCAACGGCGCCCCGGACGTCGACAAGGCCAAGAAGGCCCTCAGCGACGCCGGTGTCTCCGGCAAGGTCCAGCTCGACATCCAGTACGCACCGGACCACTACGGTTCGGCGTCGGACGACGAGTACGCGCTCCTCAAGACGCAGCTCGAGAAGTCGGGCCTGTTCACCGTGAACATCCAGTCGACGGTCTACACGACCTACGCCCAGGAGCGCACGAAGGACTCGTACCCGGAGTACCAGCTCGGTTGGTTCCCGGACTTCTCGGACGCGGACAACTACCTGTCGCCGTTCTTCACGAAGGAGAACTTCGTGCAGAACCACTACGACGACAGCGTGATCCAGGACCTCATCGCCCAGGAGCAGGCGGAGTCCGACCCGACCAAGCGTGCGGACCTCATCGAGCAGGCCCAGCAGCGTGAGGCGACGCAGATCTCCACGCTGCCGCTGCTGCAGGGCAAGTCCGTGGCGGTCGCGAGCAAGGACGTGAAGGGCCTCAAGCTCGACGCCTCGTTCAAGTTCCGGTACGCGACGCTCAGCAAGTAACCCGACGAACGACAGGGGGCGCTCCCACGAGGGGCGCCCCCTGTCGGCGTCATCCGAAAGGCACCCATCCCGTGACCCTCACGAACCCCGAGGCGATCGACACGGAGCCCACGAAGCCACAGGCACAGCGACGTGCCAACGGCGGCGGCGGCATCGGTCGGTACATCCTCATCCGCTTCCTCCTCATCTTCCCGACCGTCTTCATCCTGGTGACGCTCGTGTTCTTCCTGATGCGCATCATCGGGAACCCGATCGTCGCCTCGGTCGGCGGTCGGCTCACCCAGGCGCAGCTGCAGGAACGCCTGCACGCCGCCGGGTACGACCGGCCGGTCATCGTCCAGTACCTGGAGTACCTCGGCAACATCGCCCGCGGTGACTTCGGGACGACGGCGACGGACCACCGCCCGATCACCGAGATCATCGTCACGTACGGCGGTGCCACGGCGGAGCTCGTCTTCTACGCGCTCATCGTCGCGCTCGTGCTCGGCATCCCGCTCGGCATGCTCGCCGCGTACCTGCGCGACAAGTGGCCGGACGTGCTCCTCCGCGCGCTGGCGATCCTGACCTACGCGACCCCGGTGTTCTTCGGCGGTCTGCTCATGAAGCTCGTGTTCTCGGTGTGGCTCGGGTGGCTGCCGCTCGGCGACCGGGCATCGACGCGTGTGGAGCTGGCGCTCGACCAGGTCCCCGGCGCGACGGGCATCTACATCATCGACGCGCTCCGCACGGGCAACGGCCAGATCATCGGCGACGTCCTGCTGCACGCGGTGCTGCCCGCGCTGACGCTGGGCCTGCTGACCGCCGGCATCTTCCTGCGCCTGGTGCGCGCCAACATGATCGGCTCGCTCGGCTCGGAGTACGTCGACGCCGCCCGGTCCCGCGGCGTCCGCGAGTCCCGGCTGGTCCGGACCCACGCGTTCCGTCCGGCGCTCGTCCCGATCATCACGGTGATGGGGCTCCAGATCGCCATGCTGCTCGGCGGCTCGGTCCTCACCGAGACCACGTTCGGCTGGCGCGGGCTCGGCTTCGAGCTCAACCAGTACCTGTCGGCCCGTGACTTCGTCGCGGTCCAGGGCATCGTCGCGATGCTCGCGGTGATCGTGGCGGTGACGAACTTCGTCGTCGACGTGGTCGCGGCCCTGATCGACCCGAGAGTGAGGTTCTGAACATGTCCGACACCACACTCGTCGACCGTCACGAGCCGCTGTGGAAGCGCCTGCCCGTCGTCGTCCAGCTGCGCCGGAGCACCGGGTGGCAGCGCGCGATGCTCATCGTCGGCGTGGTCATCTGCGCCGTCTACCTCATCGTCGCGGTGTTCGCTCCGCTCATCGCCCCGTACGGCTTCGGCCAGCTGCAGGGTGACGACGGCGTGAGCTTCCCGCGCACCGGCGCCCCGAGTCCCGAGCACATCTGGGGCACGACCGTCGGCGGCTTCGACGTGTTCAGCCGCGTCGTGTTCGGTACCCGGACCGCCGTCCTCGTCGTCATCGTGGCGGTCATCGTCTCGATCATCATCGGCGTGCTGCTCGGCATGGTCTCCGGCTACATCGGCGGGTGGCTCGACCGGGTCCTCGTCGTGGTCGCGGACGCGATCTACGCGTTCCCGTCGCTGCTCCTGGCGATCGTCGTCTCGATCGTCGTCTCCGGCGGCAACTCGAGCTACTACGGCGGCATCACGGCGGCGGCGATCTCGATCACCGTGGTCTACGTGCCGCAGTACTTCCGCGTGGTCCGTGCCGAGGCGGTCCGGCTGAAGAACGACGCGTTCGTCGAGTCGGCTCGCGTGATGGGCACGAACCCGTGGCGGATCATGACGCGGCACGTGCTCCGGAACTCGACCCGTTCGCTGCCGCTCATCCTGACGCTCAACGCCTCGGACGCGATCCTGACCCTGGCCGGCCTCGGCTTCCTCGGGTTCGGCATCGGCCCGACAGCGGGTGCCGAGTGGGGCTACGACCTCAGCCGCGCGCTGTCCGACGTCGCGTCCGGCGTCTGGTGGACCGGTGTCTACCCGGGTGTCGCGATCGTGGTCCTGGTCCTCGGGGTCACGTTCATCGGCGAGAGCCTCAACGACATCTCCGATCCCCGCCTGCGTGCGCGCCGGCGGCTGAAGCAGCTCGTGAGCACCCGCGACAAGCGTGGCACCACCGGAACGGAAGGGGCCGCAGCATGAGCACCCCCAGCAGCATGAGCACCCCCAGCAGCAAGAGCACCGCCAACACCACCGAGCCCGTCGTCGTCGTCGACGACCTCACCGTCACCTTCGCGACCGACGGCGGCGCCGTCGACGCGGTCAAGGGCGTCAGCCTCGACGTCCGCCCCGGCGAGGTCCTCGCCCTGGTCGGCGAGTCGGGCTCCGGCAAGTCGGTCACGGCCAGGAGCATGCTCCGCCTGATGCCGGAGACGGCGACCCTCGGCGGCGCGGTGCTCCTCGACGGCACCGACGTGGTCACGGTCGGCTCGCAGAAGCTCCGGGAGCTCCGCGGCACCGCGGGCGCGATGGTCTTCCAGGAACCCTCGACGGCCCTCAACCCGGTGTTCACCGTCGGGTGGCAGATCGCCGAGGGGCTCCGCGCCCACGGCGGCGTCTCGAGGAAAGAGGCCCGGGCGAAGGCGATCGACTACCTCGGCCGGGTCGGCATCCCCGACCCCGAGGTCCGCGTCGACCACTACCCGCACCAGTTCTCCGGCGGGCAGAAGCAGCGCGTCGTGATCGCCAGCGCGCTCGCCCTCGAGCCGAGCGTGATCATCGCCGACGAGCCGACCACGGCCCTCGACGTGACGGTGCAGGCGGAGATCCTCGACCTGCTGCGCCGGTGCCGTGACGAGTTCGGCACGGCGATCGTCATCATCACGCACAACATGGGCGTCGTCGCCGACCTGGCAGACCGCGTCGCCGTGATGTACCAGGGCGAGGTCGTCGAGGAAGCCCCCGTCGCCGAGCTCTTCGGGAACCCGCAGGCCGACTACACGAAGCGCCTGCTGGCGGCGGTGCCCCGGCTCGAGTCGTCGACGGGGGTCGCCCGGCGGGCCATCATCGCCGAGGACGTCGAACCCGTCGTCGAGGCCCGGGCGCTCGAGATCGAGTACCCCGGCCGGCTCGGTGCGCACGCGTTCAAGGCCGTCAAGGGCGTCGACCTGGCGATCCGTCCCGGCGAGGTCCTCGGCCTGGTGGGGGAGTCCGGCTCCGGCAAGACCACCATCGGCCGTGCCATCGCGGGGCTGACGCGGGTCACCGGCGGTTCCCTCCGGGTCCTCGGCACCGAGATGCTCGGGTACCGCGAGCGGGACTTCAAGCGGCTCAGGAAGGACATCGGGTTCGTGTTCCAGGACCCGGCGACGTCCTTCAACCCGCTGCTCACGATCGCCGAGTGCGTCGCCGAGCCGCTCGTCGTGCACGGCGTGGCGTCCTCGCCGCGTGCGGCGCGCAAGCAGGTCGACGAGCTCATGGAGGCGGTCCAGCTCCCCGCGGCGTACGGCGACCGGTACCCGCACGAGCTGTCCGGCGGGCAGCGCCAGCGCGCGTCGCTCGCCCGGTCGCTCGCGCTCCGGCCGAAGCTCCTCATCGCCGACGAGCCGACGAGCGCGCTCGACGTGTCGGTGCAGGCGCGGGTGCTGGAGCTCTTCCTCGAGCTGCAGCAGGACTTCGGCTTCGCCTCGCTGTTCATCAGCCACGACCTCGCGGTCGTCGGTGCGCTCTCCGACCGGATCGCGGTGCTGTACCGCGGCGATCTGGTCGAGACGGGCACCACCGCCGAGGTCCTCGGCTCGCCGCAGCACCCCTACACGCAGCGACTCCTGGCGTCGCTGCCGGTGCCGGACCCGGCGGAGCAGGCCGAGCGACGGCGTACGCTGGAGCGACTGGAGCAGGCAGGGGCCTGATCGCCGTCTGTGGTTCAGCAGACGGGCCCTGATCAGGTCCAGCCGGGAGGCGCGACGCACGTCGACGACGCGAGTCGCGCCTCCAGGCTGTCGGCCCCAGAGCACCACGTACGTCGCGCGGATCGGCCTCCGTCTCCGCGCTGCGCCGCCAGGGGCGGTGCGGAAGGGGTTCCATGATCGGGGTCAACGACCCGGCCGTCGTCGCGGACGACGTCTCCATCGAGTACCGGGTGCCGGGAGCGCGCCCGATCCGGGCGGTGGACGGCGTCAGCCTGACCGTCCGCAGCGGGGAGATCCTCGCGGTGCTGGGGGAGTCCGGCTCCGGCAAGTCCAGCTTCGCCGCCGCGGTCGCCGGCCAGCTCGGTGCCCGCGGTGAGGGGGAGGGCGCGCATCGTCGCCACATCGTCGGTGGTGAGCTGAGCGTCCTCGGGCAGAAGATGCGTGGGCTCCGGGCGTCGTCCCGTCGGCTCGCCCGACTGACCGGACGGATCGGGTACCTCTCGCAGGACGCCGCCGACCGGCTGAGCCCCGACCTGACCGTCGGTGAGGCGATCGCGGAGCCGATCTACGCCCGTGACCGCCGTTTCGACCGGAAAGAGGCCGGACTCATCGTCGCCCGGCTCGTCGACGCGGTGCACCTGCCGCTCGGTGTGATGCGCCTCAACACGTGGGAGCTCTCGAGCGGGCAGCGGCAGCGGGTGGCCCTCGCCCAGGCGCTCGTCCTCGAACCGCAGCTGCTCGTCGCCGACGAACCCGCCCGCGGCGTCGACGTCCTCGTCCGCCAGTCCGTGCTCGAGGCCCTCGCCGGACTGCAGCGGAACCGGCAGTTCTCCGCCGTCGTGGTCTCGAGCGACCTCCGCGAAGCCCGTGCGCTCGCGGACCGCGTCGCCGTCATGAACGAGGGTCGACTCGTCGGCCTCGGCACCTTCGACGACGTGCTCGACAGCCCCGTCGACCCCTACGTCCGGACGCTCGCCTCGACGGCGGCGCGCCCGGTGAAGCGTCCCGCCGCGGCCGGCGGGTCCGGCCCCCGCACGTCCCGACAGGAGCAGTCATGACCGACACCGACGTCCAGCCCCGCGGCCACCGCGCCGTCGTGACCGATGCCGGTGCGCCGCTGCCGGTCCCGCCGCCCGCCGCCGGGCCGATCGCGATCCTGCCGTCGCCCGCCGAGCTGCACGTCTCCGCGGTGGAGGCCGCTGGCGGCACCGTCGCAGCGCTCGGGCCCGACACGCGCGGCATCGTCTGGCTCGACCCGCATGACCCGTCCGGGCTCGCCGCCGCACTCGACTCGGCACCGTCCGTGGCCTGGGTGCAGCTGCCGTTCGCCGGCGTGGATGCCTTCGCGTCGCTGATCGCGTCGCACGGGGACTCGGTGCTGTTCACCTCGGCGAAGGGCGCCTACGCGGAGCCGGTCGCCGAGCACGCCCTCGCGCTGACGCTCGCGACGCTGCGGGTCCTGCCCGCACGCGCCCGTGCGAGGTCCTGGGCGACGAAGCCCGAGGGCGTGTCGCTCTACGGCCGCTCCGTCGTCGTGATCGGCGCCGGTGGCATCGCGCTCGAGTACCTCCGGCTGCTCGCGCCGTTCGACGTCGACGTCACCGTGGTGCGGCGCTCGTCCGCGCCGGTGCCCGGTGCTGCCCGCACCGTGACCACCGACCAGCTCGACGAGGTCCTGCCCACCGCGGACGTCGTGATGATCGCGGCCGCGATGACCTCGGGCACGTCGAAGCTCTTCGGCGCGCACCAGTTCTCGATCATGCAGCCGTCCGCACGCCTGGTGAACATCGCCCGCGGCGGACTCGTCGACACCGACGCGCTCGTCGATGCGCTGCACGCGGGGGAGATCGCCGGCGCCGGGGTCGACGTGACCGACCCGGAGCCGCTGCCCGACGGGCACCCGCTGTGGGACGCGCCCGGCGCGATCATCACGCCGCACCAGGCCGACACGCCGGAGATGGTGGCGCCGCTGCTCGCCGAGCGGGTGCGGGTGAACGTCGCCGCGTTCCTCGGCGGCGCGGGCGAGGGCTTCGTCGGCGTCGTGGACCCCGTCGCCGGGTACTGAGGCGCGGCTGCGCGGCGCGGCACGCGGCGCGGCACGCCCGGGGTGCGTGCCCGATGCGCGGGGCGCGGCCGATGTCCTGCTATGCTGTTACCCGTTGTTCAGACCGGCTCGACCGGCAGCGCAACTGATCCTCGATAGCTCAATTGGCAGAGCAGCCGGCTGTTAACCGGCAGGTTGTTGGTTCGAGTCCAACTCGGGGAGCATCAGACCCCCACCGTTCGCGGTGGGGGTCTTCGTGTTTCCCAGGACGTGTTTCCAGGACGTGTGTTCCTGCGCGCCGCTCGGGGCGTCCGGGTTCTCGGTCGTCTCTTGGCTCGTCCACGGCCGGGCCACCGGGACAAGCTGTTAGCGTTCACAGGTGCACTCCCTCCGCCGAACCGCCGCAGCAGCGCTCTGTGCGGCTGCGCTCGCGGTCCTCGTCAGCGGGTGCACGTCCGGCGCCGAGTCGGAACCGGACGACTCCGTGGACCGCACGCCGTCGTCGGAGATCGCCGCGTCGGGGACCTCGCCGATCGTGTTCGCGTTCGTGTGCGACGTCGACGGCTCGGACCGCACCGAGACCTACACGACGTACTCCGCGGTGTGGCAGGACGAGCGCACCGAGTGCCGAGCCGAACGGATCACCGGGACCGAGGCGTCGGCGCAGCAGCAGGCAGCGCTCGATGCGGCGGCGGGGGAGTCCACGCTCGAGCAGCTCGCCAGCGGTTGCGCGGTCACCGGGGTGTCGCCGTGGACCTCGACGATCCAGTCCGCGTCCGCCGCCGACACGGCCGCCGGCCTGGCGCTCTACTGCCCCGGGCATCCGCAGATGGACCACCTGCAGGACGCGATCGCCGCCTACCGGGGCTGAGCCGAGCCTCCTGGCCGGTGCCCGTCGTCGGTCGGCGTGCGGACCGGCGTCAGCCCTCGGGGTGGTCCCGGCCGGGGAGCCAGGACTTGCCGGGGCCGCCCCAACTGTTCTTCTTGACGGCCTTCTGGACCTGCTTCGGGTACGGGTGGCCGAGTCGGTCGGCGTAGAGCAGGCCGTCGAGGTGGTCGTACTCGTGCTGGAAGATCCGCGCGAGCCAGCCGTGCGCCTCGATCTCGAACGGTTCGCCGTGCTCGTCGAACGCGCGGAGGAGCGCGCCCTCGGAGCGGCGCAGCGGGAAGCGGAGGCCCGGGATGGAGAGGCAGCCCTCGGACTCCTCGTCCTCGTCGAGTTCCTCCACAGCCTCGGGTTCGGCCGGAGTGATCCACAGGACGGGGTTGATCGCCGCGCCGCGCCACTGCACCTCGTCATCATCGACGAATGAGTACACGAAGAGCCGCTTGCCCACCCCGACCTGCGGGCCGGCCAGCCCGACACCCGGTGCCAGGTCCATGGTCTCGAACATGTCCGCCACCAGGGTGCGGAGTCCGTCGTCGAAGGCGGTGACCTCCGCGGCGCGTTCGTGCAGGACGGGTTCACCGGTGATCCGGATCGGGAGGACGGCCATTCACCCAGGTTATCGGGAGGAGTCGGATAGCCTCGACGCGTGACGAGCGACCTGCAGATCCCGGACGCCGTGAGCAACCTCACCCCGTTCCAGGCCCTCATGATCCCCGTCGCGTTGATCGGGGCGGTGTTCCTCTCGCTCGGGGCGCAGTTCCAGAGCCGCGGGGTCAAGCGGGTCGAGGCCCGGCTGGGCAAGCAGTCCAAGGGGCTCAGCGTCCGACACATCGTCGGGCTGGTCTCGAGCGGCTACTGGGTGCTGGGCACCCTGATGCTCGGCATCGCGGTCGTCCTGCAGCTGATCAGCATCACGTTCGCGCCGCTCATCGTCGTGCAGCCACTCGGAGCGGTCGCACTGGTCATCACGACGTGGTTCTCCTCACGGTCCTCCGGGGTCCCGCTCGGCCGGCGTGCCCGCCGTGCGGTGTGGACGTGCATCATCGGCGTCGGGATCTTCGTGGGCATCGCGGCGTTCGTCGGGCACGAGAGCCCGATCACCCGGTCGCAGCTGATCACGGTCCTGGTGATCCTGGCGGTCGTGCTGATCCTGGTGCTGGTGTCGTTCCGGGTCGTGGCCAAGCACAAGAGCGCGCTGTACTACATCATCGGCGCCGGGGTCCTCTACGGGTTCGTGGCGACCCTGGCCAAGGTCACGCTGAACCGGTTCGTGAACCACACCTTCGACTGGTTGACCGTCCTGGCGATCATCGGCGTCGTCGTCGCGGCGTCGCTCGGCGGGTACTTCGTGCAGAACGCGTACTCGGCGGGCTCAGCGGACCTCGTCATCGCCGGGCTCACCGTGGTCGACCCGATCGTCGCCGTCGGCATCGGGGTGATCGTCCTCGGAGAAGCGGACGGGGCACCACCGATCGCGGTGTTCGGGTTCGTGGTCGCTGCCGCGATCGCGGTCACCGGGGTGTTCCTCCTCGCCAAACACCACCCGGAGGCACAGCGGTAACCACTGCGCCGCACCCTCGGGTGCCGTCCTCCTCTGGCAGGGGGCACCGTCAGCCGCGCGGCGGACGTGCTCGCGCATCGGCGTACGGTAGCGTTTCAGACCCAGACCAGCCCGGTACCAGCACCACCACCGGTACCGGACGAAGGCCCAGGAGAGGACGACGCCCGCCGTGTCAGGAGACGCCACCCCCGTTCCGCTCGACCACCCGACGGACCACCGGCCCTTGCGGGTGCTGATGGCCGCGGACACCTTCGCCCCGGACGTCAACGGTGCCGCCACGTTCACCGAGCAGCTCGCCGTCGGCCTCGCCGAGCGTGGGCACGAGGTCCACATCATCGCCCCGGCAGCGGGCCGGAACCACGGCACCTACGACGAAGAGCTCCACGGCGTGACGCTCGTCGTGCACCGCCTCCCGTCGTACAAGTGGCCGCTGCACGCGTGGCTGCGGTTCGCGTGGCCGTGGACGGTCCGCAAGCACGTCGCGCCGATCATCGACGCCTTCAAGCCCGACGTCGTGCACATCCAGTCGCACATCATCGTCGGCCGTGGTGTCGCTCGTGAAGCCCACGACCGCGGCATCCGCATCATCGCCACGAACCACTTCATGCCCGAGAACCTGCTCGAGTACACGCCGTTCGGGCGCTTCACGCTGCCGATCGCGCTGAAGATCGCGTGGAACGACGCCGCGCACACGTACCGGCTCGCGGACGTGATCTCGACGCCGACCAACCTGGCGGCGGACTACCTCCGCAAGGCCATCGCCGGCCAGCGCGTCCTCGCGATCTCCTGCGGCATCGACGCCTCGCGCTACCTCGCACGAGAAGGCCGCCCGGCGAACAACGACATCACCTTCGTCGGCCGCATCGCGCCGGAGAAGAACCTCGACGTGCTCTTCCGGGCGCTCCCGCTGCTGCCCGCCGAGCTGAACGCGACCATCACGATCGTCGGTGACGGCGAGATGATCCCGAAGCTCACCGCGCTGTCGAAGGAGCTCGGCATCGAGGACCGCGTGACGTTCCTCGGGTTCGTCTCCGACGAGGTCAAGTTCCGCGCGCTCACCAACTCGACCGTGTTCGCGATGCCCTCGACGGCCGAACTGCAGAGCATCGCTTCGCTGGAGGCGATGGCGTCCGGCCTGCCGGTCGTCGCCGCGAACTCGATGGCGCTGCCGCACCTGGTCGACGGCAACGGGTACCTGTTCGAGCCGGGGGACGAGCGTGCCCTCGCCGACAAGCTCACGACGGTGCTGACGGCCTCGGACGAGGACTACGTGGCGATGCGGACGCGCAGTCTGGCCATGATCGAGGCGCACGACATCAACCGCACCCTCGCGACGTTCGAGGCGCTGTATCGTGGGGAACCGGTGGCCTAGGCCTGCCGACGAGGGGCGGTAGCCAAGCTGGTCAAGGCAGTCTGCTCATAACGGAACGATTCGCGGGTTCGAGTCCCGCCCGCCCCACGTGCAACTCCGTAAGAAGACCGCCAGCCACGACGCTGACGCCCCCGGCCCGACCCCGAACGTGACGTTCGAGGCGTCCAAGGGCGGCACCGGCGTGCGCGTCAACGCGTTCCGGATCGGGTTCATGGGCGGCATCGGCGTGCTCGTCGCCCTGCTCGCCGGGGCCCTCATCGGGCAGCTGTCGACCGTGCTGGTCTACATCGGCGTCGCGCTGTTCATCGCGCTCGGCCTCGACCCCCTGGTGACCTTCCTCGAGCGGTACATCCCACGGTGGGCGGCGATCCTCGCGGTCGTCGTCACGGTGCTGCTCGCGTTCGGGGGCGTGGTGTTCGCCGTCGTCCCGATCCTCATCAACCAGGCGACGAACCTGGTGCAGAACTTCCCGGACATCGTCCAGGACCTCTCCCAGCAGGACTGGGTGCAGAACCTGTCGAAGCAGCTCAACGGGTCGTTCGACGTCGACCACTCGCTGCAGCAGCTCCAGAAGTTCGTCGAGGACCCGGGCAACCTGCTGAGCCTCGGCGGCGGCATCCTGGCCGTGGGTACCGGGATCCTGTCGGGCCTGACCGGCGCGCTCATCGTCCTCATCCTCATGCTCTACTTCCTCGCCTCGATGCGGAGCATGAAGAGCATGATGTACCGCTTCGTGCCGGCGTCCCGTCGGCAGAACTACATCGACGTCAGCGAGGAGGTCACGTCCTCCGTCGGCCGCTACGTCGTCGGGCAGATCACGCAGGCGGGCATCAACGGCGTCCTGAGCCTGGTGTTCCTGCTCATCATCGGTGCTCCGCTTCCGGTGCTCCTCGCGACGTTCGCGTTCATGGGCTCGCTCATCCCGCTCGTGGGGACCCTCGGCGCGGCGATCGTGATCTCGCTGCTGTGCTTCTTCGCGTCGCCCGCGACCGCCCTCGCCGCCGCGATCTACTACCTCGTCTACATGCAGGTCGAGTCGTACGTGATCTCGCCGCGCATCATGTCCCGCGCGGTGCAGGTGCCCGGTGCGCTCGTCGTGATCGCGGCCGTCGCGGGGGCCACCATCGGCGGCGTCCTCGGTGCCCTCGTCGCGGTGCCGGTCGCCGCGTCGGTGATCATCATCGTGCAGAAGGTCATCTACCCGCGCCAGGAGCAGGCGTGACCGACCCTGCGGACGGCGCCGCTGCCGCTGCCGCCGCTGCCGCTGCGCGCGACCGGTGGGCCCGCAGCCCACGTGGACCGCTCGCCCTGGTGAACGCGCAGCGCGTCGACCACGCGCAGCCCGTCTGGCCGGTCCCCGGCACGTGGGCGCCGGCCGTGGGCGGGCTCACGGTGACCGCTGACGCCGCCGACGGGGTCGTCGTGGACGGCGTCCCGGTCGACGGGACCGTCCTCGTCGCCGGCGACGAGGCCGTCGTGCCGTCGGCCGTCGCCTTCCCGGACGGCTTCGCGGGCACCGTCTCCGGCTCGACGCTCCGCGTCTGGGACCCCGCGTCCGATGCGATCGCACGGTTCACGCGGATCGACCGCTTCCCGTACGCGGCCGATCTGGTCCGTCCAGGCCGGTACACACCGGTCGACGACAGCCTGGAGGCCCCTGGTCACGTCCTCGACGCCGCCGGCGATCCGCTCCTGGTCGCGGGCACCGTCGAGACCACCGTCGGTGGGGTGGTCGCCTCCCTGCTCGCGGTGCGGTCGGCACCGTTCGGCGGGGTCGCGCGGCTGCAGCTCATCGTCCAGGACGGCACGAGTGCGCTGCCCGAGGACGACGCCGCGAGCTCCTACTCGATGGGCCGGTTCCTCTTCGTCGACGACCCGGGCGGCCCCGCGGACGTCGCGGTGGACTGGAACGGCCTGGTGCTCCCGCCGTGCGCGTTCTCGTACCAGTACGCGTGCCCGATCCCGCCGCCGCAGAACCGCCTGGTGATCCCGATCCCGGCGGGCGAGCGGCACCCGATCGACCACGACGGCGCCGTCCTGCACTGATCGGGCCGGTGTCCTTGCCGTTCCCAGCGCCGACGCTGCATAATGGGCGTGTCCGCCAGGACATCACAATCGGATATCGATGGTTCCACGGTGCTCTCGAGCACTGGTCCGGATCCTCCAGCACAGGTCGATGGGGAAGTCGCACCTGATGATCGGAGGAACCATGACCGGGACTGCGTCTGGAGTGCTCTACGTGCACTCCTCCCCACGCGCGCTCTGCCCCCATGTCGAATGGGCAGCAGGTCGCGCGATGAGTCGCGCCGTCAACTTCTCCTGGCTGGACCAGCCGGCGCAGGACGGCTCGCGTCGTACGGAGTACACCTGGACCGGCGCGGTCGGCACCGGTGCGGCCATCGCCTCCGCGCTGCGCGGGTGGGAGCACCTCCGCTACGAGGTCACCGAGGAACCCACCGAGGTCTCGGACGGCGGCCGGTGGATGCACACGCCCGATCTCGGCGTCTTCTACGCGCAGACCGACGTCACCGGGAACATGGTCATCCCCGAGGACCGTGTCCGCTACGCGATGGAGGTCGCCGGCAGCAACGCCCTCGAGCTCCACCGGGAGCTCCGGCTGGCGCTCGGGCAGGCCTGGGACGACGAGCTCGAGCCGTTCCGCCACGCGGCCGAGGGCAACCCGGTCGTCTGGCTGCACCGCGTCGGCTGACGCCCGCTGCGGGCGCTGCCGGAGCTCGCGCTGCCGGCGCTGACGCTCCTCCTGCGACGAAACACCTCCGAACACACGGAACACCTCCGAACACACGAAACGCCGCCGATCCCGGCGGCGTTTCGTGGTGTCAGCGGTGTTTCGACGTGTGGGCGGTGCCACACGGGGCGGAGGCGAGCCGAGCCTCCGGACCGGAGGCGGTGGTCAGGCCGTGCGGAACGCGACGACGGCGTTGTGGCCGCCGAAGCCGAACGAGTTGCTCACGGCGAGCAGGTCGCCCGCCGGGAGCTCGCGCGGCGAGGTCGCGACGTCCATCACGATCTCCGGGTCCTGCTCGGTGAGGTTGATCGTCGGCGGAGCGACGCGGTTGTGCAGCGCGAGGACGGTGAACGCCGCCTCGATCGCACCGGCACCACCGAGGAGGTGCCCGGTCGACGCCTTGGTGGCCGACACGACGACGGAGTCGAGGTGGTCGCCGAAGACGCGGCGCATCGCGTGGTACTCGGCGATGTCGCCCACCGGCGTCGACGTGGCGTGCGCGTTGACGTGCACGACGTCTTCGCGCGACGCACCGGCGTGCTCGAGTGCCATGAGCACCGCACGGGCAGCCGCGCTGCCCTCGGGGTCGGGGGCGGTGATGTGGAACGCGTCCGAGGTGATGCCGGCACCGGCGACCTCGGCGTAGATCTTGGCGCCGCGGGCTTCCGCGTGCTCCTTCGTCTCGAGGACCAGCGCCGCAGCGCCGTCCGCGAGCACGAAGCCGTCACGCGTGACGTCGTACGGACGCGAGGCGGTCTCGGGGGAGTCGTTGCGGCGCGACAGGGCCTGCATCGCGGCGAACGACGCGAGGGGCATCGGGTGCAGCGCGGCTTCGGCGCCACCGGCGATGACGATGTCGGCTTCACCGGTCGCGACGTGGCGGTACGCCTCGGCGAGGGACTCGGTGGAGGACGCGCACGCCGAGAGGTAGGTGCGGGCGCCACCACGGGCGCCGAACTCCATCTCGATGGCGGCGGCGGGGCCGTTCGCCATGAGCATCGGGACCGTCATCGGCAGGACGCGGCGCGGGCCCTTCTCGCGCAGGGTGTCCCAGGCGTCGAGCAGCGTGTTCACGCCGCCGATGCCGGTCGCCCAGTCGACGATGAGGCGCTCGGGCACGACGGTCTCGTTGTCGATGCCCGCGTCGGCCCAGGCTTCACGCGCGGCGATGAGCGAGAGCTGCGACGACGGGTCGAAGCGCTTGGTCTCGGGGCGGGTGAGCTGGTCGGTGATGAAGCGGCGCGCCTGCCCGGCGAACTCGACGGGGATGTTGAGTTCGGCGTAGCGCGGGTCTTCGAGCCTGGTGATCCCGGACTTGCCCTCGAGCAGGGCGTCCCAGGTCTCCGAGGCAGTCGCGGCGAGAGGGGTGATCGCACCGATCCCGGTGACGACGACGGTCTTGTTGGTCATGGAACGACTTGTTTCTGCTGAGGTGGACATGACGAGCGCCGCGGCCCGTGACCGGAAGGGTCGAGCCGGACCACGGCGCTCAGGAAGTTCGTGTCAGGCCTGGGCCTTGACGATGAAGTCGACGGCGTCACCGACGGTCTTGAGGTTCTTGACCTCTTCGTCCGGGATCTTCACGTCGAACTTCTCTTCGGCGTTGACGACGATGGTCATCATCGAGATGGAGTCGATGTCGAGGTCGTCCGTGAACGACTTGTCCGACTGCACCGTGTCGGTGGCGATGCCGGTCTCGTCGTTGATGAGCTCGGCCAGGCCGGCGAGGACTTCTTCGTTGGACAGGGCCATGATGGTGTCTCCTTGAGGGGGGTGTCGTTTGACCGTGGACCAGCCTAGGGCACGGGGTGGTCCCGTGCCCGCAGCCTGGCGGGACTGTGGAAAGTCTTGCTGCGCTCCGGTGTCCCGGAGCACCGGGCGTCCTACGGGAGGACGACCACCTGGGCGCCGAACACGAGTCCGGCGCCGAACCCGATCTGCAGGGCGAGGCCGCCCGACAGCTCCGGGTGCTCGTCGAGCAGGCGGTGGGTGGCGAGCGGGATGCTCGCGGCGGAGGTGTTGCCGGTGGTCGTGATGTCGCGGGCGATCACCACGGACTCGGGGATGCCGAGCTGCTTGGCGAACTCGTCGATGATGCGGATGTTCGCCTGGTGGGGCACGAACGCGGCGAGCTGGTCGGGGCGGACGCCCGCGGTCTCCAGCGCTTCTCGGGCGACCTTGACCATCTCCCAGACGGCCCAGCGGAACACGGTCTGACCGGCCTGCCGTATCGTCGGCCGCGCGGCCCCCGCTTCCCACTCGTTGAAGGTGGCGGTCATGCCGATCGCGTCCCACTTGGAGCCGTCGGAGCCCCAGATGGTCGGCGCGATGCCGGGGAAGTCGCTCGGGCCGACGATCGCGGCGCCGGCGCCGTCGCCGAGCAGGAACGAGATCGAGCGGTCGGTCGGGTCGACGATGTCGCTGAGCTTCTCGGCCCCGACGACGAGCACGTGGTCGGCGATGCCGGACTTCACGAACGAGTCGGCCTGGGCGATGCCGTAGGCGTACCCGGCACACGCGGCGCTGATGTCGTACGCCGCCGCGGGGGCGGCGCCGATGCGCTCGGCGAGGAGCGACGCCATCGACGGGGTGGCCACGGTGTGCGTGACGGTGCTGACGAGCACGACGCCGATCTGGTCGGGCGTGATGCCCGCCTTGGCGATGGCCTCGAGCGAGGCGGCCTCGGCGAGGTCGACCGCTTCGACGTCGGCACCGGCGCGCATCCGGGTGACGATCCCGGTGCGCTGGCGGATCCACTCGTCGGAGGAGTCGATCGGGCCGACGAGGTCGTCGTTCGGCACGGTGTTCTCGCCGCGGGCGGCGCCGAGCGCGAGGATGCGGCTGAACTCGTGGCCGCGGCGCTGCGCGAGGACGGGACGAGCTGCGTCGACTGCGGTGGGGGTGGTGCTGTCGGTCATGCGGATGCCTCTGCGGTGTTCAGGAGCTCGATCGCGGCCGGCAGGTCCTCGGGGGACTTGACCGCGACGGTGGGCGTGCCCCGGAGGCCGCGCTTGGCGAGCCCCACGAGGGCGCCGGCGGGGGCGAGCTCGATGATGCCGGTGACCCCTGCCTGCTGGAAGGACTCCATCACGGAGTCCCAGTGCACGGGGTTCGCGATCTGGGCGACCATGAGGTCGACGAACCGGCGGCCGTCGTCGACGCGGGAGCCGTCCGCGTTGGTCCAGATCGGGAGCGTCGGGTCGGTGACGGCGGTCGCGGCGGCCACCGGGGCGACGCGCTCGACGGCGGGGGCCATGTACCGGGTGTGGAACGCACCGGCCACCGCGAGGGGGATCACGCGGGCCTTGGTCGGCGGGTTCTCGGCGAGGGCCGCGATCGCTGCGGCAGCGCCAGCGACGACGGTCTGGCCGCCGCCGTTGTGGTTCGCGGCCACGAGCCCGTTGGCTTCGAGTGCCTGCGCGACATCGTCCGGGTCGCCGCCGAGGACGGCTGCCATCGAGGTGGGCTCGAGGGCCGCGGCGTCGGCCATCGCCCGGCCGCGCTCGGCGACCAGTGCGACGGCGTCGGCCGGTGTGAGGATCCCGGCGACCGCGGCGGCGGTGAACTCCCCGACGGAGTGGCCGGCGACGCCACCGACGAGGGCGCGACGGCCGTCGGCGAGGAGGGCGTCCGCGGTGATGATGCCCGCGGCGACGATGAGCGGCTGGGCGAGCGCGGTGTCCTTGATGGTGTCCGCGTCGGACTCGGTGCCGTGCAGCGCCAGGTCGACGCCGATCGCCTCGGACCACTGCCCGACACGGTCACGGACGGCGGCGTCCTCGAGCCACGGGGCGAGGAAGCCTGGGGTCTGGGAGCCCTGTCCGGGCGCGACGACGACGATCACCGGACAATCCTGTCTGCCGTCGGGCGTGCGGCCCGTGTGGACTCCCGACACGAATCCGCGCGAGACATTGTGGGACCCCTACCGACGGCGGTCCCGCGGTCGCCCGTCACCGTCGTCCGACGCGCCGGCGGCTGGAGGCCGATTCGGACATCGCACCGAGGATCAGCGCGGACTGCACGATCAGGGCGTCACGGGCGTGGGTGGCGTCCCAGCCGATGATGTCCGCCACACGGCGCAGGCGGTACCGCACGGTGTTCGGGTGCACGAAGAGCTCGCGCGCCGTCGCCTCGAGGGAGCGACCGGTGTCGAGGTAGCACCAGAGCGTCTGCAGGAGCTCGGTGGACTGGTCCTTCAGCGGCACGTAGATGCGCTGCACGAGCGCGGACCGGGCCAGGGGGTCACCGGCGAGGGCCCGCTCGGGCAGCAGGTCGTCCGCGAGCGCGGGACGGGGAGCACCGCGCCAGGCCCGTGCGACGGCGAACCCGGCGAGGGCGGCCTTCGCGGAGGTGGAGGCGTCGACGACCCCGGGGACCTCGTTGCCGAGGACCAGGTGGCCCTCGCCGAACATCGGCTCGAGGGCCTGCGCGATCGCCAGGAACGAGACCGGCTCCTCGCCTTCCGGGACGTCGTCCCGCGGGGTGGAGCGGCCGATGACGACCACGAGGCGCGAGCCCTGGACGCCGATGAGCACGTCCGCGTCCATGTGGCGGGCGGAGCGCCGGACCTGGTCGACCTCGAGCTGCTTCGGTGCGGTGCCGACGAGCACCGCCACCTCGCCGTGGCCGTGCCAGCCGAGCGCCGCGATGCGGGAGGGGAGCTCGTCGTCGTACTCGCCGGAGAGGATCGAGTCGACCACGAGCGCTTCGAGCCGGGCGTCCCAGAGCCCGCGCGCCTCGGCGGCACGGGCGTAGACGTCGGCGGCCGCGAAGGCGATGTCCCGGGAGTACTTGAGGATCGCCTCCTGCAGCATCTCGTCGTCCTTGGCGCGTTCCTCCACCACGGTCACGACCACGCGGATGAGCTGCAGGGTCTGCTGCAGGCTCACCGAGCGCAGGAGTTCCCGCGGCGCGGAGCCGAACACGTCGGCGGCCGCGATCCACGGTGTCGACGCGCTGCCCTCGAGCCAGGAGATGAACGAGGTGATGCCGGCCTGGGCGACCATGCCGACCGCGGACCGACGCCCAGGGGGCATCTCGCTGTACCAGGGGAGCGTGTCCTCGAGCCGCTTGATGGTGGCGGTCGAGAGTTCGCCCGACACCTGCCGGAGCCAGGAGAGCGCCCGTTCACGGTCGTTCTCCCGGCCCACGGCGGGGTCGGTGCGGGGTGTCGTCACCGGGTGATCAGCTCTCGCCGCCGGCGCTGCCCGTGGTGCCGGCGGTCACGTCGTGCAGGCGGTACTTGTCGATCGCCTGCTGGACGAGCGCCCCGTCGATCTTGCCCTGGCGGGCGAGCTGCTGCAGCGTCCGCACGACGACCGAGGGGCCGTCGATGTGGAAGAAGCGGCGGGCGGCCGGACGGGTGTCCGAGAAGCCGAAGCCGTCGGCGCCGAGCGTGGCGTAGTCGGTCGGCACGAACGGGCGGATCTGCTCCTGGACCTGGTGCATGAAGTCGCTGACTGCGACGACCGGGCCCTCGGTGGCGAGCAGACGCTCGGTGACGTACGGCGTGCGGGGCTGCTCGTTCGGGTTGAGGAACGCGTGCTGCTCCGCGGCGAGACCGTCACGGTACAGCTCACCCCAGCTCGTGACGCTCCACACGTCGGCGGAGACGCCCCAGTCCTCGGCGAGGAGCTGCTGCGCCTCGAGGATCCACGGCACCGCGACACCGGACGCGAGCAGCTGGGCCTTGGGGCCGTCGTGCTCGCTGCCCTTGAGCAGGTACATGCCCTTGACGATGCCGTCCACGTCGACGCCCTCGGGCTCGACGGGCTGCACGATCGGCTCGTTGTAGACCGTCAGGTAGTACATGACGTTCGGGTCGTCGTGCTTCGGCGAGCCGTCCTCGTTCGTGCCGTACATCCGGTCGAGGCCGGACTGGACGATGTGGCCGATCTCGTAGCCGTAGGCCGGGTCGTAGGACACGACCGCGGGGTTCGACGCCGCGAGGAGCAGCGAGTGGCCGTCGGCGTGCTGCAGGCCCTCACCGGTCAGGGTGGTGCGACCGGCGGTGGCGCCGATCATGAAGCCGCGTGTCATCTGGTCACCGGCGGCCCAGATCGCGTCACCGGTGCGCTGGAACCCGAACATCGAGTAGAAGACGTAGACCGGGATGAGCGGCTCGCCCTGCGTCGAGTACGAGGTGCCGACGGCGGTGAACGCCGCGAGGGCGCCCGCCTCGTTGATGCCGACGTGGATGATCTGGCCCTGCGGGCTCTCCTTGTAGGCCAGGAGGAGCTCACGGTCGACCGACGTGTAGTGCTGGCCGTTCGGGTTGTAGATCTTCGCCGTCGGGAAGTACGCGTCCATGCCGAACGTGCGCGCTTCGTCCGGGATGATCGGGACCACACGGTCACCGAAGTCCGGGGAGCGCAGCAGGTCCTTCAGCAGACGGGCGAACGCCATGGTTGTGGCGATCTCCTGCTTGCCGGAGCCCTTCTTGACGACCTGGTACTTCGCGTCGTCGGGGAGCGTGATGGACGTGTACTTGGTGCGACGCTCCGGCACGTACCCGCCGAGCGCGTGACGGCGCTCGTGCATGTACTGGATCGCCTCGTCGTCGTTGCCCGGGTGGTAGTACGGCGGCGTGTACGGGTTCTCCTCGAGCTGCGCGTCGGAGATCGGGATGCGCATCTCGTCGCGGAACTGCTTGAGGTTGTCGAGCGTGAGCTTCTTCATCTGGTGCGTCGCGTTGCGCCCCTCGAAGCTCGGGCCGAGGCCGTAGCCCTTGACCGTCTTCGCGAGGATGACGGTCGGCTGGCCCTTGTGCTCGGTCGCCGCCTTGAACGCCGCGTAGACCTTGCGGTAGTCGTGGCCACCGCGCTTGAGGTTCCAGACCTGGTCGTCGCTGTAGCCGTCGATCAGCTGGAGCGCCTTCGGGTCGCGCCCGAAGAAGTTCTCCCGGACGTAGGCGCCGTTCTCGGCCTTGTACGTCTGGTAGTCACCGTCGGGGGTGACGTTCATCAGGTTGAGGAGCGCGCCCTCGGTGTCGCGGGCGAGCAGGTCGTCCCACTCGCGGCCCCAGATCACCTTGATGACGTTCCAGC
Source organism: Curtobacterium sp. PhB130 (assembly GCF_003755165.1). Classification (NCBI taxonomy): domain Bacteria; kingdom Bacillati; phylum Actinomycetota; class Actinomycetes; order Micrococcales; family Microbacteriaceae; genus Curtobacterium; species Curtobacterium sp. PhB130. The sequence continues at coordinate 394,044 of NZ_RKII01000009.1, read as the reverse complement.
CGGCACCGCGGAAGTAGCTCTCGAGCTCCTGGATGATCTTGCCGTTGCCGCGCACCGGGCCGTCGAGACGCTGCAGGTTGCAGTTGATCACGAAGTTCAGGTTGTCGAGGCCGTCGTTCGCGGCGACCTGGAGCTGGCCGCGGGACTCGACCTCGTCCATCTCGCCGTCGCCGAGGAAGGCCCAGACCTGCTGCTCCGAGGCGTCCTTGATGCCGCGGTTGGACAGGTACTTGGCCTGCTGCGCCTGGTAGATCGCGTTGATCGGGCCGATGCCCATCGACACGGTCGGGAACTGCCAGAAGTGCGGCATGAGCCGGGGGTGCGGGTAGGAGGACAGCCCGCCACCTGCGTGCGACTTCTCCTGACGGAACCCGTCGAGCTGGTTCTCGTCGAGACGGCCCTCCATGTAGGCGCGGGCGTACATGCCGGGGGAGGCGTGGCCCTGGAAGAACACCTGGTCGCCGCCGGAGGGGTGGTCCTGCGCGCGGAAGAAGTGGTTGTAGCCGACCTCGTACAGGGCGGCGCTCGACGCGTACGTCGAGATGTGCCCACCCACCGAGATGCCGGGACGCTGCGCGCGGTGCACCGTGATGGCCGCGTTCCAGCGGATCCACCGGCGGTAGCGGCGCTCGAGCTCCTCGTCGCCGGGGAACTCCGGCTCGTTCTCCGGCGCGATCGTGTTGACGTAGTCCGTCGTCGGGACCATCGGCACGCCGAGGTGCAGTTCCTTGGACCGCTTGAGCAGGCTGAGCATGATCTCGCGGGCACGCTCGTGCCCGTGTGCCGCGACCAGTCCGTCGAGGGACTCACGCCATTCGGCGGTCTCCTCCGGGTCCTGGTCCTCGTGCCCTGCGCTGTACGGGTCCTGGTCGTTCACCGTCACCCTTGACCTCGGTTCGTTCTCGTGGTGGTGGACATGGTCGGTCCACCGATCGATCGGGTCGCGACCGGCGGTGGGAGCCGCCGTCCACTCTAGGCCCCACTGCCGACCGGTTGGCTGTGGGAGCCACCACCACACGGTGCAGACGTCCGGGCCCCACGACCGACCGCCTGCCTGATGGTGGCGTGTGTCCGCACCCTGTGCACAGGTGCTTGCATTCGCGGATCGTCGGCGTACGATTGCCGATCGTGCCCACGCGAACCCGCGAGGGCGTGGATGGACGGGCACACCCGCAGCCCGAGGAAGAAGCACACGTACCGATGGCACTGGAGACTGGGTCGCTCGCGCCGGACTTCGAACTCCCGAACCAGTTCGGGGAGCACGTCCGCCTCAGCGACTTCCGCGGGTCCCGCCCGGTCGCACTCGTCTTCTTCCCCCTCGCGTTCTCGTCGACGTGCACGAGCGAGCTCTGCGCACTCCGGGACAACATCGCGATGTTCCAGGACAACCGCATCGAGCTGATCGGCATCTCGGTCGACTCGAAGGCGACGCTCCGCTCGTTCGCCGATGCGAACGGTTACGACTTCGAACTCCTGGCGGACTTCTGGCCGCACGGTGCCGTCTCCAAGGAGTACGGCGTCTTCCTCGAGAACAAGGGCTTCGCGAACCGCGCGACCTTCGTCATCGACGTGCAGGGCCGCATCCGCGCGTCGATCATCTCGGAGCCCGGCGTCGCCCGCGACGTCGCCGAGTACCGCGCGGCCCTCGACCGGCTCGCCGCCTGCACGGCGCCGGTCCCCGTCGGCTAGGCAACCGGCAGCCGGTCCCGTTCCGAACACCCCAGGGGTGCTCAGGCACCGGACTGGAGGCACGGTGCACCACATCGGCACGGCGACGCGACCCGACGTGGTCGGCTCGACCGGCTACGCCCCGTACCCGGTGACGACCGACCCTGCCCCGTGGTCGCTGACGCGCTCCGTGGTCGACACCGCCGTCGGACCGGTCGTGGTGCACGCCCGACGGGGCCCGCGACCGCTGCTCCTGCTGCACGGGGTCGCCGGCTCGTGGACGACGTGGACGCCCCTGCTCCGTGCCGCGGACGGCTTCGACGGCCGCGGACTCGTGCTGGTCGACCTGCCCGGCTGGGGTTCGTCGCCGGCACCCGCACGACGGCTCGACGTCGACGACGCCGTCGCCGTGCTCCGATCGGTCCTCGAAGCCGTCGGAGTCGACACGGTCGACGTCCTCGGGCACTCGATGGGCGCGTTCATCGGCATGCACCTCGCCGTGGCCGCACCGGAACGGGTCCGCTCGACGACCCTGGTCTCCGGGACCACGTTCGCGGCGATCGACGCCGCCCGGCACCCGGTGCGCGGGGTCCTGACCCTGCCGTCCTTCGCACTGCTCCGCGCCGGACTCGCCGTCACCCGGAGCGCTGCTGTCCCGCTGCTCCGCGGCCTCGCGCGCGTCGGCCTGCTCCGCCTGCTCGCCGCGCCGGTGTTCACCCACGTGCGCGCACTCGACCGCAGCGTGCTCGACGCCTTCGTCGAGGAACTGCGGCCCGACGGCTTCCTCGGCGCGGCACGGACCGGCGCCGGGTACGACACCGACCGGTGGCGGAGCATCACCTGCCCGGTCACGGCGATCGCCGGCCGCGACGACGTCTTCGCGCGGGTGCGGGACCTCGACGACCTCGCACGGGTGGTGCCGCAGACCCGGACGGTGCTGCTCGACGACTGCGGCCACTTCGCGCACGTCGAGCACCCGGCTGCGGTGCTGCTGGCCCTCGGCGACGACACGGTCGGTGGTGACCGCGCGCTCGGTGACGACGGCGGGGTCAGTGGTACTGCGGTGGCCAGTCGAACGCCGGCGGGCGGTGCGGCACCTCCCCGATCGTCGTGACGACGAGGTCGACCTGCTCGAGGTCGCGCAGCTCGATCGACCGCGGGTTCGCGTAGTACCGGCGCCCGTCGACCCACACGGTCAGGTCCCCGTGCAGCCCGCCGACGTGCGCGGGGCCGAGGGAGACGTCCCACTCGTCGAAGAACTGTCCGAGGGTGAAGGTCCGGCGCTCGGGGGACTCGACGTGCACGATGCCCGAGGTGTCGTGCGTGTGGATCTCCGCCGCGAACCGCTGTTTCGCCGAGTGCCCGATGTTGCCGGGGACGACGACGGGTTCGCCTCCGTCAGTGATCGTCAGGTGCGTGTGGATGTGCTCCGCGAAGCGCTCGGTGGTGACGACGGGGTCGATGGCGACGACGGGGTCAGTGGTACTGCGGTGGCCAGTCGAACGCCGGCGGGCGGTGCGGCACCTCCCCGATCGTCGTGACGACGAGGTCGACCTGCTCGAGGTCGCGCAGCTCGATCGACCGCGGGTTCGCGTAGTACCGGCGCCCGTCGACCCACACGGTCAGGTCCCCGTGCAGCCCGCCGACGTGCGCGGGGCCGAGGGAGACGTCCCACTCGTCGAAGAACTGTCCGAGGGTGAAGGTCCGGCGCTCGGGGGACTCGACGTGCACGATGCCCGAGGTGTCGTGCGTGTGGATCTCCGCTGCGAACCGCTGTTTCGCCGAGTGCCCGATGTTGCCTGGGACGACGACGGGTTCGCCTCCGTCGGTGATCGTCAGGTGCGTGTGGATGTGCTCCGCGAGGCGCTGACCCCACACGTCGTGCAGCCCCGCGGCTTCGGCTCGTGCGGCGAGGTCCGTCGGCCTCGGCCACGGCGGCGCTCCCGGGGGCGTGGCACACCCGCTCGCGAGCACCACGACGGCCAGCCCCACCGCCGCTGCCCGCATCGCTCGTCGCACCCGTCCATGCCTACTCGCGTACGTCCCCGCTCGACCTGTGGGCTCGACGGTCGTGAGCGGCGCGGGGCGCGCGGGGAGCGCGGGACGCGGGTGCGCCGCGGTCAGGCGTGGACGGGGAAAGCGGCGGCGACGCGGGAACGGACCTCGGCGAGGACCGCGGCGCGCATGGTCGGGGAGAAGAGGGAGTGGTCCCCGCCGGGGACGTGCACCAGGGCGACCGACCCGCCCGGGCCGCCCGGAGCCCACCGCCGGAGCGCGGTGCGGCCGCCGAGGCGGTGGAAGAGCTCGGCGTCCTCGTCCGCCGTGATCAGCACGACGTCGGTGCCGTTCGTCACGAGGGGCCGGACGTGCTCGACGACACCGCCGGCGCGGTCCCGGCGGGCGATGCGGGCGCGGAGCTCCTCCGGCACGAGTGCGTTGTACCGCTCGCGGAGCCACAGCCGTGCCGGCGAGGGGGAGTCCACCGCGCGGACGGCGTCGCTGTAGCTCCCCGGCACGGCCGGACGGCGCCGGTAGTCGTTCGGGCTGATCTGGACGACGAGCCTCGGTGTCTCGGCACGGGCACGCCCCGCCACCCAGGCGCCGGCGCACATCCCGACGAGGGCGAGCCGGTCCGCCGGGACGCCCAGCGCGGCCACGATCTCGGACTGGTCGTCGATCCACTCCTGCGCGAACAGGTGGTCGCGTTCCTGGCCGCAGACCACGGAGCTCTCGCCGGTACCGCGGCGGTCGACCCGGACGACCCGCGCACCCTCCCGAGCGAGTGCCCGGGCGAGGGTGACCTGGTAGTCGGTCGCGCCGACGCGGTGCTCGGCGGCCCCGTTGTGCAGCACGACCACGGGCCCGTCGTCCGCCGGCCGCGCGGGAGCGGTCTCGACGGCGAAGAGTGCTTCGGGACCGAGGTGCACGATCCGCTCGGCGACGCCGTGGTCGAGGTCGACGACGGTGTCCAGCACGGGCGAGCGCGTCCGGACCGTGGCAGCCGGGATGTGCTCGTCGATCCAGGACACGACCCGGTCGACGGCCTCCGACGGGATCCGCGCGTGGATGCTCGTGCCGTCGAGGAGTTCGGCGGTCCCGGGGACCTCGACGGGCCGCACGTCGCCGAGGGCCTTCGGCGCCCGGCCACCCGGACGGACGAACACGGCGGTCGCGACGGTCCGCGGTGCGAACCGGAGCGCCGACAGCACCGCCGCCTCCGCCGGGTCGACGTCGATGCCGATGAGGCTCTCGACGTCGTCGACAACCCGCGACGGGCCGATCGTGATGGACGCGAGGGCACGCTGCCGGCGGAGCAACGCCCGCCCGGACTCCGGTGCGTCCCAGAGCACGAGGGCGTCCTCGTCCCGGGCGGCCGCGGCAGCGACGAGGGCCGATGAGGCGAGCCCCACGAACACGATCTGCGACACACCGGTCGTGCGCAGCACGGCCGCGGCCCGCACGGCGGACCGGACCTGCGCGTCGGGGTCGGCATCGGGACCGGAGTCCCCACGTCCGGACGGGTCGTAGCGCACCGAGGCCACGCCACGAGCCTCCAGGCGGTCTGCCAGCAGGCGGAGCGTGCGGTACGCGATCACGCCCTCCTGTCCGAGTGGCGGACAGATGACGACACCGGCGCGTGCCGACGGCGGCACCTGCACGGCCGCACGGATCGCCGGCGGACCGGACCAGCCGTGGTGGGTGGTCACAGTGCCAGCGCGCGACGGACGTCCGTCGGCCAGGCCGCCGGATCGGTGCCGTGTGCGGCGAACAGGGCGATCGTGATGCGCTCCAGGCCGAAGGCGAGGCAGGCGCTGTGTGCGACCTCGCCGTCCGCCGTGCGGATTGCGAACGAGCTTCCGAAGTGGTCCTCGTGCAGGTTCGCCGAGCTGATCGCCGTCGGCTCGCCGGCATCGCCGTAGACCGGCGTGACGAACTCGAACTTCAGCGACTGCTCGACCTGGTTCCGCGCGAGGATCTTGCCCACCCGGCCGAAGAACGGATCGTTCGCGGGGACGACGTCGATCTCGAGCCCGAAGCCACCGAGGAGGTCCCGCATCACCGGGATCCGGCCGTCACGGTGCTGCTTCGCCGAGGCGGGCGTGCCGATGTGCACGAACTCGTGCATGTGGAACGCCTGTAGGCGCATCGGGTCGAGGGAGGGCTCGCGGCGGAAGGAGTCGCCGACGATGTCGAACGTCCGGCCCTCCTGCGGGACCGTTCCCGTGACGAGGCCGTAGACGGGGTGGCAGACGGCCGGCGCGAGCATCAGGTCGGCCGGTTCGAGGAACGACTCCCAGCGCTCGCCGCGTTCCCGCGCCGCGAGGAGCTCGCGGTGCTTCCGGTCGTCGCCCGTGAACCCGGAGATGGACGCGGCCAGGTCGGGGAACGACGCGATGTAGTCGGTGCGTTCGAACGCGGCGAGGGGCTCGACGGGCGGGAACCGGAGGACCTCCGCGTCGAGATCGGCCATGGAGCGGACGGCCGCGGCGTCGACGGCGGTGTACACGCGGTCGAACACGCCCGTGCGGCCGTAGAGGCCGGGGGAGCCGAGGTCGATGAGGACGCCGTCGGTGAGGAGGCGCGTGCGGAGGGCGGCGTGGGCGCGGTCGAGCGGGGACGTGTCGATCGTGGTGGTCGGGTCCGTGGTGGTCACAGGATCACTCCGGTCATGATGGCCAGTCCGGCGTCGTTCTGGAGGAGACGGTCGTTGCTCACCATGACGGCGGCCCCGTGGGCGTCCCGGAGGTGTCGGGCGATGCTCATCGGACCGGTCGCCGCGTACCCGGCGATCCCGACGATGCGCATCGCCTTCGTGACGAGGTCGGTGACCCGTTCGGAGGCCCCGATCTTCAGGGCGTTCGCGGCCAGTGCGTGGGCACTCGACTCCAGGGCCTCCGGGTCGTCCGCGATGCCGTCGTACCGCTCGGCGGCGTGCCGGACGGTGTCCGCGAGGGCCTGCAGGTCGACGAGGAGCTCCGCGAGCCGGAGCGCTCCCGGCGGGGTGCTCCCGACCGAGGCGCGTGCCTGCTTCCGGACCGCGGCACGTGCACGCTCGGCGGCCGACGCGGCGATGCCGAGCCAGACGGATGCCCAGAGCACGTGCGAGACGGGGAGGACGGTGTGCGCGGAGATCATCGCGTAGTCGTCCCGGAACACCGCGTCCACGGTGGTGGAGGCGTCGAGGACCCAGCCGTTGCTGCATGTGCCGCGGAGGCCCATCGTGTCCCATGTCGACGTCTGCGACAGCACGGTGTCCGCCGTCCAGCAGACGACGAGGCGCTGGTCGGACGCCGGGGCATCGGGATCGCGGCGGGCGGTCACGAAGACGGCGTCGGCCTCGGTCGCGTAGGAGATCACCGGGGCGTCCTTGCGGAGGCGGATGCGTCCGGCGCGCCTGTCGTCGGTGTTGCCCTCGTCGTCCGGCTCGTTCGCCTCGGGCTCGTTCGCTTCGGGCTCGATCGCGCACGTGGACCGGCGGGCGTCGCCCCCGACACCCTTCTCGGTCGTCGCGGACGCCACGAGCGCACCGTTCCGCACGGCCTCGGTCATCGCCAGGACCCCGGCGCCGTCACCGCCGTGCCGCCACAGGGCCATCGCCTGGCCGTGGTGCATCGCGAAGACCATGCCGGTCGCCGCACACGCACGGCCGAGTTCGGTCGCGATGGCGGAGAGCTCCGACACCGTCGCACCCTCCCCGCCGAGGTCGGCGGGGACCGCGGCGGCGAGGAGGCCGTACTCCCGCATCGCGGCGATCGCCTCACGCGGGGGCCGTGCGTCCCGGTCGACCTCGTCCGCGAACTGCGCGGCGATCGCGGCGACCGCGGCCGCGCGTTCGGCGAAGCGGTCGCGGGTCGTGGTGCCGACCGTGTCAGCAGTGCGGTGGGCGTTCGTCTGCAGGAGCGTCACGAGGCCGTCGCCAGGGCCGCGGCGGCGACGATCGACTCGACCGAGCCGAAGGTCGCCCGGTTCAGGACCGCGTCCGGGAACTCCGCGTCGAGCTCGTTCTCGACCGCGAGCATCACGTTCACCGTGGCGTGCGACGTGAGCCCGAGTGCGTAGAGATCGGCGATCGGTGCCACGTCCCACGCGTCGACGGTGAGCCGTCCGTGGTCAGCGAGGGCCTGCCGCACGGCCTGTTCCGCCGCGGGGTCAGCGAGGGCGACGGTGGTCGCTCCGGTGTTCGGGTCCTGGTGCATGCGAGCCACGATAAGGAGCGCTCGGCGCCGGGAAACCGCCGTGCGGGTGCGGGATCCCGCAGGACGGTTTCGGAACTGAACGCGGGTACAGCCTGCAGCGTTGTAACGCCCGTCACCGCTCCGAAAGGGCCACCGCGGTCGCCATCGCAAGCCCCCGTTCGTGGGACAACGAGACAGATACCGTCGTGATCCCGAGGTCCGCGGCGAGCGCCTCCGCGGCCCCGGACAGGACCACGGTCGGGGCACCGTGCTCGTCGAGGACGATGGCGACGTCGTGCGGCCCGATCGCGCCCGTGCGGGTCGGACGGAGCAGTTTGATCACCGCTTCCTTGCCGGCGAACCGGGCGGCGAGGCGGTCGGGTGCGTCGCCGGCGTCGGCACGCTCGCGTTCCGTGAACACGCGGGCGAGGTAGCGCTCGCCGTGTGCCTGGATCCCGGCGGTGACGTCCTCGACGGCGGCGAGGTCGCAGCCGGTGCGGATGGCGGTCATGACGGAAGCGTAGGGCCGTCGTGATCGGGCGTCGGGGCTTCGTTCGTGCTGCCCGCCCCGCGCCGGAGTGTCCGGGTCACCAGGCTCCTGAGCCACGCGTGTCCGCGGTCCGTGGTGAACCGGCGGTGCCACGTCAGCACGACGGCGACCGACGGCAGGTCGACCGGCGGCGTGAAGACCACCACGGTGTCCCCGGCGGCGGCTGCCCGGGTCGCCACGGACGCGGGGACGACGACCACGGCGTCGGTCGCGCGCACGATCTCGGTCGCGGCGCTCGTCGACGCCACCGATGCGATCACCGAACGGGTGTCACCGGTGGCGCGGTCCACCCGATCACGGAGGCGTCCGCGGCGGGACACGACGACGTGCGGTGTCGCCAGCCATGCGGCGAGGGTGATCTCGTCGTCGTCGAACAGCGGGTGGCCACGGCGAGCCAGTCCGACGAGGGCGTCGTCGGTGACCGTCTCGTGGTCGATGGCCGGTGCCGTGGGGACCTCCGACCCGATCTCGAGGTCCACGACACCCCGCTGCAGGTCCGTCGTGTCGTCGGGCGCCTCGCCGAGGAAGCGCAGGATGACCCCGGGGGCGTCCGCGGCGACCCGCTGCACGAGCGACGGGGCGAGGGCGGTGACGAGGGCGTCGTGGGCGCGGATCGTGAAGGTCCGCTCCAGCGTCCCGAGGTCGAGTCCGGTCTCCGGGGCGAGGACGTCGCGGCTCCGGAGGACGAGCGAGCGGACCTCCGCCCGCATGGCCAGCGCACGGGGCGTCGGGCGCATCTCCCGCCCGGCGCGGACCAGGATCTCGTCGCCGGTGGCCCGTCGGATCCGGCCGAGGGTGCGGCTCATCGCGGGTGCCGAGAGGTGCAGGCGGTCCGCTGCCCCGGTGACGCTCTCCGCTTCGAGCAGAGCATCGAGCGCGGTGAGGAGGTTCAGGTCGAGTTGCACGGGACGCAATCTACACGTGCACGGAATGTCCTTGTGTGCATCCTGTCGCCTTCCTAGCGTTGCTCCCGGATCGACCACCGGGGCCGACCGGACGGAGGAGACGAACCATGGACGACGACGGACTGCTCGACGACGCACTGCTCGACGACGCACTGCTCGACGGGGTGACCCGTGCCGTGTCCGATGCCGGACGGGTGCTGCTCGAGCGGTTCTCCACCGCGAACCGTGTGGACGACGCGGCATCGCTGCTCGCCGCCATCGACGCGAACGACGCCGCGTCGACCGCGGTGCTCCGGCCGGCGCTCGAACGCCTCGCCGCCGACGTGCGGTGGGACGACGACGAAGAGGGCCATGGCGTGCTCGGGCCGGGCGCGTGGTGGGTCACGGACGCCGCCGAGGGCAACGTCAACCACGTCCACGGTTCGCCGGACTGGGGCGTCACCGCGACGCTCGTCCGGGAGGACGTCCCCGTCCTCACCGTCGTGGCGCTGCCCGCGCTCGGACAGGTGTTCACGGCGGTGCGCGGCATGGGTGCACGGCTGAACGGCGAGCCCGTCACCGTCTCGGCGAAGTCCGAGCTGTCCGCTGCGCTCGTCGGGACCGGGCAGGCGAAGCCCGGCGAGGACCCGGCGGTCCGTCGGCGGATGAGCACGTCGATCGACCGGATGCTCGACGCCGCACTGCTGGTGTCCGCCACCGTCCCGGCCAACCTGCAGCTCGTGCAGGTCGCCGCCGGGCACACCGACGCGTTCTGGCAGGAGGGGCAGGTGCGGTCCGGCCTCGTCGCCGGGGCGCTGCTGGTCGCGGAGGCCGGCGGCGCCGTCATCGACTCGACCGGCGCGCCGTGGACCCTCGCGAGCGCCGACTTCATCGCCACCAACCAGGGGCTCGGACCGGCCGTCGCGGCCGTCCTCGCCCGATGACCACCAGCACGACGACCACGAAGGACAGCACCATGACCACCACGAACGACGCCACCACGAACGACGCCACCACGAACGACGCCACCACGAACGACGCCACCACGAACGACGCCACCACGAACGACGCCATCACCATCGCCGTCCTCGGCTCGGGACGCGTCGGCGGCACGCTCGCCCGCGGGTTCGCCGCCGCCGGGTACCCGGTCACCCTCGGGGTCCGCGACCCGTCGGTGCACGGCGACGGTCCGGTGCCCGTGACCGACACGGTGACCGCGATCAGCACCGCGGCACTGGTCGTGAACGCGACGCCGGGTGACTCGTCCCTGGAACGGTTGTCGGGCCTCCGTTCCGAACTCGCCGGGCGGATCCTGCTGGACGTGTCCAATGCGACCGTGCGGACCGCCGACGGGCTCCCCGGCGGGTTGCAGTACGCGGACGGGAGCCTGGGGGAGCGGCTGCAGCGGGCGCTGCCGGAGACGCGGGTCGTGAAGAGCCTCAACACGATGCTGTTCTCCGTGATGACGGATCCGGGTGCGCTGGACGTGCCGCCGACCGTGTTCGTGTCCGGTGACGACGGGGGCGCCAAGGGCGTCGTCCGGCAGGCGTTGCACGGGCTCGGGTGGCGGGACGAGTGGATCGTGGACCTCGGGGCGATCGCGACCGCGGCCGGACCCGAGGCGATGGCGGTGATGGTGCCGAGCCTGCTCGGGGCGATCGGGTTCGCGCCGTTCGCGCTCTCCGTGGCGCGCTGACGCGGCCGCGGGTGCTGCGGCCGCTCCGGTCCTAGGATGGCGGGGAAGGGCCTTTAGCTCAGCTGGTAGAGCGCCACGTTTACACCGTGGATGTCGTCGGTTCGATCCCGGCAGGGCCCACCCCGCAGACCCTCGCGGTCTCGTACGCGAGGAGCCCGTCGGTCTCCGTCGCATCGAGCGCCGAGCGCACCCGATCCAACCGAGCCAGTGCTGACCGTCGACGCGGCGGCAGGGTGCATGACGCTTCGGGCGCTGGAGAAACGGTCAGTCACTGTCACGTTCGCCAGGAGATCGTGGACGAGCTCGTCGCGCTGCTCGCCCTCGGCGGTCCGGGATGTGCTGGCGCCCATACCGGTGAATGAAAACAACGTGTTACAAGGTCAATGTGACGAATAAATTGCGTTGACGCCGGTCCAACGACCGATTACGTTCACTGCATGACCACCACGGACACCCACGCAGCGGGAGCGGACGACGTCGACCGCGCCGTGCTCCGCGCACTCGCCCACGACGGCCGTGCATCGTGGGCGACGATCGGGGAGCTCGCGGGCTGCTCGACCTCCACGGCCCAGCGCCGGGTCACCCGACTCGTCGAGGACGGTGCCGTCCGGATCATCGCCGCGTCGGACGTCCTCGCGTCGGGGTTCGGCGTCTCGACGAAGGTCCGGGTCCGCTCCGGCGCCGCCCGAGCGGACGCGCTGGCCGATGCGCTCGCCCGCCGGCCGGAGGTGCGGTTCGTCTCGACGCTGACGGGGTCCGCGGACTGTACGGCCGAGGTCGTCCTGCCACGGGTCGGCGACCTGACCGCGTTCCTCAGCACGATCGAGGTGGACGGCCGACCCGTCGAGACCGAGGCGCTGCCGATCGTCCGGACGTTCACCGCACCCTTCACGGTCTTCCCCGGCGACGCGCTCGCGCCGACAGCGGAACGGTCCACGACCGCGAACGCGCCGGCGCCGGACCCGTCGACGGGCCAGGGCGTCACCCCGGTGCACGCCGACGCGACCCCGGAGGAGCGAGCGGTCTTCGCCGCGCTCGTCCGCGACGGCCGGAAGCCGCTCACCGACCTCGCGCGTGAGGTCGGCCGCTCGGAGGCAGCCACCCGCCGCACCCTCGAGGACCTCGTGCAGAGCGGCCGGCTCCGCATCGGGCCGCTCGTGGCCCCGTCGCTGCTCGGCCGGGCGACCGAGCTCGAGGTGTGGATCTCCGTCGCGCCCGACCGGCTGTCGGCCGCAGCGGCGCAGCTCGCCGGGCACCCGTCGGTGCACTACGCCGCGGCGTCCCTCGGCCGGTTCAACCTGATCGGACAGGCGTTCCTGCCGGACTTCGCCTCCGTCTACACGTTCAGCACCGACGTGCTCGGGGCGCTTCCCGGCGTGCGCGAGGTCGACGTGACGGTGCAGCTCCGCACGGTGAAACGGATGTGGAGCCGCATCGAGGAGGGACGCTTCGTCCCGACGAGCGCCACCTCGGTTCCGGCGATCCCATGACCAGCAGCGCACGCATCGCATGACCGACAGCGCACGAGAGGACGACATGGACGACATCGCAAGCCAGCAGCCGTGGCAGTGGGACGAGGCCACCTGGCGCGGCCACGTGGAAGAGGTCCGCGCGGGTCGCACCCTGCTGCCGCCCGAGGGACCCGAGCGATGGCCGGGCGGTGCGCGCGTGGCGGTCGCGATCTCCTTCGACTCCGACCACGAGACCCCCTCGCTCCGCGACGGGGAGACGTCACCGGGCCGGATGGCGATGGGGGAGTACGGCGCCCGCGCTGCGGTCCCGCGCATCCTGCGCCTGCTCGACCGCTACGAGGCACCGTCCTCCTTCTACATGCCGGCCGTGTGCGCACTGCTCCGACCGGACGAGGCACCGTCCTACGTCGAGCACGGGCACGAGGTTGCGGTGCACGGCTGGATCCACGAGCGGAACACGCAGCTCGGCCACGACGACGAGCTCGACCTGCTGAGCCGCGCCGTGGACGTGCTGACGAGTCAGACCGGCGTGCGGCCGACCGGCATCCGGACGCCGTCGTGGGACTTCAGCGACTCCACCCTCGACGTCGCCCGGGAACTCGGGTTCCGGTACGACTCCTCGCTGATGGCGGACGACGACCCGTACGAGATCCTGCACCGCGGCGCCCCGACCGGGATCGTCGAGATCCCGGTGGACTGGATCCGCGACGACGCCCCCTACCTGATGATGGAACGCTTCCAGTCGCTGCGGCCGTACACGCCGCCGCACGAGGTCGGCCGCATCTGGCGCGACGAGTTCGACGTCGCACGCGCCGAGGGCGGCGTGTTCCAGCTCACCATGCACCCGCACTTCATCGGGCACCGGTCCCGCCTCGTGGTCCTCGAGGCGCTCCTCGCCCACATCCGCTCGTTCGACGACGTCTGGTTCACCACCCACGCCGGCCTCGCCGAGCACGTCGCGACCGTCAGCGGTCTCGACCCGGTGGTCACGCCCGCCACGGACGTCACCACCTGACGGACGGGAGGCTCGGTGCCAGCCCGCGCCGAGCCTCCAGTCCGCTGCTCCACCCGTTCCGCACCCCCGTTCCTCCCACCAGGAAGTCGACGCAACGATGACAGCAGAAGCACCCAACACCACGATCGGCGCCACCGGCGCCGGATCGACGGCCGTCCACGAGACACGACTCTCGGCCCGCGGCCGCAAGGCGATCCTGGCCGGCGGCATCGGCAACGTCGTCGAGTGGATCGACTGGGCCGTCTACACCACGTTCTCCTCGGTGTTCGGCCACCACTTCTTCCCGCCGGGGAACGACGCGGCGGCGCTCCTCGCGACGCTCGCGGTCTTCGCGGTCGGCTTCGTCATGCGCCCCGTCGGTGCGGCGGTGCTCGGCGTGTACGCGGACCGGCACGGCCGCAAGAAGGGGCTGATGCTCACCATCGGGCTGATGGCCGCAGCGTCCCTCCTCATCGGCATCACGCCCGACTACGGGACGATCGGGATCGCAGCACCGATCATCCTGCTCCTGGCACGACTCGTGCAGGGCTTCTCGGCCGGTGGCGAGTTCGGGTCGTCCTCGGCGTTCCTCGTGGAGTCGGCGGCCCCGAAACGACGGGCGTTTGCCGGCTCGTGGCAGCAGGTGTCGGTCGGCGCGGGCGTCCTGATCGCCTCCGGGATCGGCGCGATCATCACATCAGTGCTCTCGCCGGCAGCACTCGACGCGTGGGGCTGGCGCGTGGCCTTCGTGTTCTGCGCCCTCATCGGGCTCGTCGGCATCTGGCTGCGGACGTCCGTCCAGGAGACCGAGTCGTTCACCGCGCAGCGGGCGCGTGACGAGGAGTCCGCCGCCCCGAAGCGCAACCCGGTCGCCGCGATGTTCCGCGACCACCCGGGCGCGACCGCACGGGTGTTCGGCATCACCATCGCCGGCACGCTGCTCTACTACATGTGGGTCTCGTACATGCCGACCTACGCGCACGTGACCACCGGGCTCCCGCTGAACCAGGCCCTCATCGCGAACGTCATCGCCATGGTCGTGTTCCTGGTGCTGCTGCCCTTCGCGGGGATCCTGTCGGACCGGATCGGTCGCAAGCCGACGATGTCGATCTTCGCCGGCGGGTTCCTGCTGTTCGCGTGGCCCGCGTTCACGTTCCTCAACGGCACGTTCTGGTCGCTGCTCATCATCCAGGTGATCGGCATCCTGTTCCTGCTGGGCTACTCGGCGAACTGCGCGGTGATCATGGCCGAGCAGTTCCCGCCGGAGGTGCGTGCGACCGGCATCGGACTGCCGTACGCCCTCGCCGTCGCGATCTTCGGTGGCACCGCCCCGTACATCACGACCTGGATGAGCGGCGCGGGCTTCGGGAACCTGGTGTGGGTGTACTGCGCGGTCGCCGCCGCGATCGGCCTCGTCGTCTACCTGACCATGCCGGAGACGAAGGGCAAGGTGCTCCGATGACGCGGCACGTGCTCGTCACCGGGGCTGCGAGCGGGATCGGTCTCGCCGTCGCACAGCGGTTCGCCTCGCTCGGCGATCGCCTGACCCTCGTCGACCACCGTGCGGATGCGCTCGCCGCGGCCGCCGGGTCGATCGGTCCCACTCCCGTCGGCACGATCGCGGCGGACCTCCGTGACCCCGACGCGCCGACCCGAGCCGTGTCCACGGCGTGGGAGCAGGCACCGGTCGACGTCCTCGTGAACGCCGCCGGCGTCTACCCCGCGACACCGTTCCTCGAGCTCGACGCCGCAACGTGGGACTCGGTGCAGGACGTCAACGTCCGGGCGCCACTGCTGGCCACCGTCGCGCTCGCCCAGCTCGCCACGGCGGCGGGCCGGACGCCCGCCGTCGTGAACATCACCTCGGGAGCAGCGCTCCGCGCCCGACCGGGCGCCGCGCCGTACAGCACCTCGAAGGCCGCACTCGAGATGGTCACCCGGGCCAGCGCCCTCGAGCTCGGAGCCGCCGGGATCCGGGTGAACGCCGTGTCCCCGGGGTTCGTCGTCGTC
This sequence comes from Curtobacterium sp. PhB130, assembly GCF_003755165.1. Classification (NCBI taxonomy): domain Bacteria; kingdom Bacillati; phylum Actinomycetota; class Actinomycetes; order Micrococcales; family Microbacteriaceae; genus Curtobacterium; species Curtobacterium sp. PhB130. The sequence continues at coordinate 378,594 of NZ_RKII01000009.1, read as the reverse complement.
GACAGCGCGGTGAACCGCGTCAGCGACGAGTACGCGGCCGCCGTCTCCCCGAACCCGCTCGGCCGTCCAGGGGAACCGTCCGACATCGCGAAGGCCGTGGTGTGGCTCGCCGACCCGGAGCAGTCCGGCTGGGTCACCGGGACGGTGCTCCGCGTCGACGGGGGATCGTCGACCGGAGCGCACACCCTGCCGCTCAGCACCGCACGAGAGGAAGTCACCGCATGACCGACACCACCCCGTACACGATCGTCGGCGCCGGCGCCATCGGGGGCACGCTCGCCGTGCACCTCCACGCCGCCGGCGTGCCCGTCCAGCTGGTCGATGCTGACCCCGACCACGTCGTAGCCGTCCGGGCCGACGGGCTCCGGCTCCGCACGGCGGACGGCGAACGGGTCGCGCGGTTGCCGATCTGGCACCTCGACGACGCCGACGCGCCGACGGTCCTCGGACCGGTGCTCCTCGCCGTCAAGGCACTCGCCACCGACGCCGCATCGGCCTGGATCGCACCCCGACTCGCGCCGGACGGGTGGGTCGCGTCGCTGCAGAACGGGCTCAACGAAGCGACCATCGCGCGGCACGTCGGGGCGGACCGCACGGTGATCGCGTTCGTCGACCTGTTCGCGGACGTCGTCGCCCCCGGCGTCGTGCAGGACGGCGGACTCGGCGCGATGGCGCTCGGCGAGTACGCCGGGGGCACGAGCGACCGGAACCGCCGACTCGCCGAGGACCTGCGGCTGTGGGGATCGCCGGTGGTCACCGACAACGTCGCCGGGTTCCTCTGGTCGAAGCTCGCGTTCGGCGCGATGCTCACGGCCACCGCGCTCACGGACGAGGACATGAGCGTCCTCATCGACCGGAACCGTGACGTCATGGCGTCACTGGCCCGGGAAGTGCTCGCGGTCACCGAGGCGCAGGACATCGTCGCGGAGCCGTTCGACGCGTTCGAACCCGCAGCGTTCGCTCCCGGCGCGGACCCGACCGCGACGTCGGCGGCGCTCGACGGCCTCGTTGCGTGGCTCGCCACGCAGGCGAAGACCCGTTCCGGCATCTGGCGGGACATCGCCGTCCGGCACCGGAAGACCGAGGTGCCGCTGCACTACGGACCCGTCATCGAGGCGGGGACGTCGCTCGGCGTCGCGACCCCCGGCATCCGCGCGCTCGTCGCCGAGATCGTCGCCGTCGAGGAGGGCGCGCCGATGGACGAGGACCGGATCCGCGGCCTGGTCGCTGCGGCGGAGGCAACCCGGTGACGGGGACGACCGTGCACAGCCCCCTGCTCGACGCCGCGGAGTCCCGGCGCGCCCGGATGGTCGACGACCTCGTGGCGTACGTCGAGACCGAGACCCCCTCGGACGACCTGGTGCTGCTCCGGGCCGGTCTCGCACACGTCGAGCGGTTCCTGGCAGAGACCGTCGGGCCGTTCACCGAGCGGACGCTGCACGAGCCCGAGCGCCACGGGCCCGTCGTGGTCGGTGACCTGGCGGCGCCCCGCCCCACCGACTCCTGGGTCGTGGTGCTCTGCCACTACGACACCGTCTGGGCAGCCGGGACGCTCGAGGGCTGGCCGGTCCGCATCGACGGTTCCCGGCTCACCGGCCCCGGTGCCTACGACATGAAGGCGGGGCTCGTGCAGTTCGCCCACGCCGTCGCCCTCCTGGACTCCCTCGACCTCGATCGGCCGAACATCCGCCTCGTGCTGAACGGCGACGAGGAGGTCGGCAGCGTCGGCTCCCGCCCGGTCATCGAGGACGTGGTCCGGCGTACCCCGGGACCGGTGCTCGTCTTCGAGGCCTCGGCCGGAGCAGACGGCGCGCTGAAGACCGCACGGAAGGGCGTCGGGCTGTTCGATGTGGACATCCGCGGCGTCGAGGTGCACGCAGGTCTCGACCCGGCCGGCGGAGCCAGCGCCGTGGACGAACTCGCCCGGGTGGTCCTCGCCCTGCACGGTGCGGCGGATCACAGCGCCGGCACCTCGCTCAACGTCGGGGTCGTCACGGGTGGGACACGGCCCAACGTCCGAGCCGGCGCGGCGACCGCCGCGCTCGACGTCAGGGTGTCGTCCGACAGTGAGGCCGCGCGGATCGACGACGTCCTCGCCGGGCTCGTGCCAGCGGCGTCCGCTGCCTCGATCACGGTCACGGGCGGGTGGAACCGTCCCGTCATGGCACGGACCGACCGGAACGTGGAGCTCTTCCGGACGGCCGAGGCCGCGGCGGCCGCGATCGGTCTCGTGGTCACCGAGACGAGCGTCGGCGGCGCCAGCGACGGGAACTTCGCGGCAGCGCTCGGCGCGGCCGTGCTCGACGGTCTCGGGGCGGTCGGGGACGGAGCCCACGCGCGGCACGAGTGGGTCGACCTCGACGCGATGGTCGAGCGGACGGCGTTGGCGGCGGAGGTGCTCCGGCGGCTCGCCTGAGGCGGGCGGTCGGCACGCTCCACGGCGGGTACCTGCTGCCGACCGTCGCGGGGTCGCTGCTCGCCGCGCAGTCGCTCGCCACGATCGGTGCGATGACGCTGGCGATCGGGTACTTCGCCGTCGGGATCCTGTTCTGGCTGCTGATCGGCGCGATGCTCATCGCGCGTCTGGCGACCGGCCCGGCGATCGCGCCGGCGTTGCTGCCGACCCTGGCGATCCTGTCCGCGCCACCCGCGGTCGCGGGCAACGCGTTCTGGGTGATCACGGGAGGAGCGCCGTCGGTCGTGCACACCGTGCTCGCCGGCACGATGGTCGCCCTGCTCCTCCCGCACCTCTTCCTCGTCCGCCGTTACGTCGCGACAGGCTTCGCGATCGGGTTCTGGGCGATGACGTTCACGGCCGCAGCGAGCGCGACCTACGGTGTCCGCCTCCTGGCCACGGGTGATCTCGGGTTGCTCGGGAACGTCGCCGCGTGGACGGTCGTCGGTGTGGCCACTGCGCTCGTCGGCACCATCGCGATCCGCTCGCTGGGTCTGATCCGAGCCGCGCATTCGCGAACTCTGCGTTAACTCTTCCTCGGATGTGACGGATGTTCGCCACACTGACGGTGGGCACGGCGCGCAGCCCCGAGTCCACTCCCATCCAGAGCCGCCAGCGCTGGCGGCGAAGCGAACGAAGGAACGTCCATGGGCACGATCACCACGACAGACGGCACCGAGATCTTCTTCAAGGACTGGGGCTCGGGACAGCCCATCGTGTTCAGCCACGGCTGGCCGCTGTCCGCCGATGACTGGGACACGCAGATGCTGTTCTTCCTGGCTCAGGGCTACCGGGTCATCGCGCACGACCGACGCGGCCACGGCCGTTCGACCCAGACGTCGGACGGGCACGACATGGACCACTACGCGGCCGACCTCGCGGCGCTCACGGAACACCTCGACCTGCACGATGCCATCCACATCGGCCACTCCACCGGCGGCGGTGAGGTCGCCCACTACATCGCCCAGTACGGCGAGGAGCGGGTCGCCCGGGCCGTCCTGATCAGCGCCGTGCCGCCGATCATGGTGCAGACCGACGCGAACCCCGGAGGCCTTCCGAAGAGCGTCTTCGACGACCTGCAGGCGCAGCTCGCCGCGAACCGGTCGAACTTCTACCGCGCGCTGCCCTCCGGCCCGTTCTACGGCTACAACCGTCCGGGCGTCGAGCCGTCGGAGGCGATCATCCAGAACTGGTGGCGCCAGGGGATGATGGGCGGCGCGAAGGCGCACTACGACGGGATCGTGGCGTTCTCGCAGACCGACTTCACCGAGGACCTGAAGAAGATCAGCGTCCCCACCCTCGTCATGCACGGGGAGGACGACCAGATCGTCCCGTTCGCGGACGCCGGCCCGCTCTCGGCGGAGCTCGTCCAGAACGGCACGCTGAAGGCCTACCCGGGCTTCCCGCACGGGATGCCGACGACGGAGGCCGACACGATCAACGCGGACATCCTGGCCTGGCTGCGCTGAGTCCGGAGTGCGGCGGCCGGTCGATGGCCGCCGCACCTCGGCGCGGCGCTCAGCACGCGTCGTTGCAGAACCTCCCGACGAGCGTGAAGCGGCTCGTCGTCGGGAGCTGGACGTCCAGGTGCACCGTCGACCCGGCGGGCAGGGGGATCTGGTAGTCGCTCGTGTCGTCCAGCCCGGAGCAGGTGTCCTGCTCGAAGACCCGCGGATCCTCCTGCAGCGTGTAGCCGCCGGTGCCGGTCGAGCAGGCGAACTCGGCCATCAGGTACCGGGGGTGGGATGCGGGGACGCGGACGGTGACGTCCTCCGGACCGGTACCGGATGCGTCCACGCCCGCAGGTGCGGCTGTCGTCGTCGGGGAGGCAGTGTGGGCTGGTGCGGTGCGGGCTGCGGCCGTGGTCGTGGTCGTGCCGGCGCTGGCACATCCGGTCAGCGCCGCGACGACGAGGACGGCGGTGATCGCTGCACCGACCTTGGTGGACCGTCCGTGCATGGGTGGCTCTCCGATTCCTGATTCGGCACCGTCTTCGGTGCCCCACACCGAAGAGCATCCCGGAAGTCGGGGCGCGGTGACAAGCCTCGACGGCTCCTGGAGAACCCGTCAGTCACTGTCATGATCGCCAGGAGGTCAGGAACAAGCGCGCCGCGCCGCGCAGCCCGCCCCCCGCCGCGGCCCCGCCCGACGGTCCTGGCCCCGGCCCACAGCCCCGGCCGCAGCGTCGGCGGTTCAGGCCACCGTCGCCCGCTCCACGTCCAGCGCCCGGTCCGCAACACGTTGCGCGAGGATCCGGACCTCCCCGATCGCCGTGGTCTCCCACAGCGCCCCACGGAGCGCGTGCCCGATCCCGAGCAGCCGCCCGTCGGCCACACCGTGCACGTCGCGGAGGGCCCCGCTCGCATCGGCGTCCGGCCCGAGCCCGACGGGCTCCGGCACGATCCGCCCCGCCGCCAGGAGCGCGTCCACCACCGGGCTCCACCCCGGCGTGGTGACCGCGGCCGGCCCCGTGCAGAACACCACGACGTCGTACGCCGCCGGGTCCGCGTCGCGCTCGTACCGCAGGGTGCCGGCGTCGACGAGCGCGGTGAGCTCGGCGTGCACGGACGGTGCCATCCGGTGCCGGTGCACGTCCCACCGTCGTGCGAAGTGCGACAGGAACCGTCGCCGTTCCGGCTCGCTGAGTCCGAGCCAGTGGTCCATGAGCCGCGGGCGGATCCCGTCGATGACCGGCTGCCAGGGGGCGCCGTCGGCGTCGGCCGCGACGAGCTGTGCCCGCAGGTCCGATGCGAGCGAACCGAGGGAGCGCGCGTCCGGGGAGAGTCCCGGTCCGGGTGCGGCGGGGGAGTCGAGGTGCACGGCCGGCACGAGCAGGTGTCGGCTGGTCGCGGTGAGGCGGATGCCGTCGTCGCGACGGGCGAGCGACGTGGCGACGTCGACCATGGTGAGTCCGGTCCCGATCAACAGGACGGAGGCTCCTGCCGTGATCCCGGCGATCGCGCCCGGCGCCCAGGGGTCGTCGATCTGCACCGCAGCTCCGGTCTGCCAGGTGGCGGGCGGCGGGTTGCCGATGGCGAGGACGGCGACGTCGGCATCGATGGTGATGCCGTCGGCGAGGGTGACCGACGCCCCGGCGTCGTCCACGCGGAGGTCGACGGCGTCGCCCTGGACGGCGCACACGCGGCCGTCGGACCGGGCGACGAGTCGCGCCCAGACGTCCTCGAGGTAGTCGCCGAAGAACCGGCGTTCGACGAAGTCCCCGGGGGCGAGTTCGCGACCGTGCTCGGCGGCCCAGCGCAGGAAGTGAGTGTCGTCCTCGGCGCTGACGCTCATCTTGCCCGCCGGGCTGTTCAGCCGGTGGTGCTCGTCGGCACGGCCGTACGCCACGCCCCGTCCGATCGTCGGTTCCGCGGCGACCACGGTGATCGTGGGGGACTCGGCCCCGCGGGCGAGCGACCGTTCCTCGAGCGCGACCGCGACGTACACCGCGCTCGCTCCACCACCGACGATGACGATCGACGTCCCGGTCACGTGTTCCTCCGCTCCCGCGCACCCTCCGGCACGCGTCTCCTCCGACGCTAGTGGCTCACCCGTGGCCGCGCGGCGACGATGCGGTCCGCGCCGACCCGGATCGCCTGGACCAGCTCGGTCATCGCGACGCTCGGCGGGCCCGTCCGCGACACCAGGGTGAACTCGGTGGGGCCGGGGTCGGGGAGCCCGACGAGGGGGACGAGTCCCGGCGGCAGGATGGCGCCGGCGTGCACCGTGACGCCGAGGCCCGCTGCGACCGCGGCGCGGATGCCCTGCTGGCTCGCCGAGACGCACGTGATCCGGTAGTGCAGCCCGGCGCGCTCGAGCGCGCCGATCGCGGCCTCCCGCGTGACGCTCGGCCCCGGGTAGGTCACCAGGCGGACCGGTTCTCCGGGGACGACCCGGTCGTCCGGACGCCCGGCCCAGACCAGGTCGTCGCGGAACACCAGGTCGCCGACGTCCTCGGTCGGGCGGCGCTTCACGAGCGCGAGGTCGAGCCGGTTGTTCCGCACCTCGTCGCGGAGCTCACCGGTCAGCCCGACGCGGAGCTCGAGGTCGACCGCCGGGAACGCCGTCCGGAAGTCGAGCAGGATGTCCGGCAGCCCGGTGGCGACGATGTCCTCGGACGCGCCGAACCGGATGTGGCCGGCGAGCCCGGTGTCGGTGAAGTACGCGGCCGCCTGACCCTGGGCGGCCAGGATCTCGCGGGCGAAGCGGACCATCGCGACGCCGTCCGGGGTGAGCTCGACCGTCTGCGTGCCGCGGCGGAACAGCTGCCGACCGGTCTGCTGCTCCAACCGGGCGACGTGCCCGCTCACGGTGGACTGGCGGATCCCGAGGTCCTTCGCCGCGGCGGTGAACCCGCCGGTGCGCTCGATCGCCAGGAACGTCTGCAGCAGTGTCGTCTCGAACACCGGGCCGTCCTCTCATCGTGGATCGTGATGACCCTACCCGGCCTGCGCGGGGGATCCGATGGGCTCCCGGTCCTCCCTCGGGTGCTCGTCGTCCTGTGCGCTGAGGTACAGGCGGTGGCTCGTGATGATCAGGGACAGCCAGCCCGCGCCGGTGACCCAGCCCACCGCGACGTCGGTGAACCAGTGCGCGCCGAGCAGCACCCGGGACAGACCGACCGTGACGGCCGTGCCGGCCGCTGCCCCGATCACCACCGCCTGCGGGCCGTCGTCCCGTTGCCGGAGCGCGAACAGGTAGGCCAGGACCCCGAGGATCGTCGTCGCGTTCAGGGTGTGCCCGGACGGGAACGACGGGGACTTCTCGAACGGCGGGATGGCGTCGCGGCGGTGCGGCCGGTTCCGCTTGATGAGGTCCTTGCCGACGAGGGTCATCGCGAGCGAACCGGCTCCCGCGGCGACGAGGAGCACCACGGGGCTCGCGCGGCGCTCCCGGACCGCGAACGCGACCGCCGACCCGATGGTCAACGCCGGCATCGCGACGGGGCCGAAGACGTGCGCGATGCCCGCGGCGGCACCGTCGGCGACCGGGGAACGGAGCCGCTTGGCCCGCTCGAGCACCGGACGGTCGAGGCTCGCGATGCCGTCCTTGCCGGTGACCCCGTCGTAGATGTACGCCGCACCGGCCGTCGCCGCGACGGCGATGCTGCCGCCGACGGCGAGGGTCGCGACGAGGGCACGCCGGGCGCCGATCCGGTCGGCGACCCGCTGGTGTCGCGACGCCAGGCGCCTGCCGGCGCGGCTGCGCCACTCGGTGAGGTCGCGACGGCCGATCCGCCGGTCGTGGGGGGTCGGGCTGGTGGACGCGGCGTCGGTCATCCCACCACCATGGCCCGACCCGAGGTCGCGCGTGCTCACGCGACGCTGCGCAGCGCGGCCGCCGGACGCAGTCGGGATGCGCGCCACCCGCCGAAGGCGCCGGCGAGTGATCCGCCGAGGACGGAGAGTCCGACGGCGACGAGGACGATCCCCGCCGTGATCGGGATCTGCAGGACGATGTCGCTCGCCACGCTCGACGACGCGGCTGCCCCCGGACCACCGGCACCGGCACCGCCGCCCGCCGTCGTGGAGGCGGTGGAGAGCGTCGGGGCGATGACGTTGACGACGATGATCCCGATGATCCCCGCCGCCGCACCGATCGCGCCGCCGATGAGCCCGGTCACCATCGACTCGCCGGCGACCTGCCGGACGATCCGGCCGTTCGACCACCCGATCGCCTTCAGCGTGCCGAACTCCCGCGTGCGCCGGGTCACACCGGACACGGTGAACAGGATCGCGATCGCGAACGCCGCCGCGAGGACGAGCAGGGACAGCCAGGTCCCGAGGTTCGACAGCAGGTTCGACACCGTCGCCAGCGACCCGGAGATGCTCGACGCGAGGTCGGCCTGCGTGGAGACCGTCGCCTTCGGCAGGGCCTTCTCGATGGCGGCCTTGACGGTGCTGACATCGGACGCGGAGGTCGCGGCGACGGAGATGTCGCTGATTTTCCCCGTCAGACCGGAGAGCGCCTGGGCGGTGTCGAGCGGGATGTACGTGTCGGTCGCGGTGGCGGAGTCCGACGACGTCGATGCCACGATGCCGACGACGCTGAACGTGGTGCCGCCGATGTCGAGCGTGTCACCCACGTCGAGGTCGGCACCGGTGGCGTAGGTGCTGTCGAGCACGACCACGTCCTCGCCGTCGTCGCTCGACTTCAGGTACCGGCCACCGGAGAGCTCCGTCGAGGACATCGGACCGACCGTCGTCGCGGCGGTGGAGATGCCCGTCACCGTGAAGGAGTCGACGCTGAAGGAGCTGTCCCCGGTCCCGGACGCCGACGGAGCCGCGGTCGACCCGGACGACGGTGCGGCCGTCGAGCCGGACGTCGGCGCCTTCCCGATCGACCCGGAGAACGAACTGTTCTGCAGCGACAGCGTCGCGGTCGCCGCGCTGACCCCGTCGATCGCCTCGACCTTCGTCAGCGCACTCGCACTGTAGGTCGCGGTGCCCATCGCCGCGGAGAGTGTGCTCTTCGCCACGCTCGTGTCCCCGCTGGAGTCGTCGGTCGACCCGTCGCCGGACCCGAAGTCGAACTGCTGCGGCCCGCCGGAACCTGCCGTCGCCGCCTGCGTGACGGTGATGTCCGTGCCGACGCCGTACACCGACTCGAGCGCGGTGGACTGGGCCTTCGCCACACCGGCGGAGAACCCGCTGACGACGATGACGAGCGCGATCGCGAGGGCCATGCCCAGCGCGATGACGACGCTCTGCTTCTTCCTGTTGACGAGTTCTCGTCGGAGGTACGCGAGGAACATCTGGACTCCCGGTTCGGTGGGTCGGCGGATGCCCGACGCTACGAACGGGGACGGGCAGCGACCCGGCAGCCGCCGGAGGACCGCCTAAGAGCGACCGAGCGTCGGGTCGACCAGCACCTTGGTCTCCTTGCTCGTCCCGCTCCCGAGGTCCCGGAGCACGGCCTCGAGCCCGTCCAGTCCGACGGTGGCGGTGTGCAGCACGTCGACGTCGACCGCGCCCGACGCGATCGCCGCCATCGCCCCGACGAAGTCCTCGTGGGTGTAGGCGAGCGAGCCGATCACGGTCAGCTGCCGGCTCTGCCAGTCGCCGTAGCTCACCTCGGAAGTCGTCATCGGGTACCCGAGCAGCGCGAGCGTGCCGCCCCGACGAACCAGCTCCGCGGACGCCTGGAACAGCGTCGGCGCTCCGGTGCACTCGTAGAGGACGTCGGCCCCGAGCCCGTCGCTGACGCGCTGCAGGTGCGCGCGGAAGTCGTCGCCGGGCGCGAAGACCGCATCGAAGCCGAGCGCCGTCGCCGTGGCGCGTCGTGCTGCGTTCGGCTCGACGACGATCACGGTGCGGGCCCCGGCATGCCGCGCGTGCTGGGCGGTGAGCAGACCGATCGGACCGGCGCCCTGCACGACCACGACGGCACCGAGTCGCTGTCCCGCGCGGCGGACGGCGTGGAACGTGACGGTGGTCGGCTCGACGAGGCCGGCCTGCTCGTCCGTGAGCCCGTCGAGCAGCGGCTGCACGCGGCGCTCCGAGACGACGACCTCGGTCGCGAACGCCCCGTGTGCCGGAGCGTCCGGGTCGATGCCGTTCGCCTCCTGGTACACGAGCTCGCACTGGTCCGTCTGGCCGGCGCGGCAGTACGCGCAGCGCCCGCACGCGGGACCGACGCTCGCGACGACGCGCTGCCCGACCTGGATGGTCGAGACGCCCTCACCGACGGCGGTGACCGTGCCGGTCCACTCGTGCCCGAAGACCGCGGGCGGCAGGAACTCCGGCGCCTGGAAACCGTGCACGTCCGTCCCGCAGACGCCGACGTAGCGCACCCGGACGACGACCCGGCCGGCTGGGGGAGCAGCGACCTCCTCGTGGTCGACGGTCAGGGTGTCGGGTTCGACGACGTGGGCGAAACTGGAGGTCATACCGCCACAGTAATCCGACAGGCGTCGTTTAGTCCGCGGACGGCGACGGCGGACGGGAGGCACGGGGCGGGCCCGACCCGTGCCTCCCGTCCGGTTGATGGCTAGGTTCAGGGCCATGGATGCAACGCAGCAGACCGTCACCACCCCCGACGGCACCGCGATCGCGGTGACCCGCCGCCACGGCGGCGGCCAGGCCGTCGTGTTCCTGCACGCCGGGGTCGCCGACCGCAGGTCGTGGGACGCGGTCGCCGCGCTCCTCAACGACGACGACGACGACCTCGACCTGGTCGCCTACGACCGCCGTGGGTACGGCGAGACACCCGCCGCTGCTGACCCGGCCTCGTTCACGCACGCGGCGGACCTGCTCACGGTCCTCGACGCACTCGGGCTCGACCGGGTGTTCCTGGTCGGGAACTCGATGGGCGGGGCGCTCGCGCTCGACGCGGCGCTGCTCCTGCCCGAGCGGGTCACCGGGCTCCTGCTCATCGGCGCCGGGGTGTCCGGCATGACCGACGACGACACCCCGTTCGACTGGGAGCTCGACCCCGCGACGGAGCCCCTGCTCGACCGTGCCGAGGACGCTTCAGCGGACGTCGAGGCCCGGATCGCCGCCCTCGCGCACCTGTGGCTCGACGGGCCCGTGGCACCCGAGGGACGCGTCGGCGGCGCGCCCCGGGAGCTGTTCGCGGACATGAACCGGCGGATCCTCGAGGTGGGCGCGCCGGACTCGGCGGGGGACAACGGCATCGAGGCCTGGACGCGCCTCGGCGAGGTGTCCGCCCCGGTGACGTGCACGTGGGGCGACCTCGACATCCCCGCGGACCTGCCGTTCTACGCGGAGATCGCGCGGCGGCTCGACCAAGGGCCGGCGCGGGTGCTCCCCGGCGTGGCGCACCTACCGGGGCTCGAGCAGCCCGACCTCGTCGCGGGCCTGGTGCGGGACACGCTGCCGCGCTGACGCGACGACGACCCACGCCGCGGCGCGGGCCGTAGGGTCGTGGGCGTGACTGTGACGATCGCGGGCTGCGGCGACCTCGGCATCGAGACGGGGCTGCGGTTCGCGGAGGCGGGGCACCGGGTGGTGGGGCTGCGGCGTCGCGCCGAGCTGGTCCCGGCGCCGATCGAGGGCCGTACTGCGGATCTCCGGGGTTCCGTCCCGGCGATCGACGCCGACACGTCGGTGCTCGTCGTCGCGCTCGCCGCGGGGTCGCGCGACGTCGAGGAGTACCGCGCGACGTACGTCGACGGGCTCCGGAACGTGCTCGACGGGGTCGATGCGGCCGGGGCGTCGCCGCGGGTGCTCCTCGTCTCGTCCACCTCGGCGACCGGCGGCAGTCCGACTGGCGACGTGCTGCTCGAGGCCGAAGCGTTGCTGCGCTCGCGGGTGCCGGGTGGCACCGTCGTGCGCCTGTCCGGGATCTACGGACCTGGTCGCACCCGACTCGTCGACCAGGTGCGGACCGGGACCGCGGTGCTCGCGCCGACACCGGACGGCTCCCGGATGACCAACCGGATCCACCGCGACGACGCTGCTGCCGCGCTCGTGCACCTCGCGTCGCTGGACGACCTGCCGCCGCTCGTGATCGGCACGGACGACCAGCCCGTCCGGCTCGACGAGGTGTACCGGTTCCTGGCCGCCTCGCTCGGGGTGTCGCTCGAGGTCGCACCAGCAGCGGGCGTGGGTGGCGGTGTGCCCCTGTCGAACGCGGTGCTGCGGTCGACCGGGTTCACGTTCACGTACCCGACGTACCGCGAGGGCTACCGTGCCGTGCTCGCCGGGGAGGGTGTCCGCCACCGGTGATGAGCGCCGCGGCGACCACGCGGGCGACCGTCGTGTCGTAGCCGGGGTCGCGCAGGCGCATCGCCAGCGTGCCGGAGACGACGAGCGTCAGCTGCTCGCCGACCGCGGCGGCCCGGTCACCGACTAGCGGCGAGGCGAGCGCGGTCAGGCGGGTCCGGAGCCCCGACGTCTCGGTGTCGAGCACCGCGCGGATCTCGGCGGGAGCGTCTGCGTACTCCGAGGCCGTGCCGAGGAACGCGCACCACCGGGAGGCGTCGGACCGGGTGCGGAACGCGTCGAGCGCGTCGAAGACGGCCAGCAGCCGCTCGAGCGGATCGGTCCGGCGCGCGACCGCGGCGGCCCAGGTGTCCTCCCAGTCCCGGTGCCGGCGCGCCAGTGTCGCGGCCACCAGGGACTCCTTGCTCGCGTACCCCCGGTACAGCGTCGCCGAGGAGACCCCGGCGCGCTCGAGGACGGCGTCCACGGAGGTCGCCGCGATGCCGTGGGCGAAGAAGAGCTCCTCCGCGGCGTCGAGCAGCTTCTGCTCCGTCCCTGAACGCATGGCCATGCCAGCACCCTAGACTCCGAAAAGTGAAACGATCGTTTTTGTTCGTGCCGGCCGCCACCGCGCTCATCGCCGTGACGTACGGACTCGTCCGCCTCGCGTACGGCCTGGTGTTGCCGGACGTGCAGGCGGACCTGCACCTCGGCTCGACCGGGGCCGGGTGGATCTCCGCCGGCGCCTCGGTCATGTACTGCGTCGGTGCGGTCGCGGGGTTCCTCCTGGCGTCCCGGTACCCGCGATCGCTCGTGGTGCTCGCGGCGGCCACGGCGGGCATCGGGTCGGCCGGGGTCGCCGCGAGCGGGAACAGCGCCGTGTTCGGGGCAGCCGCGGTGCTCGCGTCCGCGGGTGCCGGGCTCGCCTCGCCGGCACTCGTCCGCCTCGTCGTCCGCAACACCCGCGCCGATGCGGTCGCCCGGACGCAGTCGATCGTCAACGCGGGGACCGGGCCGGGGCTCGTCGTGGCGGGCGTCCTCGCGCTCGTGCTGCTGCCGGAGTGGCGGACCGCGTGGGTGATCAGCGCCGTGTGCGCGTTCCTGGCCGGCGCGGCGGTGCTGTGGTCGGACCGCGCAGCGCCGGGCGCGCCGAGCGAGCGGCCGTCCCTGCCGTCCGGCGACTGGTGGTCGCGGCACCGCGGACTCCTCCTCGGGGCGCTCCTGCTCGGCGCCGGGTCCGCCGCCGTCTGGAACTCCGGCCGCGCGGTGCTGATCGCGAGCGGTGCCGACCGCACCACCTCGGTGCTGGCCTGGATCGCGCTGGGTCTCGGTGGCGCCGCCGTGATCGTGACGGAGCGGTGGATCGGTCGGCGGTCGCCGTCGCGGGCGTGGGCCGTCACCGCGCTCGGCGTGGTGGTCGGCACCCTCGCGCTCGGCGTCGCACCCACGGTGGTCCCCGTCGCGATCGTGGCGTGCGTGCTGTTCGGCTGGGGCTACACGGCCGCCACCGGGGCGTTGATCGCCTGGACGAGCGAACTCGATCAGGAGCACGCGCCGTCGGGCACCTCGATGCTGTTCGTCACCCTCGTGCTCGGGCAGGCACTGGGCGCCGCCGCTGCCGGCGTCGTCGTGGACACCGCGGGCTACGGGGTGATGTTCGTCCTCGCCGCGGCCGTCACCGCGCTGGGAGTGGTGGTCCCGACCCTCGCCACACGCCGGGCACACCCGACGCGACGAGCGGTACGGCAGGATGGTCTCCCGTGAACGGACAACCCCAGCAGCCGAAGTGGCGGACCACGTGGTCGACGATCCAGGTCGGCGTGCTGTCCGCCGCCGTGATCACCTGCATCGTGCTGCTCGTCGTCGGCGACCGCACCCTGGCGCGCGTGTGGGCGGTCGCGCTCGTCTTCTTCGGGATCGCGCTCCTCGGGCACATCGCGTTCCTGCTGTACACCCGGCACACGGAACGCGACCGGCCCTGAACCAGGACCGGCCGCGCTCGGATGTGGTGCGCGGTCAGGGTGTGACCATGCCGCCGTTCACGTTCAGCGTCTCACCCGCGACGTAGCTCGATTCCTGCGACGCCAGGAAGACGTACGCGGGTGCGAGCTCCGCCGGCTGCCCGGCGCGGCCCATCGGCGACTCGCTGCTGCCGAACTCGGGCAGCGACTCCGGGTCGACGCCGCCGGTGACCTGCAGCACCGACCAGGTCGGTCCCGGGGCGACGACGTTCACGCGGATGCCGCGCTCGACGAGCAGCTGTGAGAGCCCCTTCGAGAGGTTGTTGATCGCGCCCTTCGTCGCCGCGTAGTCGAGGCGGTCCGGGGCGGGCTTGTACGCCTCCATCGACGCGGTCGTGGTGATCGTCGCCCCCGGGTGCAGGTGGGGCAGTGCCGCCTTCACGAGTCGGAACAGGGCGAACACGTTGACGTCGAACGTCTCCTCGAACTGCTCGTCGGTGACGTCGAGCACGTCCGGCTGCCAGCGCTGCTTGCCGGCGACGCTGACCAGGGCGTCGATCCCGCCGAGCCCGGCCACGGCCTCCTCGACGAGCCGTCCCGCGTAGGAGCGGTCCCGCAGGTCGCCGGGGATCGCGACCGCCGTGCGTCCGGCCGCGCGGATCTGTTCGATGACGTGGTCGGCGTCCTCCTGCTCGTCCGGCAGGTAGGCGAGCGCCACGTCGGCGCCCTCACGGGCGAACGCGATGGCGACGGCGCCGCCGATCCCGGAGTCCGCCCCGGTGATCAGGGCCTTCCGGCCGGCGAGCCGGCCGGTCCCGCGGTAGCTCGACTCGCCGAGGTCCGGGACCGGCGTCATCCTGGACTGGAGGCCCGGCTCGGCCTGCGTCTGCGGCTGCGGGCTGACATCGGGGTAGCGCGAGCGGGGGTCGCCGAACTCGTACTGGTCGGTGGGCATCAGTTGGCCTCCAATTCGTTCGACGCCCAGCGAACCCGGGTGGCCCTCGGAACACGTCCAGCGAGGTCGGCGCCGCGGGGGAGTACGCAAAAGCGACAGTGCTCGGCGCTGGACCGACGAGCACTGTCGCTTTCGTGGACCTGATCAGCCAGAACCGGGGTCGTCCGGAACCGGGGTCAGGCGGAGACGGGGTCGACCTGCAGCACCGCGGCGATGCTGCCCGCGCGGGCGCCCTCGTACGCGGCGAGGATCATGCCGAGCACCGCGATGCCCTCACGCTCGGTGTGGATCGGTCGGGTGCCGTCCCGGAGGCACGCCCCGAACGCGCCGATCTCCGCCGCGAAGGTGTCGACCTCCTCGAACGTGACGGTCTCGCTGGTGCCGTCGAGCAGGTCCCACCGCAGGGTGGTGCCGTCGCTCGTCAGGGACCCGAGCTCCCCGACGACGCTGAACCGTTCCGTCCCGGCGGCCGGCTCGTAGGCCCAGCTCGTGACGAGCTGGCCGACGGCGCCGTTGTCGAAGCGGAACAACGCCTGCGCGGAGTCCTCGCCCTCCATGAACGTCAGGCGGTGCGTGGAGAGCATCGCGGTTGCCTGCACCGGGACGCCGCCGGCGAGGTGCATCATCAGGTAGCTGGGGTGGTAGCCGGTGTCGATGAGCTCCCCGCCGCCGCTCGTCGACGCGTGTGCACGCCAGCCCATGTTCGACGGGTCGAAGTGGTTGCGGAAGCTGTCCGTGGTGCGGACCTCGTACACGGTGCCGAGCGCGCCGCTGTCGATGAGTTCCTTGGCGCGGGCGACGGCGGGCATGAACAGCTGGTTGTGGGCGCACATCAGGGTGACGCCGGCCTCGGCGATCGCGGCCTGCACGTCGCGTGCTTCCTCCGGGGTGAGGCAGAGGGGCTTCTCGCAGAGGACGTGCTTGCCGGCCTGCGCCGCGGCGACGATGGCGTCACGGTGCAGGTGGTGCGGCAGGCAGATGTCGACGGCGTCGATGTCGGCGCGCTCGAGCATCTCCCGGTAGTCGGTGAAGGACGGCACGCCGAGCTCGTCGCCGCGTGCGGACGCGGTGGCCTCGAAGGCGTCCGCCACCGCGGTGATGCGGATGAGGTCCGGGTGCTGGGCGTACCCGTTGATGTGGACGGTGGCGATCCCGCCGCCGCCGATGAGTCCGACGCGGATGGTGTCGGTGGACATGGTGACTCCTGTTGGTGCTGGGGGGCGTACTGGTGGTCGGTCAGGCGGCGACGGGGGTCCGAGCCGCCTCGTTCGCGGCGACGACGAGCCTCGTGAGCTCGACGGCGCGCGCGATGTTGTCGTCGGCACGTGTGCCGGCGGTGATGTGGTCCACCCACTGGCCGAAGGCGTCCTGCGCGTCCTCGGGGACCGGGATGGTGACCGGCTCGTCGCCGTAGGCCGACCCGCCGGCGGTGAGCCGGGCCTCCAGGTCGGAGAACGAGAGCCAGCCAGCGGTCCCGGCCACGTCGATCGTGAACGGGGTGCCCGCGACGAAGCCGGCCTCGATGATGCCGATGGCCTGCGAGGGGTAGCCGACGGTGACGACGGCGTGGTCCTCGACGGCACGGCCGGTGACGGAGCGGTAGACGGCCTCGACCGTGTCGGGGCGGGCGCCGAGGAACAGCTGCGTGAGGTACACGGGGTGGCAGCCGAGGTCGGTGAGTGCGCCGCCGATCGCGGTCGACGGGTCGAAGAATCGCTCCGGCAGCCACGGCCGGACCGCGCCGTCGTGGGAGAGCCGGACGCGGGCGTGGTTGACCTCGCCGAGGCGGCCCGACGCGATCTCGTCGAGGATCGCCTGCGTGTACCCGTGGTACAGGCGGGGGAGCGAGACGATGAGCTTGACCCCGGCGGCGTCGCAGGTGGCGACGATCTCCTCGCACTCCTCCACCGTCGGGGCGAGGAGCTTCTCGGTGAAGACGTGCTTGCCGGCGCGGGCTGCGCGGGTGATGACGTCGCGGTGCACGTCGGTGGACGTGGTGATCGTGACCGCGTCGACGTCGTCGCGGGCGAGCAGGGCGTCGAGGTCGTCGGTGAACTCGACGCCGAACTGCGCTGCTCCCTCCTGCCCGCGGGCGATGTCGTCGTCCCACACGGCGACGAGCTCGGTGCCGGGGTGCTCGACGGTCTGGCGGGCGTAGTCGCCGGCGTGGACGTGCCAGAAGCCGAGGACGGCGACGCGGATCGGTGTGGTGGTGCTGGGCATGGTTGCCTTTCGCGGCTCCGGGTCAGACCCGGACCTTGTCGTAGTCCTTGGGCAGGGTGAACGGGCAGTAGGTCTGCATCATCGGGTCGACACGCGCCTGGGCACGCTCGACCGCCTCCTGTGGCGACGCGGTGCCGAGCAGGACGCTCGAGCGGGCGTCGGCGAGGGAGTCCCACCACGCGCCACCGACGGGCAGCGGCGGGCGGCAGGTGGAGGTGGGCATGGCCTCGACGAAGTACTCGATCGACTTCGCCGAGCCCTTCGGGTCCTTCAGCGCCGCGATGTTCGAGGGCACCGTGGTCGCCGGCGGCATGTAGATCTCCTGGCCGCGCTTGCTCGTGTAGTACTTCATGAACTCCCACACGGCGCGGTTCTTCTTCGACCCCTTCGGCAGGCACAGCGCGAAGCCGCCGGACCACGTGTACGGGTCGTCGCCCTGCTCCATGGTGGGCAGGTAGGTGACGCCCCACTCGAGGTCCTTGACGTAGTTGTCGAAGGTCTGGATGGTCGACGGGACGCTCACCATGAACGCCAGGCGGTTGTTCTGGAACGAGGTCTGCGCGGGCGGATGTCCGGTCGGCTCGTACGTGGCCTGGAACGTGTCCGTGGCCTTGTAGTTCAACTGCTTCGCCCAGTCGTCGTAGAACTCGAAGATCTTCCGGACCTTCGGGTCGTTCATCGTCATGCCGCACTGCTGCTGGTCGAAGTACGTCGCGCCGAAGCCGAGGCCCCACGTGAACGGCCAGCCTTCGCCGTACCAGGGGATGAAGCCCATGTGCGTGTAGTCGGCGCCGTCCTTCTTCGACA
The DNA here is from genome assembly GCF_003755165.1 of Curtobacterium sp. PhB130. NCBI lineage: Bacteria > Bacillati > Actinomycetota > Actinomycetes > Micrococcales > Microbacteriaceae > Curtobacterium > Curtobacterium sp. PhB130. The sequence goes on along the minus strand of NZ_RKII01000009.1, from coordinate 360,528 downwards.
GCTGGTCGTTCAGCTCCGCCATCCGGGCCATCGTGACCGGGCCGTTCTGCTTCCAGTCGAACTCGTCCTGGTCGATGCCGGCGTCGCGGAGCATCTTCCGGTTCACGAAGAGCCCGCGGGCGTCGGTGTCGAACGGCAGCCCGTACGTGTTGCCCTGGTAGGTGAGCTCCCCGACGGTGAAGCCGAGCCAGTCGGCGAGGAACTCCTCCTTGGACTTGTCCTCGAACTCGTCGATGAGTCCGTCGATCGGTTCGATGAGCCCGATCGCGGCGTACTGGGCCGCGCTGAACCGGTCGAGCAGCCAGAGGTCGGGCGCGGTCCCACCGCGGACGGCCGTGATGACGCTCGTGGCGTCACCGGTGCCCTGCGAGGGGACCTGGTTCACGTCGACCTTGATGTCGTGGTGCAGCTTGTTGAAGTCCCGGATCATCTTCGTCTGGTACGGGACGAACGTGCCCGTGACGCCCCACAGCGAGACGGTGTTCGGGTCGCTCTTGGCCCCGGAACCCGCAGCGCACGACGCGGCGAGGAGGGCGAGGGCTCCGGCACCGCCGGCGGCTGCGGCGCTCCGGATGAACGTGCGGCGGTCGAATGCGTTGCTCACTTGAAGCTCCCGATCTGGATGCCCTTGAGGAAGGTCCGCTGGAAGAAGAAGAAGAGGATCACGAGCGGCAGGATGATGAGGACCGAGGCCGCCATCAGCTGGTTGAACTGGAAGTCCCCGGCGTTGTTGAGGCGGAACACCTGCAGACCGATGGACAGCGTCTGCACGCTCTGGTCCTGCAGGTAGATCAGCGGCCCGAGGAAGTCGTTCCACGCGCCGACCGCGGCGAAGATGCCGACGGTGACCAGCGCGGCACGGGCCTGCGGGAACACGATCCGCCAGAGGATGCGCCACTCCGATGCGCCGTCCATGCGGGCGGCGTCGAGCAGGTCCTTCGGGATCTGCAACAGGAACTGCCGGAGCAGGAACACGTAGAACGCGGACCCGAACAGGCTCGGGACGACGAGCGGCAGGAACGTGTTGATCCAGCCGAGCCGCGCGTAGAGGTCGAACATCGGGATGAGCGTCACCGGGAACGGGATGAACAGCGTCGCCAGGACGACGTAGAACAACCGGTCACGGCCACGCCACTGGATGCACGAGAACCCGTACGCGATGACCAGGTTCGACACCATCGAGAACACCGTCACGAGCACCGTGATGATCAGCGTGTTCCGGAAGAACGTGAAGAACGGCATCGCGTTCACGGCGTCCGCGAAGTTCGACCAGTCCAGCCACTTCGGGAACCAGGTGGGCGGGAAGGCGCCGAGTTCCGCGTTCCCCTTCAGCGCGGAGATGATCATCCAGTAGATCGGGATGAGGAACAGCAGGCTCATCGCGATGAGGACCACACGGGCCCCGATCGACGACCACGGGGACCGGATCGACCCGTCCGCGTTCCGGGAGCGTTCGCCCTTCCGACCGGCGCGGCCCTTCGGCCGGACCGTCTCCAACGACGAGGTCACCGTCTCGTCCTTCGTTGCGTGCAGCGTCATCGCCTACTCCCCGCTCACGTCGTAGTTCACGAACCGCTTGGACAGCCAGTACACGAGCCCGGAGAGGAGCATGCCGGCGATGAACAGCAGGACCGCCATCGCGCTCGCGAACCCGAGCTGCGCGTAGCTGAAGGCGTTCTTGTAGAGGTAGAGCATGTAGAACAACGTCCCGTTGTCCGGTGACCCGAGACCACCGGTCCCGGACGAGATCACGTACGCCTCGGTGAACACCTGCAGGCCGTTGCTGATGCCGGTGATCAGGTTGAACAGGATCGCCGGGGAGATCAGCGGCAGCGTCAGCGCGAAGAACTGCCGCATCGGGCCGGCACCGTCGACACGGGCTGCCTCGTACAGGGTCTTCGGGATGCCGCGCATGCCGGCCAGGAACACCAGCGCCGCGTTGCCGGCACCCATCTGCGCCAGCGCGACGATGACGAGCTTCGCCGTCGTCGGGTCACCGAGCAGGTTCGTCGCCGGGACCCCGACGAGCTTCAGCGCCTGGTTCACGATGCCCGTCTGCGGGTTCACCAGCACGACGAAGATGAACGCGAGCGCGAACGTCGGGATGAGCGACGGGATGTAGAGCGCCGTCCGGTACCAGCTGATCTCCTTGACGTCCTGGTTCATCGCCAGGGCGATCACGATCGCGACGACGATCCCCACCGGGACGGCGATGACCGCGTAGAACAGGGTGTTCTCCACCGCGGTGTGCACCAGCGGGTCGATCACCGCCGCCACGTAGTTGCCGAACCCGACGAACGTCGCCGCGTTCATGCCCGAGTAGCGGGTGAGGCTGATCACGAAGGAGTAGATCAGCGGGTACGCGATGAAGACCAGCACCCCGAAGATCCACGGGGAGATGAACGCGATCCCGATGCGGAGTCGTCGTTTCTCCGCCGCGGTCCAGGGGTGTTTCTTCCCCGCGCGTCGACCGGTGCTGCTGGTCGAGGTCGCGGGTCGCACTGCGGTGTCCGGGCGAGCGGTCGTCGTCACGGGCGTCCCTTCGGGTTCCCCTCGGCCACCTCACTGTGACCGCGGGCGCCGCCACCTCGGTGTGGCTGCTGACGAGATTGTTCAATCCAATTGATTGACAAATTCGCTTGGAGAGTGATGCTAGGGAGCATGACCGGAACTCGTCAAGCAGCAACGCCCTGAGATGTCTGCAGGGCAGAACCACACGTCCATCGGGGCGCACAACCGCGCCGTGGTGCTCGACATCGTGCGCCGGAACGGACCCGTCACGCGCACCGACCTCCGCGACCGGACCGGCCTCACCGCACAGACCGTGTCGAACATCGCCGCACGCCTGGTCGCCGACGGGCTCGTCCGCGAGGACGGCCGCGCGCTGACGCTCGACCCCGACGGCCGCTTCGGCATCGGCATCCACCTCGACCCCGCGCAGGTCACGGTCGTCCTCGTCGACCTGGCCGGAGGACTCGTCGAGGAACGGTCCCTCGGCGCAGCCGACACCGACGACCCGACGTCCACCATCGACGCGATGGCCGACGCCGTCGACGACCTGCTGACCCGCACCGACCGCAGCCGCACCCGCGCCGACCGCACGCGCGCCCGCACCCGCACCGACCGCACCCGCGCCCGCACCGCCGGCATCGGGGTCGCCGTCCCCGGCCCGATCCACCCCGGCGGCAGCACCCTCGGCCGCCCCGCACAGCTCACCGCATGGGCCGGCATCCCGATCGCCGCCGAACTCACCGCACGCACCGCCCTCCCCGTCCTCGTCGAGAAGGACGTCGTCGCCAGCGCCCTCGCCGAGTGGTGGACCGCATCGAGCACCGACGACCTGGTGTCCGTGTACCTCGGCCACGGTGTCGGCGCCGGCATCGTCACCGGCGGCGAGGTCGTCCGCGGCAGCACCGGCAACGCCGGCGAGTTCGGCGGGATGCCCGTGCACGCACACGGCGGGTGGACCGAGCTCTGGGAGGCGTGCCAGCCCCTCCAGCAGGTCCGACGCGCGATCACCGCCGGACTGCTCGACCCCACCGACGACGAGAGCCCGGCCGCCGTCCGCCTGGCCTTCGAACGGCTCTGCGCCATGCCGGCCGCGCGCCCGCTCCTCACCGAGGCCGGCACCGCACTCGGCTCGGCACTCGCCCACGTCGTGGAACTCCTCGACCTCCCCAGGGTCGTCATCGGCGGGAGTGCGGCGCTCGCCGGAGGGCCGACCCTGCTCGACGCGCTCGGCGCCCGCCTCGTCGAGCGTCTGCCCGCCGGGACGGCACCGACGGTCGCCTTCACCACGCTGGGCGAGGACGTGGTCGCCCGGGGAGCCGCGTGCGCCGTGCTCAGCGGCGAGCCGGCGTCGTCGGCGTCCGTCCCGCGGGCGGTGCGGATGGTCCGGACGGGAGGCCCGGCTCGGCCCCGCGACATCGCGCACCCCTGGTAGGTGGTCGCGCTGGGCTCACCCGGGCGCGGTGCGTGGCCGCGGTCGGCTCACTCGGCCGCGATGCGCAGGAGCAGGGGGCCGAGCAGCCCGATCACCCAGACCGCGACGAGGGCCGCCGCACCGACGGCGAGCATCCGCCGCTTCCAGCGTCGACGGGGTGTCGGCGGGGTCTCGCCCCACATCTGGGTGCGCACCAGGATCCGGTTCGCCTCACCCACGAGCTTGCGGATCTCCGGGTCGTCGAGTTGCAGGCGACCTTCGCGGGCGTGCTCGGCGATCGCGGTGGCCTCCTCCAGCGAGAGCCCGTCGCTCGTGCCGTCGCGACCTGTCATGCCGCCATCGTCCCACGCGGGACGGCCCGCCGACCGGGGGACGCCGCGCACGGGCGAACCCCAGCGCCGACGGCGTAGCAGGGACGCATGGCACATCGTTTCCGTGGACAGGTCGTCGTCGTCACCGGGGCATCGAGCGGCATCGGACGCGCCGCCGCCCACGAGTTCGCCCGGCAGGGCGCGACGGTGGTGCTCGCCGCCCGCAGCCACGACAGCCTCGAGGCCGCGGCCGCCGAGTGCCGGGCGCTCGGCGCCGAGGCGCTCGCGATCCCGACCGACGTCGCCGAGGAGCACCAGGTCAAGGACCTCATCGGGACCGTCACGAGCCGGTACGGGCACATCGACGTCTTCGTCGGCAACGCGGCGCTGTTCGTCTACGGTCTGTTCGAGCAGACCCCCACGAAGGCGTTCAAGCGTGTCGTGGACACGAACCTCTACGGCCACCTCAACGCCATCACGCACCTGCTCCCGCACTGGAAGCAGCGCGGGCGTGGCACCTACGTGCTGGTCGGCAGCATCCAGTCGCTGCTCTCCGCGCCGTACCAGTCGGCCTACGTCACGAGCAAGCACGCGGCGCTCGGCCTCGTCGACGTGCTCGGCGACGAGTTCGCCCACACCGGCATCCACTTCACCACGCTGATGCCGTCGACGATCGACACCCCGATCTACCAGAACGGCGCGAACTACACCGAGAAGAACTCGCACCCGCTGCCGCCGACGGTCTCCGTCGAGCGTGCGGGGAAGGCGGTCGTGACCGCGGCACTGCACCCGAAGCGCTACCGGTTCGTCGGACGCATCCAGGCATCGCTCGTGCCGCTGCAGTACGTGTTCCCCGGTCTGTTCCACATGATCACGAAGCCGATGGTCGAGACCTTCGCGCTCCGCGGGCGGCAGGCGCCGACCGACGGGAACCTCTACGAGCCCGCCGACGCGGGCAACGCGACGGACGGCGGGTGGGTCGCGAAGCGACGGCGCGTCACGCGCCCCCTGCTCTGGATCGGTGCCGCCGCTGCGGTGGCGACCGTGGCCCTCGGCCGACGTCGCTGACGGACGGGAGGCCCGGTGCCAGCTGGCACCGGGCCTCCCGTCGGTCCGTGTCGAGCGAGCAGACGATGTCCGGTCGGCGCCCTGCACCCGACGTCGTCTGCTCGCTCGATCGCGTCAGAAGAGCTTCGCGGACGCGCGACGGGCGCCCTCGCCGAGCGTCTCCAGCTTCGCCGCGGCGATCTGCGGGTGGATGCGCCCACCGAGGCCGCAGTCCGTGCCCGCGATGACGCGCTCGCGCCCGACGACCGAGGCGAAGCGTTCGATGCGCTGCGCGACCAGGTCAGGGTGCTCGACGACGTTCGTGGCGTGCCCGACGACACCCGGGACGATGACCTTGCCGTCCGGGAGCGTGACGTCCTGCCAGACGGTCCACTCGTGCTCGTGCCGGGCGTTGGCGGCCTCGAACGAGTACGCGCCGGCGTCGATGTCGAGCATCAGGTCGACGATGTGGCGGAGCTCGATGTCGGTGGTGTGCGGGCCGTGCCAGGAGCCCCAGCAGAGGTGGAAGCGCACGCGGGACGTGTCCAGCCCCTGGAGGGCGTGGTTCAGCGCCTCGACGCGGATCCGGGTGAAGGCGCGGTAGTCCTCGATGCTCGGCTCCGGGTTGATCTGGTCCCAGTTCTCCGCGATCGACGGGTCGTCGATCTGCAGCACGAGGCCGGCGTCGAGGATGGTCTTGTACTCCTCGCGGAGGGCGTCGGCCCATGCCCAGATGTGCTCCTCCTCGGTCGCGTAGTACTCGTTCGCGACGCGGGCGGCCGAGCCGGGGGAGAGCGCGGTGATGAATCCGTTGTCGGCGCCGGCGGCCTCGACCGCGTGCTTCAGGTTCGCGGCGTCCGTGGCGGCGGCCTGGTGCCCCGTGTACGTGATCGGGCCGGTCGTCGTCGGGAAGGCCGTGGCGTTCTTGCCGGTGCCGATGCCCGACTCCGGGTCGGTGTACGCCTCGCGGAAGATCGTCCAGTCGCGGCGGTCCGGGAAGCTCGTCAGCCGGACGTTGCCCGGGGAGGAGCGGACCGGCTCCTGCGAGAAGATGTTCGCGTCCGTCAGGCTCAGGCCGCTGACGCGCTGGAACGAGTAGCCCCACCAGGCGCCGTAGTCGACGGAGTTCGACATCGCCTTGCCGAACTCGCCGTCGCCGGGCTGTGTGATGCCGAGGCGGGTCTGGCGGGCGACGACGTCGTCGACGGCCTTGCTCGTGAGGGCCCGGACCTCGTCGGTGGTCTCCAGCGTGAAGCCGTCCGCGGCGAGCGGCCGTGCGGCGTTCGCGGCGATGAGCTCCGGCGTGCGGGGGAGCGAGCCGGCCGTGGTGGCCTGGATGTGGTCGGTGTTCTCGAAGGTCATGCGGGGGCCTTTGCAGATCGGGGTGGATCGGTGTCTGCGCGCGAGGCTTCGCGGTGCGCTGCTGCGTCCAGCGTGCCACGCGGGGTCGCGGTGCGCGGGGTCGCGTTACGGGATGCGTCCGCGCGCCGCTGCTGGTGCTGACTCGGATCGACAGGGTCGCTGTCGTACGACAGCGAGGATGTCGTACCGCGGCACTCTTCCGACACGGCGGGCGTCGTTCGACTTCTGCGGTGTCGAAGCATGCGCACGCAGCGATGGCGAGGTTGCGAGCACCGGTGATGTCTGACATGTTGGACGTCAGTTGATCGGAGTGATCGACGGGGAACGGGGACACAGATGAAGAAGACAGTGGGCATCATCGCGGGCACGGCGCTGGCGATCGGACTGATCGCCGGGACCGCGACCGCGGCTTCGGCGGAGCCACTCGACGGGGGAGTCACCATCGGGGACGGTCAGCAGAGCAGCATCGGCATGAGGATCGGCGGGAGCTTCTGGCAGTGGGGAGTCGGTTCGCGCGACACGTGGTCGAACTACTTCCACGAGAACCAGTGTCACGGTGCGACTGCGGTCGGCATCAAGTCCAAGCGTGTCTCGAACGTCCGAGGCGGGCTCTACGCGATGGCCACGACGCCGAAGAAGTCCAGCGGGAACCAGGCGTTCTGGCATCGCTGCTGATCGTCGGGGCCGTGGACGACGAAATGGGGGTGATGCGCCGTGGTACCTCGTACGATCCGCGCCGCGTACGCGGTCGCACCGCTCGTCGCGTGCGTGATCGCGTTCCTCGGGCTCTTCCAGGCTGATCAGACCGGCGTCCTCGGGGCGTCGACCTCGATCACGGCGGTCGGGGGCGCCGGGTCCGACAACAACGCGCGGCTCGCAGCGTCGCTCGAGGAAACGGCGGGCGCGAGCATCGGCACCCTCGTCCGCGAAGTCGCCGACCGGTCGAGCCCGTCGACCGAACGGACGCTGCTCGTCACCGGCGCGCCCGGGTCGGTCGGCGCGGAGTGGCTCGAGCGCGGTTACCCGGACTTCACCCGGTCGATGACCACATCGGTGCGGCCGATGTCCGACCTCGACCGGTACGACGCGTCTGCCGAGTACCAGGTGTTCGGCGGGCAGCGTTCGACGAGCGCGTTCGAGCACACGCTGCGGGATGCGCGGTTCAGTGTGACCACTGTGGCGATCCCCTCGGTGTTCGAGCGCGCGATGGGCAGTGGGTTCGGCGACCTCGTCGGACTGGTGGTCATCGTGTCGCTGGGTTGCGCCGTCCTGTGCCTCGTCTCGACGGCAGGTGCGCCACGGCGGTTCGCAGTCCGCCGCGTGGCCGGGCGCGGTCGGATCGCCGCCGTGTTCCTCGACCTGACCGCGGCGCGGTGGTCCGTCGTGGCCGCCGGCGTGCTGGTCGTGCCGGTCGGTGCTTCCCTCGCCGTGTACAACGGGTTCGCGCGCCCCGTGGAATTCGCGCTCACCGGTGTCGTGGCGTGGGGCATCCTCGTCGCGCCGATCCTCCTGGGCCACCTGGTCGGGGCCGGGATCGCCAGCCGGGTGCCTCCCTCGATCGCCATCCGGGGCCTGCGGCCCGCTCGTTCCGCGGTCGTGCTCACGGTGCTGGCTCGGGTACCGGCAACCGTGCTGGTGGTCACGACGTGCTTCGACCTCGTCGGGAGCGCTGCAGTCGTCCGAGCAGGTGGTGCCGAGCGTGAACTCCGCGCTGCTGGTGACAGCGTGCAGCTCTGGGTGACGGCGGAACCGCGCTCGGAGCGGAACACGCAGGCCTACTGGGATCGGCTCGGTGCCTTCGCGGGTGCCGGGCTGACGGACGGCGACGCGTTCCTCGCAGCCGTCGGCGAGCTCGCCGCGCCCGGGAGCGAGCCGGTCCCGGCGCTCTACGTCGACGCCGGGTACCTCCGGCGTCATGCGCTGACCGCCCTCGACGGAACGCGGATCCAGGCCGGCGAGGATCCGGTGGTCTGGGTCCCGAGCGTCAGGAGCCGAGCGCAGGAGCAGATCGTCGACGAGGTCCGTGGGTGGTCGCTCGACCGCGTCGCGGACGACGTCGGGTCCGGAGTCCTGGCGGGTGGCGCTGACGTGTTCACGTACCCCGATGACGGCAACGTCGCTGCATGGCTCCGTGACCCGGTGGTCGTCGTCGTGCCGGATCCGGAGGCCGCGTTCTCCGAGGACCAGCTCGGATCGTGGTTGTCGACCGGCGACGTCGTCTTCGTCTCCGAGGGCCGCGCTCGCGCCGCGCTCCGCGCTGCTGGTCTGTCGTCGGAGATCAGCGCAGTCGTCGGCGTCGGGCAGGAAGCCGCAGAGCGAGCCCGCGCGGCGCGGGTGCTGGAACGGATCGATGCCGGCGTCCTCGTCACGACGCTGCTCACCGCGATGGTGCTCGCGGTCCTGGCCGCCGTGGTCCACCGGCGGCGCGAAGGGCAGACCGTGTTCGTGCGGTTCGGATCCGGCTGGTCGTGGTGGCGTGCGAACCGGGCGCTGCTCGTCGGCGAGGTCGCGTTCCTCGTGACCGCGGTCGTCGTCGCGGGTCGGGAGCTCGAGGAACGGGGCATCGGTCGCGGTGGCCTCAATGCCGCGACCGACCCGGCAGCGATGAGTGCGCCGTCCGCCGTGCCCCTCGCCGTCGCAGCAGCGTTCATGGTCGCCCTCGTCAGCACCTGGGCTCTGTCGTCGACGTCCCGCCGAACCGTCCGAACCCATGGAAGAGCGACCTGATGATCGAGCTCGAACAGTCCAGCAAGTGCCGCGGGACCCGGACGCTCTGGGAGCGGCTGTCGCTCCGCATCGGGCCGGGGGAGATGGTCGCGCTGACCGGTCCGAGCGGATCGGGGAAGTCGACCTTGCTCGACTGCATCGGACGGATCGACGAGTTCGACTCCGGAACGCTCCGGATCGACGGCGTGACCGCAGGCCGTGCCGGAGTCGACCGTCGGCTGCGGCGCGACGTGCTCGGGTACCTGTTCCAGAACTACGGCCTCGTCGAGGACTCGACGGTCCACGAGAACCTCGACGTGGTCCACGCCGGTGGTCGCCGACGCCGACGCCGATCGGTGAACGAGACGGCGCTCGACCGCGTCGGTCTCCACGGCCGGGGCGGTGCCCGTGTCCACGAGCTCAGCGGCGGCGAACAGCAGCGCGTGGCGCTGGCCCGACTGCTCGTGCAGGCGCCGACGGTCGTCCTCGCCGACGAGCCGACGGGTGCGCTCGACCACGACAACGCCGAGGTGGTGCTCCGCGTGCTGCGCGAGTTCGCGCAACAGGGCAGCGCGGTGCTCATCGCGACCCACTCGGACGCGGTGCGGGCGACCTGCGACCGAGCGTTCGCGCTGCCCGGCGTCGTGGGCTCGGGCGGTCAGTCGACGACGGCGGCGACCGCCTCGACCTCGACGAGCTGGTCGTCGTAGCCGAGCGCCTGGCGGAGGTTCGCCACGCACGCAGCCGCCTGCCCGGCGTGGTCACCGACCGCGATGAACGACCGCGACGAACGACCGCGACGAACGACCGCGACGAACGACCGCGACGAGCTGGAACGACGAGGTCGCTGTCGGACGACAGGAACTGTGTCGTTCCGAGTCGACCACGCCACCACCGCCCACCCGGACGACGTACCGTCGGAGCATGACCACGACGACCGACGGCACCGCGTTCGCAGCGGACTGGCAGACCTGGCACGACGAGCACGAGGCAGCCCGGGCGAGCGAGCACGGCTTCCTCGCGATCACGAGCATCCGGTGGCTGACCGCGACGCCCGAGCGGTTCGAGGACGCCCCCGGCACGTGGTCGACCGACGCGGACGGCCCCGTGGTCGAACTCGCGGACGGGGAGTCCCTCGAGATCGCCGGCGCGACCGTCGCGGGCACGCACCGCTTCGGCCCGCTCCCGGAACGTTCGTCCACGAACCTCGTCTGGCACGCCCCCGACGGGGACGTCGTCATCGAGGTCGCGCGCCGCGGCGGCAGCGACGTCATCCGCCCGCGGCACCCGGCGAACCCGACCCGGGTCGAGTACACCGGCACGCCGTCGTACGCACCGGACGAGCGCTTCGTCGTCGACGCCCGGTTCGCGCCGTTCGACGAGCCGCGTGCAGTCACGGTCGGGTCCGTCGTCGACGGACTCCAGCACGTGTACACCGCTCCCGGAACGCTGTCGTTCGACCTCGACGGCCCGCGGACGCTCCTGGCGTTCAACGGGCACGGCGACGGGCTGCACGTGCTGTTCACCGACCGGACCAGCGGCGTGACGACGTACGCCGCGAACCGGAGCCTGGACATCGCGGCTCCGGACGCCGAGGGGCGCACGACGATCGACTTCAACCGCGCCACGAACCTGCCGTGCGCCTACACGGAGCACGCGACGTGCCCGCTGCCGCCGGCGGAGAACCGGCTCGACGTCGCGGTCGAGGCGGGGGAGCGCCTCCCCGCCTGACGAGCGCCCGCGGATGGGTCCCGGGACACATCCCCGAGCGCCGACGCGCGAGGACCAGCCGCGCCCGCCCTAGGCTGCCGGTCGTGGACACGGGGGAATCGATCGCCGACCGCTCCGAGCGGGCGGCGCGGGTCCGACCAGTCGTCCCGATCGCCGCCGTCGCCGGCGCGGTCGTGTGGCTGCTGGTCGGACTCGCCGGCGCCGGACTCTCCTGGTCCGCCGGGACGTCGCGGTACTCGTCGGTGATCGACCTCGTCCTCCCGCCGACCGCGCCGCCGGTGGTCTGGGCGCAGGTCGCACCCTGGAACGTCGTGCAACCGGTCCTCGTGGCCGTGCTGTTCGGCGCGCTGCTCGGACTCGGACTCGCCCTCGTCGCGGGCCGACCAGGATGGGCCACGTCCTCCCGGCTGCTCCGCATCGGTGCCGCGTGGCTCGTCGCCGTGTTTGCGGCAGACCTCACCGCCCTGCTCTGGACCGTCGGCACCGCGGTCGTCGACCCCGGCCCGAACGGGTACATGTGGGTGCTCCGCGACGCGATCCCGACCGCGGTGGCGACCGGGTGGTTCGGGACCGTGTGGGGCTGGGTGCCGGCGGTCATCGTGGGAGCCGCACCGCGCCTCCCGGCCGGGTCGACGTCGAGGACGCGAGCCGGTCGCCGGACCGCCGCCGTCGCCGGAGCCACCGCGCTCGTGGTCGCGGTCGTGCTGATCGCCGTCCAGCCGACCATCGCCCGCGACGCGCGGGTCGCCGCCGGGGGCACGCCGGACGGGCTGCCGACCGAGACCGTGACCCCGACGCCACGGCCGGCGGCGCCGGCGCCCGTTGCTGCCGATCCCGTCACGCCGGGCGCGGGCTGGTGCTCCGCCGAGGACGTGCAGCTGTCGCTGTCCGGGGTCGACGGCGCGCTCGGACACCGGGCGATGTCGGTCGTGCTGGTGAACCGGTCGTCCTCGGCGTGCATCGTCGACGGGTTCCCGGACGTCGCGTTCGCGGCCGACGACGGGGCGACCGTCGCCGTGCCGCTCGAGCACGGGGCCTCGTACATGGGCGGCGCGGCGACGCCCGCTCCGGTGACGGTGGCGCCCGGAGCGACCGCGGTCGCCGCGCTGTCGTGGGGTGCCGGCGGGACCGGCGAGGCCGTCTCGACGTTCTGGCTCGCGCCCTACGCCGGGGCGTCCCGGACGCCGCTCACGGCGGACACGGACCTGGCCGCGGACGCGACGGTCACCGTGAGCGCCTGGGCGACGCCGACCACGGGCAGCGACTGAGCGGTCAGGGCGTGACGCGCGACCACCGGGAGCGGGCGCTCCAGGTGCGCGGGTCGAACGTGAACACGCTGCCCATGCCGGGCTGGTCGAGCGCGCGCGAGATCGGCTCACCGAGCAGGTCTGCCAGGAGCAGCGCCCCGACGGCACCGTGCGACACGATCGTGACGTCGGACCCGTCCGCGGTGTGTGCCCGGACCGCGGCGACGATGCGCGCCTGGGCGTCGACCGCCCGTTCCCACCCGCGCACCGACTCGGTGGGGCGGGCGAAGAACGCATCGACGACGGGCTCGAACTCGGCGGGCGGCAGGTAGCCCGTCGCGCTCCGGTCGATCTCGCCGAGCAGCGGGTCCGTCGTCGGGGTGCCGGACACGGCTGCGCCGAGGAGCGCGGCGGTCTCGACGGCCTTGCGCTCCTCGCTCGAGGCGATGCGGGCGATGGCCGGGTCCCAGGCGGTCCGGTGCGCTGCCCCGGCACGGATGCGTCCGGTGGCGGACAGCCTCCACGACTCGATCGGTTCGGCGGGGTCCACGTCCACTTCGGCGTGGGTCAGGAAGTACGAGGGCACTCGTCGATCCTGGCAGGTGCGCGGGTCACGTTGCCCAGTTCGCGCTCGCGCGTGGTCGATCCGCGCGTAGGGGGTTGGATCGCGCGTAGGGGGTCGAAACGCGCGTAGGGGGTCGAAACGCGCGTAGGGAGTCGATTCGCGCGTAGGGGGTCGAATCGCGCGTAGGAGGTCGATTCTTTTGCCCCCGTAAGCGCGTTCCCACTTCCCAGCGCGAGCGTCATGGGAAGGAACGCGCGGCGTCGGGCGATCTGCGCGGGCCCGGCAGGGGCGGTTGCGCCGACCAGCTGACGGACGGGAGGCTCGGGTCGGGCCGGTCACGAGCCTCCCGTCCGGTGATTGCCGGGTGGTGTTTCCGGGGTGACGGGTCACGGACCTCCCGTCCGGCAGTTGCCGGGTGCAGCCCGTGGTGACGGGCCGCGACGTCGTTCGGGGGAACGACCCTGCCTCACTCCAGGTCGTCGGCGACCGTGGGGTCGACCACGCGGACGCCCTCGACCTCGCCGAGGCGCGCCAGCAGCACGTCGGGCTCCCGAGCGCCGGTGACCTCGAGGCGCACCGCCGTCGCGCCGTCGCGGTCGCTCTCCTGCTGCACGAGCCGGCCCACGTGCCACCCGCCGGCGGTGACGAGCGCGAGGACCCGGGGGAGCACCCCTCGACCGGCGTCGTACACGACGTCGAGCGTCAGGGACGTGTCGGAGGACCGCGGGAGCGCGCGGATCAGCGCGGTGTAGCCGAAGACGACGACGAAGTGCAGCGCGGTGACCACGAGGGCGAGGAGCCACAGCCCGGCGCCGGCGGCCATGCCGATCGCCGCGGTCTCCCACACCGAGGCTGCGGTCGTCAGTCCCCGGACGGCTCCGCGCCGGGTGAGGATCAGGCCGGCACCGAGGAACCCGACGCCGGAGACGATCTGCGCGGCGACGCGGGACGGGTCGAGCACGACGTGGCCCTCGACGAGGACGTCGCTGAAGCCGTACTTGCTGACGAGGAGCAACAGGGCGGACGCGGTGCCGACGATCGTCTGGGTGCGCATGCCCGCGCTCTTCGACCGGAGCTGCCGTTCGAGTCCGATGAGGGACGCGAGCACGAAGGCGAGGAGCACCTCGCCGATCTGGAGCAGCCCCTGTCCGGCGAACGGCACGGTCAGGTCCTGGATGCTCATCGGGTCGACGGTACGCCTGTGACGCCGTGTTGCGTCCGGTTCCGTCCCGTTGCGGCAGGGCTCCCGCGGGCGTGAGCGCGTCGGTAGCGTGCGCCGCATGTGTCCGAGCGAGATCCCCGCAGATGACCGGTACGACGACCTCATCGCACCGCTCCGGCCCGTGATCGAGCGGATCGGCGCGGACGCCCTCGAGCGCGAGCAGGCGGAGCGGCCGGCGACCGAGCAGCTCGGGTGGTTGGTGCACGCCGGGTTCTCCCGGTGGCTGACCCCGACGGCGTGGGGCGGTGCCGGTGCGCGGCTGTCGGACCTGTTCCGGGCGATCGCCGAGATCGCCGAGGTGGACCCGAACCTGGCGCACGTGTGGCGGAACCACTTCTCGTTCGTCGAGGACCGGGTGCACGCCGAGGGGACAGCGTTCGACCGGCACGTCGTGGAGCGGCTCGGGAACGGGGAGATCGTCGGGGGCGGCTGGAGCGAGACGCCGAACGCCGCGGGGGAGCGCATCACGACGACGGCGCGACGCGACCCCGACGGCGGCTGGCGGGTGAGCGGCGCGAAGTTCTACTCGACGGGCAGCATCTACGCCAGGTGGGTCACGGTGATGGCGCTCGACGAGACCGGCGACCAGGTCGTCGCTCTGGTCGATGCCGAGGACCCCGGTGTCACGATCGGGGATGACTGGGACGGCTTCGGGCAGCGCATCACCGGCAGTGGGAGCGTCCGGTACACCGACGTGCACGTCCCTGACGAGCGGGTGCTGCCGTTCGCCACCCGGTACCCGTACCAGGAGCAGTACTACCAGACCTTCATGCACGCGATCCTGGTCGGGATCGGTCGTGCGGCCCTCCGCGACGGCGTCGACGCACTCCGTGCCCGCGCGCGTGGACACCACAACGGCACCGAGGTCCGGCCGACCGACGACCCGGAGCTGCTCGCCGCGATCGGGACCGTCGCGGCGCGGGTGTACGCGGCGGACGCGGCGTTCGTCGCGAGCCTCGGCTCGATCGACGCGGTGGTGTCCCGGCACGCGGAACTCCGTGCGGCCGGGGCCGACCCGACGTCGGACGAGCTCCTCCGCGCCGGACTCGAGCGGAGCTGGATCACGGTCGCCCAGGCGCAGACCGTCGTCACGGACGCGGTGCTCGACGCGACGACGCTCGTCTTCGACGCCCTCGGTTCGTCGGGCACCTTCCGGTCGCTCGGACTCGACCGGCACTGGCGGAACGCCAGGACCCTGTCCTCGCACAACCCCCGGGTGCACAAGCGGCGCATCGTCGGGGACCACCTGGTGAACGGCGCGAGCCCGCTCGACCGCTCCGAGCCGCGCGCGCGCACGACGCCCCGCGAGACCGCCGACCCCGGCGCGCGCACGACGCCCCGCGAGACCGCCGACCCCGTCACACCGGGCAGCGCTGCGACGACGTCGTCGTAACGTCCCGTCATCGCGGGCAACCCGGTGACACCTCGGCGCACCGGAGCGCGCCGAGCCCGTACGGTCGTCGGCATCGGCCCGTCACCGACGCTGGGGAGGCGGAGATGACGGGCCGTTCCACACCCGGGAGGCCCACGTGCACGCACCCACCGCCATCGACCGCCACGTCGGCGTGCCGGACGCCGACCTCACCGCCGCGGTCACGCGGCCGGGCGGGGTCGCGCTGCTCGCCGACCGGATCCGCGCTTCCGGCGCCGACACGGTCGTGATCGGTGCCGACCGCTTCGACCCGCAGCGCGGCCGCGGGTACCGACTCGACCCGACCTCGGCAGCGCTGGCGCTCGGTCGGGCCCTGCCGGAGCACCGCTTCCTGATCGCCGTGGCGCCCACCCGCGAGCACCCGTACAACGTCGCACGCCGGATCCTCTCCCTCGACCACGTGCTCGGAGGCCGGGTCGGGATCCTCGTCGGCGCCCGGGACCACGGCGTGCCCCCGTCGGACGAGGAGCACGACCCCGCCGAGTTCGCCCGGGTGGTGTCCGGCCTCTGGACGACCTGGCCGCTCGAGAGCATCGTCGGGGACCGGGACACCGGGGTCTTCGCCGACACCGGGCTCGTCCGACAGCTCGACCACGACGGCGGACTCGGTGGCTACCGCGTCCGCGGCCCCCTCACGACGCCGTCGAGCGTGCAGGGGTCTCCGGTCCTCGCGGTGTGGGACGACGTCGACCTGCCGGAAGCGGACCTCGTCCTCTCCGCGACGACCGTGTCCGACCTCCGACCGGGGCCGGGGCCGGCATGAGCGGGCGGGACGCGAACGCCGGCCTCGTCCTCGGCGTCAACCTGCAGGGCTTCGGGCAGCGGCCAGCGGCCTGGCGGACCCAGGACGTCCAGCCGACCGACCTGCTCGGCGCCGCGTTCTGGGAGGACCTCGGTCGCACCGCCGAACGCGGGCTGCTCGACATGGTCTTCCTCGCCGACCACCCGTCGTACAGCGACCCGAACGTCCGCGCCTACGGGCTCCTCGAACCGTTCGTGGCCCTCGGCGTGATCGCCGGCGCCACGACGCACCTCGGCCTCGTCGGGACCGCCTCGACCACCTACAACGACCCCGTCGAACTCGCCGAACGGACCCTCTCGCTCGACACGATCTCCGGTGGCCGGTCCGCCTGGAACGCCGTGACGACCTACGACCGCTCGGTGTCCGCGAACTTCGGCGTGGACCAGAACCCGGACCGGCCCGAGCGCTATGCCAGGGCGGGGGAGTTCGTCGACCTGGTCCAGGCGCTCTGGCGTTCGGCGGCGACCGGCGAGGACGTGCGGTTCCGCGGCGAGTTCCTGTCGCACGACGGTGCAGCGCTCCGGATCCCGCCGTCGGCGCAGGGCCACCCCGTCGTGTTCCAGGCGGGCGGGTCCCCGCACGGTCGTGACCTCGCGGCCCGGGTCGCGGAGGGGGTCTTCACCGTCGAGCTGACCCCGGAGCCTGCGCGCGAGCACCACCGGGCGGTGAAACTCGCCGCGGAGACGTACGGGAGGCGGTCCTCCGACGTGACGATCGTCCCCGGACTGTCGCTCGTCCTCGGCAGCACCGAGGCCGAGGCCCGCGCCCGTTTCGACCACCTGGAGTCGCTCGCCCCCGACGGCTACGCGCTCCGCGCGCTCGGCACCCACCTCGACGCGGACCTCACCGACTTGCCGTTGGACGCCCCGATCCCGGCACGGATCCTCGATCGCGAGGTCGATCCGGTCACGTACGGGCCGTCCCTCGGCTACCACGAGACCGTCGTCGGGTGGGTCCGCGCGAAGAACACCTCGTTGCGGGACGTCCTCCGGGGGTTCGGTGGCTACGGGGCCCGGATCGTGGTCGGCACCCCCGAGCAGGCAGCCGACACGATCGAGGACTGGTACCGGAGCCGCGCGGCCGACGGCATCAACCTCATGATCGACGAGTTCCCGCGGGGGCTCGAGACCGTCGTGGACCACCTCGTCCCCATCCTGCAGGAGCGCGGAGTCTTCCACCGCGAGTACGAGCACGCGACGCTGCGCGCCCGCCTGGCAGCACGAGCGCGCCCGGCGTGACGCGCAGCGCGCCCGGCGTGACGCTGTGTGACGCGCGGCCGCCGGGCCGAGTCACATGACGAAACCCCCGGTCACGGGCCGCAACACCTGTCGTGCGACGGCCCCTCCGGCCGTACCGTCGGCGCATGACCGACTTCCTCGACCGTGAGCACGACAAGACCTTCACCGCCGTCTACAAGCGCGAGACCCCGGACATCCTCAGCGCCTTCGCCCGGTTCGACGACGCGGTGTTCCAGGCCGACGAGCGCGCGATCCCGCTGAAGTACCGGGAGCTCATCGCGGTCGCGGTCGGCATCACGACTCAGTGCGTCTACTGCATCGACGCGCACTCGCAGCGCGCGGTCACGGCCGGTGCGACGGAAGCCGAGCTCGCCGAGTCCGCGTGGGTCGCGACGGCGATCCGCGCCGGCGGCGGCTTCGCCCACGGCCGGCTCGGCTTCAAGTTCGGCGCCGACGCCGCACCGAGCGTCGACGCCGCACCGAGCGCCGCCGCTGCGGCCCCAGCAGCAGCAGCGCACACCCACTGACACCCAGGACCGAGGACCCCATGCCCGATCGCATCACCCTCGTCACCGCGCTGCAGGGCGCCGGCTGGCACCCCGCCGCCTGGCGCGCGGCCGACTCCGACGCCGAGCGGCTCACGACGCTCCGCCACTGGCGCGACGTCATCGTCGAGCAGGACCGCCTCGGCGTCGACGCCGTCACCATCGAGGACTCGTTCACCGCCGGCCCGACCACCAGCACCACCGGCGACCTGGACACCCGCACCGTCGTCGGCCGCCTCGACGCCCTCCTCATCGCCGCTGCAGTGGCCCCGGCCACCCGCCAGATCGGCCTGGTCCCGACCGTCAGCGTCACCCACACCGAGCCGTTCCATGTCGCCACCGCCCTGCAGACCCTCGACCACGTGTCCCTCGGCCGCGCCGGCTGGCGCCTGCAGGCCAGCCCGACCCAGCGCGAGGCGGACCTCTTCGGCCGCCGCACCCTCCCGACCGCATCCGGTGTCCCCGTCCCCGCACCCGAGCAGATCGCGGACCTGTTCGCCGAAGCCCGCGAGGTCGCCGAGGTCGTCGACCGCCTCTGGGACAGCTGGGACGACGACGCCGTCATCCGCGACATCACGACCGGCCGCTTCATCGACCGGGACCGGATCCACAACGCCGAGTTCACCGGCGAGCACGTCTCGGTCCACGGCGCGTCGATCGTCCCCCGGTCGCCGCAGGGCCGGCCGCCGGTGTTCTCGCTGGCGCACCGCACGGACGCGGCCGCGCTGGCCGTGGACGTCGCGGACGTCGTGCTGGTCACGCCCGGCATCGACGGCCGGGAGGCCCGTGCCTGGGTCGACGAGGTCCGTCAGCTGGAGCAGGCAGCCGGGTCCACGGCCCCGCGTCCGGTCCTCGCGGACCTCGCGGTGCTCATCGGGTCCACCTCGGCGGAGGCGACCGACGCCCTCGCCGCGCTCGACGCCGCCGCGGGAGCCCCGTACGCGGTGGGGTCCGGTTCGGACGCCGCGGTGCTCGCGACGACGGTCCCCGACCTGGTCGAGCGCATCGCCGATCTCCGTGCGGTCGGGTACGCCGGCGTCCGGCTCCGGCCGCTCCGCATCCCGGAGGACAGCACCGCCATCGCGCGTCGGCTCGTCCCCGCGCTCGTCACGGCCGGCCTCCGCGCCGACGTGGCATCCCGTCCCGCGGCCGACCTGCGCACCCGGCTCGGCATCGCGCCAGCCGTCAGCCGGTACGCGACCGCCGCCAGCACCGCCCTGACCGGAGGAGTCCCCGCATGAGCACCAAGCGCCAGGTCCACCTCGCCGCGCACTTCCCCGGCGTCAACAACACCACCGTGTGGAGCGACGACCGAGCGGAGAGCCAGATCGCGTTCTCGTCGTTCGAGCACTTCGCCCGGAACGCCGAGCGCGGGCTGTTCGACTACCTGTTCCTCGCCGAGGGGCTCCGGCTCCGCGAGCAGAAGGGCCGGATCCACGACCTCGACGTCGTCGGACGGCCGAACACGCTCGCGATCCTGGCGGCCCTGGCCGGCGTGACGGAGCACATCGGACTCGTCGGCACCCTGCAGACGACGTTCAACGAGCCGGTCGAGCTCGCGAAGCAGCTCGCCACGCTCGACCACCTGACGGGCGGCCGTGCCGGCTGGAACGTCGTGACGAGCTCGGACGCGTTCCACGGTGCGAACTTCCGCCGCGGCGGCTTCCTCGACCCGTCCGAGCGCTACACCCGGGCCGCCGAGTTCATCGACGTCGCCCGTGCGCTGTGGGACTCGTGGCAGGCCGACGCGATCGTCGCGGACCGACGCACGGGCGTGTTCGCCGACCGCTCCCGGATCCGGGACGTCGACCACCACGGCGCACAGTTCGACGTCACCGGGACCTTCGCGGTGCCGCGGAGCCCGCAGGGGCACCCGGTGATCGTGCAGGCCGGCGACTCCGACGAGGGCCGGGACCTGGCGGCGACCCGCGCCGAGGTGGTCTTCTCGCTGCACACCGAGTTCGCCGACGCCCAGCAGTTCTACGCCGACGTCACGGCACGGCTCGAGCGCGTCGGACGGTCGAAGGACGAGCTGCACATCCTCCCCGGTGCGACGTTCGTGATCGGGGACACCACGGCCGACGCCGAGGAGCGCGCCCGGGCCATCCGCCGCGCCCAGGTCAGCCCGGCGACCGCGATCGCGTTCCTCGAGCAGGTCTGGAACCGCGACCTGTCCGGGTACGACGTCGACGGTCCGCTGCCGGAGGTCGAACCGGACCTCGACGGCGCCGCGATCACCCGGGGGCGTGCACGGCACGTCCGGGACGTCCCGGCCCTCGTGCAGGGCTGGCGTGACCGGGCGGCCGCCGAGCGCCTGTCGATCCGGGACCTGGTGATCGAGGTCTCGACCCGCGGCGGCTTCGTCGGCACGGCGTCGCACATCGCCGCAGAGATCGACCGGTACGTGCAGGAGCGGGCGACCGACGGGTTCGTCGTCGTCCCGCACACGAACCCGTACGGCCTCGACGAGTTCGTCGACACCGTCGTCCCGATCCTCCAGGAGCGCGGCGTGTACCGGCGCTCCTACGACGAGGGCGCGACGCTCCGCCAGACGCTCGGGCTGCCGGGCGTCTCCACCAGCCAGGAGGTGTTCGCGTGAGCATCGACAGCCTCGCCGTCCTCGTGCCGGGGAACTTCGACGACGACGCACCGGCGGCCGGCCTCGAGTCCACGCTCGACCTCTTCGCCACCGCGGAACGGCTGGGCGTCGACGGCGCCTGGGTCCGGCACCGCCACCTCGAGCACGGCATCGGGTCCGCGGCGGTGTTCCTCGCCGCGGCATCGCAGCGCACGACGCGCATCGAACTCGGCGTCGCGGTGGTCCCGATCGGGTGGGAGAGCCCGTTCCGCCTCGCCGAGGACTTCTCGCTCGCCGACGTCCTGTCGCACGGCCGCGTCCAAGTCGGACTCTCGACCGGTACCCCGCACGCGGACCTCCTCGGTGACCGGGTGTTCGACGGCGACTGGCGCTCCTTCGACCTCGGGTACGGCCGGGTGTCCCGCTTCCTGGAGAACCTCCACGGGACGTTCCTCGGCGACGCGGACACGGTCATCGCCAGCCCGGGGAACGTGCAGCGCCCGCGGCTGCAGCCCTACGCGCCGGGGCTCGTCGACCGCGTCTGGTACGGCGCCGGGTCGCTCCGCTCGGCCGCGTTCGCCGGCAGCGCCGGGCTCAACCTGCTCCTCGGGAACCTCACCTCGGGCGAGGACACCGACGACTACGGGACCGCGCAGCGGAACCAGCTGGCAGCGTACCGCGCCGCGCTCCCCGAGGGCCACCGGCCCCGCTTGGCCTGGGGTCGCTGCCTGGTGCCGACCGACTCCGCCGACCGGGTCTCCCGCGACCGCTACACCGCGTGGCGGGACTCCCGGCTGGAGCGGCAGACCGCGCCGCAGGGCCCGCGCCGGACCCTGTTCTCGGCGGACCTCGTCGGGACGAGCGAGCAGATCGTCGAGCAGCTCGTGCACGACGCCACGTTCGCCGAGGTCGACGAGTTCCGTGTCGAGCTGCCGTACGAGTTCGCTGCCGACGAGTACGAGCAGATCGTCGAGGACGTCGTGACGAAGGTCGCCCCGGAGCTCGGCTGGACCCCGGCGATCCACCGCGCCGAGGCGGTTCCCGCATGACCCGGTACGTGCTCTCCCGGATCGGTCAGGCGGTCCTCGTGCTCTGGGCCGCCTGGACGATCTCGTTCTTCGTCCTCTACGTGCTGCCGAGCGACCCCGCCCGGATCCTCGTCGGCCCGGACGCGACCGACGTCACGGCCGCCCAGCTCGACGCCCTCCGGCACCAGTACGGCCTCGACCAGCCGGTGCTCGTCCAGTACGTCCAGCACCTCGGCGCGCTGTTCACCGGCGACCTCGGCCGCGCCATCGGCAGTGGTCGTCCGGTCGCCGACGTGATCGGCGAGGCGGTCCTGCCCACGGCGCAGATCGCGGTCGCCGGACTCGTCCTCGCGGTCCTCGTCGGCGGTGGCCTGGCGGTCCTCGCGACCTGGACGCGCAACCGGGCGCTCGGACAGTTCCTCCTGCAGCTGCCCCCGATCGGCGTCGCCGTGCCGGGCTTCTGGTTCGCCCTGCTCCTGGTGCAGTGGTTCTCGTTCGGCCTGCACCTGTTCCCGGCCTTCGGCGGTGCGGGCGCGGCGTCGATCGTGCTGCCCGCGATCACGCTGGCGCTGCCGACCGGTGCCACGATCGCGCAGCTGCTCTCGAAGTCGCTCGTGCAGACGCTCCGCGAGCCGTACGTCGACACCGCCTACGCCAAGGGCGCCGGCCGGTGGCGGGTGCAGCTCCGGCACGCGCTGAAGAACGCCGCCCTGCCGGCGCTCACCGTCACCGGGCTCATCGTCGGGCAGCTGTTCTCCGGAACCGTCGTCACCGAGACCGTGTTCTCCCGACCGGGCCTCGGCCGGGTGACCGCGACGGCCGTGCAGCAGCAGGACATCCCGGTCGTGCAGGGGATCGTGCTCCTGGCCGCGGCGGTCTTCGTCGTCGTGAACCTCATCGTCGACCTCGTGTACCCGCTCCTCGACCCGCGTGTGGTCGTCGCCGGCAGCCGCCGGAGGCTCCGCGAGCCGGACAGGTCGTCGAGCAACGGTCCGACCGGCGGACCGACCAGCGAACCGACCGGACCGACGCCCCAGGGGGTACCCGCATGACCGAGACGACCGGGCTCGCGCTCGGCGCCGGCCTGACGACACGGCGGAGCACCGGCCGCAGCGGCACCCTCGCCGGCGCCCTCGTCGCCCGCCCGACCCTGACGATCGCCGTGGTCTGGCTCGCGCTCGTGGTCCTCGCGGCACTGCTCCCCGGAGCCCTGACGCACCACGACCCACTCGCCGCCGACCCTGCCGCGAAGCTCACCGCACCCGACGCCGCGCACTGGTTCGGCACCGACCAGCTCGGCCGCGACCTCTACGCCCGCGTCGTGCACGGCACCGCGCTCACGCTGCAGGCCGCCGTCCTCGCGATCGCCATCGGCCTGGTCGGCGGCTCGCTCGTCGGGCTCGTCGCCGGGTTCGTCGGCGGGGTCGTCGACGCCGTGCTGATGCGCGTCGCCGACGTCCTCCTCGCGATCCCGAGCCTGCTGCTCAGCCTGACGATCGTCACCGTGCTCGGCTTCGGCACGGTCAACGTCGCGGTGGCGGTCGGCGTCGCGAGCATCGCCACGATCGCCAGGATCATGCGCTCCGAGGTGGTCCGCGTGCGCACGGCGCAGTACGTCGAGGCGGCGTCCGCGAACGGGAACCGCTGGTGGCGGGTCCTGCTCGTGCACGTGCTGCCGAACGCCGCAGGACCGGTGCTCGTGCTCGCCGCGCTCGAGTTCGGCACCGCGATCCTCGCCGTGTCGAGCCTGAGCTTCCTCGGTTACGGCGCCCAGCCGCCGCAGCCGGAGTGGGGCTCGCTCGTCGCCACCGGCCGCGACTTCATCGCCACCTCGTGGTGGCTCACCACGATCCCGGGTCTCGTCATCGCGGTGACGGTCCTCGCCGGCAACCGGCTCGCCCGGGCACTCGACACCGAACGGCGGGCGATCCGATGAGCCTCCTCACCATCCGCGACCTGACGGTCGACCACGGACACGGCGCGTCCCGCCGCACCACGCTGCACGGCATCTCGTTCG
Source organism: Curtobacterium sp. PhB130 (assembly GCF_003755165.1). Taxonomy (NCBI): domain Bacteria; kingdom Bacillati; phylum Actinomycetota; class Actinomycetes; order Micrococcales; family Microbacteriaceae; genus Curtobacterium; species Curtobacterium sp. PhB130. Next base: position 336,754 of record NZ_RKII01000009.1, on the reverse strand, counting down.
ACATCGGGCGCGGCGAGCGCGTCGCGATCGTCGGCGAGTCCGGTTCGGGCAAGTCGACGACGGCCCACGCCGTCCTCCGGCTCCTGCCCGCAGCGGCGACCCTGACGGGAGGCTCGGCGAACCTCGCCGGGGCGGGCACCGGTACCGCGGACCTCGACCTGGTCACCGCCACGGACGCGGAGGTCCGCGCGGTCCGCGGCCTCCGGATCGGCTTCGTGCCGCAGGACCCAACGGTCTCGCTCAACCCGGTCACGAGGATCGGCACCCAGGTCGCCGAGGTCCTCCGGATCCACGGCATCGCCACCGGCGCCCAGGCCGCGGCGCGCGCCGTCGAGGAGCTCCGTCGCGCCGGCATCGACCGCCCGGAGCTCCGCGCCCGGCAGTACCCGCACGAGCTCTCCGGCGGGATGCGACAGCGCGTGCTCATCGCGATCGCGCTCATCGGCGACCCGGAGCTCCTCGTCGCCGACGAGCCGACGAGCGCGCTCGACGTCACCGTGCAGCGGACGATCCTCGACCACCTCGACCGTCTCGTCGCGGAGCGGGGCACGAGCGTGCTGTTCATCACGCACGACCTCGGGGTCGCCGCCGACCGGGCCGACCGGATCGTGGTGCTCTCCGAGGGGCGGATCGTCGAGCAGGGCACCCCGGACGAGGTGCTCGGCTCGCCGCGCGAGGCGTACACCCGTGCCCTCATCGCCGCCGCGCCCAGTCTCGACGACGTGACCGGTGTCGTCGGGGCCGAGCCGAGCCTCCCGTCGGTCTCCGGTGACCCGCTCGTCGTCGCGACCGGACTGCGGAAGTCCTTCGGCCACGTGACCGCCGTCGACGGGGTGGACGTGACCGTCCCGCGCGGCCGCACGCTCGCACTGGTGGGGGAGTCGGGGTCGGGGAAGTCGACCACGGCGCGGCTCGTGCTCGGCCTGGAGCGCGCCGACGCCGGCACGGTGCTGTTCGACGGCAGCCCCGTCGGCCACCGGGGTGCAGCACTCCGCGCGTTCCGGCGTCGGGCGCAGATCGTGCAGCAGAACCCGTACGCGGCGCTGCACCCGAAGCTCGCGATCGAGTCGGTGATCGCGGACCCGCTCGCCGCGTTCGGCATCGGTTCCCGCCGGTCCCGGGCCGCCCGCGCCAGGGAACTCGTCGACCTGGTCGCGCTGCCGGCGTCCGTGCTGCGACGTCGTGCGGACGAGCTCTCCGGTGGGCAGCGACAGCGCGTCGCGATCGCCCGGGCGCTGGCGCTCGACCCGGCCTTCGTCGTGCTCGACGAACCCGTGTCGGCGCTCGACGTGTCGGTGCAGGCGCAGATCCTCGACCTGCTCGCCGAGCTGCAGGAGCGGCTCGGCGTGTCCTACCTGTTCATCTCGCACGACCTGGCCGTCGTCCGCCGCATCGCACACGAGGTGTCCGTCCTCCGGGGCGGCCGCGTCGTCGAGCACGGCGACGTCGCCCAGGTCCTGCACGACCCGCAGCACGAGTACACCCGTGCGCTGCTCGACGCGATCCCGGGACGGTCCCGGCGCGTCGCACCCGACGCCGGCCCCTCGGGCCGGGTCGCACCCGATGCCGGCCCCTCGGGCCGGGTCGCACCCGATCTCGGCGTCGTCGACGTCGTCACCCCCGAAGGAGCATCATGACCACCGCACGAACCCCGTACCGACTGGTGGCCGCGATCGCGGCCGGCGCCGCGGCGGCCCTCGTCATGGCCGGCTGCTCCTCGGGCGGGACGGCCGCGTCGGCCGGGTCCGGCTCGTCGAAGCCGGTCGGCGGCGGCGACCTGACCTACGCGATCGCCAACGACCCGATCTCGCTCAACCCGTCCGGGATCGGTGCGGGCAACGACACGCTCGCCATCACCCGGCAGCTCGTCGACTCGCTGCTCTGGCAGGACCCGTCCGACGGGTCGCTGAAGCCCTGGCTCGCGACGGGGTACACCGCGAACAGCGACGCCACGGCGTTCACGTTCGACCTGCGGTCCGGCGTGACGTTCTCGGACGGCACCGCGTTCGACGCGACCGCGGTCAAGGACACCTTCGACGACATCGCGGCCGCCGGCGCCGCGAGCACCGCCGCCTCCTCCTTCTCCGGGTACCGCGGGACGAAGGTCGTGGACGACGACACCGTCGAGGTGGACTTCTCGAGCCCGAACGCGGCGTTCCCGAACGCGGCGTCCTCGGTCGCACTCGGCATCGTCTCGCCCGGCACGACGAAGGCCCCCTTCGTCGACCGGGCGACCGGCGCCGACGTCGTGGGCACCGGGCCGTTCACCCTGTCGTCGTACACGAAGAACACGTCGACCGTGATCACGAAGCGGAAGGACTACGACTGGGGGCCCGCCGCACGGTCGAACGCCGGCGCCGCCCACCTGTCGAAGGTCACGTTCCAGGTCGTCCCGGAGGCGAGCGTCCGCTCCGGCAGCCTGCAGTCCGGACAGCTCGATGCGATCAGCAGTGTGCAGCCGAGCGACACCGACTCCCTGCGGTCGCAGTTCGCCCTCGTCACCCGCGCGAACCCCGGCCAGGTGTTCGGCCTGACCTTCAACCAGGAGCGGCCGCTCGTCGCCGACCTGGCGGTGCGGAAGGCGATCGCGCAGGCCGTCTCCCCGAAGGCGGTACGGGACACGTCGCTGAACTCGCTGTTCAAGGTCGGCAAGTCCGTCCTCGGGTCGACGACGCCCGGGTTCACCGACACCTCCTCCACGCTCGCGTACGACCCCTCGGCGGCGTCCGCCGCGCTGACGAAGGCCGGCTGGGTGAAGGGTGCCGACGGGATCCGTGCTCGTGCGGGGGAGAAGCTCCAGCTCAAGCTGGTCTGGATCACGAACTTCGGCCCGAACCAGACCTCGCTCGAGCTCATCCAGCAGGAGCTCAAGAAGGTCGGCGTCGGCCTCACCCTCGAGAGCGGTACCGTCCCGCAGTACCTCGCCAACCTCGCCAGTGGGAACTGGGACGTCTCGTGGGACAACAACTCCCGCGCCGACGGTGACGTGCTCCGCTCCAAGTTCACCAGCACCGGCGCGCAGAGCATCGGTGCGGACGACCCGACCCTCGACGCGCTGTTCACGAAGGAGCTGTCGCAGTCGTCCGTGACCGAGCGCGAGGCGACCTTCCACCAGATCCAGGAGCGCATCGCGGCGCAGGCCGACTTCGTCCCGGTGCACGAGCTCACGAGCATCATCGCCACCGCGAAGGACGTGCACGGCATCGCGTACGGCGCCGACACACGCCTCGACCAGCTCACCGGCGCCTGGAAGGACGCCTCGTGACGACGCCGCTCGCCGTCCTCGACCTCGTCCCCGTCAGCGCCGGGTCGACCTCCACCGAGGCGCTCCGGAACGCGGTCGACCTCGCGCAGCACGCCGAGCGGGCCGGGTACTCCCGGTACTGGCTCGCCGAGCACCACCTCAACCCCGGGGTGGCCGGCAGCGCGCCGAACATCGTGATCGGGGCGATCGCGGCGGCAACGTCGTCGATCCGCGTCGGCAGCGCGGCGACGCTCGTCGGGAACCAGCGGGCGCTGCAGATCGCCGAGACCTTCGGCACGCTGACCGGGCTGTACGGCCCGCGGTTCGACCTCGGACTGGGGCGCTCCGGTGCCCCGGCGCCCGGGGCGGCTCGTGCGCCGTCGCTCACCCCGCGTGCCGACGAGGTCGTCGACGGCCTGCTCATCCCCGCGCCGTTCGACTTCACCATCGCGCCGAACAGTCGCTTCGCGCTGCAGGGTGCGCTCCTCGGACGCGTCCCCGGCGACGTCGAACGGTTCGCCGGCGAGGTCGCCCTGATCCGCGACTTCCTCGCCGGCACCTTCACCCGCGACGGCGAGGTCGTCGAGGCCACCCCGGCCGACGGCGCCGACGTCGAACTGTGGATCCACGGCTCCACCGGGGGCGAGAGCGCGCGGATCGCCGGCGCGCTCGGGCTGCCCTACGGTGCGAACTACCACACGTCGCCGGGCACCGTGCTGGCGTCCGTGGCGGCGTACCGCTCGGCCTTCCGCCCGGGGGTCCTCGCGGCACCGCACGTCATCGTGTCCGCGGACGTCGTCGTCGCGGACACCGCAGCGGAGGCCGCACGGATCGGCGCCGGGTACGACACCTGGGTGCACTCGATCCGGTCCGGCGTCGGCGCGGTCCCGTACCCGTCGCCCGAGGACGCGGCAGCGCACCCGCTCGAGGTGTCCGCCGCTGCGTCGGTGGCCGATCGTGTCGCCACGCGGTTCGTGGGCGCTCCGGAGCAGGTCGTCGCCGGGCTGGAGACCCTCCGCCGGGCGACGGGCGCCGACGAACTCCTGGTGACGACGATCACCCACGCCCACGAGGCCCGCGTCCGCTCCTACGAGCTGCTCGCGGCCGCGTGGGCCGCGCGCGCCGCGGCCGCGCCGGCGGCGGCAGCGGCGGCCGCGGCGCACGCGCGCGCCTGACCCGCCCGCGCGCGCGGCGCCGCCCTGACCCCGAACGACGAGGTCGCTGTCGTACGACAGCGACCTCGTCGTTCTCCCGCGCCCGCAACACCCCGCGCGTGCAAGGAACGACAGCGGCGCTGTCGTACGACAGCGCCGCTGTCGTTCCGGCTCGGGGGGGGGGGGGGCTCCGGCTCGGGCAGCGTTCCGGCGCGGGTTGACGGCGGCGGCCCGTCACCCACCGGACGGGAGGCTCGTGGCGGCCCGGCACCGAGCCTCCCGTCCGGTGCCGGGCCGGCCACACTGCCCGCGACCCGTTGCAAGCGCATGTTCCGACACCGCACGTGTCGATCGACCGGCGTCGTGTCGGAACTTGCGGACACATCGAGTGCGTGCGCATATTCCGACAGCGCACGTGTCGATCGACCGGCGCCGTGTCGGAACTTGCGGACACATCGAGGGACACCGCCGATGTCGTACGACATCGAGCCTGTCGTAGCCACGCGTCCGCACCAGGTGCAGGCGCGCGACGACGACGGCGTCGCTGTCGTACGACGGCGACCTCGTCGTTCGGGCGCGCGGCCCGGCGGCTATCGTGACCGCATGACAGCGCACCGCGTGACCGCGCCGGAGCCCCCGGCGGACGGATCGAAGGCGAAGGGGCCGGCGTCGTACTTCCCGAGCATCGAGACGACCTACGGACGTCCCGTGCAGGAGTGGCTCGACCTCGTCGCGGACCGGCTCGACACCGAGCGGCACATGGAGGTCGTCACGTGGCTGAAGACGGAGCACGGGATGGGGCACGGGCACGCCAACGCCCTCGTCGGCTACGTCAAGAACGCGCTCGCGTCCTAGAGCGCCCTCAGGAGCGGACGAGTCGCGCGATCGCCTCCGACGCTTCCTTGACCTTCGCCGAGGGGTCCCCGCCGTCGGCCATCGCATCGGCGACGCAGTGGCTGAGGTGGTCCTCGACGAGTCCGAGTGCGACGGACTGCAGGGCCTTCGTCATCGCGGACACCTGCGTGAGGATGTCGATGCAGTACTGCTCGTCCTCGACCATGCGCTGGAGCCCGCGTGCCTGACCCTCGATGCGCTTGAGCCGCTTGAGGTAGGCGTCCTTGGACGAGATGTAGCCGTGCTCGTGGTGCTGCTCGTGTTCGCTCATGAGGCCTCCCTGGACCGGTACCCCTCCAGGGTATGCCATCGGACACAACTGGTTGACGTGGTTGACGCGCCGGTCGTAGTCTTGGTTGACACGGTTGCAGGAAGGCGGACGCGGTGACACCGACAGAACGTGCAATGGCGGGGCGGACGACGACGGCACGAGCAGCGACGGCCCGGGCGGCGGCGGACACCGCGGAGACCGCACTCCTCTCCGCCATCCGCGACCGACTCCGCGCCGGGCGCTACGACGACGCGATCGCCGCGACGTCCGACGTCGGGGCGCTGGCGGACCGGATGGTCGCCGCGCTGCCGTCGGTCAAGCACGAGGCCGACGAGCTCATCGGCCCGTTCTACGACTCCTCGTCGCTTGCCGCCTGGCGCGGGGTGTCGCGGCAGGCCATCAGCAAGGCGAGCGCCAAGGGCGACCTGCTCGGGCTGAAGATCGGTGACGGCACCCGGATCTTCCCCTCGTTCCAGTTCGGGCCGGCCGGCGCACCGCTGCCCCGGCTGCGCGAGGTCCTCGCGCTCCTCGACCCCGACCGGATCGACCCGTGGGGCAGTGCGCTCTGGCTGAACACCGTCGCCGACGAGTTCGGCGGCACCACCGCGGCCGCGGCACTCCGCGACGGTCGTCACGACGCCGTGCTCGCAGCAGCCCGACGTGCGGCGAACGCCTGGCTGGCGGACGCGTGACGGAACGCCGGACCGACGTCGCCCAGCGCGCCCCGGGTCCCGACGCCGACCTGCCCGGGTTCCCGACGGTCGAGTCACGGGGCACGACGTTCTACCGCGCGAAGCGGCACGACCGTGGTGCCTGGTGGTTCGCGAGCACCCCGGCGGACGCGGACGGCGTCGACGGCGGGCGGTTCGACCTCGCCGATCCCCGCGGCACCTGCTACTGGGCGGACTCGGTGGAGGTCGCGGTGCGCGAACGCCTGGCGCACCACACCCTGCACACGAACACCGTGTTCGTCGGCCGTGCGCGGGAGATCGTCGTCGTCGCCGCGCGGGCGTCCCGGGGGCGCCGGTTCGCGGACGTCACCGCACCGGACGCTGTCCGGCACGGCGTCGGGGCCGAGCTGCAGACGATGGGGGACTACCGCGTGCCGCAGGCGTGGGCGCGGGGCTTCGACGCCGCGGGGTTCGCGGGCGTCCGGTACAGCACCCGGTTCACGAGCGATGCCGCACCGAACGCGTGGGCGGTGTTCGGGGACGCCGGGGTCCCGCGGCGGCCCCGCCCCGAGCGGGTGCACCGCGACGGGGTGACCGCGTGCCGGGAGTCGGGCATCCGCGTGCTCGAGGACGGGTCCGCGGCGGGGCCCGAGCGCTTCACGATCGTCCCGCCGCCGGGCGACTGACGGGCTCCCGGGGGCGCCGTGTGTCGGTGGCCCGTCGTACGGTCGTGGCGTGGTGGAACCCGTCGACGCGTGGTGGCGCCGCCGGCAGTGGTCGCGCGGCGTGCCGATGCCGTACGCCGTGGGGGAGTTCCGCGACGCCTGGCAGTCCTACCCGGTGCTCATTCGGCAGTACCACCCGGAGTGGAACGCCGGCATCGTCCTGACCCAGATCCCGCCCGCCGCCGACGTGCTGCTCACCTGGGAGTGCGACGTCGGCCACGTCTTCGTCGCGACCCCCGCCGAACAGCGCGGCCGCCCCGGGCGTGAGCGTCGCCGGTCGGTGTGGTGCCCCGAGTGCCAGGTGATGGCGAAGCCGCAGCGGTGGCCCGTCCTGCCGGAGGACTGGCCGGCCGTCGTCCCCGTGCCGCAACGCGCGGTGCGGACGACGGGCCGCCAGACGCTCCCGGCAGCGGGTCGGGGGTCGTCCCTCCCCACGGGTGCCGTCGCGTCCTCGCGTGCCCGGGGAGCGGGCTGGCGTCCCTCGGGGCAGCGTGCGCCGCGTCCTCCGCGGACGATCTGCCCGAAGACCCCGCGGCTCCCCTCGGGGGACGCGTTCATCAGCGTGTGTGCCCCGGCGACGGCCTCCGCGGTGGAGGCCGAGCTGCGCCAGGCGCTCTCCGACCGCTTCGACTTCACGTTCGACCGCACGGCGATCCGCCTCGACCGGCCCTTCCACGACCACGTCGAGGCCTGGCCGGACATCATCCTGCCGGAGCTCCGCGTCGCGATCGAGTACGACTCCACCGGGCGGCACGGGCTCGAGCACGTGGGCCCGCGCGAGGAGTCCGACCGCCGGAAGGACCGGGCGCTCCGTGGTGTCGGCTGGGAAGTGGTGCGTATCCGGACCGGACGGCTGCCCGCACTCGGGCCGTACGACCTCCAGGTGTCCGGCGTCTCCGGGCGCACGATCGAGCGGCTCGTGGACACGCTGCGCGACGTGCGCGGCGCCCTCTTCGTCGACGCGTACGCGCGCTGACGCGCCGGGCGTCACCCGCGCAGCGCCAGCGCCTCGCTCAGCCACCGCGCGTGCAGCGCCCACGGGTCCGGCACCCCGGCGCCGACGACCGCGACGTGCTCGAGCAGCGCGGGCGTCACCCGGAACCACTCGGTGCCCGGGTACCGCGACGCGGTGAACTGCGCGTGCCGATGCCGTTCGAGCATCCGGTCGCCGCGCTCGAACGCCAGCAGGTCCTGGTGCGCGATCCGGGCCAGCCGCTGCCGCGGGTTCGCGGTCGTGCCGATCTTGATGCGGTCCCCGACGCCGTCCTGCTGCCGGAGGTAGTACACGACGTCGACCCGCGGGGGAGCGAGGTCCTGGTCGGGGACGTCCCCGTACGGCCACTCGCAGACCGCGCAGAGCATCCCCGAGGCGAACCGCACCCCCACGCGGGACCCGCAGACCAGGCACGGTCCGGGCAGGGCGTCCTCGGTGCCGTGGTGCGCCGCGCCGAAGTCGCTGACGACCAGCACGTGCGACGAGCACAGCGGGACCGGCGCGCCGGGCGCGCTCGCGCCGGCGCAGCCCGGGACGCAGCACGACTCGACCATGCGCCGAACGCTACCGGCGACCGCCGACGCTCAGGCGTCGACCGTGTGGTGCCTGCGCGCTGCGGGTCCGAGTGCGCCGAGGAACAGCGATGCCCGCGGAGCTGATCCGCGGGCATCGCTGTTCGGACGGTCTGCTGTCTAGCGCTTCGGTCCGTTCAGGTGGAGGGTGAGGGGGTTCTGGCCGGAGTCGGTGGTGAAGGTGACGGTGTAGTCGGCGGTGGGGCCGAGGTCGCGGTCGAAG
>NZ_RKII01000009.1:0-327999 GCF_003755165.1 Curtobacterium sp. PhB130 | reverse complement strand
ACTTCGGTCCGTTCAGGTGGAGGGTGAGGGGGTTCTGGCCGGAGTCGGTGGTGAAGGTGACGGTGTAGTCGGCGGTGGGGCCGAGGTCGCGGTCGAAGGTCCACGTGCCGGTGGCGTTGGTCTTCGCCGAGCCCATCGGGGTGCCCCACTGGTTCTTCGCCGTGACGAGGCTTCCTGCCGTCGCGGTGCCGGTGAAGGTGTTCTTCCCAGCGGTGTAGGTCTGCCCGTTGGTGTGGCTGGTCACCGCGAACGGACGGGTGTCAGCCTCCGCGACGAATGCCACGTGCTCCATCACGCTCACCCCACCGGTCGGCGTGGTCTGTGTGAAGGACACGTCGTAGCCATCCGGCTTCGCGAGTTCAGCGACGGCCGACCACGTCCCGGAGGCCGACCGGCTCGCGCCGACCGTCGTCCGGAAGAGTTCTCCTGCGCCCGCGTCGCGGGCGACGATCACGGAACCCGGTGTCGCGGTGCCGGTGAAGGTGCGCGGGCCGGGCGTGTAGCGGTTCGAATTCGCGATGCCGTCCACGCTCAGCTGCCCGGGCACGACGACCGGGGCGGAACGATGTGCACCGTCGAACGCGACGATGGTGTACTCCTCGTTCGCTGCTTCGGCGGCGATGTCCCAGACCGTCACGACGGACGAGCCCCGTTCGACGAGCGCGGCCCGGACGACCTGGCGTCGGCCGTCCATCAGCCAGACGACCTCGGGTTCGTCGCCCGACGGCACTGGTCGGAAGCTGCGTGTGCCGTCCACGTGCTCGAAGAAGCGCGAAGCAACCGGCGCTCCGACCTCGGCGCTCTCGCTCGGCAGCTCGAGCGTGGTGGTCGTGGTCGCCGACCGCGATCCGTCGTCACCGATCCCCGTGAGGCCGATCGAACGGCCGATGACCTCGGAGGGCAACTCGACGGAGAACCTGCCTTCGGAGACGCGTGCGAACACGTAGTGGGAGCCGTCGATGGTCGCGCTCACCGAGACCGCTCCGGTCGCTGTGCCGATGAGCACGAGCTTCCCGGTCGCAGTCGCGATGGTCCGCGAAACGGAGGGAGCACCGACGCTCGTCGCGTCGGGGATCGTGACGGTGAGTGCGCCGGAGGTCGACGACCCCGCGTGCGACGCGATCGACACCCGCGTGCCGAGGGTCGCAGCCGGCACCGTCACGGTGAACGTCCCGTCGATGATCGCTGCGCTCACCTCGGTACGCCCGGTACCGGTGAGGCCGACCCGGTCGCCACTCGCAGCGCCGGTGATCCTGACGTCTGCGCCGTCACGAACCACCGCTGCGCCGCTCGGGTCGGACACGTGCGCCGCGCCGAGCGGGACCGTGACCTCGGGTGAGAACGCTCCCGAGGTATCCCGCGCCAGGAGGCGCACGCCGCCGTTGTCGTTCGTGACCTCGCCGGACCACGAGCCGTCCCTGGACGTCGTCAGGTCTCGGTCGCCATCGGTGGTCCTGATGACGATCGTCGTGCCCGGGTCGGCGTCGCCGGCGAGGACGGTCACCCCCTTCGACGGTGCGATGATCCGGACGTTCGGCGTCGACGGTCCGCCCCGTCCGTCGTCGGGTACCCGAACCTGGGTGACTGCGGTCCGCCATCCGGCGAGCTGTGCGCCGACACCGATCGTCCGACCTGCGAGCGACGCGGGCACCTCGACGGCGAAGCGTCCGTCGGTCACGGGGACGGTGCCGAGCGGGAAGCGGAGTGCACCGGTGGCCTGGCCGAACACGTTCACGACGTCGAGACCAGACGCACCACTGAGCCGGAAGCCAGCGGCCGTCGGGGTGACGGTGATGTCGCGCGGTTCTGGCGACACCCGGTCCGCGTCGGAGGTCGGGACGGGGATCTGCAGCGGACGCGACTGCCCGGAACCGTCCTCGGTGACGATGCGAATCGTGCCGACGAGGCCGCGCGGGATCGTCGAGACCAGCGTGCCGTCGGCTCCGGTCTTGCCGAAACGGCCGGCGAAGGCGCCGTCCTCGCCGACGCGGATGACCCCGGTGTTCGGCCTCCCGTGGAAGACGACCTCCCACTCACCGAGTGCTCCGGGCGCCAATCGGACGATCGTCGGCGGTGTCAGGTCAGCGGAGTTCGTCGTGCCGTGCGACCGGACCGATCCAGCTGCAGCTGCAGCGGGAGAGGCTGCGAGCGCCGCCGAACCGGAGGTGAGGGCTCCGGTGAGACCGATCGTGAGCGCGAGTCCCGTTGCGAGCAGGGGACAGCGGAGATGAGTTGCCATGAGTACAACCGTTCTGTGGGGGAGCACTCAGCATATCCGTAATATGAAATGTCACAGACCACTCGGCGGTGGCGCTCAGGCGTCGAAGATGACGCCGATCGGTTCGCGCTTCTCCTCCTGGAACTTGTCCTCGGCGCGCCCGAGCGCCCAGTACGCGGAGAGCGACATGTCCGACTTCTCGAGCTCCCACTCGTCCTGCAGCAGCCGACGGATCGCCTTGATCGCGGTCCGCTCACCATGGGCGAACACCTGGACCGGCCGGGAGGCACGGGGCAGTTCCCGGGTCTCGGCCAGCAGGAGCGTGCCCGGCTCGGCGCCGGCGGCGTCGCGGTGCAGCCACCGCAGTGCGATGCCGGCCGGGTGCGCGATGTCCTGTTCGTCGTCGGGGCCGGCGACCTCGACCAGGGCGACGCCCGTGGCGGAGTCGTCCATGGCCTCCAGGGCGGATGCGATCGCCGGGAGCGCGCTGTCGTCGCCGAGGAGGACGTGGACGACCGCGGGGTCGGTGCTCGGCGCGTAGCCGCCGCCGGGGCCGGAGAGGGCGAGCCGGTCGCCGGGCTCCGCCGCAGCGGCCCAGGGGCCGGCGAGTCCCTCGTCGCCGTGCACGACGAAGTCGATGGCGATCGTGTGGGCGTCGAGGTCGATGGCACGCACCGTGTAGGTGCGGCGGGCCGGCCGGTCGTGCTTCGGGAGGGTCTCGCGGAGCGCCTCGAGGTCGTACGGGGGCTCGAGCCCGAGCTCTGGCTTGGCGACCAGGAGCTTCACGTACTTGTCGGTGCTCCCGAGTCGCTCCGGGTCCGCCGCCGCGATGAAGTCATCGAACGCGGGGCCGCCGAGGTGGACGCGGACCATGTGCGGCGACAGCTGTTCGGTGCGGTCGACGACGAACACGTGCTGGGTGCGGTTCTTCGAGCTCATCTGAGGAGCTTCCTCTCGGTGCTTCTGCGTCGCCTGGATTCCGTGGTTCGTGCTTGACGTGCGCGTCACTAAGGTTAGCCTTACCTCATGGACACGACCGTCATCCCGTTCTCCGAGCTGCTGCGCAAGCGCACCCGCCGCTCGCACGGCTCCGCGGCCGGGAACGACTTCATGCACGACCTGCTCGGGGGTGCGTGCGACGTCGCCGACTACGCCGCCCTGCTCGGACAGTACTCGTTCGTGTACGACGCCCTCGAGCGCGCCGCAGCCCGGATGGCCGACCACCCGGTGGCAGCGCCGTTCGTCACCGCGCAGCTCACCCGGATGCCGGCGATCCGCGCGGACCTCGAGTACCTGATCGGGCCGGACTGGCCCGAGCTGGTGTGCCCGTCGCCCGCCACCACGGCGTACGTCCGTCGCCTCAACGAGGTCGCGGCCGAGTGGCCCGGCGGCTTCGTGGCGCACCACTACACGCGCTACCTCGGCGACCTGTCCGGCGGTCAGGCGATCGGCCGGGTGCTCGCCGACCAGTTCGGGTTCGACACGAACGGCGTCCTCTTCTACATCTTCGACCAGGTCGCCGACCCGACCGCGTTCCGGGACACCTACCGGGCGCAGCTCGACGCGGCGCCGTGGGACGACGACGAGCGCGAGCGGGTCATCGCCGAGGTGGAGCTGGCGTACGCGCTCAACAGCGGGCTGCTCGCCGAGCTCGACGCGGCGCGGCGCACGGATGGCGACGCGGCGGTGATCGCGTGACCGACGGGCAGCCGCCCTTCGACGCCGAGGCCCGGCGCGCGATCCTCCGGCACATGAACACCGACCACGCGCTCGACAACCTGGTGATCGCGCGGGCGAACGGCGCAGCGACCGCAGTGGCCGCGACCATGACCGAGATCGACGCGATCGCGGGTGTCTGGCTCGCGCAGCTCGACGACGGGGACGTGGAGCACGTCATCGTGCCGTGGACGTCCCCGCTGACCGATCGCCGGTCGGCTCGCGTGCAGATCGTCGAGGTGCACGCGGCCGCGCAGGCCCAGCTCGCCGAGCCGAGCTAGCCGCCCCCAGACCCGCCGGGAACGCGGTCGCTCCGCCACAGCAGGGGTGCTTCCGCCGGACGCCGTGTTCCCGGCGACACTCCATCAGCGGCGGATGCGCCGCGCGAGCTTCGCGATCGGCCCCGTGCGGGGCGCCCGCTCCGCAGGGTCGACGACCTCCTGCTGGTAGAACTCGGCGAAGTCGGCCATCGCCGCCCGCCGTTCCGCGCGGAGGTACGCGCGCCGCTCACGGGTGAACGCCACCACGGTGGACCCGCACATCAGCACCATCACGACGCTGAACGGCAGCGCCGTGGTGATCGCGGCCGTCTTCAGTGCGTTCAGGCCGCCGGCGAGCAGCAGCGCGACGGCGACGAGCGCGGTGACGACGGCGAAGAAGACCCGGATCCAGTTCTTCGGTTCGAGCTGCCCGCCCGTCGCGATCATCCCCATCACGAGCGCGCCGGAGTCGGCCGAGGTCACGAAGAACACGCCGATGAGGACGATCGCGCCGATCACGAGCGCCGGACCTGCCGGCAGTGCTCCGAGCATCTGGAAGAGGACACGCTCGACGTTCACGCTGCCGTCGGCGCCGACCAGGTCGCCGTGTCCGTGCAGCTGGTCCCAGAGCGCCGTGCCGCCCATCACCCCGAACCAGAGGAAGGTCAGGAGCGTCGGGACGAACAGCACGCCGAGCACGAACTGCCGGACGGTCCGGCCCCGGGAGATCCGCGCGATGAAGATGCCGACGAACGGCGCCCACGACATCCACCAGCCCCAGTAGAACGTGGTCCAGGCGCCCTGCCACTGCTGACCGGCCTTCCCCGCGAACGCACTCGTGTCGAACGCCGCCCCGACGAAGCCCTGCGCGTACAGCCCGATCGACTGCACGAACTCGCCGAGCAGGAACTGGGTCGGGCCGAACACCAGCACGACCAGGAGCAGGGCGGCCGCCAGCAGCAGGTTCGTGGTGGAGAGGTACTTCATGCCCTTGCCGACACCGCTCAGGAGCGAGCCGATCGCGATCAGCGTGACGACGGCGATGAGCACGATCTGCAGGCCGCGGGAGTCCTCGGCGATGTCCGTGTAGTCGAGCCCGGCTCCGATCTGCAGCACGCCGAGCCCGAGCGACGTGGCGACGCCGAAGAGCGTGCCGACGAGGGCCACGACGTCGATGAGGTTGCCCCACCCGCCGGTCACCCGACGGCCGAGCAGCGGCTCGAGCGCCCACCGGATCGAGACCGGCCGGCCGCGCCGGTGGATCGCGTAGGCGAGGGCGAGCCCGACCACGACGTAGATCGCCCACGCGTGGAGGCCCCAGTGCAGGAACGTCTGCGTCATCGCCCGCTGCGCGAGTTCGTCGTCGCTGCCGGTGACCCCGGGTCGCGGCGACGCGAAGTGGCTGAGCGGTTCGGCCACCCCGTAGAACACCAGCCCGATGCCCATGCCCGCCGCGAAGAGCAGCGAGAGCCACGACATCGTGGAGAACTCCGGCTCCTCGTCGTCCTTGCCGAGGACGATGTCGCCGAAGCGACTGAAGCCGATCCAGATCGCGAACAGGACGAACCCCGCGGCGACGAGCACGTAGTACCAGCCGAAGTCGCGGACGATGGTGTCCTGCACCGTCGCGAACACGGCCTCGGTGCCCTTCGGGGCGATCAGCGCCACGACGACGAAGGCCAGGACGAGGCCGGCGGCCGGCCAGAAGACCCAGCGCTCGACCGGGGGTCGCTTCCGCAGGTCGGGGACCGGGCCACCGGATGGTCCCGTGGTGTCGGATGATCCCGTCGTGTCGGATGGTCCCGTCGTGTCGGATGACCCCGTCGTGCCGGCTGGTTCCGTCGTGTCGCTCACGTCCGCGCTCCGCCCTGCGAGGGCGGTCTGTCCCCGTACCGCGGAGTCTACGAAGGCCGCGCGCCCGCGTCCGGCCGTCCGGACGGTCGTCGTCACGTGCGCCCGCCTGCCGATACGCTGCTGGGGTCCCGGAAGCGGTGTGCCGGGCGACCCGAGAGGACGAGATGACGGCGATCGACGGATCGACGCGCTTCGGCAGCGCACGAGACGATGTCAGCGGAGCGGTCGACAGCGACCTGCGCGCGGACGTCCGCTACCTCGGGAGCCTGCTCGGGCGCGTGCTGCGCGAGAGCGGCGGCGACGAGCTCCTGCGTGACGTCGAAGCGCTGCGTGCCGCGGTCATCGAGGCGTACGAGGGATCGGACACCGACGGTGCTGCACGGGCCGAAGCGGTCGTCGCGGGGCTCTCGGCCGAGCGTGCCGAAGAGGTCGCACGGGCCTTCACCACCTACTTCCACCTGACGAACCTGGCCGAGGAGCACCACCGCGTGCGCGTCCTCCGGCTGCGGGGCGACGACGGCGGCGTCGGGGGCGACTCGTTCCCGGCCACCTACGCCGAGCTCGTGGGCGAGGTCGGCGCGGACGAAGCCGCCGCCCGGCTCGACGCCCTCCGGTTCCACCCGGTGCTCACGGCGCACCCGACCGAGGCCCGCCGCCGCGCGGTGACCACGGCCGTGCGGCGCATCACCGACCTCATCGACGAACGGGACCGCGCGAAGAATGCGACAGCCCGTGCCGAGAACGAGCGACGCCTGCTCGAGGAGATCACGAACCTCCTCCGCACCTCGCCCCTCCGCACCACCCGCCCGACCCCGCTCGACGAGGTCCGCACCGCGATGAGCGTGTTCGACCAGACGCTGTTCGAGATCGTCCCGCAGGTGTACCGCCTCCTCGACGACCGGCTCCTCGGCGAGGACGCCGGCAGCGTGCCCGTGCAGGCCCCGGCGTTCGTGCGCTTCGGCACGTGGATCGGTGGCGACCGCGACGGCAACCCGTTCGTGACGTCCGACATCACGCGGCAGGCGGCGGAGATCGCGGCGGAGCACATCCTGCTCGGTCTCGCCCGTGCCGCCACCCGCATCGGCAGCACCCTGACCCTCGACCACAGCGAGACGCCGGCCGACGCCGGGCTGACCGCGCTCGTGGCGTCGCAGGAGTCCCTCGACCCGGACATCGCCGAGCGCATCGGCATCCGGGCGCCGAACGAGACCCATCGCCGCGCACTCCTCTTCACGGCGGCGCGCATCGACGCCACCCGACGTGGCGACGCCCCGCTGGCCTACCCCGGCCCGGAGTCGCTCCTCACCGACCTCCGCACGATCCAGGCCTCGCTCGTCGCCGCCGGGGCGTCGCGCCCCGCGTACGGCGAGCTGCAGAACCTCGTCTGGCAGGTCGAGACGTTCGGCTTCCACCTCGCCGAGCTCGAGATCCGGCAGCACTCGCAGGTGCACCGGAACGCGCTCGCGGAGATCCGCGCCGGCGGCGAGCTGAGCGAGACCACCGAAGAGGTCCTCGCCGTCTTCCGCACCATCGCCGAGCTCCAGCAGCGCTACGGCGTCCGGGCCTCGAACCGCTACATCGTCTCGTTCACGCAGTCCGCTGCGGACCTGGCGAACGTGCACGAGCTGGCGGTCGCCGCGCTCGGGTCCGCCGAGGCGGCACCGGTGCTCGACGTCATCCCGCTGTTCGAGACCTTCGCCGACCTGCACGCCAGCGTCGAGATCCTCGACGAGGCCGTCCGGACCGAGGCGTTCCAGCGCCGACTCGCCGCGACCGGCCGGAAGCTCGAGGTCATGCTCGGCTACTCCGACTCGTCGAAGGACGTCGGCCCGGTGTCGGCGAACCTGGCGCTGTACGACGCCCAGGCGAAGATCGCGCAGTGGGCGAAGGTCAACGACATCGAACTCACGCTCTTCCACGGCCGCGGCGGTTCGCTCGGTCGCGGCGGCGGTCCCGCGAACGAGGCCGTGCTCGCCCAGCCGCCGGGGTCGATCGACGGCCGGCTGAAGCTCACCGAGCAGGGCGAGGTCATCTTCGCCCAGTACGGCGACCAGGACATCGCCGCCCGGCACCTCGAGCAGATGGCCTCCGCCACGCTGTTCGCGTCCTCGCCCTCGAACGAGGCCCGCATCGAGGCCGCAGCCACCCGGTTCGCCGACCTGGCCCAGCAGCTCGACGACGTCTCCCGCGACGCCTTCTACGGGCTCGTGAAGGCGGACGGGTTCGCGCCGTGGTTCGCCCGCGTGACCCCGATGGAGGAGATCGGGTTGCTGCCGCTCGGCTCCCGCCCGGCCCGTCGTGGCCTGTCGGTGGAGTCCCTCGAGGACCTCCGCGCGATCCCGTGGGTGTTCTCGTGGACGCAGGCGCGGATCAACCTCGCCGGCTGGTACGGCCTCGGCTCCGCGCTGGAGGCAGTCGGCGACGTCGACCTGCTCCGCACCGCGTACGCCGAGTGGCCGCTGTTCGGCGCGATGATCAAGAACGTCGAGATGTCCCTGGCGAAGACCGACGAGCACATCGCCCGCCGGTACCTCGAACTGGCGGACCGGGACGACCTGGCCGCCCGCGTCCTCGACGAGATGATCCGGACCCGCGACTGGGTGCTCAAGGTCTCCGGTGGCGCCGACGTCCTCGAGGACCGGCCGGTGCTCGCCCGCGCCGTCCGGCTCCGGAGCCCCTACGTCGACGCCCTGTCGCACCTCCAGCTCCGAGCGCTCCGCGCCATCCGGACGAGCGGCAGCACCGACCCGGCGGACACCGACCACCGCCTGCTCCTGCTGACGGTGAACGGCATCGCCGCCGGCCTGCAGAACACCGGCTGAGCCCCGCTCCAGGCTCGAGACGCCGCTGTGCGGACGAGACGCCCCGGTCCACGGCGGCGTTTCGGCCGGACAGCGGCGTCTCGCCGTTCGCGAGGCGCGCCGCGCCGCGCCGCGCCGCCGCGCCGCGCCGCCTGTCGAATCGATTCGGGGCGGCGTAGCGTTGCCCGGGTGACGACGGAGCGCACCCTGACCCAGGCCACCCTCCCGCCGATCGTGCCCCTGGCACTCATCGTCGGGGTGTCGCCGTTCGCGACGGACATGTACATCCCCGCGCTGCCCGCGATCGCCCGGGACCTCGCGACGAGCCCGAGTGCCGTGCAGCTCTCCCTGACGGCGTTCCTCGTCGCGTTCGCGGTCGGGCAGCTCCTCGCCGGCCCGGTCAGCGACGGCATCGGTCGTCGGCCGATGATGCTCGGCGGGACGGCCCTGTTCGCGCTCGCGTCCCTCGGCTGTGCCCTGGCGCCGGACGTCGGGACGCTCATCGCCGCCCGGGTGGTCGAGGGGCTGGCGGGTGCCGCAGCGGCGGTCGCCGGCCGGGCGATGGTCTCCGACGTGATGGCGGGCCCGCCGATGGCCAAGGTGTTCGGGACCCTGGCCGCGATCAACGCGATCGGCCCGGTCGTCGCGCCGCTGGCCGGGGGAGCGGTGCTGTCCTTCGCCACCTGGCGCGTGATGTTCGTCGTGCTCGCCGTGCTCGGTGCGGTGTTCTTCGCGATGGTCGTCCCGTACTTCCACGAGACGCTCCGCACCCGGGGCAGTGTGGGCCTCGCGGCGAACTGGCAGCGGATCCGGCAGCTCGTCGCGATCCCGCGGTTCCGCGCGTACCTGCTGACCGGGGTGCTGTCGACGATCGGCTTCTTCGCCTACATCGCGACGAGCTCGTTCGTGTTCCAGACCGAGTTCGGCTTCTCCGAAGGGCTGTACACGCTCGTCTTCGCCACGAACGCGACGATGATGATCATCACGACCCTGGTGTTCCGCCGCGTCGTGGGGCGGTTCTCCGAGGACGGGCTGCTCACCTTCGGGCTCGCCGTCGGGACGATCGGCGGGGCCGGGGTGCTCGTCGCCGCGCTGCTCGGCCTCGGGCCGGTGCCGGTCTGGTGCTCGCTGGCGGTCGTCACCGGGGCGTGGGGCTTCGTGCTGCCAGCCGCGATGACCCGCACACAGCACGTCGGCGCGGCGCACCCCGGGACGGCGGCGGCGCTGCAGGGCGGGCTGTCGTTCGGGCTCGGTGGGCTCGGGACGCCGCTCGCGGGGCTCCTCGGTGGGACTGCGCTGGCGATGGGTTCCGTGATGGTGGTGCTGATGGCCGCCGCGGTCGTCGTCCAGGCGTCGGCGACGCGCCGCACACGCTGACCGCGGCGCACACGCTGACCGCGCCGCGGATCGGAAGAAGCCGCGGCGCGCACCGAACGAAGCCACGGCGCGAACCGATAGGGTCCGTTGAGCAAGGGGCACCGACCGGAGGAGGCATCCCGCATGGACATCGTCGTACACGAGGCGCAGACGGACGCGGCGGTCCTGGAGTGCAAGGGGCGGCTGAACATGGTGTCGGCCCCGGCGTTCCGGGAGACCGTCGCCAAGGTCGTGGGGGACGGCCGGCACCGCGTCGTCGTCGAGCTCTCCGGGGTCGAGTTCATGGACTCCTCCGGACTGGGCGCGCTCGTCGGCTGCCTGAAGACCGCGCGCCAGGCCGGTGGGGACCTCCGCATCGCGGCCCCCTCGGACCAGGTCTCGATGGTCCTCAAGCTCTCGAACATCGACAAGATCCTGCGGACGTACCCCGACGGGGACGCCGCGGTCACCAACTGGGGATGAGCGGCAGCGCCGTGAGCGAGCACCGTCTCGACTTCGCGTCCCCGCCGGACGACGTCTCCGCCGTGCACGACTTCCTCGCGGGCGTGTGGGGCACGGAACCCACCGTCGGTCCGGAAGACCGGATGGCCTTCGAGCTCGCGCTGATCGAGCTCGCCTCGAACGTGGTCGAGCACGCGGGCGGTGGCGCGCGGGTCGCGTGCTCGCTCGACCTCGCGGTCACGGGCGACGGTCTGGAGGCACGACTCACCGACGACGGTCGGCCCACCTCCGTCGACCCGTCGGCTGCAGCACTCCCCGACGCGTCCGCCGAGAGCGGTCGCGGTCTCGCCCTGGTCGGCATGGTCGTCGACGAACTGCGGTACGAGCGGGACGGCGACCGGAACCGGTGGACGGTCCGGCGTGGACGGGCGGCGGACGGCGCCGCGCACTGATCCGGGAGCCGGCTGCGCAATGATCCGCGAGCAGGCCGCGCACTGACGCGAGCAGTGTGACGCCCTGATCCACAATGCGCAGCCAGGAGGCCGGAACCCGCAAGACGGCTCGGCGGATTGCGGACGCGGAGGGGGATCGTGTCACGATGCGCGCGATGACAGTCGAGCCCGACCCCCGCATGAGCTTCGAGACGTCGGGCGATGACCTCGACGACGCTCGGCGCATGTACGAGGACGCCTACGAGGGCGCCGGGTTCGTCGCGCGCCGCACGGCCCGCCCGTTCTCCTACCGGTTCCGGGTGGTCGGCGACGAGTCGATGTCGTTCCGGTCGAGCCGCTTCGACGCGGCCATCCGGGGCGAGGTGGAGTCCCGCGACGAGTACGTCGTGATGTGGACCGTCGACGGCGGCGGACGGGTCGACATCGGCCGGGACGAAGTTCCGTTCGCGCCGGGGTCGCCGATGATGTTCCCGACCGGCCGTCCGTTCGCCTTCGAGCTCGCCGACGTGCGGCAGAGCCTCGTGCAGTTCGACCGGACGTACCTCGAGGGGATCGCCGCCGAGGTGCACGGCGCACAGCCAGGGCCGCTCGTGTTCGACCACGCCACCGCACCGTCGCCCGACGACGTGCGGGAGTGGCACCGGCAGGTCCAGGACGCCGCAGCGGTCGTCCTCGGCACCACGCCGGTGTCGCCGCTCGCGATGGCCGAGACGGCGCGGGCGACCGCGACGACGCTCCTCCGGACGTTCCCGCACCGGCTGCTCGCGGCCGAGGTGCACCTGCCGCAGGGCGCGACCGGTCGGGTCCGGGAAGCCGTCGAGTACATGTCCGCGTTCGCGCACACACCGATCTCGACGACGGACGTCGCCGCACACGTCGGGCTGAGCGTCCGTGGGCTGCAGCAGGCCTTCCAGCGGCAGGTCGGGTCCGCGCCGAACGCGATGCTCCGCGGGATCCGCCTGGACCGCATCCGCGAGGAACTCCGTCGCGGCACGCCCGGTGAGTTCACGGTGGCCTCCGTCGCCATGCGCTGGGGCTTCGCGCACCTCGGCCGGTTCTCGGCCGCCTACGCCTCCCGGTTCGGCGAGTACCCGCGGGACACGCTGCAGGGCTGAGTCCCGGAGCGAGGGCGCGCCCTCTACGCTCGGACCGTGAGCCGAGAACGACCGTGGGTGATCGTCCCCGGGATCTGGAACTCCGACCCCGAGCACTGGCAGTCGCGCTGGCAGGCCGAACGGGCCGGTGCCGCGGTGCGCATCGCGCCGACGTCCTGGTCCGAGCCGGACCCGGACGACTGGTCCGCCGCCATCGACCGCGCGATCGCCACGGTGGACGCTCCACCGGTGCTCGTCGCGCACAGCCTCGGGGTCCTGGCGGTCGCCGGGTGGCTCGGAGCAGACGACGGGCGGAACGACGACGGCCGCATCGCGGGCGCGTTCCTCGTCGCCCCGCCGGACCCGGAGGCACCGGGGTTCCCGGTCGCCGCCGCGGGCTTCGCGGTACCCGACCGCGCGGTCGCCACGCCCACCTTGGTGGTCGTGAGCGACGACGACCCCTACTGCACGTCCGAACGTGCCGAGGAGATGGCCGCCCGGCTCGGTGCCGACGTCCGTCGGATCGGCTCGCACGGGCACGTCAACATCGCCAGCGGGGTGGGGGACTGGCCGGACGGCAGGGCGCTCCTCGAGGAGTTTTCGCGGGGCCTCTGAGGCAGATGTGACGGAAGTGCATCGCGCCGCGCGACACGCCGTTCACCTTCGACGCGATATGGCAGGCGATCCCGCGACACACCGGGGATGAGCGACAGCATCCACTCCGCGATATTTATCCTTCGGAACATGGAAACGCAGTCCGGTGCACGCACCCCTCTCGTCGACCCCTTCGGTCGCGAGCTCGAGGAGTGGCTCCGTGACGCCCCGGCCACCCGAGCCCCGTACGTGTCGGACCTCGTGGTCCCGCCCGTCACCGGCCCGGTGCAGCGACCGGACGCCACCACGGCAGCCGCGCCCCTGCTCGAGCAGGCCGAGTCCGAACAGGCCGAGTCCGAACAGCCCGCGTCCGTCCCCTCGGACGACAGCGCCTTCCGGCGCCCCCGCGACCGTGGCCGCCACGCCTCGGTCTGCGCCCCGTCCTTCCCCGAGCCGCCCGAGCGACTCGCCCTCCGGATCGAGGAGCTCGCCGTCGAGGTGTCCGCGCAGAGCGGCCGCGCGACGATCGAGCGCATCGTGATCCTCGAGGACGAGGTCCGCCGCCGCGACGAGGACCTCGCACGGCTCGCCGCGTGGGAAGCCGTCGTCGCCGACCTCAGCGACCCGGAGATCGACGCCGCGCGTGCCTACGCCCGCTCCGTCTTCGACGACCTGCTCGCGGACGCCGCCGACGAGGCGGACCGTCGCGACCGCGCCGCCGCCCGTCGTGCTGCGACCACCGGTGCCGTCGCCGTCGTCACACCCGCCGCGGTCGTCGAGCCCGCGCCCGCACTCGTGCTGCCGGCGGTCGCCGCGCCCGTCGTGGTCAGCGCGACCCCGGCCCTGGACGACGCCGCCGCGGACCGTGACGAGCCCGCCCGACTGGTGCCGAGCCTCCAGGCCGTGACACCGGTGTCGGCGAACACGCGACCCACCCCGCTCATCCAGCCCGTCACCGGGCCGACCGTCGTCGACCGCGACACGTTCGCGGCCGTGCTCCGCGCACACCGCGCGGAGACCGCGGGCACGCCGGTCGTGTTCCCCGAGGAGCACGCCGCCGCGCTGCCGGACGCGGTTGCCGCGCCGGTCGCACCGACCGAGTCCGCCGATGCGGTGGACGCTGCCGAGTCGGCTCGTGCCGGCTGGTGGTCCCGCGTCGTCGCCGCCGTCGTCCGGGTCCTCGGCCGCCGGTGACCTCGCGGCGCCGGCCCAGCCGGGCCCCTCGGTAGACTGTCCGGATGCCGACGCTGCGCGATCTCCAGGCCGTGATCGAGTCCCTGTGGCCGGTCGCGGGAACCGAGTCGTGGGACTCCGTCGGCCTCGTCTCGGGGAACCCGGACGCGGTCGTCGAGCACGTCCACCTCGCCGTCGACGCCGTGCCGGACACCGCACGCGAAGCGGTCGCACTCGGCGCCGACCTGCTGCTGACCCACCACCCGCTGCTGCTCCGCGGCGTGACGACCATCGCCGAGGACACCTACAAGGGTGCGGTGCTCGCGACGCTCGTCCGTGGCGGGTGCGCACTCGTCGCCGCCCACACGAACGCCGACGTCGTCGCCACCGGGACCTCCGCGGTGCTCGCCGACCGCATCGGACTGCGCGACCAGCGCCCGCTCGACCCGGGCGACGCGCCCGACACCGGGATCGGACGCGTCGGCGTCCTGCCGGAAGCGGTGCCCCTCGGCGTCCTCGCCCGGCGCATCGTCGACGTGCTCCCGCCGACCGCCTCCGGGGTCCGCGTGTCCGGGGACTACGACCGGCCCGTTCGCACCGTGGCGCTCTGCGCCGGCGCCGGGGACTCCCTGCTCGGTAACGCCCTGGTGCGCGACGCCGACGTCTACGTCACCAGCGACCTCCGCCACCACCCCGCGTCGGAGTTCCGCGAACAGGCGCTGCTCACCGACGGACCCGCACTGATCGACACGTCGCACTGGGCCACCGAGTGGCTCTGGCTCGACGTCGCCGCGGAACAGCTCCGGCAGGCCGCCGGGGTCCGCGTGACCGTGAGCGACCTCCGGACCGACCCGTGGGACTTCGCCGTCCTGCCGAGCGCGGCCGCCCCCACCCCCACCACCGAACAAGGAGCCTGACCATGAAGGCAGCACCCGAGGACCAGGTCATCCTCCTCGACGTCCAGCGACTCGACAACGACATCACGCGCATCGCGCACCGGATCAGCTCCCTGCAGAAGGGGGACCGGCTCACCGAGCTCAGCGCCACCGCCTCCGGGCTCCGCAGCAGGCTCGCAGCGGCGACCGGCGACGTCGAGGACGCGGAGCGGGACCTCGCCCGGCTCGAGTCGGACACCGCGACAGCGCAGGCCCGCGTGACCCGCGACACGACGATGCTCGCGAACGTCTCCAGCGCGAAGGACGCCGCCGGGCTGCAGAGCGAGCTCGACTCGCTGCAGCGCCGCATCGGCGACCTCGAGACCTCCGAGCTCGAGATCATGGAGAAGCTCGACGGGCTGCGCGCCCGGGTCGGCGACATCGAGGCGGAGCTCGCCGACGTCGAGGCCGCCCGCGCCGGACTCGCCACGGAGCGTGACACCGAGATCGCCCGGCTCGAGGCGGACCGCTCGTCCGCGGTGCAGAGCCGCGCCGACGTCGCCGCGAAGGTGCCGGACGACCTCCTGGCGCTGTACGAGCGTCAGCGTGCCAGGTACGGCTTCGGGGCGTCGCTGCTGCAGGGCGGCGTGTCGACCGCGTCGGGCGTGACGCTCACCGGCGCCGACCTGCAGGCGATCCGTGCGGCTGCGCCGGACGACGTCGTTCTCTGCCCGGACAGCGAGGCGGTCCTCGTCCGGACGGCCGAGTCCGGGCTGTAGCCGCGCCGCTGCGCTGCCGCGCTCCGCGCCGCTGCGCTGCCGCGCTCCGCGCCGCTGCGCTGCCGCGCTCCGCGCCGCCGCGCTCCGCGCCGCGCGCGGTTCGGATGTACTTCGCACAACCAAGAGCACCCCGAACCACGGACTTCCGTGGTTCGGGGTGTTCTCGGTTGTGCGACGGCACGCGGTGCCGCGCGATGCGTGGGGTGCGAACGGGCCGGCCGTACGCCGGGTTCTGTCCCGCCTTGCAGCGGTGACGGCCATCTCTCTCGGACCGACGTTGCCGTCGGCCTCCAGCGGTCTACCCGAGGACTCGGCGAGCAGCCTCGACGTCCTCTGTCTGACCTTGCTCCGGGCGAGGTTTACCGAGCGGATCCGGTCACCCGGACCCCTGGTGGTCTCTTACACCACCGTTTCACCCTTACCGGTGTCGCCACCGGCGGTCTGCTTTCTGTGGCACTGTCTCGCGGATTGCTCCGGGTGGGTGTTACCCACCGCCCTGCTCTGTGGAGCCCGGACGTTCCTCGGCACTCCCGGGGGAGTGACGCGACCGTCTCACCGACCCGTTCGCGATCGAGAGTCTACCGCCCGCGCCGGCGCCCGCCGCGCCGCGCTCGCGCGCACCCGCCCCCCCCGCTGAGATCGCAGTTCGTGTCGGGTCCGGCGCGCCGATCCGACACGAAGTGCGATCTCAGCGCCCGGGGACGTGCCCGGGGAGGCGCCCGGGGACGCGCCCGGCGCCCGGCGCCCGCGCGGCGCCCGCGGCCCCCGCGCGGCCCGCGCGGCGCCCGGGCCCGCGCGGCCCTACTTCGAGGTGAACGCTAGGGTCGCCGCGCCGATGATGCCCGCGTTGTTGCGGAGCGTGGCGGGGATGATGTCCGCCTGCAGGTCGAGCAGCGGGAGGAACTCCTCGTACTGCTTCGAGACCCCGCCACCGACGACGAAGAGCTCCGGGGAGAGCAGCGCCTCGAGCCGCGAGTAGTACTTCTGCAGCCGCTTCGCCCAGTGCTTCCAGGTGAGGTCGTCGCGCTCCTTCGCCGCGAAGGACGCCTTCGTCTCGTAGTCGACCCCGTCGATCTCCAGGTGCCCGAGCTCCGCGTTCACGATGAGCACGCCGTCGTTGATGAGCGCCGTGCCGATGCCCGTGCCGAGCGTCGTCATGATGACGAGCCCGTCGCGGCCCTTCGCCGCGCCGAACTGCTGCTCGGCGAACCCGGCGGCGTCCGCGTCGTTGACGAAGTGGATGGAGCGGCCGAGCTCCTTCTCGAAGAGCGCCTCGGCCTCGAAGCCGATCCACTTCTTCGACACGTTGGCGGCCGACATGGTCTTGCCGTCGCGGACGATCGCGGGGAAGCAGACGCCGACCGGGACGTCGGCGGCGGGGGACAGCTCGTCGAGGATCGCCTTCGCGACCTCCACGATGTCGTGCGGCTTGCCGCCCTCGGGGGTGGCCTTCTTGATGCGCTCGGTCGTCAGTTCACCGGTCGTCGTGTCGACGATCGCGCCCTTGATGCCCGTACCGCCGATGTCGACGCCGACTGCGAGTGAGGTCATGAGGAGCGGTGCCTTTCAGGAGACGGTCAGGAGCTCGGCGCCACGTTCCGTGACGACGAGGGTCTGTTCGAACTGTGCGGTCCAGGACTTGTCACGTGTGCTGACGGTCCAGTCATCGGCCCAGATGTCGGCCTCGATGCCGCCGAGGGTGAGCATCGGTTCGATCGTGAACACCATGCCGGGTTCGATCACGGTGTCGTAGTGGGGGGCGTCGTGGTGGGGGATGATCAGCCCGGAGTGGAACGCCCGACCGACGCCGTGGCCGGTGTAGTCACGGACGACGCCGTAGCCGAAGCGCTTGGCGTAGGACTCGATGGCGCGGCCGATGACGTTCACCTGGCGGCCGGGAGCGACTGCGCGGATGCCGCGGTTCATTGCTTCCTCGGTCCGGGTGACCAGGTCGACGACCTCGGGTGCCGCCTGTCCGACGACGAACGTGCGGTTCGTGTCGCCGTGCATGCCGCCCTTGTAGGCGGTGATGTCGATGTTGACGATGTCGCCGTCCTGCAGCACGGTGTCGTCCGGGATGCCGTGGCAGATCACCTCGTTCACCGAGGAGCACAGCGACTTCGGGTACCCGCGGTAGCCGAGCGTGGAGGGGTACGCCCCGTGCGCGACGATGTACTCGTGGCCGATGCGGTCGAGCTCGTCGGTGGTGACGCCCGGCCGGATCGCGGCACCGACGGCGTCGATCGCGCGGGAGGCGATCTGCCCGGCCGCACGGATCAGCGCGACTTCGTCGGGCGAGTACGTGTCACCGAGGCCGTGCTCGTGCGGCTCCACCCGGCCGACGTACTCCGGCCGCTCGATGTCCTTCGGGACGGGCCGCTGCGGGGAGATGCGGCCGGCGGTCAGGTGTCCGTGTTCGTCCCGGGGCATGCGCTCCACTCTAGCCGCGCCGCGAGGGTACGTTTGGCGGCATGAGCGACGAGCGCATCGAGTCCCAGTGGTGGTTCAACGAGAAGACCCACGCGGTCGAGCAGGGGCCGCAGTCCCCGCAGCGTGACCGGATCGGCCCGTTCGAGACGCGGGAGGAAGCGGCCAACGCCCTCCAGCGCATCCAGGCCAACAACGAGAAGTGGGACGAGGAGGCCTAGGCGGTACCCGGGCCGGACGGGCGGTACGTGATCGGCAGGCGCCGGTCGCGACCGAAGGCCATCCCGGAGATCTTCGGTCCGATCGCGCCCTGCCGCCGCTTCCACTCCGAGCGGTCCACCAGCCGCGTGACCTCGGCGACGGTGTCCGCGTCGAACCCCGCGGCCACGATGTCGGCCGCCCCCTGCGCCTGCGTGACGTAGCGGTCCAGGATCGCGTCGAGCACCTCGTACGGCGGCAGCGTGTCCTGGTCCTCCTGCCCCTCGCGGAGTTCGGCGGACGGCGGCTTCGCGATCGAGTTCTCCGGGATCGGCTCGGTCTCGCCGCGGGCGACCGCGAGCGCGTTCCGCCACCGGGCGAGCTCCCACACCGTCGTCTTCGGGACGTCCTTGATCGGTGCGAACCCGCCGACGGAGTCCCCGTAGTTCGTGGAGTACCCGACGGCGAGCTCGGTCTTGTTGCCCGTGGTGAGCACGAGGTGCCCGTCGAGGTTCGAGAGCCCCATCAGGATCAGCGCCCGCACCCGCGCCTGGATGTTCTCGGCGGCGAGGCCGGTGAGTGCCAGTTGCGCGTCGAAGGGCGCGACGAGGTCGGCGATCGGCTCGGTGCGGTACTGCAGGCCGAGCCGTGCGGCGACGTCGTCGGCGTCGGACATCGAGTGCGACGACGACCACCGCGACGGCATCGACACACCGACGACCTGTGACGGGCCGAGTGCGTCGACTGCGATCGCGGCGCACACGGCGGAGTCGATCCCGCCGGAGAGGCCCAGGACGACCGACCGGAAGCCGTTCTTCTGCACGTAGTCGCGGGTGCCGAGCACCAGCGCGTCCCAGATCGCGGCGAGGTCGGACGGCAGGACGGCCACGTCCCGGGGCAGCGCCGGACGCTCCGCGAGCGACCCGGGCGTCGAGTTCGGTGTGTCCAGCGCGACCCGCTGCACGTGTTCGGTGACGAGGGCCTCCGAGCGGGCCGGGGCCGGGTCGACGTCCACCAGCAGCAGGTGCGTCCGGAACTGCGGTGCCCGCGCCAGGATCGTGCCCTGCTCGTCGACGACGACCGAGTCGCCGTCGAACACCAGGTCGTCCTGTCCGCCGACGATGTTGACGTAGGCGACGATCGTGTCGGACTCGGTGGCCCTGCGGGTGACGAGCGGCAGCCGGACCTCGTCCTTGTCGGCCACCCATGGCGACGCGTTCACCACGAGGAGCAGGCCGGCGTCGGCGTCGAGCACCCGGGCGACCGGGCCGCCGTCCCGCCACAGGTCCTCGCAGATGATGATCGCCACGTCGACGTCCGCGATCCGGGCGACCAGCAGGTCGGAGCCCGGGATGAACACCCGGTACTCGTCGAAGACGGAGTAGTTCGGCAGGTGGTACTTCGCCGTCGTCGCCACGACGCGCCCGTGCTGCAGGATGCTCGCGCAGTTCTTCGCGATCGCGGTCGGGGCCGTGCTGACGTCGACGGCCCGCGGCTCGAACGGCCCGTCCGGGTGGCCGACGACGACGGGGACGTCGCCGAGTCCCTCGTCCGCCAGTTGCACGGCGAGCGAGGACACGGCGGCCCGTGCGGCGCGCAGGAAGGACGGACGGGACGCGAGGTCCTCGATGGGGTACCCGGAGATCGCCATCTCGCCGACGGCGACCAGGTCGGCGCCGTGTGCGGCGGCGGAGCGGACGGCGTCGAGGATCCCGGCGGCGTTCCGGTCGAAGGCGCCCACGACGGGGTTCGTCTGGGCGAGTGCCAAGCGGAGACGGGGCATGACCACTAGCCTATTGAGCACGGTCCCCGGAGGGCCGTGGTGGAACGCGGAAAGGGCGTGCATGGACAAGCAGACGGACTTCGTGCTCCGCACCATCGAAGAGCGGGGCATCAAGTTCATCCGACTCTGGTTCACGGACGTCATCGGGACCCTGAAGTCGGTGGCGATCGCCCCGGCCGAGGTCGAAGGCGCCTTCGCCGAGGGCATCGGGTTCGACGGCTCCGCGATCGAGGGACTCAGCCGCTCCTACGAAGCGGACGTGCTGGCGCACCCGGACCCCTCGACGTTCCAGATCCTCCCGTGGCGCGGTGAGATCGACCCGACCGCGCGGATGTTCTGCGACATCGCGACGCCGGACGGGCAGCCCGCCGTGGCCGACCCCCGCAACGTCCTGAAGCGCACGCTGGCCAAGGCGAGCGACCGCGGGTTCACGTTCTACACGCACCCCGAGATCGAGTTCTACCTGCTGAAGGACCGCGACTGGAAGGACGGCGGCCCGAAGCCCGTCGACCAGGCCGGCTACTTCGACAACGTCCCCGGCGGCAGCGCGCACGACTTCCGTCGCCGTGCCGTCCGGATGCTCGAGGACCTCGGCATCTCGGTGGAGTTCAGCCACCACGAAGCCGGTCCCGGCCAGAACGAGATCGACCTCCGCTACGCCGACGCGCTGACGATGGCGGACAACATCATGACGTTCCGCACCGTGGTCAAGGAAGTCGCGATCGAGCAGGGCGTCTACGCGACGTTCATGCCGAAGCCGATCTCCGGGCAGCCCGGTTCCGGCATGCACACGCACGTGTCGCTGTTCGAGGGCGACCAGAACGCCTTCTACGAGCCCGGCGGCGAGTACCAGCTCTCCCCGACGGCCAAGCACTTCATCGCCGGCCTGCTCAAGCACGCGCCGGAGATCACCGCGGTCACGAACCAGTTCGTGAACTCGTACAAGCGGCTCTGGGGTGGCGACGAGGCACCGTCCTTCGTGACGTGGGGCCACAACAACCGCTCCGCGCTCGTCCGCGTCCCGCTCTACAAGCCGAACAAGGGCCAGTCCTCGCGCGTCGAGTACCGCGGCATCGACTCCGCGGCGAACCCGTACCTCGCGTACTCGCTCATCCTCGCCGCCGGCCTCAAGGGCATCGAAGAGGGCTACGAGCTCCCCGCAGAAGCCGAGGACAACGTCTGGGGCCTCACCGACTCGGAGCGCAAGGCCCTCGGGTACGCGCAGCTCCCGGCCAGCCTCGACCACGCGCTGTCCCTGATGGAGGACTCCGAGCTCGTCGCGGAGACCCTGGGCGAGCAGGTGTTCAACTTCGTGCTCCTCAACAAGCGGCAGGAGTGGCAGCGGTACCGCGACCAGGTCACGCCGTTCGAGCTCGACACCAACCTGGGCATGCTCTAGCGCCCATGAGCAGCTCCGCGCCGGCCATGGGCAGCTCCGCGCCGGTCCCGGCCGCAGCATGACCGGCCGGACGAAGACGTCGCGGTCCGAGTTGGCTCGACTCGGCTTCGCGGACCTCTCGGAGAGCCTGGAGCGGCTTTCCGAACTGGAGGCCCGGTTCGGCTCCGACCTGCGGGTCACGGTGCACGAGTGGCCTGGTCTCTGGGAGTCCACGGCCGATCCCGACGGCGCACTCCGCCTGCTGGAGCGGCTCATGGAGTCGCACCAGGACGCTCTGCGGCCCGTCCTCGCGGACGACGCGGCGACCGAGCGCCTGGTGCGCCTGGTCGGTGCGTCCGTGGGGCTCGGTGAGTTCTTCCAGCGTCGGCCGGCCGAGCTCGCGCTGCTGCTCGACCCGGTCACGGCACCGTGGACGCAGGCCGCCTACACGGCGTCCTTGACGGAGGCCGTCGACGGCGCGACGGGGGAGCCCGCACGGATGCGGCTCCGGGTGCGGTACCGGCGGCACCTCGCGCAGATCGCCCTCTTCGACGTCCTGAACGTCTCGCCGACCGAGGCGTTCCCGGCCGTCGCCGCCGGGCTCGCCGACCTCGCCGGCGCCGCGCTCGACGTCGCGGTCGATGTCGCCCGGCGCGAGGTCCCGTTCCCCGCCGCCGACGTCGCGGCCACCCCGCTCGCGGTGATCGCGATGGGCAAGGCGGGTGCCCGCGAACTCAACTACGTCAGCGACGTCGACGTCATCTTCGTCACCGAACCGACCGCGGATCCGACCGACGGCGACGCTGGCGGTGGAGTGGACACCGACAAGGCCGTCCGCATCTCGACCCGGATCGCGATCGCGGCGACCCACGTCATCACCGACCTCGCGGCGGAACCCGCGCTGTGGGAGGTGGACGCGAACCTCCGGCCGGAGGGCAAGGACGGTGCGCTCGTCCGGACGCTCGACTCGCACCTGGCGTACTACGAGCGCTGGGCCCGCGAGTGGGAGTTCCAGGCGCTCCTCAAGGCGCGTCCGATCGCCGGGTCGGTCGACCTCGGTGAGCGCTACGCCCTCGCGGTCGCGCCGTTCGTGTGGCGGTCCTCGAAGCGTCCGGGGTTCGTCGAGTCCGTGCAGCGGATGCGCGAGCGGGTCACGGACAACATCCCGGACGCCGAGGTCGACCGGCAGCTGAAGCTCGGCCCCGGCGGCCTCCGCGACGTCGAGTTCACGGTCCAGCTCCTGCAGCTCGTCCACGGCCAGGACGACGAGCGGGTGCGCGTGCGGTCCACGCTCGAGGCGATGGACGCCCTGACCGAGGCCGGCTACGTCGGACGCCCCGAAGCGGCACGGTTCGGACCGGACTACGCGCTCCTCCGCGTGCTCGAGCACCGGATCCAGCTCCGGCGCCTGCAGCGCACGCACCTGATGCCCTCCGACGAGGACGAACTCCGCGTGCTCGCCCGGTCGAGCGGCCTGGCCACCTCCGCCTCGGCGCTCGAGACCCGGTGGCGCTCGGTGAAGCTCGAGGTCCGCGGGCTGCACGAGCGTCTGTTCTACCGCCCGCTGCTGTCCGCGGTCGCGGCGTCCGACGGCGACATCGTCCTCACGAGCGAGCAGGCCAGGGACCGCCTCGGCGCGATCGGCTTCGTCGACCCGGACGGCGCCCTCAGCCACATCCGCGCGCTGACGCAGGGCACCTCCCGGCGCGCGGCGATCCAGCGCAACCTGCTCCCGGTCCTCCTCCGCTGGATGGCGGAGGGGCCGGCACCCGATCGCGCCCTCCTCGCCTTCCGCCGCCTCAGCGACACGCTGGGGGAGTCCAGCTGGTTCCTCCGGATGCTCCGGGACTCCTCTGGCGCCGCCCACAGCCTCACGACCGTGCTGTCCGAGTCGGCGTTCCTGTCCGGGCTCCTGGAGCGCTTCCCCGAGGCCGTCGCCTGGCTCGACGAACCCGAGACGCTGCTGCAGCCGCGGCCGCTCGTCTCCCTGCTCTCCGAGGTCCGGGCGACCACCGGCCGCCACGGTGACGACGTCGACGCGGCAGCGAGCCTGATCCGCTCGATCCGCCGGCGGGAGACCCTCCGGCTCGGCATGGCCGGGACGCTCGGGCGGCTCGACGTCGACCAGCTCGGCCCGGCGCTCAGCGACATCACCGAGGCGACGCTGACCGGCGCGCTGGCCCTCGCGCGGCGGGACGCCCCGCCGGGTCTGGAGTTCGGCATCATCGCGATGGGGCGCTACGGCGGCCGTGAGCTCGGCTTCGGATCCGACGCCGACGTGCTCTACGTCTACCGCGCACCCGAGGACGTGGGGGAGCGCGCGCCCCGAGCCGCGCAGGGCATCGTGCGCGAACTGAACCGGATCACCGAGGACGCGATCCACCCGCTCGACCTCGACATCGACCTCCGGCCGGAGGGCAAGAACGGCCCGGTCGTCCGCACGCTCGAGTCCTACGGCGCGTACTACGCCCGCTGGTCCCTGACGTGGGAGGCCCAGGCGCTCCTCCGGGCCCGCGGCGCGGTCGGCGACGAGGCGCTGCTGCGGGACTTCGAGCACCTCGCCGACCGGACCCGCTACCCGGCGCAGATCGCCGAGCGCGAGGTCCGCGAGGTCCGCCGGATCAAGGCACGTGTGGAGTCCGAGCGGCTGCCACGCGGCGCCGATCCCGCTCGGCACCTCAAGCTCGGGCGCGGGTCACTCAGCGACGTCGAGTGGTTCGTGCAGCTCCTGCAGTTGCAGTACGCCCTGACGGTGCCGGCACTCCGGACCACCTCGACGCTCGACGCCCTCGACGGGGCCGTCGCGGAGGGCCTGGTCGCGCCCGAGGACGGCGAGCGCCTGGCCGCCGCCTGGCGGTTCGCGTCCCGCACCAGGAGCGCCCTGGTGCTCTGGTCCGGCAAGACCACCGACGTGCTGCCGGTCGACCGGATCCAGCTCGAGGGCGTCGCCCGGCTGATGGAGTACCCGCCCGGCTCCGCGACGCGCCTCGAGGAGGACTACCTCGGCGTCACCCGTCGTGCACGTCAGGTGTTCGAGCGCGAGTTCTACGGCGTCTGACCGCCCGCGCGACACGCCCGAGATGCCGATCTCGGGATGAAGGTGACATGTCGTCGAAGGTTAATTCCTCGTGTCGCGAACCGTCCCCCGGTTCGCACGGCGCTGTACCCCTCCGTCCTGTCCCGATCGCGCCGTTACCGCACCGTTACGAACCATGCGGAGAACCGCACCGACCGTGGCTCAGCGCGTGGGCGGCATGTGCCGCAACCGCAGCCTGACCAGGCGTTTCCCAGGAACGCGCACCGGGCCTCCAGGCGGTCGATCTGAGCCGATCCGCGTCGTGACGGGCATGTTGCAGTCCGCACATGTGCTGACAGCATCGGAGGGGACAGGAGTAGTGGGGCCGGAGGGGGACCACGGTGTACCCCGTAACGCAATGGAAACGCCCCCGGAAGGGGGCCACGTTGCACCGGCCGCCTCCGAGATGCATCAATGGGACCACCCGAACCGACCCCCGATTTCCCGATGAAGCGGAATCACCACCCCGAACGTTGAAGCAGGGATCGATGTTCACCTTCATTCTGCAGATCAGGCAGATGGTCGACGGGCACCCCGAGTTCTACCTGTTCACCGTGTACTCCATGGTGATCTGGTTGCTCTGGCTGCTCAAGGTCGTCCTGTCCGCCCGTTACCGCCCCTTCACCGGCACGTACACCGGGACGACGAGTGTCGTCGTCCCCGTGGTGGACGAGCCACTCGACCTCTTCCGGGACGTCATCGGCCGCATGGTCGAGCAGCGCCCCGGCGAGATCATCGTCGTCATCAACGGCGCACGCAACGAGGCCCTCGAGGAGGTCTGCGACGAGTTCGCCCCGCTCGTCCGCTGGACCCACACCCCGATCCCCGGCAAACGCAACGCCGTCAAGGTCGGCACCGAGATGTCGAACGGTGACATCACCGTCCTCGTCGACTCGGACACCGTCTGGACGCCCGGCACGCTCGAAGAGCTGCTCCGTCCGTTCGCGGACGAGTCCGTCGGTGGCGTCACCACCCGCCAGCGCATCCTCGAGCCCACCCGCTCCTGGATCACCCGCTGGGCGGACTGGCTGGAGAACTCCCGCGCGCTGTACTCGATGCCCGCGCAGAGCGTCCTCGGCCAGATCGGTTGCCTCCCCGGTCGCACCATCGCGTTCCGGCGGAACATCCTCATGCGCGTCATGGACAAGTTCATGGGCGAGAAGTTCATGGGCGTGTTCCTCGAGGTCTCCGACGACCGCACGCTGACGAACCTGACCCTCAAGGAGGGCTACCGGACCGTCTACCAGTACACGTCGCTCGTGTACACGGACGCTCCGCTCCAGGTGAAGAAGCTGTTCAAGCAGCAGCTCCGCTGGGCCCGCGGCTCGCAGTACAACACGCTGCGCATGATGCCGTGGATGCTCGGACACGCCCCGCTGCTGGCGCTCTTCTTCATCACCGACATCATCCTGCCGTTCATGCTCTTCGGCGTGATCGCCGGCTGGATCTACCGCGCGATCACCGGCCAGGGGGAGAACCTCTACCAGGGGATCCTGCACCAGTACGGCTTCTCGACGGGCTTCGTCTACGTCGCCGGCCTGATGGTCGTGTCGAGCGTGCTCAGCATGGCGATCCGGCAGATGCGGCACCTGGCGGAGAAGCCCAGCGACTTCCTGCGCCTGCCGATGTTCATCATCGTGTCGACGTTCTTCCTGATGCCGATCCGGCTCATCGGGTTCTTCCGACTCGCCCACGCCAGCGGCTGGGGCACCCGTGCCGGTGCCTACGCCGGTGGTCCGATGGAGACCGAGCCCGCGCAGCCGCAGGCCGTCGCGACGCAGACCCCGGTCAGCCCGGTGGACCGCGCCGCGTACGCCACCGACGACGCGTACGACCAGGCCGCAGCGGACCGCGCGTTCGACGACATCTTCGGCGCGGGTGCCGGTTCCGGCTCCGGTCTGGACGTCTCGACCAACTCGACGACGACCGTCCTCGCGACCCGTCGTGAGGCGGCAGCGGCTGCCGCCGGTGCACCGGTCGCGACGACCGCTGCGGCGACCGCTGCGACGGCCGCTGCGGCGACCGGCAAGCCGGTCAAGGTCCGTCGCTACAACCCCTACGCGGCGATCCCGTACGTGATCGGCATCGCCATCTTCGCCCTGGAGGCTCTCGCCATTGTCTGACCTCTTCCGCTCCACCAGTACGTGGTGGGCACCCTCCAGCAAGCACGCCAAGCGCACCGCGGTCGGCACGGCCGCGATCGTCCTGGCGCTCGCACTCATCACCTGGTCCGTCTGGATCTCTCCGTCGAGCCCGGTCTCCACCGCGGTCCACCACGCCCTCGGCGTGAAGACCGCGCAGGAGAAGGCGGTCGACGCGGACGCGCTGCAGCAGAAGCTCGACGCGGCGCAGCAGCAGATCTGGAAGCTCGAGGGGCAGCTCAAGTCCTCGACGGCCCAGTCCGGCTCGCGTGGTGACCAGGTCGCGCAGCTCAAGGTGCAGATCGCGTCGTTGCAGTCGCAGCTCGGGTCCGCCAAGTCGGCCGCCGGTTCCGGCAAGAGCGGGACGGGAGGCTCGTCGGGCTCCGGCACGTCGGGTTCCGGTTCCTCGGGCTCGGGCTCGTCCGGCTCGTCCGGTTCCGGTTCCTCCGGGTCCGGCTCGGGTTCCAACGGCTCCGGGAACGGTGGCGGTGTCACCAACCCGAACACCGGTCCGTCCACGGATCCGTCCACGACCGACCCGGTCGCGGTGCCGACCAAGGCCGAGATCATGTCCCAGCCGACCCGCTGGTACGGGCTCTACACCGAGCAGTCGCCATTCAACTGGTCCGAGTACGACCAGGTGTCGCAGAAGGTCGGCAAGGCCACGAACATGGTCGGGTTCTTCCAGGGCTTCGACCAGGACTTCAACGCCAGCGCCGTCCAGCGTTCCTGGGCCAACGGCCGGCTGCCGATGATGACCTGGGAATCCGCCCCGGCGACGACCGGCAACGACGAGCCCTACGTGGCGGGCTACACGAACGCCGACATCATCTCGGGCAAGTTCGACGCCTACCTGACGAAGTACGCCAAGGCCCTCGCGGCCAACGGCGAGCCGATGGTGATCCGCCTCGACCACGAGATGAACGGCCAGTGGTACAACTGGTCCGAAGCCTCGAAGCAGGGCAACGCCGCCGGTTCCTACGTCGCCATGTGGAAGCACGTGCACGACGTCTTCCAGCAGAACGGCGCCAACGACTACGTGGTGTGGGACTGGTCCCCGTCGCGGATCGACAAGCTCGGCAACACGAAGTACCAGACCGTCGCGTACATGGAGAACTACTACCCGGGTGCCGAGTACGTGGACTGGGTCGGCATGAGCGGCTACTACCGCGACGCCACCGAGGCCCCCACGTTCGAGAACACCTTCGGCGCGACGCTCGCCCAGATCAGGCAGATAGCGCCGGACAAGGGCATCGTCCTCAACGAGATCGGCGCCACCGAGACCGGCGGCACCGTCTCCAACAGCCAGAAGTCGGAGTGGATCACCTCCCTCTTCGACGCCCTGGCCGAACCGGCGAACTCCGACATCATCGGCTTCGCGTACTTCAGCGAGACCGCCACCACCATCGTCGACGGTGAACGTGTCACCAACGACTGGCGGCTCACATCCCGCGCCGACAGCCTCCAGGCCTTCGTGGACGGCATCTCGCGCAACGACATCGACTACGACCTGCAGG
This sequence comes from Curtobacterium sp. PhB130, assembly GCF_003755165.1. Classification (NCBI taxonomy): domain Bacteria; kingdom Bacillati; phylum Actinomycetota; class Actinomycetes; order Micrococcales; family Microbacteriaceae; genus Curtobacterium; species Curtobacterium sp. PhB130. The sequence goes on along the minus strand of NZ_RKII01000009.1, from coordinate 299,845 downwards.
AGGTCACCCAGTGAGTGCTCCGAAGAAGCCCCAGTCCTCGTCCACCAGCGCCGACGTCCGTCCGGCACCCGTGATCAGCGTCATCGGCACCGGCTACCTCGGCGCCACCCACGCGGCCGCCATGGCCGAGATGGGCTTCGAGACCATCGGCGTGGACGTGGACCCCGCCAAGCTCGCGGCGCTGTCCGCGGGTGAGGTCCCGTTCTACGAGCCCGGGCTGCCCGAGCTCATCACGAAGCACGTCGCGACGGGTCGGCTCCGCTTCACCGCCGACATCGCCGAGGCGGTCGCCGCCGCTGACGTGCACTTCGTCTGCGTCGGCACCCCGCAGAAGGCCGGCTCGCACGCCGCGAACCTGACCTACGTGGAGAGCGCCACCCGCGGCGTGGCCGAGAACCTCACCCACCCAGGCCTCATCGTCGGCAAGTCGACGGTGCCGGTGGGCACGGCCGCACGACTCCGTGGCATCGTCCGCGAGTTCGCGCCGGCCGGCATCAGCGCCGAGCTGATCTGGAACCCGGAGTTCCTCCGCGAGGGCAAGGCCGTCGACGACACGCTGCACCCGGACCGCCTGGTCTGGGGCGGTGCCTCCGAGGCCGCCGACGCCGTCATCCGCGAGGTCTACGCCGCCCCGATCAGCGAGGGCACCCCGGTCATCACGACGGACCTCGCCACGGCCGAGCTCGTCAAGGTGAGCGCGAACGCGTTCCTCGCCACGAAGATCTCGTTCATCAACGCGATCTCCGAGATGTGCGCGATCACCGGCGCCGACGTCACGACGCTCGCCGACGCCCTCGGGCAGGACGCCCGCATCGGCCGGAAGTTCCTGAACGCCGGGCTCGGCTTCGGTGGCGGTTGCCTGCCGAAGGACATCCGCGCCCTCATGCACCGCGCGAACGAGATCGGTGCCGAGCGCGTCGTCGGCCTCATGCAGCAGGTCGACGAGATCAACATGGGCCAGCGCCAGCGGGTCATCGACATGGCGATCGAGTCCGCCGGCGGGTCCGTCCTGAACCGTCGCGTGGCGGTCATCGGCGCGGCGTTCAAGCCGCTCACCGACGACGTCCGCGACTCGCCGGCGCTCAACGTCGCCGCCGCGCTGCACCTCCGCGGCGCCCAGGTCACGCTCTGGGACCCGGAGGCGATGGACACCGCGAAGCGCTCCTTCCCGACGCTGAGCTACACCACGTCGATGACGGACGCGATCGAGGGCGCCGACATCGTGCTCGTCCTCACCGAGTGGGACGACATCATCGAGGCCGACCCGGTCGCCCTCGCGAACATCGTCGGGCGTCGAGAGGTCATCGACGCCCGCAACTGCCTCCCGGTCGAGCACTGGGTCAAGGCGGGGTGGACCGTCCGTTCCCTGGGACGTCCCACTCCGGTCACGGGTGCACCCGTGAGCGTGGCAGCAGGGATGCACGACTCGTTGGCCACGAGCCGCTAGTTCCCGCAGCAGACGGGGTCCGTGCCGGGGCGGCGCGGGCCCCGTTCGTGCGTCCGGGGATGGCGGCGCGGCGGCGCGTCGGCGTGGGCCCTTCCGTGCCCAGGGGTGGGTCGTTCCGCGCGTAGGTGGTCGAATCGCGCGTAGGTGGTCGTTTCTTTCGACTGCCGACGCGCGTTCCCGCTTTCCAGCGCGGGTGTTGTGGGTCGGATCGTGACTGCCTGGAGGCCCGGTGCAGGTCCGGCGGACCGGCACCGGGCCTCCAGGCAGATACGTCCACCACACGCGGAAGGGCCCCGCACCTGACGGTGCGGGGCCCTTCGTGTGTGCCGTGACTCAGACGCCGAAGTACAGCTCGTACTCGAACGGGTGCGGACGCTGCGCGAGCGGGAGGATCTCGTTCTCACGCTTGTAGTCGATCCAGGTCTGGATGAGGTCCTCGGTGAAGACGTTGCCCTTCACGAGGAACTCGTGGTCGGCCTCGAGCGCGTCGAGGGCCTCGTCGAGCGAACCCGGGACCTGGGGGATGCCCTTGGCCTCCTCCGGGGGGAGCTCGTAGAGGTCCTTGTCGACCGGCTCGTGCGGCTCGATGCGGTTCTGGATGCCGTCGAGGCCCGCCATGAGCTGCGCCGCGAAGGCGAGGTACGGGTTGCCCGAGGCGTCCGGCGCGCGGAACTCGATGCGCTTGGCCTTCGGGTTCGTGCCGGTGATCGGGATGCGGATCGCGGCGGAGCGGTTACCGGCCGAGTAGACCAGGTTGACCGGGGCCTCGAAGCCCTTCACCAGACGGTGGTAGGAGTTGATCGACGGGTTGGTGAAGGCGAGCAGCGCCGAGGCGTGCTTGAGGATGCCGCCGATGTACCAGCGCGCCAGGTCGGACAGGCCGCCGTAGCCGTTCTCGTCGTAGAACAGCGGCTTGCCGTCGCTCCAGAGCGACTGGTGGGTGTGCATGCCCGAGCCGTTGTCGCCGAAGAGCGGCTTCGGCATGAACGTGGCGACCTTGCCCCACTGGTCCGCGGTGTTCTTGACGATGTACTTGAACTTCAGGATGTCGTCCGCGGCGTGGACCATCGTGTCGAACTTGTAGTTGATCTCCTGCTGTCCGCCGGTGCCCACCTCGTGGTGCGAGCGCTCGAGCTCGAAGCCCGCCTCGATCAGCTTCAGGGTGATGTCGTCGCGGAGGTCGGCGGTCTTGTCGACCGGCGACACGGGGAAGTAGCCGCCCTTGTACGGGGTCTTGTTGGCGAGGTTGCCGCCCTCTTCTTCGCGACCGGTGTTCCAGGCGCCCTCTTCGGAGTCGACCGAGTAGAAGGACTTGTTCTGGGTGACCGAGTAGCGGACGTCGTCGAAGATGTAGAACTCGGCCTCGGGGGCGAAGAACGCGGTGTCCGCGATGCCCGTCGACGCGAGGTACTTCTCCGCCTTCTTGGCGACCTGGCGCGGGTCGCGGCCGTAGATCTCGCCGTTCCGCGGGTTGTAGATGTCGAAGATCATGATCAGCGTGCGCTCGGCGCGGAACTGGTCGATGTACGCCGTCGTCACGTCAGGGATGAGCTGCATGTCGGACTCGTGGATCGACGCGAAGCCGCGGATCGAGGAGCCGTCGAAGAGCTGACCGACCGAGAAGAAGTCCTCGTCGACCGTGGAAGCCGGGATGTTGAAGTGCTGCTGAACGCCCGGCAGGTCGGTGAAGCGGATGTCGAGGAACTTGACGTCCGTGTCCTTGATGAAGGCCAGGACCTCGGAGGAATCGCTGAACATGTGTGTCGATCTCCTGGGGGTTGGGTGATGTGGAGGTGCCGCGGGTGCACCCTCCGACGAGGCTATTGACCCGGGGTTTCCCGGACGTGACTGGGTTGTTTCGGGCGTGTTACGTGGTGCGCGGTCGCCTACCCTGGGGACATGGCCCGCTCCAACCCGTCCCCGTCCGCCGCTGCTCCCGGTGCGGGGGACTGGCCCGGCAAGGTCCTCGGTCTGCCGGAGTCCGGCCCGCGGTCGATGAGCGGCTTCGGGCGTCGTCTCGGCGGCCTCGCGATCGACTGGGCGCTCGCGTCCGTGATCTCGCTGGTGATCGGCACCTACGGCGCGGCGGGCAACTTCGTGACCCTCGGGATCTTCGCCGTGTTGCAGGTGGTGTTCATCGCCCTGCTGTCCGGGTCGTTCGGGCACGTTTGTGTCGGACTCCGCGTGGTGCCCGTCCGCGGGGGATACGTCGGGGTGTGGCGGCCGGCGCTCCGCACGGTGCTGCTCTGCCTCGTCATCCCGGTCCTCATCCACGCGAAGGACGGTCGGCCGCTGCACGACGCGGCCGCGGGCACGGTGCTCGTCCGGCGCTGAGGCGGGGCGCGGCGCGGTGCTGCGCGCCGCCCGGTGCCGCCCGGGCGCGCCCGGCGCCCGGTGCCGCAGTGTGCGACGTCCCGGACACTGTGCGAGGCTCCGGCGCTCGCACCGTGTCCGGAAGCCTGCACACTGGTGACCCGTCGCAGCGCGAGCGCAGCGCCAGCGCCGGTGCAGCGCCGGACGCACGAACGCCCCCGACCGGAGCGGTCGGGGGCGTTCGGGAAGCGCGGATCAGCGCGGGCGACCGGCACGGACCCGCGTGGGGTCGATGCCCTTCGGGATCGCGGACGCCGGGTTCTGGGTGAGGGAGTCGAGGCGGTTGGCGACCGCCAGGACCTCGTTGCGGTTGAGCGACTTCTTGAACTTGTTCATCGCACGGGGCAGCTTGTGCAGCGTCACCGCGTCCGAGCCGTCACCCACGTGCACGACGTGCACGGGGACGTTCGGGACGATGCGCTGGACCTTGCGACGCTCTTCGTCCACCTGGCGGGTGAGGTTGCCGAGCTGACCCTCGGTGATGAGCACGACGCCGGGGGTGCCGACCGCGCGGTAGACAGCAGCCTGGGAGCGACCGTGCACCGCGACCGGCATCTCGCTCGAGCGCCACTGGCGACGGAGCGAGTTCGTCAGCACGGCGCCGACGGCACCGGGCTGGCCCTCGATCTGCGAGTAGGCGGCACGCTCCGCGAGACGACCGAGCACGATCAGGAAGAGCAGCACACCGAGCAAGACGCCGGCGACGATCCAGAGGACGACCGCGAGCCAGTTCTGTTCCGGCAGCAGGAGTGCAAGCAGCACGCCGAGGACGACCGGGACGAGGAACGCGGCGGCGAACCACCAGATCGACGTCGGGTCGGCCCGACGGGTCATCTGGAAGACCTGGAACATCTGCTTGAGACGCCCGGGCTCCTTCGCCTTCGTGTCGGTCGTAGTGCTGCGTGCCATGGACCCAGGATACGGCCTGACGGCCCCGCCGTGGACCGTCGATGATCCGGCTGTGGGCGAACGGAGTTCTCCACAGGTCGACACGACCGGACGGGAGGCTCGCCCCGCCTCCGTCAGGCTCCTCACCATGGACACGATCACCCTCCAGAGCCACTGGACCGGACCCGACACGGGTCCCTTCGCCACGTGGGTCGCCGACCGCGCCGCGGCCGACCAGACGCACTGCGTGCGCATCGACGCGGTCGGGCGCGACCCGGCTGGCCGCCTGGCCGTGCGAACTGAAGCGCTGCACGGTGCGCGCCTCCCGGATGCGCTCGACCGGATCGGCAGCCCGACCGTCGGGGTCGCGGTGACGCTCACGGTGCCGCTGCTGCTCCTCGCGGCGGACGCCCGGTCCGGGGCCGTGGTGCTCGGGGATGCCCGGGCGGACGACGTCCTCGTCGACGACGCCGGCGTGACGGTGCTGGCGGACCACCCGCCAGGTGCCGACCCGCCCGGCACCGACCTGCCCAGCACCGACCTGCCTGCCACTGACCCGAACCGCACCGACCTGCTCGGCACCGACCTGCCTGGCACTGACTCGCCCGGCACCGACCTGCCTGCCACCGACCCGAACCGCACCGACGTGCCTGGACTGGCTCGTTCGCCGACCGCCACCGGGCCGCCCGGGCAGCGCCCATCAGGCGTCCTGCGTCCTGGTCGGGCCGCGGTGGCTGCACGGACGTCGGAGTCGCCGGGGCCGACCGCACTGCTGCACGCCGTCCGTGCGGTGTGGGAGCGCGTCGACCCACGGGAACCGTGTCGAGCGGTCGTGGACACCGCCGTCGCGGAGGCGCTGGGCGGTGGCGTCGACGAGGTCCTCCGGCTGCTCGAAGTCGTCCGGGCCACCGCGCCGCCGCGGCCCGTCCGCTGGGATCCGCCGACCGACGACTTCCTCTTCGTGGACACCGTCGAGGCCGCTCCCGACGACAGCGGCGTGGTGCGCTGGATCCGACGGTTCGTCGAGCGCGGCGTGACGCTGCCTGGTGGTCGCACCGTTCCGGCGCGCCGGGTCGTCGTCGGAGGGGTGGTGGTGGCCGGTCTCGCCGCGGCGGGCGTCATCACGCTCGGCGGCGCACCGGCGTGACCTCGCGCTCGCCCGGGCGGCCCCGGGAACGCCAACGGCACCGGAACCCCGACGGCCCCGGGAACGCCAACGGCCCCGGCTCCCACGAGGGGAACCGGGGCCGTCGATCCGATCAGCGGATCAGCTGGTCCGGACGAACCGCGGGTCAGTACCCGAGGTTCGGTCCGAAGTTGCCCTCTTCCAGACGGTTCTTCACCGCGACGAGGTAGCGGGAAGCGTCCGCGCCGTCGATGATCCGGTGGTCGTAGGACAGCGCCAGGTACACGAACGAACGGATCGCGATGGCTTCCTGGCCGTCGACCTTCACGACCGCCGGACGCTTCGTCACGATGCCCGTGCCGAGGATCGCCGACTGGGGCAGGAACACGACGGGGGTGTCGAACAGTGCGCCACGCGAACCGGTGTTGGTCAGCGTGAACGTGCCGCCGGCGAGCTCGTCGGGCTTGAGCTGGTTGTTGCGGGTGCGCTCGGCGAGGTCGGCGATCGACTTCGAGAACTGCGCGAGGTCGAGCGATGCCGCGTCCTTGATCACCGGGGTGAGCAGGCCGCGCTCGGTGTCGACGGCGATCGAGACGTTCTCGGTCTCCGGGTAGACGATCTCCTCGCCTTCCACGGTCGAGTTGATCTTCGGGTGCGCCTTGAGTGCCTCCGACGCCGCGAGGGCGAAGAACGGCATGAAGGAGAGCTTCGAGCCGGTCTTCTCGAGGAACTCGGCCTTGTGCGCGTCGCGGAACTGCGCGACCTTCGTGACGTCCACCTCGACGACGCTGGTGAGCTGCGCGGTCGAGGTCATCGACTGCACGGCGCGCTCGGCGACGACCTTGCGGAGGCGGGTCATCTTCTCGCGGGTGCCACGGAGCGGCGAGACCTCGGCGACGAACGGGCCGGACGCGGCCGGCGTGCCCTGGGCCGAGCCACCGGCTGCCGGAGCGGCCGTGACGGCGGCGAGCACGTCCTCCTTGCGGATGCGCCCACCGACACCGGTGCCGGTGACGGTCGACAGGTCCACGCCCTGCTCGTTCGCGAGCTTGCGGACGAGCGGGGTGACGTAGCCGGAGGCGGCACCGGTCTGGGTCGGGTTCGGGACCTCGGCCGACGCGGTCGGAGCGCTGGAGACCGACGCGGCCGGGGCCGGGACGGCTGCCGGGGGAGCCGGGGCCGCTGCGGGCGGCGGGACCGGGGCGGCCTGCGGGACCGGGGCGGCGGCGGGCGGCGCTGCCGGGGCGGCGGGAGCCGCGGGCTGCGTCTGACCGGCGGGTGCCGGCTCGGCCTGTGCCGGCTGCGGGGCGGGGGTCTCGGACTCCTGCTCGGTGCTCGGTGCGGCTTCGGGCTCTTCGGCGTCGGCGGCGGCCTCGTTGGAGGAGTCGGCCGAGGCGTCACCGGAGTCCGCAGCTGCGGAGTCCCCGGAGTCCGACGAACCGGAGCCGTTGCCGTCGCCGATCTTCACCAGCGCGGTGCCGACCTCGACGGTCTCGTCTTCCTGGACGAGGATCTCCTCGACCACGCCGGCGATCGGCGACGGGATCTCGGTGTCGACCTTGTCGGTCGAGACCTCGAGCAGCGGCTCGTCGACCTCGACCCGGTCACCGACGTTCTTCAGCCATCGGGTCACCGTGCCCTCGGTGACGCTCTCGCCGAGCGCCGGGAGGTTGACGGATTCGCTCATCGGGTGGACTCCTCTTCGCAGGGGTTGTGCTTGGTTGATGATGTCTGGGTCACGGTGCGGCTGCTCACAGCGCGTGCAGCGGCTTGCCCGCGAGGTGGAGGAACGCTTCGCCGAGCGCTTCGTTCTGCGTCGGGTGCGCGTGGATCAGCGGCGCGACGTCCTCGGGGTGGGCTTCCCAGTTCACGGCGAGCTGGGCTTCACCGATGAGCTCGCCGACACGGGCACCGATCATGCTGACGCCGACGACCGGGCCGTCGATGACGCGGACGACCTTGATCGAGCCGGACGTGCCGATGATGTGGCTCTTGCCGTTGCCGGCGAGGTTGTACTCGTACGAGTCCACCTTGTCGGCGCCGTACTCGGCTTCGGCCTTGGCCTGCGAGAGACCGACCGAGGCGACCTCGGGGTCGGAGTACGTGATCTTCGGGATGTTCTTGTCCTCGATGATCACCGGGTTGAGACCGGCGATCTCCTCGGCGACGAAGATGCCCTGCTGGAAGCCGCGGTGCGCGAGCTGCAGGCCTGGGACGATGTCGCCGACGGCGTAGACGTTCGGGAGGTTCGTGGCGAGGCGCTCGTTCGTGATGACGAAGCCGCGGTCCATGGTGACGCCGACCTCGTCGAAGCCGACGTTCTGCGTGACCGGGCCACGACCGACGGCGACCAGCAGGACGTCGCCGTCGAAGGTCTTGCCGTCCTCGAGCGTCACGACGACGCCGTTCTCGTGCTGCTCGACGCCCTGGAAGCGCACGCCGAGCGAGAACTCGATGCCGCGCTTGCGGAAGGCGCGCTCGAGCTGCTTCGACATCGACTCGTCCTCGGCGGGGATGAGGTGCGGGAGCGCTTCGACGATGGTGACCTCGGCGCCGAAGGACTTCCAGACGCTGGCGAACTCGACGCCGATGACGCCGCCGCCGAGGATGACGACCTTGTTCGGGACGTAGTCCATGCGGAGCGCGGTCTCGGAGGTGATCACGCGGCCGCCGATCTCGAGGCCCGGGAGGGACTTCGAGTAGGAGCCGGTCGCGAGCACGACGTTCTTGCCGACGATGTTCTGGTCGCCGACCTGCACGGTGTTCTGCGAGGTGAGGCGGCCCCAGCCCTCGACCACGGTGATGCCGCGGGCCTTGATGAGACCCTGGAGGCCCTTGTACTTGGAGTTGATGACGCCCTGCTGGTACTCGATGACCTTCGGGACCTCGACGCCGGCGAACTCGGCGATGACGCCGTACTTCTCGGCGTCGCGGGTGCCGTCGGCGATCTCGGCAGCGTGGAGGAGTGCCTTCGTCGGGATGCAGCCGCGGTGCAGGCAGGTCCCTCCGAGCTTGTCGCCCTCGATGAGCGCGACGCTCATCCCGAGCTCGGCCGCCCGCAGCGCTGCGGCGTACCCGCCGCTACCGCCACCGAGGACCACGACGTCGTAAGTCTGTTCCGTCACCTGGTGCAACTCCCTCGTGCATGTCGGGGCCGATCGGGCCCGCACTTGGACACCACCGACGCGGCGTCCGACGGTCGGACCGCATGGTTCCGGTCCCGTCCCGTTCGTTCCGGCGGGTGGCGCTGGAAAGGCCGCCCCGCCGGAACCAAACCTACTACTTGGACTGGAGCTCTTCTGCGAGCGCGATGAGTGTCCGGACCATGACGCCGGTGGCGCCCTTGCCGAGCCACCCGTAGCCGCCGCCCTTGTTCTCCGACGGGCCCGCGATGTCGAGGTGCGCCCACGGGATGCCCTCGCCCACGAAGCGCTGGAGGAACTTGCCCGCGAGGAGCATGCCGCCGGCGGGGTTGCCGACCGTGGCGTTCACCATGTCGGCGACCTCGCTGGCGAGTCGGGCGTCGAGTTCCTCGGGGAGCGGCATCGGCCAGATCGGCTCGGCGACGGACTCGGCGACGGCGCGGAGCTGCGCGACGAGGTCGTCGGTGCCCATCAGGCCGGTGGTGCGGTCGCCGAGGGCGACGACCTGCGCGCCGGTGAGGGTCGCGATGTCGACGACGGCGTCGGGCTGCTCGAGCGAGGCGGCGACGAGGCCGTCCCCGAGGACGAGGCGGCCCTCGGCGTCGGTGTTCGTGACCTCGACGGTCTTGCCGTTCTTCAGCGTGAGGACGTCGCCGGGGCGCGTGGCCGAACCGGACGGCATGTTCTCGGCGAGGCAGAGCCACGCGGTGACCTTGACGTCGAGTCCGAGCCGGGCGGCGGCGACGGTCGCGGCGAGGACGGTGGCGGCGCCGGTCATGTCGGTCTTCATGCCGAGCATCGAACCGGCGGGCTTCAGCGAGAGGCCGCCCGAGTCGAACGTGATGCCCTTGCCGACGAGCGCGAGGTGCTTCGACGCGGACTCCGGCGCGTACCGGACGACGACGAGCCGCGGCGGGCGGACCGACCCGACACCGACGCCGAGGATGCCGCCGAAGCCCTGCTCCTCGAGCGCGGTCTCGTCGAGGACCTCGACGGTGAGGGGGAGCCCCTCGGTGAAGCCGGACGCGACCTCGGCGACGTCGGACGGGCCGAGGTCGCCCGCAGCGGTGTTCACCAGGTCGCGGACGAGCGCGGTGGCGTCGGCGACGGCAGCCGGCCGAGCCGTGACGTCGGCGCCGGACGCGCCGGCGACGGCGGCGGACGGCGCGAGGACGGTGATCGTCTGCGCGCCGTGGGTCGGGCCGGTGGTGCCGGCGCCCTTGTGCCGGGTGAAGGCGTACGCACCGAGCGCAGCGCCCTCGAGCGCGGCGTCGACGAGCTCGGTCGAGTCGGTCGGCAGTGCGAGCACGATCGACGCGGCCTGGGGGAGCTGCCGGACGGCGCTGCCGGCGGCGGAGCGCACGGCGGCGACGTCGGACGACGAAGCCGCAGAAGACGACGAAGAAGAAGACGACGACGTCGCCGACCCGAGCCCGATCAGGGCGATGCTCGATGCCGACACGTCGGTCGCGGGGAGCCGGACGAGCTGGTCCTTCGCACCGGTCACGCCGATGGCGGCGAGATCGAGTCCCTCGAGCGCGGTGACGGCACCGGTCGCGCCGGCGACCACGGTCGCGGGGGCGTCGCCGGCACCCGGCCGGACACCGAGCACGAGCACGTCGGCGGAGATCGAGGAGGGGGATGAACTGTCGGTGGAGAGCGTCGGTCGGACCATGCTCCAACCCTATCCACGCGGTGTTCGCTGTCGGCGTGGGCTGCACGGCAGGTGTGGGAGAACCGCCCGCCTAGCATGGTGACGGTGAACCACCCCGAGGAGCTCTACACGTTCGACGAGTCCGCCCCGACGGTGCCGGCCGGCCTGCACCTGGTCGCCGGGCTGACCGGGTTCGCGGACGCGGGATCCGCGGTGGCGCAGGTCACGACCTCGATCCTCGAGCGGCTCGAGACCCGTCTCGTCGCCGAGTTCGACCCCGACGTCCTGTTGGACTGGCGCGCCCGCCGCCCGGTGATCACCTTCGAGCACGACCACATCACGGACATCGAGCCGCCGCGCCTCGCGCTGCACCTGGTCCGCGACGAGATCGGTCAGCCCTTCCTCTTCCTCTCCGGGTACGAGCCGGACTTCCAGTGGAACCGCTTCGTCCGCGCCGTCACCGACCTCGCGGCGCAGCTGCAGGTCGTCGACACCACGTGGGTGCAGTCGATCCCGATGCCCGTCCCGCACACCCGCCCGATCAGCCTGACCGTGTCGGGGACCCGTGCGGACCTCGTCGAGTCGATGAGCGTCTGGAAGCCGGAGACCCAGGCACCCGCGAACGTGCTGCACCTGGTCGAGCACCGGCTCAGCGAGCTCGACCAGCAGGTCACGGGCCTGGTGCTCCTCGTCCCGCACTACCTCTCCGACACCGAGTTCCCGGACGCCGCGGTCGCCGCGCTCTCCGGCATCTCCGCGTCCACCGGCCTGATCTTCCCGACCGACGCACTCCGCGAAGAAGGGCGCGAGTTCATCGCCCGCGTCGACGAGCAGGTGGCGGGCAACGGCGAGCTGCAGCGGCTGGTGTCCGCGCTCGAGGAGCGCCACGACACCTACATGGAGGGCAACCCGATCGCGTCGCCGCTCACGGGGGTGGACGGCGAGGTGCCGACCGCCGACGCGATCGCCGACGAACTCGAGCGCTTCCTGGCGGACCGACGCGTCGACGGCGACGCAACCGACGACTGAGACCGGAGCGCCTCCGGTCCGCAACGGACGTCGCGGTCACCCACCGGACCTCCAGACCGGTCTGGAGGCTGTGCACACGTCCGCGCGGGGCCGCGCCGATAGCCTTTCCGGGTGAACTCCCGCCGTGCCTTCGTCGTGTGGGGCGTCGCGGTCCTCGCGTACGTCCTGGCGGTCGTGCAGCGGTCCTCGCTCGGCGTCTCCGGTGTCGACGCGCAGGACCGCTTCGCGGTCTCCGCCGCCGTCCTGTCCACCCTCGCGGTCGTGCAGATCGCCGTCTACGCGGGCCTGCAGATCCCCGTCGGCATCGCCCTCGACCGGATCGGCCCGCGTCGGCTCGTGCTGCTCGGCGCGCTCCTGCTGACCGTCGGACAGGCCGTCGTCGCGGTGTCGCCGACGATCGGACCGGCCATCGTCGGACGCGTCCTGGTCGGGGCGGGCGACGCGATGACGTTCATCTCGGTGATCCGGCTGCTGCCGATGTGGTTCAGCGGGCGGATCCTGCCGCAGATCTCGCAGTGGACCGGCAACCTCGGGCAGATCGGCCAGATCGCCTCGGCGTTCCCGTTCGCCCTGCTGCTGCACACCGCCGGCTGGTCGGTCGCGTACTCGGTCGCCGCCGGTGCGAGTGCCGTCGGTCTCGCGCTGGCGTTCGTGTTCGTCCGGAACGGGCCGGTACCGGTGCGCACGGACACCATCCCGCTGCCGCTCCCGCACACGTGGTCGGGCGCGTTCCACACCTTCGGGCACGCGCTCCGGCGCCCGGGGACGCAACTCGGCTTCTGGTCGCACTACGTCACGCAGTCCTCCGGCACCGTGTTCAGCCTGCTCTGGGGTGTGCCGATGCTCCGCGGGCTCGGCTACTCCGCCACCGAAGCGGCGGGCTTCCTCACCGTGATCGTCGTCGTGGGCTTCGTCGCCGGGCCGCTCCTCGGGATCCTCTGCGCCCGGTTCCCGCTCCGCCGGTCGAACCTGGTGCTCGGCGTCGTCGTGCTGCTCGGCGTGGTGTGGACGGCGGTGCTGCTCTGGCCGGACCACCCGCCGACCTGGCTGCTCGTGCTGCTCGTCGTCGCGATGGGCATCGGCGGTCCGGGCTCGCTGATCGGGTTCGACTTTGCCCGCTCCTTCAACCCGATGGGGTCGCTGGGGTCCGCGAACGGCGTCGTGAACGTCGGCGGGTTCCTCGCGGCGTTCGTGATGATGTACTGCATCGGCGTCCTGCTCGACGTCGTCTCGCGGGCGACGGGCGACACGGTCTTCGCGTGGTCGAACTTCCGGATCGCCCTCACCGTGCAGTACCTCGTCATCGGGTTCGGCGTGGCGATGCTCCTGCACGCGCGCCGCCGGACCCGCGCCCTGATGCAGGTGCAGGACGGAATACGGGTGGCCCCGCTCTGGGTTGCACTCGTTGCACGCCTACGGAAGCAGAGCGTGCAATAATGAGAGCCGGACCCGTTCGGGTTCCCCGTGTTCAGGTGCTCCTCAAGTGCGCCGGATTCAGTGGGGGACTTGACATGGGTCCTAGTGCTGCCCGGACAACGAGGACCAGCGACGCGGGGGAACTGCGGCGCGGGCCCTGGGCGGCGAGGGAAGGCCACGACCCCAGGAACGTGGCACGACGAGAGAGGTGATCGCATGGCTGCCCGGAGCACGACGATCGATCCCACGAAGGACAACGCCGACCAGGTGACGGAGGCTGACGCCACCGAGACCGACGGCACGGCTGCGCCGAAGAAGCGCGCCACCAAGACCCCCGCCAAGAAGGCGGCCCCGAAGAAGGCGGCAGCGAAGAAGCCGGCGACCAAGAAGGCCGCGGCGGACGACGACGCCGACGAAGAGACCGTCGAGCCGGTCGACGTCGACGCGACGGACGACACCGACGACGACGCCGAGGAGAAGCCGGCGACGGCTGCTGCCGAAGCGGCCAACGCGGTCGCCGCGGGCGCGCTCGTCATCTCGCAGTCCGACGACGACGAAGCACCGGTCTACTCGACCACCATCACGGGTGCGACGGCCGACCCCGTCAAGGACTACCTGAAGCAGATCGGCAAGGTCGCGCTGCTCAACGCCGAGCAGGAAGTCGAGCTCGCGATGCGCATCGAGGCCGGCCTGTTCGCCGAGGACAAGCTGCAGCACTCGACCGGCCTCTCGAAGCCCGAAGAGCGTGAGCTCCGCTGGGTCGCTCGTGACGGTCAGCGCGCGAAGTCGCACCTCCTCGGTGCGAACCTCCGCCTGGTCGTGTCGCTCGCCAAGCGCTACACGGGCCGCGGGATGCAGTTCCTCGACCTCATCCAGGAAGGCAACCTGGGCCTGATCCGTGCGGTCGAGAAGTTCGACTACACCAAGGGCTTCAAGTTCTCGACCTACGCGACCTGGTGGATCCGTCAGGCCATCACCCGCGCCATGGCCGACCAGGCCCGCACCATCCGCATCCCGGTGCACATGGTCGAGGTCATCAACAAGCTCGCTCGTGTCCAGCGGCAGATGCTGCAGGACCTCGGTCGCGAACCCACTCCGGAAGAGCTCGCCCGCGAGCTCGACATGACCCCGGAGAAGGTCGTCGAGGTGCAGAAGTACGGCCGCGAGCCGATCTCGCTGCACACCCCGCTCGGTGAAGACGGCGACTCCGAGTTCGGTGACCTCATCGAGGACACCGAAGCGGTCGTCCCGGCCGACGCGGTGGGCTTCACGATGCTGCAGAAGCAGCTCGAGAGCCTGCTCGACTCCCTGTCCGAGCGCGAAGCGGGCGTGATCCGCATGCGCTTCGGTCTCGGTGACGGCCAGCCGAAGACGCTCGACCAGATCGGTGACACGTTCGGCGTGACGCGTGAGCGCATCCGTCAGATCGAGTCCAAGACGATGGCGAAGCTCCGCCACCCGTCGCGGTCGCAGTCGCTGCGCGACTACCTCGAGTAGGCCGCCGCGGTGCGCTTCTTCATCCCGATCCTCATCGGGCGGATCCTCCGTGCCCTCGCTCGCGCGCGGGGCGGCGGGTCCGCCTACCCGGGCTACATCGTCCTGAAGCTCGTGCCGGACTTCCTCCAGCACGTGACGAAGCAGTTCCCGAACGGCGTCGTGTTCGTGCTCGGCTCGAACGGCAAGTCCACGACGACGCACATGATCTCCGAGATCGTCCGTGCGCACGGGCTCCGCGTGTTCACGAACCCCTCCGGCGCGAACCTGCCGCAGGGCATCGCGTCGGCGCTGCTGTCCGAGGTCTCCCTCGGCGGCCGACTCAAGGCGGACATCGGCATCCTCGAGGTCGACGAGGCCTTCGCCGTCGAGCTCGCGGGCATCCTGTCGCCCTCCACGGTGACGATGCTCAACGTGCAGGTCGACCAGCTCTACCGGTTCTTCGAGACCGAGCGCGTCGCGGCCATGATGCTCGACACGGCGGCACTGTCCACCGCGAACGTGATCACGAACCACGACGACCAGTTCCTCGACGCCTACGTCGGTGTCGACGGGCAGCGCGTGCTCCGCTTCGGTGCGAGCGCCGAGATCGTCGCGGCCGCCCCGAACGGCCTGCAGAACGCGGACGACTTCGGTCGGGCCGCCGGGTCGGAGACGGCTGCGGACTCCGTGGTCATCGAGAACCGCGGCGATGCCGCCACCATCGCCTTCGACGGCGCGGACATCCCGGTGCGCCTGCCCGCCCGTGGGCTGCACTACGCGGTCGACGCCGCAGCGGCCACGGCGACGGCCAGCGCCGCGCTCGGGGCCCAGTTCCGTGCGTCCTCCGTGACCGCCGCGTTCGCGAAGATGAAGCCGGCGTACGGCCGCGGTGAGCGGCTGCCCATCGCCGGTGAGTCCGCCGAGTTCACGATGTTCAAGAACGCCGCGAGCCTCCAGCTCAACCTCGACGCGCTGCCGGACCACCCCGAACAGGTGCTCATGGCGATCGACGAGGGCACGCCGGACATCTCGTGGATCTACGACATCGACTTCTCCAAGCTCGACCACGTGGACGTCGTCTCCGGGGACAAGGCCTGGCAGATCGCGATCGCCCTCGAGCACGCCGGCGTCCGGATCGGCCGCGTGGAGCCCGACGTCGAAGCCGCGATCAAGCACATGCAGGGCCTCGGTGCGACCACCAGTGGGACGAAGAACTTCATCGTCAACTACGAGATCATGATGATCGCCCGGAAGGCCCTCGGCCACCCGGACCTGGAGAAGACCGCATGACGGCAGAACGCCTGAGGATCCTGCACGTCTACCCGCGGCAGATGGGTGTCTCGGGGGACCGCGGCAACGTGGTGGCCCTGACGCGCCGCGCGGACGCCGCCGACATCCCCACCGAGGTGCTCGAGTACGCCCCCGGCGACGAGCTCCCCACCGCCGCGGACGTCGTCGTGGTGGGCAACGGCCCGCTCAGCGCGATGCGGTCCCTCGGTGCCGACGTGGCCCGGATCGCCGCACCCCTCCGGTCGTTCGCGGCCGACGGCGTCCCGATCGTGGCCGTCGGTGGCGGGTTCGACCTCGCGACGACCGAGATCGTCCCGACCGACGGTGCGCCGCTCGCCGGCTTCGGCGTGTTCGACGCCCGAGCCGTCCGCGGAGCCGAGCGCCGGGTGAACTACTTCGTCCTCGAGACGCGGTACCCGCTGCTCCCCGGCGCGTCCAAGCGGCTCGCGGGCTTCGAGGACCACGCCACGAAGATCGAGCTCGGCGCCGGGTTGACCCCGTTCGCGGACGTCGTCTCGGGTGGCGGCAACCAGGCCGGTTCCGCGGTCGAGGGTGCGATCAGCGGGACCTCGTTCGGCACCCACACCCAGGGGCCGCTCCTGCCGCTGAACCCCGCGCTCACCGACGCGGTCCTCGCGGCCGCGACGGCACGCCTCGGCCGCGAGTACGCGCCGGACCCGGAGCGCACGGCGTCGATCGACCGGTACGCGCGCGAAGCGCGAGCCACCGTCGACCGCTACGTCGACAAGGCGTTCAAGCGCATCGCCTGAGCGCGACCACACGAACGAACGACGGGAGGCACGGTGCCAGCTGGCACCGTGCCTCCCGTTCGTTCTGGGTCGCGTCGGGCGCGACTACTTCGACTCGTAGAGTCGGCTGCTCTCGTCGTGCCACTCGATGGCGGTGGCGGCGAGCTTGTCCTTGAACTCCGCGCCGTGGTGGGCGCAGAAGAACAGTTCACCGCTCGCCATGGTGGCTCGGATGTACGCCTGCGCGCCGCAGCTGTCGCAACGGTCAGCAGCGGTGAGCTGGTGGCTGCCGAGTTCGTCGATGGAGAGGTCCTGCACGGTCTGGGTCATTGCTGTGCTCCTCACGGATCGCAGGTGGTGCGGGTCGGCCCATCCGCACGGGGTGCGGTCGGGTCCACCCATTTCAACACGTGCTGCCTGAATACGTCGCATTGTGGGACCCCCATTTCGCTGAGCGCGGATCGGCGGCCCCCAGTGCGAGTGTCAGCGCGGGGAGTGTCGGTGGTGCTCGGTATTCTCGGGAGGTGAGCTCCGACTACTCCGCACGCCATCTCTCCGTCCTCGAAGGACTCGAGGCCGTTCGGAAGCGTCCCGGCATGTACATCGGCTCGACGGACTCCCGCGGCCTCATGCACTGCCTGTGGGAGATCATCGACAACTCCGTCGACGAAGCCCTCGCCGGGCACGGTGACGAGATCGGCGTGCGGCTGTTCCCGGACGGCTCCGTCCAGGTCACCGACACCGCGCGTGGCATCCCGGTCGACGTGGAACCGAAGACCGGCCTCACCGGGGTCGAGGTCGTGTTCACCAAGCTGCACGCCGGCGGCAAGTTCGGCTCGGGGTCGTACGCGGCCTCCGGTGGTCTGCACGGCGTCGGCGCCTCGGTCGTGAACGCGCTGTCGGAGCGCCTCGACGTCGAGGTCGACCGCGGCGGCAAGACCTACGCGATGTCCTTCCACCGCGGCGAGCCCGGCACCTTCGACGACGCGAAGGGCATCGGCCCGGACGCGCCGTTCAGCCCGTTCACCTCGGGGAGCGAGCTCCGTGTCGTGGGCAAGGTCAAGAAGGGTGTCACCGGCTCGCGGATCCGCTACTGGGCCGACCGGCAGATCTTCACGAAGGACGCCGCCTTCAGCATGTCCGACCTGGTCAACCGGGCGCGCCAGACCGCGTTCCTGGTCCCCGGGCTCGGCCTGACCATCACCGACGAGCGTCCCGCCGCGATCGAAGCGGCAGCCGCCCGGGCCGAAGCCACCGGCACCGCGGTCGACACCGGTCCGGTCATCGAACGCTTCCGGTACGAAGGCGGGATCGGCGAGTTCGTCGAGCACCTCGCCCCGGACACCGCGCTGACCGACGTCTGGCGCATCCAGGGCACCGGGACCTTCACCGAGACCGTGCCGATGCTCGACGACAAGGGCCACATGGTCTCCACCGACGTCGAGCGCTCGTGCGAGGTGGACCTGGCGCTCCGCTGGGGCGGCGGCTACGAGACCGTGTTCCGCAGCTTCGTCAACATCATCGCGACGCCGAAGGGCGGCACGCACCAGGCCGGCTTCGAGAGCGGCGTGATGAAGGCCGTCCGCACCCAGGTGGAAGCGAACGCCCGCAAGCTCAAGGTCGGCCAGGACAAGCTCGACAAGGACGACGTCCTCGCCGGCATGACCGCCGTGCTGACGGTCCGGCTGCCCGAGCCGCAGTTCGAAGGCCAGACGAAGGAAGTGCTCGGCACCCCGGCGGTCCGGAAGATCGTCGACCAGGTCGTGTCCAAGCGCCTGACCGAGATCCTCACCTCGACGCAGCGCACCGAGAAGGCCCAGGCGGCGGCCCTGCTCGAGAAGGTCGTCTCCGAGATGAAGTCCCGGATCTCGGCCCGCGCCCACAAGGAGACCCAGCGCCGGAAGAACGCGCTGGAGAACTCCTCGTTGCCGACGAAGCTCGCGGACTGCCGCTCGAACGACGTCGAGGGCACGGAGCTCTTCATCGTCGAGGGGGACTCCGCCCTCGGCACCGCCAAGCTCGCGCGCAACAGCGAGTACCAGGCGCTGCTGCCGATCCGCGGCAAGATCCTGAACGTGCAGAAGGCGTCGGTCTCCGACATGCTCAGCAACGCCGAGTGCGCGTCGATCATCCAGGTCATCGGTGCCGGCTCGGGTCGCACGTTCGAACTCGACCAGGCTCGCTACGGCAAGGTCATCATCATGTCCGACGCCGACGTCGACGGCGCCCACATCCGGACGCTGCTCCTGACCCTGTTCTTCCGGTACATGCGTCCGATGATCGAGCAGGGTCGGGTCTTCGCCGCCGTGCCGCCGCTGCACCGGGTCGTCGTGGTGAACCGCGGCAAGCCGAACGACACGATCTACACCTACTCCGAGCAGGAACTGCAGACGCTCCTGAAGAAGCTCGAGAAGTCCGGCAAGAAGTACCAGGAGCCGATCCAGCGGTACAAGGGCCTCGGCGAGATGGACGCGGACCAGCTGGCGGAGACCACGATGGACCGTGCGCACCGCACGCTGCGCCGGGTGAACGTCAACGACGCCGAAGGTGCCGCGAAGGTCTTCGAGCTGCTCATGGGCAACGACGTGGCCCCGCGCAAGGAGTTCATCCTGGCCGGCGAGGGCCTGGACCGCGACCGCATCGACGTCTGACGCGCAGGGGCCCGGCGGGCGGGCGTGCGCGCGAAGTGGTGGCGGAAAGCGACAGTGGTCGGCCGGAGACCGGCCGACCACTGTCGCTTTCGCGCACCAGAAGCGCGGCGCAGCGCGCGCCGGCGCGCGCCGGCGCCTACGCCTCGCCGCGCGTGCCGTCGAGCGCCGCGGCGCTGCCGCCGATCGACCCGATGACCGCCTCGAGCGGGCTGCCCGAGCCGTCCCGCTTCGACAGCCAGTCGGGCAGGGTCCGTGCGGCCCCGTCGGCCCCGACCGCGTGCGGCGGTGCGATGCCCGCCCACGCCACGGTGAGCCCGTCCTCGCCCTTGAGGAACGCGTGCGCGCGGACACCCTGGGTGGCACGGCCCTTCGCCGGGAACTCCGACAACGAGGACACCTTCGCGCGCCCGGTGTCGGTCCCCGGCAGCGCCGAGGAGGACGCGGACACGGTGGCGACGACGGCGTCCTCGGAGGGGGCGACCGCGCCGAACCAGATCACCGACGCGCCCGCAGCCAGTGCGACACCGGCGACGCCACCGGCGGGGAGCCCCTGCGCGCGGACGGCCGATGCCGGGAACCGCAGCAGCTGTGCGTTCGAGGTGATGAACACGAGGTCGTCCGTCTCCGGCGACTGCGTCGCGCCGACGACCGAGTCGCCCGGCTTCAGGCCGATCGCGACGAAGTCCGGCTTGTCCGGCCAGGCTCCGGGGACGACCCGCTTCACGACGCCCTGCGCCGTGCCGATCGCGACCGAGAGATCCGAAGCGGCACTCAGGTCCACGATCGCGACCACGGACTCCGACCGGGGGATGCCGATGTAGTCGTTGATCCGGACGCCGGCGTCGAGCCGGACCGCGGCGGGCGGCACGGCGGGGACGTCGACGGGGGAGAACCGCACGATGCGCCCCGTGGAGGTCAGGGCACCGACCTGTCCGCGGACGGTGCTGACCACGGAGCCGAGGACGGCGTCGTGCTTGGAGCGTTTCGGCACCCGGACGACGTCGAGCTCGGAGGACGGGATGTCGACGCGGATGATCCGCCCGGTGGTGGAGAGCAGCACGCGGCACGGTGCGTCCGCGACCTGCAGGTCCTCGGGGTTCACGACGGCCTTCTTGCCGCCGCGGACCGGTGCGTCGGCCTCGGTCAGCAGGGTGCGGCGCGGCGTGGCGAACTTGTCCGACACCTCGGTGAGCTCGAGCGCGACCTGGGCGCGGAGCCGTTCGTCGGACGCCAGCAGCGCTTCGAGGGCGGCGATGTCGGCGAGGAGCTGGTCACGCTCGCCCTCGAGCTCGAGGCGGGAGAACTTCGTCAGGCGACGGAGCCGCAGTTCGAGGATGTACTCGGCCTGCACCTCGGACAGGTCGAAGACGTCCTGCAGGCGGGAGCGCGCGGCTTCGGAGTCGTCCGAGGAGCGGATGACCTCGATGACCTCGTCGATGTCGAGGATCGCGACGAGCAGGCCCTCGACGAGGTGCAGGCGCTCACGTCGACGTGCCAGCCGGTACTCGGAGCGGCGCGTGACGACCGCGAGCCGGTGCTGCACGTAGACGTCGAGCAGCTCACGCAGCCCGAGGGTCTTCGGGGACCCGCCCACGAGTGCGACGTTGTTGATGCCGAAGCCCTCTTCGAGCGGCGTGTGCTTGTACAGCTGCTCGAGCACGGCGGTGGCGTTGAAGCCGGACTTGATGCCGATCACGAGCCGCAGCCCGTGGTTCCGGTCCGTGAGGTCGTTGACGTCCGAGATGCCGACGAGCTTCTTGGACTGGACGCCGTCCTTGATCTTCTCGATCACCCGTTCCGGGCCGACGAGGTAGGGGAGCTCGGTGACGACGAGCCCGGTCTTCCGGGGCGTCAGGTTCTCGACGGAGACCTTCGACCGGGTGCGGAACGTGCCGCGGCCGGTGGCGTACGCGTCGCGCACGCCGGAGAGCCCGACGATCGTGCCGCCCGAGGGCAGGTCCGGCCCCGGCACGTACTCCATCAGCTCTTCGAGGGTGGCTCGGGGGTTCATCAGCAGGTGCTTCGCCGCCTCGACCACCTCACCGAGGTTGTGCGGCGCCATGTTCGTCGCCATGCCGACCGCGATGCCCGAGGCCCCGTTCACCAGGAGGTTCGGGAACGCCGCCGGCAGCACGCCCGGCTGCATGATCTGGTTGTCGTAGTTCGGCACGAAGTCGACGACGTCCTCGCCGAGCCCCTCGGTCATCGCCATGGACGGCTCGGCCAGGCGCGCCTCGGTGTAGCGGGCGGCGGCGGGGCCGTCGTCGAGCGAGCCGAAGTTGCCGTGGCCGTCGACCAGCGGGACGCGCATCGTGAACGGCTGCGCCATCCGGACGAGGGCGTCGTAGATCGCACCGTCACCGTGCGGGTGCAGCTTGCCCATCACCTCACCGGTGACACGCGCACTCTTGACGTGGCCGCGATCGGGCCGGAGGCCCATCTCGGACATCTGGTACAGGATGCGGCGCTGCACCGGCTTGAGGCCGTCCCGCGCGTCCGGGAGCGCGCGCGAGTAGATGACGGAGTACGCGTACTCGAGGAAGGAGCCCTGCATCTCCTCGGAGACGTCGACGTCCTCGATGCGCTCACCGTCGGGCAGGCCGACTGCGTCCGTGCGTGCCATGGCACCTTCCTGCAGGCCCAGAACGATCCGGCCCAGCGTGATCTGGGAGACTTCTGAGGATGGCAACCAGCGTACCGACCACCCCCGACGACACCGCGAACCTCGCCGACGTGCTCCCGAGTTGCCTGGTGGCGCTCGGCGCCGCGGACGACGCGTGGGTGCGATCACACGGCCTGGAGGCACGGATCGCCCTCCGTCCCGCACGTTCCGTCGTCGTCGTCCTGGTCGACGGCCTCGGTGCGGGCTCCCTCGCAGCGCGCGCCGGGCACGCGCGGTTCCTGGCGGCCTCCCGGAAGCGCCTGCGCAGCGGGTTCCCCACGACGACGGCCGCAGCGCTCTCCACCCTGACGACCGGCCGCTCGCCCGGGACGCACGGCGTGGTCGGGTACAGCGGCTGGAACCCGGACACGGGCACGGTGATGAACCTCCTCGGCGGGTGGGACTCCGAGGTCCCGGCCGGGTGGCTCCTCGCCCCGACGCTGTTCACCGAGGCCGCCGCGCACGGCATCGACCCCGTGGTGGTGGGTCCGGCCCGCTACCGCACGTCGGGCATGACCGCGAACGTCCTCGGCGGCGCTCGGTACGTCGCTGCCGACGCGATCGCCGAGCGCGTCGACGCGGCCCTGGCGGAGACCGCCACGGGTCGCTCGCTCGTGTACCTCTACGTCCCGGAGCTCGACTCGATCGGGCACAAGTCCGGGTGGCAGTCCGAGAAGTGGACCGGGGCGCTCGAACTCCTCGACGGCGAACTGGCCCGGCTCGACGCCCGCGTGGCGCCGGACGTCGGGGTGCTGGTCACGGCCGACCACGGGATGCTCGACGTCCCGCCCGAGGCGAACATCGCGATCGACCCGGACCTGCTGGCCGACGTCGTCGGGGTCGCGGGGGACCCGCGCTGCCGCCAGCTGAGCGTCGCGCCGGGGACCGACGTCCCCGCGCTGGTCGAGGCGTGGCGCACGCGGTACGGCAAGCGGGCGTACGTCGCCAGCCGCGACGAAGCGGTCGCGGCCGGGTGGTTCGGCACGGTGTCCGACGCGGTGCTGCCCCGGATCGGGGACGTCGTCGTCGTGGCGCGGGGCTCGTGGGCGTTCAACGACGACCGGGAGCTCGACCCGCGCAAGGACCCGAAGCGGATGGTCGGGCAGCACGGTGCCCTCACCGACGACGAGGTGGGCGTGCCACTGCGGCTCGCCGGCGCCTTCGCCAACTGAACCACCCCGGTCACGCGAGGTGCGTGACCGGGGTGGTTCGAGCCTCCAGGGCCGCTCTCAGGCCATGTCGTCGTCGGGACGCGTCCCGAAGACGATCTCGTCCCAGCTCGGCATGGAGCGCCGGTTGCGCTTCTTGCGCTCCTGACGCGCCTCCGGTTCCGGAGCCGATGCCGGACGGCCGTCCGGCTGCGGTGCGGTGTCGTTCGTGTCGTCGAAGCCCTGCAGCGGGATGTCCACCACGCTGACGGAGCCGCGCGGCTCGTCGCGCTGGTCGGCGAAGGACACCGACTCGCGTTCGCCACGGCGACGCCGGAGCGCCTCGAGCAGATCGGCGGTCTCGTTGCCCGGGGCGCGTTCCTCGATCTGCGCCGTGCCGATGCGGGGGAGCGGCGGACGGAGCGGTGCGCGGTCGGTGACCTCGGGGTTGGTGACGTCCTCGTCCGGCTCGTCGACGCGGAAGGCGCCGGAGTCGAAGCGGGTGCCGTCGGTGTCCTCGGGGTCGAGCTCGACGGCGCGGAGCCGCGGTGCGAGCCCCTCGTCCTCGGTGTGCGACAGGCGGTGCGCGTCGCCGTTGTCCGGCGTCAGCGTCGACGTCTTCGGGTCGAAGTGCCACTGGGCGTCGTGCTCGACCTCGGCGGCGGTGTAGCGGACCTGCACCATCCAGCCGTTCTCGACGTGCTTCCAGCTCGACCACGCGACACCGGTGGCGTCGCCGGTGTCGAGCCGGGCGGTGATCGCCTCGCCGAAGGTGTCCGGCGTGCTGTCGTCGACGGGGGTGACGGCGACGCGGTGCGCGGCGTCGAGGATGAAGGCACGCTCAGCGAGGACGGGGCCCTCGAAGCGACGGACGTACTCGACGTCGACGTCCAGCGCGGCCGCGACGTCGGTGGCGTCGGCACCGCCCCGGATGCGCGCCTGCACGTCCTTGGGGGACACCCGCTTCTGCGGCGTGCCGTCGGGGTTCGCCTGCCGGACCTGCCCCGGCAGCGCCGAGGTGACGGGCAACCGGAACTCGCTGCCGCCGTCGGTCGCGAGCAGGAGCGCCCCGGATTCCACTCCGATGACTCTCACGTCTTGCATGGTTCCGCCTTCCGATGCGTGCGTACGGTCGTGCGTCGTACCCGGGAAGTATGCAGCGGGAGGGAGCGGAATCCGGGGAGGCGCACGGGCGTGCCGCGTGCTCGTCCGCATCGTTTCCCGGACCCCGGGAATGGACGGGCGCGGTCACGGGTTGCAGCGCCAGACGAGCCACCCGACGTTCAGTTTGCATCTGGGCGGCGCGTGTTGGATACTGTCGCCGCCGATCTCCGGCGACGACCCTCTCGATACGAGAAATGGATGGGCATGGCCACCGATTACGACGCCCCCCGGAAGACCGACGACAACTCCGATTCGGAGTCGATCGAGGCCCTCAAGGAGCGCGTGCCCGACAAGATGTCGGGGGTCGTCGATGATGATTCCGACAACCCGGGCAGCTTCGAGCTGGCCGGGCAGGACCTCAGCGACGTCGACCTGGACGTCGTCGTGCTCCCCCCGCAGGTCGACGAGTTCACCTGTGTCGAGTGCTTCCTCGTGAAGCACCGCTCACAGCTCGACCACGAGTCGAAGCTCGGCCCGGTCTGCGCGGAGTGCGCGGCGCTCTAGGGCACGCATGTGACGACGGGAGGCCCGGTGCCAGCTGGCACCGGGCCTCCCGTCATGCGTTTGCCGACCGACGTGCGGTCGGGACGGCTCAGGACCGGAGGGCCGCCGCGACCTTCTCCGGGTCGCGCACGCTGACCAGCCAGTAGGGGGTGGGGTCGGCGTCGTCGTGCACCTCGACGCGCACGACGCCCTTGACGTAGCCGCGGAAGAGCGTCCACGCACGGGCGTCGAGCTTCGGCCCGCGCTGGGTCGTCGCCTCGGCGCCGGTGAAACCGGCGACGTCGCCCACCAGCGTCCGGGGGAGATGGGCACGGCCGGCGCGGAACTCGGTCTCCGTCACCTCGATGACGGGGGCCATCACCCACAGGAGCACCAGGACGGCGAGCTCCATGCAGACGGCGACGACGATCCCCGTCGTGATGTTGATCGGGAGGAACACGAGGAGGCTCGCGGGGATGACGAGCGCCGTCGCCAGGTACAGGCTCGGCGGCGCCCAGAGGCGTTCGCGGTACAGGGTCACGAGACCATTCGACCACGAGTCGGGGCAGGTCACGGAACGGTCACGGTCTGCACTACCCTCGACACGTGACCGAACCAGTCGACGTCCTCTGGACCGGGGAGAACGCTCCCGGCTACGCCCACCCCGGTGATGCCGGTGCCGATCTCGTCTCGACCGAGGCCTTCGTCCTCGCTCCCGGTGAGCGTCGGCTCGTCGGCACGGGGCTGTCGATCGCGCTCCCGGACGGCCACGCCGCCTTCGTCGTGCCGCGCAGCGGTCTCGCCGCGAAGCACGGCATCACCATCGTGAACGCCCCCGGCACGGTCGACGCCGGTTACCGCGGCGAGATCAAGGTCGCGCTGCTGAACACCGACGCCACCGAGCCGTACGCGGTGCAGGCCGGCGACCGGATCGCGCAGATGATCGTGATGCCGGTGACCCAGGCGGTCTTCACCCGCGTCGACGCGCTCCCGGACAGCGTCCGCGGCCAGGGCGGCTTCGGATCATCGGGCTACGGTGTCACGAACGAGCAGGAAGGGACCAAGCGATGAGGATCGGGCGACGCAAGCGTGACGAGGTCGAGGTGGCCGAAGCGGTCGCCGGCGACGTCGAGGTGGCGGAGACGACCCCCGAGGTCGAGCTCGCCGACGAGGCCGACGCCGGCCTCGACGAGGTCGTGGCGGTGGCCCCGACGGACAAGTCCGCACCGGAGGACCGTGAGGACAACGGGCCGCTCGACGAGACCGAGGCGAACCCGGTCCGGCCGTACGTGGACCTCGGCGGCGTGAAGATCCTGCCGCGCGAGGGCCTGCACCTGCGGCTCGAGGTCGAGGAGGGCTCGCAGCGCGTCGTCGCCGTCGGGCTCGACTACGACGAGTCCACGCTGCAGGTCCAGCCGTTCGCAGCACCCCGCTCCACCGGGCTCTGGCACGAGATCCGCGCGCAGATCGCCGAGCAGATCGAGCGGCAGGGCGGCTCCGTGACCGAGGTCGACGGTCCGTTCGGCCCCGAGCTCCGCGCCACCGTCCCCGTCGTCGTCGACGGGGAGGGCGGCACCGGCGGTGCTCGTCCCGCGCGCTTCATCGGCGTCGACGGTCCCCGCTGGTTCCTCCGCGGTGTGATCGCGGGCAAGGCGGCGGAGGACCCGGAGTCCGCCGAGGAGATCGAGGAGCTGTTCCGCAGCGTCGTGGTCGTCCGTGGTGGCACGCCGATGCCGCCGCGCGACCTGATCCCGCTGCACATGCCGAAGTCGACGCAGTCGGCGATCTGAGGCTGGTGTGCCGGTGCCCGAGCAGGACGACGACCGTGACGACCGTGTCGCGGACGACCGCTTCGCGGACGAGCGGGAGCAGCCGCTCTCGCTGAACGCGCAGCTCCGCGACGCCGTCCGGAACGCCGGCATCGGCCAGGTGGCACCAGGGGAAGCCCCGTCGGGCAAGGCCCTCGTGACCGCGATCGGCGGTGCCCGCGGCCTCGCCGAGTCGGTCCTGCCCGGGTTCGCGTTCCTGATCGTGTACGCGGTCACGAAGGAACTCGTACCGAGCGTCGTGATCCCCGTGGTCGTCGGACTCGTGTTCGTCGTGCTCCGACTGCTGCAGCGCCAGTCGCTCGCGATGTCCTTCGCCGGCATCCTCGGCGTGGCGATCTCGGCGGGCCTCGCGCTCATCACGGGCAAGGCGGAGAGCAACTTCATCCCGGGCATCGTGATCAACCTGGTCTGCCTCCTCGGGCTCCTCGTGACCCTGGCGATCCGTCGTCCGCTCATCGGGCTCATCGTCGGGCTGCTGGCCCAGGGTGAGGACGGCGGCCCGATGGACTGGCGGGCCGACCCCGCGAAGCGCCGGGTCCTCACCGTGGCCACGTGGATGTGGGTGGGCCTCTTCGCGCTCCGCCTGGTCATCGAGATCCCGCTCTACCTCACGGCGCAGGTCGAACTCCTCGCCGGCATCAAGCTCATCACCGGCGTCCCGCTGTACGCGGCACTGCTCTGGGTGACGTGGCTCCTGGTCCGCACGGTCTTCAAGCGCGACGAGGGCGACGCCCGCGCGGTGTAGAGTTATCTCGACATCAAGACATCTCCCGCCGGGCGCACCACAGCCGGCGGGTTTAGGTTTGCCTTGCTGGTGGGACGATCCGCGGCCCGCGAAGATGAGGGCAAACCGATCAGTAGGGAGGCGGCACGGTGGCTGCAGTCAATAGCTTCGGCTCGAAGGACACACTGTCGGTTGGGGGTGTCGACTACGCGATCCACCGGATCGACTCGGTCCCCGGCCACGAGAAGCTCCCGTACAGCCTCAAGGTGCTGCTCGAGAACCTCCTCCGCACCGAGGACGGCAAGAACGTCACGGCGGACCAGATCCGCTCGCTCGGCTCCTGGCGGCCCGAGGCCGACCCGGACACCGAGATCCAGTTCTCCCCGGCCCGCGTGGTCATGCAGGACTTCACCGGTGTCCCGTGCATCGTCGACCTCGCCACCATGCGCGAGGCGATGGCCGACATCGGCGGGGACCCGAACAAGATCAACCCGCTGTCGCCGGCCGAGATGGTCATCGACCACTCCGTCATCGCCGACCTCTTCGGCAGCACGGACGCGCTCCAGCGCAACACCGACCTCGAGTACGAGCGGAACGGGGAGCGCTACCAGTTCCTCCGCTGGGGCCAGACCGCGTTCGAGGACTTCAAGGTCGTCCCGCCGGGAACCGGCATCGTCCACCAGGTCAACATCGAGTACCTGGCGAAGGTCACCTACGCGCGTGACTTCGACGGCGAGACCTACGCGTACCCGGACACCCTCGTCGGCACCGACTCGCACACCACCATGGTGAACGGGCTCGGCGTGCTCGGCTGGGGCGTCGGCGGCATCGAGGCCGAGGCAGCGATGCTCGGCCAGCCGGTGTCGATGCTCATCCCGAAGGTCGTCGGCTTCAAGCTCTCCGGTGAGATCCCGGCCGGCGTGACCGCGACCGACGTGGTGCTCACCATCACGCAGGAACTCCGCAAGCACGGCGTCGTCGGCAAGTTCGTCGAGTTCTACGGTGAGGGCGTCAGCGCCGTCCCGCTCGCGAACCGCGCCACCATCGGCAACATGTCGCCGGAGTTCGGCTCCACCGCCGCGATCTTCCCGGTCGACGACGTCACGCTCGACTACCTCCGCCTGACCGGCCGCGACGAAGCGCAGATCGCCCTGGTCGAGGCCTACTCCAAGGCCCAGGGGCTCTGGCACGACGCCTCCGTCGAGCCGAACTACTCCGAGTACATGGAGCTCGACCTCTCCACGGTCGTCCCGTCGATCTCCGGCCCGAAGCGTCCGCAGGACCGCATCGAGCTGTCGAAGGCGAAGGACCAGTTCGAGGTCGACCTGAACAACTACACGGTGCCGTCGGCGCAGACCGACCTGGACGACGCGGTCGAGGAGACCTTCCCGGCCTCCGACCCGATCGCCGCCGGCTCGACGAACGAGGACACGAAGACGCACGACCACGTGTACGTGTCGAGCGCCCCGTCGACCGCCTCGCAGCCGACGAAGGTCCTGATGGACGGGGCCGACCCGTTCACCATCGACCACGGCGCCGTGGCGATCGCCGCGATCACCTCGTGCACGAACACGTCGAACCCGTCGGTCATGATGGCCGCCGGCATCCTCGCCCGGAACGCCGCGAACAAGGGCCTGACCGCGAAGCCGTGGGTCAAGACCACGCTCGCACCGGGCTCGAAGGTCGTCACGGACTACTACGAGAAGGCCGGCCTCACGACCTACCTCGAGCAGCTCGGCTTCTACACGGTGGGCTACGGCTGCACCACCTGCATCGGCAACTCGGGCCCGCTGCCCGAGGAGATCTCGCAGGCCGTGCAGGACAACGACCTCGCCGTCACCGCGGTGCTCTCCGGCAACCGCAACTTCGAGGGGCGCATCAACCCCGACGTGAAGATGAACTACCTGGCGTCCCCGCCGCTGGTCATCGCGTACGCCCTCGCCGGGTCGATGCACTTCGACTTCGACAAGGACGCCCTCGGCAAGGACTCGGACGGCAACGACGTCTTCCTCGCCGACATCTGGCCCGACGCGGCAGAGGTCCAGCAGGTCATCGACGAGTCCATCGACACCGAGATGTTCACCCACGAGTACGGCTCCGTGTTCGAGGGTGACGACCGGTGGAAGAACCTGCCGACCCCGACGGGCGACACCTTCGAGTGGGATGCCGAGTCGACGTACGTCCGGAAGCCCCCGTACTTCGAGGGCATGACGATGACCCCGGACGCGGTCTCGGACATCTCCGGTGCCCGTGTGCTCGCGAAGCTCGGTGACTCAGTCACGACCGACCACATCTCGCCGGCCGGTTCGATCAAGGCCGACAGCCCGGCGGGCAAGTACCTCGCCGAGCACGGCGTCGACCGCAAGGACTTCAACTCCTACGGCTCGCGTCGCGGGAACCACGAGGTCATGATCCGCGGCACGTTCGCGAACATCCGCCTGCGCAACCAGCTCCTCGACGGCGTGGAGGGCGGCTACACCCGTGACTTCACGACGCCCGACGGCGAGCAGTCGTTCATCTACGACGCCTCGCAGCACTACCAGGAGCAGGGCATCCCGCTGGTCGTCTTCGGCGGCAAGGAGTACGGCTCCGGGTCGTCGCGCGACTGGGCGGCCAAGGGCACGAACCTGCTCGGCGTGAAGGCCGTCATCACCGAGAGCTTCGAGCGCATCCACCGCTCGAACCTCATCGGCATGGGCGTCGTCCCGCTGCAGTTCCCGGTCGGCGAGTCGATCGAGTCCCTCGGGCTCGACGGGACCGAGGTCGTCTCGATCTCCGGGCTGACCGAGCTCAACGAGGGCCGGACCCCGAAGACGGTGCACGTCACCGCGACGCCGAGCGAGCACTCGCCCGAGGGCAAGCAGCCCGTCGGGTTCGACGCGGTGGTCCGCATCGACACCCCCGGTGAAGCGGACTACTACCGCAACGGCGGCATCCTGCAGTACGTGCTCCGCTCGCTCGTCTGAGCAAGGTGACCACGGTCTGCTGACGCTGACCGGATCGGACTGGAGGCCCGTGGCGAACCCGCCACGGGCCTCCAGTCCGTCTGCTGGTCACGCGCATAGAGTGGGGCATTCGCAGCATGGAAGGAGCGCCCGTGAGCTTGCTCGCCAGCATCACGTCGCCGCGCGACCTGAAGCGTCTCAGTGACGCGCAGATGACGGAACTGTCCGCGGAGATCCGGCGGTTCCTCGTCGCGGAGGTCGCCAAGACCGGCGGGCACCTCGGGCCCAACCTCGGCGTCGTCGAGCTGACGCTCGCGATGCACCGGGTGTTCGACTCCCCGAACGACCCGTTCGTCTTCGACACCGGGCACCAGTCGTACGTGCACAAGCTCGTCACCGGGCGGCAGGACTTCTCGCACCTGCGGGAGCGCGGCGGCATCGCCGGGTACCCGCAGCGGAGCGAGTCCGAGCACGACATCGTCGAGTCCTCGCACGCGTCCTCATCGCTGTCCTGGGCGGACGGGATCTCCCGGGCCTTCCGGCAGACCGGCCAGTCCGGACGCACCGTCGTCGCGGTCGTCGGCGACGGCGCGCTCACCGGCGGGATGACGTGGGAGGCGCTCAACAACATCTCCGACGACAACGACCGTCGCCTCGTGATCGTCGTCAACGACAACGGGCGCTCGTACGCCCCGACGATCGGCGGGATGGCCCGGTACCTCAACTCGGTGCGGACGCGCCGCGAGTACCGCGCCCTGTTCGAGAAGACGCAGGCGGTCGCCGCACGGTTCGGTGCACCCGGCCGGGCCGTCTACCGGGGGATGCGCGGCGGGATGCACGGGTTCCTGTCCCGGTTCACGAACAACGAGGCGCTGTACTCGAACCTCGACGTCAAGTACATCGGCCCGGTGAACGGCCACGACCAGCAGGCGATGGAAGCCGCGCTCCGACAGGCCAAGGCCTACGGCGCGCCGGTCATCGTGCACGCCATCACGGAGAAGGGCCACGGCTTCGAGCCGGCGCTCCGCGACCAGGCGGACCAGTTCCACGCCGTCGGGCACATCGACCCCGAGACCGGGGAGTCGCTCGAGACCGCCTCGGGCCCGTCGTGGACCTCGGTGTTCGCGAACTCGCTGGCGGAGCTCGGCGACGAGGACCCCAGGATCGTCGCGATCACGGCTGCGATGCTCCGGCCGACCGGGCTGCACCTGTTCCAGCAGCAGCACCCCGAGCGCGTCTACGACGTCGGCATCGCGGAGCAGCACGCCGTGACCACCGCCGCCGGACTCGCCTACGGGGGACTGCACCCCGTCGTCGCGCTGTACGCCACGTTCATCAACCGGGCGTTCGACCAGGTGCTGATGGACGTGGCGCTGCACCGCGCCGGCGTGACGTTCGTGCTCGACCGTGCCGGGGTCACCGGTCCCGACGGCCCCTCGCACCACGGCATGTGGGACCTCGCGCTGCTGCAGGTCGTGCCGGGCATCCGGATCGCCGCGCCCCGTGACGCCCCCACGCTGCGGGAGGAGTTCCGCGAAGCCGTGGCGATCGACGACGCGCCCACCGTGCTCCGCTGGTCGAAGGGGCAGGTCGGGCCGGACATCCCCGCGCTCCGGCGCCTGTCGGACGGCGTCGACGTGCTGCACGAGTCGGACTCGTCCGACGAGGACGTGCTGATCGTGGCCGTCGGGTCCATGGTGCCCGTCGCGCTCGAGGCGGCGGCGCTGCTCGAGTCGCAGGGGATCGGCGTCACCGTCGTCGACCCGCGGTGGGTGGTGCCGATCCCGGCGTCGCTCATCGAGCTGTCGCGGTCGCACCGGCTCGTGATCACGGTCGAGGACGGCGTGCGCGTCGGTGGCGTCGGGACGCGGCTGCGGCAGGACCTGCGCGCAGCGGGCGTCGACACCGGGGTGAACGAGCTCGGGCTGCCGGACGAGTTCATCGACCACGCGACGCGCTCCCAGATCCTCACCGACGTGGGGCTCACGGCGCAGACGATCGCGCGCGACGTCATCGACCAGGTGGTCGGGACGAAGTTGCCGCAGGCGAAGCCCGCGCGGGCGCGGTCGTCCGCGGGGTCGGCGGGCGCAGGGTCGTCCGCGTCGTCGTCCGCGTCGCCGTCGTCGTCCGAGCGCTAGCGCGGTTCGGCGCCGCACAACCGAAACCGCCTCGAACCACGGACGTCCGTGGTGCAAGGCGGTTTCGGTTGTGCGACGCCAGTCCGCGCCAGCGCCGCCGCAGCGAGGGCGGCGGCGGCAGCGGCAGCGCCCGCGGCCGCGCGGGGGCTGCGGGGCGCGTCAGGACGGCGGCGGCAGAGTGGCGGCGGCGCGTGCCTCGCGGAGGACGGCCCGCGCCATCGGGCTCACGAACAGGACCCTGCCGGAGTCGAGGCCGTCGCGGCCCTCGCGGATGATGCGCACGCGGCTCGACCCCGCGTCGATGCGCTCGAACGCCACGACGATGTTCTCGGCACGGAGGGCGAAGGACGTCCGGCGGCCAATCACCGCGCCGTCCGCCCGGATCTCCATCGCGGCAGCACCCGGGACGGCGTCGATCGCGCGTCGGAGTGTGGCCGGGACCTCGGTGAGCGGGAGCGGGAGCACGACGGACGGCCCACCGGTCGTCTTCGGCGCCCACCAGTCCTGCATGGCTCGAATCTACGCCCGGACCGGACCAGGCCGCACCGCACCGCGGAACGGACACAGCACCACGGGGATCCGTGGTGCTGCGTCCGTGACCGGGTGCAGTGATCAGCGGGAGGCGGGGCCGACGATCGCCGGGTCGTGGAACGTGCCGCCGAAGACGCGCTCCGAGGCTCCGGAGCGGTCGAGGTACGGGCTGATGCCACCGGCCTGGAACGGGTAGCCCGCGCCGAGGATCAGCCCGAGGTCGATCTCCTCCACGTGCTCGACGACGCCGTCCTCGAGCATCCGGTGCAGTTCGTCCGCGAGGGCGTCCTCGAAGCGCTGCTGCATCGCGGCCGCGTCGACCGGGGAGGCATCGCGGCGCGACGGTGCGACGAGCTTCACGGCAGCGGGGTCGTACCCGGTCGCGTTGCCCTTCTTGTCGCGCGTCAGGATGTGCCCGAACTCGGCGATCTTCTTCAGTCCGTCGCCGGGGTAGAAGCGCTCCGGCCATGCGGCGTGGTGCGAGTCGAGCACGTGCGCGCCGACCGGGAGCCCGACGAGCTCGAGCAGCTCGAACGGGGACATCGGCAGCCCGAGGGGCTGTGCGCCGGCGGCGACGACGTCGAACGGGGTGCCCTCCTCGACGCCGCGCATCGCCTCGCCGAGCACGCGGGCGAGGACCCGGTTCACGACGAAGCCCGGCTGGTCGGCGGTCACGATCGCCGTCTTCTTCAGGGTCTTCGCGACGGACAGCGCCGTGGCGACGGCCTCGTCGGAGGTCTCGGCGGCGCGGACGACCTCGACGAGGGGCATGACGGCGACCGGGTTGAAGAAGTGGAACCCGACGAGTCGTGACGGGTGCTCGAGCACGCTCGCCATCGCTCCCACGGACAAGGACGAGGTGTTCGTCGCGAGGATCGCGTCCGGCGCGATCACCTTCTCGATGGCCGCGAGGACCGACTGCTTGACGGACATCTCCTCGAACACGGCCTCGATGACCCAGTCGGCGTCGGCGAAGGCGTCGTACGACACCGAGCCACTGACCAGTGCGGTGATGCGGTTCGCGTCGTCCGGGGACACGCGGCCCTTCTCGAGCAGCTTCGCGACCTCACCGTGGATGCGCGCGACACCGGCATCGACACGGGCCTGGTCCACGTCGGTGATGACGACCGGGACGCCGAGCCGGCGGGCGAACAGCAGCGCGAACTGCGACGCCATCAGCCCCGCGCCGAGCACGCCGACCTTCGTGATCTTGTTCCCCTCGACGCCCTCCGGTGCACCGACCGGACGCTTCGCGCGCTTCTGCGCGAGGTCGAAGGCGTACATCGACGCCGCGAACTGGTCGCCGGACAGCAGGTCGGCGAGTGCGTCGTCCTCACCGGCGAACCGCTCGTCGAGGGAGCCCGACTTCGCGGCCGCCACCAGGTCGAGCGCACGGAACGGCGACTTCGGGACGGTGCCGATCTTCGATGCGACCTGCGAGCGGGCGACCTTGACGACCGTGCCCCACGCGGCCTTCTCGAGCATGCCGGGCTCGTTCTTCCGGACGACCTTGGTGCGTCCGGCCACGACGCCGTCGGCCCACGCGACCGCGGACGGCAGGAACGTCACCGAGGGGATGAGTGCGTCACCGATGCCCAGCTCGACCGCTGCCGCGCCGTCCATCAGACGGTTGTTCTTGAGCGGGTTCTCGACGATGACCCGGAGCGCCTTCTCCGGGCCGATGAGGCGGGGGAGCAGGGTCGCACCACCCCAGCCGGGGATGATGCCGAGGAAGACCTCGGGCAGCCCGATGCCCTGCGCGGCGGACGAGAACACCCGGTAGTCGCAGTGCAGCCCGATCTCGAGGCCGCCGCCGAGCGCGATCCCGTTGATGAACGCGAACGACGGGACACCCAGGTCGCTGAACTTCCGGAGCGTCGCGTGCCCGAGGGCCGCGAGGTCGTGGGCGACCTCGCGCGACGGCACGGACGCAGCCTGGGACAGGTCGGCCCCGGCGGCGAAGCAGTACTCCTTGCCGGTGACCGCGACGGCCTGGACGGTGCCGTTCGCCGCTTCGGTCCCCAGGGTGTCGAGCACCCCGGAGAGCTCGATGAGCGTGCGCGGGCCGAGGGTCGAGGGGCGCTTGTAGTCCTTGCCGTTGTCGAGCGTGATGAGCGCGAGGGTGCCGCCGGAGGGCAGCGCGACGTGCTTGACGTAGGAGTGGGTGACGACCTCGTCCTCGGAGAGCGCGAGCAGCTGGTCGTTGTCGACGAGGGTCATGGTCAGGCCGCCTTCCGAGCCGCGGACTTGCTGTACGAGGGGTTCTCCCAGATGACGGTGCCGCCCTGGCCCAGGCCGATGCACATCGTGGTGATGCCGTACTTGACGTCGGGCCGTTCGGCGAACTGCGCCGCGAGCTGGTTCATCAGGCGGACGCCACTCGAGGCCAGCGGGTGCCCGACGGCGATCGCACCGCCCCAGGCGTTGACGTTCGGGGAGTCCTGCGCGATGCCGTAGTTGTCCAGGAAGGCGAGCACCTGCACGGCGAACGCCTCGTTGATCTCGAACAGGCCGATGTCGTCGATCGACAGGCCGGCCTTCGACAGTGCCTTGTCCGTGGCGGGCACCGGGCCCACGCCCATCACCTCGGGCTCGACGCCGGCGAAGGCGAACGAGACCATGCGCATCTTCGTCGGCAGGCCGTGCTCCGCCGCGCCGGCCGACGACGCCAGAAGGCTCATCGTCGCGCCGTCGTTGAGTCCGGCGGCGTTGCCGGCGGTGACCCGTCCGTGGGGGCGGAACGGCGTCTTCAACGCGGCCAGGGCCTCCAGGGTGGTGCCGGGACGCGGCGGCTCGTCGGCCGACACGATGTCCCAGCCTGCTCCGGTGTTGACCTCGACCGGGACGACGTCCGGCTGCAGCTTGCCGGCGCCCCAGGCGGCGGCGTACCGCTGCTGGGACTGCACGGCGAAGGCGTCGGTGCGGTCCTTCGTGATCGCGGGGAAACGGTCGTGCAGGCGCTCGGCGGTGTTGCCCATCACGAGCGCGTCGGGAGCGACCATGCGCTCCGCGACGAAGCGCGGGTTCGGGTCGGCGTTGAAGCCCATCGGGTGGCGGCCCATGTGCTCGACGCCACCGGCGATGGCGATGTCGGCCGCGCCGAACGCGATCGCACCCGCGAGGGTCGTCACGCTCGTCATGGCGCCGGCGCACATCCGGTCGATGGCGTACCCGGGGACGGACTTCGGCAGGCCGGCGAGCATCCCGACGGTGCGGCCGAGGGTGAGGCCCTGGTCGCCCTGCTGGGTGGTGGCCGCCACCGCGACGTCATCGACCGCGGCACCGTCGAGCGAACTGTTCCGGTCGAGCAGGCCACGCATCGCGTGCACGGCGAGGTCGTCGGCGCGGGTCCGCCAGAACACCCCCTTCTCCCCGGCACGTCCGAACGGTGTCCGCACGCCGTCGACGAAGACGACGTCTGATGCCTTTGGCAAAGCTGGCCTCCACAGATCCACATCGATCGAGCCGGGCGATCGGTCCGCCCTGGCCCTGTGTCGGGGCGTACCCCGACGTCCCTCCCGACGCTATGCCCCGCGCCTGGGCGGCAGCACCTCGGTTGGTCGGTTCCTACGAGACCGCCGGGTCCTCCGCGGAGGAGTCCTGTGCAGCAGCGACAACGGCGGGCGCGGTGAAGGCGGATGCGATGAGGGACGCGGTCGCCTCGACCTGCCAGGGCCGGGCGTCGAGCGCGACGAGCGCCGCCGCCACGGACTCGTCCGACACGGTCGCCGGGGGCTCCCACGAGATGGTCCGGAGCGTGTCCGGCGTGAGGAGGTTCTCCAGCGGGATGTCGAGCTCCTCGGCGCGTGTCGTGACCGCGGCTCGTGCGGCCTTGTACCGACGGTCGGCGGCGGGGTTCCGGTCCGCCCACGCGCGGGGTGGCGGCAGCGTCGGCTCGCCCTTGCCCCGGAGGCGCGGCAGGTCCTCGGTGGTCCGGCCCTCGTCGACGGCGGCCCACCAGCGGTCGAGCTCGGACCGGCTGGCCCGGCCCGTGAACGCCTTCACCGCGGCGAGGTCCTTGCGGGACTCCGGAGCGGCGGCGGCAGCGGCGACGATGGCCGAGTCCGGGATGATCCGGCCCGGAGCGATGTCGGTCTCCTGCGCGAAGGCGTCCCGGGCGGTCCACAGCGACCGGGCGATCGCGAGCGCACGGGTGCCGCGGAGCGCGTGCATCCCGGAGAGCCGACGCCAGGGCTCGGCACGAGCGGGCTTCGGGGCGCGGTGCAGCACGGCGTCGAACTCCTGCCAGGCGATCTCGGTCTTGCCCGCCTCGTCGAGCACGGCGGCGAGGGCGTCGCGGAGGTCCGGCAGCAGCTCGACGTCGAGCGCGGCGTAGACGAGCCAGGACTGCGGCAGCGGCCGGGTCGACCAGTCCGCCGCGGAGTGTGCCTTCGCGAGCGTGATCCCGAGGAGCTGCTCGACGACGGCGCCGAGGCCCACGCGGGGGAACCCGGCGATCCGCGCGCCGAGCTCGGTGTCGAAGATCCGAGTGGGGACGAGCCCGACCTCGCGGAGGCAGGGGAGGTCCTGCGACGCGGCGTGGAAGAGCCACTCCTCGTCGACGATCGCGTCCTGCAGCTCCTGAAACGAGCCGATCGCGATGGGGTCGAACAGGAAGGCGCCGGCGTCGCGGCGGAACACCTGGATCAGGTAGGCGCGCTGCGAGTACCGGTAGCCGCTGGCGCGCTCGGCGTCGACGGCGACGGGGCCGTGTCCGGCGGCGATCGCCGCGACGGCCTCGAGGTAGTCGTCGCGCGACTCGATCACCTTGACCGCGTCGTGCCCTTCTTCGAACGGAACAGTCAGGGCATCAGTCACGGGCGAGCCTCCTCGGGCCGAGGAGCGTCACACCGTCCGACGACGGCGGCAGTCCTGCGAGCATGGCGACGATCTCCTCCCACGCCTCGACGTGCGCGACGAGGTCGGCGGCGCCGAGACCGGCGCCGTCCAGGTCGACGACGCGCGGCGTCCACGACGCCCGGAGCTCCAGCTGTGCGCCGTCGCCCTGGGCGGCGAGTTCGCCGTAGCCGCGGGAGATGATCTTGGTTGCGGTGCCCGAAGCGTGGTCGTACTCGGCGCCGTGCGCGTCGAGCGCGTCCACGAGCCAGCTCCACGTGACGTCGGCGACGAACTCGTCGACCCCGATCTCGGGTTCGAGCGGCGCCTGCGCGAACGTCACGATGCGGAACGCCCCGTGCCAGCCCTCGGGCTCGGCGGGGTCGTACAGGGCGATGAACCGGCCGGTCCCCAGGTCCGAGTCGACCCCGTGCTCCACACCCGACACGTCCGCCGCGAGGGCGATCGAGAAGGGTGCCATGCGGCTCGGGGACGGGATCTCGGTGACCGTCGTCTCGGCGCGGGTCCCGCCCGCCGCGACGAACGCGCGGAGCTGCGCGAAGGCGTCGGGCTCTCGGGTTTCGGACACGAATGCAGACTAGGCTCCGGACCATGTCCCGTTCCGCGCGACCCGCCGGTGAGCCGGCGCAGGACACCGCACGCTCCGCTGGGCTCGTCGCCCTCGGCACCGGGATCGCGGCCGCCGCGGTCGGCACCGCGGTGATCGGTGGCTTCGTCGCCGCGATCGCCCGGATGGTCGTCACGCCGGACCGCAAGCGGACCGAGCGCGTCCCGATCGTGGCCGTCGACACCGGCCGCGGCACCGTCACGCTCGAGCGGTCGCCGGACACCGAGCTGCAGGGCCGCTACAGCCTCTGGTTCGGCAGCGGCACGGGCCACATGCGCGTCGGCGACGTGATCGGCACCACCGCGACGACCGTCACGCGGCGCATCATCGCGGTCGACGCCGGCGACCCGACGAACGCCCGCCGTGGCCGCTGGGGCGGCTGGTTCTACCTGACGCCCGGCGAACTCGACGTCCCGGTCGAGGACGTCGACGTCCCGACCCCGAACGGTCCGGCACCCGCGTGGGTCGTCCGTGCCGACGACCCGGCAGCCCCGTGGGCCGTCCTCGTCCACGGCCGCGGCGTCACCCGCGCGGAGACCATCCGTGCCGTCCCGGTGTTCCGTGCCGCCGGTTACTCCGTGCTCCTCGCCTCGTGGCGGAACGACGGCGTCGCACCGAAGAGCGTCGATGGCCGGTACGGGCTCGGCTCGACGGAGTGGGAAGACGTGGACGCCGCGCTCCGCTGGGTCGACGGCCAGGGCGCGACGAGCGTCGTGCTGATGGGCTGGTCGATGGGCGGCGCGGTGGTGCTGCAGACGCTGCTGCGCTCGGCCTCGGCCCGCCTCGTCGACGGCGTGGTGCTGGAGTCGCCCGTGGTCGACTGGCACGCGGTGCTGAAGTCCCAGGGGCAGGCGCTGAAGCTGCCGAAGATCGTCCGGAAGGTCGCCCAGCGCGTCCTCCGCACCCCGGTGCTCCACCGGTTCGCCGGCCTGCACCGGCCCGTCGACCTCCGCGAGCTCGACATGGTCGCCCGCGCCGACGAGCTCGACGTGCCGATCCTGCTCCTGCACAGCGACGACGACGGGTTCGTCCCGTCCGCCGCGTCGCACGACCTGGCGGCCGCCCGCCCGGACCTCGTCCGGCTCGAGGTCGCGCACGGCGCCCGCCACACCAAGCTCTGGAACCACGACGCCGACTGGTTCGACGCCCGGATCCTCGCGTGGCTCACCGAGGTGGTCCGGCCGCAGGACCGGGCCGGGGCCCGGTAGTCCACCACACGACCGACGGGAGGCCCGGTGCCAGCTGGCACCGGGCCTCCCGTCGATCTGCCGGTGCGTCTACCGCACCGCCACCAGCGCGTGCACCTGTCGCTGCACGCGACCGAGCATGCCGACCATCCCGCGGATCCGCAGGGGGCTGACCGCCTCGGACAGGCCGAGCGTCAGCGGGTAGTCGGACGGCACCGCGAGCACCTGGTCGGCGGTCAGACCGGACAGGCCCTGCGCCAGGATCGAGGCGAAGCCGCGGGTGGTCGGCGCCTCGCGCGGGGCCGTTGCGTGCATCCGGACCACGTCCGGGGCGTCGCCGTCCGCGCCGAGCGTCACCGTGATGAAGACGGGGGACTGGCACTCCTCGACGCGTTCCAGTTCGTCCTCGTGTCCACGGAGCCGCTCCGGCAGCGCCGGGAGCTCGTTCGAGAACTCGAGGAGCAGCTGCAGGCGGTCGGCCTGGGACAGTTCCAGGAAGTCGTCGCGGATCTCCGCGAGGGCTCGGGGGAGGGTCGTCGCGTCGTGCTGGGAGGTCGTGTCGCTCATCGGTTCGGCAGCGTACCCGGCTCTGATCCCTGCACGATGGGGACGCGGACGGCGCTGCCCCACTCGGTCCAGGAGCCGTCGTAGTTGCGCACGTTCTCGTAGCCGAGCAGGTGCTGGAGCACGAACCAGGTGTGGCTCGACCGCTCGCCGATGCGGCAGTAGGCGATGACCTCGTCCGCGTCGCCGATGCCGGCGCCGTCCCGGTACACGGCGTCGAGTTCCGCGCGGGACTTGAAGGTGCCGTCGGGGGCGGCCGCCGTCGCCCACGGGATGTTCACCGCGGTCGGGATGTGGCCGCCGCGGAGGGCGCCCTCTTCCGGGTAGTCCGGCGCCGTCGTGCGGTCGCCGCTGTACTCCGGGGCGCTCCGCACGTCGATGAGGGGCTTGCCGAGGTGGTCGAGCACGTCCTCCTTGAAGGCGCGGACGAGAGTGTCGGTGCGCTCGACGACCGGGTACTCGACCGGGGTGACCTCCGTGCGGTCGGTCGTCAGGGCGCGGTCCTCGGCGATCCACTTCGCGCGGCCGCCGTCGAGGAGCCGGACGTCCTCGTGACCGAAGAGCGTGAAGACCCAGAGGGCGTACGCGGCCCACCAGTTGTTCTTGTCGCCGTAGATCACGACGGTGGTGTCGCGGCCGATGCCCTTGCCGCCGACCAGGGCGGCGAAGGCCTCCCCGTCGATGTAGTCGCGCTGCACCGGGTCGTTGAGGTCCGTGTGCCAGTCGATCTTCACGGCGCCGGGGATGTGTCCGGTCTCGTAGAGGAGGACGTCCTCGTCGGACTCGACGACCACGAGGTCCCTCGCCCCGCTGCCAGCTCCGGCTCGTGCGGCGTCCAGCTGTTCCTGCAGCCACTCGGTCGAGACGAGTCGCTCGGGGTGGGCGTAGGCGCGGAACTTGTCGGACGGGTCGACCGGTGCGGTCATCGAGGTGCCTCCTTGTGGGTCGTGACGCCGGACTAGGATCGGTGGTCGGCGTCGGGAGCAACGGTACGCGGACGTACCGTCTGCCCGATGCAACGTGACACCCCACGACACGCTTCCCGGAAGGCGGCCCCTTGCCCCAGCACCTCGTCGACCGCGACCCGCAGGTTTCCCCCCAGCAGATGGCCGCGTCGCTGGTGCCGCCGCCCCAGTTCACCGAGGCGTCCTTCGACTCGTACCGGCCGGACGCGGACTACCCGTCCCAGGCCGCGGTGCGCGACGCGGTGTCGGCGTTCGTGGCGACGCGGCCGGAGCCCGTGAAGCGCGGGCTGTTCGGACGGAAGCGTTCGGCCGGTGCCGCGGCGGGGTCGTCCGCCTCCGCCGGGAAGTCCGGCGTCTACCTGGACGGCGGGTTCGGCGTCGGCAAGACCCACCTGCTGGCCGCGGCGTACCACGCGGAGCCCGGGCGCAAGACCTTCGGCACGTTCATCGAGTACACCGCGCTCGTCGGGGCGCTCGGCTTCCAGGGGACCGTCGACCTGCTCCGCGGGACCGCCCTGGTCTGCATCGACGAGTTCGAGCTCGACGACCCGGGCGACACGATGATGATGACGCGGCTCATCAAGGAGCTCAGCGACACCGGCACCCGGTTCGCCGCCACGTCGAACACCCCGCCGGGGGCCCTCGGCGAAGGGCGCTTCGCGGCGCAGGACTTCCTCCGCGAGATCCAGGCGATGTCCGACCGGTTCGAGACCATGCGGATCGACGGGCTCGACTACCGCCGCCGTGCCGTCGACGAGTCAGCCGCGGTGGTGTCGGACGTCTCGGCGTCGTTGCCGGGGTCCGGCGCGGTCACGCTCGACGACTTCCGGTCCGTCGTCGCGCACCTCGCGTCCGTGCACCCGTCGAAGTACGTCGCGCTGGTCGACGGGCTCGAGGCGGTCGGGCTCACCGACGTCGCTCCGTTCACGGACCAGACCGACGCGCTGCGCTGGGTCGCGCTCGTGGACCGGCTGTACGACGCGCAGGTGCGGATCATCGCGTCCGGCACGCCGCTCGACGAGGTCTACCCGGCCACGATGCTCGACGGCGGGTACCGGAAGAAGTACCTGCGCGCTGCGAGTCGCGTGGTCGCCCTCACCCGCGTCCCGGACTGAGTCGACCGCGGTCCGGGCCGGTCCTGCCGGGCCGGTGTCGCGCCTCCCGTCCGGGGTCGATCGCGGATCGCGTCGGTCCTGCCGGGCCGGTGTCGTGCCTCCCGTCCGGGGCCGATCTTGCGGGGTGCCCGGGCGTCGGGCCACCTCGTGACCGTTGTGCGACGCGTGTCGGGCACCGTCCGGACGGACTGCGGGAACTCCTGGCCCCCGTCCAGGGGGCCGCGAGGCTCCGGAAACACGACGTTTACAAAGCGGCCCGTCGCGTTACACCCGCGAAACACATCGTGCTCCCTCACGAAACGTCACCTCGCCAGACTCTGTCCTACCCGAGGCGGACACGTCGGTGCCCCGATGCACAGCAAGCACCGCCGACGTGGTGACCGCACTGCAATCGAGAGGTGAGACATGCTTGATCAAGGCAACACGACCTTCGTGTTGGTGATGGCAGCCCTGGTGTTGTTCATGACACCCGGCCTGGCGTTCTTCTACGGCGGACTGGTGAAGGCCAAGTCCGTCATCAGCATGATGATGATGTCCTTCGGGGCGATCGCGCTGGTGAGCGTCCTCTGGGTCGTCTACGGCTACGCGATCGCCTTCGCCAACCACGGCGACGGGACGGCCGTCTCCGGCGCCGTCGGCTTCTTCAGCATCGACTGGAACCAGATCGGCCTCGGCCAGGCGTTCGAGGAGGCCAAGGCCTCCACGATCAACGCCGCGTACCCGTCGATGGCGTTCGTCGGCTTCCAGGCGACCTTCGCGATCATCACGGTCGCCCTCATCTCCGGCGCCATCGCCGACCGCGCCAAGTTCGGCGCCTGGATGGTCTTCGCCGGCGTCTGGGTCACGGTCGTCTACTTCCCCGTCGCCTCGTGGGTCTTCAACCTCACCTCCGGTTGGGCAGCCACCTGGGGCGTGATCGACTTCGCCGGCGGCACCGCGGTGCACATCAACGCCGGTGCAGCGGGCCTCGCACTGGCGATCGTCCTCGGCAAGCGCGTCGGGTTCGCCAAGGGCGCCCACAAGCCGCACAACCCGCCCTTCGTCCTCCTCGGTGCCGCGATCCTCTGGTTCGGCTGGTTCGGCTTCAACGCCGGGTCCGAGGGTGCTGCTGACGGCATCGCCGCGATCGCCTGGGTGAACACCCTCGCCGCCCCGGCCGCCGCCATCCTCGGCTGGCTCCTCGTCGAGAAGCTCAAGGACGGCAAGGCCACCTCCATCGGTGCCGCATCGGGCGCCGTCACCGGCCTCGTCGCGATCACCCCCGCATGTGCCAACCTCACCCCGGGCTGGGGCATCCTGCTCGGCTTCATGGCGGGCATCATCTGCTGCTTCGCGATCGACTGGAAGTACCGCCTCGGCTTCGACGACTCGCTCGACGTCGTCGGCGTCCACCTGGTCGGCGGCATCGTCGGCACGCTGTACCTCGGCTTCTTCGCCAACGACACCGGCCTGATCTACTCGGGCTCGTTCGCGCAGCTCGGCAAGCAGGCCGCCGCCGCCGGTGCGGTCGGTGCGTACTCCTTCGTGCTGGCCTTCATCATCGGCTGGATCATCGAGAAGACGATGGGCTTCCGCGTCACGACCGAGGACGAGGTCGCCGGCATCGACACCGCGGTCCACGGCGAAGAGGGCTACGTCCTCTACGAGGACCGCGACGAGACGCCGGTCGGCGTCCGGTAGCTGCTGCCCCCTGATCGACGAAGGCCCCCGCGTGCGCGCGGGGGCCTTCGTCGTGTGTGGGGTGTGTGTGTGCGTGCGCGGGGTGCGGGTGTGTGCCTGTGTGTGTGGGTGGGGTGCGGCTGGGTCGACGGGGAACGACAGGGTCGCTGTCGTATGACACCCACGCTGTCGCTTGCGCCCGTCCGCGGATGTCCGCGCGTGCAACGAACGACGGGGTCGCTGTCGTACGACAACGTTCTCGTCGTCGCGGGTCGGCCGCATCGAAGCGGTCCGGGAGCGCCGTCGCTCCCGGCCGTGGCAGGGTGGGAGCATGACGACGACGTCGATGCTGACCAACCTGCGCCCGGTCGGGGGACCCGGACTGCAGGACGGCCGACCCCGCACCGTGTACCGCGCGAACACGGAGGAGTCCGTTCCCCCTTCGGCCTACCCGGCGCTGGACGGGGTGGTCGACCTCCGCCGGGACGACGAGATCGAACGGGTCCCACACCCGCTCGGCAGCGCGGACGGGTACCGCGGAGTGCCCCTGTTCGACCCGTCGAAGACCGAGGCCGGCGCGGCAGCGGTGCAGCTCGAGGAGCAGTACGTCGACTGGCTCACCCGGCACCGGAGCGGGATCGCCGCCGCGCTCCGGGCGATCGCCGAGATCGAGGGGGACGTGCTCGTCTGCTGCTCCGCCGGCAAGGACCGCACCGGGGTGATCAGCGCGCTGCTCGCCCGGCACTGGGGCGCGTCGACGGCCCTCATCGGGGACGACTACGCGGCGAGTGCGGACGGGC
Source organism: Curtobacterium sp. PhB130 (assembly GCF_003755165.1). Lineage (NCBI taxonomy): Bacteria > Bacillati > Actinomycetota > Actinomycetes > Micrococcales > Microbacteriaceae > Curtobacterium > Curtobacterium sp. PhB130. Next base: position 255,225 of record NZ_RKII01000009.1, on the reverse strand, counting down.
TGGCGGAGCGGTTCGCCCGCGAGCGTGCCGTGAGCACGGACCTCGATGCGACCGCGGTCGCGCAACGGTGCGTGCCGGAGATCATGACGACGGTGATCGCGCACGTGGAAGCGCGCTGGGGGAGCGTCGAGGGCTACCTGCGTTGGATCGGTCTGACGGACGCGGAGATCGGCGCGCTCTGAACAGCGGGACCTACGCCACCGGCCCGCGCGACGTGCCCCGCGCGCCCGCGCGACGTGTCCTGCCGGTCCGCGCGACGTGTCCTGCCGGTCCGCGCGACGTGTCCTGCCGGTCCGTACCACGTGCTGTGACGCGACCACACGACTGGAGGCCCGGTGCGCGTCCGACGCGCACCGGGCCTCCAGGCCGTTGTCCCTAGCTCACCAGGCGTAGTCCTCAGGTGAGGTCTTGTGGCCCGGGAACAGCTCGTCGAGGCGCGCGAGCGCGGCGTCGTCGAGCCGGATGTCGACGGCGCGGACCGCGGACTCCCACTGCTCCATCGTGCGGGGTCCGGTGATGGGTGCGGTGACGCCCGGCTGGTGCAGCAGCCACGCGAGAGCGAGCTCGCCCGGGGTGTGGCCGAGCTCCTTCGCGAAGGCCTCGTACCCGGTCAGCTGGTCGCGGTGACCCTCGACGTACTCGGCGCTGCGGCCGGACAGACGGCGCGAACCCTGCTCGGTCTTCTCGATGATGCCGCCGAGGAGGCCGCCCTGCAGCGGCGACCACGGGATGACACCCAGACCGTAGTGGCGGGCTGCGGGCAGGACCTCGCGCTCGACGTCGCGGACGACGAGGTTGTAGATCGACTGCTCGCTGACGAGGCCGAGGAAGTTGCGGTGCTTCGCGGCTTCCTGGGCCTGCGCGATGTGCCAGCCGGCGAAGTTCGACGAACCGACGTAGAGCACCTTGCCCTGCTGCACAGCGAGTTCCATGGCCTGCCAGATCTCGTCCCAGGGGGTGTCCCGGTCGACGTGGTGCATCTGGTAGAGGTCGATGTGGTCGGTCTGCAGGCGTCGGAGGCTGGCGTCCAGCGACTGACGGATGTTGTACGCGGAGAGCTTCCCGCCGTTCGGCCAGTCGATCATCTCGCCGTAGACCTTCGTGGCGAGGACCGTCTTCTCGCGACGGCCGCCGCCCCTCGCGAACCAGCGGCCGATGATCTCCTCGGTGGCACCCTTGCCCACCGAGCCGCCGTAGCCGTTCGCGGTGTCGAAGAAGTTCACGCCGAGCTCGTGGGCCCGGTCCATGATCGCGTGGGAGTCGTCTTCGCTGGTCTCCGGCCCGAAGTTCATCGTGCCGAGCACTGCTCGCGAGACCGACAGCCCTGTCCGTCCGAGATGTGTGTAGTCCATGGGTCGTGTCTACCGCGCGGCTCGGAGTCCTGCCAGGCCCTGCGAGTACCGGTGATGGGGAACCGGAGGGTGTCCTGCCCACGCCGGTCGTCTGAGGAAGGAGCACCTCATGCCAGCCAAGGACGAGATCCCGAGCACCCTGCAGCGGTCGCCGAAGCACGCGCAGGAGATCTTCGTCGCCGCCCTCGACTCCGCTGAGGAGGAGTACGGCGACGGCGAACGTGCGCACCGCACGGCGTACGCAGCCGTCAAGCACGAGTACGAGAAGGTCGGCGACCACTGGGAGGAGAAGGAGTCCTCCGGGCCGTCGGACTCCGGGGCCGCGGGATCGCGTGGATCGGGCACGACGGAGGAGGGCGTCGACGCGAACGCCTCGAAGGCGCACCTGATGGACGTCGCGAAGAAGCTCGACATCAGCGGGCGGTCGTCGATGAAGAAGGACGAGCTCGTCGACGCGATCAAGAAGGCGAACAACCGGGAGAGCGCGAAGTCGCGTCGATGAGCTGTCGTGCGGCTGTGACGGGCGCGGGCGGTCGTGTGGCCGTGACGGGCGCGGGCGGTCGTGCGGCCGCGACGTGTGTGCGCTGCTGTATTCCGGTTCGAGCATGGGCGGGTCAGCGGGCGGAGTAACGTGCGGCGGATGGACATCCCAGCACTCCGCGGCAGCCGGATCCTCGGGTTCGGGCACCACCAGCCCTCCCGCATCCTGACCAACGACGAGCTCTCGACGATGGTCGACACGAACGACGAGTGGATCGTTACCCGCACCGGCATCTCCTCGCGACACATCGCGGGGCCCGACGACACCGTGACGTCGATGGCAACCGCGGCGGGCGCCGCAGCCCTCGCCGACGCGGGCAAGTCGCCGTCGGACGTCGACCTGGTGATCGTGGCCTCGACCACGCACCGCGACCGGGCGCCCTACACGGCAGGCCGGGTCGCGGCAGCGCTCGGGATGACGAACGGCCCCGCGCCGATCGACATCAACACCGCGTGCAGCGGCTTCGAGTACGCGATGGCCCTCGCCGACCAGGCGATCCGCACCGGTTCGGCCGACACCGCGCTCGTCATCGGGTCGGAGCTGCTCTCCGGGATCGTCGACTGGACCGACCGCTCCACGTGCGTCCTGGTCGGGGACGGTGCGGGCGCAGCCGTGCTCGGCGTGTCGGCGGCCCCCGAGATCGGGCCGGTCTCGTGGGGAAGCGTGCCGCACCTCGAGCGCGCCGTGGTGGTCGACGGAGACCCCGAGCGGTTCTCGCAGGAGGGCCGTTCGATCTACCGCTGGGCGATCACGGAAGCCGAGGGACACGCCCGTCGAGTCGTCGAGGCCGCCGGGCTGACCATGGACGACATCCAGGTGTTCGCGTTCCACCAGGCGAACCTGCGGATCATCGAGCCCCTCGTCGCGGCGCTCGGCGGGGAGTCCAAGTTCGTGATCCGGGACGTCGTGGAGTCGGGCAACACCTCGGCGGCCAGCGTTCCGCTCGGCCTGTCCAAGGCCTGGGCGCGGGGCGACCTGCCCGAGGGGGTCCCTGCGTTGCTGTTCGGGTTCGGCGGTGGGTTCGCCCACGCCGGGCAGGTCGTGACGACGCCGGTCCGGGCGTTCTAGCGCTCCCGCACCGCTCAGAGTGCGGTGTCGGGGCGCTTGCTCGTCCGGTCGTGCGTGCTCGTCGTGCTCGTCGTGTTCGCCTCTGGGTCGTCCTTGCCGCGGCGGCGCCACGGCAGTTGACGCTGCCGCGGGGCCTTCGGGGCCTTCGGATCCAGCAAGAAGGGGAAGTGCGCCGGCGGCAGGCCGAAGCCCGTCCGTGATGCCTGGATCACCTTCCGCCCCAACGCGTGGTTCCCGAGTCCACCGACCGCGGCACCGATCCCGAACGGCAGCGCGCGCCCGAGCATCGACGTCCCCTGTCGCGCGGCGAACCGCTTGACGAACGAGTCCCGGACCTGCTTGCCGATCCCCGTCACCGCCTGCTGCGGGAGCGAAGACGTGACCATCTCGCCCCAGAAGGCGGTTCGCACCTGCCCACCGGCTGCCTGGCCCGCGAGCTGCTTGATGAGCTGGGTACCTGGCGTGCCGAGGATCATCGCCATGACCAGCGTGCGAGAGCGCTCCGGGTCGTCCAGGGCGATGCCGTGCACCTCGGTCACGGACTGCGCGAAGAGCGCCGTCGTCTCGAGGAAGCCGACCGTCTCCGCCCCGCTCAGTCCGAAGCTCGCCGCGATGCCGATGCCGGGGACCACCGCACTCGCACCCACTGCTGCGCCGCCCGTCGTCACCGCCGTCAGGTAGTGGCGTTCGAGGATCTGGATCACCTCTGCCGGGGAGGCGTTCGGGTTCCGCCGCCGGATGCCGTTGACATGCGCGACGACGACCGGTCGCTGCACGTCGAGGACGCGGTCGAGCCACTTGGCCCAGCCCTTCGCCGTCGTCGGGAGTGCGGTGTCCGGGGCCGTCTGGTCGACGGGGGCGAGCGGCAGCGGAACGATCGCCTGGTCCCGCTGGTCCGACCGGTTGTTCTGCTTCGGGGCCATGCCGCCACGCTACGCCGGGCATGTGGGAGGCTCGCTGGGTGGCTCCAGAACACGCACTCGACGCTGTCCGCCGCGCAGCGGGCTTCCGAACGGTCACCGAGGTCGCAGCGCTTGCGCCCGATGTCCTCGTGCTCGACCCGGGGTCGGTGCTGATCGGGCTCGGCGTCTCGCTCGGCACCGGTGTGGTGCTGTACCCGGGAGCGGTGCTCGAGACGCGCGACACCGGCACGATCGAAGTGGCGGCGGGCGTGCGGGTCGGACCCGGACCGGTGACCATCGTGGCGGACGGCGCATCGGTGTCGGTGGGCGCGGACGCGGAGCTCGGGCCGGGCGGAGTGACAGTCAGCGCCGTGTCGGCGGACGTCGTGGTCGGTGCCGGTGCTCGTCTGCGTGGTGGTGCCGCCATCGAGGGACCGGCGCACCTCGGGCCGGGCGCGCAGGTGCTCGGCACCGTCGCCGCTCGGGACGTCGTCCTGGAGGGTGGTGGGACCTTCACCGAGCCGGATCCGGACCGGCGCGCGGCCGTGCTCAAGGGCGCGGGGCGGGTCCACGGCGTGCGTGTCGCGGCCGGTGAGGTCATCGCCGCCGGTACCGTCCCGCACACCGTCGAGCGGCAACGCAAGTACCACCCCGCGGCGCCGTCGCTGCCCTGAGCGCAACCCGGGAACGGGGCACCAGCGCGGCTCTGACCTCCCGCGTCGCTCCGGGGTTCAGCGGCACGGGATGCCGGCGCGGGCGAGCTTCGCACGGACCACCTCCGGGTCCATCAGGTCGGCCCACGTCAGTCGCACGAAACCCCGGACACCGTCGAACGAGCGGACGAAGTCCTCGCGTTGCTTCTCACGCCAGTGGGCGTCGGCGGTCGAAGCGCCAGCGAGCATCGCCGTGTCTTCGTACTTCGCGCGCCCGTCCACCTCGACGACGACACCCTGGTCCGGGAACCAGAAGTCGACGACCGCTCGCCTGTCCCCGGGGCGGGCGAACTCGTGCTGCTGGATCGGCTCGGGGGCTCCGACCTGTCGGAACCGCACCCGGCAGATCGACTCCGCGGGCGACCCCGACAGTGCCGACCCCATCTCGACGGCCGTCCGTGCTCGTGCATGCGCCTTCGGCCCCACCGTGTCGACCGCCGCGATCAGGACCGAACGATCGATCACCCGGTCCCGGAGTACGTGATCGACTGCCGGCAGGGCGTTGAGCAGCGGTCGTGTCGCGGCGATGTCGACGACCGTGCGCACGAGGTCCGTGACGGGGATCCCGCAGACCTCGGTCGGTGTCCCGAACGGGTGGCGTGCCACACCGTGTCGGACGAACCACGCAGTGACCGTGGTCATCGCCGTCGTGGGATCGAGCAGGTGCACCTTCGCGGGCCATGCGCCGAAGCTCGGGAGCCCGTGGACGCTGCTCGCGGACAACCAGCCGACGACGGAGCCCTGTGTCACTCGCGGCAGCGATGCACGAACGAGCAGGAGGTGGCGATCCGCCGGCCGGAGCCCATCGAGCGCACGCGGCCGGACGAGCACCCCGGATCGCACACGGAGGAGCTGGCCACGCTGTGCCGCGCGCTCAGCCGCACGGCGCTCTGCACCGAAGAGGGTGCTCGTCCTGATGAGCTCGACGTCGAAGGCTGGCGATCGCATGACCAGAGCTTCCGGGATGCTGCGGCCCGGGTCGGTCTTCGGTGGAGATCTGTGGACGGACCACTCGGAAGCGCGGCCTGTGGAGGGCTGATGCGCGTGCAGGTTTCGACATCGCAGAAGTCGAACGACTCGTGCCGTGTCGAACCATGCGCGCGCAACCTGTGCGTTCGCAAGCTTCGACACCGCAGAACGCGATCGACTTCTGCCGTGTCGAAAGTGTGGCGCGAAGCGGAACCGGGCAGCGCAGCGCGCAGCGCGCAGCGCGCAGCGCGCAGCGCAGCGCCGCTAGCGCCGCGCGAGCTCCGCGCGCAGCGGCAGGTCCTGGTCCTCCAGGATGAACTGCGCGCCGACGCCCGTGCGGGCGTTCACCACGACGGGGGCGAGCAGGTTCACCGTGGTGCCCGCGGCACCGGGGTTCGCCACGACGAGCAGCATCGCGTCAGCAGGATCGGCGAGCCCGATGGACGCGGCCTGCGCGTCGGAGAGCGACGGCGCGTACGAGGGCAGGTGCGACGCCGCGTCGAGCAGGAACAGCCGCGGGTCGGTGGCACCGGACGCCGTGACCCCGGCGCCGACCAGCGTGAAGAGCCCGTTCGCCCCGGCGACCGGGACGAGCGTGAACGACACCAGCGGCTCGAGGCCGAAGGGCGCGACGGTGAAGGTCAGGGGGATGTTGCTCATGAGAGGTAGTCCATCAGGGTCGGCTGGAGCACCTTCGCGGTGACGGCGAGGGCTGCCTGGTAGTTGGTCTGCTGCACCTGCAGGTCGAGGACGGCCTTCGCGAGGTCCTTGTCCTCGATCGAGGACCGCCGGGACTCCAGCGAGACCGCACCGGACGCCAGCGACGACTGCGCCGTGAGTGCCGCGGCGTGCCGGACACCGACGTCGGCCTGGACGCCGCGCACGGTGGCGATGTGCGCGTCGACGTCGTTGAGTCGGGGGTTCACGTTCACGCCGTTCTGCAGGTCGGAGACGATGGAGTCGATCATCGAGAACACCGACGAGGACCCCGATCCGAACACGTCGGTGCCGGGCGTGTCGACCCGCAGCGTTGTGCCGTCCCCGATGCGCCGGTCGACCGGCGCCGTCGCCGACGCCCACCCGGAGCCGGGAGCCGACGGGGTGCCCGCGTCGTAGGCGACTGCTGCGGTGGAGGACCCGGCGAAGACCGAGCGGGTGCCGTACGTGGCGTTCGCACTCGTCGCGAGGTCGGCGGCCAGCGCCTGGAACTGCGTGACGTAGGCGTCTCGGTCGGTGTCGCTCATGGTGCCGGTGTTCGCCGCCTGCACGGTGAGGTCGCGGACCTTGGACAGCACCGAGTAGACGTCGCCGAGCGCGCTGTCGGTGTTCGCGAGCCACCCGACGGCGTCGTCCGCGTTGCGGGTGTACTGCGCGTTCGCGGCCTGCTCCTTGCGGACCTGCATCGCCGACGCGGTGCCGACGGGGTCGTCGGAGGGCTTGCCGATGTTCTTCAGCGTGGTGGCCTGGTCGGTGAGCTGCGCGAGCTTCGCCGCACCGGCCTGCAGCCGCGCGGTCGCGGCCGCCATGGACATCTGGGTGGTGACCCGGGTGATCATCGTCATCCCCTCCCGACGAGGCCGACGCGGTTGATGAGGGTGTCGAGCATCTCGTCGACGGCCGTCAGGACGCGCGCCGCGCCCTGGTAGGCGTGCTGGTAGCTCAGCAGGTTGACGTTCTCCTCGTCGAGGTCGACGCCGGCGCTCGACTGCTGCTGCGTGCGGGCGTTGGTGAGCGCGAGTCCGGTGAGCGTCGATTCCGACGTCGCCGACCGGGAGGCGGTGCCCACCCCCGCCACGAAGGTCGCCCACGCGCGGTCGGGTGCGTCCAGGGCCGCGCCGAGCTGCCCGATGGCGTCCGCGACCGAACCGTCGTGGTCGCCCGCCGCGTTCCGTGTCGCGATGCCGCTCGCGTCGGTGGGGACGACGGTGAGGCCCTGCGCTGCGGGGACGCCGGCGGTAAGGGCGAAGAAGTCGACGCCGGTGGTGCCGGCGGGGGTCGTGCCGGCGTGGTGCGCGGCGTTCACCTGCGCGGCGATCGTGGTCGCGACGGCGTCGTAGGCGGCGGACGCCTGGGCGAGCGCGCCGCCGGTGCCGTTCGTGTTCGCCGGGGCGAGCAGCGAGACGTTGCCGGCGATCGAGCCGCCGTCGAGGGCGACCGCGGAGCCGGAGCCGGACGCCCAGGTGAGCGTCACGGCCGAGCCGTCCCCGAGCCGGGTGCCGCCGCCGAGGGCGACGGCGCGGGCGTCGGTGCCCTGCACGAGCGGGTTGCCGCCGATGAGCACGTCGACGGTGCCGTCGGCGTTCGTCCGGGTGGTGCCGCCGGCGAGCGAGGCGATCTGCTCGGTGAGCTGGTCACGCTGGTCGATGAGCTCGTTGGCGTTCCCGCCGCCGGCGAGCGTGGCGCGGATCGTCCCGTTGAGGTCGGCGACCTGCTTCGCGGCGTCGTTGAGCTGCGAGACCTGCCCGGCGACGGTGTTCCGGACGCTCGTCCACTGGGCGTCGACGGCCTTCGAGCCGCTCGCGAGCGCCGCGGCGACGGTGTTCGCGGCACCGATGAGCGCGGTCGCCGCACCCGGGTCGTCGGTGTGCGTTGCGAGGTCGCTCCAGGCGGACCAGAAGCCGTCGAGCTTCGCGGAGACGCCGTCCGATCCGGGCTCGTTGAGGCCGGTCTCGAGCTGGTCGAGCGCGGTCGCCCTGGCCGTGGCGTAGGCGGAGGACCCGGCCGCGGCGCGGACGCCGGCGTCGAGGGTCAGGGACCCGAGCCGGGCGATGCCGTCGACGGAGACGCCCTGTCCCGCGAGCGCCGCGGTGCCCCGCATGAACCCGGTCTGGACGGTGGGGACGGAGGTCTGGGTGACGCGCTGCCGCGTGTAGCCGGTGGTGCCGGCGTTCGCCATGTTCTGGCCGGTGACGTCGATGCCGGCGCGGGCGGCGGTGAGGCCGGAGTACGCGGTCGCGAGGGAGCCGAAGGTGCTGACCACGGTGCTACAGGCTCCCGTCGAAGAGGCGCGCTTCGCTGCCGGCACGGCCGGAGGACCCGGTCGCGTCGTAGGTCGCCGCGTCGCCGACGGTCCCGGCGAGGGTCTCCTCGGTCGCCTGTGCCGCGGTGCGGAGGAAGCGGTCGTTCTCGTCCCGGAGGGCGCCGATCTGCGTGGTGAGTTCGAGCATTGCCTGCAGGTGGGCGGCGAGGATCTCACCCCATGGGCCGTTCGGCGCCGCTGCGACGACGTCGCGAAGGGGAGCTGCGGGGTCCACGCCCCACTCCTCGGCGACGGCGGCGCTCTGTGCGCTGCGCTCGAGGCCGGTGGTGCGGAGCCGTTCGAGCACCTGCTCGACCTCGCGGCTGGCGTGCGACACCCAGCGGGAGCGGCCCGCGGCGAGCAGCAGCTGCTCCTCCTCGAGCTTGAACGTGAGCAGTTCGAGCAGTTCTCGTTCGCGCCAGAGCACGGCGGACAGGTCGTTCACGCTCATCATCTCCTCCCGGTGTCGGTCATCCTGTGGACACCGAGGACTATCGGCCGGGTCGGGAGCGCCGTAAGCGCGGCGGTCCGCCCGCAGGCCGTGACCCCTCCTCAACGGGGGTCAGGAACGAGCGTTCTCCGGCCGGTGTCCTCCCAAATGCCGACCGGGAATGCCCCGTCGTCCCCCCGCACTGGGGACGCCTGCGGGGCTGCTCAGGGGATTGCCAGCCGATACATTCAGAACCGCACCCCGGGGGACAACCCGGAGCGCGTCACAGGGGCGCAGGTGCACCGCTCGGAGGGACCCGGGCGGTTCTTCGGCGTACCACCCGGCCTCCACGCGGCCGGTGATCGTCGTGCCCACGCACAGGGTGGGCCCCAGGGACGGGGTCAGTCACAGCGAGACGACCAGGGGAAGCGCATGGACCGCACCGAACGCAACGCGATGATCACCGAGCACCTCCCGCTCGTGGGGTACATCGTGTCCGACGTCCGTGCCCGTGCCACCCACCTCGACCGCGACGACCTCGCCGCCGTCGGTTCGCTCGCACTCGTCACCGCCGCCGACGCGTTCGACCCCACCCTCGGTGTCCCGTTCGGCGCCTACGCCCGGACCCGGATCACCGGTGCGATCGCCGACGACATGCGGTCGGCGGACTGGGCGAGCCGCGGCACCCGGAAGCGCATCCGCGAGGCGCTCGCCACGCAGGAAGCGCTGTCCTCCCGGCTCGGCCGCAGTGTCTCCGTGCAAGAGATCGCGGACGCGATGGGCGTCGACCGCCAGACGGCCGCCGACGCGATGAGCGACGCCGGCCGCACCGTGACCCCGATCGACGAGACCGTGCACGACACCGTCGCCGCGGAGATCCCGATGCCGGGCGACGACCTCGTCGAGACCGAACGCCGTCGCTACCTCCGCGCCGCCGTCGAGGCGCTGCCCGAGCGGATGCGCTTCATCGTCGAGGCCGTGTACTTCGGCGACCGCTCGGTCACCGAGGTCGCCGCCGAGCTCGGGATCACGCACTCCGCCGTGTCGCAGCAGCGCTCCGAGGCGATGCGTCTGCTCCGCGACGGACTCGCCACGCACTACGGCGACGGGGGAGCCGTCCCCGAACCCGCCTCGCGCACCACCGCCGCGCGCCGGAGCGCCTACCTCGCCAAGGTCGCGGCGAACGCCGCGGTCGGCGTCGCCCGCGCCGTGCAGGACGTGGCATCCGGCCACCAGGTGGTCGCGAGCTGAGACGTGGGGACCGACCCGGACGGAGAAAATCCGGGACGGTTCTCCTAACGCCTCCGGCCGCCCGGCCGACAGGCACCGTTGCCAGCCCACGGACGGGCCGGCGAAGACCCAGATTTCACGGAGGAAACCACCATGGGTATGTCCATCAACACCAACCTCTCGGCACTCAACACGTACCGGAACCTCAACTCGACGCAGAACGACCTGTCGAAGTCCCTCGAGAAGCTCTCGTCGGGTCTCCGCATCAACCGTGCTGCCGACGATGCGGCCGGTCTGTCGATCTCCGAGGGGCTGAAGTCCCAGGTCGGTGGCCTCACGGTCGCCGCCCGCAACGCGCAGGACGGCATCTCCGTCGTGCAGACCGCTGAAGGTGGCCTCACCGAGACCCACTCGATCCTCCAGCGCATGCGCGACCTGGCGGTGCAGGCCGGCAACGACTCGAACAACGAGGACTCGCGCACGGCGATCACCACCGAGGTCGGGGAGCTCTCCAAGGAGCTCACCCGCATCTCGCAGTCGACCAACTTCAACGGCATCAACCTGCTCGACGGCTCCGCCGGCACGGACGGTGTCCTGAAGTTCCAGGTCGGCGCCAACGGTGACGCTGCGAGCCAGATCGACGTCGACCTCTCGAAGGCGAACGTCAGCGACGTGGCCGACGCCGTGGGTGCCCTCACCTTCGACAGCGCCGACAACGCGCAGGCCGCGATCACCGAGATCGACAAGCAGATCAAGTACGTGTCGTCGGCTCGTTCGAACATCGGTGCCATCCAGAACCGCTTCGACCACGCCATCAACGTGACGAACGTGGCCAAGGAGAACCTCACCGCTGCGTCCTCGCGCATCACCGACGTCGACATGGCGGAGGAGATGGTCAAGTACACGCGCGACAACATCCTCAGCCAGGCCGGCACGTCGATGCTCGCGCAGGCGAACCAGAGCACGCAGAACGTCCTCTCGCTGCTCCGCTAGTCGCGTCGTGCCGCTCTCCGGGACAGTTCAGGCGTCCCGGGGAGCGGCACACCGCACCGCTCGTGCGGCACGCCCACCGGCGTCGCCCTGACCGTGACCCCAAGGAGCCACGATGACCACGTCGTCCGTGTCGTCGACCAGCGGCAACTTCGCCATCGACGGACTCGTCTCCGGCCTCGACACCACGAGTCTGATCAACTCGCTCATGTCGATCGAGACGGTGCCGCAGACGCTCCTGAAGAACAAGGTCACGACGACCAACTCGTTCATCTCGTCGCTGCAGACGATCAACTCGTTGGTCCAGACCCTCGCGACGAAGGCCACGGCGGCCGCGAAGGCCTCCTCGCTCGACGTGTTCAGCGCCACGAGCTCGAACGCCGCCGTCACCGTGGCCACGGGGGCGAACGCCAGCGCCGGGTCGCTGAGCTTCACCGTCGCGTCCACGGCCGCCGCGCAGGTCGGGGTCACCGCGGCGATGTCCACCTGGTCCGCCGACGCCCAGCCGATCACCATCACGAAGGCCGACGGCACCACGACGACGGTCACGCCGAAGTCGGGCTCGCTCGACGACGTCGCCTCCGCGATCACGAAGTCCGGCGCCGGGGTCACCGCCACGAAGGTCGCGGCCGGCACGGACACGGACGGCACGAAGCTCTACCGCCTGCAGCTCACGTCCACCACGACGGGTGCCGCCGGCGCGTTCACGATCTCCCGGGGCACGGCCGACGACGTCGCCGCCGGGACCGCGACGAACGTCCTCACCGAGATCGGTGCCGCCGTCGTCACGCAGGCGTCGGACGCCTCGGTGACGCTGTGGGCCGGCACCGCCGCGGCACAGACGGTGACGAGCGCGTCGAACACGTTCACGGACCTGGTCCCCGGCCTCACCGTCACGGTCACGAAGCCGACGACGGACCCGGTGACGGTGACGGTCGCCCAGGACACGACCCAGGCCCAGGCCGTCGCGTCCGGGCTGGTCGACGCGATGAACGCGATCACGTCGTACTACAACTCGAACACCAGCCTGACGAGCACCACGAGCGCGACGACCGGCACCACGACGACCACGGCGGGCGTGCTCCTCGGCGACGCCACCACGCGCGACGCCGTGCAGCGCCTCACGAGCACGATGTCCGCGCCGGTGAACGGCAAGTCCCCGTCCTCGATCGGCATCTCGATCACGAAGGACGGCGACTTCACCTTCGACGCCGACGCGTTCCAGAAGGCCCTCGCCACCGACCCCCAGGGCACCCAGGACATCCTCTCCGGGCTCGCGACGACGGTCGGGTCCGCGGCGACCGCCATCTCGGACAAGTACACGGGGTCCATCACCACCGCGATCACCGGACAGCAGTCGGTGGTCAAGGACCTCAACGACCAGATCGACCGCTGGACCGACCGCCTCGCATCCCGCAAGTCGGCACTGCAGACGCAGTACGCGGCGCTCGAGACCAGCCTCAGCAAGCTCCAGTCGCAGTCGAGCTGGCTCACCAGCCAGCTCGCGAGCACCTCGAGCTGATCGGGAACCCCATGACCTACGACAACCTGGCCCAGCGCCGCCGCGCGCAGTACACGAACGAGGCCGTCCTCTCCGCGACGCCCGCCCAGCTCGTCACGCTGCTCTACGACCGGCTGCTCCTCGACCTCCACCGTGCCGAGGCCGCGCAGGTCGCGAGCAACTGGGACGGCGCCCGCGAGCAGCTCCTGCACGCACAGGCCATCGTCGGTGAGCTCTCCGCCACCCTGCGCATCGACGCGTGGGACGGTGGCGAGGGCCTCCTGGCGATCTACAACTACGCGTCGACCTCGCTCATCACCGCGAACGTGCACCGTGACGTGCAGGCCACCCGCGACTGCATCCGCATCCTCGACCCGCTGCGCCAGGCCTGGCACGACGCGGCCGCCGCGATGCCGGCCACGCCGGCGCCGGTGCAGCACACGACGGGTGGGGCCCTCGGTGTCGCCTGAGCAGGACCACGAGCTGACCACCGCTTGGGAGGCCGTGCTCACGTCCCTGGAACAGGCGGCGGTCGGCGACGACCCGACCCCCTGGCACGAGCCGGCCGGGCTGGGTCGGATCCCGCGGGAACTGGTGGGGCGGGCCTCCCGGCTGCTCGCCGCACAGCGGGACCGCATCGCGGTCCTGGAGCAGGACCGGCGCGCGACGCTCGACCACCTCGGCGCACTGCGCCAGGTCGACGCGACCCGTGAGCCGCAGCGCGCGGTCTACCTCGACGCTTCCGCGTAGCGCGCGCCCGCCCGTCGAACCGCGCGTAGGTGGTCGAATCGCGCGTAGGAAGTCGAATCGCGCGTAGGTGGTCGGAAGTTCCCACCTCCTACGCGCGAAACGACCACCCTCGCGCGGGGCGGGGAGTGGGAACGCGCGTGGCGAGTGGGAACGCAGGCCGGGAGCGACCCCGTGCGCCTAGGAAGTCGATTCGCGCGTAGGTGGTCGGAAGTTCGCACCTCCTACGCGCGAAACGACCACCCTCGCGCGGGGCGGGGAGCGGGAACGCGCGTGGGGAGTGGGAGCGCGCGTGGGGAGTGGGAACGCGCGTGGGGAGTGGGAGCGCGCGCGTACCCCCGTTCGGGGCAAGCGCTAACGGCACCGGAGCAGCGCTCCGATAGCCACATCCGAGCACGGATCGCTCGACCACCCGGCCACGGATCGGCCACCACCGCACGGTGACATCGCACAGGGACGATGCCGCCATGACGAGGGGACCCTCCGTGTTCGATTCCGTGACGTCGGCGGCGCTGCAGAGCGCGCTCGACGGCCTCTCGATGCGCCAGCGCGTGATCGCGAACAACATCGCGAACATCAACACGCCGAACTACCACGCCGAGAAGGTGCAGTTCGAGGACGCCCTCGCGAAGTCGATCGTCGACGGGAGCGGCAGCACAACGCCGACCGTCGCCCGCAGCCTCGAGCCGACGAACACGAACGGCAACAACGTCGACCTCGACGAGGAGACGCTCTCCAACGTCGACACCGTGCTCCGGTACCAGTTCGCCACCCAGGCGATGAACTCCGAGCTGACCAGCGTCCGTGCGGCGATGCGGACCACCTCGTGACCACGTTCGACGCGATCGGGATCGCGAGCACCGGCCTCACCGTGCACCGGAAGTGGCTCGACGCCATCTCCGACAACATCGCCAACGTCAACACGGTCAAGTCGATGGACGACTCCGCCTTCCAGGCCCGCTACGTCGAGGTGCAGGAGGGCAACGGCGTCTCCGGCGCCTACGTCAAGGGCGCCGCGTTCGGCAGCGCCGCCGGCCGCGTGACCTACGACCCGGACAACCCGCTCGCGAACGAGGAAGGGTACGTCCGGATGCCGGACATCGACCTCGGCACGCAGATGGCGGACCTCATCATGGCCCAGCGCGGCTACCAGGCGAACGCCGCCGTGGTCGACCGTGCCAAGACCGCCTACGAGGCGGCACTGCAGATCGGGAAGAACTGATGCCCATCGACGGCGTGAACGGTGTGACCACCAACGCGATGACGAACGCGATGTCGTCCGTCACCGGGACGAGCAGCGACACCGCGACGACCGGGACGACCGGCACCGACGGCAGCGGGTTCGCCGCCTCCCTCGGCAACGCGGTCGACGGGCTCCAGCAGCTGCAGAGCGACTCCAAGACGCTCGCGCTCAAGGCCGTCACCGGCAACCTCGACGACATCCACGACGCCACCATCGCGTCCACCCGCGCGCAGGTGACCCTCGAGCTCGTCGCCGCCGTCCGCAACAAGGGCGTCGACGCGTTCAACGAGATCATGAGGATGCAGGCCTGATGCCCGCCGCACTGCAGAACGTCTTCGGCCGCCTCGGCGCCTACGTCAAGGGCTTCTCCGCCGCACAGCGCACCATCGCGATCCTCGTGGTCGCGGCGCTCGTGCTCGGCGGTTTCGCGCTCGTGTCCTGGCTCGGCAAGCCGTCCTACGCGCCGCTGTTCACCGGCCTGGCCGCCGCGGACGCGAGCTCGGTCACCGACCAGCTCACCACCGACGGGGTGCCGTTCCAGCTCACCGACGGCGGCGCGACGATCCTCGTCCCGCAGTCGTCCGTGTACACCGAGCGACTGAAGGCCGCGTCGAACGGGCTGCCGTCGTCGAACGAGGGCGGGTACTCGCTGCTCGACAAGATGGGCGTGACGAGCTCCGAGTTCCAGCAGGACGTCACGTACAAGCGGGCGATCGAGGGCGAGCTCGCCAAGACGATCTCCGCGATGGACGGCGTGCAGACCGCGACCGTGCAGCTCGCGATCCCGGAGAAGTCCGTGTTCGTCTCCGAGGAGAAGGACCCGACGGCGTCGGTGTTCATCGCCACGAAGAACGGCACGCAGCTCACCACCGACCAGGTCCAGGCGATCGTGCACCTGACCAGCGCCGCGGTCGAGGGCATGCAGACCACCGACGTGTCCGTCGTCGACGCGAAGGGGCAGACCCTCTCCGCCGTGGGCACCGGCGCGACCGGGACGGGCTCCGACCAGGCCGCTGACTACGACGCCTCCACGTCGAAGAAGATCCAGGACCTGCTCGACACCACGCTCGGCACGGGGAACGCCAGCGTCGTGGTGTCGGCGACGATGAACCAGAACACGGCGACCCGCACGGCGGAGTCCTACGCGACCCCGACATCCGGTCCGGTGGCGCTCAACGAGTCCTCCACGACCGAGCAGTACGGCTCCGGATCGGGCGCGGCCAGCGGCGCGACGGGTGTGCTCGGCCCGGACAACATCGCCGTGCCGAACGGCACCGCCACCTCCGGCACCGGCGACGACGGGTACGTCAACGAGTCCGCGACGAAGAACAACGCCGTCGACCACACCACCGAGACCACGCAGATCCCGGCCGGCTCCCTCGACCGTCAGACGATCTCCGTCGCGCTGAACTCGAAGGCCGACTCGGTCGCGAACGCGAACCTGCAGAGCATCAACGACCTCGTGGCCGCCGCCGCCGGTGTCGACACCGCGCGCGGCGACCAGGTCAAGGTCGCGATGATGGACTTCGACTCCAGCGCCGCCGACGACGCCGCGAAGGCGCTCAAGGCGCAGCAGGCCGCCGACCAGCAGGAGGCGCTCTGGTCCTCGATCCGCACGGCCGGCATCGTCGTCGGGATCGCGCTGGCGCTCATCGCGCTCATCGTCTTCCTGGTCCGCCGCGGCCGTCGCCAGGAGCGCGAGAGCGTCGACGTCGGCGAGCTCGACGCCTTCGGCAGCGCCTTCGAGCTGCCGCTCGCGGTCGACGCCGCCGATGCCCGCGCCGGTCTGCTCGCCGGTGGTGCCGGGGACGCCCCGACCGTCGCCCTGCCGACGCTGCCCCACGACGACGCCCCCACCGAGGTGCTCACCACCGACGAGATCACCGCCGAGCGTCGCCGCCAGGACATCTCGAACCTCGCCGAGCGCGACCCGAAGCGCACGGCCGAGCTCCTCCGCGGGCTCCTCGACGACCGGACGTCGGTGTGAACGCCCCCGCCGCCGGCCCCGCCGACCGTGCGCTGACCGGCGCCCAGAAGGTCGCGCTCATCCTCATGCAGATGGAGACCGACCGCGCGGCCGAGGTGATGAAGCAGTTCTCCGAGCTGGAGGCCGAGGAGATCTCCGCCGAGATCGTCCGGATGCGCCGCGTCGAGGACGCCGTCGTCGACAAGACGCTCACCGAGTTCCACCGGATGACGCTCACCGGACGCACCCAGCGCCGCGGCGGCAAGGAGACCGCACTCGGGCTGCTCGAGGCGTCGTTCGGCGCCGAGCGTGCCGCCGGCGTGATGGACCGCCTCGCGTCGAACCTCGCCGGGCAGTCCTTCGACTTCCTCGACGACGCCGAGCCCGGCCAGGTCATCACCCTCCTCGAGGGCGAGCTCCCGCAGACCATCGCCCTCGTCCTCGCCCACCTCAAGCCCGCACAGGCCAGCGCCGTGCTCGCCGGGGTCGACGAGCGCGCCCGCACCGACGTCGCGCAGGCCTTCGCCACGATGGGCACCGCCACCCCCGAGTCCGTCGGGATCGTCGCCGGCGTCCTGCGCCAGCGCGCCGGCGCCGTGGTCTCCCCGCGCGAGAGCGTCGAGGTCGTCGGTGGCATCGCGCCCCTCGTCGACATCATCAACCGCTCCGACGTCGCCACCGAGAAGGCCGTCCTCGACGGGCTCGAGGCACGTGACCCGGAACTCGCCGAGGACATCCGATCGCGGATGCTCACCTTCGAGGACATCGTCAAGCTCGAGTCGCGCGACATCCAGCAGGTGCTCCGCGGCATCGACTCGAAGGTCCTCGCGACCGCGATGAAGGGCGCTGCCGGGCCGGTCGTCGAGACCATCCGCGCGAACGTCTCCGAGCGCAACCGCGAGCTCCTCGACGACGAGCTGCAGGCGATGGGCCCGGTCCGGGTCTCGCAGGTCGAGGAGGCACGCGCCGAGGTCGTCCGCTCCGTCCGGGAGCTCGAGGCGCAGGGCGTCATCACCGTCCACCGCGCCGAGGAGGACGAGCTCGTTGAGTGACACCACGTTCGAGCGCCTGGCGTTCCCCGTCGTCACCGACGCCGGACTCCAGGACCGCGTCGCCAGCGCCGAGGTGCGCGGGCACGCCGCCGGGTACGCCGCGGGACTCCGCGCCGCGCACGCCGAGACCGCTGCGCTCCGCGCCGAGCTGGACGCCCTGCACGCGCACCGCACCGCGCAGCTCGAGGCCGAGTCCGCACGACGCCTCGCCGTCCTCGGCGCCATGACCGACGCACTCGTCGCGCGCACCGTGCCGGTGCTGGAGTCGGCCGAGCGCTCGGTCGTGGAAGCCGCCGTGGAACTGGCCGAGGCCGCCGTCGGGTACGCGATCCGTGCCTCCCGTCCGGTGCTCGACGCGCCCACGACGACGACCGGTCCGGAGGCGCGGGTCGTCCCCGGCGCCGAGGCGACGGTCCGCCGCGCCCTCGCCGCCGTCGACCACACCGTCGCGATCGCCGTCCGGCTCAGCCCGGCCGACGCCGCCGCCGTCAGCGGGCTCGACCTGCCCGTGCCGGTGCGCGCCGACGCGTCGCTCCGCGACGGCGACGCCGTCGTCGACCTGCCGGACGGTGTCCTGGACGCCCGGATCGACGCCGCGCTGGCCCGCGCGAAGACCGCGCTCGGGGTGACCGCATGACCGCCACGCTGCTCCGTCCCCGCGGACTCGACGCCGCCGTCGCCCTCGCCGCACCGCAGCGTGTCGGTGTCGTGACGAGCGCCGTCGGTCTCGGGCTGACGATCGCCGGGCTCGACGCCCGGATCGGCGAGATCGTCGTCGTCGGGCGCGAGGACGGGCCGCAGACCACCGTCGAGGTCGTCGCCACCGACGCCTCCGGGGTCCGATGCATGCCGCTCGGCCGCCTGACCGGGATCACCGCGGGCACGCCGGCTCGGCCCACCGGACGCCCGGTGCTCGTGCCGACCGGTCGCGGACTGTTCGGTCGCGTGCTCGACGGGCTCGGGCGGCCGATCGACGACCGCGGGCCGCTCGACGCCGACGCGTGGGTGGACCTCGACCACGCCACGCCGAACGCGATGGCGCGCACCCGGATCGACACGCCGATGCAGCTCGGCGTCCGCGTGCTCGACACCCTGACCACCGTCGGCCGCGGGCAGCGCATGGGCCTCTTCGCCGGGTCCGGCGTCGGCAAGTCCTCGCTGCTGTCGATGATCGCCCGGGGGAGCGACGCCGCCGTGAACGTGATCGCCCTCGTCGGGGAGCGCGGCCGCGAGGTGCGCGAGTTCCTCGAGGACGACCTCGGACCCGAGGGCCTCGCCCGCTCCATCGTCGTCGTGTCGACCTCCGACGAACCCGCGCTGATGCGCCTGCGTGCCGCGTTCGTCGCCACCCGGATCGCGGAGTCCTTCCGCGACGCCGGCCAGGACGTCGTGCTCATGATGGACTCGCTCACCCGCGTCGCGATGGCGCAGCGGGAGATCGGGCTGTCCGTGGGCGAGCCGCCGGCGACCCGGGGCTACCCGCCGTCGACCTTCTCCGTGCTCGCCGGGCTGCTCGAGCGCGCCGGGACGGACCGGGTCGGGAGCATCACCGGGCTCTACACGGTGCTCGTCGACGGGGACGACCACAACGAGCCGATCGCGGACGCCGCGCGCAGCATCCTCGACGGGCACGTGGTGCTCGACCGGAAGCTCGCCGTCACCGGGCACTTCCCGTCCGTGGACGCCCTGGGGTCGATCTCCCGCGTGGCGTCGAAGGTCACCTCGCCCGCCGAACGCGCCGCCGCGACCGCGCTGCGGAAGGTGATGGCCGCCAGGAAGGCCGCGCAGGACCTCCTCGACGTCGGCGCGTACCAGCGCGGCTCGAACCCGCTCGTCGACGCGGCCGTCGACCACCAGGACGCGATCGACGCGTTCCTCCGTCAGGGCATGGACGAGCGGGCCACCGCCGCCGACTCCTGGCAGCGCCTCGGCGCGCTCGTCGCCCGGCTCGGAGGTGTCTGATGGCACGCCGCTTCCCCCTCGCCGGGCTCCTCCGGCTCCGGCACGCCGAACAGGACCGTGCCGCCGCAGCACTCGCCGCCGCGAACGAGCGGATGCGCGACGCCGCCGACGCACGCACCGCCGCCCGCCGCACCCTCGACGACACCGCCTCGGCGATGCCCGTCGAGGACGCCGCGACCCTCAGCGCCGTCGCCGCCGCACGGGCAGCGACCCGCGGGATGCTCGAGGAGCTCGACGCCGTCGTCCGCACCCGCCGCGCCGACGCCGATCGCGCGCAGGGCGAGTACAACGCCGCACGCCGGTCCGCCCTCGGACTCGAGAAGCTCGAGGAGCAGTACACCGTGCAGGCCACCGCCGAGGAACTCCGCACCGAGCAGAACGCCCTCGACGAGATCGCGGCACGCAGCCGCGGGGAAGGCGGTGCGCGATGAGCCTCGACGCCGTGCTGAGCCGGATCTCCGAGATCCGCTCCCAGATCGACACGCTGCAGAGCGGCACCGCCACCACGAGCAGTGCCGCGACGGCTGCGTCCTCCGCCGACTCGTCGTCCGCGTTCGCCGCCGCCCTCGCCGCGACCGGCACCGGGACCACCGCGACGAGCACCGCCGCGCCGGCCACCTCCGTCGACGCCGGGCAGGGCACCGTCGCCACGGGCAGCGGCGCCACCGGGGACGACGTCGTCGCGGACGCGAAGAAGTACCTCGGCGTCCCGTACGTGTTCGGCGGCACCACGACGTCGGGCATGGACTGCTCCGGGCTCGTGCAGACGGTGTTCAAGGACCTCGGGGTGACCATGCCCCGGGTCGTCCCGGACCAGGCGAAGATGGGCACCGAGGTGGGTTCGCTCGCCGACGCGCAGCCCGGCGACCTGATCATCCCGAAGGGCGAGGGGCACGTCGTGATCTACGTCGGCGACGGCAAGGTGCTGCACGCGCCGCACCCCGGCAAGGACGTCCGGATCGTCGACAACTGGTACAAGGACTCGGACATCGCCACCATCCGGCGCATCGTGCCCTCGGCCCAGGAAGCCGCCGCGACGAAGGCCACCGCCGCCACCGCCGCGACCTCCGCCGCCGGATCGGCGACGGACCTGCAGACCGCCGCCCTGATGTCCCTGCTGCAGTCCGGGAGTGCCGCATGAGCATGACGATCGCCACCAGCACGCCCGCCGCACCGAGCCGCGGTGCGTCGAGCAGCGCCGACGCCGCGGCGACGGGCTCCGGGTTCGACGCCGCGATGTCCGCGGTCGCCGGCGAGCAGCCGGGGCGCGGACGTCCCGACGCTCGGCACGCCGCCGGCACCGGCACGGGCACGGACCGACGGGCGACCGCTGGCCCGCACGCGGGCACCGCGCACGCGGCCGCCGCGGGTTCGGCATCGGACGACGAGCGGACTCCGGCGGACACGACGTCGGCTCCGAGCGCCGGTGACGGCACGGCCGCGACGCCGTCCGGGCTGACCGCGCTCCTCGGCCTCGCACCGGTGCCCGCTGCTGCCGCTGCCGCCGCTGTCGCCGCCCAGCCCGGTTCCGCGCTCGCGGCGACCACGGGGGACACGTCCACGGTTGCCCCGACGGCGACCGACTCGGCCTCCGGCACGGGGACCGCGGCCGGCACCACGGCGGTCGGCACCCTCGACGCGGTCGCGGCCTCGGCAGGTGCCGCACCGACCGACGCAGCCGTGACCGCCCTCGGCGCCGCCGATCTCGCGCTCGCTCCCGCAGACACCGCGCGTCCTGCTTCGCCGGCGCTCCGCCCGGGAGGCCGTGGTCCGGCCAGCACCGCCGCGACCACCGTCGCCGCGACCACCACCGCCACGGCGGACGCCGGAACAGCCTCGGCCGCCGTCGGGCGCGCCGGAGCCCCGGCCGGCAGCGACACCGCGACCGCGGCCGGGACCGGCGCCGGCGGATCGGCGCAAGCGCCCGCGGCCACGCAGACGTCCGCTCCGGCGACCGCGACCGCCACCTCGTCGACCGCGACGACGGCGAGCCCGGAGACCTCGGGCAGCACGCCCGTCCCAGCCGCGCCCGTTCCGACGACGACCGTCACCCCGGCGACCGACGCCGCAGCGGTCGGACGCCAGGCCGCCACCACCGACGCGACGACGGCGACCAGCGCGACCGGGGCCCGAGCAGCCGGCCGCCCGACGGACGTGGGTGCGCCCGCGCAGGGCGATCCGAGCCTCCCGGCCGGTGGGACCACCCGCGCACCGGACGTGCCGTTCGCGCTCCCGACCACGCCGACGACCGCCGCCCCGGCGACCGTCCCGACCGCCGCCGCGTCCCAGCCGGCCGCGCCCGCACCGCTCGCGCAGCAGCTCGCCCGACCGGTGTTCACGCTCGCGCAGGCCGGGCCGGGGGAGCACGTCGTCACCGTCCAGGTGGTGCCGGACACGCTCGGGCCGGTCACGGTCCGTGCACACGTCACCGCGCAGGGCATGCACGTCGAGCTGTTCGCCGCCTCCGACGCCGGGCGGGACGCGGTGCGGCAGGTGCTGCCCGACCTCCGCCGCGAGGGCAGCGCCGTCTCCACGACGCTCGACCTCTCCTCCCAGAACCACCCCGGCCAGTCCGGGTCGGCCGGCCAGTCGACTGCTCGCGACGGGCGCCCGACCGGCGACCGTCTCGTGGTCGACGACCGCCGGGAGGCTCGACCCGGCACCGCGCACACCGCGCGGCCCGCCACCACCACCGTCCGCACCGCGGGACTCGACGTCCTCGCCTGACCGGCTCACGACAAGGAACTCACCATGCCCATCGACGGGATCA
The DNA here is from genome assembly GCF_003755165.1 of Curtobacterium sp. PhB130. Taxonomy (NCBI): domain Bacteria; kingdom Bacillati; phylum Actinomycetota; class Actinomycetes; order Micrococcales; family Microbacteriaceae; genus Curtobacterium; species Curtobacterium sp. PhB130. Next base: position 232,770 of record NZ_RKII01000009.1, on the reverse strand, counting down.
CCGGCACCGTGGACCAGGCCGCGCAGGCCGCCGCCCTCGCCGCGAACAGCACCGCGCAGAAGTCCCAGACCATGGACTCCGAGGTGTTCATGAAGCTGCTCGTCACGCAGCTGCAGAACCAGGATCCGTCGTCGCCGATGGACACCAACCAGATGATCAGCCAGCAGACGCAGCTCGCGATGATGGAGCAGATCACCAACCAGACCACGACGGGGAACGAGAACTTCTCGCTGCAGATGCGCATCGCTGCGGCGAACCTCGTCGGCAAGCAGGTCAGCTACACGGACGCCACCACGGGGACCTCGGTCACCGGGACCGCGACGGCCGTGTCCTACGCGCAGAGCGTGCCGACCGTGACCGTGAACGGGAAGGAGGTCGATCTCGACGTGATCTCCGGTATCAAGACCGCCTGACACCCCTCGTTCTCCCTTCCCCGTTCTGACCTCCTCGTCCTGACTTCTCCGTCCTGACGTCTTCGTCCTGACTTCCTCGTTCTGAAAGGAACACGTCATGCTCCGCTCGCTCTACTCCGGGATCTCCGGCCTCCGTTCCCACCAGGAGATGCTCGACGTCACCGGCAACAACATCGCCAACGTCAACACCGTCGGCTTCAAGGCGTCCTCGACCGTCTTCCAGGACACCCTGTCGCAGATGACCCAGGGCGCCGGCGGACCGCAGACCGGCGTCGGCGGCACCAACCCGGCCCAGATCGGCCTCGGCGTCCAGGTCGCCGGTGTCTCCACGAACTTCGCCCAGGGCTCGGCGCAGGCCACGGGCAAGGCGACCGACCTGATGATCTCCGGCGACGGCTTCTTCGTCACCCGCCTCGGCAACGACACCGTGTACACGCGTGCCGGTGCGTTCGACTTCGACGCGGACGGCCGCCTGGTCAGCTCCGACGGCAAGATCGTCCAGGGCTACCCGGCGACCAACGGCGTCGTCAACGACGGCGGCCAGCTCACCGACATCGTCCTGCCGCTCGACGCCGCCGCACCGGCCGTGAAGACCTCCGCCGCCGCCGTGACGGGCAACCTGCCGTCGGAGACCGCCGTCGGCGACACGATCACCCGCGACGCCACCGTCTACGACGCGAACGGCGCCAAGCACACGCTGTCCCTCGCCTACACGCGCACCGCCGACGGCTGGAACGTCGAGGCCAAGGACGGGCAGGGCACCACCGCCACCTCGTCGATCTCGTTCGGCACCGACGGGGCGATCGCCTCCGGCGGCACCGTCGCGGTCGGCGGCATCACCGTCGACATGTCCGAGCTCACCGGGTTCGCCGCGCTGAACACCTCGTCCATCGCGTCGCAGAACGGGCACGAGGCCGGGTCGCTCCAGGGCTACTCGATCTCGAAGGACGGCACCGTCGTCGGGACCTTCTCCAACGGGGCGTCGCTCGCCATCGGGCGGATCGCCCTCGCGACGTTCGCCAACCCGGCGGGGCTCGAGAAGACCGGGGCCTCCGGCTACCGTGCCACGGGCAACTCGGGCCAGGCGTCGATCGGTGCGCCGGGGTCGGCGGGGGTCGGGCAGCTGGCGTCCGGGACGCTCGAGATGTCGAACGTCGACCTGTCGCAGGAGTTCACGAACCTGATCGTGGCGCAGCGCGGGTTCCAGGCGAACGCGCGCATCATCACCACGTCCGACGAGGTGCTGCAGGAGCTCACGAACCTGAAGCGGTAGGGCGGGCGGCGCCGGCGCGCTGGCGCGCTTGTGTGGCTCGGCTTCGCACAACCGGGAACAGTCCGCACCACGGGAGTCCGTGGTGCGGACGGTTCTCCGTTGTGCGACGGGAATGTCTCGTCTCCGCCGGACGTCGTACTCGTCACCACATGCGAAGGAGCAACCGATGAGCCACGAACTCGAACGGACCACGACGACCCTCGACGACCGCGACTGCTGGCCGGCGCCGCGCGCCCTGCACGACGAGCCGAAGCCGCACTTCGGGCGGTACCTCGGGCTCATCAACGCGCAGGACTGAGGCCGCGTCTCGCCCGCTCGGCGGCATCTCGCACAACCGGAAGCAGCCCGCACCACGGAAGTCCGTGGTGCGGGCTGTTTTCGTTGTGCGGCGTACCGGGCAGTGCGCAATACCAGCACGCGGCGGCCGAGGTCAACCGTCTGCGCAAGTTGTCTATTACACCTATGATCTCGGGGCAGCCGAGATCCGGCTGGGCGCCCCAGGGAACGGGCGCCACCAGTCACGACAGGGAGTGACAGCTCATCATGCGCAACAGCACCAAGAAGCGGGCGACACTCGCCGCTGCCGTCCTCAGCACCGCGCTCGTCGCGGTCTCGCTGGGTTCGGGCACCGCTGCCTACGCGGGGGTCACCGCCCCGGTCGGCAACGTCGGGAAGTTCAAGCAGTCGTTCGTCGAGAACTTCAGCACCACCGCAGCCGCGAACGGCGCGTTCGCGAAGACCTACAAGAACTCGTGGCAGCCCTACCCGGACGCCGGGCAGTACTCCTCGGGCTCGCAGATCAGCTCGCACGACGGCCTCATGGACGTCAAGCTCGACGGGGCGAACGGCGCAGCCGGGACCTTCGGGACGCCGACCGGCGCCTGGAGCCACGTCGGCGGCAAGTTCACCGTCCGCGCCAAGGCGACCGGCGGCGACGGGAACGGCGCGGCGTTCATGCTGTGGCCGTCCTCGAACACCTGGTCGGACGGGGAGATCGACTTCCCCGAGGGCAACTTCGAGGCGACGCCGATGGCGTTCCAGCACTCGATGACCCCTGGTCAGGAGGCGAACTCCACCATGATCTCCTCCGGCGTGAACTGGCGTGCCTGGCACACCTACTCCGTCGAGTGGATCCCGGGCAAGTCGATGACCTACTCGGTCGACGGCAAGGTGATCCGGACGACCACCACGGACGTGCCGACCACCGCACACCGCTACATGTTCCAGGTCGGGAACTGGGGCGCCTCCGGGCACCTGTTCGTCGACTGGGTCAGCACCTACGACTACGTGGGCTGATCAGCGCTCGTCGCACTGAACGGAAGCCCCCGGGATCGTTGATCCCGGGGGCTTCCGGGCATACCGTGTGCCCATGGCAGACCTCGTCCTGAAGATGTCGATCTCGATCGACGGGTTCGTCGCCGCGGCGCGACCCGACTCGGACTGGATGTTCCGGGGGAGCACCCCGGACTCCGCGGCATGGGTCCGGGACGTCCTCGCGGGAGCCGGGACGCACGTCGTCGGGCGCCGGCTGTTCGAGACGTGGATCGGCCTCTGGCCCACGTCGGAGAGTCCGATGGCGGCACCGATCAACGATGCGCCGAAGGTCGTCGTCACCCGGCAGGCCGACTTCGACCTCGCCGGGCTGAGCGCCGGGATCTCGCCGTCGAGCGGGCCGGCGAGCTGGGCGGAGACCCGTGTGGTGACCGACCTCGGCGAGATCGAACGGCTCAAGGCCGAACCGGGGGACTACCTCCTCGCGCAGGGCGGGGTGTCGTTCGCGCGGTCGCTCATCGCGGCAGGCCTCGTCGACGAGTACCGTTTCGCCGTGCTGCCCGTCGTGCTCGGGAGCGGGGAGGCGCTGTTCGCCGGGCTGCCGGACGAGCTCGACCTGCGGCTCGTCAGCTCCACCGTGTTCGCGGGTGGTGCGATGGGGAACGTGTACCGGCCGTAGGCTCTCCCGGGTGGAAGCACCGTTGCCCTCCGGTACGACGCGCCGACGCGTCGAACTCCGGCTCGTCCGCCCGTTCCTGACGTGGTTCGCCCGCCCGACCGTGACGATCGACGGTGTCGGGCACCCGGCGCAGTGGGGTGACGGCACCTGGGCCGTGCCCGACGCCGGCGGCACCGTCATCGGCGTGTACCTCTACAACCGCCTCTGGCGGTTCGGCGCCGCGACGGTCGTGGTCCCCGCGGACGGGGCCGCGGACGCCTTCGAGTACCGGGGTGGGCTCCTGCCGGTCGGTCCCGGACGGCTCCGCGTTCGCCGGTAGTGGTGTGCCGGCGCCGTCAGGGGACGGTGCTCACGTCGCCCGTGCGAAGGAGCGGAGCGCCTCCGCGTAGTCGTCCGTGACGTCACGGGTCTCCGCGGTGACGAGGAGCGCGTGGTCGCCGATGCGCCGGGTGAACCGGCCACGGCACGGGATGACGACGACGTTCCGGAGACCTGCTCGCCACGCCGGTACCAGGGCGTCGAGCGCGTCCCGTTCCGGCTCGCGGCGCAGCCTCGACGGCGCCGTCTGTTCCTCGAAGCGCGCGGTCGTCCACGCGTCGTACGCGCTCGTGAAGGCGTCGTCCCCGAACGCGTCCCGCCAGGAGGGGCCGAACAGCCCCGCGAGCAGCGCCTGCCGTTCGGGAGAACCGGGCGGCGTGCTGTCGAGCCGGTCGAACACGCGCGGGTCGCGCTCCTCGGCGACGTGCGTGAGGCAGGCGCGCCACATGTCCGGCCAGGCAGCGGACCAGGAACGGCGGTCGGTCGCATCCGCCGGCGGTTCGACTCCGGGGGTCGCGACGAGCCATGGGGGCAGGTCGTCACCCTCGACGTCCAGATCCCGTGCCTCCCGGATCCAGAGCAGCTCGAACAGCGAGTGCGAGCTGTCCTCGATGGTGATGACCATGTCGTGCGGCCAGGGGTCCCCGGGCATCGGTGTCGACGAGATCAACGTCTCCCCCCTCATCGTCCTCGTTCAGGGAACCACGGGAAGGAGGGCCTGACAAGGCGTCCACCCGTCGTGCCTCGAGCCATGGCGCTGGTGGGCTCCCGATGGCTAGCATTCGGCATGGCCACGCAGAGCCCGTTGGGTGCGTACCTCCGAGCACGTCGCAGCCTCACCGCGCCCGCCGACGTCGGGATCACGGTCGACGGTCAGGTGCGCCGGGTGGTCGGGCTGCGCCGGGAAGAAGTCGCCATCCTGGCCGGCATCAGCACGGAGTACTACCTCCGGCTCGAGCAGGGGCGGGAAGCGCGCCCGTCGGACCAGGTCCTCGACGCCCTGGCCAGAGCGCTCCTGCTGAACGACGCCGCCCAGGCGTACCTCCACGAACTCGCGCGTCCGGCGAAGACCACGGCGACGGACGCCGCGCGTCGAGACGACGTCGACGAGGACGTGCGCTGGCTGATCGAGTCGTGGCCCCGCACCGCCGCGGTGGTCCACAACCGGTACCTCGACGTCCTCGCGACGAACCGGCTCGCGCCGGCGCTCAACCCCAACTACCGGATCGGCGTGAACAACCTCATCTCGCTGTTGACGGACCACGGCGAACGCGCCCTCCACGAGGGGTGGGAGGCGCTCTGCGCGCGGACGACCGCGCTCGTCCGGTCGATGTTCGGGCAGCGGCTCGGCGATGCCCGCCTCACCGCCCTCGTGGCGGAGCTCTCCGCGCGCAACACGCACTTCCGGGATGCGTGGCAGCGAAACGACGTGTCGACGTCGTCCAGCGGTGAGCACGTGCTGCGCCATCCGCAGGCCGGGCGTCTCGTCCTGCACTACGCACGGCTCCCGCTCCCCGGGACGGACGGTCAGAGCATCTGGCTGTACCAGGCAGAACCCGGGACGCCCAGCGCTCTCGCGCTCGAGACCCTGGCGCTCGCGGCACCGGTCGTGTGATCCCGTGCGCTTCCCTGGTAGGAGCGGGGACAGGCAGCGCCGCCCGGATCGCCCTACGGTCACGTCATGGACCTCCACCTCACCGGCAAGGTCGCCGTCGTCACCGGGGCGAGCAAGGGCATCGGTCTCGCGATCACCGAGGCGCTCGTCGCCGAGGGAGCACGGGTCGTCGCGGGTGCCCGCAGCATCACCGACGAGCTCGTCGCACTCTCCGACTCCGGGCAGGTGCTCGCGGTCCCGGTCGACCTCTCCACCCCGGACGGCCCCGCTGGACTCGTCGCTCGCGCAGCGCACTTCGGCGGTCTCGACGTCCTCGTCAACAACGTCGGAGCCGTCACACCCCGGACGGACGGGTTCCTCGCGGTCAGCGACGAGGACTGGTCGCGCACCCTCAACCTGAGCCTGCTCGCACCCGTGCGCACCACCCGAGCCGCCATCCCCCTGCTGCTCGAGCGCGGCGGCGGCAACGTCGTCACGATCGCCTCGGTGAACGCGTTCCTGCCGGACCCCGGCGTCATCGACTACTCGGCGACGAAGGCCGCCGTCTGGAACCTCTCGAAGTCCCTCTCCAAGGAGTACGGACCGCAGGGCATCCGGTTCAACACGATCAGCCCCGGACCGGTGTCGACGCCGCTGTGGCTCGGCGACGGCGGCGTCGCGGCAACCGTGGCCGCGGCGATGGGCGTGACGCCCGAGGAGGCGCGGGAACGGATCATCGCGGAGGGCGGCGGGTTCTCGACCGGTCGCTTCACCGAGCCGGCCGAGGTCGCCGACCTCGTCCTCCTCCTCGCCAGCGATCGTGCCGGCAACGTGACCGGCGCGGACTTCCTCATCGACGGCGGACTGACCAAGGACCTGTGACCGCCCCGCGGACGTCGCCGGGCGCACCACTCTCGAAGGAGCAACCATGTCGAAGACCCCGGTCGTGTTCATCCACGGCCTCTGGATCCACGCATCTGCCTGGCAACCGTGGATCGACCTGTTCGCCGAACACGGGTACGACGCGATCGCGCCGGGGTGGCCCGGCGACTCGGACACCGTCGCCGAGACGCGCGAGGATCCCGACCGTCTCGACGATGTCGGGATCGAACAGATCTGCCGGCACTACGCCGAGATCATCGACACCCTGGACACGAAGCCCATCGTGATCGGCCACTCGTTCGGCGGTCTCATCGCCCAGGAGCTCCTCGCGAACGGGTTCGCCGTCGCCGGGGTGGCCATCGATCCGGCACCGATCAAGGGCGTCAAGATCCTGCCCTTCTCGCAGCTCCGGTCGGGCTTCCCCGCGCTCGGGAACCCGAAGAACAAGCACCGCACCGTCGCGCTGACTGCGAAGCAGTTCCGCTACGCCTTCGGGAACGCCATCAGCGAGGAGGAGTCCGACGCGCTGCACGCCGCGTGGGCGATCCCCGGGCCGGGTCGGCCGCTGTTCGAGGACGCGGCCGCGAACTTCTCACGCAACTCCCCGGCGACGGTCGACACCCACACCGCAGGGCGTGGGCCGCTCCTGCTGACGTCCGGAACCGAGGACCACACCGTCCCCGAGTCGGTCACGCGCGCCGTCGTCCGCCTCTACGGTGACAACCCCGACGTGGTCACCGAGTACCGGGAGTTCGAAGGCCGGGGGCATTCGCTGACGATCGACAGCGGCTGGCGCACGGTCGCCGACGCGACGCTCGACTGGCTGGCGGCGCAACGGCTCGAGGGCGCCGACGACCAGGTGACCGCGCCGTAGTCGCGCGGACGGTGCCGCGTGCCCAGCCAGCGGACGATCCTCGCCGTCGCGATACTCGCCTCCTTCGTCGCCTTCCTCGACGGCTCGATCGTCAACGTCGCACTGCCCGCCATCGCCGACGAGCTCGGCGGCCGGGTCGGCACCCAGCAGTGGGTCCTGGACGCGTACCTCCTCGCGCTCGGTGCCCTGATCCTCCTCACCGGGTCGCTCGCGGACGCGTTCGGCAAACTGCGCGTCCTGCGGACCGGGCTCGTCGTCTTCGGCCTCGCGTCCGTCGCCTGCGCGCTCGTCCCGACCGCTGGGCTGCTCATCGCAGCCCGAGCCGCGCAGGGGATCGGGGCGGCGTTGCTCGTGCCGAGCTCGTTGGCGCTGATCACGGCGGCCTTCCCGGGCGACTCGCGGGGACGGGCGATCGGGACCTGGACGGCGTGGACGAGCACCGCGTTCGTCGTCGGACCGCTCCTCGGCGGCGCGCTCGTCGACCTCGTGGGGTGGCGATCCGTCTTCGCCATCAACGTGATCCCGATCGTGGTGACGCTGGCGCTCCTCGGCCGGTCGAGCGATCCGGAGCGCACCGCCCGACGCCCGAGGATCGACGTGCTCGGCGCCGCCCTGGTCGCAGTGGGTCTCGCCGCTCTGGCGTTCGGTCTCATCGAGCAGCAGGGCGCCGGCTGGGGGAGCCCGGTCGTGGTGGTGTCCCTGGCGATCGGGGTCGTCGCACTCGCGGCCTTCCTCGGGTGGGAGCGTCGCGCCCCGGAGCCGTTGCTGCCGATGGCGCTGTTCCGGATCCGGGACTTCCGGTTCGGCAACCTCGCGACCACCGGCATCTACGCGGGGGTGTCGCTGGGACTCCTCGTCGTCGTGCTCTTCCTGCAGGAGGTCGCGGGCTGGCCCGCCACCCTCGCGGGGCTGGCCACGTTGCCGATCGCGGTCGCGTCGCTGCTCCTCGCGCGGTTCGCCGGTGTGCTCGCCGGGCGCTTCGGGTCACGGGTGTTCGTGACCGCCGGGTGCGGGATCAGCGCGTGCGGGTTCCTGCTGATGCTGAGCGCCCGCCCGCCGGTCGACTTCCTCTGGCAGCTCCTGCCGGGGCTGCTCGTCTACGGCGTGGGCCTGGCGGTGACGGTCGCGCCGCTCACGACGGCGGTGCTCGCCGCCGTGCCGGCCGAGCGGGCCGGCGTCGCTTCCGCGGTCAACAACGCGGTCGCCCGTGTCGCCGGTCTGGTCGCCATCGCGTTCCTCAGCACGATCACGGGGCCGGCGATCGACACGGCCGGGTTCCACCGGACGCTCGTCGTGACCGCGTGTCTGTTCGCGGCGGCGGCCGTCGTCGCCGCGCTCGGGCTCAGCCGGCACGCGTCGGCGGCTCCCTGGGCGGGAGAGCCGGCGGCGGTCCCGGCGGACGCGACGGCGAACTGCAACGACCGCGCCGTCCCCGCCGGGCTGCACGTGCCGAGCACCCGAGCGCGCCCGTGACGGTACGGTCGGCGGTGTCGGCGGCCCCGACCCGTTCGGTGCCCGTGAGTGAGGTGGTGCACGATGCCAGACGACCGTGACGACCGTGACGACCGTGACGACCCGGAGCGTGTGACACCGCTGCCCGAGGCGATGACCGGGCGTGCGAGCCCCGCGAAGGCCGCGGAGGGGGACGAGCCCGTCTTCGCCTACCTCGCCTCGCTCCCGCAGCCGCAGCGCGGGATCGCCGAGGCAGTGGACGCGCTGGCGGCCGCCACACTGCCCGAGCTGCACCGCGCGGTGAAGTGGGGCATGGCGTACTACGGCGTCGGCGAGGGCTGGTGCTTCAGCTGCGGTGGCTTCGCCGGGGACGTCAAGGTGATGTTCATCAACGGGGCGACCCTGCTCGACCCGGTGCCGCCGATCACCCCGATCGGGATGGGCAAGGCGACGCGGGGCGTGGAACTGCGGACCGCCGACGAGCTCGACCACGAGCAGGTCGCCGCGTGGATGCGTCAGATCACCGCCGTCCCGGGCATCGGCGGCAAGCGACGCTAGCGGCCCAGCCCGCGCAGCCCGCCCAGCCGGCGCAGCCCGCCCAGCCGGCGCAGCCCGCCCAGCCGGCGCAGCCCGCCCAGCCGGCGCAGCCCGCCCAGCCGGCGCAGCCCGCTCAGTCGGGCAACCGCTCGGCGAGCCCCGCACGCTCCGGCGCCGCCGGGAACGGATCCGCGAAGTACTGCGTCTCGTGCACGACCAGGTCGCCGACGAACTCCATGATCGACACGGTCCGCGTCGGCACCCCGTCGTAGGTGATGACGCACTCGCTGACCCAGAGCGGGCCGCTGCCCACGATCCGGCGGACCGCGAAGTGCCGCTCGGCCGGGTGTCCACCGCGCTGTGCCGCGATCCGCTCGCGTCCGCGGAACCGCTCGCCGGACTGCGGGTAGTCGAGGACCGCCTCGTCGGCGTACATCGCGTGCTCCGCGGTGACGTCACCGCGCTCCGACGCGCGCCAGTGCTCCTCCACGATCGCCCGGCGGTCGGGCGCACCGTGGAGGTCCGTGCCGACGACGTCGTCGAGGTCCATGTGCACAACCTAGGACGGGGCGGGCTCGATCACCAGAGCGGGGCGGCAGCGGCGCGAAGACGGCTCCAGGTCACCCCTTCCGGGTGGGGCAGACGGCCGCGGAACGCAGTGGGATGCTCGTCATGAGCGACGCAGTGACGACCAGCGGCATCGATCGATCCCTCCTGACCAAGGCGTACCTGTACGGCTTCCCCCTGGTGTTCAACCTGGAACAGGTGCGGCGCTACGTCCGGACCGGGATCGGCGCGGTCCCGGCGGCACCGTGGAACACGTTCGGGCATGCCCGCACGCTCGCCGGTCCCGCCGACACCTTCGTCACCATCAACAACGACACCCTGTACTCGATGGCGCAGATCGACCTCAGCGTCGGGCCGGTCCGTCTGCGTGTGCCGGACACCGCCGGTCGCTACTACGTGCTGCAGTTCGTGTCGGCGTGGACGGACAACTTCGCCTACGTCGGACACCGGGCGACGGGGACCGCCGCGGGGGAGTTCCTGCTCGTCCCACCGGGCTGGAGCGGTGACGCTGCAGATGCGTCCACGGCCGATGCCGACCTCGCCGCGACGACCGTGATCCACTTCCCGACCACCGTCGCGTCCATCGTCGGGCGCTGGGCGGTCGCCGACGGTGACGACCTCAGCACGGTGCACGCGCTGCAGGACGCCACGACGCTGACACCGGTGGCCCCGGCTGCGGTCCCGGTGGGACTCGCGGAACCGGACGCCGGCGTCCCCGATGCGGTGGCGTTCCTCGAGGAGCTGCGCGTCTGGTCGCAGCAGTTCCCTCCCGCAGCGCGCGACCTCGAGTTGCAGCGCTCGTTCGGCCCTGCCGGCATCACCGCGCCCTCGAGTCCCTACCTCGACCTGCCGGAGGCGACGACCGAGTCGCTCGCCGACGGGATCGCTGCCGGACACGCGGCGCTGGAACACGCACTGTCGTCGGGAGCGAGTCCGCAGGTCAACGGGTGGAAGCTCACCCTGCACGCCTTCGACTACAACCTGGACTTCTTCGAGGTCGGTGCCCTCGACGACGAACGGTTCGAGATCGCCGACCCGGAGCTCCGGATCGTCGAGCGAGCCGCGGCCGCGCTCGGTGGCCTGTGGGGGAACCACGCCTACGAGGCGGCGTACATCATGACGTACGTGGACGACCACGACGAACAGCTCACCGGCAGTCGGACCTACGCACTCCGCCTCGACCCCACGCCGCCGGTCGGCGCGTTCTGGTCGCTGACGATGTACTCGGTCCCCGACTACTTCCTCGTCGCCAACCCGATCGACCGGTACTCGGTCGGCGACCGCACACCGGGGCTGGTGCGGGACGAGGACGGCGCGCTGACGATCACGATCAGCCACGAGCCACCCGCCGACCCGAACGCGAACTGGCTGCCGAGCCCGGCGGGGGACTTCCGTCCGATCCTCCGGATGTACGAACCGGACGACGCGGTCCTCGACGGGGAGTGGACTGCGCCGCCGATCGTCCGGCGGACCTGACCCCGGCGGACCTGAACCCGCCGGCCCCGACCCGACCCGGTCCGGCGTCAGGCGGTCGCCGAAGCCCGACGCGTGCGGGCGCACACCATGCCGACCCCCACGAGCGCCGCAGCGATCACCGTCAGCACCACGCCGGCGACGGTGATCCCGCCCTCGAACGTCGCGAGCCGCTCCGGCGTCCACGACGTCGTCGCGATGCTCCCGGACACCAGTGCCGCGAGGATCGTGCCGATCGCCGCGATGCCGACCCCGTTCGCGATCTCGCTCGCGGTGTCGACCAGTGCGGCCCCGACGGACGTCCGGTTCGCCGGCAGCCCCTGGATCACGTTGTTCCCGGCCACCACGCCGACCACCCGCATCCCGGCGGCGACGAGCACGATCGCAACGACGATCCACCCGTACCCGGCGCGGCCGCCGACGGCGAAGACCGCGAGTCCGGCGACCACGGCGCCGGCGCTCATCCACGCGGCCCGCCCCAGCCCGACCCGCTGGACGAACGGCCCGACGAACCGCCCGCTCGCGAGCAGCACGACGACCTGCGGCAGCATGGCGAGCGCGGCCAGGGACGGCGCCCACCCCCACGCGAACTGCAGCTGCAGCGTGACCATGTAGGACAGTCCGGACACGGCCAGCCCGGCGGCGGCCTTGTAGGCCAGTCCGCTCGCGACGAGCGGACGGGTGAGCAGCGTCAGGTCCAGGAGCGGCTGGGCCGCGGTCCGCTCGCGGAGCACGAAGGCGACGGCGGCGAGCAGGGTCACGGCCACACCGGTCCAACCCGGCCAGGAGGCTGGGCTCGCCTCGACGAAGAGGGTCGGGGTCACGAGTGCCCCGACCAGGGCAGTGGTCCCGATCACCGCGCCGGCCACGTCGATCCGGTCGGGATGGAGGTCCTCGGCCCGGTCGGCGGGGACGCCGAGCCGGATCCCGACGAACGCGAAGAGGGCGATCGGCACGTTCACGAGGAGGAGCGCCTGCCACGGGGCGACCGCCAGCGCGAACCCGCCGGCGGTCGGGCCGATCGCGAGGCCGACGAGCCCCGCGGTGGAGATCACGGTGAGTGCGCGGATGCGGAGCGACTCGACGTCGAAGAGCCGGAACGCCAGGGCCATCGACCCGGGCGTCGTCATCGCCGCGGCGATGCCCATCACGACCCGGACGGCGATGAGCTCACCGGTGGTCGTGACGAGGGCGGTCGCGAGGCTTGCGAGCCCGAGCAGGACGAGCCCGACGAGCATCACGCGCCGACGGCCGAACCGGTCGGCGACCGCGCCGAAGAGGAGCATCAGGGCACCGAACACGACCGAGTACGAGCCGGTGACCCACTGCAGTGCGGTGGTCGACGCGTGCAGGTCACGGCCGATCGTCGGCAGCGCGACGTTGAGCACCGAGTTGTCGAGCATCTCGAACAGGAAGACGGCGGACAGCCCGGTGAGGGCGACCCATGCGTCCTGGAGCCGAGGGGCGGTGGGGGTACCGGTGGAGACCGGGGTACGGGTGGACACGTGCACTCCTTCGATGAAGAAGTGGCGACTCGTCCGAGACCGCGTGTACTTGCCCTGCCGGCGAACCGGCGAGGCCTTTTGCCCTCTGCCAGAGAGGCTAGGCCCAGATCGCCCGGTTCACAACCCGAAGCCACCGTCCGACGTGAGGACCTGCCCCACCATCCAGCTGCCGGAGGCCGTTGCCAGCCACCCGATGAGCTCCGCCGGGTCCGCCGGCGCCCCGACACGACCGAACGGGGTGCTCGCGATGTACGCGTCGAGGTCCTCGAGCGAGCGGTCGGTCGTCTCCGGGTCCATGTATCCGGTGTTCACCGGGCCCGGGTTGATCGTGTTGAGGATGATACCGAGTTCCAGGAGCTCCGCCGCGACCGTCGCGGTGACCCCGGCGAGCGCCGCCTTGCTGGCGGCGTAGGCGACCTCGCCGCGCATCGCGCCGGAGATCTGTCCGGAGGTCATCCAGAACACGTGTCCCTGCGCCTCGGTGTACGGGCCGCTGCCGACGATCCGGTCCCCGGGCCGCCGCGGTTCCTCGAGCTCGGGCGCTCGGAGTCGCGCGAACTCGGCGGTGAGCAGCAGCGTCGAGCGGGTGTTGACGTCCCAGAAGGCGCTGAGCCGTTCGGGCGTCATGTCCAGGATGCTGCCGTCGTCGCCGCTCTTCGCGTGGTTGCAGACGAGCACGTCGAGCGTGCCGGTCAGCGCGGTCGCCGCGCCGATGACCTCGGGGATGCTCGCGGGGTCGGACAGGTCGGCCGCGACGTCGGCGAAGCGCGCGCCCTCGGTGAGGTGTTCCCGGACGCCGGTGCGGACGGCGTCGAGGTCGTCACCGCCCCAGGGGAGATCGAGGTCGTGCGGGCGGTGGTGGTGGATGACGACGCTCGCGCCGAGGGACGCGAGCTTGGTGGCGACGGCGAACCCGATGCCCCGGCGCCGTGAGACACCGGTGACGAGGGCGGTCTTGCCGTGCAGGGGAAGGTGTGCGGACATGGTGAACCTCTCGATCGCGCCCGGGACGGCGCAGTGATGGGAATCGGAGACGGTTCAGCGGCACTGCATGAGGAATACCCTAGCGGCGGACCGGTGAGGTGACCATGTCGAAGACGGTGCTCTACATGTCCATGTCGCTCGACGGCTTCATGGCCGGACCGAACGTGCGCGACGACAACGGGCTCGGCGACGGCGGTCCGCGACTGCACGAGTGGGTGTTCCCGCCGGAGGGCGAGGTGAACACCCGCGTCGTGGCGGAGTTCATGGCGACCGGCGCGGTCGTCGCCGGTCGCGGCACCTTCGAACCCGCCGGGGGCTGGGACGGCGACCACCACGATGGCGTCCCGATCTGGGTCCTCAGCCGGAACCCGGACCCTGCGTGGGCGGAGCGCTGGCCGCGGGTGCACTCCACCGACGACGTCGGGGAGGCGTTCCGCGCGGCGCGGGACGCAGCCGGGGACCGGGACGTCCTGGTGCACGGCGCGACCGTGGCGCAGCTCGCGATCCGGGCCGGACTGCTCGACGAGATGGAGATCCACCTGGTCCCGGTGCTCTTCGGCGGGGGACGGCGACTGTTCGAGCACCTCGGCGTCGGGCAGCGGGAGCTCGAACGCGTGCGGGTCCTGGCCGGCGACGGCGGCGTCACGCACCTCCGTTACCGGCTGGCGTCCGATCCCTCGTAGCCGGCGGTGGCGAGCGGACCGGATGCCATGGTCGCGACCAGGAGACGGACGGGAGGCCCGGTGCCAGCTGGCACCGGGCCTCCCGTCCTTCGTGCAGCGCGTTCAGCGCGTTCCGGACGTCACTCGGTCGTCGCGACCCAGTCGATCAGCAGGTGGCCGGAGGCACCCCAGTTCCCGACCTGGAACATGTACCGGTGCGGGGTGGTCGGGACGTCCTTCGTGAGCGTCTCGAGGACCGTGCCGTCGACGCTGTAGGTGACCGACTTCCCGGGGACCCAGTCCACGGTGTACGTGTGCCAGTCGCGCCACGAGACGCCGGTGCCGACCTGGGCGCGGTCGGCCTCCTGCCCGGGGACCATCGAGTGCTGGAAGGCGGAGGGGACGTCCTCGAAGTTGCCCTCGGGGAAGTCGATCTCGCCGTCCGACCAGGTTCCGGACGTCGGCCACAGCATGAACGCCGCGCCGTTGCCGTCGCCGCCGGTCGCCTTCGCGCGGACCGAGAACGAGCCGCCGACGTGGCCCCACGCCCCGGCGACGGACCCGAACGTGCCGGCGGTGCCGGAGCCGTTGCCGAGCGTGACGTCCATCACACCGTCGTGCACCGAGACGGTCTTGCTCGGGGCGTAGATGCCGGACGTGCCGTCCGGGTACGGCTGCCAGGACTGCGGGTACGCGGCCGCGACCTGGCCGGTGGCGGCGTCGGTGTCGAAGGTCTCGACGAACGAGGCGTCCGGGGCGTCGGCGGCGCCGGTGTCGGTGCTCGCGTCGGTCTCGGGGGCGGCCGTCGCGCTGGGCTGCGGCGTCGTCGTGACCGTCGGGGCGATCGGCTGGCCGGTCGCCGTGGCGGATGCGGACGGGGTCGGGTCTTCCGAGGGCGTCGCCGTGTCGCTCGGTGTCGGCGTGGTCGTCGGTGTGCTCGGCGCCGAGGGGGAGGCCTTCGGTGGGGCGTGGTGGTGTCCGCGGCCGCCCCACCAGGTGTGGGCGGAGGCGGCGGTCGGGACACCGATCACGAGAGCAGCGGTGGTGGCTGCGGCGACGAACACGCGGCGGCGGGTCACCGGGCGGTCCGTTCGGGCATGGTGGTGAGGGTCGTGTCACGCATGGGCGTGCACGTGCTTCGAGTCGAGATGTCGGGCTCCTCGTGGGCTCGGGCGCGGGAAGCGGGCAGGTTCGGACACGTCGTAGTGGGTGACGCGTCCCCGAACATCTTGCCTCATCTGTGCCCCGTTCGGGGGCCGTCACGCGATCCGCGGCCCCGCAGTCCGGCGCGACGGGCTCACTCGCGTGGCGCCCGGATCACGCCGCCGCTGTGCACCGGACGCACCTCGACGCCACTGCCCGGGGTCCGTGCGACCGGGTTCGTCGCCGCGATGCGGACCGCCTCGTCGAGGTCGGTCGCCTCGATGACGTAGAAGCCGGCGACGATCTGCCCGGTGTCCACGAACGGCCCGGGGGTGGATCCCTCGACACGGACCGACACGGCGTACTCCCGCGGGGTCAGTGCGTAGGCGACGAGCATCGAGTCGGCGGCCAGGAGCTCGCCGGCGTGGTCGTCGCACTCCTTGATGTCCTCGGGCGTCGCGTCGGGCGCGTGGGCGGAGTCGGGTGCGTAGATCAGGGCTGCGAAGAGCGGCACGTCATCGTCCTTCCGTGATGGGTGATTCCTACACCCCTCCGGCATCGCCGGTTGCGCGCGCCCGCTCCTTGATCGCGAGGATCACCGCGGTCTTCGCGTCCGCGTAGTCGTTCATGTCGTCCCAGTGCCTGCGCAGCAGGGCGCGCTTGGTGTCGGCGTACAGCGCGCGGTCGGCCGCGTCCCGGCGCAGGTGGTCACGGAGGAGCAGGTACTCCTGCACCGCGGCGTCACCCCGCTCGTAGACGTGCACGTGGACGTCACGTGCCGGGGTGCGGACGAGCCGGTGCCCGGGCTCCCGGACCCGGAGTTCGTAGCCGGCGGCGAGGAGCGGGTCGAGGTATCCCTGCTCAGCGGTGATGTCGTCGACGGCGACCACGATGTCGATGATCGGCTTCGCGGCCAGCCCGGGGACGGACGTCGAGCCGATGTGCTCGACGTCGACGTCCGTGCCCGCCAGTGCTCGGCTGATCCGCTGCCGGTGCTCGGCGTACACGTCCGGCCACCGCTCGTCGTACTCGTGGAGCTCGACAGCGACGGGCTCGGGGCCGCCGACGACATCGACCGTGGTGACGTCCTCGTGCGCGCTCATCGGGGCATCATCCCAGCAGGGACGCGCGTGCTGCGTCGACGCCGTGTCGCTCGAGCTGCCAGTCCGGGCGGACGAAGTCGTCCCGGGCCAGGCGGACACGGACCTCGTCGACCGTCTCACCGGGTCGGGTCTGCGACCGCGTGACCCCGTTCCGCTCGTAGCCGAGCTTCTCCGAGACGCGGAGCGAGCCGTCGTTCCACGCGGCGGCGCTCGACTCGGCCCAGTCGGCGTCGAGGTCGTCGAACGCGAAGGTCAGCAGTGCCGCCCGCATCTCCGTCCCGAGTCCGACGCCCTGGTGCGCTGACGCGAGCCAGGAGCCGCTCTCGACCGTCCTCCGCGCACCGAACCGGCGCGCGTGCAGCTCCTGGACACCGATGGGGGCGCCGTCACGGAGCACCGTGAAGGACACCCCCCACGAGTCCGGAGTCACTCCGGCGCGGAGCTTCCAGTGGTACTGCGCCAACGACCGTGCCAGCGCATCGGGTTCGGCGTCCGTCCACGGGACGCCGAACGGCATCCGCGCCGGATCGTGCACCCCGGACAGCGCTGCCTCGACCAGGCCGGGCAGGTCCTCGTCCCGCACCGGTCGGAGCTCCAGTCGCGGCGAGACGAGCCGGAGCCCGAACAACGGCCACACGTGTGCAAGGTCCATCGACCAACGATACGAGGCCCGCGCGTCCCGTGACGGCGCGCCCGCGTGGGCACCTAGCCTGATGGGATGACCGACGCCCCAGCCGCATCCGTTCCCGCCGACGATTGGGAAGCGCAGGTCGCGGCGCTGTGGTCGGATGACTCGCTCGGCGACGAGGAACGGCTCGGCGCGATGCGCGATCTCGCTGCTCGCGCGCCGCACCCGGCACTCGGCGCGTTCGAACTCGGCGGAGCGTTCGACTCCGCGGGGCACGAGGCCGAGGCCGACGTGCAGTACGCGCGCGCCACGGCCGACGGCCTCGGCACGATCGACCCCGAGCGCGCCGCCCAGCTCGTGGTGCAGCACGCGTCGACGCTGCGGAACCTCGACCGCGTCGACGAGGCGATCGCGATGCTGCGCGACGCACCCGCCCATCCCGCGACCGGTGCTGCGCCGCGCGTGTTCCTCGCCCTCGCGCTGCACAGCGCCGGTCGGACGGACGAGGCGCTCCGTGTCGCGATCGAGGCCGTCGAACCGACGCTGCCGAGGTACCACCGCTCGGTCCGCGCGTACGCGGCGGCCCTGACGGACGGGTAGTGCGCCGGATGGGGGCTCGACGTGTTGCGCTGGTCACTGGCGGGTCGGTGATCGTGGCCGCCGCCGCGGTGGCCGCGCTGCTCGTGTCGGGGATCGTGTGGCCGACGCGGGTCGCGGCGCTCCGCTACCCGGTGCAGGGCGTGGACGTCTCGGCGTACCAGGGCACGATCGACTGGCCGGTGCTCGCGCGGCAGCACATCGACTTCGCCTACGTCAAGGCCACCGAGGGCGCTGGCACGCAGGACTCCCGGTTCGCGGCGAACTGGTCAGCTGCCCACGAGACGGACCTGCTCGTCGGGGCGTACCACTTCCTGAGCATCGACAGCTCGGGCGGTGCGCAGGCCGCGAACGTCTTCGCGACCGTCGATCGCCGGAGCGGTGACCTCCCGCTCGTCGTCGACGTCGAGTGCTACGCGGCCTACTGCGACGCGCCGCCGTCGCGGGCCGAGGTCCGTGCGGTGCTCGACCCGCTGCTGGCAGCGGTGGAGCGGCACTACGGACGCCCCGCCGTGCTGTACGCGACGCGGGACTGGTACGAGCGGTACCTCGCGGACGCCTACCCCGACAACCCGATCTGGTTCCGGTCGGTCCTGACCGCACCGCACATCGACGACGGCCGCGACTGGACATTCTGGCAGTGGTCCGCCCGCGAGCGGCTCGACGGGTACGACGGCGACGAGGCGTTCATCGACCTGAACGCGTTCAGCGGCAGCCGGGCCGACCTCGACGCGATGCGGCTGCCGTGATGGACGCGTGGCTCATCGTCGTTCGGCTCCTTCGCTGAGCGCGTCAAGGACCTTCCGCTCGATGCCGGCCCTGTCCTGACCGCTGCGGTCGATGAGCAGGGAACGCATCCCGGCTGCTCGTGCTCCTGCGACGTCCGTCCCGGGGTCGTCGCCGACGAACAGGCAGGACGACGGTGTGACGTCGAGTGCGGTGGCCAGTGCAGCGAATGCGCGGGGATCGGGCTTCTGCACGCCGATCGACTCTGACACGCAGATCGCGTCGAACTCGTCGGAGAGCCCGATCAGATCGAGCTTGTCGCGTTGCTGCGATTCGATCCCGTTCGTCAACAGGCCCACTCGGTATCCGGTCGACCGGAGTTGGCGCAGGAGCGACCGGCTGCCCGGGAACGCCCGCCAGGCACCCCGGTAGGCGCGCAGGTACTCCTCGAACAGCGCATCCAGGTCGTCGTCGCCCGTCGGCAGCTCGACGCCGAGCGGCGGGAGGACGGCACGGAGCCGCGCCCGGCGTTGCTCCTGGAAGCTGATCCGCCCGCCCCGCCAGCGTTCGAACTCCCGCTGTTCCGCCGTGAACCAGGAGGTCACCGCCGCTTCGGTCGGCTCCACGCCGAGCGACCGGAAGAAGGACTCGACCCCGTCTCGCGCCGACCCGAGGTGGTCGAAGAGCGTGCCGTCGAGGTCGAACCCGACGGCGCTCACGCCGACCAGAGCCATCGCAGCGCGTCCGGGAGGAGCACCCCACCGTGGTTCGGACTGTGACCACCGTCCCCGACAACGAGTCGGACGTCGTACCCGGCTCGCGCGAGTGCCGACGCAGTGTCGAGGCTCTCAGCGAACCAGTTGTCCTCGCGCTGATTCCAGCCCAGGTCGCGGTGTGCGGCCTGGAGGAAGATCTTGATCGCCCGCGCGTCCCCGTTGGCGAGCAGCGACGGGTACGGATTCCCCCCGGGCATCTGCGCGAAGCTCGCGTTGAACGTGATGACACGCCCGAAGCCGTCCGTCCGCCACCAGGCTGCGGTGAGTGCCGCGTTCCCGCCACTGCTCCCACCGCAGATGCCGCGCATCCTCGGGTCCGACGAGATCCGGAAGCGCGCTTCGACGAGCGGCAACACCTCGTCGAGCAGGAAGTCCGCGTACTCGGAGTCGAACGCGTCGTACTCGGCGTTCCGGTGCTTGGTCGCGACGCCGTCCGCGTTGCGCATGCCTGGGTCGACGAACACACTGGTCATCGCGGGGATGTCGTCCGCAGCGGCGAGGTTGTCGAGAACAGTCCCCCCGCGGACGTCGCCATCGGGGTCGAGGTACCACCAGCCGTCGTTGAAGACCATCACCGCGGTTTCGTCCTCAGCTGACAGCCCAGCCGGCCGGTGCACCCAGATCCGGCGGGACGTGCCCGGGAAGCGACGGCTCGGCGGCATGTGCAGCTCGACGACCGTCCCCGGCGCGACTCCTGCGCGCGGCTCCGAGTCCGGGCCGTACTCGTAGGTGACGTCGACCTGGGAGGTCGGGATGGGGGAGTACCGCACCGTCGTGGCCACGCGTCGACTGTACCGAGCGGTCGTGCGAGGATCGAGCCGTGGGGGAGAAGATCGTGCTGCCGGCCGGGGCTCCGGAGCGGGTGGAACTGGAAGCGGGGGGCTGGACCGTCGTCGCCCGGTCCTTCGGGGCGCAGCTGGATGCGGACCGGATCGACCACGCGAGGCTCAGTGCGCTCGTGTCGCGAGTAGCCGGCCCCGTGCGTGAGCTCGACGCCGGCGACGTCGACGCGGTCCTGCGACTCGACGCCGTCACGGCGGACGACTACCCCGGGAGCATCGCCACCCAGCACGAGCCCCTCGACCGCTCGACGGCGATGCCGTCGGACTCGCGACGGGCCTTCGGCGCCTTCGCGACCGACGGGCCGCTCGTCGCGATGACCTACGTCGACGTGGACGGAGCCGCTGCTGAGACCGGCTTCACGGTGGTGCACCCCGGGACTCGACGTCACGGACTCGGTGTCGCGGTGAAGGCCGCCTCGGTGCTGCAGCTGGTCGCGGACGGGGTCGCACGATTCCGGACGGGTGGCTCACTCGAGAACACCGGCATCCTGCGCGCGAACGACGCGCTCGGCTACGTCCGCGACGAGGAGTGGGTCACCCTCGAGCGCCGCTGAGGCAGAAGAGCGAGGACGTTTCGTCAGCGACGTTGACGAATCCGGTTCTGCGAGCACGGGAATCCTCGACCGGATCCGTCAAACCGGATTCGGAACGTGCTGCTCCGCCGGCGTCGTCACGGCGTTCGGGGGCGTGACCGATCAGGTTCATGATGTCCGGCCCGCGCGAACCGGATCGGTCATCCCGCGATCTGAACGTGCGTGCCCGTCACGCACGGGTGCGCTGCAGGAGTCGATCGCACGCGAGCACCGCGGCGCCGAGCAGGGCACCCGCGACGGCCCAGATCGCCACGGTGAGCGCGATCCCCGCCGGCGGCAGCGCGGTGACGGAACTGGCGAACCCGCCGGACGTCGGGAACTCGGTGATCGGCGCCGTGAGTTCGATGACGGGGAACATCACCCCGGTCACCGCCGAGACGAACGCCGCACCACCCGCGGCGACCGCGGCGAGGGGGACGAAGAGCACCGGGCGCCGGATCCACGTCGCGACCGTCGCCACCATCAGCCCGAGCAGCGCGCCGGTGGTGACGCCCCACACCCAGTCCTGGTCGAGGGGGACCCGACCGAATCCCGCGCCCACGAACGTCCCCGAGCTCGGCAGGCCCGAGAACCAGGGTGCGTTCCCGCGCCGGAGCCACCAGCCGAGGAGCCCGGCCGCGCCACCGAGCACGGTCGTGAGCGCGATGCGTCGGACGGTCCCACCCGTTGGCCGGTGGACGGGACGCAGCACCGCGGTGAGCGACGCAACGGTCCCGCCGAGTGCTCCGACGGCGGTGAGGACCAGCGTCGCCGTGTTGAACACCGTGCTGTCCAGCGGCAGGAACATCAGGTACCGGGAGGGAAGGACGTCCGCGACGTAGCCCCAGCAGCAGAACGCGACCAACGCGAACGCGACGAGGAGCAGCTTCCGCGGGCCTCCGGTGCGCGAGAGCACCGGGGCGAACGGGGCGACCAGTGCTGCGAGCACCGTGCCGACCGCGGTCGCGACCAGGACCAGCGCCGGACCGAGGGCAAGCGCGCCGACGACGAGGAACCCCGTGTCGTTCCGCCCCGCGGCGGCGACGAACACGGCGACCGCCAGCCAGAGCGCTGCCGCGCCGACGATGCCGGCTCGGTACCCGATGAGGGCACCACGGCCGATGATCCTGCTGTGCATCCGACCATCCTGGCCGATGACCAGCCCCGCCACCGTCAGGCCGG
Source organism: Curtobacterium sp. PhB130 (assembly GCF_003755165.1). Lineage (NCBI taxonomy): Bacteria > Bacillati > Actinomycetota > Actinomycetes > Micrococcales > Microbacteriaceae > Curtobacterium > Curtobacterium sp. PhB130. The sequence goes on along the minus strand of NZ_RKII01000009.1, from coordinate 210,716 downwards.
CAGGACGATGACCTTTCCGGACACCCGCCCCTCGCTGGCTTCGGCGTGCAGTTCCGGCAGGGCGGTGAGGGGGATACGCCGCGTGACCTCGACCGTGAGCGCGCCCTGGTCGACGAGCGCCGCGAGTTCTGCGAGGCGGTCGCGGTTGCTCAGCACGAACACCGTCACCGACCGCACCCCGCGGGACGCGTCGTCCGGAGCGGCCATCCACGCCGTGGTGCTGACGACGACGCCGCCGTCCCGGACGAGACCGACGAGCGCCACGAACTGGTCGGGCTCGATCGGGGCGAGGTTGAGGAGCACGTCGACCTGATCTTCGACGGCGGCGAGGAGGTCCGTCGCGGTGTGGTCGACGACCTCGTCCGCCCCGGCTGCGCGCACCGCGTCGATGCTCCGCGGGCTCGCGGTCGCGACGACGTGCACGCCGGCACGCTTCGCGAGCTGGACGGCGTACTTGCCGACGACACCACCGGCGCCGACGATCAGCACGCGCTGCCCGGCCCGGAGTCCTCCGTCGTCGAACAGTGCCTGCCACGCGGTGAGCGCCACGGACGGCAGGGCGGCCGCGTCGGGGAGCGGGATGCTGGTGGGCGCCGCCGTCAGGACCGATGCCGGAGCCACGACGAACTCGGCCGCTCCGCCGTCCAGCTCCATCGGGAGGAAGCCGAACACCGCGTCACCGACGGCGAGCCCGGTGGCGTCCGGACCCAGCGCGTCGACGGTGCCGGACACGTCGTAACCGGGGACGTGGGGGAGGACGACCGGGATCGGGAGGAACCCGGCCCGCATGCCGTTGTCCGCCGCGTTGAACGCGGACGCGGCGACGCGGACGCGCACCTGACCCGCACCCGGCACCGGCTGGGGGACGTCCTCGATCCGCAGGACCTCGGGACCGCCCACCTCGTGGAACCGTGCTGCCTTCATGATCTGCTCCGTTCGCTTGTGCTTCGAGTTTGAAGCAACTGACGGCGACGCTAGCACTGCTTCGAACTCGAAGCAATAGGTAGGATGAGGTCATGGAACTGACGCCCACGCAGCTCTCGGCCTACTTCGCCTTCACGGAGGTCAGCAGCCTGCTCCGCCACGCGGTCGAGCGACAACTGCGCGACGTCGGGGATCTCAGCTACGTGCAGTTCCAGCTCCTCGCACGCCTCGGTGACACCCCGGGCGGGCGGCAGCGGATGACCGACCTGGCGGACGGCGTGGTGATCAGCCGCAGCGGACTCACCTACCAGGCGCAGCTGCTCGACCAGCGCGGACTCGTCACACGGGCGCCCTCGCCCGAGGACGAACGGAGCACCGTCGTCGCGATCACCGACGCCGGTCGGGACGTCCTCGCGGCGGTGTTCCCCGGCCACGTCGAGACCGTGCACAGCCTGCTCTTCGCGACGCTGTCGGACGCGGACGCCGACGACCTCGCGCGGATCCTCGGCCGGGCGAGCGAGCACCTCCGCGCCATCCCGCCGCGCTCAGCCGCACCCCGCAAGCGGAAGTGACGTCCTCGGCGAGCCGTCAGTCGTGCTGCGCGGAGTCCCACCAGTCGAGCACCCGCGTGCCGATCAGCGTGAGCCACGGCGACGCCTCGCCCGGCGGGACGTCCTCCGCGAACCAGACCCGGCCCGCGTGCACGCCGTCCTGCACCCAGCGTCCGTCAGCGCCCCGGGCGTCGCGGACCAGCTGGACCGCGTCCGCGAGTCGCGGGTCCGGAGCGGTGCCGTCGACGAGCGCGGCGGCGCGGAAGTGGTCCAGCGCACGCAGCGCGCTGTAGACCCACCGGAACGGGTACGTGAAGTGCGCCGTCCACGGTCCGACGGGTTCGCCCGTCGACAGGCGGCGGAGCAGGTGTCGTTCGAGCAGGTACTCCTCACCACGGTGCCGTGAGCGCCGGAGCGCATCGTTGCCGCCGGTCAGCTCCTCGTGCGCCAGCAACCCCTCGATCACGTTGAGCGTCGAGTGGAACGAGGACCGTGTGGAGCCCTCGACCCACTCGCAGTTCCAGCCCCCGTCCTCGAGCTGGTGCGCCGGCAGCCAGTCCGCGAGCCCGCCCACATCGGCCCCGAGCCACGCCCCGTTCGCGAGCGTGAACCCGTTGATGCAGCAGTCGTCCTCGCCGTTCCAGTACGGCGCGTCGTTGGACTCCCAGCGGCTGTTCCGGGCGAGGAGCTCGGCGGTCCCGGCGAGTGCCGCCGCGTCGACACCCCACCGGCGCAGCGCGTTCAGGGACCAGGTGGTCGCCGTCCACGGCTGGCCCTCGGCGTCGTCCACGTCGCCCTCGACGTCGTGCCCGGCGTCCTGCGCCGGGAAGTACGCACCGCCGGCCCACTGGCCGTCCTCGTCCTGCAGCGCGAGGAGCCGCGCCCCGAACCCGGTGGTGGGCACCGTGGCGCGGGTCGCGCGCCATCGCTCCTCCGGCGCACGCAGCACGTCTCGCTCGACCTGCCAGCGCACCGCCGGGTCGGTCTCCAGCAACCAGTCGACGAGGGCGGGTTCCGCAGCCATGGACGGAGGCTACGCCGGACGGGAGGCTCGGTGCCAGGCCGATCCGAGCCTCCCGTCCGCCTGTCGGTCGCGTCTCGTCACCATGCCGGCCGGACTAGCGCTCGGTCGCCGCCCGCAGGATCCACGTGCGGAACTCGACGGCGAAGTGCTCCAGGTGCTGCTCGACGACCGTTGGTGCACAGGACGCCGGCAGCGTGACGGAGAGCCGGGCGGTGAAGCCGTCGGGCTCGTCGACGAACGTGTTCGCGATGGAGCCGATGACCGTCCCGTCGGCCAGCAGCATGTGCGACCGTCGACCAGCGGGTGGCTCCGCGACGGGGAGCTCCTGCTCGACGACCAGGCTGTCGTCCCACGGGTGCATGAAGAACGAGCACACGTACTCGTCCAGGGTCTCGACGATGTTCACGTCCTGCCCGGGCTCCGCGTGGATCGCGTAGTGCTCGGGGTGGCCCGCGAGCATGACGTCCTCGCGGGCGAACGCGGCGCCGAGCCACGCCCCGAACTCCGCGGCCGTGATGCCGCGCGCACGGAGCGTGGTCGTGCCCGTCGTATCCTCGCCGCCGGAGCGTTCGAGGTGGCCGCGGAGGAACGCGTCTCCCGCGGCGATCTCGTCGGCCAGGAGCTCGAGGAGCCGCGCGCGTCCCGCCTTCCGCTTCAGGAGCGCGAGTGCCCGGCGGGCGGAGAACAGCTCGAAGCCGTCGATCGTGGCGTCGGTGTCCTCGCCCGCCAGGCGGACCGTGGCGGCGGTCACCGCGCTGCCCGGACGGGGAGCTGCAGGTACGAGGCGTGGTCGCCGCCGGTGTGCACGACGTGCGCCCCGGAGTTCGCACCGACGTACTCGCGGATGGCCGGCATCAGCGTGCCGAGGAGGTTCCGCGAGCTCACGATGAACCGCAGCTGTTCCCCCGCGTGGAAGCGCAGCCCGACCGGGAGCAGGTCGATCTCGATCTCGGCGATCTCGCCCGGGGCCAGCTTCTCGACGCGGTCGAAGGTGTGCGCTGGGACGTCGTCGGTCGTCAGCGTCTCGTCGAGGTGCCGGGCGGACACGCGGAGCCTGCCGTCGGAACCCTTGTAGCGGAGGATCGTCGCGCCGTGGTCGGTGAGGTCGTGTGCGATCGCAGACTGGTTCGGGACGGTGAACGCCTGCAGCGGCGTGCCCCACCGGTCGGTCTTCTGGACGAGCACGAACAGGTCCATGTCGTCGGCGCCGCGAGCCTCGACGAACAGGTGCGCCTTCGGGTGGCCGACGAGGACGGTCTCCTCGTCGAAGCGGGTGATGAACGAGACGGCGTCCGGGTTCGCGTCGACGGCGTACGACGCCTCCGCTGCGTCGGACGGCGCGCTGGTGGACAGGGTCCGGGTCCGTGCGTCGAGGAAGTACTTCGTGGCGGTGGCGTCGGCCGGCGGGAACGAGTCGGCGGGGACCGCGACCTCGTCGCCGCCCTCGAGGTCGAGGACCGAGTACCGGACGGTGGGGGTCCGCTCCCACCCGTTGTCGACGCCCTTGAGGAAGTGGTCGAAGAACCGGCGGAGGTCCTCGACGTTCGCCTGGTCGTAGTAGTCCGGCCACTCCTGGCCGTTGTGGATCCGGAGCCACTTCTCGGTACTCGCCATCCGGCGCCAGGCGCGGAATGTGCCAGCGGTGTGCAGGGTGTTCGAGTAGCTCGCGACGACGTACGCCGGGACGGCGATCTTCGCGAAGTCGGGGATCTTCTGCTCCCAGAGGTCTGTCATCAGCGGGTACGCCTCGACCTCGGCGAGGATGTCCTCCTTCTGGCCCTTCCCGAAGAAGCTGCCGTCCTGGAGTTGCTGCGCGAACCCGGTGTCGGGCATCCCGCCGCGCATCACGAGGTCGCGGTAGACGTCGCTGACGCCTTCCCACGGGTTGATCGCGACGAGGTGCGGGGGCTGCTCGGCGGCGGCGAACCACTGCGAGACGGCGAGGTAGCTCGTGCCGCTCATGCCGACCTTGCCGTCGCACCACTCCTGCTCGGCGAGCCACTCGATGACGTCGTACGCGTCGCGGCCGTCCTGGCGGTCCCAGAGCACGCTGTCCCCCTCGGACTGGTCGATCCCGCGGTGGTCGACGTTGCAGATCGCGTAGCCGTGCTCGACCCAGTACGCCGGGTCTGCTCCTTCGAACTTCTCGAGCCCGGACACGGTGCTGTTCGGCAGGCCGACGAGCCCGAACACGCCCATCACGCTGGGGGAGGTGCCCTGTGCCTTGCCGTAGGGGCTCCACGCGAGGATCACCGGGACGGGGGTCGGCGCCGTCCCGGTCGTGGTCGCGGGTCGGAAGACGTCGACGTGGATGGTGGTGCCGTCGCGGAGCTGCATCGCGACGTCCTTGTCGAACACCGTGTCCACCGGCAGCGGCGCGAACTGCGGCGCGATCCGGAACCCGGCCTGGAGCGTGCGGGTGCCGGGCTCGAACGGGGTGAGCACGCCGGTCCGGGCGGCGGGCAGCGGCGTCGACGGGGTCGTGATCCTCTGGTCGGTCATCGTGATCTCCTTCGTGCGGGAGTCCTCCGTGGGCTCGTCGTCGTGGCGAGTGTACGTCCGATCCCGCCGAAACTCAACAGGCGTTGAGAACGGATTCCAGCGTCGGGTAGATTCGGCGCATGACCTCGGAGAACCAGCCAGCGCAGGCCGGCCGCGTCGGGCGTCGTCCCGGTTCGTCGAGCACGCGGACGACGGTGCTCGCCGCCGCCAGCGCGCGGTTCGCCAGTGACGGCTTCGCCGCGACGACGATCCGGCGGGTCGCGGCGGACGCCGGGGTCGACCCGTCCCAGGTGATGCAGTTCTTCGGGTCGAAGGACGACCTCTTCGCTGCGGTGATGGCCGTGCCCGCGACCGCGCTCCGGCGCTTCGACACGGCGTTCGAGGGGCCGGACGAGCACCTCGGCGAGCGCGTCGTGCGGGCGTTCCTCGAGGCGTGGGAGGGGCCGGTCGAGGAGTCCGAGCCGCTGATGGCGATGCTCCGCGGGGCGGTGGTGAACGACGAGGCCAACAAGCAGCTCCGGGACTTCATCCAGGCGCGGCTCGTCGCCGGGGCGGGGCGCGGCGGGACCGAGGTGGCCGAGGACCGGGCGCTCCGCGCCGGGCTGGCTGCCGCGATGCTCGTCGGGATCGTGACCGGCCGTCGGGTCATCGGCGTCCCGACGCTCGTCGAGGCCGACCACGACGCCGTCGTCGCCGTGGTCGGGCCGGCGATCCAGCACGTCCTGGTGGGCCCGGCCGACTCCTGAGGCGCGGCCGCGGGGCGCTCCCGGGTCAGGCGCGGTCGTGCAGGGTGACCTGGTAGCCGTCGGGGTCGGCGAAGGTGAACGTCCGGCCGAACGGGCCGTCGATCGGCGCCGAGACGATCGTGTGCCCGTCGGCGACGAGGGCGTCGTGGATGTCCTGCACGTCGGTGGCGTGCAGCCAGATCGCCGCGCCGATGCCCGGCTGCGGCACGGACGCGAGGTCGGTCCCGGGCACGACGTCCCGCAGCGCGAAGGCGATCGGAGTCGTCTCGAACACGACGGCATGCGGGGGGCCCGCCTGGGAGCGGACGAGCCCGAGGTACTGCTCGTAGAACGCCTGCGACGCGTCGAGGTCGCGGGTCTGCAGGGAGATGAAGTCGGGACCGGTGACCGGCATGGTGTGCTCCTTCGTGTGGTGTCAGTCTTCTGACACGACGCAACCTATGTCAGACTACTGACATGAGTCAAGACGGAGCGGCCATCGACCTCGAGACCTCGCTCGGCTACCTGCTGAAGGAAGCATCGAGTGCGCTGCGGGTCGCGATGGAGACGGTGCTGCGGCCGCTCGGGCTGACCGTGACGCAGTACTCGTGCCTCGAGCTGCTCGCCCAGCGCCCCGGGTTGTCGAACTCCGACCTGGCGCGAGGCGCGTTCGTCACCCGGCAGTCGATGAGCGTGTTGCTGCAGGCGTTCGAGCGGGACGGCCTCGTGGTCCGGGCGGCCGAGCCCCCGGTCGGCAAGGCACTCCCGACGCGTCTCACCGACGCGGGGCGACGGACCCTCGGGCAGGCGAGCGCCGCGGTGCGCTCCGTCGAGGACAAGATGCTCACCGGCATGACGGGGGACGAGCGGACGGCGGCGTTCCGGAGCCTCCAGAGCATGATCCGCTCCCTGCGCTGAGGGCGACAGCGAGACCGGATCGCAACACTCGCTCGTCAGGAACGGCAGGAGACTGACACTGCATGGGTAGGGGCACCCTCAGGCGCCCCGTCCGGGAATCCGAGGGGGATGCCATGAACCAGTCCACGAAGCCGGGGTACCGCCGCACCGCGGTCGTCGGCGCCACGATCGCACTCGTCGCCACTGCGGGGGTGCTCGGGTTCGGCGCGACGGCCGCCACCGCCGCGACCGCGTCGCCGTCGCCGACGCCGACCGGGACCAGCACGCCGGCCGTCAGCACGCCCGGCAGCGCGCCGGCCGCGACCAGCGCGCCGGCCGCCAGCACGCCCGTCACCTGGTCGGAGCCGTCCACGCCGCAGCACCCGATCATCCTCACGGTCACCGCCGGCGAGCCGTTCTCCCACACCTTCGTCGCGAACGGCGGCGACGGTCCGCTCGAGTACCTGTTCAACCCCCTCGCCGGCGCCGACGGCTTCACCTGGGACGAGCAGACCGGTGTCCTCAGCGGCACGCTCACGAGCGCGACCTCGTACCCGTTCGACGTCACCGCGACCGACCTGCACCAGAGCGCGGTGCAGCACGTCGTGGTCGAGGTCCAGCCGGCCGCTCCCGTGCAGGTGGTCGCCGACGTGGTCTCCGGACCGAACGGCGAGGCCCCCGGGTGGCTGCTCAAGGACGGCACGATCACCGCGCACCAGGGCGACGCGACCGTCTCGACGATCCCGGCGGAGCAGGGGCAGTCGGTCTGGATCGACTCCACCCCGGTCGACCGCTTCGGCAACCCGTTGTACGGCCCGGAACAGGGCGGGAAGCCCGCGATCACGAGCAGCGTCGCCAGCGACGAGTTCGCCTGGGACGCCACGCGGGCCCTCTGGCGGGTCACCTTCACCCACGCCTCGCCGCACGTCGTGACGCTGACGTACGGGGACGTGACCGGCGTGCTCCGGTTCGCGGTCGCCGCCGCCACGACCCCGGTCGCCACGCCCACGCCTGCGCCCACACCGACCGCGGTCGCGGCCGCCACCGGCACGGCGACCGGCAGCGGGACGGACACCCTCGCGTACACCGGCGCGGACGACACCGGCCTGCTCGCGTGGGCACTCGGCCTGCTGGCCGCCGGTGGTGGACTGCTGGTCTGGCGTCTGCGCCGACGCGCCTGAGACGCGACCGATCGACGGCCTGGAGGCCCGGTGCCGGACCGCACCGGGCCTCCAGGCCGTCATCCGGTTGCGACCACCGTCCGCGCGCCGACCGGCCGGACCGCGTCAGATGGTGACGACGTCGACGGCCCACGCCTCGACGGCGAGGCGCAGCGTCGCCGGCCCACCCGCGAGGATCGCGGTGGACAGGACGTCGGCCGTCACCACGTCGTCGGCGATCACCGTGACCTGCCGGTAGACGCGGTCCTGGTCGGTGCGCCAGACGTGCTCGCCGCGTTCGGAGGTCCCCGAGGTCGCGACGGCGCGCCGCGGGGCGGCCAGCCGGACCACGCGGAGGACCTCGCCGGCGCGGTCCGGGTCGGTGATGCCGGCGTTCCAGTCCCGGCCCGTGACCGTCCCGGAGACGAGCACGTCGCCGCCGACGTTGACGCACCAGTCCGCGTGCCCGGCACTCCGGAGCAGTGCACCGGCCCCCTCGATCGCCGCGGCCTTGACGATGCCGGTCAGGTCGACGCTGCGGTCCGCGCGGTGGGGCTCGAACGCCCCGCCTGTCGCGTTCCGCCACGCGATCGCCCGCGCGTACATGTCCCGGTGCTCGCTGCTCGCCCGGGTCAGCGCGAGCCGGCCGTCGGCGACCTGCGAGGCGGGGGAGTCGGGCCGGTACCGGCTGTACTCGGCGTCCATCCGGGCGAACAGGCGCTCGACGTCGTCGAGCACGGCGGTGGTCGACTCCGTGCCGGCCCCGTCGACGTGCACGGAGGCGACGGTCCCCATGGTGTCGAAGACCCGGCGCACCTACATGCCCGCCTGGTCGAGTGCCGACTGCAGCGACTGGATGTACCCGTCGGAGGTGTACGTGGCTCCGCTGACCGTGTCGATCTGGGCGGACTGCGCGGTGAGGGCCTCCTGCCGGAGCGCGGGCGCCGCCTGCGCACTGATCATCGACGAGCGCGGGTCGTCGTCGGTGAGCTGCAGTGCCGTCACCTCGGTGAGCTTCCCGCCGGCGACGGTCACCTCGACCTGGACGTCGCCGTACCGGGTGCTGACCGCGGTGCCGGTGTAGGTGCCGTCAGCGGCGGACGAGCCGGAGCCGGAGCTCGCGTTCTCCGTCCCCGAGGTGCCCGTGCCGGTGGTCCCGCCGGCCTGGGTCGTCGTCTGCGTGGCCTGCAGGCTCCCGGCCTCGACGCCGGCGGCGATGATCCCGAGGGACACCAGCGCGCCCCCGATCACGATGCGTTTCCTCACCAGTCGAACCGCTCTCGGTGCAGGTGGTCGACGGGGAGCCCCGCGGCGAACGCGTCGCGTTCGACGAGGTCGCTCCACCGTCCCGGACCACAGATGTACAGGTCGGAGTCGGCGAGGTCGGGGAACACCGAGCCCGCCCACACGCCGCGGGCCGTGTCGGACGCCGCCAACCAGCCGGCGGGTCCGGCACCGCGCAGGCCGATGCTCGCGAACACGCGGTGCCCGTGGAGGGCCGCCCAGTCGCGGATCTCGTCCCACAGGAAGGACTCCTGCTCGGACCGGCCGCGGAGCAGGATCGTGACGGCACCCGGAGGCGCGTCGAGCCGCTCCAGGAAGGCCCGCACCGGGGTGACCCCGATGCCGCTCGCCGCGACCGCGATCCGGGTGCTCGTCCGGGTCGCCTCGGTGAAGATGCCGTACGGGCCCGCGAAGCTCACCGGGGTCCCGTGCCGGAGCGCGGCGAGGTCCGCGCTGCCTCGGCCGAGTGCACGGACGGTGATCCGCATCGTCGTGTCCGTCGGCGCAGCGGACAGCGACAGCGGGTGCGCGTGCCACCAGGTCCCGCCCGTCCAGAACCGCCACATGAAGAACTGGCCGCCCGCCGCCCGCAGCCGGTCGAGGTCCCGCCCGCGGAGGTGCACGGACACCACGTCGGCGCCGACGCGCTCGATGCGGTCCACCGTGACGCCGTGCCGGAGGCTCCGGAGCGCAGGCAGCCCGAACCGGAACACCGCGACGGACCCGAGCGCGACCACGTAGAGGACCACCCAGTACACGCGCTCCCAGCTCCCCGCGGCGAGGATCCCGCCCGCGGAGAGCTGGTGCGGGATCGCGACCCCCACCGCGACGTAGGAGAGCAGGTGGACGGCGTGCCACGCCTCGTAGGGCAGCACACGGCGGACCGCGACGATCGACGTCCACACCACGGCGACGAACAGTGCGAGCCCGACGATCGCGAGCACCATGTCCGGGGTGTTCCAGAGCGCCACGGTCTCCGCCACGACGTTCGTGCCGTCCTCGAGCGAGTAGCCCACGATCAGGAGCACCGCATGTGCGAGGAGCAGGTACAGCGCCGGCTTGCCGAGCTTGCCGTGCTGCTGCATCGCGGCGTCGTGGCCGACGAGCCGGTCGACGAACGGCAGCCGCGCGGCGAGCACGAGCATCACGAGCACCAGGTCCGTGCCGACCAGCCCGGCGACGATCCCCGCGGCCGTGACCACGGGGCCGACGCCGGCCAGGTCGACGGTGCCGGAAGCCAGCCAGAGGGTGACGGCCATCGCGGCGGACGCCCAGGCGGTGATGCCGAGCAGGTCCGCGACACCGCGACGGCGTGCGACGCGGCGCCGGTACGGCCGGTCGTGCGGCAGCGGGGGCCGGCTGCGCGCCGGCGGGCGCGTGGTCGGGCGGGGGGCTGCGGCGGTCATGGGGTCGATTCAGCCGCGCGGCGCTATGGGGAGGCTGTGGTGCTGCCGTGGACTTGCCGCGCGGTTCGTGCCGTCTTCCGATGTGCCGGACGGCGCCGTCCGTAACGGTTGCGTAACGGCGCTTTGCGTCAAGACGTTTGACGTTCGTACGGTCACATCAATCGATTGACGAAGCCCGTCGATCGATCGACGTGAAGGAGCGCCATGCTGACGATGAAGGACATCGCCGCCCAGGTGGGTGTGTCGGTGTCGTCCGTCTCGCTGGTGCTCAACGACCGTGACGCCGGGCGGGTCAATCGCGAGGTCGCGCAACGGATCCGTGAGCTGGCGGACGCGTTCGGGTACGTCCCGAACCAGCTGGCGCGGTCGCTGAAGTCGAAGCAGACGCAGACGATCGGGCTGGTGTCCGACCGGGTGGCGACCGTCCCGTTCTCGAGTGCCATGCTCGCCGGCGCGCAAGAGGCTGCCTGGCGTCGCGGGTACGTCCCGATGCTCGTCGACACCGGTGGGAACGAGGAACTGCAGACCCCGGCGGTGCAGTCGCTCCTGCAGCGCAACGTCGACGGGCTCATCGTCGCGGCGACGTTCCACCGCGAGGTCACGATGCCGGATGTCCCGACGTCGACGCCGGTCGTCCTGCTCGACGGACGTCCGGAGACGGAAGAAGCCAGCGCCGACTTCGTCGTGCCGGACGAGGAGCGCGGTGCGTACGACGCGGTCACGCACCTCGTCGAGGCGGGACACCGGCGCATCGGGTTCTGCAGCGTCAGTGCCTACCCGATCGCGGACGCCCTGCGCTCCCGCGGGTACCGGCGAGCCCTCGCCGACGCCGGACTCCCGGTCGATCCGGCGCTCGTCGTGACCGCCGAGGACGCCGCGACCCGATGTGCGATCGCTCCTGCGCAGCGCCTCCTCGACCGGCCCACAGCAGCGCGACCGACCGCGGTCTTCTGCTTCGGCGACCAGATCGCCATGGGCTTCTACCAGGTCGCCAGGTCCCTGGGCCTCGCGATCCCCACCGACCTGTCCATCGTCGGCTTCGACAACCAGGAGTTCGTCGCCGAAGCGCTGGAGCCCGGACTGACCACCATGCAACTGCCGCACCGCGCCATGGGGGACTGGGCGGTCGAGCGGATCCTCGCCCGGATCGACGGCTCCGTACCGCGGTCGGTCGCTCCCGCCGGCATGCGCATGCACTGCCCCCTGGTGATCCGCGGGTCGGTCGCACCGCCGCGCGATCCCCCCTGATCCCCCCCTCCGTCTCGACCCACTCGTCCACGCCGTGCGCCCTGCACGTCGTGCTGGTCGAGCGCGCCTCGGCGCATCCCGAAACGCCATCAGCAAAGGAGCTGCACCATGCACCGAACACCACACCGCCGATCACTGCGCATCACTGCCATCGCCACCCTCGCCCTCGCCGTTGCAGCGCTGACCGGGTGCAGCAGCGCCGGATCGGCCTCGGGCGGCAAGACGTTCACGATCCTGCAGTACGAGGACAAGACGACCGCGCAGGGGCAGGGCTGGCAGCTCGCGCTCCAGATCTTCAAGAAGAAGCACCCCGACGTCGACGTCAAGTTCCAGACGACGAGCTTCGACGGGTTCCGGAAGAACGCGAAGCTCGTGCTCGGCGGCAACAAGGTCCCCGACGTGGTCGAGTTCAACAAGGGCAACGCCGACGGCGGTCAGTTGACCAGCCAGGGACTGCTGCAGGACCTCGACGACCAGGTCACGAAGTACGGGTGGGACGACAAGATCACCGGGTCGATGCAGTCGTTCGCGAAGTACGACCAGCAGGGCAAGGCCGGCAGCGGGAAGTGGTACGGCATCCCGAACGTCGGCGAGTACGTCACCTTCTACTACAACAAGGACAAGTTCAAGCAGGCCGGCATCACCGCCGAGCCGACGACCATGGCCGAGTTCGTCACCGACATGCAGAAGCTCAAGGGCGCCGGCACGACGCCGATCTCGTCCTCCGCGGCGGTGAACCAGGGCTTCAACCAGATGTGGATCTGGTACTCGCTCGTGTCGGCGGCCGCGGACCGGAAGCACATCGACGACTTCATGTTCCTCAAGGGCAAGGTCGACTTCTCCAAGGACCCGTGGAAGACCGGGACCGAGGAGTTCCAGGACTGGATCGACAAGGGGTACGTCGGGAAGGACCTGGGCGGCCTCAACTACGAGCAGGCGACGGTCAACTTCCTCAGCGGCAAGACGGGGATGCTCATCTGGAACAACGGCGTGTTCAGCCGGATCAAGGACCAGTCGACGTTCGGCTGGGGGTCCTTCACGCTCCCCGGTGCGTCCATGTCGATGGGCTCGTCCGGCCACCTCTGGGGTGTTCCCGCGAAGGCGGGCAACAAGGAACTCGCCTACGACTGGATCAACACCACGCTGAGCAAGCGCGTGCAGGACAAGATCGGCGAACTCGGTGGTCTGCCGCTCGCCGGTGACACGGACGCGATCTCCGACCCGGTGACGAAGGCGTACACGCAGCGCTTCGACGAGGTCGTCGCCGACGACACGCTCTCGTTCTACCCGGACTACCCGGTCCCCGGATTCCTGGACTTCATCCAGAACAACATGTCGGCGATGTCGAACGGCAACGAGACGGCGGACGAGTACCTCACCAAGCTGCAGCAGTTCTACGACGACGGCAAGAAGACCGTCGACCAGGGCTGACCCCGACCCGCGGGGCGGGTGCCGTCGTGGCACCCGCCCCACCTCCGAGGAGACCGCGATGACCGCACTCACGCAACGAACCACCGGATCTCCCGGCGTCCGACGCCGGGACCGCCAGCACTCGTACTGGTGGTACCTGGTGCCGATGATCCTCGGCACCCTCGCCATCGTCCTGCTGCCCTTCGCGATGAACGTCTGGTACAGCCTCTTCCAGTGGAAGGGCGGGCTCGCCCCGATGCGCTGGTACGGACTCGGCAACTACGTCGACCTGTTCGCCGACTCCCAGTTCTGGTTGGCGTTCAAGAACTCGGTCTTCATGATCGTCGGCATCGTCGTGGTGCCGACCCTGATCGGGCTCGTGCTCGCGGCGATGCTGTTCGACTACCTCGGCCGCGAGTTCGGACCGAAGGTCGCAGCGACGCTGCGCGCCATGTACTACCTGCCGCAGATCCTGCCGATCGCGGTCGCCGGGTTCATCTGGAGCTGGGTGCTCGCGACCCAGAACGGGCTGCTCAACAGCGTCCTCGCCGTGTTCGGGGACAGCAATCCACCCGACTGGCTCGGCAACCCGGACATCGCGATCTACGCCGTGATGCTCGTGCTCGTCTGGCTGCAGATCGGCTACCCGGTCGTGGTCTTCATGGCCGCGCTGCAGCGGGTCGACCCCGAACTGTACGAGGCGGCGTCGCTCGACGGCGCCGGGTGGTGGCGCCGGTTCACGGCGATCACGCTCCCGCAGATCCGGCCCGAGGTCTTCGTCGTGGTGATCACCGCCACCGTGGGTGCCCTCAAGGTGTTCGCACCGATCCTCATCCTGACCGGCGGCGGACCGGAAGGGTCCACCGTCGTGCCCTCCTACTACTCGTACCGGAACTTCTTCGAGCTCTCGAAGGTCGGGTACGGCTCCGCCATCGCGACGGTCATGTCGATCGTCATCTTCGTCATCGCCGGCATCCTCATGTGGCTGCAGCGTCGCGATGCCGAGGGGAAGGAATCCGCATGAGCGCCCTCCTGTCCGAACCCACCGTGAGCGCACCCGAGCAGCGCACGCCGGCTCCGCTGCGGCGGAGACGCGCGCGCAGGGGCCCTGCGCGATGGATCGTCCTGGCAGCGGCGGCGGTCTTCGCGCTGCTCATGCTGGCGCCCCTGCTGCTCCTGGTCCTCAACGCCTTCAAGACCGGCGCCGACTACTCCGCGCACGGACCGTTGGCCCTGCCGCGGCACCTCAGCATCGAGGCGTTCCAGCAGTACCTCGAGATCGTCGACTACCCGCGGGCGCTCGTGAACTCGGTCGTGATCTCCGGCCTGGTCGCGATCCTCGGGACGGCGCTCGCCCTGATCACGGCCTACGGGATCGGGATCGGTCGGATCCGCGGTCGCGGTTTGCTGCTCGCCGTGTTCCTCCTGGCGACGATGCTCCCGCAGGAGTCGCTGATCTACCCGCTCTTCTACGGTGCACAGGCGACCGGCCTCTTCAACACCGTGTGGAGCGTGGTGATCGTCTTCACCGTCCTGCAGGCGGCGTTCGGCACCTACCTGCTCTCGAGCGTCATGAGCACGATCCCGGAGTCACTGCTCGAAGCGGCGGCCCTCGATGGTGCCGGTCGCTTCCGGATCCTCTGGTCCGTCGTCTTCCCGGTACTCCGACCCACGCTGTCCGTACTCGTCGTCTTCTTCTTCGTCTGGACCTGGAACGAGTTCTACATCCCGCTCGTGCTCCTCACGGACCAGTCCGCGCAGACCGTACCGATCGCCCTCGCGACCCTGCAGGGCCAGAACAGCATCAACCTGACCGCCCTGAACGCCGGGTCCCTGCTCTCACTGCTGCCGACCCTGGTCTTCTTCCTGATCTTCCAGCGCACCCTGAGCCGCGGCGTCACCGCCGGCGCGGTGAAGTGACCGCCCCGGAACCGACCACCCAACCGCTCTCGAACACCGGAGGCTCCATGCTCCCCACCATCACCGAACTCGCACCGCCCGCCGGCGTGCGGTCGCGGTCGATCAACGCCGAGAACCCCGCCGGGGCGTTCGGGGCGGCGGCGGCGGCGTCCTCCGCGCTCGGCCCGGGCCGCAAGGGCAGCGCGTGGTCGAGTCTGCCCGCCGGCGGCACGATCGACCTGGTCGACATCGACGGGCCCGGAGTGATCCGCCACATCTGGATCACCGTGGCGGACGCGACCGACGCCGGACCGTTCGTCCTCCGCGACCTGGTGCTCCGTGCCCACTGGGACGACGAGGAGACCCCGTCGATCGAGGTGCCCCTCGGCGACTTCTTCTGCAACGGCTTCGCGACCAGGGCCCTCGTCACGTCGGAGCCCGTCACCGTCGCGCCCACCGGCGGCATGAACAGCTACTTCCCGATGCCGTTCCGGAAGCACGCCCGGATCTCGCTGAGCAGCGAGCACGGCGCGGACCTCGAGCACGTGTTCTTCCAGGTCGACCTCACCACGGGTGACGAGATCGCCGAGGACACCCCCTACTTCCACGCGCAGTGGCGTCGGTCGAACGCGTCGACCGCACTCGGCGAGGACCACGTGATCCTCGACGGCGTGCAGGGGAGCGGGCGGTACGTCGGCACCTACGTGGCCCTCGCATCGCTGAGCAGGTTCTGGTGGGGCGAGGGCGAGGTGAAGTTCTTCATCGACGGGGACGACGACCTGCCGTCGCTCTGCAGCACCGGACTCGAGGACTACGCCGGGGGCGCGTGGGCGTTCCAGGACGAGCTCCGCTCCGATCCGGAACCGGTCCCGCTCACCTTCAGCGCGCCGTACTTCGGGTACCCCTTCTGCAGCAGCCGGGACACCACCGGAGCGGCGACCTTCCTGCAGGCCACCGCGCCGATGCACGCGCTGTACCGCTGGCACCTGCCGGACCCGATCTGGTTCGCGCGTGACCTCCGCGTGACGGTGCAGCAGATCGGGACGTGGGACCACGGGCTGTTCGAGCGTTCGGACGACATCAGCACCGTCGCCTACTGGTACCAGACGGAGCCGCACCGCCGGTTCCCGGACCTGCCCGCGGCAGCGGGTCGCGTCCCGAGGTGAGCACGTGATGGACGGGAGGCCCGGTACCGGCCCGCACCGGGCCTCCCGTCCGCCCTGGTCACCACCGTCAGCCGTTCCTGGGAAGGTGGGCACATGAACCCCGTCGTCGTCATCGGTGAAGCACTCGTCGACGTGGTCGACCGGCCCGACGGCCGTGTCGAGCACCCGGGCGGCAGCCCGATGAACGTGGCGGTCGGGCTCGCGCGCCTCGGTGTGGCCGCCCGACTCGTGTGTGCGCTCGGCCACGACGAGCGGGGTGCGGTGATCCGCGCGCACATCGGCGCGAGCGGCGTCGAGCTGGACGCGACCACGATCGACCGTACGTCCACCGCGGTCGCCACGATCGACGGGGACGGCGCTGCGACGTACGAGTTCGACCTGGACTGGCGACTGGATCCCGTGTCCGTCCCCGCGGGGACACCGTTGGTCCACGTCGGGTCGATCGGTGCGGTGCTCGACCCGGGTGCCGCATCCGTGCTCGACGCGGTGCGGCGTCGAGCTCCCGGGACGCTCGTGTCCATCGACCCCAACGTGCGGCCGTCGATCACGCCCGACGCCGCGGCGGTGCGTTCCGCGCTCGCACCGCTGCTCGCCGAGGCGGACGTCGTGAAGCTCAGTGACGAGGACGCCGCCTGGCTCTGGCCGGACCGGGACGTCGATGCGGTGCTCGACGGACTGCTGGACTCCGGCGCGACGGTGGCCGCCGTCACACTCGGGGGGAACGGGTGTGCGCTCGCGAACGCCTCGCGCCGCATCGTCGTCCCGGCACCCCAGGTCGAGGTGGTCGACACGATCGGCGCGGGGGACTCGTTCACGGCCGGACTGCTCGACGGGATCTTGGCCGCTGGGTCGACCTTCTCCGACGATCTCGAAGCGCTCGCTGCGCACGCGCTCGCCTGCGCTCGGGTGACGGTGTCCCGTCCCGGAGCCGATCCGCCGCGGCGGGACGAGCTGCCGGCCTGACCCGCGCTGCGCGGGTGGGCCTAGGGTGGCGGCATGTCGAAGGTCAGGGTGCACAACTTCGCGGTCTCGCTCGACGGGTACGGCACGGGGGCCGAGCAGTCGCTCGAGCGGCCGTTCGGCCACGCCGACGGTCACCTCATGTCCTGGTTCGCGGCGACCGCGACGTTCCGCGCGATGCAGGGGGCGCCGGGCGGGGACACCGGCCTCGACGACGAGTACGCACGGGCCTGGGGATCGGGCATCGGCGTGGAGATCATGGGCCGGAACAAGTTCGGGCCCGAGCGGGGGCCGTGGACCGATGACGACTGGAAGGGCTGGTGGGGCGAGGACCCGCCGTTCCACACGCCCGTCGTGGTCCTCACCCACCACCCGCGCGAGACCCTGACGATGGCCGGCGGGACGACGTTCCAGT
Organism: Curtobacterium sp. PhB130; assembly: GCF_003755165.1. Taxonomy (NCBI): domain Bacteria; kingdom Bacillati; phylum Actinomycetota; class Actinomycetes; order Micrococcales; family Microbacteriaceae; genus Curtobacterium; species Curtobacterium sp. PhB130. The sequence continues at coordinate 193,145 of NZ_RKII01000009.1, read as the reverse complement.
TCGTGGACGCGCCGCCGGCGGAAGCGCTGGCCGTTGCCCGCGCGGCCGCTCCGGGAACCGACGTCCGCATCGGTGGCGGGGTCGAGACGGTGCGGTCGTTCCTGGCCGCCGACCTGATCGACCACCTCCACGTGGTGGTGGTGCCGATCGTGCTCGGGCGTGGGGAGCGGCTGTGGGACGGGCTCGAGGGACTCGAGGACCGGTTCGACATCAGGACCGAGGCGTCACCGTCGGGCGTCGTGCACCTGACGTTCGACCGGCGGGGCTGAGCGCACCGCCGGTCTCCGGGCTCGCCGGTCGTCGGGTCGCCGGCCTTCCGGCTCGCCGGTCGTCGGGTTCTCAGTCCTCGGGGATGACCCGTTCGAAGCGTGACGTGTCGGCGCCGTCCGGGTCGGGCCCGTTGCGGCGACCGGTGTCGAGGGCGTCGAGTGCGGCGAGTTCCTCGTCGGCGAGCGTGAAGTCGAACACCGCGAAGTTCTCCGCGATGCGACCCGGGTTCGTCGACTTCGGGATCGCGTTCCGACCCTGCTGGACGTGCCAGCGGAGCATCACCTGCGCCGGCGTCTTGCCGTGCGCCGCGGCGATCGCGCCGATCGTCGGGTCGTCCAGGACGCTCACCCGCTCGTCGCCGAAGCCCGGGTAGAACGTGATCCCGCCGATCGGGGACCACGCCTGGTCGAGGATGCCGTGCTCGGCGTCGGCGCGCTGGACGTCGGGCTGCGTGAAGTACGGGTGCAGCTCGACCTGGTTGAGCGCCGGGATGACGTCGGTCTGCTCGAGGAGGGAGCGGAGGTGGTGCGGCATGAAGTTGCTCACGCCGATCGCGCGGACCCGGCCGTCGGCGTACAGGCGCTCGAGTGCCCGGTACGCCTGCACCGTCCGGTCGAAGCGGTCGGGTGCGGGCTGGTGCAGGATCAGCACGTCGACCGTGTCGAAGCCGAGCTTGCGGGTCGCCTTCTCGAACGCGTGCAGGGTCTCGTCGTACCCGTAGTCGGAGACCCAGATCTTGGTCTCGACGACGATGTCGTCCCGGTCGACGCCGGAGGCGCGGATGCCCTCGCCGACCTGGCGCTCGTTGCCGTACGCGGCGGCGGTGTCGATGTGGCGGTAGCCGACCTCCAGTGCGGTGCGCACCGCGTCGACCGTGTCCTCGGGGGAACTCTGGAAGACGCCGAAGCCGATCGGGGGGAGCTGGACGCCGTTGTTGAGCGTGATGTTGTCCATGTGTCCGACGCTAGGACCGCGACCGGCAGTGTGGAGGGCTCTGTCGGTACCTGTCTCCCCGGGGTGCCCTACTGCGCGTCGGCGCGCTGTCGGCCGGCTGCGGACGCGATCACGATCGTGATCGCCAGCAGCGCCGCGGGCACGAGCATCGCGACGCGCAACCCGAGGTGCTCACCGAGGAAGCCGAGTGCGGGCGGCCCGACGAGGAAGGCGATGTACCCGGCGGTGGCGACGACGGACACGCGCCGGTCGCCGTCGGTCGGGTGGTCGCCGGCCGCGGACACCGCCAGGGGGAAGCCGAGGGCGATGCCGAGCCCCCACACCACGGCGGCGCCGGCGGTCACGAACGGTGACGGGGAGACCACGACGACCAGCACCCCGACGACGCCGACCACGGCGCACGCGCGCACCACGGCGCCGCGGCCGAACCGGGTGACCAGCGGCGTCCCGGCGGAGCGGCCGATGAGCATGGCGAGCGCGAAGCCGGTGAAGACGAGGGAGCCGAGGACCTCCGGGGCGTCGTGGTCGCTCGTCATGAGGAGCGGGAGCCAGTCGCTCGCGGCACCCTCGGCGAACGCCATCGCCAGCGTGATCACCGCGATGAACACGAGCTGCATCGTGACGACCGACCTGCGGATGGTGGTCGTCGACCGCGGCGCATCGACGTCGACGGCGGGTTCCGCTCGGGGCAGCGGCCGGAGGTTCGTCGCCGCGAACGCCGCGAGGCCCGCCATCACGAGCGCGGCGATCGGGAGGTGCACGATGACCGGGACGTGGGCGGCGGTCATCGCGATGCCGACGATGCCGCCCGCGACCGTCCCCAGGCTGAAGCACGCGTGCAGCACCGGGACGACCGGGCGGTCGGTGAGCCGCTCGACCGCGGCGGCCTCGACGTTCAGGCCGATCTCCGCGACCCCGGCGCCGAAGCCGACCAGGAACAGGCCGGCCCAGACACCCACGGTGACCTGCGCCGGCGCGGACAGCCCGACCAGCAGGATCCCGACCACCGGCAGGGCTGCGCCGAGGAGGACGAGTGGGCGGGTCCCGAGCCGGCGGATGAGCGCGCCCGCGCTGAGGATCCCGAGCATCGAGCCGATCGAGAGCCCGAAGAGGACGAAGCCCATCGCCTCGATCGACGCGCCGAGGTCCTCACGGACGGCCGGCGTCCGGGTGACCCAGGACGCGATGCCGAACCCGGTCATGGTCGACGTCGCGAAGAGCGCCAGACGGTGTCGTCGGGTCGAGGGCGGCGCCGCCGTGGTGTCCACGGCACCACTCTCCCACAGCGGGTCACGCTGCCGGGGGAGCAACCTCGTCGACGGCGGCCAGGCCGTTCAGTGTGCGGGGGTACCCGATGAAGGGCACCAGCACGGTGAGGACGTCGAGCAGGTCGGCGCGGGTGTTCCCGACGTGCAGGTTCGCCGCGACGTGGCCCTTGACCTGGTTGTCGGCGCCGCCGAGCCCGACGAGCATCGCGAACGTCAGGAGTTCGCGCGTCCGCACGTCGAGTCCGGTGCGTGTGTAGTGGTCGCCGAAGCAGTTCGCCGACAGGAACCGCTGGAAGTGCACGGCGTCCGCCGGGGCGTTCGCGTACATCGCGTCGACGCGGTCGCCCACGATCGCGGTCTGCTCGGCCCTGCCGACGTCGAACCGGGTCTCGGGCGTGGTGGTCGACTGGCCGGGCAGCGGCAGCTCGACGCCACGGGCGGTGAGGACCTCGTTCGTGATGTGCAGGAAGTCCACGACCCGGGCGATGCCGACGTACGCGACCGCCTGGTAGACGACTTCCTTCACCTCGACCGGGGTCACCTCGTTGTCCAGTGCGGCCCCGAGCAGCACCCGGAACTCGTGCTGCGCGCCGACGGCGATCACGGCACCGAGCTGGACGACGAGCCGGTGGTGGCGGCTGATCGATGCCGCACGGAGCGTCTCGTCGAACGCGAAGTCGTCGAAGGAGGCCACGAACTCGGGGTCGGTCTCGGCGAGCGTGGAGCGGTGGGCGGGGAACAGGGTGTCGTGCTCGCGTCGTGCGGCGTCGTTCGCTGGCATGTCCGCCACGCTACGAGCGCCCGGCCCCGCGAGGGGTGCTCTGCCGGTACACGGAACGGCCGGGCACAGCTCGATCGACGCGCCGCCGCCCGCGCACAGGCACCGCCTGCCAGGCTCTGAGGTCCATGGAACTCATCGCACCCGAACTCGTCGTCGTGCTCGCCACGGCGATCGCGGTCGCAACGGCCGTCTCCGGGCGGCTGCGCATCGCTCCGCCTGTCCTGCTCCTGGCCTTCGGCGCCGGCATCGCCTTCATCCCCGTGTTCACGAAGGTCGAACTCCCCGCCGACGCGGTGCTGCTCCTGTTCCTGCCCGCGCTGCTCTACTGGGAGAGCCTGACCATCTCGCTCCGGGAGATCCGCGCGAACTTCCGCGGGATCCTGCTCATGGGCACCCTGCTCGTCGTGTTGACGGCAGGCGGGGTCGCGACGCTCCTGCACCTGCTCGGGATGCCGTGGGGTCCGGCGTGGGTGCTCGGTGCGGCCGTCGCACCGACCGACGCCACGGCGGTCGGTGCGCTGACACGGTCCCTGCCGCGGCGCAACACGACGGTGCTCCGCGCCGAGAGCCTCGTGAACGACGGCACGACCCTCGTCATCTACGGCATCGCGGTGGCGGTGACCGCGGGGGAGCAGACGCTCACCGTGTGGAACGTCTCCGGCATGCTGCTGCTGTCCTACGTCGGCGGCATCGCGGCGGGGCTGCTGGTGTCGTGGCTCGGGATGCTCGTGCTCCGACGCGTGGACGCGGTGCTGCTGGAGAACCTGCTGACGCTCCTGGTGCCGTTCGTGGCGTTCCTCGCTGCCGAGGCGATCGGGGCCTCCGGCGTGCTGGCCGTCGTCGTGGCGGGGCTCGTCGTGAGTCAGGTCGCCCCGAAGCTCGACCGCGCCGAGACCCGGCAGCAGGTCCGGTCGTTCTGGTCCTTCGCGACGTTCCTGCTCAACGGCGCGCTGTTCGTGCTCGTCGGGATCGAGGCGACGATCTCGGTGCGGGCGCTCGAAGGGCACGAACTGCTCGTCGGCCTCGGCATGATCGGGCTCGTCTCACTGGCCGTCGTGGTGCTCCGATTCGCCTTCCTCAACCTGTCGTGGGGCGCGGTCCGGCTCGTCACCCTGCGGACCGGGGGCTCACCGCGCGAAGGTCACCGCGACCGCGTGGTGAGCGGCTTCACCGGGTTCCGCGGCGCGGTGTCGCTCGCGGCGGCGGTCGCGGTGCCGCGGATGGTGGAGAGCGGCGCTGCGTTCCCGGACCGGGACCTCATCGTCTTCGTCGTCGCTGGCGTGGTCGTCGTGACGATCGTGGGACAGTCGCTCGTGCTCCCCGCGGTGGTGCGGTGGGCGGACTTCGGCGGCAGCCACGAGGTGGTCGAGGAGCGCCGGCTCGCGGAACGCCGGGCCATCGAGGAGGCGCTCGAGGCGCTCCCGAAGCTCGCGAAGCGCTCCGGTGTCGACGACGAGGTCGTGCAGCGCATCCGCGACGACTACGAGGGGCACCTGGCGCTCGTGCGGGCCGAGCAGAGCGACGACGACGAGCACCCGCTCCTGCAGCAGCGCGGCGCCGCGGTCGAACTGGAGCTCGCGCTCGTGCGGCTCAAGGCGTCGACGGTGCTCCGGATGCGGGACGACGGCGACATCGACGACCTCGTGCTCCGCCAGGTCCGTGCCGAGTACGACGCCGAGGAGACCCGCCTGCTGCGCCAGGGCGAGCGCGACTGACGCAGCACCGGCCCCGGCAGCGGCACCGGCGGCAACGCCGCGCCGCGGCTCAGCGGCCGGCGCGCAGCGTCCCGCGGACGACGGAGTCGCCCGAGTGCGCGGGGTCCCCGTCGTCGGGTTCGGCGGACACGTCGACCACCGGGTAGCGCGACGGGTCGACGCCCGTCGGTACCGTGAACCGACCCCGGTCGCCGTCGAGGAACCCGACACTGACCAGGCCCGACAGGTCGCCGCGCATCATCCAGACCTCGCGGAGCGGTGCGTCCCCCTCCGCCGCGCGCGGGTCGACGTCGATCACGAGCGTGAGCCGCCCGTCGCTCCCGCGCTCCAACGCCGCGCTGCCCTTCGCGCCGGTCCACCCGGGGAGCGGCGCGAGCGCGGTGCGGGAGACCACGGCGGCGTCGGTGGTGGGCTGGTCGGGGCGGCTGCCGAAGGCGAACGCCCCGATGCCGAGTCCGAGCACGAGCCCGACGACCCCGGTCGCCGCGGTGACGAGCAGGACGGTGCGGCGACGGAACCGCGCGACACGGCGGCGCGGCGCGACATCGGGCACGGCCGCACCAGGGGCGGCATGCGCGGCAGCAGCGGCAGGCGCAGCAGCAGCAGCGGGCCGTTCCTCGAAACCGAGCTCGGTCGCGATGCGATCCCACACCCGGGGCGACGGCGGCTCGAGGTCGACCCCGTGCGAGGACTTCGCGAGCGTCACCACCCGCCGGAGGTCGGTCAGCTCGCCACGGCACTCGGCACACCCGGACAGGTGCTCCGCTTCCGCCCCGGAGGGCCCGACGTCGCCGATGGCGAGCAGCGCGAGGGTCTCCTCGTCGATGTGGGTCATTCGATCACCTCCAACCTCGTTCGGAGCCGAGCCAGTCCGCGACGGATGTGACTCTTGACGGTGCCGAGCGGCAGCCCGAGCCGTTCGGCGATCTCACGGTGGCTGAGTTCCTCGTAGAACGCCAGTCGCAGCACCGTCCGGGGGACCTCGTCGAGCCGGTCGAGCTCCCCGGCGACGAGCATCCGTTCGGCCAGTCCGTCGGTGTCGTCGGTCGTTTCGGGGGTCGTCGCCTCCGAGTCGGCGACGGCGTGGGCGAGCCGTGCACTGCGGGCACGGTCGGCGTGGGCGTCGGCGATGCAGTTCCGGGTGATCCCGACGAGCCACGCGCCGAGCGGTGCGCGTTCCGGATGGTAGGTGTCGCGATGCCGCCAGGCCCGGACGAAGACCTGCTGGGTGACGTCCTCGGCCGCTGCGACGTCCCCGAGGGACCGCAGGGCCAGGGTGTGCACGAGGGCCGACCACCGTTCGTAGACCGCCCGGAGGACGCGCTCGTCACCGCTGCCGAACGCGTCGGCGAGGTCGCTGTCGTCGGGTGTGGTGGTGGTCACGTCGTCGTGATGCCTTCCGGGGGCCACGGGGCTCCTGTCGCGATGCTAGTTCGTCGGCGTCGCGGTGACCACGAGGTTGCTCAGGTAGTGGTGCGTCGTCGTGTCGAAGTCGCCGCCGCAGGTGACGAGCACGAGCCGTCGTGGCCCGTCCCGGTCGAAGATGCTCGGCCATGGCACCCCGGTCTTCCGGAGCAGGGAGACCGTCGTGACGGCGTAGTGCGTGGTCGTGCCGGCGGCGTCGGTGAGGCTGATCGGCGTCCCGGCGGGGACGTCGACGAGGTGCGCGAACGGGCCGATCCCGTACCCGACCGCGTCGACGTGTGCGGCGATGACGGTGGACCCGGTGCCCGAGGCGGGGCCGGCGCCGTACCGGTACCACCCGGCGACGGCGGGGTCCGGCGGCAGGGCCATCGCGCCGGTCGCGTCGACACCCTCCGGTCGGACCGGTTGGTCGATGCCGACCCGGTCGACGGTGATCCGCACCGGGGCGGCGACGGTGGGGACGTCGTCGGGGAGCGCGGCGTCGTGGCGGGGGACCGCTGATGAGGAGGCGGACGGCGCCGCCGACGAGGAGGCGGACGGTGCCGCCGACGGGACGACGGTCGGGAGCGGGTGCTCGCCGGGGACCCGATCCGCCGACGAGCACCCGGTGAGGCAGGCCAGGACGACGGTGGCGGCAAGGGGGATCGCCACCGCCGTCCCGACCCTCGTGCGCACGGTCAGGGCCGTGCGTTCCGTGCGGCGACGGTCGCGCGTCGTCGCAGGACCACGAGCACCAGCCCGGCGAGGAGGACGGCTGCGCCGCCGATCGCGAGCGGGGTGGTGTCGGAGTGGTTCGTCGCGACGAGTCCGGCGTTCCCGGCCGGCACGCCGTTCGGGTCACCGCCGAGTCCGGTCACGGTCTGGGTGGCGAGCGCCAGGTTCTTGTCGTCGAGGCTGCCCCAGGCGTACACGATGGTGTCGGCGCCGGCCTGCACGGCGACGTCCGCGGGGCCGATCACCGGAGCGGTCGTGCCGGTCGCGGCCACCGTGGCGGAGACGGTCCCGGCCGCGAGCACCAGTGCCTTCTCGTCCGGGTTGGCCAGGTTCGACACGACGGCCTTCCCACCGGCCAGCACGTCGACCGCGGGTGCTGCGGCGACGTGCCGGACGACGAGACGACCCTGTCCCGCGGGAACCGCGGAGGTGTCGTTGGTGAAGACGGTGGCGGTCGGGTCACCGTCGGCCTTCAGGTGGGCGACGGCGGTGTAGTTCCCGCCGGCGGTGAAGGAGACGTCGGCCGGGCCGATGATCGGCTTGGAGTCGTCGGTGGCGTCACTCGCGGTGATCGCCAGGGTGTGGGCACCCGCGGGGACCATCATCGGGCCGGCCATGGTGCCCGGCGTGAAGTCGTCGAGTGCGCGGGCGCCGTCGAGGTACACGTCGACGGTGGTGCCGGGGACGGCGTGCAGGACGGAGAGCGTGGCGTCGCCGGCAGCCGCCGTGGCGGCGGTCGCGGGGACCACGAGCGCGAGCGCCGTGAGCAGTGCACCGGCGCCGATGCCGGTGACGAGGTTCTTCCGCATGGTGTTCCTCCTGGATCGGGTGGAGACGTCGTCATCGACGCTCACCCCCACTACCGGCCGGGGACCCCGCCTGGATGCACCCGTGCACACGAACGCGCTTACGGCCACCGGGCTCCGGCCGATAGAGCGCACTGACCACCCACGGACGGGTGGTCGGACACCCTGCCCCACGGACGGCGGCGGGGACGAAGAACACCAAGGACGGGCCATGATCGTCGTCACACGACTCAACGGCAGCGGATTCGCTGTCAACCCCGATCTCGTGGAGCGCATCCAGGAGACGCCGGACACGACGCTCATCATGGTCGACGGCGCGAAGTACATCGTCCGCGAGTCGATGGCCGAGGTCATCGAGCGGATCGCCGCGTACCGCGCCCGCATCGTCACGATGGCCTACGGCGCCGAGCCCCGCACCGTGACCGGCACGACCGGCCCGCAGCCGACGCTCGCCCCGGTCGCCCCGATCCGTGCGCAGGACGGGGGTCGCTGAGATGGACATCGCGACGATCGTCGGCATCCTCCTGGCCTTCGGTGCCCTCTTCGGCATGGTCGAGATGGAGCACGTGGAGATCTCCGGGCTGTTCATCCCGGCGCCGATGCTGCTCGTGTTCGGCGCCACCATCGGCTGCGGCATCGCGAGCACCACGCTGAAGGACGCCATCGCGAGCTTCAAGGCCGTGCCGAAGGCGTTCACCGGCAAGGTCACCCCGCCGGCGTCGGTCATCGACGACGTCGTGGGCCTGGCCGAGACCGCCCGCGCGAACGGGCTCCTCGCGCTCGAGCAGGAGGCCGACAAGCACGACGACCCGTTCATGAAGAAGGCGCTGCAGAACATCGCGGACGGCACCGACGGCGACGAGCTCCGGATCCTGCTCGAGGACGAGATCGAGTCCAACGCCGCCCCGGTCCGGAGCGCGAGCGCGTTCTTCATGGGCCTCGGCGGGTTCGCACCGACCGTCGGCATCATCGGCACCGTCGTGTCGCTGACCCACGTGCTCGCGAACCTCGGCAAGCCGGACGAGCTCGGTCCCCTCATCGCGAGCGCCTTCGTCGCGACGCTCTGGGGTCTCCTCACCGCGAACTTCCTCTGGCTGCCGATCGGCGGCAAGCTCCGCAAGCTCGCGCAGCTGGAGTCCGACCGCCAGACGCTCCTGATGGAGGGGCTCCTCGCAGTCCAGGCCGGCAGCCAGCCCCGCCTGCTCGGTGAGCGGCTCAAGGCGATGGTCCCGCCGGCGGCGCGCAACGACCCGGCGGCGGCCAAGGGCAAGGGTGGCAAGGGCGGGAAGAACGCCGACGACGCCGACGACCAGCAGCTGGCGGCCTGAGCATGAGCGCGAACCCCCGCGGGCACGGACGCGGTCGTGGCGGCCGGAAGAAGGGCGGCCACGACGAGGCCGAGCACCCAGACGAGCGCTGGATGGCGTCCTACATGGACATGATCACGGTGCTGATGTGCATGTTCCTCGTGCTCTTCGCGATGTCCACCGTCGACCAGCAGAAGTACATCGCGCTGAAGACGTCCCTCGCCACCGGGTTCGGTGAGGTCGAGACGAAGAAGGTCGACACCGCCAGCGGCACCGTCGTGAAGAAGAACGAGGTCACGGACGGCAAGGGCTACTCCGTCGACGACGCGAAGGCGGACCACTCCACGGCCGCGTCCGGAGCGGAGGACACCAACGCCGATCCCGCGTCGACGGTGGTGCCGGCGACGGCGACCAAGCAGGACGTCGCCGCAGCGGAGAAGGAGCTCGACGACCTGAAGGCGATCCAGGAGGCGATCACCGGGAACCTGGACGAGATCGGGCAGACCTCGAACGTGCAGTTCACGGTCGACGCCCGCGGGCTCATCGTCCGGCTCGTCGGCAGCGAGACGTACTTCGGCACGAACAGCGCGGACCTCTCCGACCAGGCGAAGCGGATCATGGACGCGATCGCCCCGGTGCTGAAGACCGCGCACCACGACGTCAGCGTCGAGGGGCACGCGGACCAGCGGAACTCGACCGCGCCGTACGCCACGAACTGGGAGCTCAGTGCGGCCCGCGCGACCGGGGTGCTCCGCGACCTGGTCGAGCGGGGCGGGATGCCGGGGGAGCACATCCAGAGCGTCGGCTTCGGGTCGAGCCGGCCGCTCGCGAAGGGCGGCACCGACGCGGACCTCGCACTGAACCGCCGGGTCGACATCGTGGTGCTCTCGAACCAGGACCAGGACGTCAGCAAGCTGATGCCGGCACTGGCCGCCGCGCAGGACGGAGCAGCGACGGGCTAGGGAACGCGACCGCCCCAGAACGGGGTACAGCACTGACGGGTGGTACTCAGCGAACCGATAGACCCACCCGTGACCGAGACCCTGCCAGCGCCCGAGGTGTACGACTTCGCGCGCCCGTCGACGCTCGCCCGCGAGCACGCCCGGGTGCTCGAGCTCGCCTTCGAGACGTTCGCCCGGCAGTGGGGCACGCAGCTGACCGCGAAGGTCCGCGTCGTCAGCCAGGTCACCTGCGAGCAGGTGCAGATGATGACGTACGACGAGTACGCCGCGTCGCTGCCCGCGCTCACCGGCATGGCACTCCTGCCGATCGCCGACACGACCCCGAAGGGCGTGCTGCAGGTCCCGCTCGACGCCGCCCTGACCTGGGTGTCGCACGCGCTCGGCGCCTCGAAGCCGCTGCCGACCCCGGAGCGCACCTTCACGCCCATCGAGCAGGCCCTGGTCCGGAAGATCGTCGAGGACGCCCTCGACGACCTCCGCTACTCGTTCGGCGGGCTCCTCGCCCACGACGTCACGGTCGGCGGGTTCCAGTACAACAGCCAGTTCGCCCAGGCCGCCCAGAAGGGCGACCTGATGATCGTCGCGTCGTTCAGCATCCGCGTCGGGGACCGGATCGCCCCCGGCACGCTCGCGCTCCCGGCGGAAGCGATCCTCCCGCAGCTCGGAGAGGCCGCCGCGTCGGTGTCCGCCGCCGACGCCCGCGCGCTCCTCGACGCGCAGCTCGCCGGCGTCCCGGTGGGCGTCTCGCTGCGCCTCGCCCCCGCGACGGTGCTGCCGTCGCAGGTCCTGCGCCTCGCCGTCGGCGACGTGCTGCCGCTGCCGCACCCGCAGCACCGCCCCCTCACCATCACGGTCGACGGCGAGCCCGTCGGCACCGCCGCCGTCGGCGCGAACGGGTCGCGCCTCGCCGGGATCGTCGTCACCACCACATCGGAGCCCCTCGCATGACCGCCACCACCACCCTCCACTCCGGTGCCGCCGAGGCACTCGTCGCGCAGCTCCCGACGGCGGCTCCCCTCCGCGCGCTGACCATGCCGGGAGGCTCGACCCCCGCCGTCCTGGAGGCTGCGGTCGACGGTGTGGTCGCGTCCTTCGTCGGTGGCCTCTCCGCGGACGTCGCGGTGGTCCTGACGGACCTCGACGCGATCGCCGCGGCCGGCGGCACCGACCACGGTCTGGTCGCCGTCACCGACGTGCTCCGCCCGTCGCTCGAGGCCGCCGCGTCGGTCCTCGGCGTCGGGGTCCTCGGCGAGGCCCGCCGCGAGTCCGCCGCGTCGCTGTTCGCCGACCCGGAGACGGTCGTCTTCGAGCTCACCGCCGGTGGCCTGCCCGGTGGCTGGTTCGCCATCCGGATCCGGGAGAACGGCACCATCGGCACGCCCGCGGCGCCGGCGGCGTCGATCCCGACCGGGAACCTCGGCCGGATCAACAACGTCGAGATGACCCTGACGGTGGAGATCGGCCGCACCCGGATGTCCGTCCGCGACGTCCTCGGCATGGAGCCGGGCGCCGTCGTCGAACTCGACCGCTCGGCCGGCGCGCCCGCCGACGTCCTGCTCAACGGCCGGCTCATCGCGCACGGCGAGGTCGTCGTCGTGGACCAGGACTACGCCGTCCGCATCACCAAGATCCTCGACGTCGCCGAGACGGTCTGATCCGTCGTGGACACGCTCGTCATCACCCTCCGCGTCGCGCTCTCGCTCGGCGTCGTGCTCGCCCTGATGTGGGTGCTGCACCGCCGCGTGTCCAAGGGGCAGCTCGGCCGGACCAAGGCGAAGGGCCGTCGGTCCGCCGCCGTGGAGGTCGTCGCCCGGCAGGGGATCGGCGGCAAGGCGAGCGTCGTCGTGGTGGACGTCGAGGGTGAGCGCCTCGTGCTCGGCGTGACCGAGCACGGCGTGAGCCTGCTCACGAGCGGTGCGGCGCCCGCGCCGGAACTGACCATCGTCACGGGTCCCGTCGTGCTGCCGACCGTGCCGCGACCCGTCGTGCCGGAGCCGACCGCCCCGGCCGCGTCCGCCGACGCGTTCCGCGCGGAGCTGGACAAGCAGGACCAGGCCGCGCCCAGCCTCCCGTCCGATCTCCCGATGCGTCCCCGCAACCGCAACCGACGCGCCGTCGCCGTCCCCACTTCCGCGCAGCTGCAGGGCTCGATCCTCTCCGTGGACACCTGGCGCCAGGCGGCTGCCGCCGTGCGCAACCGGCGGGCCGGGTGACCGCCGCGCGGACCGGGCGTCTGCTGCTGCTCGCCGTCCTCGGCGTGGCGATGGTCGCCGGGTTCCTGATGCTCACGGCGACCGGTGCGCACGCGGCCGGCGTCGTCGAGCCGACCGCGCCGGCCACCCCGACCGCCCCTGCCACGGGCGGCTTCTCGGTCAGCGTGAACGGTCCGGACGGCGCGCCGTCCTCCGCCGTCGTGACGCTCATCGGCATCACGCTGCTCAGCGTCGCACCGGCGCTGCTGCTCATGATGACGTCGTTCACGAAGATCTTCGTCGTCCTCGCGATGACCAGGAACGCGCTCGGTCTGCAGTCGATCCCGCCGAACCAGGTGATCGCCGGGCTCGCGCTCTTCCTGTCGCTGTTCGTGATGGCACCCGTGATCGGGCACATCAACGACGACGCGCTGCAGCCCTACCTCGCCGGGCACCTCGACTTCCAGCAGGCCGTCGACATCGGCACGAAGCCGCTCCGGACGTTCATGTTGCACCAGACGCGGGACGAGGACCTGGCGCTGATCACCCGTGCCGCGGGACTCGCGAACCCGAAGGACCTCGACGCGGTCCCGATGACGACGGTGATCCCGGCGTTCATCATCTCCGAGCTCCGGAGCGCGTTCATCATCGGGTTCGTCATCTTCATCCCGTTCCTCGTCATCGACCTCGTGGTCTCCGCGGCCCTGATGTCGATGGGCATGATGATGCTCCCGCCGGTGATGATCTCGCTGCCGTTCAAGATCCTGCTGTTCGTGCTCGTCGACGGGTGGGGGCTCATCATCAAGTCGCTCATCGAGAGCTACCAGGTGGTGCACTGATGGACCAGCAAGCCGTCATCGACCTCGTCCTGCAGGCGCTCCTCGTCGCGGGGAAGCTCGCCGCCCCCGTCCTCGTGACGTCCCTCGTGGTGGGCTTCGCCATCTCGCTCTTCCAGTCCGTGACCCAGATCCAGGAGGTCACGCTCTCCTTCGTGCCGAAGGCCCTCGCGGTCGCGATCGCGCTCGTGGTCTGCGGCAACTGGATGATCTCGGAGATGATCGGGTTCACGCACTTCGCGTTCGACCAGATCCCGAAGCTCCTCGGGGTCGGCTGATGGAACTGGCCATCGACTTCGACTCCCTCGAGGGCACGATGCTGGCCGGGGTCCGGATGATCGCGTTCTTCCTCATCGCACCGCCGTTCTCGTACAAGGCGTTCCCGAACACCGTGAAGCTCATCCTCGCGCTGGGGCTCGCCATCGGCGTCGCACCGCGGGTGACCGCCGGGTACGTCTCGCTCGACACGGGCCCGTTCCTCGTGGCCCTCGTCACACAGCTCGTCGTCGGTCTGGTGCTCGGGTTCCTCGTGTACCTGGTGTTCGCGGCCGTGCAGTCCGCCGGTGCGCTCATCGACCTGTTCGGCGGGTTCACGCTCGCGCAGGCGTACGACCCGCAGTCCCAGGTGAACGGTGCGCAGTTCACCCGGCTGTTCCAGATGGCGGCGCTCGCGCTGCTGTTCGCCTCGGGTGGGTACCAGCTGATCGTCGGCGGCCTCGTCCGGTCGTTCGACGCGGTGCCGCTCGTCACCTCCGATGGGCACGTCGGGTCGTTCGCGCTCGGTGGGGTCGCCGGCCTCCTCGTCGCCGCGCTGTCCCAGATGTTCCTCGCGACGCTGCAGATCGCCGGCCCGCTCGTCGTCGTGCTCTTCCTCGCCGACGTCGGCCTGGGGCTCCTCACCCGGGTCGCGCCGGCGCTCAACGCCTTCCAGATGGGCTTCCCGATCAAGATCGGCCTGACCGTCATCTTCGCCGGGGCGCTCTTCATGGCGCTGCCGTCCGTCGTGTCCAGCCTGACCGGTGACGCCGTGCAGGCGATCACGGGGAGGGGGTGAGCATGTCCGACAGTGGTGAGAAGTCCGAGAAGGCCACATCCAAACGGATGAAGGACGTCTACAAGAAGGGCCAGCTCGGCCGTTCCCAGGACCTCGGCGCGTGGATCGGCATCGCCCTCGCGGCGCTCATGGTCCCCGCGACCATCGGCCGGGCCGCGGCGGCCGGGCAGTCCCAGCTCGACGGCGTGCGGCTGGTCATCGCGGACCCGACGATCGGCACGATGCGCGGGGTGTTCGACGACGCGATGGGCTCGATCGGCGCCACGATCGGCCCGATGCTCCTCGTGGTGCTCGTCGGCGTCACCGCGGCCGCCGTCGCGCAGGGCGGCGTGCACTTCCGTTCCCTCGCCCCGACGCCGGAGCACTTCGACCCGATCCAGGGCATCAAGCGGGTGTTCGGCACGCAGGCGCTGTGGAACGGGCTGAAGGCCCTCGTGAAGACGGCCGTCGTCGGCCTCGTGCTCTGGTTCGCCGTGCAGGGACTCGTCCCGGTCCTGATGACCAGCGGCTCGCTGCCCCTGTCCGCCGTGCTCTCCGCCGCCGGTGCCGGTGCCGGCACCCTGCTCCGCGCGGCGATCGCCGCCGGGCTGGTGCTCGCCGCGCTCGACGTGTTCGTCGTGATCCGCCGGAACCGGAAGCGCACGATGATGACCAAGCGTGAGGTCAAGGACGAGAACAAGTCCGCCGAGGGCGACCCGCTCGTCAAGGGGCAGCGCCGCTCCCGGCAGCTCGCGATGAGCCGGAACCGGATGATCCAGGCGATCCCGGGCGCCGACGTCGTGATGACGAACCCGACGCACTACGCGGTCGCGCTCAAGTACGAGCCGGGCAAGTCCGCGCCCCGCGTGGTCGCGAAGGGCGCCGGTCCGGTGGCGTCCCTGATCCGCGAACGCGCCGAGGACGCACGGGTGCCGATCGTCCGCGACGTCCCGCTCACCCGGGCCCTGCACGCCGCGTGCGAGCTCGGGCAGGAGGTCCCCGTCGACCTCTACACGCCCGTCGCCCGGGTGCTCTCCTTCGTGATGGCGCTCAAGGCGAAGGGGGCAGCAGCCGGTACCCACGCTCCGCCACGGCCGACCACGCCGGACGAGGTCGCCACGGTCATCGACCCGGCCACCCTGACCGGGGACCTCCGGCCCCGCAAGCTCCGTCCCTCCCGCACGACCCCGTCTCCCGAAGAGGTGCCAGCATGAACCGCAAGGACCTGCCGAAGCTCGCCGTCCCGGTCTTCATCGTCGGCATCATCCTGCTGCTGATCCTGCCGGTGCCGTCGTTCCTGCTCGACTTCCTGATCATCTGCAACATCCTGCTGGCGCTGGTGATCCTGCTCACGACGCTGTTCGTGAAGAAGCCGCTCGACTTCTCGGTGTTCCCGTCGCTGCTCCTCGTCGCGACGCTGTTCCGGCTCGGCCTCAACGTCGCGTCGACGCGGCTCGTCCTCGGCGAGGGCTTCGCCGGCGACGTCATCCAGGCGTTCGGGCACGTCGCGGTCTCCGGCTCGATCATCATCGGCGCGGTGATCTTCCTCATCCTCATCGTCATCCAGTTCGTCGTCGTGACGAAGGGTGCCGAGCGCGTCGCCGAGGTCGGCGCCCGCTTCACCCTCGACGCGATGCCGGGCAAGCAGATGGCGATCGACGCGGACCTCAACGCCGGACTGATCACCGACGCCCAGGCCAAGGAGCGCCGCGCGTCGGTGTCCGCGGAGGCCGACTTCTACGGCGCGATGGACGGCGCGTCGAAGTTCGTCAAGGGCGACGCGATCGCCGGCATCCTGATCATCGTCATCAACCTCGTCGGCGGCATCGCGATCGGCATGCTGCAGAACGGCCTCTCGGTCACCGACGCGCTCTCGAAGTACGGCATCCTGACCATCGGCGACGGGCTCGTCACGCAGATCCCGGCGCTCCTGATGGCCGTGTCCACGGGCATGATCGTGACCCGCTCCGGCGCCGAGTCGGAGATGGGCTCGTCCGCGGCCGCGCAGCTCGGGCAGTCCCGGAACGCGCTGATGATCGCCGGCGTCGCGGCGATCGCGATGGGCTTCATCCCCGGGATGCCGATCGTGCCGTTCCTGCTCGTCGGCGCGACGCTGCTCTTCACCGGGTGGCGCATCGGGCAGAACGCCGCCCGCGCGGAGCAGGCGGCCGCGCAGCAGGAGGCCCTCGCCGCTGCGGCACCCTCCGGCGACACCCCCGAGGACCTCATCGAGCAGATGCGCGTCCACGCCCTCGAGATCCTCCTCGCACCCGACCTGGTCGACATGGTGTCCGGCGCGTCCGACGACCTGCTCGGCCGTGTCCGGGCGCTCCGCCGGAAGATCGCGCTCGACATGGGCATCGTCGTCCCGCCGGTCCGCACCCGCGACAGCATCGACCTGCCGCCGTCGACGTACGCGATCCGGATCGCCGGCGTCGAGGCCGGCCGGGGCACCGCGCCCGCGCGGAGCGTCCTCGCCCTCGGCGACCACCTCGACGGGCTGCCAGGCGACGCGACCGTCGAGCCGGTGTTCGGCCTCGCCGGCAAGTGGGTGCCCGCCGAGCTCCGGCACGCCGCGGAGATGACCGGCGCCACCGTGATCGACCGCGTCTCCGTGCTCGTCACCCACCTGCAGGCCGTGATCGGCGACAACGCGGCACGGCTCCTCACCCGCGAGGACGTCAAGGTGCTCGCCGAGGGCGTCAAGCAGGTCAACCCCGCCGCCGTCGAGGAACTCGTGCCGGGCATGCTCTCGATGGCCGAGCTCCAGCGCGTCCTGCAGGGGCTCCTCGTCGAGCGCGTCCCGATCAACGACCTCGGCCGGATCTGCGAGGCGCTGACGCTCCGTGCGAAGGTCTCCACCGACCCCGAGGGACTCGTCGAGGCCGCCCGCGCCGCACTCGGCCCCGCGCTGCCCGCCCGGCACCTCGACAACGGGGTGCTCCGCGTGATCATGATCGACCCGCTGCTCGAACAGTCCATGCTCGAGGGACTCCGACCCTCCGAGCAGGGCACCCAGATCGTGCTCGACGCGCACCGCATCGAGCAGGTCCTCGGGTCCGTGCGGGACGCCGTCCGGAGCGTCGAGGAGCAGGGGCTCTCCGCCGTGCTCGTCTGCGCACCGCAGCTCCGCCCCGCCGTGCACCGCATGGTGTCCGCGCAGTCCAACGGCCTGCCCGTGCTCTCCTACCAGGAGGCCACGGCAGCGGGCTCCACCATCGAGACCGTGGGAGTGGTCCGTGCCGCCGACCCGATTGCAGCGTAGCGCCGCGACGCTCGAGGACGTCCGCGAGGCCGTCCGCGCCGAGTTCGGCCCCGGCGCCCGCATCGTCGCCGCCGAGCGCGTCACGAGCGGTGGCATCGGCGGGCTCTTCCGGAAGGCCCACGTCGAGGCCACCGTCGAGGTCCACGACGCCACCGACGTCCCCACCGCCCGGGTCGCGATCGCGGACGGGCCCGCGAAGCGCGTCGGCATCGCCGCGCTCCTCGCCGACGCCGAGGAGACCGAGGCACGGATCGCCGCGTCCTCCGGGACGTCGGCGACGCGGGCCGACGCCTTCGCGTCGGTGCTCGACGGGTTCGTCGCGGACGGGATCGCGCCCGCGGTTCCTGCCGCTGCTGCTGCCGCTGCTGCCACCGCCCCCGGCCCCGGTGCGGGGCCGGATCGTTCCGTGGAGGGCGATCCGGGCCTCCTGTCCGATGCGCCGTTCCGGTCTGGAGGCACGGCCGGCGTCGACGACGTCACGTCACCTCGTGCGTTCGGTGCGTCGGCCGCGGCGCGGACGCCGGTGCCGGCGGTCCTGTCGGCCGACGGCGACCTCGTCGTGCTCGTCGGCCGCGCCGGTGACGTCGACGCTGCTGCTGGGGTGTTCGCCGCGCGACACGGACTCCGCGAGACCGATGCTGCCGACCGTCGCGGGGGGATCCTGGCGCGGGCGGACGGGGTCCGGCTCGGCCACGCGCTCCTCGGGGTCGCGACGTGGGACGACGCTCGCACGCTCGACGGGCTCGCGCCGGACCAGGTGTGGGTCGTGGTCGACGCGGGGCGGAAGCACGAGGACAGCCTGGCGATGGTGGACGCGGTGGCATCCGTGGTCGCCGTGGCGGGGGTGCTGTCGATCGGGGGGTCCGAGACGGCGTCGCCGGAGTCCGTCCACGGCCTCGGCCTGCCGGTCCGCACGCTCTGACGCCGTGTGGGACGCGCTCGCCGCGCCGCACTGTGGCTAGGCTGAGCGGGTGCTGGTACTCACGCGGAAGGTCGGCGAGCGGATCCTCATCGGTGACGACATCGTCATCACGGTCCTGGACTCCCGAGGGGACGGTGTGCGCATCGGCATCGATGCGCCCCGTGGCGTGAAGATCCAGCGCGAAGAGGTCGTCCGTGCCGTCGCCGAGGCCAACGTCGAGGCCGCGCAGGCTGCCGGTGACGACGCCGAGGCCCGCCTGCGTGCCGCGCTCGGCGGTGCGGCGGGGCCTGCGGCACCGTCCTCGCCGTCGTCGTCGACCGACTGACGTCGTCGTCGTCGTCGATCGACTGACATCCGTTCGCGCCCCTGACGAACACCGCGCCCCGGTGTGCCGGGGCGCAGCGTTCGTGACGGGGCGCGAGGCGGCCGTGCTCAGGGGCGGGGCTTCTTCTCCTGCTCGGGGAGCCGTCCGGCGGCGCGCTCGGCAGCGAACCAGGCGTGTGCCTCGTCCTGGCGGGCCTGCTCCTCGCCGAGGGCGATCGGTGCGCGGACGTGCCCTGGTTCGTAGCCGAACGTGTCGAGCAGCTGCGGCACGAGCGGCCGGATGCGCGCGATGAGCCGGTCGATGTACGCCGAGACGGCCCGAGCGCGCTGCGACGACATCCGGCCGTGCACGAGGTACCACTCGAGGTGCTGCTCGAGCAGCCCGAGCGCGAAGAGGTCCCGGAGCCAGACGAGCACCCGGCGGGTGTCACCGTGGGGAACCTCGTCGATCGCGGCGGTGAACGCGTCCCACTGCATGAGTTCCGCGTGCGCCTTCGACGCCTCGATGAGCTCGTGCTGGGACCGGTTCAGCAGGAGTGCCTGCCGTGCACGGTCCTTGCCGGCGGTGTTCAACCGCATCCCGATCTCGGCGACCATGGTGTCGACACGGCCTGCGAGGAGGTCGCGCTGGGTGCCGGGGTCGCGGAGGTCGGCGACGCTCGCGGCGAGCGACCCGCGGTCCTTCGCCGCCTGACCGAGCCGGCGGACGCCGCTGGCGTCGGCGAGCTTCGACCCCACCTGCGCGGCGACGAACTTCGCGGTCGAGGCGGCGTCACGCGGAGCGCGCTTCCGGAAGTCGGTGAGCAGGCGCTTGCCGACGAGCTGGAGCAGCACGGTGTTGTCGCCCTCGAACGTCACGTAGACGTCGAGGTCGGCGCGGAGGCTCGTCAGCCGGTTCTCGGCGAGGAAGCCCGCGCCGCCGCAGGCCTCGCGGCACTCCTGCAGGGTGTCCAGGGCGTACCAGGTGGACATCGACTTGAACGCCGCTGCCTGGGTCTCGAGGTCCTCGCGGCGCTCCGGGGTGTCCAGGCGGCCGCTGAACACGTCGTCGAACGTGCGGAGCAGCTGCTCGTGCGCGAAGGACTGCGCGAAGACGCTCGCCAGCCGGGGGATCAGGCGGCGCTGGTGCTGGCCGTAGTCGAGCAGGACGCCCTCGGTTCCGCCGCCGGTCGGGAACTGGCGACGCTGCATCGCGTAGGTGAGCGCGATCTGCAGCCCGATCTTCTGCGCGACGACCGCGGCGCCGTCGAGCGACACGCGGCCCTGCACGAGGGTGCCGAGCATCGTGAAGAAACGGCGTCCGGGGGAGTCGATCGGTGAGGAGTAGGTGCCGTCCTCGGCGACGTCGCCGTACCGGTTCAGCAGGTTCGTGCGGGGGACCCGGACGTGGTCGAAGTGCAGCCGGCCGTTGTCGATGCCGTTGAGGCCGCCCTTGACGCCGTCGTCCTCGCCGCCGATGCCCGGCAGGAACTCGCCGTCGTCGTCGCGCAGCGGGACGTAGAACGCGTGCACGCCGTGGTCGACGCCCTGCGTGACGAGCTTCGCGAACACGACCGCGGCCTTGCCGTGCAGGGCGGCGTTGCCGATGTAGTCCTTCCACGCGCCACGGAACGGCGTGTGCACGACGAACTCCTGCGTCTCCGGGTCGTACGTGGCGCTCGTCGCGATGCTCTGCACGTCGGAGCCGTGGCCGGTCTCGGTCATCGCGAAGCAGCCGGGCACGTCGAAGTCGATGATGCCGGGCAGGAACTCGCGGTGGTTGCGCTCGGTGCCGAGGTGGTGGACGGCGGAGCCGAAGAGACCCCACTGCACGCCGGCCTTGATCTGCAGCGACGGGTCCGCGGTGGTGAACTCCTCGAACGCCGCGATGTTGCCGCCGTGGTTCGACTCGCCGCCGAACTCCTCCGGGTACGGGCGCTGGATGGCGCCGGCCTGCTGCAGGATCCGCAGTTGGTCGAACGCGCGGGCGCGGTGCTCGGCGATGGTGAGGCCCTCGACCTTGTGCAGCGCCGGGTCGAGCACGAGGCGCCGCGATGCCCGGCGGTCCTCGGCCCAGCGACCGAGGAGGTGCTCGGCGAGCAGGTCGACGTCGATGCGCACGTCCGTGTCGGTGCCGGCCGTCGGGGTCCCGGCTGCCGGATCGCCCGCGGCGTCGGCCTTCGGGGTCTCGGTGCGGGTGTCGGCGGTGGTCTCGGGTGCGGTGTCGACCATGTGTTCGGTCCCTCCTGAACGGCGATGTTGCTCCGGTCCACGCTATGCACCGCGCCCGAGAGCCGCACGAGAGGGGTGCGCGGGCCACAACCGCTCACCGTTCCGGTCCGGAACAGATCGTGGGAACCCTCCAAAGGCGGATGTGCGAGCGGTCCTCGACGATTGGGCGCGCCCCTCGGATGCGGGGCAGACTGGCTGGCATGTCAGGCACCACCGCCCCAGGGCACGATGTGAAACCACGACGGACCTTCTTCGGCCAGCCGTTCGAGCTGTCCACCCCGTTCGCCGTCGAGCTCTGGGAGCGTTTCTCCTTCTACGGGATGCAGGGCATCGTCCTCATCTACATGTACTACTCGGTCGCCCGCGGCGGCCTCGGCGTCGACGAGCACGTCGCCACCGGGATCATGGGCGCCTACGGCGGCGCCGTGTACCTGTTCACGATCATCGGCGCGTGGGTCGCCGACCGGCTGATCGGTGCGGACCGCACGCTGTTCACCAGCGCCATCGTCGTGATGTGCGGCCACATCGCCCTGGCCCTGCTCCCCGGGGTGACCGGCGTCGGGGTCGGCCTCGTGCTCATCGCCCTCGGGTCCGGCGGGCTCAAGGCCACGGCGACGACGATCGTCGGCGGGCTCTACTCGAAGGAGGACCCGCGTCGCGACGCCGGGTTCTCGCTGTACTACCTCGGCGTCAACATCGGCGCGTTCTTCGGGCCGATCCTCACCGGGCTCCTGCAGTCCTCGCTCGGCTTCCACTTCGGCTTCGGTCTGGCCGCGGTCGGCATGGCCGCCGGCCTCATCCAGTACGGCATCCGCCGGCGGAAGCTGCCCGAGGTCGTCCGCCACGTCACGAACCCGCTGCCGAAGCGCCGGTACCCGATGGTCGGCGTGCTGGTCGCCGTCGGCCTCGCGATCGTCGTCGTCGCGGTGCTCACCGGGCTCCTCAACGTCGACAACCTGCCGACCGTCGTGGTCGCGATCGTCATCGTCGCTGCGATCACGTACTTCATCGTGATCCTCACGAGCGGCATCACGAAGGACGAGCGCTCCCGGGTGCTCGCCTTCATCCCGCTGTTCATCGGCAGCGCGGTGTTCTGGTCGCTGTACCAGCAGCAGTTCACGGTCGTGACGATCTACTCCGACCAGCGCCTCGACCGGACCATCGGCGGGTGGGAGATGCCGGTG
Source organism: Curtobacterium sp. PhB130 (assembly GCF_003755165.1). Taxonomy (NCBI): domain Bacteria; kingdom Bacillati; phylum Actinomycetota; class Actinomycetes; order Micrococcales; family Microbacteriaceae; genus Curtobacterium; species Curtobacterium sp. PhB130. The sequence continues at coordinate 170,976 of NZ_RKII01000009.1, read as the reverse complement.
TCGTGGGTGCAGTCGATCAACCCGATCATGATCATCGTGCTGTCCGGGGTGTTCGCGGCGATGTGGACCAAGCTCGGCAAGCGCCAGCCGTCCACGCCGACGAAGTTCGCCCTCGGCACCGGGATCATGGGCATCGCGTTCCTGCTGTTCCTGCCCTTCGTCGGCACCGGTCGGAACGGCACGCCCGTCCTCGTGCTCGTCGGCATCCTGCTCGTCTTCACGATCGCCGAACTGCTGCTGTCGCCGATCGGGCAGTCCGTCGCCACGAAGCTCGCACCGCCGAAGTTCCAGACGCAGATGGTCGCGCTGTTCTTCCTGTCCGTGTCGCTCGGCACCGCGGTGACCGGCGTCCTGTCGAAGTACTACGACCCGCAGAACGAAGCGCCGTACTTCTCGATCCTCGGCCTCGTCGCGGTCGTCGTCGGCGTGCTCTTGCTCATCGCCGCCCGCCCGGTGCTCCGCCTGATGCGCGGGATCCGGTAGCCTGAGAACCGCCACATCGGCCTCGAACCTGGGAGACACATCATGCTGGAGCTCGTCGGAGCAGTCGTCATCGGCATCGGCGTCATCGGTGGCGTGTTCACGTGCATGGCCATCGCCGCCATGCTCAAGAGCGGGTCCGAGGAGTACTAGGCCCTAGCTCACGTCCGGTTCCACCGGGACCAGCTGACGACTCAGGACGGTCGCGCGCTCGAAGGGGCCGCGGCCGTCCTTCGTGTACACGGGCTCGTCGAAGGCGACGGTCCACGACAGCGGCTCGCCGACGCCCGGGTAGCCGACGATCTGGTTCCCGCCGGGTCCCACGACGACACCGACCAGGTCACCTGAGCCGTCGGCGTCCACCCACTGCTCGCCGCCGGTCGTGGCGTCGACGACGCGGACGAGCGCCCCGATCCCGAGCGCCCCGGGGGACTCGTCGCCAGCGGGGGTTCGGCGCTTCCGGTTCCACATCACGCCTCGACCGTACGGCACGCCTCGACCGTACGACACGCCTCGGTGAGATCGCACTTCGTGTCGGTGTCGCCCAGCGAAGGCGACAAGAAGTGCGATCTCACCAGTGGCTGGCTGGTGCCCACCCGCCCGTCAGGCTGACGCGCGGACGATCTCCGTCACGGACGAGTGGCCCGTGTCGGGGTGCTTCCGCATCGACAGCAGGCGCTCCATCGAGGGCTCGAGCGCGGTGACCTTGTCGAGCGGTGCACTCACCACGAGCTGGAACCCGAGCCGGAGCCACGCCGTCACGGCACGCCCGGCGAACTCCGAGTCCGCCTTGATGAACGCCTCGTCGAGGAACACCGGCGCGAACCGGGGCCGCGGCCGGGTCTCGTCGCCGAGCTGGTAGCGGAGCGCCGCCCCCACGATGAACGCGACGAGCTCCTGCGTCTCACCGCCGGACTTGTCGCCGAGGGACGAGTACACGCCGAGGTCGTTGCCCGCGGTGTCGTAGCGGACCGCGGTGATCTCCATGTGCCGCCGGACGTCGAGCACGGCGTCGCGCTGCGAGGCCCGCGCGCCACGGGGTGCGGACGGGTCCTGCCGGATGACCGCCATGAACCTCCGGAGCCGGCGGAACCGGGTCTCGAGCACGTCGTCGGTCAGCTCGGTGTCGACCGAGGCCGACAGGGCGCGGAGCTCCCGACGGAACTGCGTGACGTCCTCGCGGGTGACCCGGCGGATCACGATCTTCAGGCGGTCCCGGTTCGCCCCGAACGGCAGGTCCCGGAGGATCTCGTTGACCGGCTCGAGGCGCTCCTCGATCTCGACGACGGCGCGGTCGAAGGCGCCGGCGAGCGGGACGAGGTCCTCGCCGCTCCACTGCGACAGGCGTCGACGCCACTCGCTGCGGCGCGCGTGCAGCCCGGTCGCGACGATCTGGTCGAGGATCGCGCGGTAGTCCGGGTACGAGGCGACGCCGGTGCCGAGGTTCGGGTCGGGCCAGGCGTCCTGGTACCGCTGGAAGGTCATCGTCAACGCGTTCGAGGCCGACGCGGCACCGTCGAGCGCCTGCGACAGGCGTTCTTCGAGCCGCCGCCGGAGCCGGCGGGTGGCGTCGTCGAAGCCGTCGACGCCGTCGGGCGCGCCGACCTCGTCGAAGGTCTCGGCCAGGAGCTGTGCCTGCTGGTCGTCGGGGAGCGACGCGGGGGAGTCGTCGAAGCGCGCCAGGATCTCCGCGGCGGCGTCCTGCCCGTCGACGAGCACGGCGTGCCGTTCCTCGAGCCGCTGCACGGTGAGGCGCGCGGCCGAGCGACGATCCGCGGCCTCGTCGAGGGAGGTGCGGAGCCGCGCGACCGACGCCCGGAGCGTCCGGAGCCCGTCGTCGGCGGCGAGCAGGGCCTCCCGCTCGGTGGAGAGCCGGTCGAGCGACGCCTCGACCCCCGCGACGTCGATGCCCTCCCAGGTGGTGTCGACCAGGTGCTGGTGCGCCGCACGGAGCTCGTCGAGCGCGGCGATGTCCTGCGCGACGTCGGTGCGCCGGGCCTCGAGCGTCGCGAGGTCCTGCGCGATCGCGGCGAGTTCGGTCTCGACGGCGACGACGCGGGCCTCGTTCGTGAACCCGATGACGTTGGCCTGCCGACGGTCCCCGTGGGCACCGCGTCGGCCGTCGCGGAGCTGTCCGGACTCGGTGACCCGTCGGCCCCCGCCACCGAGCTCCGATGCGGAGGACACACAGCGGGCGTCGATCCGGTCCGACTCGATGCGGGAGCGGACCCACGTGCTGAACGGGGAGTCCTTGATCGCGAGCTTGCCGGACACCATCGCCCGGTCGCCGTCGACGTCGAGGTGCGGGCCCGACGGCACGCCCTCGAACTGCACGCGGACCGGGATGCGCAGGGCGTCGATGGCCGCGCTGAAGGAGTCGAGCTGGTCCTGGTCGACCAGGAGCGTGCGGGCGACGGGCGCGAGCACGGACTCGATCGCCGTGCGCCAGCGCTCCTCGCCGGGCAGCACGTCGAGGAGCTCCGCGACGAACGGCAGGTCGGCGGGGTCGAGTCCGGCGGCCTGGGCCATCGCGACGCGGGCCTCGTGCATCGGCAGCGGCATCGCGCCCTGCCGGTGTTCGAGCGACTGCCGCTCCTGGCGGAGGGACCGCTCGCGGTCGAGCAGCGGGTACTCCTCGCGGGTCAGTGCGTCCCGTCGAGCGTCCAGCGAGGAGCGAGCCGCGTCGAACGTCCCGAGGAACTCGTGCGAGGCGCGCTGCGCCGCGACGAACGAGGACTCCGAGGAGACCGTCACGTCGAGCGGAGCGGTCCGCGTGTCGAACGTCGCACGCGCCCGGGCGACCACGTCACGCTCCCGCGTCCGCCGGTCGATCCGGTCCTCGAGCTGCGCCAGCGCGTTGCCGCCGGAGTCCCGGAGCCGGGCCTCGGCCTCACGCAGCTCGATCTCGACGGCGGCGTGCCGGGCGGAGGCCGCCTCCACCTCGGCGCGCCCCGCGGTCCGGGAGCGGCTGTTCCGGGCGACCTCGTCGTCCAGGAGCTCGCGCTTCCGGGTCGCGGTCCAGTGCGCGAAGGGCGACACCTCGGACCCGGTGGCGATCCCGTCGAGCGCCGCGGCGGCCGAGCGGGACCGCTCGATCTCCAGGTGCAGCTCGGTGATGGGGGCGAGGATCCGGACCTTCCGCTCCTCGGTGTCCATCGCCTCGTACGCCTCGTCGAGCGCGGAGAAGTGCGCGAGCGCACGGTCGGCGGCCTCGTAGGTGCCGGGCGTCTCGAGCACGAGCGACTTGTACAGCGAGTCGACCGTCGGCATGTGCTGCCCGGCCTGGATCCGCGCGAGCAGGCGCATCGCCCGGTTCCCGCCACCGGAGTCGCCGATCCCGAGCCGCGTCTGCAGCGTGTACGCGAGCTCCTGGTACGTGTCGCGGATCACGAGCCCCGGGACGCGTCCGGTCAGCTCGAGGTGGCTGAACCGGGACGGCACGAAGTCCTCGAGCCGCCGCAGGTCGAAGTCGTCGTCGACCGTCGCCATGGTCATCTGGATGTCGCCGACGCCGCGCGCCCGCTTCGGCACGATGTACGCGCGGAGCACGGTGAAGCGTCGCTCGTCGTCGTTGAGGAACGTCACCGCCACGGCGCCCCACGTCGCGGTGTCGTCGCCGCGCAGGTTCACGTCCCGCAGGGCGCCGGACTCCGGGTCGCGCCGCGTGTCGATCTTGCCCCGCAGGTACGTCAGCAGGTTGCGCTGGTCGGCGCTCCGCGCACGCCCGGTGGTGGCGTCGTTCGACGCGCCGTTGAACGGCACGTCGGACGGCATCATCACCGCGAGGTACGCGTCCATCAGCGTGGACTTGCCCGTGCCGGACGCGCCGGAGATCAGCGTCGCCGCACCGGACAGCTCGATCTGGCGGTGGCCGTGGAAGCCGCCCCAGTTCACGACCTGCACGGACTGGGCGCGCCACTGCGCAACGGTGTCGAAGAGCGCCGGCATGCCGGCGGTGTCGATCCGGAAGTCGGTCACGCGGACTCCTCCTCGTCGTCGTCATCGGCCTGGAGGCTCGGCTCGGCTCCCTCAGGCGCGTCCACCGGTGCGGTGGTCGCGTTCGACGACGCAGTACTCGCCAACCACGTGTCCAGTTCCAGCAGCCGCTCCAGGGGGAGCAGGACCTCGACGACGCTCGCCACCCGGAAGCGGTCCGGGTCGCTCGTCTTCAGCAGGACCCGCGCGGTGATCAGGCGCTCGATCGCCTTCGCGACCCGGCCCTCGTCGCGGGTGCGGTCGGTCGCGGTGGCCGGTCGGAAGCCAGCCACGTGCCCGAGGATCTCCGACCGGTCGACGACGACCTGGTCGGGGCCCGGCCGGGTGTCGGCGCGGAGCCGCATCCGGAGGTAGACCAGGACGATCGTCTCCTCCCGCGTGTACGGCACGTCGCGGAGCAGCGTCGGGAAGCCGCGGCGCTGGCTCTCGGAGCGGGCCTGGCGCTTCCACGCAACCTCGCGGTCGCGGTCGACGTGCAGTTCCAGGAACAGGTCGTTCAGCCGGGACCGCAGTTGCCCCTCCGCATCGAGGACCGCGCGCCACTCGTCGGCGTGCGTCCGCGCGCTGACGTAGGAGTGCCGGAGCAGCGCGACGAGCGCGCGGCGCTGCGGTTCGTCGAGGCGACCCTCGTCGCCCTCGAAGAGGGCGAAGCTCGACTCGTCGCGCTCGTCCTCCTGCGGGACGGAGGCGGACTCGTCGAAGGGATCGATGCCGTCGAACGCGTCCGTGTCGTCGACGTGGGATGCCGTCGTGTCGGTCACCGGGCCTCCAGGGTGGTGCTGTCGTCGTCTGCCGGACGGTCCTCGGTGAGATCCGCCGTGGGCATGGTGAAGGTGACCGCCGTGCCGTCCGGGCGCACCGTGTGGTGCGGGACGGCGGTGACGGCGGTCTCGAAGTCGGTGTGGCCGGTGAGCAGGTGCGCGAGGCCGAACAGCTCGACCGGGCGACGCTGCTCCGGCGGCAGCGCGTGGAAGGCGCCGACGCTCGTGCCGGCACCGGCGGAGCGCAGCGCCTCGCGGAGCTCGACGAGCAGGGGGCCACCGTGGCGCCGGAGCGACTCGACGTCGATCTCGTCGAAGACGTCGTCGTCGGGTTCCTCGATGGGCGGCGGGACCGCCTCGGTGTCGGGGTCGTAGAAGCGTTCGCGGAGCGTGCCGACCTCGGCGACCGGGGGGAGGAGGCCGAGCGGGATGCGCTCCCGCGCACCGCCGGACTCCATGAGCGCGGCCATCCGGCGGTTCACGCTGCGGAGCACGGCGTCGAGCTCGCGGTCCCGGACGACGTCGTGCGCGACGATCTGGTCGCGGAGCGTGCCGGTGAGCAGGCGGCGCTGCGCGAGGACGTCCTCGATGCCCTGCCGGAGGATCACGACCGTGTTGCGGAACGTGCGGCGCTCGGCGGTGCTGAGCGACTCCGCGAAGGGATGGTCGAGGATCGTCGCGATGTCGTCCCGCAGGCGGAGGAGCAGGGCGTCGTCGCGGAGCAGCTCGAAGGCGCCCTCGAACGCACGGCCCTCCGGCGTGGCCTCCATCAGGGTATCCGTCCGCGCGAGGTAGTCGTCGAGGATCTCGCCGATCGGACGGACCTCGTTCCGGAAGTCCTCCACGATCTCGCGGTGCATCTTCGCCACCGCTTCCTCGACGCGCTTGAAGTCGCTCGGGAGCTGGCGGATCAGGTCCGTGATGTTCGTGTAGCCGTCGCGCATCCGGTCGTCGTCCACCGCGGTGGGCTCGTCCCCACTGGCGAGACGACCACGCTCGGCCTGCAGCTCGGCGATCTGTGCGTCGAGCCGGCGGATCTGCACGTCCGGGTCCGGCTCGGCGCGGGCGGCCCAGCGGTGCACGGCGTCGACGATCATCGCCAGGCGGCTCTCGCTGATGAGCGCCCGGTCCGAGGAGAGGGCGTCCACGAGGCTCAGCGCTTCGAGGGCGTGGCTCGTGAGGGAGTACTGCTCGTCGCCGTCGGGGGAGTTCGAGCGGACGAGCCACTGCGCGGCGACCCATTCGCGGCAGAGCGTGCGGCCGGTCGGCCTGGTGTCGGGCTCGTCCTGTTCCTGTTCCTGTTGCTGCTGCTGCGTGTGCTGCTGCTGCTGCTGCTGCGTGTGTGCCTGCAGCCGGGCGACGTGCTCCTCGACCTGCAGGTGCATCCGGTCGGCGGGGACGTACTGCACGTCGCGGTCGAACACCGTGCGGAAGACGGCGAGCACGACCGCGCTCGTGGGGCGGGACATGAGGCGGAGCGTCGGGCGGTCGAGCACCGCGCGGACGCGGGAGTACTCGAGGTCGACGTCGGTCATGCTGCCCTTGCTGATCGGGTGGGTCGGGGGATGCAAAGAGCCCGACGCGATTGCGCCGGGCTCTTTGTGCACTGCAGGTGTTGTTGCAGTGGGTGGTTCTTCAGGCCCTGAATGGGCACGTGGGCGATACCAGACTCGAACTGATGACCTCTTCGGTGTGAACGAAGCGCGCTACCAACTGCGCCAATCGCCCCCTGCACTTGCGTGCGGATCGATAGTAGCGGATGTCGGCGGTGGTGCCGAACCGCGTGTCGCTCCCGCGCGCGTCGTGCTGCCCGGCGTGCTGCTGCGCCTGCGGTTCCGCAGTGTGCGAGCTTCCGTACACCGTGGGGCCCCGCGTGCCTCGCACCCTGTCCGGAACCTCGCACACTGGGCACCGCGAGCCGCCGGCGAGCCGCCCGCGAGCCGCCGGATCCGCATGAACTCGGGGGACACGCCCGGTGGACGGGGAGGATTTTGGAGAAACCGCTCGGAGTCGGATACAGTTTACGAGTCGCCGCGAGAGCGGGTCACGACATGCGGATGTGGCGCAGTGGTAGCGCATCACCTTGCCAAGGTGAGGGTCGCGAGTTCGAATCTCGTCATCCGCTCGAGTGCTGGTTCCCTCGGGAACCGGCTTCTCACCAGAGGGTATCCCACCGTTCGGGTACTCACGGAGACGTGAACCTCGATGGTGGGGTGGCCGAGAGGCTAGGCAGCGGCCTGCAAAGCCGTCCACGCGGGTTCGAATCCCGTCCCCACCTCAAGTTCCTGCAGTGACCTCGGTCAACGCAGCGACTCTCTGGGCGATTGGCGCAGCGGTAGCGCGCTTCCCTGACACGGAAGAGGTCACTGGTTCGATCCCAGTATCGCCCACCACGAAACCCCCGACAGGACTCCGGTCCGGTCGGGGGTTTTCTCGTTCCCGCTGCAGTTCAGCAGCAGTCGCCACCGTCAGAGGTCGACGGGGAAGGTGATCAGCAGCACCGCGCCGACGACGGTCCCCGCGATCGCGGTCAGCAGCAACACGTCCCGGAGCCGATCGTTGAGCTCGCGTTGCGACATCGCGGTGAGGAAGAGCACCAGGGCGAAGAGGACCGTGAGGATGGAGTAGTTGTCCGCGCGCTGGTTCATCTGCAGCGCGACGTCGAACCGCTGGTCCGCGCGGTGGCTCAGCGCCGCAGCGTGCGCGCTCCCCTCGGGGACGTAGGACTTCTCCGCGAACGGCCCGGTGTCAGCGCGTCCGTCCGCCTGCCACGCGTCGAAGGCGGTGCGGAGTTCCGGCGTGAAGCGTTCCTCGACGTAGTTGCGCAGGGTCGTGTCGCCATCGGCGTCGGCGAGCACCCACTGCACCCAGATCGTGAGGTCCCACTGGCGGGCGTCCCGAGCCTCGGAGGACGCGTCCGCCGCTTGGACACGCGCACTCGACGCCTGGCTGAAGGCGATCGACATCTCGCCGCTCCACTTCGACGCCTGGAAGCCGCACCACGCGGTCAGGACAGCGGTGACCGACAGGATGATGACGGTGACGAGCTCGCGGCTCCCGCGCCACCGATCGCGCTTGCTGACGGACTCGGTCACCGTTCGCTCCTCTCTGCGCGTCGGACCGGTCAGTCCTCGCGCCCGCCCTCGTCCGTGATCCGACGCGTCACGCGTTCGCCGGTCACCGGGTCGACCGTCACCGTGTACGTCGACTCCACCCGGCGCCGTCGGACGCGGCTGACGATCCCGAGGACGAGCACCAGGAACCCGGCGACGAGGAGGATGTAGCCGATCAGGTTGATGTCGACGCGCGCGAGCTGGAAGTCCAGCGCGAACGCCATGATCGCGCCGACGACCATGAGGAAGATCCCGCCACCGATGCTCATGCTGGCTCCTGTGCTCGTCGTGGTCATCTGCGTCAGTCCACGGAACGGCACCCGCCGACCGCCCGCATCGCCCGGGCCGGGTGAGTTCGTCCGGTGTCGAGCGTCACCCTGGTCGGGTGGTGTCGTCGCCGGCAGGGTGCGGTAGACCGGGCGGCACGCAGAACGGAGCCGCCATGACCGATCTCCTCGTCATCACGTTCCACGACGACGCCCGGGCGTCTGCCGCGTACGAGGACCTGCGATCCCAGGAGCAACTCGACCTCGGAGGCATCGCGCTCGTGCACGTCGACGAGTCGGGACGGATGCACGTCGAGACGCCGGGTCGCGGGGCGGTGCGGGGTGCGCAGGCGGCCACGAGCGCGGTGTTCGGTGCGCTGATCGGTCTGGTCTTCTTCGTCCCCGTGATCGGACTCGTCATCGGTGGAGCGGTCGGCGCGCTGTTCGCCGGGCTCGACCGCACCGGGGTGGACGCCGCGTTCCGTCGGCGTGTGCAGGACGAGGTGCATCCCGGCACGAGTGCGGTGGTCGTCTACGGAGACGCCGGGCCCGGAGGCGACGTGATGGACGCCGTCGAGCGCCACGGCGGCACGGTCCTGCGCACGACCCTGTCAGACGCAGACGAGCGAGGGATCGCGCACGATCGCTCGCACCGGGACTGATCGGCCCGCGGCGACGTCAGGGCCGGTAATCGTCGCGCGGCGGGCGCTGCTGCATCGGCGCAGGCCCGTTGCTCGTCGTGCCGTTCGCGCCGAGCGCGCCCAGCACGCCCGCCAGCACCTGGATGCACAGCAGTGCGGTTCGTCCAGCCCACCTCAGGATCCCCATGCCCCGACGATAGCCGTCGCTGTGTCAGGTCGTGGGGACCGGGCGGGTGCGCACCGGGGCGAGCTCCGCCGTGAGGACGGTCGCGACGATCGCCCCCGCCGCGATGATCGCCGCCAGCACGACGATCTGGAAGCGCCCGGCCTCGAGCGGTGAGACACCGCCGAAGATCGCACCGACGAACGCGCCCGGCAGCGTGACGAGCCCGGTCGTCCTGGTCTGGTCGGTCGCCGGGACCATCGCGGCGTGCACCGCGCGGCGGACCAGGTCGGCGGTCGACTGCCGCGGTGTGGCACCGAGCGCGAGCCACCCCTCGACCTCCTCCCACCGGTCGTCGGCGAGTTCGACGAAGCGTCGTCCGGAGAGCGTCGCGGTCGTCATCGCGTTGCCGATCACGATCCCGCCCACGGCGAGCACGTAGCGCGGGGTGAACGCGATGGCGCCGGTGACGAACACGACGCCGAGCGCGACGACGATGCCGGCCGCCATCGCGAGGACGACGGGCAGGAACCGTGTCCGCAGGGTGCCGAGACGTCGAGCGGCCGTGGTCGTCGCGACGCCGAACATCACCAGGAGCGCCACCACGATCCAGAACGGGTCGCGGATCACTCCCGTCAGGACGAGGCTGATCGCGGCGAGCTGGAGTGTGCCGCGGAGCACGGCGAGTGCTGGTGCCCACGGCGCGGGCGCGCGGGTGACGAGCAGCACCGCGGTCGCCACGGCGACGAGGACGAGCACGCCGAGGAGGGTCCACACGACGGTGCTCGGCTCGATCACCCCTCGAGCCTGCCACGACGGGGGCACTCAGCGCTGGTGGCTCCGGGCTCGGCGGCGTGCGAGGAGGCCGATCATCCCGAGGACGAGCAGGACCACGGTGGCGGCGAACGGCACGGCCAGCGACACCCCGGTCCAGGCGAGCCCGCCGAACTGGTCTGCCGTCGCGGAGCCGACCAGCCCGACCGGGCCGCCCTGGTCGATCGTCGTCGCGGACGGGGCGGCTCCGCCGCTGCCGGTGTCGGAACCACCGTCGTCACCCGTGCCGTTGCCGCCGGAGGGTGTCGGCGTGGTCCCCGCGACGGTCCAGGCGCCGCCCGCGTCGTTGTCGGTGGGGGAGGCCGCCGGGTCCGTCTCGAGGGTGGGGACGACGAGCGGGCTGGTGCGTTCGACGACCTCGTCATCGTGTCCGTCGCCGTCGAGGTCGCGCACCGGTGCCGGAGCGACGTAGGCAACCACACGGAGGTCTGCCGGCGCGTGCTCCGTCACACGGACGGTGACGGTGACGGGCGGCGCGTCTTCACCCGCGGCGAGCGGGTCCTCGGCGGTCGCCGTCGTCCCGTCGAAGCGGTACCCGTCGCCGGTCATCGACACCAGCGTCACTCCGTCCGGGAGCAGCTGCGTCACGGTCCACCCGGACGGTGCTGCACCGGGGCCGTCGTCGTGGGAGGTGAGCCTCCACGACACGGTGTCCCCGGCGTGCAGCGGGACGTCGGTCGGGGTGATCGCGCTCTGGGTCAGCGCGAGGTCGATGCAGTTCTCCGGGTACAGCACCGGGGCCACCGCCAGTTCGTACACCGTGGCCCCGCCGCCGTCGTACGAGAGCGCGTCGTCGAGGTACCCCGTCGCCCGGCACGGCGACCCCCAGTCGTTCGGGTCGCCGTGGTCGCGGGCATCCACTGCCACGGGGCCCGTCACGTCCGTCGGTGCCACCGTCCGTGCCGCGGCGCCGAAAGCGGCGACGTCGGCACTGTCCGCGCCGACCACGGCGTTCGGGAACGTCCGGATCGCGACGGAGTCGGCGGGGAAGGTGTTGCCGACGACGAGGACCGGGTCCTGCAGCGTCCGGCGCTCGGCGCTGTCGCTGCCGGCCGGCGACCCCACACGGATCCAGGTGCCGGACCCGCTGAACCGGTTGTCGTGGACCTCGATCCCGGAGGACGAGTACGAGCCGGGATCGGCACCGTCCTCGTACGTCGGCACCACGACGACCGCCGTCGCGTCGGCGCTGGTCTGCGTCACGGTGTTGCCGCTGATGACGACGTCGTGCGCCGGCGCGGCGGTGATGACCGCCGGCTGGCCAGTCACGACGTTGTCCGTGAACCGGACGTCGCGCGTCCCGGCCGAGAGGTTCACGCCACCGCGGTTGTCGGTCATCGTGCTGTCGTGGATGACGACATCGTGGCTGATGCCGTCGGCGGGGACGGTGACGACGATGTTCCCCACGGCTCCGTTGTCACGGAAGACGCTGGTGCCGATGTCCAGGTCGGCGCTGCTCCGCGCGTAGACGCCGTACTCGGAGACGTTCGCGACGGTGACGTCGGTGACGTCCGAGCCGACGGTGGACGAGTAGAACACGCCGTAGGAGCCGCCGTCGATGCTCGCGTGGGAGACGTTCACGCGCTCGGAGCCGTAGGCGCGGAGGATCGCCGCGCCACTCGTCGGCGTGAGCCCCGGCTTCCCCGTCACGGCGACGGTGCTGACCGTCACGTCGCTGGACTCGTGGGTGATCACCCCGGCGCCGGCGATCTCGGCCACGACGTCGGTGATCCGGGTGTCCGTCACACCGAGGAGGGTGACGGCGTTGGAGGCGTTCGGAGCGCCGTCGACGGTCAACCGCTCGATGGTGATGCCGGTCCGGTCGCTGTCGGCGTCGATCTGCGAGGTGGTGCCCACGCCGTAGAGCATCCCGGTGACGTCGGCATCGCTGACGGTGACCCGGCCGGCGTTCTGGGTGTTGATCCCGGTGCCCGGAGCCGACGCTGTGATGGTCGCGTCGGTGATCCTCGCACCCTGCGTCGACCCGAGCGTGACGCCGGTCGTGACGTTCCTGATCGTCGGCGTGACGATCCGCGGACCCGTCCCGGTGTCGCCGACGTTCGTGAACACGCCGTACGCGAACGAGTCGATGGTCGGCCGGGTGATCGTGACCCCCGTTGCGAGGTAGAGGTTGATGCCGGTCGACGCCGCGGCCGCGGTCCCGGTCACGTCGGCGCCCGTGATCGCCGCGCGACCGGTGCTCCCGAGCGAGATGCCCTCCCGGCTCACCGCACTGATGGTCGGGTCGGTGATGGTCGGGCCGGCGGCGGTGCTGGTGTTGGCCGTCCCGATGCCGCGTGCGAACGAGGAGACCCGCACATCGCTGACGACGGACGCGCTCGCGTTCTGCAGGTCGATGCCGGTGCCGAGTGCGCCGGGACCGGTGACCGTCGTGCCGGCGACCTCCGGGGCCGTCGCCGTTCCGAGCGCGATGCCGGTGGTCGCTGCCGTGATCGTCCCGCCGCGCACGGCGATGCCGGACGCGGTCGACGTCGACGTCACGCCGACTCCGGTGGCGACGCCGGAGATGGTGGGGTCGGTCACGGTCGCGGACCCCGTGGTCAGGTTGACGCCGAAGGCCGAGGCCTGGCCGCCGCCGTCCATGGTGAAGTCCGCGATCGTCACGCCCGTCACGCCGGCGCCGAGCTGCACACCGGTCGGGCGGAGCACGCGGTTCGGGTTGCTCACCCGCAGGTCCGCGAGGGCGACACCGCTCCCGGTGACGGAGAACACGGGCGTCGCAGACACCCCGAAGCGGACCGTACTCGCGGCGGTCAGCCCGCCGGCGCTCACCGTGAACCGAGCGAACAGCGTCGAGTCCGCGGCGGACGCGAGCGTGACGGGGCGCTGCACGGTGAGCGCGGTGGTGAAGGCGTAGTCGTTCGGATCGAACGACACCGTGCCGCCTGCGGGCGCGGCGTTCAGCGCTGCCTGCAGCGTCGACAGCGTGCTCTCCGACCGCTGCGCCGGGGTCCCGACCCACGCCATCGGCACCGTGTTCGCGTTCGGGACCAGCGCCTGCGTCGTCGGCGGGGCGGCCGCCTGGACCGCAACCGAGCGCGGCGGATCCGGTGCCGATGAGCGTGTCGGTGTCGGGGCCGACGGCGGCGTCGGAGTCGGTGTCGGTGTCGGTGGCGACGTGGGTGTCGACGTCGGATCGGGCGAAGGCACCGGAGAGGGTGTCGCCGTCGGCGCAGCGGCTGGCGTCGCCGACGGCGAGGAAGTCGCCGTCGGTAGCGGTGTCGGTGTCGGTGTCGGTGGCGCGACGGCGCCCACCGGCATCTCCTCGGCAGCAGCCGACGGCCCCGCGGCGGTCATCCCCATCGCGACAGCGACCCCGAGGGCCGCAGCCAGTGCCGTGAACGAGCGCGCCCTCGTGCGGATCCCCATGGGGCACTCTCTCCGCACCGCGACGCCGCTGTCCATCGCCCGTGTCGGGTGAAACGCGCCGCGCCGCGGCGCGCCGCCGTGCGCCGAGCACTGTCCGTCCTGATCGCGGTCGCGACGCTGGTCGCGGTCGCCACACCGAGCCTCCCGTCCGCCCTGTCCCAGGCGACGTCCGCCGTCACCGCGACGTCCGTCGCACCACGTGGCGGTGCCGCCGCTCCGCCGCACCAGAACCCGATCACCGCGTCGACGAGCGCGGACGGCCGGCACTTCGTCCAGGGCGGGACGTGGACCGCCGACCTCGGCGACGCGCCGCGGATCGGGCTGATCTCGCTCGGCGGGTCCGGGTTCACGAGCACGTTCGACGACCTCCGGGTGAGCACGGTCGCGCGCTGAGGGGGTTCGCAGGTCGGGGCGTGGGCCTCCCGCACCGGGTGCGGGGGGCCTAGGGTCGCGGTGTGGGGAACAACAACGCACCGGGTCGGCGACGCGGCGGACTCATCGGCATCCTCGTGGTCGGGGGCTACCTCGTGCTGCGCTTCGGCTTCCTGGCGTGGCGCGAGCACGAGGACGGCATGTCGACCGGAGCGGTGGCCGGGACGCTCGCGCTCTACGCGGTCGGGATCTTCGCGCTCCTCGAGATCGTCCTCGCGTTCCAGAACGCCACCGTGCGTCGGCGCGAGGCCGCACTGGCGCAGCTGCACCCCGGTGCGCACCTGGCACCCGTGCTGCTGAAGAAGGACCTCGCGACGGAGATCCGCCGGACCGCGGCGATGCTCGGCACGGACCTCACCGGGGACGTGCCCCGGCGCGGGTCGGCGACGCTCGTCGCGGACCACAACGGCATCGGGCTGTACGCCGGCGGGAGCACCCCGCGGCTGCTGCTCGGGATCCCGCGGGCCGTGGTCCGTTCGGTCGGCAACGGGGAGACCACGGCGGCCGGTCGGTACGCGTTCGGAAAGGTCGACGCACTCCGGGTGGTCGTCGACAACGGGCAGTGGACGGCGATCGACCTGCCGCTGTACCGGACGGTGATCGGGTTCCCGAAGCACCTGCGCGGCGACGAACTGACCGAGCGGGTACGCGCCGTGGCCGTGGCCGCCGGCGTCCGCGAGGACACCGCGCAGCAGGACTGGATGCGCTGAACGAGCACCCGGAACGGGTGAGGCGCGCAGGAGGCCGGTCGGGGACCATCGCCCCATGACGGAACTGACATCGTGGCGCCCGGGCGCCGCACGGACGACGATCGAGGACTTCATCGCGCGGGCGACGAGCGGGCCGGACGCGCTCGACCCGGCGGACCGCATCGCGGTGTTCGACAACGACGGAACCCTGTGGACGGAGAAGCCGGTCCCGACACAGCTGCAGTGGCTCGTCGCGCAGTGGGCCGACGCCGCGCGCGACGACCCGGAACTCGCCGGGACCCAGCCGTACGCAGCAGCCCTCGCCGGGGATCTGCGGTGGATCGGGAACGCCGTGGATGCGCACGCCGCCGGGGACGACACCGACCTGCGCCTGCTGCTCGGCGCGGTCGTGCACGTGACCGCGGGCATGAGCGTCGACCGGTACGGCGAACTGGTCGCGGACTTCTACGCCACCGCCGAGCACCCGGTGCTGCGCACCCCGTACTCGGCGACCGTGTACCAGCCGATGGTCGAACTCATCGCGGTGCTCCGGAGCCACGGGTTCGCCTGTTACGTGGTGTCGGCCGGCGAGCGGGACTTCATGCGGCCGATGACCGAGGTGAACTACGACATCCCGGCGGAGCGCGTGGTCGGGTCGGCGATGGGCCTCGAGTACGTGGACGGGGAAGTGCGGTACGTCGACGCGCTCGCGTTCTTCGACGACGGTCCGGAGAAACCGGTCCGGATCTGGAGCCGCATCGGTCGACGTCCGGCCGTGGCGGTGGGGAACTCGGACGGCGACCGGGAGATGCTCGAGTACACGCTGCCCGGTGCCGCCGGACTGCGTCTGCTGGTCCACCACGACGACACGACGGGCCGGGGTGACGAGCCCTACGACCGCGGCGCGGAGGCGATGCTCGCCGAGGCCGCCGACCGCGACGTGACGGTCGTGAGCGTCCGCGACGACTGGGACACCGTGTTCCCGGCCTGAGTGCCGTCCTGAGCGCCGTCCTGAGCGGAGTTCGCCGGTGCGGATCCCGGTGGGGCGGTCCCCGGCGTCAGAAGCGCCCGAGTCCGTCGCCGACGAGCACCGCGCCGACGAGGAACAGGACGACGAGCGTCACCGCCCGCGAGTTCCGGCCCGACCAGGCTCGGATCTCCTCGAGCCGTCCGCGGGCGGAGTCGCCGCCCACCACGGCGAAGACGATCGGCCCGATGACCGTTCCCGCGGTGAGCACCGCGCTCACGGCGAGGAGCGCCACGGCGGGTCCCGGCGCGACGTCCGCCGGCGCGAGGACGATCCCCACACCGGCAGCGAGCAGCAGGGCCTTCGGCCGGACCGCGAGCACCGCGCCGACGGCGAACGCGATGCCCGGTCGCACGGTGCCGAGCGCCGCGGACAGGACGGTGCTCATCCGGCTCGGCTCGGTCCGCGCGGGGCGGGAGCACAGCACGGCGCCGGCCAGGACGGCCCCGCCGCCGAGCACCAGCTCGAACACGCCGAGGGTCGGGTCCTTGCCGAGGTGGAGGTCGGGCACGAGGACCGTCGAGAACAGTGCGGTCGCGACGAGAGTGGCCACGAAGACCGTCGCCACGTACCCGAGGGCGAAGAGGATCGCGGGGCCGAGTCGTCGCGCGCCGAGCAGGAGTGTCAGGACGCCGGCGATCGGGACGGAGCTCAGCGCACCCGCGATCGCGAGTGGCAGCACCTGACCGATCGCGGCGAGCATGGGCCGACGTCAGATCCTGGTGAAGTCGCCAGGGGTCCAGCTGCGCTCGAAGTACGGCTCGAGGGGCCCGTACAGACGCAGGTACGAGAACCAGTGCTGACCGGGGATCGTCTGCACCCAGTTGGACTCCCGGCCGGCCGGCGCTTCGGGGCCGAAGTGCAGGACGACCGAGCCGTCGGACTCGACCACGAGGTCCGCGTCACGACTGCCGCGGTCCCCGCGCTGCTGGGCGTTGTCGATGAGGCACCGGCTCGCCACGTCGTAGACGGTGACGGACCAGAAGAGCGCCGCGGGGACGTCGGGCGGAACGGTCAGGGTGTACGCGGCGCCGCCGTCGAGCCACGCTCCCTCGGCGTCGACGTAGGCGCCCAGGTACGCCTGGCCCTTCCCCGGGGTGGTGCTCTTCATCGCCGAGGAGAAGCTGACGGCCTCGTAGAACCACGACGCCCGCTCGAGCAGTTCGTCGTACCAGGGACCGCGCTGGTCGGAGCGCGACAGGACGACGGCGGTGTCCCACCGGCGATCCGGCCAGTACCGCGCGCCCGGGAAGCGCTTCGCGAACGTGTTGGCCTGCGCCATCCGTTCGCCGTCGGACGTCGCGCGCTCGAGGACGGCGCGGAGCCGGTCGTCGGGCGCGAAGGGCTCGCCCGGTGAGATCCCCAGCTGCCGCATCATCGCGAGGAAGAACCGGTCGCGTTCGTCGACCACCTCGGACTGGTAGACGGCGTGCAGCGACTCCCAGTACCCCAGTCCGCGCGGTTGGTCTCCGGACCACGGACGTCCTGCGGGCGAGACGAGTCTCGTGACCGGCGGGTCGTCGTGCTGGGACAGCGGGTGGACGCGCACCGCACCGGCCAACGCGGCGCCTCGGGCTGGGTCGGGATCGAGGGTGCGGAACCCGAACATGATGTTGACCCCGGTCGAGTGCACGACGTTCCAGGAGTCGTCGTGTGGCGGGACGCCCTGGCCGGGTCCGACGACGAGGGTCGTGCCACCGTGACCGGCGTCCGGGCCCATCTCGCCGAGGACAGCCACCTCGCGTTGCCAGAAGTCGGAGATCCCGCCGGCGGTCGGCCCGGGTGGCAGTTCGATCACGAGCGGACCGGTCGCCGACAGGTCGAAGAAGTTCAGGATGTACGGGGTGGTCGCGTTCGCGGTGATGATCCCGAGCCGGTCGCGGTACGAGACGTAGCGCACCAGATCGTGGTCCGATGCCCCGAAGACGTCTCGGTGCACCGCACTCCAGTGCGCGTACGACACGATCGGCAACGCCCAGAGGTAGGTGAGGCACGCAAGCTGGTGGTCGAGGTCGTCGAAGAGGCCGGGGATCGCTGCCATCGGCGGCAGGTCCGGTGTGCTGACCGTCGTCTCGTGATCGCTCATGGCGCCACTGTCGCGCTGCCGGTACGGGGCCGCATCACCCGGGCCGGGTGAGTGCCCGGCACGCCTGGAATCACCCGCTTGGGGTGGTCCTCCGGGTGTCCGGTCCCGGATAGACCTGGGCCCATCAACTCAGGGAGGGATCCGTCATGGACTTCTGGACCACATTCTGGGCGATCGTCTGGTACGCGTTCCTCGCGTTCACGTTCGTCGCCGCGCTGATGGCGCTGTTCTCCGTCATCGCCGACCTCTTCAGGGACCGCGAGCTCAACGGGTGGTGGAAGGCCGTCTGGGTCCTCTTCCTCGTCTTCGTACCGTTCCTCACGGTGTTCGTCTACCTGATCGCGCGTGGTCGCGGCATGGCGGAACGGAGTGCCGCGGCGACGCAGCGCAACCAGGAAGCCGCAGAGGGCTACATCCGTCGTGTCGCCGGCAGCTCGCCGTCGGACGAGATCGCGAAGGCCCAGGCACTGCTCGACGCCGGCACCATCACGCCGGCCGAGTTCGACGCGATCAAGGCGCACGCACTCGGTGCCGCGCGTCCGTCGGCACACGCGGCGGCGTGACACCGTGACCACCACCTTCGCGTACGGACCGGCCGAGGTCTTCGTCGCCGCGTACCGCGGTGACCTGCCGGACACCGCGGTGCTCGGTGCACTGACCGACCTCATCGCATCGGACACCGTGCGACTGCTCGACCTCCTCCTCATCACGAAGGCGGAGGACGGGTCCGTCCGGGTCCGTGAGATCGACGACGTCACACCGGTCGCGATCCCGGGCTCCTCGGGGCCGGTCGAGCTCGAGGCCCGCGGGCTCGCCGCGAACGACGACATCGACGAGGTCGCGGAATCGCTGGAGCCCGGCACGTCGGCGGCCATCGTCGTCATCGAACAGCTCTGGGCGAAGGCCCTCGCCGAGCGGTTCACCGACAGCGGGAGCCACCTGCTGTGGAGCACACGCGTTCCGGCACCAGCACTCAACGAGCTCGCCGCAGCGGCGCACATCGGCTAGGAGACCCCATGTTGTACCGACGATTCGGCAGACCAGGACTCCTCGGGCTCGCCGCCCGGACCGCGGTCGTCGCGGGGACCGCGTCCGCGGTCGGCGGCGCGATGCGGAACCGCCAGCAGCGGGCCGCGGACGAACGCGCCTCGGCCGACGCGTGGGACGCCGAGCAGACCGTGCCGATGGCGCCACCGGCTCCCGCGCAGGCCCCACCGGCCCCACCGGTCGCGCCGGCGCCCGCCGAGCCGGACCTGATGACCGAACTGGAACGACTCGGCCAGCTCAAGCAGCAGGGGTTGCTCAGCGACGACGAGTTCGCCGCCGCGAAGCAGCGACTGATCAGCGGCTGACGACCCCTCGAGACCAGACACCAGACACCAGACACCACAGGAGGACATCCCATGGCAACGACGACCACCGCAAGCGACTCGACAGTCGGCGTCTTCGCGTCGAGCGACGAAGCGCTCGGCGCCGCGAAGGCCCTCAAGGACGCCGGGTACGGCGACGACGTCGTCTCGATCGTCGGGAAGGGCGTGAAGGACGACAAGAAGGTGCACGGTTGGATCCCGGTCGGGAACGAAGCAGGGACCTTCGGCGGCTGGGGCGCCCTCTGGGGAGCGTTGACCGGGTGGCTCCTCCTCGGGTTCGTCTGGTTGCCCGGCATCGGCTGGGTCGCCGCCGCCGGGTGGCTCGCGAGCACGCTCGTCGGCGCCGGCATCGGCGCAGGACTCGGCGCGCTCATCGGCCTGGCAGTCCCCGAGGAGGAGATCCCGCAGTACGAGGACGACCTCAAGGCCGACCGCTACCTCGTGGTCGTCCACGGCGACGCCGCGACCGTGGACGAAGCACACCGCATCATCGACGCCGCCGGTCCGGTGCGCGTCAACCGCTACACCAAGTGATGACCGCCAACAACCGAAGGAAACGACCATGGCAGACCTCATCGTGATCTCGTTCGAGGACGACAAGAACGCCGTCGCCGCGTACGAGGAAGTGCAACAGCTCCAGAGCGACCTCGTCGTCGAGCTCGCGGGCCTCGCGCTCGTCCACGTCGACGACAAGGGCA
This sequence comes from Curtobacterium sp. PhB130, assembly GCF_003755165.1. Classification (NCBI taxonomy): domain Bacteria; kingdom Bacillati; phylum Actinomycetota; class Actinomycetes; order Micrococcales; family Microbacteriaceae; genus Curtobacterium; species Curtobacterium sp. PhB130. The sequence continues at coordinate 151,030 of NZ_RKII01000009.1, read as the reverse complement.
AGACGCACGTGGAGACCCCGGGACCGGCGGGCAACGTCGGCGCCGGAGCCGCCGGCGGTGCCCTGTTCGGCACCCTCCTCGGGCTCCTGTTCTTCGTGCCGTTCTTCGGACTGGTCATCGGCGGCGCGCTCGGCGCGCTGTTCGCCGGCCTCGACAAGACCGGCCTGAACGCGGAGTTCCGCGACCGTGTGAAGTCCGCCGTCGCAGACGGACGATCGGCAGTCGTGATCTACGCGACGAAGATCACCGAGGACAAGTTCGGCGAGGCGCTGTCGCGCTTCAACGGGACCATCGTGCAGACCTCGCTCTCCGCCACGGACGAGCACGAGCTCGCGCACGACATGACCGGCGCTCGCTGAGCCAGGGAGGGCCGGACCATGGGTGCGCTCATCCTCGGACTCATCGCACCGGCCCTCGGGATCCTGCTCAGCCCGCTCGCGATCATGGCGCTCGTCGCCGAGCTGCTGTCACGGCGGTACCGGGCGAACGGGATCGCCTTCGCCACCGGCTGGCTGCTCGCGACGGTCGTCGTCACCGGGGTCGCCGTGGCGGTCTTCACCGCGATCGACTTCCACCCCCGCACCGACGCTCCGCTCTGGGCGGGCGTGGTCCGCCTGGTCATCGCGGTCGTCCTGATCCTCACCGCCGTCTGGGTCTTCCGTCGCGGCGGGAAGGACCTGCAGAAGATGTCGGAGGCGTCCACGCCCGAACAGGTGGCGGCCGCGACCCCGCAGTTGCCCGGGTGGCTGCAGAAGGTCAGCGAGTTCTCGCCGGGACGTTCCCTGGCGCTCGGCTTCGGGATCTTCGCGGTGAACCCCGTCGATGCGTCGTGCGCGATCATCGCCGGCATCGACGTCGCCGGCGCTCCGGTCACCTTCGGCGCTGGCGCCGCGGTGGCCGTCGGGTTCGTCGTCGTCGCGGTCGTCCCGATCGTCGTCCCGGTCTGCTTCGTCCTCGCCCGCGGCGACGCGGCTGCACCACTGCTCGAAGGACTGCGGACCTGGATCGCGGGGCACACGAACGTGCTGAACGCCGCGCTCATCCTCGTCATCGGTGCCCTGCAGCTGCAGAAGGCCGTCTCTGCCCTGATCTCCTGACAGTGCCCCGAGAGGAACGCAGCATGACCACCATCGAGGACGAACTCGCCGCACTCCGAGCCGAGAACGCGACGCTCCGCGACCGGCTCGGGCAGCAGGAGACCCCTCGTCGACGCGGATGGGGATGGGCGATCCCGTCCGCCGCCCTGATCATCATCGGTGCGGTGCTCGCCCCGGTCGCGGTGATCACGACGTGGGCACAGCGGGAGGTGACCTCGACGGACGCGTTCGTCGCCACGTTCGGCCCGCTCGCGCGGGACCGTGCGGTGCAGACCTTCATCGCGAGCAGGACCGTCGACGTCATCGACGAGCGGCTCGACGTCGCCGGCCTCACCGGGACGGTCTTCGACGGGATCGCGCAGCTCGACCTCCCCCCGCGCGCCAAGAGCGCGTTGACGGCGCTCGAGGGACCGGCGACCGCCGGCATCCAGGACCTCATCAGCAGCACCGTCGACCGGTTCGTCGCCTCCGACCAGTTCGCGACGATGTGGAACGGGCTCCTCCGGACCGGGCACACCCAGTTGGTCGCGTCGCTCAGCGGCGATCGCAAGGCGGCGGTCGCGATCGGCGAGGACGGATCGATCGGCGTCCAGCTCGGCCCGGTGGTCGCCGAGGTGAAACAGCGCCTCGTCGACCGCGGGCTGACGTTCGCCGCCCGGATCCCGGCCGTCGACCGCACGATCGTCATCGCGACGTCCGACGCCGCGGTTCGCGCCCAGACGGCCTACACCCTCGTCCAGGTCACCGCGGCGTGGCTCCCGTGGCTCGTCGTCGCGTGCATCGGGATCGGCGTGGTGATGGCCAGGCGACGCGCCAGGGCCCTGACGCTCGGGGCGGTCGGCGTCGCCCTCGCGATGCTCGCCACGCTCGCGGCCCTCGGCGTGGGACGGGTCCTGGCCGTCCGGGCGTTGGCACCGGACCTGATGCCGCGGAACGCGGCCAGGGCGATCTACGACAGCGTTTCCGCGTTCGCACTGAGTGCTGCGGTCGCGGGCACGGTCCTCGCCCTGGCGGTCGCGGTGGTCGCGTGGTTCGGCGGGTCGACGGTCTCCGCGCAGTGGCTGCGACGCGGGTTCGGGAGCGGGGCGACGACGCTCCGCGCCTGGGCCGAGTCCCACGGGGTCAGCACCGGGCGGGTCGGCGTGGAGCTGTACCGCGCGCGGGTGCTCCTCCGCACGCTCGTCGCGCTCGGGGCGGCGGCGATCATCCTGCTCCACCGGCCGCTCCAGCCGGCCCTCATCGTGTGGACCCTGGTCGGTGCCCTCGTGGTGGTCGCCGTCCTCGAGCTGGTCGCCCGACCGCCGGAGGTCGGGGCCGGCACCGTGTCCACCGTCGGAACCGAAGGGAGCTGAGCGCCGTGCCGTTCTGGAAGCACCGATCCCGTCCCGCGGGACCCCCGGCGAGCACGAGCGACGACACCACGGAGCGCGCGCCGGGGGCGGGTCGGGGTCTCCGCATCATGGTCGGCCTCGCGGCGGCGGTCGTCATCGCCGTCGGCACCGCCCGGTTCGCGGGGATCATCAGCCCGACCGTGCTGGCCCTCGTCGTGACGATCTGCGTCCAGCCAGCCCGCGTCTTCCTCGAACGACTCGGGCTCGCGCGGAGCCTCGCGTCGGCGGTCGTCATCGTCGTGATCCTGGTCCTGCTCGTCGGGTTCTCCCTGGCACTCGTGGTCTCCGTCGCCCAGTTCGCGACGCTGTTCCCGAAGTACGCGGACCAGATCCACGCCTTCGAGGAGCAGCTCGGGCACTGGCTGACCTCGCTCGGCGTCGGACAGCAGCAGGTGCAGACGCTCCTGGCCGGGTTCGACCCAGGCAAGGTCGTCGGTGCGGTGTCGGGCCTGGTCGGCAGCGTCTTCGGGCTGGGGGTCAGCCTGGTCGTCGTCCTCGCGCTCATCGTCTTCATGACGCTCGACGCCGGGTGGGGACGACTCATCGCCGATCGGCTGCGCCCCGCCCGTCCCCGTCTCGTCGAGGCGCTGGCCGGCTTCACGGTGAGCGTGCGGCGGTACATGGTCGTGACAGCCGTGCTCGGCGCGGCGGTCGCCGCCCTCGACGCGCTGGCCCTGGTGCTCCTCGGGGTCCCGGGAGCAGCGCTGTGGGGACTCCTCGCCTTCATCACGGGGTTCATCCCGAACATCGGGTACTGGATCGGGATCATCCCCCCGGTGATCCTCGCGTTGCTCGCCAACGGGTGGCAGAACGCGATCGTGGTGATCGTCGTCTACGCGGTGATCAACGGCGTGATCCAGTCCGGGCTGCAGCCGCACATCGTGGGGTCAGCCGTCTCCCTCAACCAGACGATCGCGTTCCTCTCGGTCGTGTTCTGGTCGGCAGTCCTCGGGCCGATGGGTGCGATCCTCGCGATCCCGCTGACCCTGCTGGTCCGTGCGGTCCTCGTCGACGCCAACCCGGACGCGCGGTGGATCCGCCCCGCGCTCGGGGACGTCACGGGACTCGGCCCGCCCTCGCGGCGTGCGGCCAGACGAGCGACGGGCAACGCCCGCACGACGACGAAGGGCACACCGTGAACACCGCATCCCTCATCGGCGGACTCCTGCCCCAGGCGGTCACGATCGCCATCAGTCCGCTCCCGATCATCGCCGCGATCCTGATGCTCCTCTCGCCCCGCGCGAGGACGGTGGCCACGGCGTTCCTGGTCGGCTGGGTGGCCGGCATCGCGATCGCCGTCATCGTCGTCACGCTGCTGTCCTCGTCGATCCCCGCCGCGGACCCGGACGCGTCGAAGCCGGTGGCGGGGATCGTGGAGCTGGTCCTGGGCGTCCTGCTGGTGCTCCTCGCGGTCCACCAGTGGCGGGGCCGACCGGCGCCGGGCACCACCGCGGCGCCGCCGAAGTGGATGGCGGCGATCGACTCGATGACCCCGGGCCGGGCTGCGGGGCTCGCGTTCCTGCTCGCCGCGGTGAACCCGAAGAACCTGATGATGGCGGTCGCCGCCGGCGTCTCGGTCGGGACCAGCGGCGCCGACGCGGCCCCGACCGTCTGGGCGCTCGTCGTCTTCATCGTGATCGCGTCGCTGAGCATCGCGGTGCCGGTCGTCGTGTTCCTGGTCGCCGGTGAACGGGTCGCCGGTGCCCTCGGCACCCTCCGGGACTGGCTCACCGCGAACAACGCGACGATCATGGCCGTCCTGCTCCTGGTGATCGGCGTGACGACCATCGGCAAGGGGATCGGGGCCTTCTGATGCGCATCCTCCCGGGACTCGACCGGCACTCGTGGCGCACCGAGGCCCTCTCCGGCATTACGCTCGCCGCGATCGCCATCCCGCTCAACATCGGGTACGCGCAGATCGCGGGCCTGCCGCCCACCGCCGGGCTCTACTCCCTCATCGTGCCGGGGGTGCTCTTCGCGTTGCTGGCATCGAGTCGTCAGCTCGTCGCCTCGCCGGACGCGGCCGCCGCGGCGCTCGTCGGGTCCTCGCTCGCGGGACTCGCGACCGCCGGCAGCGCGTCCTACGTGCAGCTCGCGCTGGCGCAGGCGCTCGTCGGGGCGGTCGTGTTCGCCCTCTGCGCGGTGCTGAAGCTCGGGTTCCTCGCGAACTTCCTGTCCGCGCCGATCCTGGTGGGGTTCGTCGGCGGCCTGGCGCTCGACATCCTGCTCAGCCAGGTGGCGAAGATGCTCGGCGTCAAGGTCGACAGCGGTGACGAGTTCATCCCACGGCTCGGTGAGCTGTTCGCCGGGCTCGGCACGGTGAACGTGTGGTCGGTGTGCCTCGCCGCGGGGTCAGTGGTCATCCTCATCGTGGGCCGACGTTTCCGCGCGGTGCCCTGGGCGCTCGTCGTGCTCGTCGTGACGACCCTCGTCCTGGTCGTGTTCCGCCTCGACGACGCCGGCGTGTCGGTGCTCGGGAACGTCCCGGCCGGACCGCCGACGTTCACGTGGCCACAGATCTCCTGGCACCAGTGGGTCCAGGTGCTCCCCAGTGCCGTCGCACTGACACTGGTCGCGATGGCCGAGGGGCTGCTCGTGGCCCGCCGCTACGCGGAGAAGCACGACCTGCCGGACGACGCGAACCGCGACCTCTTCGCGTTCGCGGCCGCCAACCTCGGTTCCGGGCTGACCGGCGGGTTCACGGTCGGGTCGTCGGCGTCCCGCACGGCGGCGATGGACCAGACCGGCTCACGCACACAGCTCCCGGCCCTCGTGGCGGCGGTGCTCACCCTCCTGGTGGTCTGCTTCGGGACCGCGCTGCTGCAGGACATCCCGTCGCCGGCCATCGGCGCGATCGTGGCGGTGGCCGTCGTCCCGCTGCTCGGCATCCGGGACTTCGCGCGCCTCTGGCGACTCCGCCGGTTCGAGTTCGCGATCGCCGCGGTCTGCTTCCTCGGCGCGCTGCTCCTCGGGCCGATCATCGGCGTCGTGATCGCGTTCGTGCTCTCGTTGATCAACGTGATCCGTTCCGCCGCCAACCCGCCCGTGGACGTCCTCGTGCCGGACGGGGAACCGGTCGACGTCTTCCGCGCAGCACGGGACGGGAGCGTCACGTCGGCACCGGGGGTCATCGTCCTCCGCTTCGCCGGACCCCTGTTCTTCGGCAACGCGCAGCTGTTCGCGAGCGCCGTGCGGTCGAGCGTGACGGCGGGGACGGCGGCGGGAGCGCACGCGATCGTGCTCGACTGTGGTGCCGTGACGGCGATCGACACCACGGCGGCCGACGTCGCCGCCGAGGCCTTCGCGTGGGCGCGCGAGAACGGCGTCGAGGTGGCGTTCAGCCGCGCGCGAGCGTCGACGAAGGCGGAGCTCGAACACTTCGACCTCGTGGGGGAGAGCCGGTTCTTCACGAGCAACCGCGCAGCGGTCGCCGCCCTCGGTCGCTGACGCCCCTCAGCGGAGTTGCCGGAGCTCGGCGATGTCGAGCCCGAGATCGGCGAGCCGCGCAAGGAGCCCGTGCAACTGGGTCTGGTCGTCGAGGTCGCCGACCAGCAGTGTCTCGGCCGGCCCGATCGGCAACAGCTCGAACTCCGGGAACGCCGCCGTCAGGGTCTCCGACAGCGTGTACGGCAGGCGGACCTCGTAGCGGCTCATCGTCACCCTCCAGCTCGTCGTGAGGCCACGATCATCCCGCCGGAGCGGGACTGCCCGGTTCCCCTGAACCGGGTGAGGTCCGGCGGATCAGAGCAGCCCGCGTCGACGCGCGGCGCTCACCGCCTCGGTGCGGCCGGTGGCCGAGAGCTTGCCGTAGATGCTCCGGAGGTGCGTCTTGATGGTGTTCACGCTGAGGTGGTGCTTCGCGGCGATCTCGGCGACCGTCTGGTGGGCCGGGAGCTCGAGCAGGAGCTCCTGCTCCTTCGGTGTGAGCGGGACCGTCGCGTCCGGGTGCTCCTGGCCGACGCCGATGCGTTCGTGCTCGGCGAGTGCGAGGACGTGGTCCGCGTACGGCTCGAGTGCGCCGTAGGAACCGCGGTGGCGGAACACGAGCTGTGCGCCGGCGCCGCGACACGCGAGGAACTCACGCGCGTAGCCGAACTCCTCGCTGACGTCGAGCGCACGCCGCACCCGCTCGGCGGACTCCGCGACGCGGCCGTGGATGCACGCGTGCGATGCGAGCGCCAGGTGCGCGTTGACGATGCTGCTCCCGGACCACGCCGCGTCGTCGCCGTCGAGCGCATCCACCACAGCGTGCTCGACGACGTGGTCGTTCCGGGTGCCGGCGAGGAGTCGGAGGGTGTTCAGCTCGAGGGAGTCGGGACCGAGGACGTCGGCGAGCACGCGGCGGATCTCCGTCGCGGCCGGCGCACCGTGCAGTGCGGCGGACCAGCTCTGCATGCGCACGGAGACAGCGGCGACGATCCGCGGGTGGTTCCGTCCGTCGAACCGCACGAGCTGCACCAGGCGGGCGAGCGCGTCACGTGGTGCCGGCGACGCGTCGAGCGTCGCCACGAGCAGCAGCGCCCGGACGTGGAAGAGGAGGCCGAGCTCACTGCCGACGGGATCGGCCGCGTCGATGCGGTGGAGCGCCGTGAAGGAGACCGGTTCGCACCGTGCGTAGGCGCGGGACGTGGAGACGAGCAGCGCTCGCGCGGTCGCACGGTTGTAGGGCGGGGTCGTGTCGAACGGGACCGCATCCACCTGCGCTTCGTACGCACTCGCGGTGCGCCAGTCACCGGACCGGACGGCGAGGGTCGCGGCGGTGTCGGTCGCCACCAGGAACACCCACGAGTACCCGGCTCGGGAGGCTGCACCCTGGATCGAGCGCAGGAGCTGCTCGGCGTCCGCACGGCGCCTCATGACGACGAGGCACCACGCGACCGCCGACCGCAGGAGCAGTGCGATGTCGAGCGACTCCACCGGCGCGCTGCGCATGAAGTCGCCCAGTTCACGCAGGCGGACCGACGCCGCGTCGGGATCCTCGATCAGGAACGAGCTCAGCGCGACGACCACGGGCCGCCAGCGGTCTGCCACCGCCGGTTCCGCAGCCGCGAGGAGAACCGAAGCCTCTACGAGGCGTTCCTCCGCGCCGATGCGGTCCGGGAAGGTGGGCGCGTCCATGCCGACGCGCAGGGTGAGGGTCGCCAGCGTGTCCTGGCCCGGCGGGAGCGCGCGGAGCGCGGTGCTCACGATCGCGGTCCTGCCCTGCATGAGGAGCGTTCCGCCGGAGTGTTCGATCTGGGTGCGGAGTGCGTCCGGGTCGCGGGCGAGGAGCGCCTGTTCCAGGGCCGTGACGTGATCACCGTGCGCTTCGTACCAGCTGGCGGCGGCGACGTGGTTCCGGACCGCGCCGCACTCCTCCCGCCGTCGGAACTCGGCGCGCATGTACCCGGCGAGGATCGGGTGGAAGCGGAACCCGTCGTGGTCGGGGCTCGCGCTGACGAGCACGTTCCGGGCGCTCAGACGGTGCAGGACGGCGCCGACGTCGGAGCGGCCGGTCAGCGTGACGGCGAGCGCCAGGGGGACGTCCGAGCCGACCGCCGCCCGCATCAGGATGTCGCGGTCATCCTCGTCGAGGGTGTCCAGCACCCGGACGACGAGGTAGTCGGCGACCTGGTGCTGGTCGCCGCCGAACCGGGCGACCGCCGCGGCCGGATCGGGCTGCTCGAGGAGGTACGGCATCGCGAGCGCCAGGCCGGCCGCCCACCCGCCGGTCCGTGCCGTGAGGGTCTCGGCGTCCTGGATCGGCAGCACCAGGCCGAACCGGAGCGCGAGCGCGAGCGTGTCCTCGACGTCGAACGCGAGGTCCCGGGTCGGGACGACCGACCGTCCGCCGGCGGCGTCGGTCACGGCTGCGAACCCGCTCGGCTCGTACCGGCCGGCGATGACGAAGCGGACCCCTGGGCCGCTCCGGGTGATCAGCCGGATCAGCGGCGGCACGCCGAGGCCGCCGAGCAGCCGGTCGACGTCGTCGACGAACAACCAGTCCTCGCCGATCGGTTCGTCGGCGAGGAGGTCCGTCGCGCCGAGCCATCGCACGGTCTCGCCGTCTGAGCGCACCCGGTCGGACCAGTTCGTGAGCGCGGTCGTCTTGCCGGCACCGGCCGGAGCCCACATCGTGAGCAGTCTGCGGTCCGATCGCCGGAAACGGTCGAGTTGGTCGAGCAGGCGCGGGCGTTCGAGCGGGCGACCTCCGGCGTGCTGCGCCGATGAGTCACCGTTCGGTGTGTCGTTCGCCCGGGCGGTGCTCCTGGTCTCGTTGAAGGCGTACATGTCGAGCCTTTCCCTGCAAAGGCGTGATGTGGTGCTCACGATAGGGGCAGAACAGCGGTTCTGCGAGAAAAGCTTGCTGTCGCGCAGGAACAATCACCCCATCCGGGTGACCTCGTCCTGTGCGGAGGGACGGAGAGTCTGATCATGGACACTCGGGTCGAGGTCGTCGATGTCGCGGGCGGTGCGTTCTTGATGGGATCGGACCGCTTCTACCCGGACGAGGGGCCGGTGCACCAGCGGACGGTCGCCGCATTCCGGATCGGGTCCCACCCGGCCACGAACGCAGAGTTCGCGGCATTCGTCGACGCCACCGGTTGGGTGACGGACGCGGAACGCCCGCTGTCGTCCGAGGATTTCCCGGGGCTCGCGCCGGACGAACGCCGAGCGGGGTCCCTGGTCTTCACACCGACGGCCGGACCGGTCGATCTCCGCGACTGGCGGGCCTGGTGGAGGTGGCAGGCCGGCGCCGACTGGCGGCACCCGCGCGGCCCGGAGTCCTCCGTCGGCGGCCTCGACGACCACCCGGTCGTCCAGGTGTCCCACGCCGACGCCGCGGCGTACGCCGCCTGGGTCGGCGGTCGGCTGCCGACCGAGGCGGAGTGGGAGTACGCCGCCAAGGCCGGTGGTGAACCGGACTGGCCCTTCGCCTGGGGGACCGACGCCCACCCCGGGGGCGCGACCATGGCGAACACCTGGCAGGGTGCGTTCCCGTACCGGAACACCGGCGCTGCCGGGTGGGTGGGGACCTCGCCGGTCGGCTCGTTCCCGCCCAACCCGCTCGGGATCGTCGACATGATCGGCAACGTCTGGGAGTGGACCGACACCCCGTACACCGCCCGGCACGAGCCGGGCACCGCGACCGGCGGGGAGCACTGCGGATGCGGTCCGGCCGACGCGCACCACGGCATGACTGCCGACGGCTCGGCTGCGGAACCCGCGATGCGGGTGCTCAAGGGCGGCTCGCACCTGTGCGCCCCCGAGTACTGCCTGCGCTACCGTCCTGCTGCACGTTCACCCCAGAGCGACGACTCCGCGGCGACGCACATCGGGTTCCGGGTGGCCTGGGACGCCTGACCGCCGTCAGGACACATCGCGGCGTGCACCCTGCGCTGCTTCCACGCTCGGGAAGACGCGGTGCTGTCCGACGAGCCCACGGAACCAGTTGCTCCGCGACGCCGTGTCCGCCGCAGGTCCGTCGAGTCCGACGAGGATCAGTGTGACGCCCCGCTGCTCGAGCTCCTGGTCCAGGTCCCTGAGCGCATCGAGGATCGTCACGGTCGCTGCGCGCATGCGGCTGAGGTCGAGCACGAGCGCGTCGACGCCGGCGGAGGACTCGGCGACCTCGATGGCAGCGTTCTCGTACCCGAGCACGTTCGCGGTGTAGACGTCTCCGTCGACTCGCGCACTCACTGAGCGACCGACGACCGCTCCCGGGACGAGGCGGACGCGCTGGAGCTCACGCAGGATCAGGACGTACGTCCCGAGGACCCCGACGAGCACCGCCCCGAGGAGTCCCGCGGTGAGACCGACGACCGCAGTGAGCACCGCGAGCCAGAAGTCCCGGCGACTGATCCGCGCCATCCGGCGCAGCTCGGCGATGTCGATGAGCCCGACGACCGCGGTGACGACCAGGGCTGCGAGCGTCGCGGTCGGCATCAGCGCGAGGACCGGCCCGAGGACGAGCGCGACGAGGACCGCGAGCGCCGCCGTGACCAGGGTCGACAGCTGTGAGCGCGCACCGGCACGCTGGTTGACGGCGCTCTGGGAGAACCCGCCGGCAGCGGGCAGCGACTGGGTCACGGAGCCGGCGAGGTTCGCGACCGCGGTCGCGAGCAGCTCCCGGTCGCTGTCGATCTGCGGCTCGCTCCGAGCCCGGATGCCCCGCGCGACGGCGGCCGACTCGAGGAAGGCCATCGTCGCGATCCCGAGCGCACCGGGGAGGAGGCCGGGAACGAGTGTCAGGTCCGGCACCGCCGGCATCGGGAGCCCGTTCGGGACCGCCGGGATCACCTCCACACCGACGTCGGTCAGGTGCAGGGCTGCTGACGCGATGATGCCCCCTGCGACGACGACGAGCGGAGCGGGAAAGTGCGGAGCGAACCGCCGGAGGAGCAACAGGACCGCGATCGACAGGACGGAGAGCACGACGGTCGGGCCGTTCGCACGCGGGACCGCCTCGACGACCGCGACCAGCGAGCGGATGAACCCCCGGCCGGTCGGGTCGTCCGTGAGTCCGAGGAGCTTCGGCAGCTGACCGACGGCCACCGTGGCGCCGACACCGATCTGCACGCCGGCGAGGGTCGCCTTGTTGATGTTCTCGACGAGGGAGCCGAGCGAGAGCAACCGGGCGAGGACCAGCACGACACCCACGATGAGTGTCAGTGTCGCGAGTGCGCGGGGTGCATCGTCGGCGTTCGCCGCGACGTCGGCGGCGACGAACGTGGTGGCGGTCAGCGTCGCGATGGTCGACGTGGTCGACACGCTCATCGCGCGCGATCCACCGAGGAGCGCGTAGACGACCATCGGCGCCATGCACGTGTAGAGCCCGACCTGCACCGGCAGGTCGGCGATGGTCGCGTACGCCATCGCCTGCGGGACGACGACCGCACCCGCGCTCAGGCCGGCGACGACGTCTCGGCCGAGCCAGGCGCGGTCGTAGCCACGCAGGGTGGGAGCGAACCACGCGCTGCGGACCGCTGTCCGCGTCGTCACCGCGTCGTCGCGGACTGCTTCGCCATGGGGTGCTCCTCGTGGTCGGTCTGCACGATGAGGCTCGCCGCCGTCGCCACCGTCGAGCACCCCCGAAACGGGTGAGATCGTCCGCCGTCGGGGCCGGGCTTCAGTCGATCGCGTCGACGAGGGCGGTCAGGAACCGCGGCGGGTCCGAGGAGACGGAGCAGGTGAACCCGGCGGCGCCGAGCGACGCAGCGACCGCCCGGACCACCGAGGACCGCGAGACCTCCCGGTCCTCGTACGAGGACCAGAAGCGGATGCTGATGTCCGCCCACGCCGGGGTGAGCGTGTGCAGGAAGATCTCCGGGTCCGTCGCGCCCCGGTGCTCGACGGAGGCGACGGCGGCGAGGACCGCGGGGCAGACCGCGTCGAGGTCCGGGCTGCCGTGGATGCGCGCGCGGACCTCGCTCCGGACGGCGCCCGTCTCGCTGGCGTTCCAGAGCGGGTGCTCGAGCAGCATCGTGTTCGGGATCCGGATCGTCTTGCCGTCGGACGTGCGCAGCAGCACGGCACGCCCGGTCAGCTCGATGATGCGGCCCTCGACCCCCTCGAGCTCGATCGAGTCCCCGATGTGCACGGGGCGGCGGGCCTGGATGACGAGTCCGGCACCGAAGTTCGCGGCGATGCCCCGGAGCGCCAGGAACGCGACGGCGGAGATGATGATCACGGCGGCGAGCACCGGTTGCAGGGGCGCACCGAGGACGGTGAGCACGATGCCGATCGTCAGCAGCATGATCCCGTACCGCGCCAACCGCGCGGCGAGGTTCGTGGAGCTCGGGCCGAGGCCACTCCACTTCGACAGCGCCGCCGCGACGCCCCGCCGCGCCCACCCGGACGCGAACCACCCCGCGACGAGCACCACGGCGGCCAGGATCACGTCCCAGACACCGAAGGACGAGTCCTTGAGCAGCCCGCTCACGAGATCCTGCATCGCGCCTCCCGGGTCCGTGGGACGGCAGGATACGGCTCGCCCGGGTGCGCCGGTTCCCCCGGAGCGGGTGAGAACACCGGCTGGCACTCGGTGGCGGGGTGGGGCGTCATCGGGCAGGATGTGGAGCAGCACCGGGTGGGCGGGAACGGGGAACTGATGACGGTCGTGTCGACGACATCCACGAGGGGGCGGCTCCTCGGCGCCGCAGCACTGACGATCGTGGCGCTCACGCTCGGCGGGTGTGCCACGACCAGCACCGCGATGCCGGCGGTCGCCACGGCCACGAACCCGGCACCGAGCGCCACGCCGAACAGCCCGACGAGCAGCCCGACGAGCAGCCCGACGAGCACCACGCCGACCAGCCCGACGAGCACCACGCCGACCAGCCCGTCGACCCCGGCGCCCGCCGCCGGCACCGTCGTCCTCGACACCGACCTGGCGTCCGCCGACGGCCGGGCATCGATCCACCTCCGCGTCGTCGCCACCGGCCAGGACGACTACGTCGTGCAGACCTCCGCCTACCGCTCCACGCTCGGCGAACCGCTCGCGGTCTTCTTCCGGCAGTTCGACGAGCAGGTGGGCGACACGATCAGCGAGGGCGTGAGCTTCGGCTACGACGCCTGGGGCGCGCCGGGGGAGACCGCCCAGGTGCCGGACGCACGGTTCCGACTGCAGGAGGCCGGGGACGACCCGAGCTTCCTGCGGACCGCGGTGCTGGTGAACCGACCCGAGACGTCGCCGTGGCAGGTGCTCGGCGTCAGCGAACTGCACTGGTCGACGCCGGACCGGCACCCGGACCTGCACGTCGTCGACACCGGCCCCCGGAGCGGTGCCACCGGCACGGTCGAGTCGGCGGGCGGTGTGCCGCGCTGGTACCACGTGGCGGCGGGCGACCGGCTGGCCGACGTCGCGACGCGGTTCGGCGTGACGGTGAGCGACCTGCACTACCTCAGCGCGCGACAGGCCCTCGGCCTGGCGTACGAGCTGCAGGCCGGCGAGACCCTGAACCTCGACCGCACGAAGCGCTGATCCCCGGGTCAGGCCGGGTGGTAGACGGCGATCGCGGGGCCGTCGCCGGCGTCGTGGGTCTGCCGGGTCGCCGCCCAGGTGCGGCCGTCGTGCTCGATGGTCGGCGGCAGGTCACCGCGGACCAGGATCCGGACCGCTGGACCGTCACCGTCGACGAGGTCCACGCCGTGCGAGTCGGGCTCGTCCGGGTTGCCACCGCCGGTCTCCTTCACGAAGTCGTTCATGCACCCGAGTCAACACGGACACGCCCGGTACCGGCTCCGAGTCGGCCCTCGGAGCGAACACGGGTATAGTCATCCGAGCGCGACCGACAGGTCACGCGATGCGGATGTGGCGCAGTGGTAGCGCATCACCTTGCCAAGGTGAGGGTCGCGAGTTCGAATCTCGTCATCCGCTCGGGAACCGCCGGCTCCACCCGGCCCCCTACGAAGCCCTGACCTCGGTCGGGGCATTCGTGGTTTCAGGGCGCCGTGGTTTCAGGGCCCCGTGGTTTCAGGGGTCGGATTCCCGGGGCGATCGTGGTTCGAGACGCTCAGAGCAGCGCCGCCCGGACGCCCGGCATCGCGACCCACCGCCGCGCGCCGTCGGTCACCACCGTCACGAGCACGCTGTCGCAGTCCACGCACCGCGCGACCGAGCCCATCGCGGTCCGGTACGTCCGCGCCCGCCCGAGCACGCCGAGCGAACCGCACCCCGCACAGCGCAGCCGGGCCGAGGTCGCGTCCGGACCGAGGACGTCGGCGAGGTCCCCGGCAAGCGCGTTGCCGTCGAACAGGGTCATCAGTTGCCTCCGAACCGTTCCGCGCGGACGTCCGTCGTGTCGTGCCCGAGCTCCCCGAGCCACCGCAGGACCTGCTCGACGAACGGCGTCGAGCCGCAGACGTACACCAGGGCACCGGCGTCCGGCGGGAACACCGCCGCGGCGAGGACGTCCCGGGTGAGCCGCCCGACCGGCAGTGACGGGTCCGGCGCCCGGCGGCTGTACACGATCGCGTCGGTGAACGGCGCGGTGCCGGCGCGTGCGGCGTCGAGTGTGGACCGGAAGAAGACGTCGTCCGGCGTCCGCACGGCGTAGAGCAGCCGGAACGGGGTCGGGTCCTCGGCCTCGGTGTGCGCGGCGACCATCGCGGCGAGCGGCACGATGCCCGACCCGCCCGCGATCAGCTGGACGGGACGCGTCGGTGCGGCGGCGTCGGGTCGCCAGACGAACCAGCCGCCGAGCGGGCCGTGCACGTCGAGGGCGTCCCCGACCTCGACGGCGTCGACCAGGAACGGGGAGACCTCGCCGTCGTCGACCCGGTCCACGGCCAGGGTGACCATGGTGGAGTCGCCGGCGGACGCGATCGAGTACGAGCGCGTGGCCTGGTAGCCGTCCTCGGCGGTGAGTCGCAGGTCCAGGTGCTGACCGGGGTCGTTGCCGGGCCAGGTCGGGACGTCGAGGACGATCCGCCGGGCGGTCGGGGTCTCGGGGGAGACAGCGGCGACGGTCGCGGCGTGCCAGGCCGGCCGTCTGCGGGGCGGCGCGGACGGTGCGGAGCCGACCCCGGCCTCCAGACCGGCGGTGCCAGGCGGCACGACGGACGACGGCACCGTCACCAGTACCGCTCCTCCTTCCACGGGTCACCGTGGAGGTTGTAGCCCGCGTTCTCCCAGAACCCGGGCTCGTCCGAGGACTGCATCACGATCCCGCGCACCCACTTCGCGCTCTTCCAGAAGTACAGGTGCGGCACGAGGAGCCGCGCCGGCCCGCCGTGCTCCGGCTCGAGCGGTTCCCCGTCGGCCTCGAACGCGATCCAGGCCTGCCCGTCGAGCAGCTCGTCGAGCGGCACGTTCGTGGTGTACCCGCCGAAGCTGTGCACCATGCAGTAGTCCAGTGACGTCTCCACGTCCGCGAACAGCTTGTCGAGCGGCACCCCGCGCCAGGGCATGTCGAGCTTGGTCCAGTGCGTCACGCAGTGGATGTCGACGGTGACGTCCTCGACGCCGAGCGCCCGGACCTCGTCCCACGTCCACTCGTGCAGGCCCGACTCGGTGCGGATCGAGAAGCTCCAGTCGGTGGGCTCGATGTCCGGTGTGGCTCCGGCGGAGAGCACGGGCCAGTCGCGGACCAGGGTCTGGCCGGGTGGGATCCGGGACGCGTCGACCGACCCGGCATCGTCGCCCCGCCGTCGTCCGCCGAACCCGCGTGTGAAGCTCGCCATCGCAGCCCGTCCTCCCTGGACACGCACGCGCATCCGTCGGTCTGATCCTGGCCCCTCCGGGCCACCGGCGTGTAACGGGTTCGTAAACGTTCCGCGGATGCGCGTCACAGGATTCGCCAGCGACCCCACGGCCCTCTATCGTTCACCGGAACGATTACCAGGAGGGGTCACCCCGAATGCAGCCCATCGTCCAGCCCCCAGAACCCGACCGCCGTCCCAGCCGCCGCACGCTCCTCACGGGGGCGGCAGGACTCGCCGGTCTCGGCCTGCTCACCCTCACCGGGTGCAGCACCGGCGCGAGCGCGGGCACCGTCAGCATCCCCGAGCAGGCGGCCACCGGCGCCGCACGTCGCGGTGGTCGGCTCCGCATCGCCCGGCCGGCGGCATCGGCCGCCGAGACCCTCGACTCCGCCAGCTCGCTGTCCGCGTACGAGTACCTCGGCGCGCTCTACAACCGCCTCGTGAAGCTCGACGAGTCGGGGGAGACCGTCCCCGACCTCGCTCGCGAGTGGTCCGCGAACGCCGACGGCACCGTGTGGACGTTCCATCTGCGCCGTGGTGTCCGGTTCCACGACGGATCCCGGTTCAGCGCCGACGACGCCGTCGCGAGCATCGCGCACATCCTCGACGAGGCGACGGGCTCCCCGCAGGCCGGCGTCCTCGGTGAGGTGATGACGGCGAAGTCCATGCACGTGGTCGACCCGTACACGCTCCGCTTCGACCTGACGAAGCCGAACGCCGAGTTCCCGTCGCTCCTGACGGCGTACCAGTGCTACATCGTGCCGGCCGCCGCGGTGGCGACGATCGGCCGCACGGGCATCGGCACCGGACCGTTCAAGCTGTCCTCGTTCACGCCGGCCGGTGCCGGCAGCGTCGAGGCGTTCGACGACCACTTCGCCGGACGTCCGGCCCTCGACGGCATCGACTTCTTCTCCATCCAGGACACGACGGCCCGGGTGAACGCGCTGCTCGCCGGCCAGATCGACCTGATCTCGCAGACGAACCTCGACTTCGCCACGGCCCGGGTGGTGGCCGCCTCGGACCGTGCGACGGTCGCCCGCTCGGTGAACGCGCAGTGGTACACGATCCCGATGCTCGCGACGAGTGCCGAGTTCAAGGACCCGAAGGTGCGGCAGGCGATGAAGCTCGCCTACGACCCGAAGCGGATCGTGGAGACGGCACTGCAGGGGACCGGTTCGCCCGGTTGGGACAACCCGGTGCCGCCGCAGCTCGCCGCGTTCCTCGACGAACCCCGCGAGTACGACCCGGACAAGGCCAAGAGCCTGCTCAAGCAGGCCGGACGGGAGGGACTGCGCACCTCGATCTACACGTCCAGTTACGAGTCGGTCTTCACCCCGCTCGCGGTCGCGTACCGCGACCAGGTGGCGGACGCCGGGATCGACCTGACGGTCCGGAGCGCGTCCTCCGACTCGTACTACACGCAGATCTGGATGCAGAAGCCGCTGATGGTGAGCTACTGGTTCACCGGCCGGCCGATCGACCAGCTGCTCAACCAGATCTTCCGGTCCGGGTCCTCCTACAACGAGAGCGCGTGGTCGAACGGGTCCTTCGACCTGCTCCTGGACGAGGCCCGTGCGGAGATGGACGACGCCAAGCGGAAGACGCTCTACCAGGACGCCCAGCGACTCGTCGTCGCGGACGGCGCCGACATGACCCCGATGTTCGGCGACCGCCTCGTGGGGCTCTCCCGCGACGTCGTCAACTACTCGGAGTTCGGCTTCGAGTTCGACTACCTCCGGATCGGACTGCGCCGATGAACGTCCTCCTCCCCGTCCTCCGCCGCGTCGGCATCGCCGTGCTGACGGTGGTGCTCGCCTCCCTGTTCGTGTTCCTCGCGGTGCAGGCCCTGCCCGGCGACGTCGCGCAGCAGCTCCTCGGGCAGAACGCCACGCCGGCAGCGGTCAAGCAGCTGCGCGAGTCCCTCGGCCTCGACCAGAACGTGTGGCTCCGCTACGGGCAGTGGCTCGTCGGCGCGGCGCACGGCGACTTCGGGACCTCGCTCGTCAGCGGGGAGCCGGTCGCACCGACGCTCTTCACCGCGTTCCGGAACAGCATGCTGATCGCCGTGCCCGCGATGCTCGTCGGCGTGACGCTCTCCCTGACGCTCGGCGTCGTCGCCGGGGTCCGTCGCGGCCGTCCGAGCGACCGGGTGATCTCGATCGTCAGCCTCGTCGTGATGAGCGTCCCGGAGTTCATGGTCGCCACCGTGCTCGTGCTGCTCTTCGCGATCGGCATCCCGCTGTTCCCCGCCGTGGTGCTCCGCGGGAGCGACGCCACCGTCGGGGAGCTCCTGCCGACGATCTGGCTGCCGATCATCGTGCTGACCCTGGCGATGGCCGCGTACATCGTCCGGACCGCCCGGTCCTCGACGATCGACGTGATGGCGTCCGAGTTCGTCACCACCGCCGAGCTCAAGGGCCTGACGATGCGCCGAGTGGTCTGGAAGCACGCGGTGCCGAGTGCGCTGCTGCCGACGCTCAACGTCGTCGCGCTGAACGTCGCCTGGCTCCTCGGCGGCGTGGTCGTCGTGGAGAACGTCTTCAACTACCCGGGCATGGGCAAGCTGATGCTCGAGTCCGTCTTCAACCGGGACCTGCCGACGATCGAGGCGATCGCGCTCCTCAGCGCCGTCATCTACGTCATCTGCAACCTCGCGGCGGACCTCGTCGCACTGGCGCTCGACCCGCGGCTCCGCACCCGGCAGCGGCGGACCCGCGTCCGTCCGCCCGCACGACGGGCCGCACGCGCCGCCCGCGCCCGCGCGAACGAAGGGACCGCAGCATGACCGCCATCGCCCCCCGCTCGCGGAACGTGATCGGTGCCGCCGTCGCACCGTTGCGCTCCTCGACCGCCCTGAGCATCGGCCTCGGCCTCATCGCGCTGCACCTGGTGCTCGCGATCCTGGCCCCCGTCATCGCCGTGCACGACCCGGTGGCGACGGACTCGACGAACGTCCTCGCCGGCCCGGAGTGGAGCCACTGGCTCGGCACCGACCAGTACGGCCGCGACATCCTGTCCCGCACCCTGAACGGTGGCCGGTACGCGCTCCTGGTGACCTTCCTCGCGACGACCATCGCGGTCGCCGTCGGCACGGTCCTCGGTGCAATCACCGCGTACGCCGACAACTGGTTCGACGAGGTCGTGATGCGGGTCGTCGACGCACTGCTCAGCGTGCCGTCGATCCTCGCCCTGCTCGTCGTCGTGACGGTGTTCGACGCCGGGCTCTGGGTGATCGTGCTCGCCGTGACGATCGTCTACGCGCCCGCCGTGACCCGCGTGGTCCGTGGCGCCGCCCGGACGGTGATCACGCAGGACTACGTCACCGCGGCACGCGCCCGCGGGGAGAAGCCGCTGTCGATCGTGTTCCGCGAGATCCTGCCGAACGTCCTCGACGTCGTGCTCGTCGAGTACGCGATGCGGGCGTCCTGGATCGTCCTCCTCGTCGCCTCGCTGTCCTTCCTCGGCTTCGGTGCGAACCCGCCGACGCCGGACTGGGGCCTCATGGTGCAGGAGAACCGCACCGCACTGACCGTCGTGCCGCTCGGCACGCTGGCGCCGATCGTGGCGCTGGCGACGCTCGTGATCGGCCTCAACCTCGCCGCGGACGGGCTGGCCAAGTCGCTCGGCGTCGACCGTGCCACGCAGGGAGCAACGAGCGCATGACCGACCCCAGCACCGACGCGACCGCGTCGACGACCACGACCGCCGGGGACACGACCGCCGCGGACACGACCAGGACCGCACCGGACACCGCCACCGTCCGCGTCGAGGACCTCGCGATCTCCTACGCCGCCGGCCGGACCCAGGTCCCCGTCGTCCGCGGCGTCTCGTTCACCATCGCCGCCGGCCAGACGCTCGGCCTGGTCGGGGAGTCCGGCAGCGGCAAGTCCACCGTCGCCCGGACCCTCCTCGCGCACCTCCGCACCGGCTCCCGCATCGTCGGCGGTTCGGTCACGGTCGCCGACCAGGACGTCTTCGCCCTGTCGCCGTCCGCCACCCGGGCGCTCCGAGGCGGTACGGCCTCCGTGGTCGCCCAGAACGCCGGGCAGGCACTCACCCCCTCGATGCGCGTCGGCGAGCAGATCCGCGAGGCCCTCCGCGCCCACGGCGAGCCCGACGGCCCGGAGCGGGTCACGGAGCTCGTCCGGCTCGTGCGCCTGCCGTCCCCGGACACGATCGGCCGCCGGTACCCGCACCAGCTCTCCGGCGGCCAGCAGCAGCGCGTCGCGATCGCGATGGCCGTCGCCGCCCGACCCCGGGTGCTCGTCCTCGACGAGCCGACCACCGCGCTCGACGTCGTCACCCAGGCGGCGGTCCTCGACCTGGTCGCGGACCTCGGCCGGGAGCTCGGCATGGCCGTCCTCCTCGTCAGCCACGACCTCGGCGTCGTGTCGGCGATGGCCGACGAGATCGCCGTGATGCGGCAGGGCGAGATCGTCGAGCACCGCCCGACGGCGGCGCTCTTCGCCGACCCGCAGCACGAGTACACGCGCGCCCTGTTGGCCGCGGTGCCGGACGGGACCCGTCCTGGAGGCGGTGGGCACGCGCCGTCGACCGCGTCCGTCCCCGGGACGGTCGCCTCCAGGGCCACCGGCACCGAGCCTCCCGTCCGCCCCCTGGTGACCGCACGGGACCTGGTGGTGCGCTACGGACGCGGCCTGCCGGCCGCCGTCGACGGCGTGTCCTTCGACATCGCACCGCGCGAGACGCTCGCCGTCGTCGGCGAGTCCGGCAGCGGCAAGTCCACGCTCGCGACGGCACTCGCCGGGCTGGTGCCGGCCGAGTCGGGGACGTTCACCTACGAGGGCGGGGCGACCTCGGGGGACCTCCGGGACCCGGTCGCCGGACGGAGCACCGCGCTCCGCCGGGCCGTCCAGCTCGTGTTCCAGAACGCGGACACCTCGCTCAACCCCCGGCGGACCGTCGGCGCCGCGGTGGCGCGGCCGCTGCAACTGTTCACCGGATCGTCGTCGCGTGCGCGGGTCGACGAACTGCTGACGCAGGTGGGGCTCGGACCGGAGTTCGCGAACCGCCTGCCCGCCCAGCTCTCCGGCGGTCAGCGTCAGCGTGTCGGGATCGCCCGTGCGCTGGCGGCCGGACCGGAGCTCGTGATCGCGGACGAGATCACCACCGCACTCGACGTGCAGGTGCAGGCCGGGATCCTCGGGCTGCTGGCAGACCTGCAGCGTGAGCAGGGGCTGAGCTGCCTCTTCATCAGCCACGACCTCGCCGTCGTCCGGGGCGTGGCCGACCGGGTCGCCGTGATGACCGGCGGCCGGATCGTCGAGATCGGCCCGACCGAGCGGGTCTTCGGCGGCCCGAACCACCCGTACACGCGGACGCTCCTCGCGGCGACGCTCGAGCCGGGCGTCACCGAGCTGCCGGACGTCGACGACGGCGTGCAGCACTGGCGGAACGCCGACGGCTGGACCGACCACGGCGACGGCCACCGGATCAGGAACTGGGAGGACGCATGACCGCGTCGCTGACGGCGATCGGGGTGCCGGACGGCCTGCCGCCGGGCGTCGCGGTCCGGGACGAGTGGATCCCGATGCCGGACGGTGTCCGGCTGCACACCCGGATCTGGTCGCCCGTGACCGACGCCCCGGTACCCGTGTTGCTGGAGTACCTGCCGTACCGGCTCGACGACTGGACCGCGCCGCGCGACTCCGAGCGGCACCCCTGGTACGCCGCGCACGGGTACGCGTCCGTCCGGGTGGACATCCGCGGGACCGGGTCCTCGGACGGGTTCTTCGACGACGAGTACAGCGAGCAGGAGCTCCGCGACGGCGAGGCCGTGATCGCCTGGCTCGCCGAGCAGCCCTGGTCGACCGGTGCCGTCGGGATGTTCGGCATCTCCTGGGGCGGGTTCAACGCGCTGCAACTCGCCGCCCGCGCTCCCGCCGCACTCAAGGCCATCGTCACGGTGTGCTCCACCGACGACCGGTACGACAACGACGTGCACTACGTCGGCGGTGCGGTGCTCGGCATCGACATGGCGGCGTGGGGCGCGACGATGTTCGCGTTCAACTCCCGGCCGCCCCGGCCCGAGGTCGTCGGGCCGTCGTGGGTGTCCCGGTGGCGTGAACGGCTCGACGCGAACCGGCCGATGACGCCGGTGTGGCTGTCGCACCAGACGCGCGACGACTACTGGCGGCACGGCAGCGCGTCCGAGGACTACGCCGACATCAGCGCGGCGGTGCTCGCGGTCGGCGGCTGGGCGGACCCCTACCGGGACGCCGTGCTCCGCCTCGTGGAGCACGTCGACGCCCCGGTCAAGGGGATCGTCGGGCCGTGGTCGCACCAGTACCCGGACCGCGGACTCGCGCCGGGGCCGTCGATCGGCTTCCTGCAGGAGTCCCTCCGCTGGTGGGACCGGTGGCTCCGCGGAGTCGACACCGGTGTCGAGCAGGAGCCCGCGCTCCGGGCGTGGATCAACGACCCCGAGCCGCCCGCGTCGTACTACGCCGAGCGGACCGGTCGCTGGGTCGGCGCGACCGCCTGGCCGTCGACGTCCACCGAGCCGCGGGTGCTCCCGCTCGACACGTTGCGCGGCGGCCGCGACGGCGCCGTCATCGTGGCCTCGCCCGAGGAGACCGGCGCCGACGCGGGCCGGTTCTTCCCGTTCGGCAACGCCACCGACCTGCCGCCGGACCAGCGCGCGGAGGACGGCCGGTCCGTCTGCTTCGACCTGCCCGTCGAGGAGTCGTTCGACCTGCTCGGCAACGTCCTGGTCGACCTGTCGGTGACCAGCGACCAGCCGCGCGCGACCGTGACCGTGCGGCTCTGCGACGTCGCGCCGGACGGCAGCTCCACGCTCGTCACCCGTGGGGTGGTGAACGCCGCGCGTCGGAACGGGATGGACCGCGACGACCCGCTCGAACCCGGGACGTCGACCGTGGTGCCCGTGCGACTCGTCTCGACCGGGCACCGGTTCCTCGCCGGGCACCGCCTGCGCCTCGCGGTGTCGACGTCGTACTGGCCGTGGGTCTGGCCGCACGGGGTCGCCGCGGCGCTCGTGGTCGACCCGGCGGCGAGTTCGGTCACCCTGCCGGTGTGGCACGGCGACCCCGCGGTGGACGCCGGCATCCGCTTCGAGGACCCGGTCCGGTCGACGCCGCTGGCGATCACCCGGGTCGAGCCGACGGAACCGCTGCCGCAGCGCACCGTCACGCACGACGTCGAGACGGGGGAGTGGACGCTCGACGTCGACCCCGGCTACGGCGGCGGACGCGTGTACCCGGACGGGCTGGTGTTCAGCGAGGACGCCCGCGAGACCTACCGGATCCGCTCCGGGGACCCGACGTCCGCCAGTGCGGCGTCCCGGTGGGCGATCGGGCTGTCGCAGGACACCTGGGCGGCACGGCTCGAGACCACCTCGTCCGTCACCGCGTCAGCGGAGGCGTTCTCCGTCGTGAACACCGTGCGGGCCTGGGCCAGGGACGGGGTGGACGCCGCCGAGGAGCTCGTCGCCGAGCACACCTTCCGCGATGAGGTGCCCCGGGGGTCCGCGTGAGCACGGCGGCGTCCGCCCCCGGGCGCGTGCGGCAGCGGCCGGAGGTCCGGCGCGCGATGATCGTCCGCGCCGCGCGGTCGGTGATCGTCCGGAACGGCCTCGGTGCCACCGGGCTCCGGGACATCGCGGCCGAGGCCGGGGTGTCCGTCGGCACGGTGACCTACCACTTCGCGAGCGTGGCCGAGATCCTCAACGAGGTCGTCGTGCTCGAGACCGAGCGGTTCTACGGCGCGATCGTCGCGGCCGTCGACGCCGAGCCCGACACCGTCCGAGCACTCCGGATGCTCGTCGAGCCGCTCTTCGACGACAGCGACGAGGTCCGGCAGCACTGGCGGATCTGGTCCGACTACTGGACGGCGGTCGCACGCCGTCCGGAGGTCGCCGACGAGTACGCCGAGCGGATCCGCGTGTGGGAGGCGTGCCTGGTCCGGGTGATCCGGCGCGGGGTCGAGGACGGCACGTTCGACACGGCCTCGGACGGCATCGACGCCTCCGTCGTGGCGCTGAAGCTCGCCGCGTACAGCGACGGCGTGGCGACCCAGCTCGCGCAGAACGCCCCCGGGCTGACGAACGCCGTCGCGCTCACCTGGATGTGGGAGTTCCTTTCACAGCAACTCGGGGTTGTTCTGAGGTAAGGCTTCCCTTACCGTTGAGCCATGGCCCGGACCCGACGACAGCCTAGTGAGCGCATCCTCATCGCAGGAGCCGTCGAGGACCTCCCGGAGATCCACCGGATGCTCGCCGAACTGCCCGAGAACGCCTACGGCCAGGTCTTCGTCGAGGTCGCCCTCGACGAGCAGGTCCGCATCCTGCCGGCACCGCCGCGCGTCACCGTGACGTGGCTCGTCCGCACCACCCGCCCGTCGATCGTCCCGTCGCTCTGCTTCGCCGACCACGGGGAAGCCCTGGCGGCCGCCGTCATCGGCTGGGCGTCCGAGTGGTGCGTGACCGACTGCGAGCCGCGCACCTCCGTGTGGATCGGGTGCTCCGACAGCCCATGGGCCGAGCAGGCCCGCGCCGCCGTCCAGCTGGAGCTCGCCGACGCCGGCCAGCAGGTCGTCGTGGAGTACGGCGGGTAAGGTCAGCCTGTGCTTCCTTGCGCCGTTCAAGAAAACGGAGCATGGTGGGTCCATCGGTCAGACCGGGTGCAGGAACCCGGTGCAACCTCGAGGTAGCAGGAGGCAACCATGAGCACGAGCACCACCACGACCACCACCACGACGAACACCACGTCGCCGTTCTCCACCACGCCGGAGCTCGCCGCCGGGGTCGCCCAGTTCCTCGCGCCCGTCGTCATCGACCTCGAAGCCCTGGTCGTCAACGGCAAGCAGGCGCACTGGCACGTCCGCGGCCGCAACTTCATCGGCGTGCACGAGCTCCTCGACCAGATCGTCGAGCACGCGCAGGAGTACGCCGACCTCGCCGCGGAGCGCATCGTCGCCCTCGGCCTGCCGGTCGACTCGCGCATCGCGACCGTCGCCGCGAACACCACCATCCCGGCGCTGTCGGAGGGCTTCCAGAACTCCGACGTCACCATCACCGAGGTCATCGCCGACATCGACGCCGCGCTCGCGCAGGTCCGTCGTGCGGTGGAGGGCCTCGACGAGGTCGACCTCAACAGCCAGGACGTCGTCATCGAGATCGAGCGCGGGCTCACCAAGGACCGCTGGTTCCTGCAGGCGCACCTCGCCGCCTGAGTCGCGACCACTCCGCTGACGGGCAGGTCGAATCGCTCGCAGGAGGTCGAATCGCGCGTAGGAGGTCCGAACTTCGGACTTCCTACGCGCGATTCCGCTTTCCATCGCGACCGGGATGGGAAGAAAGCTCCGCCCGTGGCGCACACGCGCGGCGGACCGGTCGCTCAGGACCGGGCGGTGTTCACGAGGCACCGCCCTCCGAGGTGCCTCCTGACGTCTCGCGGATGCGGCGCACGACCGCACTCGTGGAGTGCTCCGGCACGTAGTCGACCATCACGACCTCGCCGCCGTAGCCCCGCACCACCTCGGTCTCGCGGAGCATCTCGGGGGAGTAGTCCCCGCCCTTGACGTAGACGTCCGGGCGGACCCGCTCGATGAGGGGGATCGGGGTGTCCGTCGCGAAGACGGTGACGAGGTCCACGCAGGCGAGTGCCGCGAGGACGCCGGCGCGGTCCTCCGCGGTGTTGATCGGCCGCTCGGGGCCCTTCAGACGGCGGACCGAGTCGTCGTCGTTCAGCGCGACGACGAGCAGGTCGCCGAGCTCGCTCGCCTGCCGCAGGTACGACGTGTGGCCACGGTGCACGACGTCGAAGCAGCCGTTCGTGAAGACCACCCGACGGCCGTCGCGGTGCGCCTGCTCGACGGCGGCGGCGAGGTCGTCGTGGTCGACGACGGTCTCCGCCGGGGCCTCCACGGAGCGGAGGAGGGCGTCGGCGTCGCAGGTGGACGTCCCGGCCTCGCGGACGACGACGTCGGCGGCGGCCTGGGCGAAGGTGACGGCGTCGCGGGCCGACGCACCGACGGCGAGGGCGACGGACGCGGCAGCGCAGAACGTGTCACCGGCGCCGGACGCCTGCTGCTCGGACGCCGGGGTCGCGCGGGTACGGAAGCCCTGGTCCTCGCCCCGTTCGAGGAGCACCGTGCCGTCGCGGTCGAGCGTGACCACGGCGGCCTCCGCGCCGGTCGCCCGGAGCACCTGCTCGCGCGCCTCGACCACGGTCGCGGCGCGGTCGGTGCCCTGGTCGAGCGTGCGACCGAGGAGCGCCGCGGTCTCGCTGGCGTTCGGCGTGACGAGGTCCGGACGGAGGTCGTGCCACCCGCGGAGGTCGTGGGCGTCCACCACGACGACGTCGGGGCGGTGCGCCTCGAGCACCGGCAGCACGGACTCCGGTGTGACGCCGAGGCCGTAGTCGCACACGACCGCGGCGTCGGCGCCGTGGACCGCTCGGGCGATCGCGGCGGCGAGCTGGTCGGTGTGGCCGTCGGTCGGGGTGCCCGCGAGTTCGTCGACACGGACGACCACGCGGTCGCCACCGAGGATCCGGGACTTCGAGGTCGTGGTGGCGCCGGGGATCCGCACCATGAACGACGTGTCGACGCCGGCCGCGCCGAGCCGCTCGAGCAGGACCGTGCCGGTCTCGTCGTCGCCGACGATGCCGACCATCCGGACCCGGGCGCCGAGCGTGCGGGCGTTCACCGCGGTGTTCGCGGCACCACCGGGGACCGCGATGGTCTCGGTGACGCGGACGACGGGGGCCGGGGCCTCGCGGGACACCCGTTCGGCCTCGCCGATGGTCCAGCGGTCGAGGATGCAGTCGCCGATGACGACGACGAGCGGTTCGCGGTCGTCGATGCGTCCGACGAGGTCCCGGACGAGACGGACGTCGGCGGTCACCGGTCGAACCCCTCGGCGTCGGCGGTGGACGTGTCGGCGGCGGCCTCGGGCGCTGCCGGCGCTGTCGGCCCTGCTGGCGGCGCCGGTTCGAGGTGCACCACCGTGGTCGTCGTCATCTCGTCGAGCAGGTGCGGCCCGTACCCGAAGCCGGCGCCGGAGGCCGCGCGGGGCTCGGCGCTGCCGCCGGGAGCGCCGCCGAACACGGCGTTCACCTTCACGGTGCCGACCGGCAGGGTCGCAGCGGCCCGGAGCGCGTTCCCGGTGTCGTTCGTCAGGACGGTGGCGGCGAGGCCGTACCGGTCCGCGGCCGCGAGGCGCAGCCCCTCGTCGAAGGAGTCGACGACCCGCACGGGCGCGATCGGCCCGAAGGTCTCCTCGGTCAGCGCGAGCGCGTCGTCCGGGACCTCGGTGAGCACGGTCGCCGGGTAGAACGTGCCGTCACCCTCGGGCACGGTGCCGCCGGTCCGGACCCTCGCGCCGCGGGACACCGCGTCGTCGACGTGCTGCTGCACGAGGCTCTGGAGCCGCTCGTCGACCAGGGGGCCGTACTCGGCGGCGGGCAGCGCGGTGCGGCGCTCGGCCTCGGCGACGAGTGCGTCCACGAAGGCGTCGGCGACGTCGCGGTGCACGTAGACGCGCTCGACGCTCGTGCAGATCTGGCCGGTGTTGGCGAAGGCGCCGAGGGCGGTCTGCGCGGCGGCCCACACCGGGTCGACGTCGGCGTCCACGACGACGGCGTCGTTCCCGCCGTTCTCACGGATCACGTGCGCGCGGGTGCCGGTCGCCGCCGCCGCGAGTCGGTCGCCGGTCGCGGTCGAACCGACGTGCGCGTAGACCGCGATGCCGTCCTCGGCGAGGAGCGCCTCACCGGTGGACGCGTCGCCGTCGACACCCACCAGGACGCCGTCGGGCAGCACCTCGGCGAGCAGCTCGTTGAGCCGTGCGATGGTCGCCGGGCACCGCTCGCTGCCCTTGTGCACGACCGTGTTGCCGGTCACGACGGCCGCGCCGATGATCCCGAGTGCGACCGCCACCGGGTCGTTCCACGGGGTGAGGGCGAGGACGACCCCACGCGGGTGCGGCACGGTCCAGTCGGCGGCTCCGTGTTGGCCGCGGAGCGACTCGCCACGGTGCAGCGGTCCGAGTTCCGCGTACTGCAGGAGCGTGCCGATGCCGGCCTCCACCCCGCCGAGTGCGTCGCCGGGGACCTTGCCGGTCTCGCGGGTGTTCAGCTCGGCGAGTTCGTCAGCGTGCTCGCGGAGGTGTTCGGCCGCGGTCCGGAGCAGCGCACCCCGGTCGGCCGGAGCGGTGCGCGCCCAGGTCGGGAACGCGGTCCGGGCCCGGGTCACGGCGTCGTGCACCTGCTCGGGGGACGCGACGGGCGTGGTCGACGCCACCGCCCCGGTCACCGGGTCGAGGACGACCAGCTCGGTGGTCTGCGCGGTCGTGGTGGGGGCTTCGAGCGTCATGCGCGTCCTTCCGGAACAGCTGTCGGGAGCGGGAAGTCAGACCGTGCTCCTCGCTCCCTGGGCACGGTCACGGGGTCCGCGGTGGGTGGCCAGGCCGGGCCGACCGGGGGACGCGCACGACTCGGTCCCGGTAGACAGGGAGGACCGGACAGGCGAGACGAAGGAGAACGCGGACGTGGTGCGGATCGGCAACGGCGGCGAACGGTTCGAGGGGATCCGCGAGATCGCGGTGCTGCGGGGCGGGGGCCTCGGCGACCTGATGTTCGCGATGCCGGCGATCGAGGCGCTGGCCGCCGCGTACCCCGAGGCACGCCTGACGCTGCTCGGCGCCCCGGCCGCCGCGACCCTGCTGCAGGGCCGGACGGACGCCGTCCACGCCTTCGAGGAGCTCCCCGTCGCCCCCGGCGTCCGGGACTCCGGCGAGGGCGCCCCCGACCTCGACGAGTTCTCGGCCCGGCTGCACGGCCGGTTCGACCTCGCGGTGCAGCTGCACGGCGGTGGCCGGAACTCGAACCCGTTCCTGCTGCGGCTCGGCGCCCGCCACACCGTGGGCACCGCGACCGAGGACGCCGAGGTCCTCGAGCGCTGGGTCCGCTACGTCTACTACCAGCACGAGGTCCTCCGCGGCCTCGAGGTGGTCGGGCTCGCGGGCGCCGACCCCGTCACGCTCGACCCCCGCGTCGCGGTCACCGACGAGGAACGCGCCGCGGTCCGCTCCCGGCTCGGCGTCACGCGGAACCTCGTCGCCATGCACCCCGGCGCCACGGACCCCCGTCGTCGCTGGAGCCCCGAGCACTTCGCCGCCGTCGCACTCGCCCGCATCGAGGCCGGTGACGACGTCGTCCTGGTCGGCGACGACTCGGATCGCCCGGCGGCGTCCGCGATCGTCGCGGCGGTCGGCCCCGCGGGCGCGGCGCGGCTGCACGACCTCGTCGGGACGCTGCCGCTCGGCGAGCTGCCGGCGGTGCTCGGCGCGGCCGACGTGATGGTCGGCGACGACTCCGGCCCGCGGCACATCGCCCTCGCCGTGGGTGCCAGGACGGTCGGCGTCTTCTGGTTCGGCAACGTGATCAACGCCGGTCCGCTCGACCGCGGCCGGCACCGGGTGCTGATGAGCTTCGTCACGCGCTGCCCGGTCTGCGGCGTCGACGTCACCCAGGTGGGCTGGACCGCGGAGCGCTGCGAGCACGACCCGTCCTACGTCGACGAGGTCACGCCCGACCGCGTCCTCGCCGAGGTCGAGGACCTCCTCCACACCCGCTGACGGCCGCCGCCCGAGACGGGGCACCAGGACGGACGGGAGGCCCGGTACCAGCTGGCACCGGGCCTCCCGTCCGTCGTGGGGTGGCGACCACCGGGTCACGGCCAGCTGGGCTCCGTGGCCGGCATGATCGACAGCTCGCGGATCTCGCAGCCGGCCGGCTGCGCGAGCGCGAAGAGGATCGCGTTCGCGACGTACGACGGCTCGATGAGCTGTGCGTCCGGTCCCGGCTTGTACTGCTCGGTCCGGTCGGCGAAGAAGTTCGTGCGCATCCCGGCCGGGATGACGTTGGTGACGCCGACCTTGCCGGCGGTCTCGGCCGCGAGCGCCTGGGAGAACCCGCGGACGCCGAACTTCGACGCCGAGTAGGCGGTGCCGTCGCCGACGCCGCGGAGCGCCAGCGAGGAGGAGATCGTCACGACGCGGCCGTGGTGCTCCTCGAGGGTGGGGAGCGCCGCGCGGACGACGGCGGCGGTCCCGAGCAGGTTGACGCCGACGATGCGCTCCCAGTCCGTGGCGGAGAGCCCGCCGATCGGGGCGGGCTTGTCGATCCCGGCGGCGGTGACGACGGCGTCGAGACCGCCGTGGCGCTCCGCGGCGTCGCGGACGGCCTGCTCGGTGGCGGCGGTGTCCGTCACGTCGACCGCGACCGCGTCGATCCCGTCGGCGACGCCGTCGACCCGGAGGTCGAGGACGATCGGGGTGCCGCCGGCCTCGATGACGGCGTCGACGACGGCCGCTCCGAGTCCGGAGGCGCCGCCGGTGACGAGGACGCGGCCGATGGGCGTGGTGGGGACGGGCATGTGGTTCCTTTCGTGGAGGGGAGTGGGGCGACGCGGTCGGGCTGGGTCAGCCGACGGCGGCCAGGGTCAGCCGACCGCGCCCAGGGTCAGCCGACCGCGGCCAGCGCGGAGGCGAGGCGGGTCGTGGACCGGCCGGGGTGGAACGGCACGGTGACGACCCGTCCGCCCCACTCGGCGAGCGTGCGGGCCTCGGGCAGTTCGTCCGCGGTGTAGTCGCCGCCCTTCGCCCACACGTCGGGGCGGAAGCGGCGGAGGGCCTCGTCGGGTGTGGTCTCGTCGAACACCACGACGGCGTCGACGCAGTCCAGCGCGAGGAGCAGTTCGACGCGGTCGTCCTGCGTCATGATGGGCCGCTCCGGACCCTTCAACTGCCGGACCGAGTCGTCGGAGTTCAGGCAGACGACCAGGCAGTCGCCGAGCGCACGGGCCGCGGAGAGCGTCCGTGCGTGTCCGGCGTGCAGCAGGTCGAAGCAGCCGCCGGTGGCGACGACGGTCCCGCCGGCGCTCCGGACCTCGTACACGACCCGCAGGGCGTCCCGGTCGGCTCCGGGCACGGCGACGGGGGTCGGTGCGGCGTCGGCCAGCAGCGACGTGACACCGCCGGCGGCGAGGTAGGCGGACGCGTCGGCGACCCCGGCGGCGACCGCGTCCGGGACGTCGGCGCCACCGGCGAGGGCGACGGCGACCCCGGCAGCGAGGCGGTCGCCGGCGCCGCACGGGTCACCGGCGGAGACCGACGGTGCCGGCAAGAACCGGCTGTCCATGCCGCGGGCGGTGCGGCGGCCGACGAGGGCACCGCGGTCGCCGAGCGTCACGGCGACGGCGCCGATGTCCCACGTGGCGACGAGTGCTGCCGCGGCGTCGGTCGCGAAGGGCACGCCCTCGCCGCCGATCGCCGTGAAGCGGCGGGCCTCGGAGGCGTTCGGCGTGGCGACGGCGATCCCGGCGACGGGGTCGGCGCCCTTGGGGTGCGGGTCCCAGACGACGGGGGTGTGTGCGGCGACGCGGGCGATCGCGTCGCGGAGCTCGGGCGCCGCGGCGACACCGCGGCCGTAGTCGGCGACGATCACGGCGTCGACACCGTCGAGCGCGGCGGTCATGGCGTCGGTGACCGACGGCACGGGCGGGGTGTCGCACCCCTCGTCGATGCGGACGAGGGCGTGGTCGCCGACCCGGACCCGGGTCTTCACGGGGGTGGCGACGCCGGAGGGTCCGGCGACGATGCGGACGTCCGGCAGGAGGCCGCGGATCGTCGTCGCGTGGTCGTCGTCGCCGAGGACCGTGACGAGGGTCACGTCGTGGCCGTCCTTCGCGAGCATCGTCGCGACGAGGCCGGCTCCACCCGCGCGGCGGTCGTCGGTGCGGACGTCGACCACGGGGACGGGGGCGTCGGGACTGAGTCGTTCGCTGGTGCCGCTGACGTCGACGTCGAGGAGCGTGTCCCCGACGACCGCGATGCGGAGACGGGCGGCGGCGCCGGGACCGCCGGCGGCGGCACGCTGCGCGCCGCCGGCGCCGGAACCGCCGGCGCCGGAACCGCCGGCGCCGGCACGCTGCGCGCCGCTCATCGTCGGCCCCCGCGCCGGAGCGCCGGCTCCATCGCCGTGCAGAGCGCGTGCACGAGGACGAGCTGCGCCTCCTGCACGTTGGCGGACGGCCCCTCGATGCAGATCGCGTCGTCGACGGCGTCGGCGAGCGGGTTCGGCCGCATCCCGGTCATCGCGAGCGAGCGGGCACCGACGGCCCGTGCCGCCGCAGCCGCGGCCAGCAGGTTCGGGCTCTTGCCGCTGGTGCTGAGGAGCACGACGACGTCCCCCGCCCTGGCGTGCGCCCGGACCTGCCGTGCGAAGACCTCCTCGAAGCCGTAGTCGTTCCCGATCGCGGTGACGGCGGACGTCTCGGCGTGCAGGGAGATCGCGGAGTACGCGGGGCGGTCCCCGTCGAAGCGGCCGGTGAGCTCGGACGTCAGGTGTTGCGCCTCTGCGGCCGATCCGCCGTTGCCCGCGGCGAGCAGGCGTCGCCCGGCGACGAGCCGCGACGCGATGTCGTCGGCCCACGCGGCGATGTGGTCGCGGTGGTCGACGAGCGACGCGACGACGGGCACCGACGCCGCGATGTGGTCGAGCACCGCCCGGGCGCTGTCGCTCATCCGCTCGGCGGTGCCGAGCGCACCGGCGGTCCCGGTCCCGGCTCCGTGCTGGTCGATCGTCATCGTGCTGTCCTCTCCGTCGCACGGACGGACCGGCTGGCGTGTGCGCCCCGGCCCGACGTCCTGGGCGCGAGGGCCGCGCCGCCGATCAGTCGCTCGTACACCCGCTCGGTGTCCGCGGCGACCCTGGTCCACGCGTAGCGGGACTCGACCCGAGCGCGTCCTGCTGCGCCGTACGCCGCTGCCCGCGCGGGGTCGTCGAGGAGCCCCGCGACGGCAGCCGCCACCGCGGCCTCGTCCCGCGGCGGCACGTGCATCCCGGTCGCGTCCTCCACGACGGTGTCGATGAGGCCGCCGACCTGCGACGCGACGACCGGCCGGCCGCACGCCATCGCCTCGAGCGGCACGATGCCGAACGGCTCGTACCAGGGCGCGCAGACGACGACGTCGGCGCTCCGGTAGACCGCTGGCATGGCGTCCTGGCCGAGCTGGCCGCGGAAGGACACGTGGTCCCGGACGCCGAGCGAGCGGGCGAGGGCGTCGAGCCGCTGGTACTCCGGGTCGTCCGCCAGGTCGGCGCCCGCGGTGCCGGCACCCCCGACGACGACGAGTTCGACGTCGCGACCGGCTTCGACCAGACGGGCGAGTGCGGCGATCGTGGTGCCGACGCCCTTGCGGCGCACGAGCCGCGACGCGGTGAGGATCCGCGCGGACCGGCCGCGCTCCTCGACGGGCCCGGTCGGTCGGAACCGGTCGACGTCGACCCCGCACGGCACGACCGAGATCGCGTGCAGCGGGACGCCGAGCGCCTTGAGTTCGAACGCCTCGTCGGAGCACGTCGCGACGACCTGGTCGACGCCGCGGCCCACGGCGGGCTCCACCCACTCGCGTTCGGCCGGGCTGGTGTCGGCGGCGCCCTGGTGCCGGCGCTTCACCACACCGAGGGCGTGGAAGGTCTGCACGATCGGGATCCGTGTCCCGCCGGTGCGTGCCTGCACCTGGGTGACAGCGTCGAGCGCCGCGTGGCCGGACATCCAGAAGTGTCCGTGCACCACGTCGGGCCGGTCGACGAACCACTCGGCGGCGAGCACCTGCGCGAACGTCGCCATGTACGGGTACAGCTCGTCCTTCGGGACCGAGCGCGCGGGCCCGGCGTCGACGTGCACGACCTCGACGCCGGGGCGCAGCATCACGCGGGCGGGCAGGGAGGCGTCGTCGCGCCGCGTGTACACCGTCACCTGGTGGCCGCGGTCCGCGAGCGTGCCGGAGAGTGCGGCGACGTGCACGTTCTGTCCGCCGGCGTCGACACCGCCGAGCACGGCGAGCGGGCTGGCGTGTTCGGAGACCATCGCGATCTTCATCGGGTGCTCCCTTCCAGAGTGGGACTCGGGGTCCGCCGCGCGCGCCGGTGGCGCGTCACGACGTCGTCGAGGAGCTCGTCCCAGTCCCCGAGGAACCGTCCGAGCGAGTGGCGTGCGAGCGCGGCTTCGCGGGCGACGGCTCCGCGACGGCGCGCCTCGTCCGGGTCGTCGACGAGCAGCCGGGAGGCCCGGGTCAGCTCCGCCACGTCGGTCCCGATCGCGCCGGCACCGGCGGGCACGGTGCGCACCGCGTCGGTCGTCGCGAGGACCAGGACCGGCATCGCCATGTGCATCGCCTCGATCAGGGAGAGCCCGAGCGAGGTCCAGCGGTTCGGGTGCAGGTACGCGCGCCGGTCGGCGAGCGCCGCGTGCATCGGGTCGGGCTTGACGTCGCCGAGCCCGACGAGCCGGTCCCCGTGTCCGAGGTCGGCGAGGTGTTCGGTCCCCATGCCGAAGACGTCGACGGGGGCGACCTCGGCGAACCGGGGGAGCAGGTCGGTGCCGACGACGCGGTTCCGGCGGACGGGTTCGTTGATCACCGCGCCGAAGCGCTCGAGCCGCCCGGTGTACAGCGGGCCGGGGTCGACGACACCGTGCTCGACGACGGTGGTCCGGGCGGCGCCGCAGTCCCACATCAGGGCGTTCCAGTGCGTCACGTGCGCGATCGTCAGGTCGTCCCGGTCGCGGAACGGGTGCAGGCTGTTCGGCACGTCGACCCGTGGGGCGTTGTGCTCGACGAAGACGGTGGGCACGTCGCGGCCGCCGAGGAGCGACCTCGCGACCTCGGCCTCCTCGGTCCGCTGCAGCACGACGAGGTCCACGTCGGCGTCGGCCAGGTCCTCCGGGGCGATCTCGACCACGTTCGGCCAGTCGCGTCCCCCGGTCCCGAGCCCCCATGCGTCGCGCGCCGGGGTGGTCGGGACGAGGTACTCGTGCCGGCCTCGGACGAAGGCGTCCATCCAGCCGCCGTGCACGTGCCAGACGAGGATGCGCATGCAGTCCCTTTCGGTGTGACGAGGAGGAGGAGGGGGAGGAGCAGTGCCGGACGCTACGCAGCGCTCTCTGGGCCGCTTCGCAGACTGCTCCCGTTCATCCGCGGAGCGCGTTCGAGCAGGCGTTCGTGCGCCGCGAGGACGTCCTCCGGGGTCACCGACGACAGGCACGGGTGCCCCGGGACCGGGCACTCCCGGGCACGACTGAGCCGGCACGCGGCGCCCTGATCACCGAGCAGTTCGACGTGCTCGGCGTCCGGCGCCCACTTCGCCGCCGGCACCACGGGGGAGAACAAGCTGACGATCCGGGCGCCGACCGCGGCGGCGAGGTGCGCCGGACCGGTGTTGCCCACGACGACGACCTCGGCGCCGGCCAGCACCGCGGCGAGCTCCGCCGGGGACGTCCGCCCACCGAGGTCGAGCACCGGCGTCGCGGAACCGGCACCGCCGGCGGCGACCTCGGCGGTCAGCGCGCGCTCCCCGGGGGACCCGGTGACGACCACCGGGACGCCGAGTTCCGCGTACACGGCGACCAGCGCGCGGTGGTGCTCCGGCGGCCAGGACCGCGCCGGGACGCTCGCGCCGGGGTGGACGACCACGTACCGGCCCAGCGCGACCACCTCGACCGGTGCGACGGCGTCGTGTCGGACACCGAGCCTCCCGTCGTCGTCCGGCGGCAGCGGGAACCCGGCCGCCTCCGCGATCCGCAGCGCGCGCTCCGGTTCGGGGATGTCCTCGGGGAGGTCCTCGCCCGGACGCAGCCGGACGTCGAGGAGCGAGCCGGGGTGGTCGACGGACGCGCCGGAGACCCGGGGGACCCCCGCGAGGCGGAGCAGCATCGCGAGCGGCAGCGGCGACTGGTGGAAGGAGGTGAGGACGACGGCCTCGTCGATGCGCTCCTCGGCGACGAGTGCGCGGAACTCGGCGAGGACGGCGCCGTCGAGCGGACGGGCTGTCTCCGTCACCCACGGCGCTGCCCAGACCCGGACGCGGTCGATGCCGGGGAGCAGCGCGGCGGCCGGGGCGCCCTGAGGGCCGCAGAGCATGGTCACGTGGGACGCTCCGGCGGCCACGGCGCGGACGGCGGGGCCGGTGACCAGGACGTCGCCGAAGGAGTCGAGCCGGGCGACGAGGACCCGGGGCTGGTCGTCGCGCACGGGGTCGCCGCTCCTGCCGTGGTCGTCGCTCATGGCCTGGTCGTCGCGACCCGCTGCAGTGCCAGCGCCACGGCCTCCTCGATCGTGTCGGCGACCGTCTCGGCAGCGTCGATCTCCTCGCGGCGGGTCCGCGGGGTGGGCACCAGGATCGCCTGGGCACCGGCGGCGGCGGCGGCGCCGACGTCCGCGCCGATGTCCCCGATCACGACGAGCACCGCCACCGGGACGCCGAGCCGCTCGGACGCCTCGAGCACGAGTCCCGGGCGGGGCTTCCGGCAGGGGCAGTCGTCCTCGGGGCCGTGCGGGCAGACGCACCAGACGTCGAACGGCCCGACGAGCTCGTCCACGCGGGCGTTCGTCGCGTCCACCTCGGCGCGGGTGGCTCCGCCGCGGGCGATCACGGACTGGTTCGTCACGACGCCGACCGGCAGCCCCGCCGCCCGGGCACGCTCGACGGCGCGACGGGCGCCGGGGACCGGCACCACCCGGTGCGGGTCCGCGTTGTACGGCACGTCGATGATCAGCGTGTCGTCACGGTCGAAGAGGAGACCGCCGACGACGCGGTCCACGGAGAGAGCCATGGCCCAGGTTCTACCCGGGACCGGCCGGGCGGCGGAGCAGGAAGGCCCAGGAGCGCGAAGGCCCCGGAGCGCGACGGGCCGGGCGCGTCCGGTCGGCGGCGGCTACCGTCGGCCGCGTGACCGCCCTCGATGCCCTCCCGCCCTCCGACGGCCGCCCCGAGCTCGTGGTGCTCCGCGCCATCAAGCTCGGCGACCTGCTCGTCGCCGTCCCCGCGCTCCGCGCGCTCCGCCGTGCCTTCCCCGACCACCGGATCAGCCTCGCCACGACGGCCTGGCTCGCGCCGGTCGTCGCGTTGGTCCCGGCCGTGGACGTACACCTCGCGCAGCAGGGCTTCGACCACCCGATCGGCGTCCCGGCCGGGGTCACCGACGTCGCGGTCAACCTGCACGGCGCCGGTCCGGAGTCCGAGGACCTCGTCGCGGCGCTCGGCGCACGACGGACGATCCACCACGGTGAGGGTGGTCCGTCCTGGGAGGACGGCCCCGTCAACGAGCGCGAGCGCTGGGTGCGGCTGCTCCGCGCGTACGACATCCCGGCCGACGCGGACGACGTCGCGATCGACCGTCCGACGGAGCCGCCGGTGGTCGACGGCGCGGCGGTCGTGCACGTGGGCGCCTTCCACGGCGCGCGGCACTGGCCGGTGGACCGCTTCGCCGAGGTGGTGCGCGGGCTCCGTCAGCGCGGGCACGACGTGGTCCTGACGGGAGGCTCGGCTGACGTGGCGCGGGCGGCCGCGGTCGCCGACGCGGCCGGGCTGCCGCCGGAGGCGGTCCTGGCTGGCGTCCTCGACCTGCAGCCGTTCGCCGCGGTGGTCGCCGCCGCCCGGGTCGTCGTCACGGTGGACACCGGTGCGGCCCACCTCGCCTCCGCGTACGGCATCCCGTCGGTCGTCCTCTTCGGCCCGGCGCCGCCCGAGGCGTGGGGACCGCCGGCGTCCGGTCCGCACGTGGTGCTGACCGACGCGTCGGTCCGTCGCGGCGACGTCTTCTCCGAGGAGCCGGACCCCGCGATCCTCGCCGTGCACGCGGTGGACGTGCTCGCGGCCGTCGACGGGCTCGGCGTGGTGCCGGCCGGTTCCGGCGCGGGTGCCGGTCCGGACGCCGCGGGCGCTCGGGCAGCGGCGAGCGTCGACCAGTAGCGTCGGGAGGACGGGCCGGAACGACCGGCGCCGTGGAGGGAGCACCGTGTTCGAAGCGGCCAACATCCGGGACTGGATCGGCCTGCCGGTCGTCGACGAGAGCGACGACAAGGTCGGGACCCTCGAGAGCATCTACTACGACACCGCGACCTCGGAGCCGGCGTTCGGCGCGCTCACGACGGGGCTCGTCGGGTTCCAGAAGCTCGTCTTCGTCCCGCTCGTCGGCGCCACCGTGACCCCGAAGAACCTGCGGGTGACCTTCGGCAAGAAGGTCGTCAAGGACGCGCCGTCGATCCCCACCGACGGTGAGCTCGACGCCGCCGCCGAGCCGGACCTGTACGCCCACTACGGCCTCCAGTACCAGACCGGCAGCGGGGGAGAGCGTCGACTCGGCCGACGTTGAGGGGGACGGCACTAGCCTGATCCCTTCCCGTCCGACCGCTCCGCACTCCCGAGGTACCGCCCTGCTCCGCTCCGTCCGTTCGACGCTGCTCGCCGCACTGGCGGTCCTCGGCGTGCTCGCCGCCGGGTCCCTGCAACCGACCGCGGCGGAGGCGGCGCCGCTCTGGCCGGTCCCGCAGCCGTACCGGGCGACGAGCGAACCGGTGGAGCAGCTCGACGGGATCGCCGCGGGCAGCGAGTACGTGGCCCTCGGCGACTCGTACTCGGCCGGGTACGGTCTCGACGACCCGACCGGCCTGCCGGTCACCGCGTGCGGGCAGTCGGCCCAGGACTACCCGCACCGGATCGCGGCCCGGTTCGGGCTCGCGCTGCACGACGTCACGTGCGGCGGAGCGACGAGCTCCGACATCACCACCGGGCACCAGTTCAAGGGCGTCCCGCCGCAGATCGAGGCGCTCTCCGACACCACCCGGCTCGTCACACTGACGATCGGCGGCAACGACGCGGACATCTTCGGCACCGCGGCGTCCTGCCTCGCGCTCTCCGCGAAGGGGCCGGTGTTCTCCGGGCGCGACGCCCCGTCCTGCCGGAGCACCCTCGTGCAGGACGGCGTGGACCAGCTCGGCGCGAAGATCCAGTCGCGCGTCGCCCTCGGCATCGCGGGCACCCTCGCCGCGATCCGGCAGGCCGCGCCGAACGCCCGGATCGTGTTCCTCGGGTACCCGGCCATCTTCCCGGACGCCGCGCACACCCCGGCGAAGGGGTGCTTCCGGTCCGCGCTCGACATCGGCACGCTCACCGGCGCGTTCCCGGCGAACTCGTACCCGTTCACCAACACCGACGTGCGGTACCTGCACGGCGTGCAGGAGGAGCTGAACGACGTCGCGAAGTCCGCCGCCGCAGCCGCCGGCGTCCGGTACGTCGACCTGTTCGCGTCGACGCAGGCCCGGTCGGCGTGCGCGACGAAGCGCCCGTACGTCTCGGGCGTGACGCTCGACTCCGCGAACGGCCTGCGCCGCATCGACCTCGAACCCGGGGCGCTGCACCCGAACACCCGCGGCGTCGCCTACCTGACCCGCCGTGTCGAGTCCGCGGTGCGGAGCCTGGCGGGCTGAGGTCGGGTCAGGCGGGGACCTCCTCGTCGTCCGGCGCGGCGTCGGTC
Source organism: Curtobacterium sp. PhB130 (assembly GCF_003755165.1). Lineage (NCBI taxonomy): Bacteria > Bacillati > Actinomycetota > Actinomycetes > Micrococcales > Microbacteriaceae > Curtobacterium > Curtobacterium sp. PhB130. The sequence continues at coordinate 111,993 of NZ_RKII01000009.1, read as the reverse complement.
GCTGCTGCACCGCCGGCTGTTGCACTGCCGGCTGTTGCACTGTCCGCTGCTGCAGTGCTCGCGGCCGCCTCGTGCGCGCTCGGCGGGACGACGCAGACCGGTGACACCGTTGCGCGGAGGACGTCGTGCAGCACCGAACCCGAGAGCACGTGCACGTGTCCCTGCCCGAGCACCACGAGGGAGGCCTGCCTGGTGTGCGCCGCAATGGCCCGTCCGGGGTGCCCCTCGACCAGGAGCGGTCGGACCCGGACGTCCGGGTAGCGGGCCGCCAGCACGGCGGTCGCACGCTGCAGGAGCGCCTCGTTCTGCCGGCGCCAGCGGAGCGGGTCCTCGGCGAAGTCGGTGAGCCCGGTCCGGGTCAGCACCGGCATCTCCCACGCCCGGAGGACCGTCAACCGGCGGTGCCGCCGTCGGGCCTCGTCGACGGCGATGGCCACCGCGCGCTCGTCGAGCGGTTCCTCCACCGCGAGGACCACGTCACCGTCGATCGGGTGCGGACCGTCCGGCACCACCACGGTCGGCACCGCTGACCGTTCGGCGACCCGGGCAGGACCGTTGCCGGCCGTGGAACCGCGGCGGCTCCGGAAGGTCCCGACGACGAGCAGGTCGCCCGCGTCCGACTCCCGCACCAGTGCGGCGTCCAGGGGACCCGCGTGCCGCACGATCGCGACGTCGACCCCGGGCAGGGCGTCGCGGGTCTCGTCCGCGACGTGCTCCGCCACGCGTTTGCCGTCCGACCCGACACGACCCTCGAGCGCCGGGTCGACCCCGACCACGCGGACGTGCTCGATCCCGGTCCCGGCGCGTGCCGCGACCCAGGCGATGGCCTCTTCGTGGGGACGCGCCGCGTCCGCCGCCAACGTGACCGTTCTCCAGTGCTCGTCCATCCCGATCGACCTCCTCGTCGAGATCCGCCGGGGCGTCAGGTGGCGCTCCTGGCGCGAAGCTACTCCCGCAGGGTGCCGAGCAACCAGTCCATCGCCTGCGGAACACCTGCGAGGACGGCGATGTGCCCGGCGTCCGGCCGCTCGTGGAAGGTCGCGTCGGGCAGCCCGGCCGCGAGCATCCGGCCGTGCGCGAGTGGTATCACCCGGTCCTCGACACCCTGCTCCACGAGCACCGGGACCCGGACGTCCGACAGCGCGAAGCCCCAGTCCGTCACGAACGCCAGGTCGTCGTCCGCGGCGCCCTCGCTCCCCGTCGGCCCCGCGGCCTGCGCGTCCTGACCCAGCGCCGCCCACTCGCCGTCGAGGGCTGCCCAGTCCGCGTCGGTGAACTGCGCCGGGTCGAAGCCGGCCGTCTCCGCCCAGGTGAGTCGCGCCTCCCGTCCGGATCGTGCCGAACGGAGGCCGCCGTCGTCGGCCATGCCCGCCCACCAGGCCGGCGTGTCGACGAACGGGGCGGGGGAGGCGAAGGTGGCGACCGCGGAGACGCGGTCCGGCAGCAGGGCCGCGGCAGCGAGGGCGTGCGGGCCGCCGCCGGAGCCGCCGATGGTGGCGACGCGGTCGATGCCGAGCGCGTCGAGGACCTGCTCGAGGTCGCGGGCGCCGTCGGCGACCGTGCGGCCGGGGAGGGGGTCGGCGCCGCCGAAGCCGGGGCGGGTGAGGGCGACCAGACGGATGCCGCGGGCGGTGGCGGCGGCGAGGACCGGGGCGAGGTGCCTGCCGGTGTGCGGGGTCTCGTGGTGCCACACGAGTGTGGGCGCGGCTGGGCCGGTTTCGACTGGGCTGGTTTCGGGTTGGCCGGTTTCGGGTTGGCCGCTGTCGTCGACGTGGACCGTGCGCTCGTCGCTGAGCCGGATCGCGTGCATGGCGGCGAGCGTAGTCTGCCGGCGTGGTGCGGAGTGCGGGACTGCTGCTGTACCGGACCGGCGCGTCCGGGCTCGAGGTGTTCGTCGCGCACATGGGCGGACCCTTCTGGAAGCGACGGCCACGGGCGTGGTCCATCCCGAAGGGGGAGTTCTCGGCGGACGAGCCCCCGCTGGACGCCGCCGTGCGGGAGTTCGCCGAGGAGATCGGGGTCGCCCCACCCGACGTGCACTACGAGCTGCTCGGGGAGTTCCGGCAGTCGTCCGGCAAGCGGGTCACGGTGTTCGCGGGCGCTGCGCCGGAGTTCTCGGTGTCCGCGGTCCACTCGAACACCGTGCGGCTCGAGCTGCCGCGCGGGTCCGGGCGGTTCGTCGAGGTCCCGGAGGTCGACGACGCCCGGTGGGTGCCGGTGGACGCCGCACGGTCGATGCTGGTCGCGGGGCAGGTCCCGGCGCTCGACGCGCTGGCCCTGCTTCGTCACGAGGACGTCTCGATCTGGCCCGATCCCGCGGATGCTGGTTAGCCTGAGCGAGCGCTGTGGCACACCGGCGCGCGAGCAGGGGAGCACGCATGCGTCAGTGGCGTCGTCGTCGAGTGGTCGTGGCCGGGTTGACCGGGATCGTCCTCGGAGCAGGGCTCGCACTGGGGGGAGCGACCAGCGCATCCGCGGCACCGGTCGGGCAGTGGGGTGACTTCACCGTCAGCGGCACGAACAAGGCGTACACGGGGACGATGACGATGCCCGGGTTCCCGGACACCACGTTCACGTCGAACTCCCGCCAGACGACCGTGATCAGCGGTGCGTCGACGTGGCAGGGGGCGTCGACCGGTCCCGGTGCCCGCTACGGCTCGAGCCGCGGGAACACCTACATCAACCAGCGCCCGAACAGCGACTCGCCCACCGCGGCCGCGGCGTCGACGACGACCTACACGTTCGCGACACCGACGCCCGCCGGCAGCTGGTCCTTCGTCCTCGGGGACATCGACGCCGACCAGGCGACGATCACCGCCACGGTGCAGGGCGGCGGGGTGGCGACCGGAGCCCAGCTCGGGTACCAGGGCTCCTACAACTCGTGCTCCACCGTCTCGGTCGGCGGATGGTCCTGCCCCGCCGACCCGGGCAACGTGCCCGCCGGGTCGGACGTCCCGTCGTACAACGTGTCCTCGACGGCCGGGCTGCTCGTCGGCAACGTCCAGGCGAACGACACCTCCGGCGCCACCGCCTGGTTCACGCCGACGGTCCCGCTCGACTCACTGACCATCACGTACCAGGCGCGCAGCGGGTTCCCCGTCTACCAGACCTGGTTCGCCTCCCGGACGGCGGCGCTCACCGGCACCGCGACGCTCGACGGCACCCCGATCCCCGGCGCGACGGTCACCGTCACGGCGCCGCGCGGGACTGTTTACACCACGACCACCGCGGCCGACGGCACGTACTCGTTCCCGTCGCTCCCGCAGATCGCCGGGTACACCGTGGTGGTCACCCCGCCGGACGGGGCGACACCCATCGACCAGACGGCGACGGTCTCGCTCGTCGGGGCCGACGGCACCGCTGACCGTGCCTTCGTGGCACCGACGGGCACCGCGTCCGTGATCGGTACCGTCGTCGACGAGGACGACAACCCCGTGGCCGACGTCCCGGTCGTCATCATCGACCCGTCCGACGGGTCGACCCTGGTCGAGACCACGACGAACAGCGACGGGGTCTACACCGCCTCCGGGCTGCCCGCCGAGACCGAACTCGGCGTCTCCGTCGGTGGAGCCGACCCCGTCGTGATCACCACCGGCGAATCGGGTGCAGCGCCGGTCGAACCCGACCCCATCGTCGCGCCGGCCGCCGCGGTCGCGACGATCTCCGGCACCGTCACGCTCGACGGGGCTCCGGTGGCGGCGGGGACCGTCGTCGAGCTGCTCGACGGCACAACCGTCGTCGGGAGCACCATCACCGCGGCCGATGGCTCGTACTCGTTCACAACTGTCCCCGGCGGCTACACGGTCCGGACCGTCACCCCCGCTGACGGGGCCACCGGACTCGTCTCGCGTCCCGCCGACGCGACCTCGGGGTCCGCGACCGTCGACTTCCCGTTCACGTCCCCGGTCGCACCCGTCCCCGTCACCGTGTCCCAGCCGGGTACCGTGACGGACTCGAACGGCGATCCCGCTGCGGGCATCCCCGTCACGGCCACCCCGACGGACCCGGAGGCCGGCGCTCCCGTCACCACCACGACGGGTGCCGACGGGACCTTCACACTCACCGGGCTCGCGGCGGAGACGGAGTACACCATCGTCGCGGGCACAGGGGACGGCGCAGGTGATCCTGTGACGATCACGACGCCCGCGACGGGTTCGGGCGTGCCGCTCGCCCTCGTGGTCCCGGCCGCCGCGGTGACCCCGCCGCCGACGTCCACCCCGACGCCGACGCCCACGCCGACGTCGTCACCGACCACGGTGCCGGTGTCCTCGTCGGGCGGTGGCTCCGGCTCCACCGGTGCCCTGGCGTACACGGGGGCCGACATCGGCCCGGCGGCCATCGCAGCCGGCGTGCTGGTGCTCCTCGGTGCCGGGCTGCTCACCTTCCGGGCCGCGCGCAACCGCCGCCGCACGGAGCACTTGCAGGACTGACGCGCTGCCGCACTGCCGCACCGCGCGCCGCCGCACCGCCCGCCGCCGCGGCACCGCACCGCACCGCACGAGGAATTCGACACGGCACCACGGGATCCCGTGGTGCCGTGTCGATTCCGTGGCGCGCTGCCGTCGCGGCGCCGGCCGCGAGCGCGGCTGCCGCCGCGGTGCCGGGCCGCACGCGCCCACTCCGTGCGCGCCGCGGCCGCGCGCCGGCGGCTGCTGCCCCGGAGGCGACCACACGCGGAACGACGAGTGCGCTGTCGTACGACAGCGCACTCGTCGCTGCCCCGCGTGCGCAACGACCCGCGTGCGCAATGAACGACATGGCCGCTGTCCGACGACAGCGACCATGTCGTTCCGGATCAGTTCCCGAGCCCGCCGCGCCTCCCGCGCCGCCCTGCCCCGCCCCCGCGCGCCCGCGTCAGCGCACGCGCCGCGTCCGCTGCGCGCCCGTCACCGTGGCGACGGACCCCGTCATCGTCTGGATCGCCCGGGTGATCACCGGCATGGACGTGGTGACGACGGCGAGCGAGGACGTGATCGCCTCGATCGAGGACGTCGACAGGTGCGACTGGTGCGCCGAGTGCACCGGGAAGCCCCGGCGTGCCGCGACGACCACGCCGAGCGACCCGAGCAGCACGAGGGCCCCGGCCAGGGGGAGCGTCTGCATCCCGGACAGCCCGAGCACCTGCCCACCGATCGCCGCACCGCCCGCGATGCCGATGTTCGACGCACCGTTGACCAGCGCGCCCGCGATGTCGGGGGAGACGCCCCCGGTACGGATCGCGGCGGCCATGAAGAGCGTGCCCGTCGTGCCGTTCGCCGCCATCCAGACGCCGGCGACCACCATCGTGCCGATGAGGGACCCGTGCACGAACGGCAGTGCTGCGAAGGCGGCGGCCATCGTGGCGACGGCGGCGATGAGCGTCTGCCGCGGGGCCTTGTCGACGAACATGCCGGCGAGCCACAGGCCGATCACGCCGGTGCCGCCGAGCACGAGGAGCGCGCCGCTGACCAGCCCGGACGCGAGTCCGGCGTCGATCACGTACGGCCCGATGTACGTGTACACGATGTAGTGCCCGGCGAACAGCAGCAGGTCGGCGACGACCACGGCGAGGAGCCCGGTCCGCGCCCAGGCCTTCGGGGAGCCGATGTGCGGGGACGACGTCCCGCGGACGGACGGCAGGAACGCGAAGGCCACGACGGCGAGTGCTGCGGCGCAGAGCGCGACGGCGCCGACGGCGGGACGCCACCCGATGGACTGCCCGACCCCGGTCGCGAGCGGCACCCCGACGACGAACCCGAGCGAGCTGCCGGAGTACACGAACGCGATGGCGCGCCCGGCGAGCCGCGGCGGCACGATCCGGGTGGCGTACGCGGAGGCGACCGAGAAGAAGAGCGCGTGGGCGACACCGCCGACGACCCGCCCGGCGCAGACCACGGCGAACGACGGCGCGAGCGCGACCATCAGGTTCGAGACGGCGTACCCGACGAGGGTCGCGACGAGCACGGCCTTCCGCGGGAGCCGCGCGGTGAGCGAGGTGAGGGGCAGTGCGAGCAGCGCGACGGCCGCGGCGTAGACGGTGATGACGATGCCCATGGTCGACTCGGTGACGCCGAGGTCGGAGCTCATCGTCCCGAGCAGCCCGACGGGCATGAGCTCGGTGGTGATCGCGAAGAACGTGGCGAGGCCGAGGACGGCGATGCCGACGATCGACTTCGAGGTCAGGACGGTGGTCGAGACGGACGACGTGGTCGTGGTGATGGACGCGGTGTTCGTGGACACGGGGCTGACCTCCTCAGGACGTGGTGGAGCGCGCGACGGGGACGTCACGTCGGCGACACCACGACCGGGTCGGTCGGGCTGTGCGCGCTCGCTGTGGGTGTGCGGGTGGGTGGTACGTGGTCACTCCACGGCGAGTGCGATCAATCCAGTGTTGCACGCGACTCCGCGATTGTCACAGGAGCGCTCCAACGAATTCGCTGAGCGCGGACCGTGGGGACGCCGTGGAACGGACCGACCGCGCCGACCGCGCCACCGGGCACCCGGCACGTTCAGAACGAGTTCGTCACCGTCCCACGGACGCCGCCGCCCGAGAGGTTCACCGTCAGCGTCCCGCTGAGCGACGACGCCGAGAGCGACACGGCACCGTGCAGTGCGTCCTCCCGCGGGTAGCACGCGCTCGTGGCCTGCAGCCGGTCCGCCGTCGCCACCAGGCAGATCGTCGAACGGTCCGTCCCGACCCCGGCCCACACGTTCCACGGCGTCGCCGCGTCGTCCCCGCTCAGCGACCGGTTCGTGAACACGAGCCGCGTGGTGTGCAGGCTCACCGGCGCCTCGAGCGACCCGGGCAGCTGGTCCGCGTACGTCTGCGGGGCGTCGAGCAGCTGCTGGAGCGTGATGGTGCCGGCGGTCGGCGTGACCGACGGTGACGACGGGGCCACCGGGTGCACCGTCCCGATCGCCAGACCCGTCCCGAACGCGACGACGACGGCCGCCGCGGCACCCCCGGCGAGCCACGGCCGCGCCCGCGCGCTCCGCACCACGCGCAGCACCCGTGGCCAGACCCGCGACCACCGACCGGTCGCCGGCTCGTGGAGCGGCTCCCGTTCACCGCCCTCGGACGGGAGGCCCGGATCACCTTCCGACATCGGCTGCCGCTCCGGCGTGGGGTCGGCCTCCATTGCGGCGCGCACCTCCGCCGGTCGGCTCGCGTCCGCGCTCGGCGCATCCGAGGCCGTGCGTGCGGAGCGGGGCTCTGCGGGACCCGAGCGCGACGGGCGAGGGTCCACCGCCGCCGCGCGTGCAGGCCGGCGCCGTCCGGAGTCCAGGTCCGCGAGCGCGATCCGGGCGCGAGCGGCCTCTGCCTCGCTCGATCCCGAGCCCCACGCGACGCGTTCCAGGCGCGCTCGTTCCAGGTCGGTGTCGCGGTCGTCCTCGGCCATGCGCACTCCCGGTTCCCGGTCGCTGCTCTCTCTCGCGTTCAATGGTGGCACTCGGCGCCCCGGTGCGCGCACCGGATCGGCCGGTCGCACGCACCCAGTCCAGGGGAGTACGACGGCTCCATGAGCGATGCACGCGAACCCGACCCCGAGGTCCTCGAACCGGTCAGCCACGACGCGACCTCCGGCGAGGCCGACTACGTCGCGACGAACCCGGGCGGCAGCGGCACCGAGCGGCACAACCCCCTCCCGGAAGAGGAGCAGGGTCGCGGCACCGAGTACGACCCAGTCGACCAGGGCCCCGAGCACGAGGGCTGACCGGCGCTACGCCAGCGCCGGCCGCAGGACCGCGCGCTCGGCCAACGTCCACGCCGCGCTCGTGACGACGTAGAGCGCGGCCGCGAGCGGTGCGATCGCCGCGAACACGACCGTGACGAACGGCGCGAACCGCCCGATCGCCGCCGTCGCCGCAGCCCCGGGCACGTCCGGCGCACCGTCTGCTCCGGGCACGGCAGCGGGGTTCCACCGCAGGTTCGCCCGCCGGGTCAGCTCGACGAGCACCACCAGCACCGCGAGGAGCAGCACCACGACCCAGGCGTGCACCCACAGCGGCGAGGTCACGACGGCGACGAAGGAGTGACCGAGCGGGATGCCGGCGAGCGTCGCCTCGAGCAGCGTGTTCGTCGCGCCGGCGATGCTCGCGTGGGTGAACAGGGCGTAGAGCATCGACACGACCGGCGCCTGCGCGAGCACGGGCAGACACCCGGCGAGCGGTGACACCTGCTCGGCGGTGTAGAGCTCCCGCATCGCGCGCTGCAGTCGCTCGGCGTCCTTCCCGTGGCGCTTCCGCAGCGCGGCGACCTGTGGCGCGAGCCGACGGCGGTCCCGTTCGGCGCGGACCTGCAGCACGGACAGCGGGACGAGCACGGCCCGGACGGCAATGGTGAGGAGCACGACGGCGAGCGCGGCCCCGAGCGGTCCGGCGACGGGGGAGAGTGCCCCGGAGAGCGTGGCGAGCAGGTCGGCCCCGAGGTGCAGCAGGGGTCCGACGACGGGCAGGGTGGAGAGGTCCATGACGTTCCGATCGATGAGGGTGACGGGGGTCGGCGAGCGACCCGGCACCGATCGGTGTCAGGTCGCGGGGACGGCTCCCGGTGCCCGCGGACGGGCGTGCCCCTCGGCGTCGGGGTGGCTCCACGCGATGCGCGTCACCAGGTCGAGCGGTCGGCGCCCGGGGATCCCGACGCGACCGGGTGCGACGCCCAGCACGAGCGCGAGCACCTGTGCGACGAGGACGGCGGCGGCGACCGCGGCGACCCCGAGGCCCGCCAGTGCGAGCATCGGCAGCGCGCCGGAGGCGGGGTCGACGAGGAGCAGCGCGGCGACGGCGCGCAGGAACACCTCGATGACGGCCATGGTCCGTTCAGCGTAGCCCCGCGTGCCGCTCGGGAGGAACGCCCTGGTCAGGGGATGATCACGACATGAGCGCAGGTTCCCCGAGCACCCCCGCCACGCTCGCGTTGGAGCGCGCCGGGGTCCCCTTCACCCCGCACGTCTACGAACACCACGAGACGGCGACCAACTTCGGGGAAGAGGCCGCAGCCGCGCTCGGACTCCGCGAGGAGCAGGTGTTCAAGACCCTCGTGGTGTCGGTGGACGGCACCCTCGCGGTCGCGATCGTCCCGGTGGCGAACCGCCTGGACCTCAAGGCGATCGCCGCGGCCGTCGGCGGGAAGAGGGCGACCCTTGCCGACCCGGCCCTGGCGGAGAAGCGCACCGGCTACGTCGTCGGTGGCATCAGCCCGGTCGGGCAGCGGTCCCGGATCCGCACGGTCCTCGACGTCTCGGCGGAGACGTACCCGACGATTTTCGTGTCGGGTGGTCGTCGTGGGTTCGACATCGAGATCGCCCCGAGCGACCTCCAGGCGGTCACCGACGCGACCACCGCGGCGATCGCCCGGACCTGAGTCGGGTCGCCGCAACTTTCTCCGACGACCGGGAATGACCCGGCGCCCCCTGCGTTGCATTGAGTCGAAGGCACTCAAGTTCCCAGGAGGTCCCGTTGCCAGAGACGTTCGGCCCGACCGGCGGCAGTGACTCGTTCGACGAGTTCCTCGCCCGCCTCCTCGCAGCCCAGAACACCGGCGCCCAGCGATCCGTACCGCTGGGACGGCCGGTCGACATCACCCGGCTCCTCAGCCGACGCACCCACGAGATGCTCCAGCACACCGCCGAGTACGCGGTGGAGCAGGGGCAGCGCGAGATCGACGCACTGCACATCCTGCACGTCCTGATCCGCACCCAGCCGTTCGACGCCGTGATCCGCTCCGGCGGAGTCGACCCCGAGCGCCTCGCCGACGAGGTCGAACAGCGTCTGCCCGCCCCGTCCGACGAGCGCATCGAGGGCCGCCCGGCCCTGACCCCGTCCGCGCAGCGGATCCTCGTCGAGGCCACCCAGGCCGCGCGCGGCTTCGGCAGCACGTACACGGACCCCGAGCACGTCTTCTTCGCGCTCGTCATGGACCAGGAGACCGTCACCGGTCAGCTCCTCGCGGGCGCCGGCGTCACCCCCGCGGTCATGCAGTCCTACGCACAGCAGGCCGCCGACGCGGCACGAGAGGGGCGCCCGATGCCCGGCACCACCGAAGCCGACGAGCAGCAGAGCGACACCCCGACGCTCGAACAGTTCGGCACCGACCTCACCGAGCGCGCCCGTGACGGACGCATCGACCCGGTGATCGGCCGCGCCGACGAGATCGAGCAGACCGTCGAGATCCTGCTCCGTCGCACCAAGAACAACCCCGTGCTGATCGGCGAGCCCGGCGTCGGCAAGACCGCGATCGTCGAGGGCCTCGCCCAGCGCATCGCCGACGGCGACGTCCCGAGCCTGCTCCAGGGCAAGCGCGTGGTCGCACTCGACCTCGCCGGCATGCTCTCGGGCACCCGCTACCGCGGTGACTTCGAGGAGCGCCTCACCAAGGCGATGGACGAGATCGCCGCGCACGCGGACGAGCTCATCGTCTTCGTCGACGAGCTCCACACCGTCGTCGGTGCGGGTGGCGGCGGCGAGGGCGGATCGATGGACGCCGGCAACATCCTCAAGCCGCGCCTGGCGCGCGGCGACCTGCACATGGTCGGTGCGACGACCCTCAAGGAGTACCGCCGCATCGAGAAGGACGCCGCACTCGAGCGCCGCTTCCAGCCGGTCACGGTGGGGGAGCCGAGCGTCGAGGACGCCGTCGCGATCCTCACCGGCCTCGCGCCGCGCTACGCCGACCACCACGGTGTGACCTACACCGACGACGCCCTCCGTGCCGCCGTGGAGCTCTCCCACCGCTACGTCACCGACCGGCACCTGCCGGACAAGGCGATCGACCTCATCGACCAGGCCGGCGCACGCCGCCGACTCGCCCGCTCGGGCGACGTGGACGTCGACGCGCTGCGTGCCGAGGTCGCGGACCTGACGGTCCAGAAGGACCGCGCGGTGGCCGAGGAGCTGTACGAGGACGCGTCCCGTCTGCGCGACCAGATGGTCGAACTGGAGGCTCGCATCACCGCCGCCTCGTCGGCGGACGCGACCCGTGCCTCCCGTCCGGAGCAGCTGGGCACGTCGATCACGGAGGCCGACATCGCAGCCGTGGTGTCCCGGGCCACCGGGATCCCGGCCACCCGGCTCACGCAGGGCGACCGGACGCGGCTCGCCGTCCTTGAGGACGAGCTGCACGAGCGTGTGATCGGCCAGGACGACGCGGTGCGCGCCATCGCGACCGCTGTCCGGCGCAGCCGGACCGGCATGGGCGACCCGGACCGACCGGTGGGGAGCTTCCTGTTCCTCGGACCGACCGGTGTCGGCAAGACCGAGCTGGCGAAGGCGCTCGCATCCTCGCTGTTCGGTGACGAGTCGGCGATGCTCCGCTTCGACATGAGCGAGTTCGGCGAGCGGCACACCGTGTCGCGGCTGGTCGGTGCCCCTCCCGGGTACGTCGGCTACGACGAGGCCGGGCAGCTCACCGAGCGCGTCCGTCGGAACCCGTACTCGGTGATCCTGCTCGACGAGGTCGAGAAGGCGCACCCGGACGTGTTCAACCTGCTGCTGCAGGTGCTCGACGACGGGCGGCTCACCGACGGCCAGGGCCGGACGGTCGACTTCCGGAACACGGTCGTGATCATGACGTCGAACATCGGGTCCGAGCTCCTCGCGTCGCGCTCCGGCGCCCTCGGGTTCTCGGCGTCCGCGGACGGCGGGTACTCGGACGAGGACCTGCGCCAGCGGGTGATGGGCAAGCTCCGCGAGTCGATGCGGCCGGAGTTCATCAACCGGATCGACGACATCGTGCTGTTCCGCAAGCTCGACCCGTCGCAGCTCCGGTCCATCGTGTCGCTGCTGCTGGCGGAGACCTCGTTGCGGCTCATCGCGCAGGACATGGTCCTGTCGGTGTCCGACGAGGCCGTCGACTGGCTCGCCGAGCACGGGTACGAGCCGGAGTACGGCGCCCGCCCGCTCCGGCGCCTGATCCAGCGCGAGGTCGACGACCGCATCGCGACGCTGGTCGTGGACGGTGCCGTGCAGGCCGGTGACACGGTGCAGATCGCCGTGGACGGGGACGCACTCGTCGCCCGCGCCACCGCACCGGTCGTCGCATAGCGCGTCGCCCACAATGGATGAACGCCCCGGGACCACCACGGTCCCGGGGCGTTCTCGTGTGTTCGGGAGTGCAATTTGCCGCCATCCCGAAAAAGAGGTTGCGCGGTCTCGCAGAATGCCGCTACTGTGCAAGCACCACTTCACCGATCCGCTCCGAAAGGGGGCCAACAATGTTCACCATGCAGACGCCGTTCCGTGCAGTCCGTGGGATCACCGGTGCCCCGTTCGCCGGGTCCCGCTGACGCGGAGCGTTCCTCGCCACACCTGACACGCAACCGCTGAGCGCTGCTCGCGGTCGCTGCTCCGGGAGCTGACCGTCGGTCGTTCGAAGTCGCTGTTCGCGCTTCGTCCGAGCGGCGCTCGAAATGCACCCGGAAATGTCGGTGGTCACTGGGACGCTTCCCGTGTCACAAATCGCGGCCCGCGTGACCTGCGGGTCGATTCTCCATTCGCGTATTCATTCGCATGCATGGGTTTCTTCGCCATGCCCTCTTTGTTCAAACACTCTTCATCGAACGGTGACCACGATGTCAACGAAGTCCGTCCTCCGTCCGCCCGGCACGACGCTCGAACCCCGGAAGGTCTCCCTGACCGACCGGATCGCGCTCCGTGTCGGGATGGCACTCATCATCTGGAGCCGCCGCACCCGGCGTGTGCGGCCTCCGGTCGACCCGGCCCTGGTGGCCGAGCTCGAGCGCGAGCGCGCCGAGCGGGAAGCCGAGTGGGCCATGCTCGGCATCGGGATGCGCGCCTGGCGCTGAGCGCCGCCGCGCGCTGCCGGCGCCGGCGCGGCCCGTACGGTTGAGGGATGACCGAAACCGCGTCCGACCTCGTCCAGCGCCTCACCGCGATCGTCCACGACTTCCCGAAGCCCGGGATCCTGTTCCGTGACGTGACACCGGTGTTCGCGGACCCGGTGGCGTTCGGCCGCGTGTGTGAAGCACTCGCCGCGCCGTTCGCGATCGGTGCGGGTTTCGCGGCCGTCGCCGGCATCGAGGCGCGCGGGTTCGCCCTGGCCGGCGGCATCGCGGCGCAGCACCAGGTCGGCGTGCTCACGGTCCGGAAGGCCGGCAAGCTCCCCGGAGAGGTCCTCAGCGAGCAGTACGCGCTCGAGTACGGGGAGGCCGAGCTCGAGCTGCGCCCGGCCCAGCTCCCCGCGGGCACCCGGGTCCTCGTCGTCGACGACGTCCTGGCCACGGGCGGCACCGCGTCCGCCAGCATCACCCTGCTCGAGCGCGCGGGGTACGAGGCGATCGGCTTCGCCGCGCTGCTCGAGCTCGACGGGCTCGCCGGCCGCGAACGCCTCGAGCCGCGCCTGCCCGTCACCACGCTCGGCGTCGTCCCGGCCTGAACGGCCCCGGTCGCCGACTAGCATTGCTCCACCACCAGATCGAGGGAGTTCCACCATCGTGACCGAGTCAGTCGCCCCCGCACCCGACGACGCGCCCCAGGCGCCCGAGCCCGTGACCGCGACGACCACGACGACGGGCACCGAGCTCTTCGACGGCGTCCGTGGCGTCGTCGCGATCCGCGTGGCCGGGGTCCTCAAGGACCTCGCTGCCGAAGTGCAGGCGGGCGAGACCGCCGAGCCGGTCACCCTCGACGAGCAGGACGGCCTCGACATCCTGCGCCACTCCGCCGCGCACGTCCTCGCGCAGGCGGTGCAGCAGATCAACCCGGACGCCAAGCTCGGGATCGGTCCGCCGGTCACCGACGGCTTCTACTACGACTTCGACGTCGCCGAGCCCTTCACCCCGGAGGACCTCAAGGCGATCGAGAAGGGCATGGACCGCATCATCAAGCAGGCCCAGCGCTTCCGTCGCGTCGTCGTCACGGACGAGCAGGCCCGCGAGCTGATGGCGGGGGAGCCCTACAAGCAGGAGCTCATCGGCCTGAAGGGCGCCGCTTCCGACGGCGACTCCGGCGAGAGCGTCGAGGTCGGCGCCGGCGAGCTCACCGTCTACGAGAACGTCGACCCGAAGAGCGGCGAGGTCCTCTGGCAGGACCTCTGCCGCGGCCCGCACGTCCCGCACACCCGCTGGATCGGCAACGCCGCGAAGCTCATGCGCGTCGCCGCCGCGTACTGGCGCGGCTCCGAGAAGAACCCGCAGCTGCAGCGCATCTACGGCACCGCATGGCCCGACAAGGACCAGCTGAAGGCGTACCTGGTCCGGCTCGAGGAAGCGGCCAAGCGCGACCACCGCAAGCTCGGTGCCGAGCTCGACCTGTTCTCGTTCCCGGACGAGATCGGTTCCGGACTGGCGATCTTCCACCCCAAGGGCGGCATCATCCGCCGTGAGATGGAGGACTACTCGCGCCGTCGGCACGAGCAGAACGGCTACTCGTTCGTCTACACGCCCCACATCACCAAGGGCGACCTCTTCGAGACCTCCGGGCACCTCGGCTGGTACAAGGACGGCATGTTCCCGGCCATGCACATGGACGAGGCGAAGGACGAGGACGGCAACGTCACCCGCCAGGGCGCCGACTACTACCTCAAGCCGATGAACTGCCCGATGCACATCCTGGCGTACCGGTCGCAGCCGCGCTCCTACCGCGACCTGCCGCTCCGGATGTTCGAGTTCGGCACGGTCTACCGCAACGAGAAGTCCGGCGTGATCCACGGCCTCACCCGGGTCCGCGGCATGACCCAGGACGACGCGCACATCTTCACGACGAAGGAGCGCATGAAGGAAGAGCTCACCACGACGCTCGAGTTCGTGCTCTCGCTGCTGCGCGACTACGGCCTCGACGACTTCTACCTCGAGCTCTCCACCAAGGACCCGGAGAAGTACGTCGGCGACGACGACGTCTGGGAAGAAGCGACGAACACCCTGCGGGAAGTCGCCGAGGAGTCCGGGCTCGAGCTCGTGCCGGACCCCGCCGGCGCCGCGTTCTACGGCCCGAAGATCTCCGTCCAGGCTCGTGACGCCATCGGCCGCACCTGGCAGATGTCCACGGTGCAGCTCGACTTCAACCTCCCCGAGCGCTTCGGCATCGAGTACGCGGCGGCGGACGGCACCCGGCAGCGCCCGGTGATGATCCACCGCGCCCTGTTCGGCTCGATCGAGCGGTTCTTCGGCGTGCTCACCGAGCACTACGCCGGCGCGTTCCCGGCGTGGCTCGCCCCGGTCCAGGTCGTCGGCATCCCGGTCGCGGAAGAGTACGGCGACTACCTCGACGAGGTGATCGCGAAGCTCCGCACCCACGGTGTCCGCGCCGAGGTCGACCACTCGGACGACCGCATGCAGAAGAAGATCCGCACGCACACCAAGCAGAAGGTCCCGTTCCAGCTCATCGCCGGCGGGGACGACCGTGACGCCGGTGCCGTGAGCTTCCGCTTCCGCGACGGCCGTCAGGACAACGGCGTGCCCGTCGACGAAGCGGTGGAGCGAATCCTCACCGCGATCCGCGAGCGCGCGCAGGTCTGATGCCGGAGCAGCACGACGATCCGCTGGTCATCCGGGACGCGGCCACCGAGGCCGCCGTCCCGGATGCCTTCCAGCGCCTCTGGAACCCGCACCGGATGGCCTACATCGACTCCGGCCGGGCCGGGGAAGGCCGTGGCCACCGGGACGACTGCCCGTTCTGCGAGGCGCCGGCGAAGTCCGACGAGGACGCCCTGATCGTCGCCAGGGGCGAGCACGCCTACGTGCTGCTCAACCTCTACCCGTACAACAACGGGCACCTGCTGGTCTGCCCCTACCGGCACACCCCGCTCTACGACGAGGCAACCCCCGACGAACTCCGGGAGATCGGCGAGCTGACCCAGACCACGATGCGGGTGCTGCGGGAGGTCTCGCACTGCGACGGCTTCAACATCGGCATGAACCAGGGCGAGGTGGCGGGTGCCGGGGTCGCCGGACACCTGCACCAGCACATCGTGCCGCGGTGGCAGTCCGACTCGAACTTCTTCCCGATCATCGCCAGGACGAAGTCGATGTCCCAGCTGCTCGGGGACACCCGTCGGCTCGTCGCGGAAGCCTGGCCCGCCGCGCACTAGACTGGTCGCCATCATGAGCGACAGCACCAGCACCCCCGGCCAGAACGTCAACGGCACGTCGATCACCGGCTCCTCCCGTGTCAAGCGCGGTCTCGCGGAGATGCTCAAGGGCGGCGTCATCATGGACGTCGTCGACGCCGAGCAGGCCCGCATCGCGGAAGAAGCCGGCGCGACCGCGGTCATGGCCCTCGAGCGCGTCCCCGCCGACATCCGTGCGCAGGGCGGCGTCGCCCGCATGTCCGACCCCTCGATGATCGAGGAGATCATCGCAGCGGTGTCGATCCCCGTCATGGCGAAGGCCCGTATCGGCCACTTCGTCGAGGCCCAGGTCCTGCAGGAGCTCGGCGTCGACTACATCGACGAGTCCGAAGTGCTCTCGCCCGCCGACTACCTCAACCACATCGACAAGTGGAAGTTCACCACCCCCTTCGTCTGCGGTGCCACCAACCTCGGCGAAGCGCTCCGCCGCATCACCGAAGGTGCGGCCATGATCCGCTCCAAGGGTGAAGCCGGCACCGGTGACGTGTCCGAGGCGACGAAGCACATCCGCACCATCTCGAAGGAGATCGCGGCGCTCCGCAACCTCCGTCCCGACGAGCTCTACGTCGCGGCGAAGGAACTGCAGGCCCCGATCGACGTCGTGCAGGAAGTCGCCGAGACCGGCAAGCTCCCCGTCGTGCTCTTCACCGCCGGTGGTGTCGCCACCCCGGCCGACGCCGCGATGATGATGCAGCTCGGCGCGGACGGCGTCTTCGTCGGCTCGGGCATCTTCAAGTCCGGCGACCCGGCGGCCCGCGCTGCTGCGATCGTCAAGGCCACGACCTTCCACGACGACCCCAAGGTCATCGCCGAGGTCTCGCGTGGTCTGGGTGAGGCGATGGTCGGCATCAACGTCGCCGACGTCCCCGCACCGCACCGCCTCGCCGAGCGTGGCTGGTAGTCCGACGGCCGGCGCGGCACCCCGCATCGGGGTGCTCGCGTTGCAGGGCGACTTCCGCGAGCACATCGCGTCGCTGACGGCGCTCGGGGCAGAGGTGGTGCCGCTCCGTCGTCCGGAGGAGATCGCGTCGCTCCACGGCGTCGTGATCCCCGGCGGCGAGTCGAGCGTGATGGACAAGCTGTCCCGCGCGTTCGGTGTCGCGGAGCCCCTGTCCGAGGCGATCCGCGACGGGCTGCCGACGTACGGCACCTGCGCCGGCATGATCATGCTGAGCGATCGCATCACCAACGCGATCGGCGGCCAGCAGACCCTCGGGATCCTCGACACGACGGTCCGGCGCAACGCATTCGGCAGCCAGAACGACTCCTTCGAGACCGACATCCCGATGCCCGACCTCGGCGACGCCCCGGTGCACGCGGTGTTCATCCGCGCACCCGTGGTGGAGGAGCACGGTGACGGCGTGCACGTGCTCGGTGCCCTGTCGGACGGCCAGGTCGTCGCGGTGCAGCAGGGCAACGTCATCGCGAGTGCGTTCCACCCGGAGGTCGCGGGGGAAGACCGCTTCCACCGCCGCTTCCTGGACCTGGTCCGGAACGCCTGACCCGGCCACGGGGCGCGCCAGCGTGGCCCGGCCACTTGTCCACAGGCCCTGCGCGCCGGACGTGCACCGAGCCTCCAGGCCGTAAACTCAACCTGACTTTCCGCAAGACGCAAGGAGAACCGTGTCCGGGCATTCCAAGTGGGCGACGACGAAGCACAAGAAGGCCGTCATCGACGGCCGACGTGCCAAGTCGTTCGCGAAGCTCATCAAGAACATCGAGGTCGCCGCGAAGATGGGCGGTGCCGACATGTCGGGCAACCCGACCCTCGTCGACGCCGTGCAGAAGGCCAAGAAGACCTCGGTCCCCAACGACAACATCGACCGCGCGATCAAGCGCGGCGCCGGCCTGACCGGTGAGTCGATCGAGTACACGACGATCATGTACGAGGGCTACGCCCCGAACGGCGTCGCGATGCTCATCGAGTGCCTCACCGACAACAAGAACCGTGCAGCGGCCGAAGTCCGCACCGCGATGTCGCGGAACGGCGGCACCATGGCCGACCCGGGCAGCGTCGCCTACAACTTCTCCCGCAAGGGCGTCATCTCGGTGACGAAGGTCGACGGCCTGTCCGAAGACGACGTCATGACGGCCGTGCTCGACGCCGGTGTCGAAGACGTCATCGACCAGGGCGGCGGCTTCGAGGTCATCACCGAAGCATCCGACCTCGTCACGGCCCGCACCGCGCTGCAGGACGCCGGCATCGACTACGACTCCGCCGACGCCGAGTTCGTCCCCGGTCTCAAGGTCCCGGTCGACGCCGAGACGGCACGCAAGGTGTTCCGGCTCATCGACGCGCTCGAAGACAGCGACGACGTCCAGAACGTCTACGCGAACTTCGACATCCCCGCCGACGTCCAGGCCGAGCTCGACGAGGACGAGGACTAGGCAGGTGCTGCGCGTGCTCGGGGTGGACCCCGGGCTCACCCGGTGCGGTGTCGGGGTGGTCGAGGTCACTCCGAACCGTCGCGCCCGACTGGTGCACGTCACGGTCGTCCGCACGCCGGCGGACATGGCGCTGGAGCAGCGCCTCGTCCTCATCGCCGCCGGGATCGCCGAACAGATCGAAGAACACCGCCCGGATGCCGTCGCGGTGGAGCGGGTGTTCGCCCAGGCGAACGTCCGCACCGTGATGGGCACCGCGCAGGCCTCCGGTCTCGCGCTGCACGCCGCTGCCGTCCGGGGGATCCCGGTCGGCCTGCACACCCCGTCGGAAGTCAAGGCGGCGGTCACCGGCTACGGCAACGCCGACAAGAAGCAGGTCCAGGCGATGATCGCCCGGATCCTCGGCCTGGCGGAGGCACCGAAGCCGGCCGACGCCGCGGATGCGCTCGCGCTCGCGGTGTGCCATGCCTGGAGGCTCGGGGCACCCGACCAGGTCGGCGTGCAGTCCGGCAGCCTGACGCCGGCGCAACGCGCGTGGCGGGACGCGCAGGCCGGCACGGGTGGACGGTCCACGTCGTCGCCGTTGGCGCAGGCCGCGGCCGCCGCAGCGGCGGCAGGTCGCTCCGGTGCCGGGCAGCGCGCCTCGTCGGGGACGTCGGCGGCTGCCCGTAGGCTCGGGGCATGATCGCGAGTCTCCGGGGCACCTGCATCGACGTCGCCGGATCGTCCGTCGTGATCGAGGTCGGCGGGGTCGGCTACGCCGTCACCGTCACCCCCGCGCACGCGCTGACCATGCGCCACGGCGCCGAGGTCTTCGTGCGCACCGCGATGATCGTCCGTGAAGACGAGCACCTGCTCTTCGGCTTCGAGTCGACGGACGCGCTCCGCGTGTTCGACCTGCTGCGGAGCGTCTCCGGCGTCGGTCCGAAGTCGGCGCTCGGCGTCCTCGGGGCGATGGACCCGGCACAGATCGCGAACGCCGTCGCGCACGACGACGACGGCGCCTTCCGCAAGGTCTCCGGCATCGGCCCGAAGACCGCGAAGCTGATCATCGTCGCGCTCTCCGGCAAGCTCGCGGCGTTCGAGACCCCGACCGCTGCCCCCGGTGCTCGTGCCGGTGTCGCGCACCCCGCCTCGGAAGACGTCGTCATCGCGCTCGTCGGGCTCGGCTGGCGCGAAGACGCCGCGCGCAGCGCCGTCGACGACACGATCGCGAACGAACCCGGCGTCGCGGCGATGGGCACCCAGGCGCTGCTCCGCGCGGCGCTCGGCGCGCTCCGTCCCACCGGTGCCGGTCGATGAGCGGCGGCATCACCGCGGCCGACGCCCAGTCCCCGGAAGAACTCGCCTTCGAAGGTGCGCTCCGGCCGAAGTCCCTGGCGGAGTTCGTCGGACAGCGGAAGGTCCGCGGGCAGCTCGACCTGCTGCTGAAGGCGGCGGCGATGCAGGACCGCACCCCTGACCACATCCTGATGGCGGGGCCACCCGGGCTCGGCAAGACGACCCTCGCGATGATCGTCGCGCACGAGTCGGGCCGCCCGCTGCGGATGTCGAGCGGGCCGGCGATCCAGCACGCCGGCGACCTCGCCGCGGTGCTGTCGTCGCTGATGCCGGGCGAGGTCCTCTTCATCGACGAGATCCACCGGATGGCGCGCTCGGCGGAGGAGATGCTCTACCTGGCGATGGAGGACTTCCGGATCGACGTGATGGTGGGCAAGGGTGCGGGTGCGACCAGCATCCCGCTCGACCTCGCGCCGTTCACGCTCGTCGGTGCCACCACCCGGGCGGGCCTCCTGCCGAACCCGCTGCGCGACCGCTTCGGCTTCACCGCGCACCTCGAGTTCTACGAGCGCGACGAGCTCGAACAGGTCCTCATCCGTGCCGCGCACCTGCTCGACCTCGACTTCGACCGCTTCGCCCTGCGGGAGATCGCGGGCCGCTCGCGGGGGACACCCCGCATCGCGAACCGGCTGCTCCGCCGCGTGCGGGACTACGCCCTCGTGCACGGCACCCGGGACGGCATGGCCGCGGTCCAGGGCGCGCTCGAGCTGTACGACGTCGACGAGTACGGCCTCGACCGGCTGGACCGCGCCGTGCTCGAGACGATGCTCACCCGCTTCGACGGCGGCCCGGTCGGGTTGAACACCCTCGCAGTCTCCGTGGGCGAAGAGTCCGAGACCATCGAGTCCGTGGTGGAGCCCTTCCTCGTCCGGATCGGCCTGGTCACGCGGACGCCGCGCGGCCGGATCGCCACCCCGTCGGCGTGGCGCCACTTCGGCCTGACCCCGGGTCAGGGCGGCGTCGGCCCACAGCCCGGCCTGTTCGAGGACGAGTAGTCCGACCGTCTCAGCCGGGGGAGACGACGGGCACAGCCCCGTGCCCTAGACTGCTACGGCCCGAAACCGAAATACCAGAGAAGGCATCGCAATCATGGGTCAAGAAGTCATCCTCATCGTCATCGTCGTGGCGTTCGCGGCCTTCATGTTCTACAACAGCCGCAAGCGCAAGAAGCAGCAGTCCGAACTCGCGACCAAGATGGTCCCGGGCGCTCGGGTCATGCTCTCGTTCGGCCTCTACGGCACGCTCCTCTCCGTCGATGACGAGAAGGTCACCGCCGACGTCGAGATCGCCCCCGGAACCATCGTGACCGTGCACCGTCAGACGCTCTCCCGCGTCGTGGACGACAGCGCATCGGACATCGAGACCACCGCCACCCCGGAAGACGAGCCCAAGCCCGTCGCCGAACTCAACGGTGAGCCCGTCTACGGCGAGCGTGCAGACGACGCCGAGCAGGCGAAGCGCAAGTCCGAGGACTGATCCGCTCACCCGCCCGGACACATCCGTGACCGGGCGGTGACATCTCTGCCGTCGGCGTGCGCGCCGTCGGTCCTGACAGAAAGACGAGACGACCGGTGGCACGATCGACACCCGTCAAGAAGGCGCTGCGCTCGCTCACCTGGTTGGTGATCATCATGGCGATCCTCGCTGGCCTGAACACGGCCGCGTCGATCCTCGCCAGCACCACCAAGGACGACACGGGCAAGTGGTTCGAAGGCGCGAGCTGGGTCCCCGAGCTCGCCCTCGACCTGCAGGGCGGCACGCAGCTGACCCTCGCGGCGCAGAGCACCGACGGTGACTCGGTCACCGCGGACCAGCTCAAGCAGGCGGTGAACATCATCCGGCAGCGCATCGACGCCACCGGTGTCTCCGAGTCCGAGATCAACACCCAGGGCGCGAACAACATCGTCGTCTCGATCCCGGGCAAGCCCGACCAGCAGACGATCGCGCGGATCGAGGCAGCGGCGAAGCTGACGTTCCGCCCGGTCCTCTACACCGAGGCAGCGACCGACACCTCCGTCGGTGACGGGTCGTCCTCGAGCGCCTCGCCGACGCCGTACTCGCCGCCGGCGTCGCTCCAGGCCACGCCGAGCGCGAAGCCGTCGAACGCGAGCGACCTGAACTGGGTCACGCCGAAGCTGCAGGACCTGTACACGAACTACCAGTGCACGGCTCCGGACGACGTCTCCTCCGCGCCCGATGACGAGCCCCTCGTCACCTGCGACCAGGACGGTGCCGCGAAGTACATCCTCGGCCCGGTCGAGGTGTCCGGCGCGAACATCAGCAACGCCACCTCGGGCCTCGCGACGTCCTCCCAGGGCACCACGACCGGTGAGTGGGCGGTCAACCTGACCTTCGACGGCACCGGCACGAAGGACTTCCGCACGGTCACGAACCGCCTCGTGTCCCTGACCGCGCCGCAGAACCAGTTCGCGATCGTGCTCGACGGCAACGTGATCACCGCGCCGACGACGAACAGCGCGATCACGAACGGCAAGGCGCAGATCAGCGGGTCGTTCACCGCGGAGTCCGCGAAGACCCTCGCCGACCAGCTGAAGTACGGCGCCCTGCCGATCAACTTCAAGGTGCAGTCGAACGAGAACATCTCGGCCACGCTCGGCACCGCGCAGCTCATCGGCGGCCTGGTCGCCGGCCTGATCGGTCTGATCCTCGTCATCATCTACTCGGTCATCCAGTACCGGGCCCTGGCGTTCGTGACGGTCCTGTCGCTCGGCGTCGCCGCCGCGCTGACGTACCTCGTGATCGCGATCATGTCCTGGCGCGTCGACTACCGATTGTCGTTGGCCGGCGTCGCGGGGTTGATCGTGGCGATCGGCATCACAGCGGACTCGTTCATCGTCTACTTCGAGCGGATCCGCGACGAACTCCGTGAAGGCCGAGCCCTCGAAGGCGCGGTCGAGTCCGGCTGGAAGCGTGCACTCCGCACGATCCTGGCGTCCGACTCGATCAACTTCCTCGCCGCGATCGTGCTCTACATCCTCGCGGTGAGCGACGTGAAGGGCTTCGCGTTCACGCTGCTCCTCACCACCCTCATCGACGTCGTGGTCGTGATCCTCTTCACGCACCCGATGCTCCAGCTCATCTCGCGCCGCCGCTTCTTCAACGAGGGGCACCGGTTCAGCGGGCTCGACCCAGCGGCCCTCGGTGCCGTGTACCGCGGCCGTGCCCAGTTCCGGGCACCCGTCGTGGACGGCAAACGCCAGCGCAGTGCCGGTGAGGCACAGCGTCGACAGACCATCGCGGAGCGCAAGGCCGGCAACGGCGACAACGGCGGCAAGCCGAACGGGAAGGACAGCTGATGGCGAGCTTCAGCCAGTTCGGCAACGACCTCTACACGGGCAAGCGCTCGTACGACATCGTCGGCCGCCGACGCCTCTGGTACGTGATCGCCATCGCGGCGATCCTGATCTCGCTGGGCGTCCCGTGGCTCCGCGGCGGGTACCAGCTCGGCATCGAGTTCACCGGCGGTTCCGAGTTCACGATCTCGGACGTCAAGAACCTCGATCAGAACCTCGCGACGGACGCCGTCGAGAACATCGTCACCGACGAGATCCCGCGCGTCTCGCAGCTCGGGACGCACGGCATCCGCGTGCAGACCGGGCAGCTCACCGACGCGCAGACCACGCAGGTGCAGGGTGCCCTCGCCGACGCGTACAACGTCGACAGCAGCGAAGTCGCATCGACCTTCATCGGCGCGACGTGGGGTGCCGACGTCCTCGCGCAGGCCATCCGCGGCCTCGTGATCTTCCTCGCACTGGCAGCCGTGTTCATGGCGCTGTACTTCCGCACCTGGAAGATGTCGCTCTCGGCGATGGTGGCGCTGCTCCACGACCTCCTGATCACGGCCGGTGTCTACGGCATCGTCGGGCTCGAGGTCACGCCGGCAGCGGTCATCGGCTTCCTGACGATCCTCGGGTACTCGCTCTACGACACCGTGGTGGTCTTCGACAAGGTGCGTGAGAACACCGCGATGGAGACCCACCGCACCTTCGTGCAGTCGGTGAACCTCGCGGTGAACCAGACGCTCGTCCGCTCGATCAACACCTCGGTCGTGGCGCTCCTGCCGGTCGGCGCGATCCTCTTCATCGGGTCGTACGTCCTCGGCGCCGGGACGCTCCGCGACATCTCGCTCGCGCTCTTCATCGGCATCATCGTCGGCACCTACTCGACGATCTTCATCGCGTCGCCGATGTACGCACACCTCCGCGAAGGTGAGCCGAAGATCAAGGCGGCGGACGCCAAGAAGCAGGCCGCGGCGAAGAAGCGCGCCGAGGTCAACGCGACGGCGGAGGCCTGATCCCGTGGAGGAGATCACCACCGAGGAAGCCCTGCGCCGCATCGCGGCCGGCTCGCGGCTGTACGACGTCCGCGAGCAGGGGGAGTGGGACGACGTCCACGCCCCGCAGGCCACACTCGTGCCGATGTCGGAGCTGTCGGAGCGCTGGACCGAGATCCAGCCCACCGACGAGCCGGCGATCACCGTCTGCCACTCCGGGATGCGGTCCGCACGGGTCGTCGCGGCGCTGGAGCAGTCCGGGGTCCCCGCGGTGAACCTCGCCGGCGGCATGGTCGCGTGGGAAGCCGCCGGTGCGCCGGTGGAGCGCGCCGACGCCCAGCGCGAACGTGGTCACGAGCACTGACGCCACGCGCGTAGTCTGGTCCGATCAGTCCTGGGAGGCGCATCATGACGGACATCCGTGAGTCCTCGAAGCAGGACGACTCCACGCCCAGCCGCCCGGGCGCATCGGTCCCCGGCGCCAGCCCACTGCCGTCGAGCCCGCCGCTCGGCCCGAACACCACGGGCAACCTCGGCTCGCTCCGGTCCCTCCTGCCGCGCCTGTTCTCCCGGGCACAGCCGGCCGGTGCGGTCGACACCCTGATCCGCACGGTGCGCTCGCACCACCCCAAGGCCGACATCACGCTCATCGAGCGCGCGTACTCCGTCGCCGAGCGCGCCCACGACGGGCAGAAGCGCAAGTCCGGCGAGCCGTACATCACACACCCCGTCGCGGTGGCGCAGATCCTGGCAGACCTGGGGATCGGGCCGATCACGATCGCGGCCGCCCTGCTGCACGACACGGTCGAGGACACCGACTACCAGCTGGACCAGCTGCGCCAGGACTTCGGCGACGAGATCGCGATGCTCGTCGACGGCGTCACGAAGCTCGACAAGGTCAAGTACGGCGACAGCGCGCAGGCGGAGACCGTCCGCAAGATGGTCATCGCGATGTCGAAGGACATCCGCGTGCTCGTCATCAAGCTCGCGGACCGGCTGCACAACGCCCGCACGTGGGGCTTCGTCGAGTCGACCTCGGCCACCCGCAAGGCCAAGGAGACCCTCGAGATCTACGCGCCGCTGGCGCACCGGCTCGGGATCCAGATGATCAAGCTGGAGCTCGAGGACCTCTCGTTCGCGGTGCTGCACCCGAAGCTCTACGTCGAGATCGACAGCCTCGTCAAGGAACGGCAGCCGAAGCGCGAGCAGTTCGTGCAGAACGTCATCGGCACCCTCAAGAAGGACCTCAAGGCCGCGAAGGTCCGCGGCGAGGTCATGGGGCGGCCGAAGCAGTACTACTCGATCTACCAGAAGATGATCGTGCGGGGCCGCGAGTTCGACGAGATCTACGACCTCGTCGGCATCCGGGTGCTCGTGCCGACGGTCCGTGACTGCTACGCGATGCTCGGGTCCGTGCACGCGCGGTGGACGCCGCTGCCCGGCCGGTTCAAGGACTACATCGCGACGCCGAAGTTCAACCTCTACCAGTCGCTGCACACCTCGGTCCTCGGACCGCAGGGGCGCCCGGTCGAGATCCAGATCCGTACCCACGAGATGCACCAGCGCGCCGAGTTCGGTGTCGCCGCGCACTGGAAGTACAAGCAGCGTGCCGCCGGCCGCGAAGTCGACAGCTCCAGCGCCACCGACCAGGACATGGCGTGGCTCGCGCACATCACCGACTGGCAGGCGGAGACCAGCGACCCGGGCGAGTTCCTCGACTCGCTGCGCTACGAGATCGGCGCGAAGGAGACCTACGTCTTCACGCCGCAGGGCAAGGTCATCGGCCTGCCCGCCGGCGCCACCCCCGTCGACTTCGCGTACGCCGTGCACACCGAGATCGGCCACCGCACCATGGGTGCGAAGGTGAACGGGCGGCTCGTGCCGCTCGAGAGCTCGCTGTCGAGCGGTGACGTCGTGGAGATCTTCACGTCGAAGAACCCCGACTCCGGCCCCTCGCAGGACTGGCTGACCTTCGTCCGGAGCCCCCGCGCCCGGAACAAGATCAAGCAGTGGTTCACCAAGGAGCGCCGCGAAGAAGCCATCGAGCAGGGCCGCGACGCGATCGCCCGGGCGATGCGCAAGCAGAACCTGCCGCTGCAGCGCATCATGAGCCAGGACTCCATCTCCGAGGTGGCCTCGGCGATGCGCTACGACGACGTCTCCGCGCTCTACGCCGCCATCGGTGAGGGCCACGTCTCCACGCAGTCGGTCATCGAGAAGGTGCTCGCCGGCGTCCAGACGGAGACCGAGACCGACGAACCCGAGCTGGCGTTCCCGCGCCAGGTCACGAGCCGGCAGCTGCGCAACAGCGACAGCGGTGTGCTCGTCCGTGGTGCGCCCGACATCCTGGTCAAGCTCGCGAAGTGCTGCACCCCGGTGCCGGGGGACCAGATCGTCGGGTTCATCACCCGCGGTCAGGGCGTCTCCGTCCACCAGGCGTCGTGCACGAACGTGAAGTCCCTGATGAACGAGCCCGACCGGATGATCGAGGTCGAATGGGCGCCGTCGTCGAAGTCGGTCTTCCTCGTCCAGATCCAGATCGAGGCGCTCGATCGGTCGGGGCTCCTCAGCGACGTCACCCGGGTGCTGACGGACCACCACGTGAACATCCTGTCGGCGACGGTCTCCACGTCGTCCGACCGTCTGGCCCTGTCCCGGTTCGTGTTCGAGATGGGTGACACCACCCACCTGGACCGCGTGCTGAACGCGGTGCGCCGCATCGACGCGGTGTACGACGTGTACCGCGTCAGCGCAGGCTGAGCGACACCGCGCGGACCACGGCAGTCGTGCCGGTGCTGTCTGCGGCGCCCGCGAGCTCGGCCAGTCGTCGCTCGGCCTGACGCACCATCGGCACGGTCCCGAGCCGGTGCAGCCGCTCACGAACGTGGTCGGCCGTCACGTCCGTGACCGCGAGGAGCCCGACCACGGTCGCGGCGCGCTCGGCCCACCCGTCCGGACTGGCGGTGCGCAGCAAGTCCAGCGCCGTCCGGGTCGGCGAGGTCACCGAGGTCCCCGCCAGGAGGACCAGGTCGTCCTCGTCGATCGCGATCTCCCGGATCCGGTCGCCGCCGCTCTGGCGGACGCGTTCCCCGGCACGGACGCAGGCGTCGTGGGGGAGTGGCGGCCGGGAGCGGGCACCCCAGATCCACGCGGCGCTCCGCCCGGAGGCGATGACCCGGTCGTCACCGGTGCTCCACGCGAACGACGCCGCACGGAGTGCCGGGTCCTGCGGCTCGGCGACGGATGCCCAGCAGGCTCCCACGGCGACGAGCTCCCCCGCGAGCACGGCCGCGCGCAACTCCGCTTCGGGCCAGTCCTCGGTGGTGACGAGGCGGGAGGGAGGCACCCGCACATCCTGCCGCACCCACCGGCCGACCCGGTCCCCTTGTGGACAGCGCCCGGCGAAGTGCGCGCGAGCGCGACAGCGCCGGGCGAAGCGCGCGCGCCGGCGCCCGGCTCAGCGCAGGACGTGCGCCCGGTGCACCAGCGCCGCCGCGCCGATGAGCGGCCCGTCCTGCGAGAGCCCGGTCGGGACGATCCGCACCTTCGTGACGAACCCGAACTCACGACGCTCCGCGACCGCCTGCCGCGCGTACTCGAACAGGTCCGGCGTGACGTGCGAGAACCCGCCGCCGATCGCCACCACCTCGAGGTCGACCAGCGACGTCGCCGACGCGATCGCCTGCCCGAGCGCCCGTCCGCTGCGCTTGACCGCGGCGACCGCGATCTCGTCACCCGCCGCGTACGCGGCCGACAGTTCCTCGCCGGTGGTGCCGGTGAATCCCTGACGCTGCGCCCACGCGACGGTCTTCGGGCCGCTGGCCACGGCCTCCAGGCAGCCGGTGCCGCCGCAGGCGCACGGATCGTCGTACCCGCCGCACTCGACGTGCCCGATGTGTCCGGCGTTGCCGGTGGGGCCGCTGACGGTCCGGCCGTGCAGGATCAGCCCGCCACCGACGCCGGTGGACACGATCATGCCCATCACGTGGTCGGAGCCCTGCGCCGCGCCGAGCCAGTGCTCGGCGAGTGTGATCGCGAGCCCGTCCATGCGGAGCGTCACGGGCGTGCCGTCGGGCACGTGCGCGGCGATGCGGTCACGCAGCGGGTAACCGCGCCAGACCGGCATGTTGAGCGGCGAGACGAGCCCGTGCTCCTCGTCGACGGGGCCGGCGGAACCGATCCCGACGCCGGCGAGCGTCGCGTCGGCGGGCAGCGCACCGAGCGCGTCGGTGACGACCTCGTCGACCGCGGCCTGCAGCTCCTCCGAGGTGCGCTGCGGCCCGGTGGGGCTCCGGAAGCGGCTGCCGGGCAGCACGACGCCCTGGTCGCTGACCAGCGCGGCCTCCACCTTGGTGCCGCCGAGGTCGACGGCGAGGGCGAGGGCCCCGGGGTGGTCGGTCGTGGGTTCCGTGTTCGACATGCTCGCTCCGATGCGACGGTCTGGAGGCTCGGTGCGGCCCCGTGACGCGTCGTCGCGTCCGGTCCGCACCCCGGCTCAGGGCAGGTGGTGGGTGGGAGGGTGCGGATCAGTGCGCCGCGGAGCAGCGCCGCGGTCCAGCGCGCCGCGGTTCAGTACGAGCTGGTGTCGTCACCCGCGCCGGAGGCGGCGCCGGTCTCGACGCGGTGCGCGACCTCGTCGAGGATGCGTGCCGAGGCGCTGGTGCCGATGCGGTCGGCACCGGCCTGGACCATGTCGATGAGGGTGTCGAGCCCGCGGACGCCGCCTGAGGCCTTCACGCCGGTGTCCGCGCCGACGGTCTCGCGCATCAGGGCGATGTGCTCCGTGGTGGCGCCACCACCGGCGAACCCGGTCGACGTCTTCACGAACGCGGCGCCACCGGCGACGGCGGCCCGGCTGGCGGCGACGATCTCGTCGTCGGTGAGGAACGCGGTCTCGAGGATGACCTTCACGACCGTGTCACCGGCGGCGTCGACGACGGCGCGGACGTCGTTCCGGACCCGGTCCCAGTCGCCGGACTTCGCGGCGCCGATGTTCTGGACCATGTCGAGCTCGAAGGCGCCGTCGGCCAGGGCCTGCAGCGACTCGGCGACCTTCGCCTCGGTCGAGGTGGTGCCGTGCGGGAAGCCGATGACCGTCCCGACGCCGACCCCGGTGCCCTGGAGGCGCTCCACGGCGTGCCGGACGTCGCTCGGCCGGACGCACACGCTGAAGACGCGGTACGTGGCGGCTTCGTCGAGCTGCGCGTCGACGTCGGCACGGGTGAGTTCCGGCTTCAGGATCGCGTGGTCGATGAGTCGACGGACTGCGTCGGCGGTGACGGGGAAGGCTGCGTTGTCCACCCGACGAGCCTACCCTCAAGGCGCGCGGCGTACCGTGCCCCGCATGCGCGTCCTCGTCACCGGGGCCACCGGCTACATCGGCGGTCGTCTCGTTCCCCGTCTCCTCGAAGCAGGGCACTCCGTGCGGGTGCTCGTCCGCACCCCGCAGAAGCTCGACGACGTCCCGTGGCACGGTGACGTCGACATCGTGCAGGGGGACCTGCAGGACGCCGACGCCGTGGCCACCGCGGTGGACGGGATCGAGGCCGTCTACTACCTGGCGCACGCGATGGGCGCCGACGGCGACTTCGAGTCGGCCGAGCGGAAGGCCGTCGAGACCATGGCGTCCGCCGCGGAGGCCGCTGGTGTGCGCCGCTTCGTGTACCTCGGCGGCCTGCACCCGGACGGCGAGCTCTCGAAGCACCTGCGCAGCCGGAAGGAGGTCGGCGACGTCCTGCTCGGCTCCGGTGTCCCGACGATCGCCTACCAGGCCGGTGTGGTGATCGGCTCCGGCAGCACCTCGTTCGAGATGATCCGGCACGTCACGGACGTCCTGCCGTGGATGCCCGCGCCGAAGTGGGTCCGCAACCGGATCCAGCCGATCGCCGTGCGCGACGTGCTCTACTACCTCGTCGCGGCGCTCGACATCCCCGACGACGTCAACCGGACGTTCGACATCGGTGGGCCGGACGTGCTCCGGTACGGCCAGATGCTGAACGGCTACGCGGTCGAGGCCAAGCTGCCCCAGCGCCCGATCTCGTCGCTGCCGGTCATGACGCCGGGGCTCGCCGCCCACTGGTTCAACGCCGTCACCCCCATCCCGCGCAAGCTCGCGACCCCGATCATCGAGTCGCTGCAGTTCGAGTGTGTCCAGCGCGAGCACGACATCGACGACGTGGTCCCGCGCCCCGCCGGGGGACTCACCTCGTACCGACGGTCCGTGCGGCTCGCGCTGACGAAGATGCGCAAGGGCGAGGTCCAGACGAGCTGGCGCAGCGCGACGCTCGCGAGCACGCCGGCCGACCCGCTGCCGAGCGACCCGGACTGGGCCGGCCACACCGTCTACGTGGACGACCGGCACCGCCACAGCGCCGCGCCGCCGGAGGCCGTCTGGAGCGTCGTCGAGTCCATCGGCGGCGAGAACGGCTGGTACTCCTTCCCCCTCGCGTGGGTCGCACGCGGCTGGATGGACAAGATCGCCGGCGGTGTCGGGCTGAACCGCGGCCGTCGCGACCCCAAGCGTCTCGAGCAGGGCGACGCGCTCGACTGGTGGCGCGTCGAACGACTCGACCGCGGGCGCTACCTGCGGCTCCGGGCCGAGTTCAAGTCACCGGGTCGTGCGTGGCTCGAGATGACCGTGACCCCGACCGACGACGGCGGCTGCGACTACCACCAGCGGGCGCTGTACTTCCCGCAGGGACTCGCCGGACGGCTCTACTGGTACTCGATCCTGCCCTTCCACGGGGTCATCTTCCCCGGCATGGTGGAGCGCATCACGGCCCGTGCCGAGCGCGAAGCCCACCGCACCGACTCGACGCAGGCCAACAGCACGCACCAGAATGGGTCTCGCACGCCGGAGCACGAGGAGGCAGCATGAGCGACGACGAACGCGGCACGATCCTGTTCCTGGGGGACAGCATCACCGCAGGCGGGTCCTGGGACGAGCGTCTGCCGGACGAGCAGACCCTGAACCACGGCATCAACGGCGACACGACGGACGGCGTCCTCGAACGGCTCGACGCCGTCGTGGCAGCCGCACCGGAAGAGATCGTGCTGCTCATCGGCACCAACGACTTCGGCAACCACCGCAAGAGCGCCGAGCACGTCGTGCGGAACGTCGAGACGATCCTCGTGACGCTCCGCCGCGAGCTCCCCGGGGTCCGGCTCCTGCTGGTCTCGATCCTCCCGCGGCAGGCCGAGTACACCCCGCGCATCGAAGAGGCGAACCGGCACCTCCGCCAGTTCGTCGCCACCTGTCACGCGCAGTACCTCGACGTCTGGCCGGCCCTGGCCGACGGGGACCACCTCGCCGAGCAGTTCACCGACGACGGCCTGCACCTCACCGACGAGGGCTACCGGGCGTACGTCGCCGAACTCGTCCCGGCGCTGGAACGGCTCCGCGGCCTCCCGCCGATGTCCCGGCCCATCACCGCGATCGAACTGGACGAGGCCTCCGCCTGATGGCAGCACGGAAGGGACGGCCCCCGGTCGGGTCGTCGTTCGGGGCGGCCGCGTCCAGCGCACGCCCGGCCCCTGCGGTGTCCGCCACCCCGGCGTTCACCCGTCCGGCGCTCGCACCGTCCCTGCTCGCGGCCATCGTGCTGCTGGCGTGCATCGCGTTCCTGGACGCCCCCGCGTTCGTCTTCGTGCGCTGGGGGATCACCGTCCTGGCCCTGATCGTGCTGGTCTTCTGCATCCGCGGCCGCTCCTGGTGGACCGCCGTGCTGATGGCCGCCGTCGCGGTCTGCTGGAACCCGCTCGTCGTCGTCCCGATCCCCGGGCAGGTCTGGGCGGCGCTGCAGGTCGTCGCCGCCGCGCTGTTCATCGTGGTCGGCATCGTCGTCAAGGTGCCCCGAACGACGGAAGCACCGCCCGCCCGGTAGGATCGGCAGCGTCGGGCACGTGGTCCGACCACACGAGACGAAGGGCATGGATGAGCAACGAGACCGAGCCGGTGACCGAGAGTCCTCTGCTGAACCCTCGACCGTCCTCCGGCGGTCTCGATCGATCCGACGTCGTGCTCCGGAAGGGGCGCTTCACCCTGCTGAACGGGCACCTGACCCCGCAGCAGTCCATGATCGAAGACCTGCTCTTCCTCGACGACGCGCTCACCGCCGCGGACGTCGACCACCTCCTCATCCGCGGCAACGACCAGCGCCCGGTGATCGCGCTCGACGAGCGGGACCGCCAGCGCGCCGAGTCCGCCGTGATGGACGCCGCCGTCGGCGAACCGTTCTACGCGAAGCCGCCGGGGAAGCCCGCGGTGCTCGTCGTCGACGACGGCCTCGGCTCGCCGGACGACCTCGTCCTGCGCGTCTTCCGTCCGCGCGTCGAGCCGCTCGGTCGTCTCCGCTACGGCGCCGAGACCAGCGTCCAGATGGAGTTCTGGCGGGTGACGGACACCGAGGTCCTCGCACCGGTGGAGAACGCCCTGATGCGTCGCAGCCTGCCGGTCGAGGAGTTCGTCCTCGTCGACATCGAGCGCTACGGTCGCACCTGGCGCACCGTCGAGCACATGTTCGACGACCACGTCTCGGACATCCGCTTCCCGATCGACATCGTCTTCTCGTGGGTGGACGGCAACGCGATCGAGTACCAGCGAGCCCGCCAGGCAGCGCAGTCGTCCGCCGTCCTGGGGGAGGGCGACGACGCCCCCGCCCGCTTCCGGCAGATCAACGAGCTCAAGTACGCACTCCGCTCGGTGTACATGTACGCGCCGTGGGTCCGGACGATCTACATCGCGACCGACTCCCCGGCACCGGCATGGCTCGCCGACCACCCGCGCGTCCGGATCGTCCGCAGCGAGGAGTTCTTCGCCGACCCGTCCGTGCTGCCGACGCACAACTCCCAGGCCGTCGAGTCGCAGCTGCACCACATCCCGGGCATCAGCGAGCACTTCATCTACTCGAACGACGACATGTTCTTCGGCCGGCAGGTCGACCCGTCGGTGTTCTTCAGCCCGGGCTCCGTGACGAAGTTCATCCTCGCCACCACGCGGATCGGCCTCGGCTCGAACAACCCCGCGCGCAGCGGCTTCGAGAACTCCGCGCGGGTGAATCGCCGGCTCCTCGCGCAGCGCTTCGGCGCCGTGACGACCCGGCACCTCGAGCACGCTCCCACCCCGCTCCGCGCGAGCATCATGACCGAGATGGAGCACGAGTTCGCGGACGAGTTCGCGGCGACCGCCGGCTCCCGGTTCCGTGCGGCGGAGAACATCTCGGTGACGAACTCGCTCTACCACTACTACGCGCTGCTCACCGGTCGCGCGATCGTGCAGGAGAACGCGCCCGTCCGCTACATCGACACCACGATGCAGTCCGGGCTCCGCGCACTCGAGGACCTGCTGAAGAAGCGGAACGTCGACTTCTTCTGCCTGAACGACGGCAGCTTCCCCGAGGTCAGCGACGACGAGCGCACCACCCGCGTCACCGACTTCCTGGACCGCTACTTCCCGTTCCCGGCCCCGTGGGAGAACCCGGACGCGTAGCGCCGCGGGAGGACGCGTGCGCTGGCGCTGGCGCTGGCGCTGAGATCGCACTTCGTGTCGGGTCCGTCACGGACGATCCGACACGAAGTGCGATCTCACCAGGTACGGGACCAGCGCCGGGGCCGGGGCGCGTCAGCGGTGGACGGGGGAGACGGGGACCGAGTCGAGCGTGAAGACGGGGATGCTCGAGGTCACCGGAGCCGGCTCGACCGCCGCGGGGATGACGACTCCGGCCGCCGCGAGACGGGCGTCCGTCTGCTCGGACGACACCGGCTCACCGACCGTGGCGTACTGCCCGATCGGCACCACCGAGTGCACGACGTTGTGGCCGTACACGTGGACCAGGTTGAACGACTGCGCACCGTCGCGGCCGCGCGTCCCGCCCTGGAACTCGTTGAGGTCCTGCGTGTAGCACGTGGCACTCGCCACGGAGACGGGGATGCCGGCGAACACGGCGCTCGTCGAGTAGTGCAGGTGCCCGGCGATGATGGCCAGGATGTCGGATCCCTCGACGACCTCGGCCAGCGCCTGCTGCTCGCGGAGCTCCACGAGGACGGTCAGGTCCTGCACGCTCGGGACGGGCGGGTGGTGCATCGCGAGGATCGTGCCGTGCGGTGCGGCCTCGGAGAGCACCTCTGCGAGCCAGTCGAGCTGCTCGGGGGTGACGATGCCGTAGTGCTCGCCCGGGACGCTGGTGTCGAGGGTGATGACGCGGAGGCCGTTCACCTCGTACACGAAGTCCACCGGCCGGTCGGTGGGGTGGAGTCCGAAGAGCTCCTGGCGGAACGCGCCGCGCTCGTCGTGGTTGCCCATCGCCCAGATCACCTGGGCGCCGATGCGCTCGGCAGCCGGCTCGATGATCCGTCGGACGCGGGCGTAGGCCCCTGGCTCGCCCTTGTCCGCCACGTCCCCGGTGATGATGATCGCCTCCGGACGGGCACCGGATGCCTCGATCTCGTCGATGATCTGCGACAGCCGTGCGGCCGAGTCGACGTCCCCGTAGAGGTCGCCGTCACCCGCGATGAGGTGGGTGTCGCTGAGGTGGAGCAGGAAGTGGTTCGGCCTGGGGTGCTCGGCCGTCCGGGATTCCATCGGGTTCTCATTCCGTTGGTGGGCCCCTCGGGGGAGGAGCCCGTTCCAGATGCGTGGTGCAACACGATGCCACACCGTCCTGGACGAGTCCAGCACGCCCTCGTGAATCGCGGGTGAACCGAAGGCGGCGTGGCACGAAACAACCCCCACCACGATCGTGGCGGGGGCTGTTTCGTTGCGCTGTCCGGACTCAGTGTCCGCCGGCTCCGACCTGCGGGGCCTGGTGCGTGCCCTCGAGGTCTGGGCCGTGGTGCGCGGCGTGCGCAGCCTCGAGCTCGGACTTCGAGACGGGCGCGATGCGGTCCTCGAAGAAGAAGCGCGACATGCCGGCGCGGACCTTCTGGACCGGGGTGATCTGCCCCTTGGCGTTCGGACGGATCATGAGCGGCTTGTACTCGTTGAACTGCAGGAGCTTCCAGCGCTCGTACTCGTCGAGCTGCTCGTGGACCTCGATGTACTCACCGTGCGGGAGTCGGACGATGCGGCCCGACTCGTAGCCGTGGAGGACGATCTCGCGGTCCTTCTTCTGCAGCGCCAGGCACACGCGCTTCGTGATCCAGAAGGCGACGAACGGGCCGAGGACGGTCGTGGCCTGGATGACGTGGATCACGCTGTCGATCGAGACCAGGAAGTGCGTCGCGATGATGTCCGAGCTCGCCGCGGCCCAGAGGCTGGCGTAGAGCGTGACTCCGGCAGCGCCGAACGCGGTGCGGGTCGGGGCGTTGCGGGGACGGTCCGCGATGTGGTGCTCACGCTTGTCGCCGGTGACCCACGCCTCGATGAAGGGGTAGATGAAGATCGCCAGGATGAGTCCGACGAGCACCGCGATCGGCGCGAGGATGTTGAACGACACCGTGTAGCCGAACCACACGACTTCCCAGTGCGGGGGCACCAGTCGGAGCGCGCCGTCCGCGAAGCCGATGTACCAGTCGGGCTGGGTACCGGCGGACACCGGGGAGGGGTCGTACGGGCCGTAGTTCCAGATCGGGTTGATCGTGAACAGCGACGCGATGAGGGCGAGGATGCCCGCGACGATGAAGAAGAAGCCACCGGCCTTCGCGGCGAACGCCGGGAGGATCGGGACGCCCACGACGTTGTCGTTGGTCTTGCCGGGGCCCGCGTACTGCGTGTGCTTGTTGACCACGACGAGCACGAGGTGGACACCGAGGACCGCCACGAGGATCGCCGGGAGCAGCAGGATGTGCAGCGTGTACAGGCGGCCGACGATCGCGGTTCCGGGGAACTCGCCGCCGAACAGGATGTAGCCGATCCAGACGCCGATCACCGGGACGCCCTCGATCATGCCGACGATGATGCGGAGACCGTTGCCGGAGAGCAGGTCGTCGGGGAGCGAGTAGCCGGTGAAGCCCTCGGCCATGGCGAGGACCCACAGCACGAAGCCGAAGACCCAGTTGAGCTCGCGCGGCTTGCGGAAGGCACCGGTGAAGAACACGCGGGCCATGTGAAGCATCACCGAGGCGACGAACAGCAGGGCCGCCCAGTGGTGGATCTGCCGGACGAAGAGCCCGCCACGGATGTCGAACGAGATGTTCAGCGTCGACTGGAGTGCCGTCGACATCTCGACGCCCTTGAGCGGGACGTAGGAGCCGTTGTAGACGACCTCGGTCATCGAGGCACCGAAGAAGAACGTCAGGAACGTCCCCGACAGCAGGATGACGACGAAGCTGTACAGCGCGACTTCACCGAGCATGAAGCTCCAGTGGTCGGGGAAGATCTTGCGACCGACCTCCTTCACCAGACCGGAGATGCTCGTGCGCTCGTCGATGTAGTTGGCGACCCCGCCGATGATGCGGGACCCACGCTCCGGAGCGGGCTTGGTGCTCGCCGTGTTCGGTGCGTTCGTGGTGGTGGTGCTGGTCATCAGCGTTCACGCTCCCAGAAGGACGGTCCGACCGGCTCGTGGAAGTCGCTCTGCGCAACCAGGTAGCCGTCGTCGTCGATCGCGATCGGAAGTTGGGGGAGGGGGCGAGCCGCCGGACCGAAGATGACGTCGCAGTTGTTCGAGACGTCGAAGGTCGACTGGTGGCAGGGGCACAGCAGGTGGTGCGTCTGCTGCTCGTAGAGCGCGACCGGGCATCCGACGTGGGTGCAGATCTTGGAGTAGGCAACGATACCGTCGTAACCCCAGTTCTCGCGGCCCTTCGAGGGGTTGAGGTCCTTCGGGTCGAGGCGCATGAGGAGCACCGCGGCCTTGGCCTTCTCCTCGAGCATGTCTTCCTTGTCGAGGAGCCCGTCCGGGATCACGTGGAAGACCGAGCCGATGGTGACGTCCGAGGCCTTGATCGGCAGACCGGTCGGGTCCTTCGTCAGGCGCGTGCCCTTCGCCCACATGGTGTGGCGGAGGAGCTCGTTCGGGTCGGCGGCCGGGGCGAGGTCGCGGACCAGCACGATGCCGGGCAGCGGGAACGCCACGAGGGCGCCGATCATCGAGTTGCGGATCAGCTTGCGACGGCTGAAGCCGGACTCCTTGTCGGCGAGCTGGAAGGCCTCGACGGCCTTCGCGCGGGTCGCGTCGGTGCCACGGGTGGGGTGGCGGAGCTCGCTGATCTCTCGGTCGGAGACCAGGGACTTCGACCAGTAGACCGCGCCGATGCCGAGGGCGAGCAGCGCGAGCGAGATGGCCAGACCGAGGAAGAGGTTCGCGGTGCGGACCGTCCCGAAGTCGTCGGACTTGATCGGGAACGCGACGTACGCGGCGATCGACAGGACGCTGCCGACGATCGAGAGGTAGAAGAACGTCGCGACCTGGCGCTCGGCCAGCCGCTGCTTCTTCGGGTCGACGTCGGTGCGGCGCGCGCGGTGCGGCGGCTCACCCGGGTTCTCGAACGGTTCCGCGGGCAGGACCGCGGTGCCGGCCGGCACCGAGGTGCCGTGCTTCTCGACAGCCGAGGACGAGTTCAGCGCCTCGTCGTCGTGCTCTGCCATGGTGTTCCCTTCAGTGTCGTGCGACACGGACGATCAGTTGGACTTCGCGGTCAGCCAGACGGTCATCGCGACCACCGCGCCGAGTCCGAAGATCCAGATGAACAGACCCTCTGCCACCGGGCCGAGGGCGCCGAGGCCGAAGCCACCGGGCGAAGCGTTGTCCTGCACGTACTTGAGGTACGTGATGATGTCGGCCTTCTGCTGCGGCGTGATGTTCAGGTCGTTGAACACCGGCATGTTCTGCGGACCCGTGACCATGGCCTCGTAGATGTGCTTGCCCGTGACGTTCGTCAGGTTCGGCGCGTACTTGCCCTCGGTCAGGGCACCACCGGCACCGGCGACGTTGTGGCACATCGCGCAGTTGATGCGGAAGAGCTCCGCACCGGCGGCGGCGTCACCGTCGGAGCCGTCGGTGAGCGACGTCGAGGGGATCGACGGGCCGGGGCCGAGCGAGGCGACGTACGCCGCGAGGGCGTCGACCTGCGTGTCGGTGAACTGCGAGGGCTTCTCTTCGGCCTGGGGGCCCTGGGCAGCCATCGGCATGCGACCGGTGCCGACCTGGAAGTCGACCGACGCTGCGCCGACACCGATGAGGGACGGGCCCTCGCTGGTGCCCTGTGCGGACAGGCCGTGGCAGGTGGCGCAGTTGGACGCGAAGAGCTTCTGGCCTTCGTTCACCTGCGACTGGCTCGCGGCCGCGACCGTGGTCGTGCTGCTGTCGTCGGCGGAGGCCGTGGAGCTGAACAGCGCGTACGCACCGCCGGTGGTCATCAGACCGACGACGATGAGCGAGACGGTCGCCAGCGGGGAGCGGCGGCCCTTCTTGGACTTGGTTCTGTTGAACATGCGGTGGGTGCTGTCCGATTCCTACTTGAGAAGGTAAATGACGGCGAAGAGGCCGATCCAGACCACGTCGACGAAGTGCCAGTAGTACGACACGACGATGGCCGTGGTGGCCTCCTTGTGGCCGAAGTTCTTCGCGGCGAAGCCACGGCCGAGCGTCAGGAGGAAGGCGATCAGGCCACCGGTCACGTGCAGGCCGTGGAAGCCGGTGGTGAAGTAGAACGCCGAGCCGTAGGCACTGGAGGAGAGCGTGATGCCCTCGTGCCAGAGGTTGGCGTACTCGAAGATCTGGCCGCAGACGAAGACCGCGCCCATGCAGTACGTGACGAAGAACCACTCCGTCATGCCCCAGTCACGGGGGTTCCAGCTCGTGCGGTGCACCTGGAAGCGCTCGGCGGCGAAGACCGCGAACTGGCACGCGAAGCTGGACAGGACCAGCACGATCGTGTTCACCGAGGCGAACGGCACCTCGAGGTGGGCGGTCTCGGTCGCCCAGAGCTCGGGGGAGGTGCTGCGCAGCGTGAAGTAGATCGCGAACAGGCCGGCGAAGAACATGACCTCGCTGCCCAGCCACACGATCGTCCCCACGGCAACGGGGTTCGGCCTGTTGAGGACCGTACCGCTGGCTGGTCTGGAGAGAGGGGTGCTTGTCACAGAGTCCATTATGGCCGAAACCACCGACAGTGTTTTGCCAGGCAACTGGCGGGTCGTTCGAAAACAGTACGATCGCGGGTATGTCTGACGTTCTCTCCTGGCCTGCCGTCATCAGTGCGCTCATGGCGCGCGAGGACCTGACGATCAGGCAGTCCACATGGGCCATGGAGGAGATCGTGCACGGGCGCGCCACCGACGCCCAGATCGCCGCCTTCGCCGTGGCCCTCCGCGCCAAGGGCGAGACCGTCGACGAGGTGGTCGGTTTCCGCGACGCGATCCTCGAAGCCGCCGTCCCGCTGGACGTCGACCCGATGGCGCTCGACATCGTCGGCACCGGCGGCGACGTGGTCGGCACCGTGAACGTGTCGACGATGGCGGCGATCGTGATCGCCGCCGCCGGCGTTCCGGTCGTCAAGCACGGCAACCGCGCGAGCTCCTCGAAGTCGGGCTCGAGCGACGTCCTCGCGGCGCTCGGTCTCGACCTCACGATGGACGCGGTGCGCGTCGCGGACACGTTCCGGCGTGTCGGGCTGACCTTCGCCTTCGCGAGCGCCTTCCACCCGGGCTTCGCGCACGCCGCCCCGGTCCGCCGTGAGATCGGCGTGCCGACCGTCTTCAACTTCCTCGGCCCGCTCGTGAACCCCGCACGGTGCGAGGCGAACGCCGTCGGCGTGGCGCAGCTCGAGCTGGTCCCGATCATCACGGGCGTGTTCCAGACGCGCGGCGCGACCGCACTGGTGTTCCGCGGCGACGACGGCCTCGACGAGCTCACCACGACCGGCCACAGCCACATCTGGGAGGTCACCGGCGGCCGCGTCACCGAGCACGACCTCGACCCGCGCGACCTCGGCATCGCCCGTGCCCGGATGGAGGACCTGCTCGGCGGCGAACCCGCGGAGAACGCGGCGATCGTCCGGCGTGTCCTGGCGGGGGAGACCGGTCCGGTCCGCGACATCGTGCTCCTGAACGCCGCGGCCGGCCTGGTCTCGTTCCGCCTCGCCGAGGACCCGGAACAGTGGGACCGGCCGATCCTGCACCGCTTCCGCGAGCAGCTCGTCGTCGCGGCCGAGGCGATCGACTCCGGTGCCGCCGAGCGGAAGCTCGCCGACTGGGTCGACGCGGCACCCGTCGCGTAGCCGACGGACCGCGCGGGTCACGTCGGGCACACCACGGCCCTGGACCACGGACGGGAGGCCCGGTGCCGGTCCCAGGGACCGGCACCGGGCCTCCCGGCTGGTGCGTCGCGTCAGCTGACGACTACTGGACGTCCTCGTCGACCCAGTCGAAGGTCTTCGTGACGGCCTTCTTCCAGAGGCGCAGCGTGCGGTCGCGCTCCGCGGCGTCGAGCTGCGGCTCCCAGCGCTGGTCCTCCTGCCAGTTGGCACGGAGCTCGTCGAGGTTCGCCCAGAAACCGACGGCGAGGCCGGCTGCGTAGGCGGCGCCGAGCGCGGTGGTCTCCGCGACGACCGGTCGGACGACCGGCACGTCGAGGATGTCCGCCTGGAACTGCATGAGCTCGTTGTTGGCGGTCATGCCGCCGTCGACCTTGAGCTCGGTCAGGTCCACGCCGGAGTCCGCGTTCACGGCGTCGAGGACCTCGCGGGTCTGCAGCGCCGTGGCCTCGAGGGCCGCACGGGCGATGTGGCCCTTGTTGACGTAGCGCGTCAGGCCGACGATCGCACCGCGGGCATCCGGACGCCAGTACGGCGCGAACAGGCCGGAGAACGCCGGGACGAAGTACACGCCGCCGTTGTCGTCGACCGTCTTCGCCAGCGCCTCGACCTCCGGGGCGCTCTGGATGAGGCCCAGGTTGTCGCGGAGCCACTGGATGAGCGACCCCGTGACGGCGATCGAGCCCTCGAGCGCGTAGTGCGTCTCCTGGTCACCGAGCTTGTAGCCGACGGTCGTCAGCAGCCCGTTCTCGGAACGGACGATCTCCGTGCCGGTGTTGAAGATCAGGAAGTTGCCGGTGCCGTACGTGTTCTTCGACTCGCCCTTGTCGAACGCGGCCTGGCCGAACGTCGCGGCCTGCTGGTCGCCGAGGATGCCGGCGATCGGGACCTCGCGGAGGAGGTTCGACGACTCGACGTGGCCGTAGACCTCGGAGGAGCTGACGATCTCCGGGAGCATCGACTTCGGCACACCGAAGTCCGCCAGGATGTCGTCGCGCCACTGCAGCGTCTCGAGGTCCATGAACAGCGTGCGGGACGCGTTCGTGACGTCGGTCTTGTGCACGCCGCCGTCGACGCCACCGGTCAGGTTCCAGAGGACCCAGGTGTCGGTGGTGCCGAAGAGCAGGTCCCCGGCCTCGGCCTTCTCGCGTGCACCCTCGACGTTCTCGAGGATCCACATGATCTTGGTGCCGGCGAAGTACGTCGCGAGCGGGAGACCGACGACCGACTTGTAGCGGTCGGTGTCGCCGTCGGCGAGCTTGTCGACGATCGACTGGGTGCGGGTGTCCTGCCAGACGATCGCGTTGTAGACGGCCTTGCCGGTGGTCTTGTCCCACACGACCGCGGTCTCGCGCTGGTTCGTGATGCCGACCGCGGCGACGTCGTGGCGGGTGATGTCGGCGCGGGAGAGTGCCTGGCCGATCACCTCACGGACGTTGTCCCAGATCTCGGCGGGGTCGTGCTCGACCCATCCCGCGCGCGGGAAGATCTGCTCGTGCTCCTTCTGTCCGACGGAGATGATCGAACCGGAGTGGTCGAAGACGATTGCACGGGTGCTGGTCGTGCCCTGGTCGATGGCGACGATGTAGTCGGCCATTGGTGCTCCTTACGGGTGTTCGGTGCTGCGGCCGGCCCCGGCGTTGGGGCCGGCCGACGGGGACGGGTGTGGGATCAGGCGAGGGGGAGCAGTGCGTACGACAGACCTGCCGCGATCGCACCACCGATGAGCGGACCGACGACCGGCACCCAGGCGTAGGCCCAGTCGCTCGAGCCCTTGCCCTTGATGGGCAGGAAGGCGTGCGCGAGGCGCGGGCCGAGGTCACGGGCCGGGTTGATCGCGTACCCGGTCGGGCCACCGAGGGAGACACCGATCGCGATCACGAGGAACGCCACGGGGATGGCGCCGAGCTCGGACGGGGTCTTGCCGTTCGTGAACGCGATCACCACGAAGACGAGGACGAAGGTGCCGATGATCTCGGTGACGAGGTTCCAGCCGTAGGAGCGGATGGCCGGGCCGGTGGAGAAGACGCCGAGCTTGGCGGCCGGGTCGGGCTCCTCGTCGAAGTGCTGCTTGTAGGCGAGCCAGACGATGACCGCACCGATGATCGCGCCGATCAGCTGGGCGAGCCAGAAGAGGAACATCTCACCGACGGTGATGTTGCCGAGGATGGCCTGGGCGAGGCTGACGGCCGGGTTCAGCTGGCCGCCGGACTTGTACGAGACGGTGACGCCGGCGAAGACCGCGAAGCCCCAACCGATCGTGACCATGAGGAAGCCTGCGCCGAAGCCCTTGGACTTCTTGAGTGACACGGCGGCGACGACACCGCCACCCAGGATGATGAGCATCGTGGTGCCGACGAGCTCGGAAAGGAACTTGACGCCGATGTCGTCCATCGGTGACCTCCATTGCGCTGGTTGGGGGTCCCGATGCTGCTCGGCACTCCCCATCGAGTGATTGTGGCGAGCATACTGCCGGGGATTTCCGACGGGTGATGAACACGTGAGCGATCTGCGGGAAGTTGCACGAACGTGCATGAGGAGTGTGCGTCAGGCCATTCCGGGGCGGGATCCCCACGGGCACCCCGTGCACGAACGTGCAGGTCCGGGGAACGCACGCCCGTTGTAGCCTGGGCCCACTCCGGACGACGTCGGCGGTGTGCAGGCCTCGTCCGGGCGTCCGACCCGTGGAGGCCCCGTCATGAAGAAGCTCATCAACGACCCGCAGGACGTCGTCATCGAGACCGTGCGGGGGTTCGCCCAGGCGCACGCCGGTCACGTGGTCCTCGTCGAGGACCCGATCCACCTGCACCGCGCCGACGCCCCGGTGTCCGGCAAGGTCGGCATCGTCAGCGGCGGCGGCAGCGGGCACGAACCCCTGCACGCGGGCTTCGTCGGGTACGGCATGCTCGACGCCGCCGTTCCCGGTCCCGTCTTCACGAGCCCCACCCCTGACCCGATCGTCGCGGCGACGAAGGCCGTGGACGGCGGAGCGGGCGTGCTCCACATCGTGAAGAACTACACCGGCGACGTGCTCAACTTCGAGACGGCCGCCGAGCTCGCCGGGATGGACGACATCCGGGTCGAGTCCGTCGTGGTCGACGACGACGTCGCCGTGCAGGACTCGCTCTACACGGCCGGCCGCCGCGGCGTGGCCGGCACGGTCGTCGTCGAGAAGTGCGCCGGTGCCGCTGCCGAGCGCGGCGACGACCTCGACGCGGTCGCGGCCGTGGCCCGCCACGTCAACGACGTCACGCGGTCGATGGGCCTCGCGATCGCGCCGGGCACCGTGCCGCACGCGGGGGAGCCGTCCTTCTCGCTCGGGGACGACGAGGCCGAGCTCGGCATCGGGATCCACGGCGAACCCGGACGCGAACGCATCGCGATGGCGCCCGTGGACGCCCTGGTCGACCGGGTCCTCGAGCCGATCCTCACCGACCTCGCTGCCCCTGCCGGCTCCCGGCTGCTGCTCCTGGTCAACGGGATGGGCGGGACGCCGCTCTCCGAGCTCTACATCGCCTATCGACGCGCCGCCGAGGTGCTCGCGGACCGCGGCCACGAGGTCGCGCGTAGTT
This sequence comes from Curtobacterium sp. PhB130, assembly GCF_003755165.1. Classification (NCBI taxonomy): domain Bacteria; kingdom Bacillati; phylum Actinomycetota; class Actinomycetes; order Micrococcales; family Microbacteriaceae; genus Curtobacterium; species Curtobacterium sp. PhB130. The sequence goes on along the minus strand of NZ_RKII01000009.1, from coordinate 68,144 downwards.
TGGTGGGCGACTACGTCACGTCCCTCGAGATGCAGGGGTTCTCGATCACCGTCACGGTGCTCGACGACGACCTGATCACCCTGTGGGACGCACCGGTCGAGACCCCGGCGCTGCGCTGGGGCCGCTGACACCGACCGGCCGGCACCGTCCGGCCGCCGATCCGGGCCGTGCTCGGCCCGCAGGAAGGAACACCAATTGGCGCTCGACACCGCATGGGCCATCGACTGGGTCCGACGCACCGCCGCGACGATCGACGAGCACCGGGCGGAACTCGTCACGCTCGACCGCGAGATCGGTGACGGCGACCACGGCGAGAACCTCGACCGCGGCTTCCGCGCCGTGCTCGAGGCCGTCGACGGTGGCTCGTTCGACACCCCAGGGTCGGTCTTCAAGACGGTCGCCACGAAGCTGATCTCGACGGTCGGCGGTGCCGCCGGTCCGCTGTTCGGGACCGCGTACCTCAAGGCAGCGCAGGCCGCCGGTGACGCCACCGAGCTCGACGCGGACACCCTCGTCGCGGTGCTCACCGCGGCGCGCGACGGCGTCGTCTCGCGCGGCAAGGCCGCCGTCGGCGACAAGACGATGATCGACGCGTGGACCCCGGCGGTCGACGCGGCCGCCACCGCTGCGCAGGCGGGGGAGAGCCCGGAGCGGGTGCTCGCGGCCGCCGCGGACGCCGCGGTCACCGGCGCCGAGTCCACCGAGCCGCTCGTCGCCCACAAGGGCCGCGCCAGCTACCTCGGCGAACGCGCCGTCGGGCACCGCGACCCCGGCGCACAGTCCACGGCCTACATCCTCCGCGCCGCGGTGGACGCGGCGTGAGCGTCGGCATCCTGATCGTCTCGCACAGCGCGGCGATCGCGTCCGGCACCGTGGAGCTCGCCCGGCAGATGGCGGCGGACGTGCAGCTCGTCGCCGCGGGCGGCACGGACGACGGCGGGATCGGGACCTCGTTCGAGGCGATCACCGCGGGCATCGAGGAGCTCTCCGGCGCCGACGCGATCGTCGTCCTGTGCGACCTCGGCTCCGCCTACCTGACCACCGACACGGCGCTGGACTTCCTCGACGACGGCGTCCGGGAACGGGTCCACGTGTCCGACGCCCCCATCGTGGAGGGTGCGGTGGCCGCCGCGGTCGCGGCCCAGACCGGTGGTGACGTCGACGCGGTGCTGGCCGCCGCGGCGTCCGCCGCAGCGTCCGAGGCGGACGCGGGCACGGCCTCCGGTCCGGATGCCGGCGACCGTCTGTCGGACGGAGGACGGCCTGGAGGCCCGGTGCCGGATGACGGCGCCGGTCCCGCCGGCGATGTGACTGCGTCCACGACCGTCGAACTGGTCAACGAGACCGGGCTGCACGCCCGCCCAGCGGCCGAGTTCGTGAAGACCGCCGCGAAGTACGACGCCGCGGTCCGCGTGAACGGCGTCGACGCGAAGAGCCTCCTCGGGATCATGGCGCTCGCGCTGCCCAAGGGGGCGACGGTGACCATCGAGGCCAGCGGCGACGACGCCCAGGACGCGGTCGACGCGCTCGACGAACTGGTGCGCTCCGGCTTCGGGGAGTGACCGGTCGGCTCCGGCGCGTCGCCGGGGTCGGTCGGCTCCGGAGCGTCGCCGGGGTCAGGCGGCTCCGGCGGGTCGCCGGGGTCAGTCGGCTCCGGCGGGTCGCCGGGGTCAGTCGGTGATGCTGACGGTCGCGGCGACGTCCACGTCGGACGGCCCGCCGACGGCGCCCGCGGTGGCGAACAGGGTGGCCCCGAAGACCGCGCTCCAGAACGTCCGCGCATCGCGGGGGATCCCGCGCGCGCTCGTCCAGCCGTGGTCGCCGACGATGCGCTCGAGGTAGCGCTCGGACTGCCGGAACAGCACGGCGAGCAGCGTACCGGTGCGCTCGCGCAGGGCGTCGTCGTCCTGCGCGAGCCCGAGCGCGGTGACGAGGAGCCCGGTGGAGGGCATCGCGAGTGCGGTCCGGGCCAGGACGTCGCGAAACGCCGGCGCCGTCGTCGCCCGTCGACCGGCCGCCTGCAACCGCGTGGTGTCGCGGAGGAACCGGACGAAGGCGGCGTCGATCACGAGCCGGTCCTTCGAGCCGAAGTGGTGCGTGATCTGGTTCGGGTAGACCCCGGCGGTCCGCGCGACCTCGCTCACGGTCAGCGCGCGTGGACTGCGGTCGGCGAGGAGATCGGCCGCCGCCGAGAGGATCCGGGCGCGTGTCGCCGTGCCCCGTGTGGTTGCCATCGCTGAATTGTACGTGGTACAACTCCACTTGTGCAGCATACAAATCGAGATTCCGACGACATCGTCATCACCGGCTACGGCGCCGTCTCGCCGTTCGGGCACGGCGTCGCCCCGCTCTGGGACGCGCTCGTCGCCGGGCGGTCCGGCGTCCACGAACTGCAGCGGGACGGCGACCTCTGGGCGCAGGTCCCGATCCGGATCGGCGCCGACGCAGACCTGGACGCCGACGGGGCACTCGGCCGGGTGCGTGCGAAACGCCTCGACCGGAGCCAGCAGCTCGCGCTCGTCGCGTCGGAGGAGGCGTGGGCCGACGCCGGCGCGCCGTCCGTCGACCCCGAGCGGCTCGCGGTCGTCCTCGGGACCGGGATCGGCGGGATCGAGACCCTGCTCGACGCGCACGACGAGCTCGGCCGGAACGGCGCCAGGCGGGTGTCGCCGCGGACGGTGCCGATGCTCATGGCGAACGGCGCCGCCGCGCAGATCAGCATCGACCTCGACGCCCGGGCCGGTGCGTACACGACCGTCTCGGCGTGCGCGTCGGGTGCGGAGGCCATCGCGATGGCCGCCCGGCTGATCCGGAGCGGTGAGGCGGACGTGGTCGTCACCGGGGGAGCGGAGGCCGCGGTCACCCCGGTCACGATGGCCTCGTTCGCGCAGTCCCAGGCGCTCGCCAAGCCGAACGGTGAGGACCCGATGACGCTGTCCCGGCCGTTCGACGTGTCCCGACGCGGCTTCGTGCTCGGGGAGGGCGCCGGGATCGTCGTGCTCGAACGGGCATCGCACGCGGCAGCCCGGAACGCCCGGGTGCACGCGGTGCTGGCGGGGTGGGGGATCACCTCCGATGCATTCCACATCACCGCGCCGCGGCCGGACGGCTCCGGTCAGGAGCGCGCCATGACCTCGGCGCTCCGGATGGCCGGGCTCACGGGTGCCGACGTGGACCACGTCAACGCGCACGCCACGTCGACGCCGGTCGGGGACGCCAGCGAGGCGCAGGCGATCGCACGGGTCGTCGGTCGGGAGGCGGTGGTCACCGCGCCGAAGAGCGCGATCGGCCACATGTTCGGTGCGGCAGGGGCTGTCGAGACGATCCTCACCGTCCGCGCGCTGGAGACCGGGGTGGTGCCGCCGACGCTGAACCTGGAGCACCTCGACCCGGCGATCGACCTCGACGTGGTGTCGGGGACGGCTCGGTCGACGACGATCCGGGCGGCGCTGAACAACTCGTTCGGGTTCGGCGGGCAGAACGCGTCGCTGGTGCTCAGCGCGGCGTGAGCGTCTGCAGCCCGGTCACCCGGAGGAGATCGAGCTTCGCGGCGTCCTCGGAACTCGGCACCGCGGTATAGACGACGATCCGGAGGTCCCCGCCGGGCACGCTGAGCACATCGCAGTCCACCGCGATCGGCCCCACCGGCGTCCGGAGCGTCTTCCGGCTCGCCCGGTGCTCGGCCACGCGCGCCGTCGCCCACCGCCGCTCGAACTCCGGGGACTCGCGGCGCAACCGCGCGACGAGGTCGGCGAGCTGCCGGTCACCCGGGTACCGTCCGAGCGCCGCACGGAGGTCGGCGACCAGGTCGCTGGAGAACTCCTCCTGGTGGTCGTCGTCGTACTCGACGCCGTCATGGCCGACCATGAAGTGCCGCCACACCAGGTTCCGCTCCGGCCCGACGAGTCGCTCGGGGTCGCCGGTGAGCGCCGCCCAGAGGCCGTTCCACAGCAGGATGTCGTGGGTCGCCGTGAACACGGCGAGGGGCACGTCGCCGAGCCGGTCGACCACACGCTGCACCCCCGGGGTGATGTGCCGGGGCACGACACCGCGCGACGGGGGAGCGGCGTCGGCGACACGGAACAGGTGGTCGCGCTCCTCCGTGGTGAGGCGGAGGGCGGTCGCGAGGGAGCCGAGGAGCTGCGGAGAGGGGTTCGTCGACCGGCCCTGCTCGAGACGCACGACGTAGTCGACGCTCACCCCGGCGAGTGCTGCGAGTTCCTCGCGGCGGAGCCCCGGCGTCCGACGGCCGGGTGCCGCGGGCAGCCCGACCTCCTCCGGGGTCACCCGGTCGCGCCAGGACCGCAGCACGTTCGCGAACTCGCTCATGCGTCCATCCTCCCTCGGACCCGCCGCGGCGAGGTGGTACTCCCGGTCCCACTGTCGAAGGGCACCTGGGTCATCCGCGACCACGGGGCGAGGCTGGGCCCATGACCACCACACTCATCACCGGAGCCAACCGCAGCCTGGGGCTCGAGACCACCCGCCGACTCGTCGAGGCCGGCCACACCGTGTACGCCGGGATGCGCGACCCCGCAGCCGGCGACGCGGCCCGGGCACTCGGCGCACACGTCGTCGCGATCGACGTCACCGACCAGGCGAGCGTCGACGCGGCCATCGCGTCCCTGCCGGAGCTCGACGTCCTCGTGAACAACGCCGGGATCCTCGGGACCTCGTTCGGCGTCGACGACCTCGACGCCGCCGCGATCGCCCACGTCCTCGACACCAACGTCACCGGCATCGTCCGGGTCACCCAGGCCGCGCTCCCGCTGCTCCGCGCGTCGTCGAACCCGGTCGTCGTCAACGTCGCGTCAGGGGTCGGCTTCGCACGGTGGCTCAGCACGCCGGGCCGCGACGAGTACCCGGTGCCCGCGATCCCGTACGCCGCGTCGAAGGGTGCCGTGATCGCGCTCACCGTGCAGTACGCGAAGAACCTGCCGACCTTCCGGGTGAACGCGAGCGACCCCGGGTACACCGCGACGGAGTTCAACGGGTTCGGCGGGCACCAGACCGTCACCGAGGGCACGGACGCGACCGTCGCACTGGCCACGCTCGGCGCGGACGGGCCGACGGGCGAGTTCCACGACCGGACGGGCCGCATTTCGTACTGACCCGCAGCCCGCAGCCCGCAGCCCGCAGCCCGCGGCCCGCGGCCGGCCCAGCCTGGTCGGGTCGGGACGGGGTCGTCCGGCCCGGTCGGGACGGGGTCGTCCGGCGCGGTCGCCGCGTCGAGCCGGCTCAGTCGTCGGACGGGGTGCGGCGGCGGAGCGTCGCGACCACGACGAGCGCCGCGGCGAGGACGAGCGCGCCACCGCCGACCCAGAGTGCCGCCCAGGGCGTGCCGCTCTCGTCGGCGGCCGACGCGGGCCCCGTGGCCTCGAGCGTCACCTCGATCTCGGTCGGCCCCGGGCTCGGGTCCTCACTCGGGCTCACGCTCGGGGCAGCAGCCGTCGGGGTGGTCGCCCGCAGCGCCGCGGTGAACCCGAGTTCGCCCGTGATCGGGTGCCCGTCGGGGGAGACGTACCGCCAGCGCACCGTGTACGCGCCGTCGGTCAGCGCGACGGCCTTCGACATCGTCGTGCCGTCGACCAGGACCTCGCCGGTGGAGACGTCCGCACCGGCTCCGTCCCGGACTTCGATGCGGAGTCCCGCGTCGAGTCCGGTGAGCGGCGCCTCGGAGAACGTGAGGTCGACGCGGTCGATCGGGGCGTGCACCGTCTGACCATCGGTCGGGTTGCTCGACACGAGGGCCGAGTGGGCGTCGGCGGGATCGGCGAGCACCAGGCTCGTCAGACCGACGACGACGGCGAACAGGGACATCCGGACGCTGCGGCGGACCGCGGTGGGGGACATGCGGCAATTCTACGAGATGTCGAACGCTCGCCGTCGCCCCGGACTGGCAGGGTGGACGCATGCGCGCAGTCCGGTACCAGCAGTTCGGGACGCTCCCCGAGATCGTCGACGTCGACCGACCCACGTGTCCTTCGGACGGCGTCGTCGTGGAGGTGGCTGCCACGGGCGTCTGCCGGAGCGACTGGCACGCCTGGCGCGGCCACGACGACTCCGTGCACCTGCCGCACGTCCCGGGACACGAGTTCGCGGGCGTCGTCGTCGAGGTCGGCGCCGAGGTCCGGCACCACCGGCTCGGTGCCCGTGTCACCGCGCCGTTCGTCTTCGCGTGCGGCACCTGCCGGGAGTGTCTGGCGGGACAGACCCAGGTCTGCACACGCCAGGAGCAGCCCGGGTTCACGCTGCCCGGCTCGTTCGCCGAGCTCCTCGCCGTGCCGCACGCCGACGTGAACCTCGTCGCGCTGCCCGACGCGGTCGCGTTCGTCGACGCCGCCGGACTCGGATGCCGCTTCGGGACCGCCTACCACGCCCTCCACGAGCAGGGGCGGGTGCGTGCCGGTGAGCACGTCGTCGTCGTCGGCTGTGGGGGAGTCGGGCTCTCCGCGATCGTGGTCGCCGTCGCCGCCGGAGCCCACGTGATCGCGGTCGACGTCTCGCCCGCGGCTCTCGCGCGTGCGGCCGCGCTCGGCGCGGACACCGTGACGTCCGGTCCGGCCGCCGTCGACGAGGTCCGTGCACGCACCGACGGGGGAGCGCACCTCTCGATCGACGCGTTCGGCAGCCGCGCCACCTCGGTCACCGCGGTCGCCTCGCTCCGCCCGCGTGGTCGCCACGTCCAGGTCGGACTCCTGCTCGACGAAGAAGCCGCCCCGGCGATCCCGATGCGCCGCGTCATCGCCGAGGAGCTCGAGCTGCTCGGCAGCCACGGCATCTCCGTGGGGGAGTACGCCGCGATGCTCGACGACATCGTCACCGGACGCCTCGACCCGGGTGTCACGCTGGGGCGCACCATCACCTTCGACGAGCTCCCGGACGCGCTCGTGGCCATGGACGGTCCGGCAGCGCAGGCGGGGATGACGGTCGCGCTCGTCTGAGACGACGCCCACCAGGGCTCGCCTACGGTCGCGGTCATGACGACGACCATGAAGACCGTCTCGGCGCTGATCGCCGCCGCAGGGATCGCCCTCGTGCTCAGCGGCTGCGTCGGGAACGCGCAGAAGCTCGACCCCGCCGCGACCGGACCGCTGGCGGAGAACACGACCCCGGCGGCCGAGTGCGGGTCCGCCTCGGGCGCCGCGGTCGCCGCCCTCACCCAGACCGCGAAGGGCCTCGACGGCGACGTGCTCGCGAAGGTCCAGCCGGGGGACGGCGGCTGGTACCTCGGTGCCGCGATCACGCCCGCGTCCGGCAGCCAGCTGTCCGACGACGACGTCGCGGTGTGGGGCAGCACGAAGGACCCGAGCAGCGGTGACTTCGACGGGCAGCTCGTGCCGGTGAACGACCTCGCGAAGGACGCCGACACGGCAGCGGCACCCGCGACGTCCGACACCTTCAGTGCGACGTCCAACGCGGCCGAGCTCGTGCAGGACTGCGTCGTCTACAGCTCGGAGCACTGAGCCGCGCCAGGGAGCGGCGGAGCGCGAAGCCTCATCCGCAAGGGGTGAAGCAGGCCGCCTGCGCCGCTCCTACGCTCGGCCCATCATGCAGCGCAGCCAGGAACCCACCCCGCGCACCGACCGTGCCGGCACCGCCTCATCGCAGGACGGTCGACGCCTCGACCTCCACGGCGCGATCGAGGGCGGCCTCGCGATCGGGTCGATCGTCACCGTGACCGACGATGCCGGGGTCCAGGTCGGGCAGGTGCACGACCTCTCGCTCTCGTCGGACGGCTCGTCGCGGGGGAGCGGGTCCCTCCTCGGCGCGCTCGCGGACGACGGCGCGCTGACGCCGGGCGCGACACGCGCGTTCGGGAGTGCCGTGCTCGCGTCGGCGGCCCCGGACGTGTCGACGAGTCTGTTCGGGGGATCCGGCGAGCTGCTCGAGCTCGGGACCCTGCGTGTGGGTCACCCGGTCCCGGTCGGCGTCCTCGCCGCACGGCTCAACCGACACACGTTCTGGTGCGGGCAGAGCGGCTCGGGGAAGACCTACGCGCTGGGCGTCCTGCTCGAACAGGTCCTGCTGCACACGCGGCTCCCGATGGTGATCCTGGATCCCAACAGCGACTTCGTCGCCCTGGGGGAGCGTGCCGGGACCGCGTCGACGGCGGCCGGCCGTGCCGCGCAGGACGAGCTGCAGCACCGGAGCGTCAGGGTGCTCCGACCGCGTCCCGGCGATCACGAAGCACTCCGTGTCCGGTTCACCGCACTGTCGATGGAGGGGAAGGCCGCTGTCCTGCGGCTCGACCCGGTCGCGGACCGCGACGAGTACAACGAGCTGGTCCACCTCGAGCTCGAGGTGGGGAGCCAGGACACGACGCAGATCGTGCCGCAGCTCCGCACGCGCGACTCCGCCGCGGCCCGGGCGCTCTCGGCACGGGTCGAGAACCTCGGGCTCCTCGGATGGGACCTGTGGGCGCGCGAGCACCGAGCCGCTGCGGAGGTCCTCGACGAACGGCCCGACGCGACGGTGCTCGACCTCGCGGGCTTCTCGAACCCGGACGAGTACCTGGTCGTTGCGATGTCCGTCCTCGACGACCTCTGGGCGAAGCGGGAACGACGACGGCCGTGCTCATCGTCATCGACGAGGCGCACAACCTCTGTCCGTCGGACGACGGCTCGCCCCCCGCTCCGGTCGTGAGCCTCGCACCGCGTGACCTGACATAATATGCATTATCGGCGCGCGGCCGAGCGTGCTCCGGAGGACGTCAGAGCGGTCCGGCGAGCCCCACCAGGTTGCCCGCAGGGTCCGCGATGTGCGCCACCGCGACGAAGCCGTCCTCGTTCCGCTGCACGTCCATCACCAGCGTCCCCCCGAGCTCGACGGCGTGACGGACCGAAGCGGCCACGTCGTCCACACCGACGTAGAACACTGTGTGCGCGCCGAACCCGGGGCCGCCGCCGATGCCGCCTGCCGCTGCGCCCGCGCTCGGGTCCGGCTCGACGAACGCGTACGAAGACGGCTCGGACACCGCGGGCGCGACCGGCGCTCCGGCCGGTGCGTCCCAGCCGAACAGCGCGCCGTAGAACCTGCGGAGCCGCTCGGGGTCCGGGCCGATGACCTCGACGTGCACGATGGGTCGTCCCATGCAGTCAGCCTGCTCCGCCCGGCTCGTCCTGTCCGCCGTCGGCACCGGAACGACTCCGGCCGATCCGTCGCCAGCGGTGCCGACGTGGTAGTCAGGCACGAGCGTACTGACTCCCCCGGCGGAAGGAACCACCCGTGCAGCACGAACTCCAGGACCGAACAGCGCTCGTGACCGGATCGACGCAGGGCATCGGACTCGCCATCGCCGTCGACCTGGCGCGCGCCGGCGCATCCGTCGTGGTCAACGGCCGCGGCGAGGACGGGGTCGCCCGCGCCGTGGAGCACGTCCGTGGTGCCGTACCGGGTGCCGTCGTCGAGGGCGTCGCCGCGGACCTCGCCACCGAGGCCGGCGCGACGACGATGGCCGAGCGCGTCCGTGACGTCGACGTGCTCGTCAACAACCTCGGCATCTTCGAGAGCAGGCCGCCCCTGGAGATCACGGACGACGAGTGGCGTCGGTACTTCGAGGTGAACGTCCTGTCCGCCATCCGGCTGATCCGGACCTACCTGCCGGGGATGACCGAGCGGCGGTGGGGACGCGTCATCTCGATCGCCAGCGACTCCGCCGTCGTGGTCCCGGCGGAGATGATCCACTACGGCATGACGAAGACCGCGCTGCTCGCCGTGTCACGCGGTTTCGCGAAGGCGGCGAAGAGCTCGGGCGTGACCGTGAACACCGTGATCGCCGGGCCGACGCACACGGGCGGCGTCGAGGACTTCGTCGCGCAGCTCGTCGGGACCGACCTGCCGTGGGACGAGGCGCAGCGCGAGTTCATGCGCGAGCACCGCCCGCAGTCCCTCATCGAACGACTCATCGAACCCGAGGAGATCGCGCACATGGTGACCTACCTCGCCTCACCGCGGGCATCGGCGACGACGGGCGGCGCGCTGCGTGCCGACGGCGGGTACGTGGACTCGATCCTGCCCTGAGCGCCGTCCGTCGAGCCGAACGCGTCGCCCCCGGAACCACGAAACGGACACGACACTCGGTCCTCCGAGGTGTCGTGTCCGTTCTGTGGTGTGGTGTGGTGCTTGCTTGCTGCTCCCGGTCGTGCGGAGCGAACTGCTCAGGCGTCGGAGGTCGGCACGTCGTCCGCGTCGATCTCCAGCGCCGCGTCCTCGCGCCCGGACTCCTCCACCGCGTCGGTGTCGGTGTCCGGCTGCTCGGGAGCCTCGCTCTGCGTGGTTTCCTCGGCTGGGTCTGGCTGGCTGTAGCTCATGCGCCGGACGCTACGCGCGCCAGTCTGGGCGCGTCGCAAGCCGTCCGGGCGGCGCACCACGTGCCGTGGGCGCCCCACCCACCGGTCTGGAGGCTCGACACCCGACCGCCACCGAGCCTCCCGTCCGCCGCGTGGCCGGGCCGAGCGGAACGGCGCTATCGTCGAGCACCGTGGAACGCGTGCTCGTCGGGTTGATCGGTTCGGGGCTCAGCAGGTCGCTCACGCCGCTGATGCACGAGTCGGAGGGCGCGCGCCTCGGCCTCGACTCGGAGTACCGGCTCCTCGACCTCGATGCGCTCGGGCGCCCGGCGTCCGACCTGCCGGCCGTGCTCGACGAGGTGCAGGCGCAGGGCTTCGCCGCCGTCAACGTGACGCACCCGTGCAAACAGGCCGTGATCCCGCTGCTCGACGATCTCGACCCGGACGCGGCGCGCATCGGCGCGGTGAACCTCGTCGTCTTCCGTGACGGCCGCCGGATCGGCCACAACACCGACTGGCTCGGCTTCCGGATCGCGATCGAGCAGGGTCCGGGCAGTGTCGCCGGTGCCGCAGTGGTGCAGTTCGGCGCGGGCGGTGCGGGCGCGGCGATCGCGTACGCACTGGTGTCACTCGGCGTCGCGCGGTTGACGATCGTCGATGCGGACGCCGACCGGGCCGAGGGGCTCCGGGTGTCGCTGGGATCGGACGTGGTCGACACCGTCGCCCTCGACGACGCGCCGTCGGTGCTGGCGCAGGCGGACGGCGCCGTCAACGCCACTCCCCTGGGCATGAACGACGACGGACGCGCCGCGTTCGATCCGTCGGTGCTGCCTGCCGCCGCCTGGGTCGCGGACGCCGTCTACTTCCCGATCGACACGCCGTTGCTGCGTGCCGCCCGGGCCGCCGGGCGGAGGACCGTGGACGGCGGCTGGATGGCCGTCGGCCAGGCGGTGGCGAGCATCCAGGAGATCACGGGCCGCTCCCCCGACCTCGACCGGGTCCGTGCCGACTTCCTCGGGTTCCTCCGCGACGGACGGACCGCGGGATCGCGCTGACCTGGATCGCGCTGACCTGGGTCGTGTTGACCTGGGTCATGTTGACCGGATGTCGTCGTCCGGGGTCGTCGTCGTCCGGTTCAGCCCCTGACGTAGTCCGCCAGGTGCTTCCCGGTCAGGGCCGTGCGGTCGGCGACGAGTTCGGCGGGCGTGCCCTCGAACACCACACGACCGCCGTCGTGTCCGGCGCCGGGCCCGAGGTCGATGATCCGGTCCGCGTGCGCCATCACGGCCTGGTGGTGCTCGATGACGACGACGCTCTTGCCGGAGTCGACGAGCCGGTCGAGGAGCCCGAGCAGCTGCGCGACGTCGGCGAGGTGCAGCCCCGTCGTTGGTTCGTCGAGGACGATGATGCCGCCCGGTTCGCCGAGGTGTGTCGCGAGCTTGAGGCGCTGCCGTTCGCCGCCTGACAGCGTCGTGAGCGGCTGTCCGATGGTCAGGTACCCGAGCCCGACGTCGACGAGCCGCTGCAGGATTGCGTGCGCGGCGGGGATCCGGGCGTCACCGGCGGCGAAGAACTGCTCCGCTTCGGCGACGGGCATCGCGAGCACCTCGCTGATGTCCTTGCCGCCGAGTCGGTACTCGAGCACGGACTGGTCGAACCGCTTGCCGTCGCACTCCGCGCACGTGGTCGAGACGCCGGCCATCATGCCGAGGTCGGTGTAGATCACGCCGGCCCCGTTGCACGACGGGCAGGCACCCTCCGAGTTGGCGCTGAAGAGGGCCGGCTTGACGCCGTTCGCCTTCGCGAAGGCCTTGCGGATCGGCTCGAGGAGCCCGGTGTAGGTGGCCGGGTTGCTCCGACGGGAGCCCTTGATGGCGCTCTGGTCGATGGCCACGACGTCGTCGCGCGGGGCCAGCGAGCCGTGGATGAGCGTGCTCTTGCCGGAGCCGGCGACCCCGGTGACGACGGTGAGCACCCCGAGCGGCACGTCGACGTCCACGTGCTGCAGGTTGTGCCGGTCCGCGCCGCGGATCTCGATCGCGCCGGTGGGGCGCCGGAAGGAGGACTTCACGGACACCCGGTCGTCGAGGTGCTTCCCGGTGACCGTCCCGCTCCCCCGCAGTCCGTCGATCGACCCCTGGTAGCAGAGTGTTCCGCCACCGGTGCCGGCGCCCGGGCCGAGGTCGACGACGTGGTCGGCGATCTGGATGACCTCGGGCTTGTGCTCGACCACCAGCACGGTGTTGCCCTTGTCGCGGAGGCGGAGCAGCAGCCCGTTCATCCGCTCGATGTCGTGCGGGTGCAGCCCGGTGCTCGGTTCGTCGAACACGTAGGTGACGTCGCTGAGGCTCGACCCGAGGTGCTTCACCATCTTCACGCGCTGCCCTTCCCCACCGGAGAGCGTGCCGGTGGGACGGTCGAGTGAGAGGTACCCGAGCCCGATCTCCACGAAGGAGTCGACGGCGTCCCGGAGGCCGTCGAGGAGCGGTCCGACCGAGGGTTCGTCGAGCCCGTGCAGCCACGCGGCGAGGTCGGTGATCTGCATCGCGCAGACCTCGGCGATGTCCTTGCCGGCGACCTTCGACGACCGCGCAGTCTCGTTGAGGCGGGTCCCGCCGCAGTCCGGGCAGGTGGTGAACGCGACGGCGCGGTCCACGAACGCCCGGATGTGCGGCTGCATCGCTTCGCGGTCCTTCTGCAGGAACGACCGGCGGACCCGGTGCACGAGCCCCTCATAGGTCATGTTGATGCCGGCGATCTTCTGCTTCGTCGGCTCGCGGTACAGGAAGTCCTGCCGTTCCTGCTCGGTGAAGTCGCGGATCGGCTTGTCCCCGTCGAAGTACCCGGATTCGGCGTACAGCCGGACGTTCCAGCCGTCGGTGCCGTACCCGGGGATCGTCAGTGCGCCGTCCCGCAGTGCGCGCGAGTCGTCGAAGAGCTGCGTGAGGTCGATGTCGGTGACGCTCCCCCGCCCTTCACACCGGGCGCACATGCCGCCGAGGCGGTTGAAGGACACCTTCTGCGCCTTCGCGTCAGCGCCCTTCTGCACGGTGATGGCCCCGCCCGCCGACACCGTCGCCAGGTTGAACGAGAACGCGTTCGGCCCGCCGACGTGCGGCTGCCCGAGGCGGCTGAACAGGATCCGGAGCATCGCGTTGGCGTCCGTGACCGTCCCCACCGTGGACCGCGGGTCGGCGCCGATCCGTTCCTGATCGACCACGATCGCCGTGGTGAGGCCGTCGAGCACATCGACGTCCGGACGGCCGAGCGACGGCATGAACCCCTGCACGAAGGCGCTGTAGGTCTCGTTGATCATCCGCTGCGACTCGGCGGCGACGGTGCCGAAGACGAGCGAGCTCTTGCCGGAGCCGGACACCCCGGTGAAGACGGTCAGTCGGCGCTTCGGCAGGTCGACGTCGATGCCCCGCAGGTTGTTCTCCCGCGCGCCACGGACCCGGATCCGGTCGTGGCTGTCGGCCACCGGCGACTCACTGGTATGCATGTCGATCAGGGTACTGGTCGGCGCCGACACGGAGAAGGCGGACGAGACCACCGTGCGCGGCCATACTGGCGCCATGGCACTCCGCTGGTACTCCGTCGTCGTCGACAGCTCCGACCCCCACGCCCTCGCGCGCTGGTGGGGCGAGACGCTCTCCTGGCCCGTCGTGTACGAGTCCGACGACGAAGCGGTGATCGCGCCGGCCTTCGCCGAGGGGCTGGAGGGGACGATCCCGCGTGAGCAGCTGCCGCAGGGGATCGTCTTCGTGCCGGTGCCGGAGGGCAAGACGGTGAAGAACCGCCTGCACATCGACCTGGTCCCCGCGCCGGACGACTCCCACCAGGACGCCGTGGACGGGCTCGTGGCACGCGGTGCGAGCCTCGCCGACGTCGGTCAGGGCGACGTGCCGTGGGTCGTGCTCGCGGACCCCGAGGGCAACGAGTTCTGCGTGCTCACGCCGCGGGAGTGACCGCGCGTCAGCCGAACCGGCGCACCAGGTCCGGCAGCTCCGCGGGCTCGAACGGCTCGTCCGTGGCGTCGAGTTCGTCCGCGGTCCACCAGCGGGAGTCGAGGATGTCGACGCGCTCGTCGTCGGTCCACTCGTCTGCGGAGAGCACGAAACCGGTCGTCCGCACCACGTAGAACTCTGCGTGCCCACGGTCGTGGTCCGCCTGGTCCCAGACGACGTCGAAGTCCCACGACCAGACCGGCTCCCCCGGGTCGTCGATGACGATGCCCGTCTCCTCACGGAGCTCGCGGATCGCCGCATCCCGGTGGCGCTCCCCCGGGTCGACCCCGCCGCCCGGCGTGATCCAGCGGTGGAAGCCGTCGCTCGACGGCGCGTTCGTGTCCATCAGGAACACGCGGCCCTCGGGGTCGAGCAGCAGGATCCGCGAGGTGTGGCGGAGGCCAGGACGGGCGGTCATCGCGGAGCTCGTCAGCCCTGCGTGAAGCCGGAGACGTCGCCGACGAGGCGGGTGTGGTCGGCCGGGATGGGTTCGACGGCGGCGAGGGCGATCTCGGCGGCGAACTCGGACACGCTGTAGAGCTTGCCGACGGCGCCGCGACGCTCCTCGATCGCGCCGGGGTTGATGCGGTTCAGCAGGGTCGCGGTGATCGTGCCCTCGATCATGTCGCCGGAGACGACGACGAACTCGATGCCGGCGGCGTCGAGCTGCGGGACGAGTTCGCGCAGCGCGGTCTCGCCGGCGTGCTTGCTCTTGGCGACGGGCAGGTACTCGGGCAGCGTCTCGGCGGTCTCGACGAAGTGCGCCTGGTGGCTCGTGACGAACACGACGCGGGAGCCGGCGGCCATGTGCGGCACCGCGGTCTGGAGCATGTCGACCTGGGCGTCCCGGTTCAGCCGGAGCGCGTAGTCGTCACCCATGCCGGACTCCATGCCGCCCGACGCGTTGAGGACCAGGAGGTCGATGCCGCCCCATGCCTGCACCACGGCGTCGACCATGGCCTGCACGGAGTCGTGGTCGGTCAGGTCCGCGCCGACGGCCAGGGCGTCCCCGCCGGCGGCGACGATGCCCTCGGCGATCTGTTCGGCACGGCGGGCCTTGTTGCGGTAGTTCACGACGACCTTGGCGCCGGCTTCGGCGAGGTACCCGACCGTGTCGGCGCCGATGCCGCGGGACGATCCGGTGACCAGGGCGCGCTTGCCGGCGAGTGCTGCGGGGGCGAGGGGGTTGCTCACGTGGTTCTCCTGTTCGGGGGCAGGCCCGACGACGGTTCGAGGGACGGGTCTGGCGACCCGGACGAGCCTACCAATCACCTGCGAGTCGCCCGTTCTCGTTTGATATGTTGAACGGACTTGAACCGGCCGTCGCGACGCTGCGCTGCCGCGCGCGACCGAGGGAGGGAGATCGCGTGAACATCGATGACTGGATCCAGACCATCGTCTGGATCGCTTTGGTGCTGGTCCTGGGGGTGGTCGAGATCTTCACGCTCGACTTCATCTTCATCATGCTGGCCGCGGGAGCCGCCGGTGGGTTGATCGCCGCGCTGATCGGCGCGCCCTGGTGGCTCTCCGCGATCATCGCCGCGGCACTCGCCCTCGTGCTCCTGTCGCTCGTCCGTCCCCGCCTCCTCCTGGCGCTCGGCCGTGGCGCCGACCCGCACCGCACCGGTGTGCAGGGGCTGATCGGCATGCCGGGCACCGTCGCCGTCGCGTTCACGTCATCCGCTCCCGGCCAGGTCCGCCTGGCGAACGGCGAGACCTGGAGCGCCCGCATCGACGCCACCGCTCCGGACCGCACCCCGCCGCTCGGCACCCATGTCGTCGTCGAGTCCATCGAGGGCTCGACCGCCGTCGTCCGAACCCAACAGAAGGCTGCTTCATGACCCTCACACCCGGGACGATCGTGCTCTTCGTACTGATCGTCGTCATCGTCATCTTCGTGATCGTCGTCCTCGCCAAGGCGATCCGGATCGTCCCGCAGGCGACGGCCGGGGTCGTCGAACGCCTCGGCAAGTACCACAAGACGCTCACGCCCGGGCTGAACCTGCTGGTGCCGTTCATCGACCGGCTCCGGCCGCTGCTGGACATGCGCGAGCAGGTCGTGTCCTTCCCGCCGCAGCCGGTCATCACCGAGGACAACCTGGTCGTCTCGATCGACACGGTCGTCTACTTCCAGGTGACCGACGCCCGTGCCGCGACGTACGAGATCGCGAACTACCTCGGCGCCGTCGAGCAGCTCACGACCACCACGCTCCGCAACGTGGTCGGTGGCCTCAACCTCGAAGAGGCACTGACCAGCCGCGACAACATCAACGGCCAGCTCCGGGTCGTCCTCGACGAAGCGACCGGCAAGTGGGGCATCCGCGTCGGCCGTGTCGAGCTCAAGGCGATCGAGCCGCCCGTGTCGATCGTGGACGCGATGGAGCAGCAGCTCCGTGCGGAGCGGAACCGTCGTGCCGCGATCCTGCAGGCCGAGGGCACCAAGCAGTCCCAGATCCTCGAGGCCGAGGGGCAGCGGCAGGCCGCGATCCTCCAGGCCGAGGGTGCCGCCAAGGCGCAGGTCCTCCGCGCCGAGGGTGAAGCCCAGGCCATCGCGACGGTCTTCGACGCCATCCACGTCGGTGACCCCGACGAGAAGCTGCTGTCCTACCAGTACCTGCAGATGCTCCCCAAGATCGCCGAGGGCACCGCGAACAAGGTCTGGATGATCCCGAGCGAGTTCACCGAAGCGCTCTCCGGCATCGCGAAGGGCTTCTCGACCCAGCGGACGAGCGGCGCTCCCGCAGCGGGCGGTGCCGGCAGCACCGACTTCCTCGCGAAGATCTCCAAGCTCGCGAACGAGAGCCTGGCGAACACCACCGCCACCGACGGCGCCGGCGCCAACCCGAACGCCACGGCGTCGGACATCGTCCCCGACTCGGTGCTCGACGAGCGCCTGGCGGAGTCGAACCGCAGCGTCGAGGAGAAGCTCGCCGCCGCGGCCGAAGCGACGCGCAAGCAGCTGAACGACGACCGGCAGCAGGGCGACCGGCAGCAGGGCGACCAGCAGTAGCGACGAACTGCACGTGACGCACGAAGGCCCGCTCCCTGATCAGGGAGCGGGCATTCGGTGTCGACGGCTACGCGCCGCGTCGTGCACGCAGGAACGCGAGGCGCTCCTGCAGCAGTTCCTCGAGCTCTTCGCGTGAGCGACGCTCGAGCAGCATGTCCCAGTGGGTACGGGGTGCCTTGACGTCCTCTGCTGCGACCTCGACGGGAACGCCGTCGTCACCGAGCAGTCGTCCTTCTCGGCCGCTGCGCGGGTCGTTCCAGCTCTGCGGGACCTCGGCATCGGCCGAGAACACCACGTCGAAGGTCTCGCCCGAGTCGGCCTGGTAGACCGCGCGCTTGCGATCCGAGAGCTCGACGCCCTCTTCGCTCTGGAGGCTCTGACTCCCGAGCCGCATGCCGCGGAGACTCCGATCAGCCATGGTGGACTCCTCTCGCTCGTTCCCCCCCTGCAACACTGTCCCACGGGGGTTCGTTCCGGAACGCCCGCATTCACAGAGGGTTCCCAGTGCCACCTGGGGGCACGGTCAGGCCCGCGAGCGGACCACCGCCCGCACGGTCAGGCCCGGCGACGGCTCCACGGCGCGCACGCCAGCAGCACCAGCAGCCCGCCGAGCGAGAGCACCAGCGCGATGAGCCCCGACACGACGGTCGCGGGCGTGGTCGAGGTCCCGAGCGGCACGTCGGTGATCATCGACGACGCGGTGTACTCCGGCACCCGGTCGATCGTCCGGCCGGTGGGGTCGATCACCTGCGACGCCCCGACGGTCGAGATGTTCACGAGCGAACGCCCGGTCTCGATGGCCCGCATCCGGGCGATCTCGAGCTGCTGGAGGTTCTCGTCGGTGCCGGAGAAGTCGGCGTTGTTCGTCTGTGCGAGGATCACCTGCGCTCCCCCGCGCGCCATGTCCCGCGTCAGGCCGTCGTCGACGATGTCGAAGCAGATCGCGATGCCCGCCTTGACCCCGGCGACGGACAGCACGTTCGGCTTCGTCCCCGGCGTGTAGTCGCGCTGCAGCAACCCGATGAGCGACGGCGCGAGCTTGGAGAAGAACCAGCGGTCCGGCACGTACTCGCCGAAGGGCACCGGGCGCTTCTTGTCGTAGGAGGACTGCCAGCCGTCCGCCGTCCACACGAACGACGTGTTGTGCAGCACCCCGGAGGACGTCTGGGTGATGGCCCCGGCGACGATCGGTGCCCCGACCGACTGCACGACGGAGTCGAGCGCACTCGCGATCACCGGCTGTGCGCGCGGGTCGAACTCCGCCGACCCCTCCGGCCAGACCACCAGGTCGACACCCTTCGCGCTGACGTCGGTCGCGGTGACCTGCGACTCGAGCACCTCGCCGGGGGCCGCGTTGTCGAAGTACCCGGCCGGCCCGTTCCCCTGCACGGACTCGATGCGGATCGTGCCGTCCGTGGCGGTCGGCCACGCGGGCACGGCGAGCACCGCGGCGACGAGGAGACCCGCCGTGGCGACGCGGGCGGGCAGCCGGACGGAACCGCCCGGAACGGTGGGCACGACGAGTCCGAGCGACACCACGACGGCGACGCAGTACACGACGACGAACGAGACCCCGAGCACGCCGACGTACGCGGCCAGGTGCGCGAAGGGGCTGTCGGACTGCGAGAGGCCGACGCGTCCCCAGGCGAAGCCCCCGTACGGCCAGCTCCCGGAGAACCACTCACGTCCGGTCCACAGTGCGGCGATCACGGCCGGGAGGCCCCACACGCGTCCGCCGGTCGAGGTCACGACCCGTGCGACCCAGCGGTACGCGAGCGCGATGGCCACGCTGCCGAGCGCGAACATGGCCGCCTCGAAGAGCGCCAGCGCCAGCCACGGGACCGGCCCGAGGTACCGGCCGGCCCAGGAGATCGCCGGCACCCAGAACGCGACACCGCCGACGTAGCCGATCCAGGCAGCGCGCCGCCAGCCCTGTCCCATCGCGGCGAGGAGCAGGCACGCGACGGCCGGGTAGGCCAGGAACCACCAGCCGGGTGACGGGAACGACAGCGCGAACAGCAGCCCGCCGATGACCGCCAGCGGCAGGGCGACCCGCACCGGCAGCGCAGCGAACGGTGACGGCCGCGAGACGCCGCCGAACCCGCCAGACACTGCCGGAAACGGCCGCGTCTCGGTGGGACGGCGGCGTCTCGGTGGGACGCCACCGTCGTGCGGAGGCGCGACGGACTCGCGGACGGACACCGGGCCTCCCGTCAGACCGTCGCGTACGCGACGATGCCGCGGCGGACCGCGTCCGTCGCACGTCGGGCGGTCTCGGCGAGCTCGGGGTCGCCGGCGTTCTTGATCTGGTCGAGGAGGTCGATGACCTGCTTCGACCAGCGGACGAAGTCACCGGCAGCGAGGTCGAGTGCCCGCAGGACGTCGTCGAGCGCGGAGCCGGACGCCCAGCGGAACATGCCGAGCGCGATCGCGGGGGTCGGCGGCTGCGAGCCGGCGAGCCGGGCGTCCCGCTCGACGTCGTCCAGGCGGGACCAGATCGTCAGGGTCTCGTCGAGGGCCGGGCGGAACGCGCCGCGGGGCAGGGCGTGCTCGGTGCCGGGCGCGTCTTCGCGGCGGGGCTGGTAGACGATCGTGGCGGCCATCGCGGCGAGCTGCCCGGGGGTGAGTTCCTTCCAGACCCCGGCCTCGAGGCACTCGGCGACGAGCAGGTCCCGCTCGCCGTAGATCCGCTGCAGACGGCGGCCACCGGCGGCGACGGTGAGCTCGCCCTCCTGCTCGGACGGCACCAGGTAGCCGAGCTGCACGAGCACGTCCGTGACCCGGTCGAAGGTCGTCGCGACGGCACCGGTGCGGGACCGGATCTGCTGCACGAGCTTGTCGTTGACGCGCTTGAGCTTGTACCAGCGCTCGGCCCAGCGGGCGTGCGCTTCACGGTCGGGGCAGGCGTGGCAGGGGTGGCGCTGCAGGGCACGGCGCACCTCGGTGATGGACGCCTGCCGTTCGGCACGAGCACCGTGCGACGCTTCCCGCCCACCGGGGACGTTCGTGCGCTCGAGGTCGGACAGCTGCCGACGGAGCGCCGCGTACTCGGTGAAGTCGCCGAGGTGGCACTGCATCGACTGCTGGTAGCCGTCGAGGGACTCCTGCTGCGACCGCACCTTGCGGGCCAGGTCGACCACGGAACGGTCCGCCTGGAACTGGGCGAACGACGTCTCCAGCACTTCGCGGGTGCGCTGACGCCCGAACTGCTCGATGAGGTTCACGGCCATGTTGTACGTCGGCTTGAACGAGGAGTTGAGGGGGTACGTGCGACGGCTCGCCAGCGAGGCGACGGCCTGCGGTTCGAGGCCGTCGGTCCACTGGATCACCGAGTGGCCCTCGACGTCGATCCCGCGGCGCCCGGCACGACCCGTCAGCTGGGTGTACTCCCCCGGCGTGATCGGCACGCGGGCTTCGCCGTTGAACTTCTCGAGCTTCTCGAGCACCACCGTGCGGGCCGGCATGTTCACCCCGAGCGCCAGGGTCTCCGTCGCGAAGACGACCTTGAGGAGCTTGCGCTGGAAGAGGTCCTCCACGACCTCCTTGAAGGCGGGCAGGAGTCCGGCGTGGTGTGCGGCGACCCCGCGCTCGAGGCCCTCGAGCCATTCCCAGTACCCGAGGACGGCGAGGTCCTCGTCGAGGAGCGTGCGGCAGTGGTACTCCGCTGTCTCGCGGATCTCGTTGCGTTCTTCCCGCGTCGTCAGCGAGACCCCGGACCGGAGCACCTGCCGGACGCCCTGGTCGCAGCCGTTGCGGCTGAACACGAAGAAGATCGCGGGGAGGAGCATCCGTTCGTCGAGCATCCGCGCGATGTGCTCACGGTGCAGCTTCTCGGTGCGCGGCCCACGGCGGTCGACGTAGCCGCCTCGGCCACGGCGCCCGCGGTGTCCACCGCGGCTGTCGTTCCGCGCGCCACCGCCGACCAGACGGAGCAGTTCCGGGTTCACCCGGTTCGTCGCGGCGGCGCCGGACGAGTCGAACAGGTCGACCATCTTGTTGCCGACGAGGACGTGCTGCTCGAGCGGGACCGGACGGTCCTCGGACACGATGACGTCGGTCTCGCCACGGACGGTCTGCAGCCAGTCGCCGAACTCCTCGGCGTTGGAGACCGTGGCGGAGAGCGAGACGAGCCGGACCTCGGTCGGGAGGTGCAGGATCACCTCTTCCCACACGGCGCCGCGGAACCGGTCGGCCAGGTAGTGCACCTCGTCGAGGACGACCCAGGCCAGGTCGTCGAGCAGGTCGGAGTCCGCGTAGATCATGTTGCGGAGCACCTCGGTCGTCATCACGACGACGCGGGCCCGCGGGTTGACGTTCGTGTCACCGGTGAGCAGCCCGACCTCGGACTCGCCGTAGGCCTCGACCAGCTCGGCGTACTTCTGGTTGCTCAGCGCCTTCATCGGCGTCGTGTAGAACACCTTCGCCGTCGGCTGGCGCATCGCGAGCCAGATCGCGAACTCCGCGATGATCGTCTTGCCGGCGCCGGTCGGTGCGGCCACCAGGACGCTCCGGCCCTGGTCGAGGGCGTCGCACGCGGCGAACTGGAACGGGTCGAGGTCGAACCGAAGGTCGGCGCGGAAGAGCTCGAGGTTGCGCGAGCGGTTGCGGACGCGGGCCGCCTGGAACCGTTCCGCTGCGCTCAGACCGGTGTCCGTCACAGCCCGTACTCGGCGTCGAGCTTGGCCTGCCGCTTCGCGAGCCGCCGGTCGTGGAACCACGTCACCACGCAGGCGGCGACGTACAGCACCGTCATCGGCACCGCGAGGAGGAACATCGAGATGACGTCGGCGCTCGGCGTGACGATCGCGCAGAAGACCAGGATGCAGAGGATCGCGACGCGCCACGACTTGATGATCGCCTTGGCCGTCAGCACCCCGACGAAGTTGAGCAGCACCAGGAACACCGGCAGCACGAACGCGATCCCGACCGCCACGATGAGCTTGATCGTGAAGTCGTAGTACGCCTTCGCGTCGACGATCGACGTGTCCTGACTCGACACGAAGCTGCCGAGGATCCCGACGATGTGCGGCAGGACGTACCAGCCGAAGTAGCAGCCGGCGAAGAACAGCGGGATCGCGGTGCCGAGGAAGCCCCACACGTACTGCTTCTCACGCCGAACGAGCGCCGGGACGATGAACGCCCAGATCTGGTACAGCCACACCGGGCTCGCGATGACGATGCCGATCGTGATCGCGATCTGCAGCCGGAGGTCGAACGCCCCCGTGATCATCGGGAAGTTCAGCTCGGCGGTGTGTCCGCCGACCTTCGCGAGTTCGGCCACCGGGGCGCGGAGCGAGTCGAGCACGAACGGCGTCAGGAACCAGCCGCCGACAGCACCGAGGAGCACTGCGAGGACGGCCTTGAACAGGCGGTTGCGCAGTTCGATGAGGTGTTGCCCGAGGGACATGCGGCCTTCGGGTTCGTTGGGACGGCGACCCTGCCGCTTCTCTCGCCCGCGCGCGGTCGTCGAAGCCATGCGTCGATCTTACGGTGTCGGGACCGACACACGGTGGCGGGCCGTGCGAACGCACAGCGGACGTCCCGTCGCGGGTGAGCCGCGGGTGAACGTGGTGCCGCGGTGCGGCAGGTCGCGCGGGTCCCGCCGGTCAGCGCGGGAGGGCGGACGCGGCGAAGGCGCGCACCGCGTCGCGCGCGGCCGGCGGGTCCAGCACGACCGCGCGGCCGGGCAGGCCCGCGACGAGCCGCACCACGCCGTCGAAGCCCGCCGACGCCGCGAGCCGGATGCGCACCCGCCCGTCGGCGTCGGGCGCGTCGGCGGTGTCCGCGAGGAAGTCCGCGACGAGGGGCAGCGACGACGCGTCGAGCTCCAGCGTCACGATGACGTCCTCCGGGGTCTGTTGGAACAGGGTGTCCGGGATGTCGACGTCGTCGATGGAGTGCGTTGCGACACGGTCGTCGACCGCGACGCCGGACATCCGGTCGAGCCGGAAGGTCCGGAGCGCCCCGCGGTCGAGGTCCCACGCGCGGAGGTACCAGTCGGTGTCGATCGACTCGACGCGGAGCGGGTCGACGCGGCGGGTGCTGCCCTGGGTGCGGGGGCCGGCGTACCCGAACGCGAGCCCCTTGCCCCCGGACATCGCCCGACGGATCGTGGTGAGCGCGGCGTCGTGGAGTTCCTGCCCGACGGCGACGTTCGCCGCGGCACCGCCGGCACCGCGGGAGAGCTTGGCCATCAGGGTCCGGATGGCGTCGCGGTCGGCGGCTTCCGGCAGCGCGGAGAGGTACTGCAGGCCGGCGATGAGCGCCGAG
The DNA here is from genome assembly GCF_003755165.1 of Curtobacterium sp. PhB130. Classification (NCBI taxonomy): domain Bacteria; kingdom Bacillati; phylum Actinomycetota; class Actinomycetes; order Micrococcales; family Microbacteriaceae; genus Curtobacterium; species Curtobacterium sp. PhB130. The sequence continues at coordinate 44,565 of NZ_RKII01000009.1, read as the reverse complement.
GCCTCGCGGGCGGAGAGTCGCGGGGAGTCGTCGATCGCGACGAGGTTCGTCAGGACGATCATGTCGTTCTGCTCGAAGTCGTCCCAGGCGATGTCGAACAGGTCACCGTGCTGGTACTGCATCGTCTCGCCGGGGATCCCGGACACCGCGATGAGCTCGACGGCCCGGCGGATCCGGGTCTCGGGCACGCTGAAGTGCCGCGCCGCCTCGGCCACGGAGACGCGCTCCCGGTCGATCAGGTACGGCACGAGCGCCAGGAGGAACGCGAGCTTGTCCTGCGCCTGCAGCGGTTGGGCGTCAGCCACGGAGCACCCCTTCGCTGTGGTCGGCCACGAGTCCCTCGAGTCGGGCGACCACGCGGTCGCGCACCTCGGTCGGCTCGAGCACCCGGACTTCCGGCCCGAAGGCGGCGAGCTCCTCGGCGAGGATCTGCGGGTCGACGTAGTGCAGCACGAGGACGCCGTCGTCGCCGACGGTGGTGTCCCGACGTCGGCCGAGACGACGCTCGGCGTCGGACCCCGGTGCGACGGCGATCGTCGCCGTGCGCGCCGACCAGATCCGGTCGAGCTCCGCGAGGGCCCGCTCCCCCGCGCCGGCCGGTGCCGGGTGCTGCCCGGACTCGAACTGCGACACCGGGCCGACGATCCGGGACAGCAGGTAGTTCTTGTCCCCGCCGGTCGATGGCTCGTGCGCGGCGAGCATCCAGCGCCCGCCGTGCTGCACGAGCGCGAGGGGCTCGAGTTCGCGGCGACGGGGCTCGTGCTCCCCCGGCGTGATGTAGTCGAAGCTCACCGCGGCGGCGCGGTCGAGCGCCGCACGGAGCGGTTCGAAGGCGGCGTCCCGGGCGCGGAGTCGCGGAGCGTACGCGGTCATCCCGGCCACCCCGGCGGCGTCGTCGTCCTGCCCGGCGGAACGGACCTTGAGCAGGGCGCGGCGGGAGTCCGAGGAGAGCGCGCCTTCACGCCACGCCATCGCGGCGAGCGAGAGCAGCGCGGACTCGTCCGGCGTGAACCGGACATCGAGCGGCAGGTCGTACTCGCCCTTCGGGATCCGGTAGCGGAGCGTCTGGTTGTTGCCGGCGGCTCCGGGGGTCTCGATGGTCTCGAGCGGGATGCCGAGTTCGCGGACGTCGTCCTTGTCGCGCTCGAACTGGCGCTCGAGCGACGCGTTGTCACCGCCGGTCGTGAACCGCTGCCGGTACCCCTGCACGTTCGCGAGGATCTCGGACTTCGTCAGACCGGCTTCGGTCGACAGCAACGCGAGCACGAGGCTGAACAGGCGTTCTTCCGCCGGTACGCGGGGCACACGGGTCGTCGGCACGAGGCGATTCTAGGACGTGACCGAGCCGAGCACGTCGATGACGTACGCGTAGGCGACACCCTGCTGGTGGACGATCGCGAGCACCTGGTCGCCGACCTTGCGGCCGAGGAGCGCCGTGCGGATGCCGTCGTCGACCTGGCCCTTGGCGAGCGGCACGGTCTGCGCGCCGGTGCCGTCGGTCCAGCTCGAGCCCGCGACGGTGGAGTCGGTACCCCAGGTCACGGCGGTGTACTTGATGATCGCGGTGTCCTTGGCGGTGAGGACGGAGCCGGAGCCCTTGCGGAGCAGGTGGGTCTCGTTCGAGGACGGCGCGGCCTTGGTCGGCACCGTGATACCGGGCGCGCCGTCGGGAGCGAGGACCACGGCGGGCATGTCGTCCCCGGCGAGCTGCGGCGTGCCGGTCGCGCGGGCGTCGAACGCCTTCTTCACGTCGATCACGGCGACGACCGCGGACTCGGTCTTCTTCGTCGAGGTGGTGCCGTCGCTCAGGGCGCTCTGCGGGAGTGCCACGGCGAGGCGGTCACCGACGTTGGCGCACTGGAGCGCTTCGCCGAGCGCGCCGGCGTTCGTCGAACCGGCGGTGATCGGGGAGGTCGTCCCGGCGTACCCGCTCGTCTGTGCGACCTTGCCGGTCGAACCGTCGACCAGCGTGTACTCGATGAGCACGGGGGTGCCCTTGTCGATGCGTCGTCCGTCGCCCTGCTTCAGGATGGAGACCTGCGTGCCCTTGACCGTGAGACCGGCCGGGACGGACACCTTCGGCTGCTTGCCGAACGCGCCGGTCGCGGTCACGGCTTCGGAGGCGGCACCGGGAGCGTCGCAGCTGGACGGCGTGGTGCCTGCCCCGCTCGACGCGCACGCGGTCAACGACGCGACCAGTCCGATGGTGACCAGGAGTGCGGGGATGGTGCGCACGGACCCTCTTTCCGTTCGATGCAGGACGAGCGACTGACGTAGCCTACCGGTCGTCGCCATCAGCCTCGGCCGGGGTGCCGGTGGCGTCGAGCGCCTCTGCCGCCGCGACCTTCCGCGCCTGTGCCGCCGCCTGCCGCGCCACCTTGCGGAGCTTCTTGTCACTGGCGGACCGTTCGCCCACCGCACCGGGGGTCCAGGCCTCCACGTCCTCGTCGGAGAACTCGGCCTTGCCTGCGCGACGCTTCAGGTTCGGGAGCACCACACCGTCCGCCAGACGACGTGCGGTGACGAGGAACCCGGTGTGCCCGACCATCCGGTGGTCCGGCCGGACGGCGAGCCCCTCGACGTGCCAGGTGCGCACCAGGGTCTCGCTGGACTGCGGGTCGGTGAAGCGTCCGGTGTCGCGGAGTGCCTCTGCGGTCCGGCTCAGCTGCGTCACCGTGGCGACGTAGCAGACGATGAGGCCACCGGGCACGAGGGCGTCCGCCGCGGCGTCGACGCACTCCCACGGCGCGAGCATGTCGAGCACCACGCGGTCGATGCTCTGCGGCTCGGTGGCTCCGGGGAGCTCCTCGACGAGGTCGCCGACGGTGACGCTCCAGTTGTCCGGGACGGCGCCGAGGAAGGTGCCGACGTTGCCGCGGGCGATCTCGGCGAACTCGTCACGACGCTCGAACGACTGCAGGCGACCGGTCGGGCCGATCGCACGGAGCAGCCAGAGCGAGAGTGCGCCGGAGCCGACCCCGGCCTCCACCACGCGGGCGCCGGGGAAGACGTCGGCGAACGCGACGATCTGGGCGGCGTCCTTCGGGTAGACGATGGCCGCGCCGCGGGGCATCGACATCACGTAGTCGTTGAGCAGCGGCCGCAGCGCGAGGTACTCGTCCCCGGAGCTGGCCGTGATGACGGAGCCGTCCGGCTGCCCGATGACGTCGTCGTGCGCGAGCATGCCGCGGTGCGTGTGGTAGATCACGCCGGGCTCGAGGGAGAGCGTCGTGAGCTTGCCCTTCGGCCCGGTCAGCTGCACCCGGTCCCCGGCGCGGAACGGGCCGCGCGGCGGGGTGTGCGGTGCGCCGCCGGCGGTGTGCGGCAGTTCGGCGGTCATCGGGCGTTCCCCTCGGAGGTCTGACGGGCCGCCAGCGCCGGCGACGTGAGCTCGACCAGGCGGTCCACGTCGACGCCGGCCAGCGAGGTGAGGTAGACGTCCCCGGCGGTCTCCGGCAGCGGGACGATGTGCTCGACGGCGATGGTGACGGCGCCCGAGGCGACGGCAGCGGCGACGCCGGTGGCCGAGTCCTCGATCGCGACGCACGCGGTCGCGTCGACACCGAGGTGCGCTGCAGCGGTCAGGTACGCCTCGGGGTGGGGCTTCGGGTGCTCGACGTCGTCACCCGCGACGACGACCTGGAACCCGCGGTCTGCGAGTGCCTCGGCGGCGACGAGCGCCATCCGACGGCGGGACATCGTGACGAGCGCGGTCGGGATGCCGCGGGCGTGGAGTTCCTCGACGAGCTCACGCGCACCCGGACGCCACGGCAGGTCGCCGTGCTCCAGCCGCTCCATCACGTAGGAGGTCATCCACTGGACGATCTCCTCGACCTCCATGTCGACGCCCTTGTCGCGCAGGATCTCCCCCGAGCGCTCGAGGCCGCTGCCCACCAGGGACAACCCGTCCTCGTGGGTCCACTCGGCACCGTACTTCTGGGTCAGCTCCACTTGGGACTGCTGCCAGATCGGTTCGGTGTCGATGATCGTGCCGTCCATGTCCCACAGCACGGCTGCGGGCAGGACGAGGGCGGGAGGATGCGCGGTCACGGGCGACGAGTCTACCGGCGCACGCGGAGCGGACCCGCCCGAGGGGCCTACAGTGGATGCCTGATCGTGTCCGGTCGGTTGTGGAGCGTTCGTCCCCCACGCCGCCCCGCTCCACTCCATCACCAGGAGGTCCGCTCCGTGCCACAGCACTCCCCCTTCAACGACGGCCGGCTCCTGGTCGTCGCGTTCGAGGGCTGGAACGACGCCGGTGAGGCCGCCAGCGGTCTCGCGCGGCGGATCGTCGACGCGCTCGGCCTCGACGAGCTGCGGGAGATCGACGGGGAGCGGTACGTCGACTACCAGTTCAACCGGCCGAACGTCGGGAGCGACGACAACGGCGTCCGTGGCATCCAGTGGCCCCGCATCGTCCTGCACGGCCCCGGTGAGCTCGGCCGACCGGTGATCGGCGCCGGCGGGTCCCCCGCGGAGCGCGACGTGTTCGTCCTCGTCGGCCCTGAGCCGTCCCGCACGTGGCGGGCGTTCTGCGCGGAGATCATCGACCTCGCCGACGTCTACTCGATCGACGCGGTCGTCTTCGTCGGCGCGATGCTCGCCGACGTCCCGCACACCCGGCCGATCTCGGTGTTCGTGTCGAGCGAGAACGCCTCCGTCCGGCAGGCCTTCGACGTCGACAAGTCCTCCTACGAAGGCCCGACCGGCATCCTCGGCGTGCTCTCCGACACCATGGACAAGGCCGGCCTCACCACGCTCTCGCTCTGGGCCTCGGTGCCGCACTACGTGCACAACGCGCCGTCCCCGAAGGCCACGCTCTCCCTGCTCGACAAGATCGAGGAGCTCACCGACGTGACGGTCCCGCGGGGCACGCTCCTCGACGACGCGACCCAGTGGGAAGAGGGCATCGACGCGCTCGCCGCGGACGACGAGGACATGGCGTCCTACATCGGGCAGCTCGAGCAGGCCCGGGACACCGTGGACTCCCCCGAGGCGTCCGGCGACGCGATCGCGCAGGAGTTCGAGCAGTACCTCCGCCGTCGGGAGCGCAAGGACGGCAAGGACGGACCCGGCCAGGCCGGTGAGGGCCCCTGGCGGCCCCCGCAGCCGCCGCAGTAGCGGCAGGTCACGTCCCGGACGTGGCCACATCCGGACGGGAGGCCCGGTGCCAGCTGGCACCGGGCCTCCCGTCCGTCTGATGGCGGGGCACACCGCCGGACGCTGAGATCGCAGTTCGGGTCGCGTCCAGTGCAGGTGGGCGACACGAAGTGCGATCTCAGCGAGGCGTCAGCCGATGCGGATGCCGAGGAGGGAGTCGATCAGGTCGACGAGCTCGGGCGTGCTGCGCGTGCCGCCCGCGATCGCGGTGTCGACCGCAGCGACCGCCCCCGGCGTGTCGAGGTCGTCCGCCACGCGGGCGCGGATCCGCGTCACGACGTCGGCCGCGTCGTCGGCGTGTCCTGCACCACCGGTGGCCCAGGCGTCCCACGTCTCGAGACGGCGCGTCGCGCTCGCGAGCTCGGCGTCGAACCACTCCCAGTCGTCCGAGTAGCGGTGCGAGAGCAGCGCGAGCCGGATCGCCCGCGGGTCCGCCCCGTCGTCGAGCAGGCCACGCACGGTGACCAGGTTGCCGAGCGACTTCGAGATCTTCTCGCCCTGGTACGCGATCATCCCGGTGTGCACGTACGCGTTCGCGAGCGGCTGGTGCGCCAGCGCCGCCGCGTGGCCGGCACTCATCTCGTGGTGCGGGAAGACGAGGTCGCTGCCGCCGCCCTGCACGCTGATCGGCAGGCCGAGGCGGTCCCCCGCGATGACGCTGCACTCGATGTGCCAGCCCGGGCGGCCCTCGCCGACGGGCGACTCCCAGCTGGGCTCGCCGGCGCGGACGGCACGCCACAGCAGCGGGTCGAGCGCGTCGCGCTTGCCGGCACGGTCCGGGTCGCCACCGCGCTCCGCGGAGAGCGTGAGCATGGTGTCCCGGTCGAGTCCGCTCTCGTCGCCGAGCACCCACGCCTCGGTCGGGCGCTGCACGTCGAAGTAGACGTCGTCGCCGGCACTGTCGGGCGTCGGCACGCTGTAGGCGTAGCCGGTCTCCTGCAGGAACGCGACGGCCTCGGCGATGCGCTCGACCTCGTCCGTGACGGCGACGAAGTCGTCCGGGGGCAGGATGCGGAGCGACACCATGTCACGGCGGAAGAGGTCGATCTGCGACGCCGCGAGCTCGCGCCAGTCGACACCGTCCCGCGTGGCGCGCTCGAGGAGCGGGTCGTCGACGTCGGTGGTGTTCTGCGCGTACTCGACGTCGAGGCCCGCGTCGCGCCAGACCCGTCCGAGCGTGTCGAACGCCAGGTACGTCGCCGCGTGGCCGAGGTGGGTGGTGTCGTACGGGGTGATGCCGCAGACGTAGAGCGCGGCGCGGTCGTCACCACGGGTCGGGTCCACGGGCTTCCCGGCGGCCGTGTCGTGCACGACCGGACGCGGGGCGTTCCCGGGGACATCGGGGACGTCTGGGGCCTCCCAGGCCCTCACGGCTGGATCACTCCGAGCGACAGCAACACGATGAGAACGATACCGAGTGCCACCCGGTAGTACACGAAGGGCATGAAGCTGCGCTTGCTGATGTAGTTCATGAACGCCGCGATCACGACGAAGCCGACGACGAACGCGACGACCGTGGCGATCACCGTGTCCACGACACCGAACGGTGCGCCGGTGTCACCGAGGGACGTCGCCGCCTCGTAGAAGCCGGAGAGGAACACCGCGGGGACGGCGAGGAGGAACGCGAAGCGAGCAGCGGCGGCGCGCGTGTAGCCGAGCGCGAGACCCATCGACACGGTCGCCCCGGAGCGGGAGACGCCGGGCATGAGGGCCAGGACCTGCGCGAGGCCGATCAGGATGCCGCCGCCGAACGTCATGTGCTCGATGCGCCGTTCCTTGCGGCCGACCCGGTCGAGCACGCCGAGCACGATGCCGAACCCGATGAGGACGATCGCGACGATCCAGAGCGACCGGAAAGTGGTCTCGATCGTGTCCTGCAGCAGGAGCCCGACGATGCCGATGGGGATCGTGCCGAGGATCACCAGCCATCCCAGCCGCGCATCCGGGTCGTTCCGCGGGACCTTCCCGGAGAGCGACTGGAACCACCGCCGGACGATGCGGGTGATGTCGCTCCAGAAGTAGATGAGCACGGCGGTCTCGGTGCCGAGCTGGGTCACGGCGGTGAACGCGGCGCCCGGGTCCTGCGCGTCGGGCAGGAACAGGCCGACGATGCGCAGGTGCGCGCTGGAGGAGACGGGCAGGAACTCGGTGAGTCCCTGCACGAAGCCGAGGAAGATGGCCTCGAGGATGTGCACGGGCGCGGCCTTTCGGGAGCGGGTCGGCGTCGGGAGGTCGCGTCAGGCGACCCGGCAGTATATCAGTACGAACCGAGCAGGTCGCCGAGCACACGCCGACCGAAGGCGAGCGACTGGAGCGGCACACGCTCGTCCACGCCGTGGAACATCGCCGGGAAGTCCACGCCGGCCGGCAGCTGCAGCGGGACGAAGCCGTAGCCCGCGATGCCGAGCGTCGAGAGCGCCTTGTTGTCTGTTCCGCCGGACAGCAGGTACGGCAGGACCGGTGCGCCCGGGTCGTGCCGGCCGAGCACGTCCCGCACGGCGTCGACCAGCGGGCCGCCGAAGTCCTGTTCGAGGCCGATGTCGCGGAAGGACATCACCACCTCGACGTCGTCGCCGGCGAGCTCCCGCACCCGCTCGAGCACCGACTCCTCGTCGCCCGGGAGGCAGCGGATGTCGATCAGCGCCTCGGCCGCGTCGGGGATGACGTTGTGCTTGTAACCGGCCTGCAGGACCGTCGGGTTCGTCGTGGTGTGGAGTGCGGCGTGGATGAACCGCGACGCGGAGCCGGTGGCGAGGGCGACCTCGTCCGGGCCGGTCACCGCGGGGTCGACGCCGAGGAACCGGGCGACCTCCGACACCATCGCATCGGTGGTGGCGGAGAGGCGGACCGGCCACTCCTCGCTCCCGATGCGGGCGACCGCCGCGGCGAGCTTCGTCACCGCGTTGTCCTTGATCACGTGGGAGCCGTGCGCGGCGGTGCCCGTCGCGACGAGCTTGATCCACATCAGGGCCTTCTCGCCCGTCTGCAGCAGGTACGCGCGCCGGTCGCCGAGCGTGATCGAGTACCCGCCGACCTCGCTGATGGCGGCGGTGGCGCCGTCGAACACCTCGGGGTGGTTCGACACGACGTGGTGCGAGCCGAGGACTCCCCCGGCCTCCTCGTCCGCGAAGTACGCGATCACGAGGTCACGCTCGGGCGCACCCTGCGCCGCGACGACGTCCCCGAGGGCGGTGAGCATCATCGCGTCCATGTTCTTCATGTCCACGGCGCCGCGGCCCCAGAGCGAGCCGTCCTTGACCACGCCGCCGAACGGGTCGACGCTCCAGTTCGCCGGGTCGGCCGGCACGACGTCGAGGTGCCCGTGCACCACCAGGGCGGGCTTGTCCCGGTCGCGGCCCGGGATGCGCGCGACGACGCTCACGCGGTCGGGCTCGGACTCGAAGAGCTGCGGGGTGAACCCGAGGTCGCGGAGCTTCGCCTCGACGTAGTGGGCGGCCTCGGTCTCACCCCGGGACTTGCCCTCGCCCCAGTTCGTGGTGTCGATCCGGATGAGGTCCCTGGCGATCGCGGCGGTGGCTTCGAGCTCGCGGTCGTCGCCACGCGCCGCGTCAGCTGCCAGGCCGGTCTCGGTGGCCGTCGTGGTGCCCTGGGGATCCGTCATGCACACCACGCTACCGGCCGCCTCCGATGCCCTCGTTCGCCGTGACTCCGCGGGACGCGCCCGGGATGCACGCCCGTGTTCAACTGCCGTTCAGAGCCGTGCTAATGTCTTCTCCGGCAGCAACGCCGGGGAAACCCGCCGGAGCGGCCGACACAAGTGAAGAACACCTGTCCGGGTGGCGGAATTGGTAGACGCGCTAGCTTGAGGTGCTAGTGCCCGTATTAGGGCGTGGGGGTTCAAGTCCCCCCTCGGACACGCAGTGTTGAGACACGCGGCGAAAGGCTCACCTTCGGGTGGGCCTTTCGTTTTTGTGCGCCCGGATTCTCCTGGCTGGTCCCGCGCGTGCGTGCGTGCGTCCGCATCTTCCGACATCACACGCGTCGAACGACTCCCGCGGTGTCGATCGATGCGCACGCAGATGCGCACGCAGACGCGCACGCAGCCGCGCACGCCCGCCACACGACGGACGGGAGGCCCGGTGCCAGCTGGCACCGGGCCTCCCGTCTGTGGAGCGGTCTCCGCTACTTCGTCGCGTCGACGAACGCGCGACGCGGGTCCGTCTCCTTGATCAGCGACGTGGCGTCACGGCCGGAGACCGCGCCGGTCACCCAGCCGATGATGATCCGCGCCTTGCGGTTCAGCGTCGGCATCGCGTAAACGTGGTACGCCCGGTGCGCGAGCCAGGCGAAGAGGTTCGTCATCTTGATGCCCTTGATGTTCGCGGCACCCTTGGCGACACCGTACGACGCGACGGTGCCGATCGACGGGTGGCGGTACTCCTCGAGCGGCTTGCCCGTGATCGTCGCCACGACGTTGTCCGCGGCCACGACGGCCTGGCGGACGGCGTTCTGCGCGTTCGGCGGGTAGTACGCCGGCTGCTTGTCGGCCGTGAGGTCCGGCACCTGCGCGACGTCACCGAGGCCCCAGACACCCGGGACGACCTCGTGCGAGGTCTCGTCCTCGACCTGGAGCTTCGCGTTTGCGGCGAGGTGGCCCTTCGGTCCGCGGGGCAGGTCGGACGCGTCGAGGAGCGGGTTCGGCTTGACGCCGGCGGTCCAGACGAGCAACCCTGTGGCGAACTCGTCACCGTCGGAGAGCTTCACGACACCGCCCTCGCAGCTCGGCATGGTGGTCTTCAGGCGGACGTCGATGCCGCGGGCGCGCAGCGACTCGAGGGTCCACTTCGAGAGCTCCGGACCGACCTCTGGTGCGACGCGGTCGAGGGCGTCGATGAGCACCCAGCGCGGCTGCTCCCCCGCGAGCGACGGGTAGGTCTTGATCGCGGCCTGCGACACGTCGAAGAGCTCGCCGATCGCCTCGACGCCGGTGTAGCCACCGCCGATGAAGATGCTGGTGAGCAGACGGCGACGCTCGTCCTCGTCACGCGTGGCAGCGGCCTTCGCGATGTTGTCGAGGAGCTTCGCGCGGACGTAGGCGGCCTCTTCGACGCTCTTGAAGCCGACGCCCACTTCCTCGAGCCCGGGGGTCGGGAAGGTCCGCGTGACGGAGCCGAGCGCGACGACGAGCTGGTCGTAGCCGAGCGTGCGGTCGTCACCGCCGGCCGTGGCGATCGACACCGTCTTGTCGGCGGCCGAGATCGCGGTCACCTTGCCCTGGATGACGCGGGTCTTGCGGAGCGCGCGGCGCAGCTCGACGGTGACGTCCTTCGGGTTGATGTGGCCGCCGGCGACCTCCGGCAGGAACGGCAGGTACGTGTAGTACGTGTTCTGGTCGACGAGGGTGATGCGCATCGGCACCGTCGCGGCGTGCTTCTGCAGCTGCTTGACGGTCGTGTAGCCGGCGGAGCCGCCACCGAGGACGAGGACGTGAGGGATCGAATCTGCCATGCCTCCGGTCTACCCGATCAGGGCTCGCAACGTCATGATCGCCGCGCAGATTGCCCAGAACGTCACCAGATCAACGACGGCCGTCGCGCAACCGCCACCACGCGGTCTCGGCGAGGTCGAGACCCATGAAGACGCCGTGAGCCGTCCGGCGCGACTCGACGAGGCTGAACCGACGGAGCCGGTAGCCCCCGCCGAAGCGGTCGATGATCGCCTCGGGCGAGGAGTCCTCGGAGCGCTTGACGAGCCACGTCCGATCGTCGACGGCGACGATCACGCCAGCACCGTCACCGACGCCCGCCGATCCGGGAGCGCAGGATGTCGATGCGCTTCTGGATCTGCTCGATGCTCGCCTGCGCCACGGCCGGGCCACCGCTGATCCGCCGGAGCTCGGCGTGGATCGACCCGTGCGGCTCGTTGGCGTGCCGCGACCAGATCGACACGAGCCGCTGGAGCTCGGAGCGCTGCTCCTTGATGGTCATGTACATCGGCCGGTCGGGCTCGGGAGCCTTGGGGGTCCCGTCCTTCACCGCACGACCCTTGGAACGCTTCGCCTGGGTGGCCTGGCGCGCCCGGAGCAGGTCGCGCACCTGGTCGGGTTCGAGGAGCCCCGGGATCCCGATGAAGTCGAGTTCTTCGAGGGAGCCGATCTCGCCGCCGGTCCCGAACTCGCCGCCGTCGTAGAGGACCCGGTCGAAGGAGGCCTGCGAGTCGAGCGCCTCGAACGGCTGCACGTCGAGCAGGCTCTCCGAGGCACGGTCTTCCTTGTTGGCCTCGGCGACCATCGCGTCCTCGGGGTTGTACATCCCGTCGTCGGCGTCCTTCGGGCGGTCGAGCGCGTGGTCCCGCTCGAGCTCGAGCGTCGCTGCGAGGGCCATCAGCCCCGGGACGCTCGGCAGGAACACGGAGGCGGTCTCCCCGCGACGCCGGGCCCGCACGAAGCGGCCGATCACCTGGGCGAAGAACAGCGGTGTGCTGGCGCTCGTGGCGTACACGCCGACGCAGAGCCGTGGGACGTCGACGCCTTCGGACACCATCCGGACCGCGACCATCCACCGCGAGGTGTCGGCGGCGAACGCCCCGATCCGGCTGGACCCGGCGGCTTCGTCGGAGAGGACGACCGTCGGCCGCTCCCCCGTGATCTGCTGCAGGATGCGGGCGTACGCGCGTGCCGTGGTGGTATCGGTCGCGATGACGAGCCCGCCGGCGTCGGGCACGCCGCGACGGACCTCGGTCAGGCGCTTGTCCGCGGCGGAGAGCACCGCCGGCATCCACTCGCCTTCTGGTGAGAGCGCGGTGCGCCAGGCCTGCGCGGTGATGTCCTTGGTGACCTGTTCGCCCAGGGACGCCGACATCTCGTCGCCCATCCGGGTCTTCCAGCGCATCTGCCCGGCGTACGCCATGAACAGCACCGGGCGGACGACGCCGTCGGCGAGGGCGCGTCCGTAGCCGTAGTTGTAGTCGGAGATCGAGGTGCGGATGCCCGCTTCGTCCGGGGCGTACTGCACGAACGGGATCGGTGCGGTGTCCGAGCGGAACGGGGTGCCGGAGAGGGACAGCCGGCGCGTGGCCCCGCTGAACGCCTCCCTGATGCCGTCGCCCCAGGTCAGGGCGTCGCCGCCGTGGTGGACCTCGTCGAGGACGACCAGGGTGCGGCCGCCCTCGGTGATCTTCTTGTGGACCTCGGGGTTCATGCCGACCTGGGCGTACGTGATCGCCACGCCCTGGTAGTGCCGGCCGAACATCCCGTCGCCGTTCTTGAACATCGGGTCGATGCGGATGTTGACGCGGTCGGCGGCGTCGGCCCACTGCCGCTTCAGGTGCTCGGTCGGTGCGACGACGACGATGCGGTCGACGGTGCCGCGGGCCAGGAGCTCGGTGGCGAGACGCAGCGCGAACGTGGTCTTGCCGGCGCCCGGGGTGGCCGCCGTGAGGAAGTCGCGCGGCTCGGTCTCGAAGTACTTCGTGAGCGCTTCGACCTGCCAGGCGCGGAGCTTGGACGCGGTCCCCCACGCGGCGCGGTCCGGGAACGCCGGCGACAGGTGCTCGGCGGCCGCGTTGCCCGCGATCTCCGCCAGTTCGGCCGGCGCCAGTTCGACCGACGACTGCGGGACCCCGGCCGACGACGAGGCGAGTTCGGCCGACGACGAGGCGAGTTCGGTGGACGACGCCGTGGCCGGATCGGGATGGACACCGCCGGCCGCGGCGGACTGCTGCTGTTCGTACTCCGCTGCGCTCACTTCAGGCGATTCTACCGTCACCCGATGTCCTGCCGGGCATGCGGCGGACGCTGCTCGGGCGTGCCGCGGACGAGCGATGCGGGTCGCAGCACGCCGGCGCCGAACCGGGCGGTGACCGCGTCGACCGTGGTCTCGGTCTCCCGCCACGGCGCGTCGTCGTCCCACAGCGCGTTGCTCGCCGCGGTGGGCACGAGGTTCTCCCCGCGGACGCCGATCAGCCGGATCCGGTTGCCCTGGCGGTGCAGTACGTCGTAGAGCTCGACGGCTTCGCGGTGGATCCGGCGGGCGACGTCGGTCGGTTCGGCGAGGGTGCGTGAGCGGGTCAGGGTGGTGAAGTCGGTGTAGCGGACCTTGAGGGCGATGGTCCGGGCCTGCACGTCGGCGCGGCGCATCCGGACGGCGACCTTCTCGGCGAGCCGCAGGAGTTCGCGGGCGACGGCGTCGCGCTCGGTGAGGTCGGTGCCGAACGTGACTTCGTGCCCGATCGACTTCTCGCCAACGGCGGTGTCGACGACCCGCGGGTCACGCCCCCAGGACAGGTCGTGCAGGCGCTGTCCGCCGGCCGGGCCGAGCGCGGACACCAGGGAGGCGAGCGGTGTCGTGGCGAGGTCGCCGACGGTGCGGATGCCCCGGCGTTCGAGGGTCTCCTGCGTCTTGCCGCCGACGCCCCACAGCGCCGACACGGGCTGCGGGTGCAGGAACGCCACGGTGTGTTCCGCGGGGACGACGAGGAGGCCGTCGGGCTTGGCACGGCTGGAGGCGAGCTTCGCGACGAACTTCGTCGAGGCGGCACCGACCGAGCAGTGCAGGCCGGTCTCCGCGAAGACCTTCTGCCGGATCGCCTGCCCGATCTCCCACGGGGTGCCGTACAACCGAACGGCGCCGGCGACGTCGAGGAACGCCTCGTCGATGCCGAGCCGTTCCACCCGCGGAGTGAACTGCTCGAACACGTGCATCACGGCGGCGGACTTCGCCTGGTACTTCTCGAAGTGCGGCTCGACGATCACCGCGTTCGGGCACCGTCGTTTCGCGACGGCCATCGGCATCGCCGAGTTGACGCCGTACTTGCGGGCTTCGTACGTGGCGGCGGTCACCACGGAGCGGTCGGAGTCGTGTCCGACGATCACGGGCAGCCCGACGAGGTCGGGGCGGTCGAGCAGTTCGACGGAGGCGAAGAACGCGTCCATGTCGACGTGCAGCACCGTCGCGGTCAGGTCCGCGACCGGTCGGTCGGAGACGAGCCGGTTGCGTCCGTCCTGCTTGCTCACGAGGAGATGGTGCCACCGACCGCCGACATCCGCGTCGCGGCGCCCGCGACGACGGGCATCCCGACCCGCTCCGCGAAGAGCGCGAGGGACTCGTCGATGCGCCCGAGCGCGTGCACCCGGGCCCGCACCGCGTCTCCGGCGTCACCCGGGTCGGCGGTCGCGACGACACCCTCGAGCACGTCCGTGATCCGCGTCCACGCGGGCGAGCCGGATGCGTCTGTCCCGGGGCCGGCCACGACGCGGTCCGCCAGCCGGTCGACGGATGCGGCGAGGACCTCGGCCGCACCGCGCAGGGTGGCGGGCACGTCCACCGGGGCCGCACCGGGCCTCCCGGCCAGCTCCCTGGCGAACGTCGCCGCCGCCTGCAGGGACGCACGCATCCGCGCGTCCGCGCGCGCCGGCCCACCCGTCGGGAACCGGACCATCGGCTTCAGGACCGCCTCCAGCTGGTAGGTGGCGGCGTCGACGGCGCGTGACCGGGCACGCAGGTCCGGTGCCGCAGCAGGCGTCGGACGGGAGGCCGGGGTCGGGTCCGCCGCGTCGGCGGGCTCCGTCTCGTCGACGTCCACCCCCACGGTCGCCAGCACGAAGGCACGCACCGCGACGAGCTGCCGCCGCACCGCCCGGCGGACGACGCTCCGCGTGGCGAGCGGGAGCACCACGATGCTGACCAGGATGGCGATCGTGGCGCCGAGCAGGTTCTCCGCGAGCCGGATCGGGATGAGCGCGTTGGTGAAGGTGCCGGAGAAGTCGTAGACCTGGCAGAGCACGACGACGAGACACGCGGCCCAGACGGCGTACACCCCACCGAACCCGTACGTGCCGACGGCGAGCAGCACGCAGACGAGCACCATCGTCACCCAGGGGTGGTCGGTTCCGAGCACGTGTACGAGCGCGATCCCGACGATCCCGCCGACGACCGTGCCGACACCGCGGTGGATGCCCTTGCGGACGCGTTCGTGCGTGGTGTTCGTGCCGGCGAGGACGATCATCACGCCGATGACGCCCCAGTAGAAGCGGCTGCCGTCGAGGAGCAGTGCGAGCGGTTCGGTGATCGCCACGGCGATGGCGGCGTGCACCGCGGTCCGGAGCGACGCGGTCATGTGCAGCCGGCGCCACGGCCCCTCGGCGACCGCGTCGGCGACGACCGGGACGGCTCCGGCGGGACGGCCACCGGCCAGGATCACCGGCGACGCGAACGGCACGCCGTCGCCGCTCCGCGGGAGCTCGTCGGCGACCTCGCGCCAGCGGAGCCCGGCGGTCCGGAGGTCGGCGAACTCGCGGGCCATCCGGTGCACGAGCACGGTGGTCCGCGATGCCGGGTCGGCCGCGGAGGCGGTGATCGCGAAGCGTGCGGCGAGGGTCCGGCCGGCATCGTCGCCGGCGCTGCCGCCGTGCCGCAGGACGATCGTGACCGCGCGGAGGGCCGCGTGGCGGACGTCCTCCGGAGCACCCTGCTCGACCAGGGTCGCTGCGGCACGGCCGAGCTCGTCGATGGCGAAGTGCGTGTCGAACACCAGGCGGTGCAGCTCGTCAGCGGCGTCGGTGCCGCTCGCCGCCAGCATCCCGTCGACCGTCAGCGCGATCTCGTGGTACTGCGAACGACGTCGTGCCAGCCGCCGGAGCGCACGAGCGCGGGCACGGGAGTCATCGGCGACGGCGAGGGCGGCCGCGGAGGCCTCGAGGACGTCGGCCCCGCGCGCCAGGAACCCGCGCCGCACCCGCAGCAGCGACCGGTACGCGTCCGGCCGGAGGAACACGGTCCGGATCACGATCGTCGCCGCCAGGGACGCCGCCACGACGATCGAGAGCGGCAGGACGCTCGTCTCCGGCAACGGCAGGAGCAGCCCGCACAGGTACCCGGAGAACGCCACGATCGCGGCGTCGGAAGCCCACTTCCCCCACTGGAACGCGAGGAACTGGACGAAGAGCAGCACCACGATGAGCACGAGCTCGAGGATCCGGAACGGGTGCAGGGCGATGCTGCCCGCGAGCGCTGCCACGAAGGGCACGATGACGGCTCCCGTCCGGCCCGCCACCCGCCCGGCGCTCGGGTCGACGATGACCAGGCAGGTGATGAACGCCGGCATCGCGCCGATCATCAGGCCGAGGACCGCCGGCAACCCGAACTGGAGCGCGACGGCGTACCCGACGGCCATGCCCGCGGGGACGCAGAGCAGGGTGCGGAGCGCGCCCTCGCTCTTCACGAAGCCCGGGTCGAGGACGAGGAGCCGGTCCCAGAGTCGCTGGCGCGGGCTCCGCAGGCGGGGCGGGAGGCGATGCGTCGGTGCTGGTCGGCGGTCCGTCGTCACGGGTGGGAGGCCTCCGGCTTCGGTCGCTGTTCGGACCCTCATAGTACCGCAGTTGAACTAGTTGCCGATCGGCCCGCCCGCTAGTTGCCGATCGGCCCGAGCACCTCGCTCGCGATCGTCCGCGCCGCCGAGTCCCGCGACGACGGGTGGTACTGACCGGCACGGACGTCACGGGCCAGCCGCGCGAGCTCGCTCGACGCCCGGTAGGCGCCGCCGCCGACCACCCGCATCGCCTCGTCCACGACGTGCTGCGCGGCGTCCACCGCGCGCGCCTTCGTCCCCACCAGGAGCGGGAACCAGCGCGCACCGTGGTCCTCGAGCTCGTCGACGTCCCGGGCGAGCGCGTCCACCTGCAGCGCGACCGCGTCGACGGCGCCGCGCATGTCCGCGATCGCCCGCCGGACGTCCGGGTCTTCCGAGCGCGGGGTCCCGTCCATCGCGCGGCGCTCCCGGACCTGCGCGACCGCGAGCTCCAGGGCACGCGTCGCGATGCCGACGTACACGGAGGCGACCAGCAGCTCGAACGCGGCGAAGACCCCGAACACGAGCGGGTCGGCGGTCGGCCCGACGGGCAGGGTGCGCACGATCCGGTCCGCCGGCACGTGCACGCCCTCGAGCAGGGTGGTGCGGCTCTGCGTGGCCCGCATCCCGAGGGTGTCCCAGTCGTCGAGGTGCCGGACGCCGCCGTCCGCGCGCACGGCGAACCCGTGCACCAGGCGCGGCGCCTCCCCCGTCGTGTCCCTGCCGAACACGCTGAGGACGTCCCACGCCGGTGCGAGCGAGGTGAACACCTTCGTCCCGGTGAACCGGTACCCGCCCGCACCGTCCGGCTCCGCCGTCGTCAGCGAGTCGAAGAGCACGCGGTCGTTCCCGGGTTCGCTGACCCCGAAGGCGAGCAGGCGGTCCGCCGCGGCGTGGTCCGTGACGGACTGGAGGAACGACCCACCCCGCGCGGACACGCTGCGGGCCGCCTGCACCCAGACCTGGTGCATGCCGAGCGCCAGGGCCGTCGCCGGTGCGGCTCCGGCGATCGTCCGCTGCACGGCCGCGGTGGCACGGAGCCCGAGGCCGCTGCCGCCGTCCGCGATCGGCACGCCGATGCGCAGGTACCCCGCCGCGCGGAGCTCGTCGAGGTCCTCGGTGCAGAACGCGTTCTCCGCGTCGTACCGGGGAGCACGCTCCGCGATCCGGGTGAGGAGGTCCTCCGGGACCGTCCACGGCTTTGCCTTCGTCATGGCACGAGACTATGTTCCGAGGGGTGTCAGATCGTCATCCCTGGTCCAGGTACGTCGCGATCGGTGACTCGTTCACCGAGGGACTCGGGGACCCCGACCCCACCGTGCCCGGCGGGTACCGCGGCTGGGCCGACCGGGTCGCCGAGGTGCTCGCGAACCAGACCGACGACTTCGCCTACGCCAACCTCGCCGTCCGCGGACGCCTGCTCCAGCAGATCATCGACGAGCAGGTGGAGGACGCACTCGCGCTCGGCCCGGACCTGATCACCGTGTCCGCCGGCGGGAACGACATCATCCGCCCGGGCTCGGACCCGGACGAGCTCGCGTCCCGGTTCGACAAGACCGTCACGGAGCTCCGCCGCGACGGCGCGACCGTCGTCATCTTCACCGGGCCGGACGTCGGGATGACCCCGGTGCTCGGGCTCGTCCGCGGCAAGGCGGCGATCTACAACGAGCACCTGCACGCCATCGCGCTGAAGCACGACGCCCTCGTCGCCGACATGTGGGCGCTCCGGGTGCTCCGCGACCCGCGCATGTGGGCGCCGGACCGGCTGCACCACTCCCCGATGGGCCACGCGACGATCGCGGCCGCGGTGCTCGACGCGCTCGGGGTCGACCACGAACTCGCCCCGTTCAACCCCGAGCCGCTCGCGGCCCGTCCCTGGCGGGAAGCCCGCGCCGAGGACCTCGGCTGGGCACGGGAGTACCTCGTGCCGTGGGTGGTCCGGCGAATCCGGCACACCTCGTCCGGTGACGGCATCAGCCCGAAGCGCCCCGAGCTGCAGACGGTCCTCGAGCACAAGAGCGACACGCCCTAGCCCACCGTCGAGGGCGGCCTACGCCCCTTCGAACGGGTTCGTCCAGCGCCACCAGATGCCCGGGTCCGGGATCTCCTGCTCGAGCACCAGTGGCACGGTGACCGCCTTGTGGTCGGTGATCGAGAAGCGCACCCGGCCGACGCGCTCCCCCTTGGTGCCTGTGGTGACCGAGTCGAGCTTCGTCGTCGCCTTCACCGTGGTCTTCCCCCAGACCAGGACCTCCGACGCGGCCTTCGTCACCGCGTCGGTCTCGTCCTTCCACGGGGTCGAGTACGTGCCGAACGACTGGCCGGCGTGCGTCAGGGTCACCACGTGGAAGTTGTCCGCGACCGAGTGCAGGAGCCGCTGGACGTCGTCGTCGAGGGTGTCGTGGTCGACCCCGCCGAGCATCGCGCCGATCACGGTGACGGTCTTGCCGCCCCGCTCGTACGTGGCGGCGAACAGCAGGCACGCGCCGGCCTCGTCCAGGGTGCCGGTCTTGATCCCCTCGACCCCGTCCATGCCGAGGAGCTTGTTCGAGTTCTCGATGTCCCCGACCCCGGGGACGGTGACCGCCTTCGTGCCCACGACCTCCTTCACCACCGGGTTCGCCAGCGCGAGCTGCCCGAGGTCGACGAGGTCGGTCGCGGTGGACTTGTTCGCCGCGTTCAGGCCCGTCGGTTCCTGGATCGAGGTGTCGTCCAGACCGTGGTCGTGCAGCCAGGATGCCGCAGCGGTCTTGTACGCGTCGAGCGACCCGAACGCCCAGATCGCCAGGGAACCGGCGTAGTTGTTCGCCGACTTCATCAGCATGACCTGCAGCGTCTGGTACTCCGACAGGCGCAGCCCGGACGGCATCGGGGCGACCTCGCCGTCCACCGCCAGGTACTTCGCGTACAGCCCTTCCATCTCCGACGTGAAGTCGATCGTCGGACCCGCCTGCCCCTGCGCCAGCGGCTTCGCGTCGAGCACCACGAGCGCGGTGACGACCTTCGAGATGCTCGCGATCGACCGCGGCTTCGTGTCACCGCTCGTCCGGAGGCTCTCCGGGAAGTCCGGGGCCTCCACCGCGGTGGCGCCGTACGACGGGAACGTCAGCGACGGCAGCGTCGCGGTCGGGGCGGCGTACGACGTGGTCGTGGCGCTCGCCGGGGAGAACGGCACGACGGCCGCCGCGACGAGGTACGCGATCGCCAGGATCAGGACGGCGACGACCGAGATCGTCACGGGCCTCCGGACAGCGGAGCGGGGGCGGCGGACGACACGTGACACGGGAATCGAGCGTACCGGGGGGCGGTACCGGCCGTCTGGGGAACCGCCGGGGTGTGGAGAAGCCGGACCGAGCCTCCCGTCCGGGGGTTCCGGACCATCGACGAGACCGCGGCCGCTGCGGGCTGCGTACTCCTGTGCTTACTGCGTCCGCTTCGCCTGCTGGGCGGCGGCGACCGCCCACAGGCCGACGGCGCTCGCCGCGGCCACGTTGAGGGAGTCGACCCCGTGGTGCATCGGGATCCGCACCGTCGTGTCCGCCGACGCGATCGCGGCCGGCGTGAGGCCCTGCCCCTCGGTGCCCATCACGAGCGCGACCCGCTCGGGGACGTCCGCGGCGAACACGTCGAGGTCCACCGAGCGGTCCGTCAACGCCATCGCGGCGAGGTGGAAGCCCTGCGCGCGGAGTTCCTCCCCCGCCTCCGGCCAGTCACCGATGCGGGTCCACGGGACCTGGAGCACCGTCCCCATGCTCACCCGCACGCTCCGGCGGTAGAGCGGGTCGGCGCATCGCGGGCTGACCAGCACGGCGTCCGCACCGAGCCCGGCGACGCTCCGGAACACCGCGCCGACGTTGGTGTGGTCGACGATGTCCTCCAGGACGACGACCAGCCGGGCGTCCCGCACGACGTCTGCGACGCTCGGCAGCTCCGGGCGCTGCATCGACGCGATCGCGCCACGGTGCATCCGGAAGCCGGTGAGCTCCTCGAGCAGGGCGTCGGGGCCGACGAACACCGGACCGTCGTGGTCGGCGACGAGCGGCAGGACGTCCTCGAGCCACTTCTCCTGCACCAGGACGCTTCGCGGCACGTGCCCGGCGCGGATCGCCCGCTCGATGACCGTGTTCGACTCGGCGATGTACAGCCCGCCCTCGGGTTCCGAGACCCGGCGGAGCGCGACGTCGGTGAGGCGCTGGAAGTCGTCGAGGCGGGGGTCGTCGAGGGTGTCGATGCGGACGGGGTGCACTGGTCTCGTTCCGTGGGAAGTGGCGGGGGCGGTCGGCTGTTGAGGGTACCGTGAACGTGATGGCGACGAGCGACGCGACCGACGGGACACCCGCTGTGATCGACGGCCTGGACGAGGTCGTCGGCCTCCTCGCGGGCAAGCGCGTCGCCGTGCTCTCCGGAGCGGGCCTCAGCACCGACTCCGGGATCCCGGACTACCGCGGCGAGGGCCGTCGGGTCCGGAAGCCGATGACCTTCCAGGAGTTCCGCGCCGACCCCGCGAAGCGCCAGCGCTACTGGGCCGGCTCGCACCTCGGGTGGCGCACCTTCGCCGCGGCCCGGCCGAACGCCGGTCACAAGGCGCTCGCCGCGCTCGAAGCGTCCGGCGTCGTCTCCGGCGTGATCACGCAGAACGTCGACGGACTCCACCTCCGCGCGGGCTCCCGCCGCGTCGTGGAGATCCACGGGTCGATGGACCGCGCGCTCTGCCTGACGTGCGGACAGGTGTTCGCCCGCGCCGACCTCGCCAGGACCATCGACGGGCTCAACCCGTGGATCGACGAGCCCGGATCCGTCCTCCTGCAGCCCGACGGGGACGTCGAGATCACCGAGGTCGACCGGTTCGTCGTGCCGGACTGCTCCGTGTGCGGCGGGATGCTCAAGCCGGACGTGGTGTTCTTCGGCGAGTTCGTGCCCACCGAGAAGTTCAGCGAGTCGGTGTCGATCGTCGCGGACGCGGACGCGCTCCTCGTCGTCGGGTCCTCGTTGACCGTGAACTCCGGCGTGCGGCTCGTCGACCACGCCGCCCGCCGCAAGCACCCCGTCGTCATCGTGAACCGCGGCGACACGCGGAGTGATCGTCGGGCGGCCGTGAAGGTGGACGCGGGGACGACGGAGACGTTGGTCGCGCTCGCGGCGCGGCTCGCGCTGTAATCCGGGCTGCGGCGCGCTCTGCGGCTCGCGCTGCCACTCGCGCTGCGGCTCGCTCTGCCATGATCGAACGGTGACGACCCTCCTCTACCTCGTCCGGCACGGTGAGACCGACTGGAACAAGCAGCGCCGCATCCAGGGCTCGACCGACATCCCCCTCAACGACACCGGGCGGTCCCAGGCCACCGAGACCGCCGGCCTGCTCGCGCGCCGGTCGTTCGACGCCGTCGTGGCATCGCCCCTCGTTCGCGCGTACGAGACCGGGTCGATCATCGCCACGCGGCTCGGGCTCCCGGCGCCGACCACCTACCCGGGCCTCGCCGAGCGGTCCTACGGCGAGGCAGAGGGCCTCACCGACGACGAGGTCCTGGCGAACTACCCGCACGACGACATCCCGGGGCGGGAGTCCCGCGCGGCGCTGCTCGACCGCGTCACGGAGACCCTGGGCGAGATCGCCGTGCGGTACGACGGCGGTGTGATCGTCGTCGCGACCCACGGCGCCGTGATCCGGAGCGTCGTCAACGCCGCAGCCCCCGGCACCGCCGACCGGCACCACACCCCGATCCGGAACGGGTCCGTGCACTCGTTCCGCTGGGACCCGGAGCGCTTCCACGCGGAGCTGGTGCGCTTCGACGACCCGATCGAGGACGTCTCCGAGGCCCCGGGCAAGTACGCCTTCGACTACCAGAACCCCCTCGAGCGCCGGAGCTAGGGGCCGCCGAAGAACCCGCCGAGACCGGTCGCCCCGTCGGGCCGTGCGGCCTTCGCCTGCGCCGTCCGGATCCCCTGCGCGCCGTCGTCGCCCGTGCGCGGCGCCAGCGGGTCGTCGAGCCCCTCGAGCGCCTTCGCCCGCCGGGCTCCGGTGACGGCGAACACGACGCACATCGCAACGAGTCCAGCGAACACGATCAGCAGCGTGGCGAACACGACGGCCCCTCTCCGTTCCTGCCACCGTACCGAGCGTCAGCCAGAGCGGTGCACTCCGTTGCGCGATCGTTGCCCACGGGGCCGCCCATCCAATCGCTCCCCGGACTACGATCCTGTTCACCCAACGGCCCGGACCCGCGCGTGAGGGGGCGACATGACGATGGACGGACCCGGCACGGGCGGCCGCCACCGCGACTGGCCGCCGCGGGACGACGACGACCTCGATCGCGCGTTCGGACCGGACACGGCGTCGGTGCCGGTCCGGACGACGCCGCAGCGCGTGCGCTCGTGGTCGCTGCTCCTCGGCGGGGTCGTCGTGGTCGCCGTGGTCCTCGTCGTCGCGCTCTCGATGATCATCGGCAGCGTGCAGACCGGCGTCGGCGGGATCTTCCCCCGCCCGGACGCCACCCTCGCGAAGTTCACCTCCGAGGCACGGACCATCGACGGTGTCGCTGGCACGTCCACCGCCGAGCCGACGAAGACGTCGTTCGCGAGCTACGACGTCACGGCGACCGTCACCACGACCCCGGGCCTCGTCGACACCGCACGCGAGGACCTCGTCGACCGCTTGAGTGCCGCCGCCGCGGACACGAGCGGGAACGGCGTGCACGTCTGGGCCGTCGCGGACTTCGGTGACGTCGAGGTCGGGATCTCACCGTCGGACGAACGCACCGAGCAGCGGCTGGCCCTCGCGTGGACGGTCCGGGCGATCCCCGGCGTGCAGGAGGTGCACTGCCTCTGGACGACGGCCGGCGAGAGCCGCTCCGACGAACCGGACGCCCAGGCCGTCACGGTCGAGACGGCCCCGACCGGGGTCGATCAGCACACGGCACAGACGCGCGTCGCCGAAGCCGTGCACAGGGTGTTCCCGGACGCGACGGTCGAGGTCGCCCCCGCGAAGTCCTGACGCTCACGTCGCCGCGAACCCCGGCGACGCGTCAGCCCCGCCGCCCCCGCGCCGCCACCGCACGCTCGACCGCCTGCACGACCTGCTCCGCAGACTCGTCCCACCGGAACCGCCCCGCACGCACGACGGACTCCGTCGACGCAGCGACCCACCGCGCCTCGAGCCGTCGCACCGCAGCGGCCACCGCGGACGGCGATCCGGGGTCGAAGTACTCCGCCACGTCCGCGCCGATCTCGCGGAAGATCGGGATGTCGCTGACGGCGACGGGCGTGCCGACCCCCATCGCCTCGACGAGCGGGATCCCGAACCCCTCGTCGTACGACGCCGTCACGAGTGCCGTCGCGGAGCGCAGCGCGTCCAGGTACTCCTCGTCCGATGCCCCGTCGTGGAACACCACGGCGCCCGGTCCGGCCAGCGCCGACAGCCGTGCACGATCGGCCTCGGACACCCGCGACATGCAGTGCAGTGTCCAGTCGGCGCCGAGCAGCGGCAGCGCGGCCACCAGCGTCTCGACGTTCTTGTACGGCATGAACGAGCCCATGTACACGAGCGTGCGGGTGCGGCCGTCAGCAGGCGACCGCACGGACGCCGGGTCGGCAGCGTTGTACGCCACGGTCACCGGGCGCTTCGTCAGCCGGTGTGCGGCGATCAGCCCGGCGGTCGTCGCGGACACCGTCACGACCCCGTCCGCACCGTTCAGCAGCATCCGCTGCGGCCACCACGCCAGGTGGAACGCACGCCACCCGAGCCGCAACGGCCACGAGAACTCCCGTGGCGGTGTCCGGTTCCGGTAGTAGATCAGGTCGTGCAGCGTCAGCACGAGCGCGTACGACCGCCCACGCGAGCCCATCGTCTGCATCGGCGAGAACACGGCGTCGAGTCCGAGCCGGTTCACGTGCCGCGCGACGAGCGGCTCCCCCGCGTCGGTGGGCGCCGGGATCCGCTCCCACGGGATGCCGTCCGGCAGCGACTCGAGCTGCCGCTCGTCGTTGACGAGCAGCACGAAGTCGTGCCGGTCCGGCAGGTTCGCCACGATGCCGGCGGTGAACCGGCTG
The DNA here is from genome assembly GCF_003755165.1 of Curtobacterium sp. PhB130. Lineage (NCBI taxonomy): Bacteria > Bacillati > Actinomycetota > Actinomycetes > Micrococcales > Microbacteriaceae > Curtobacterium > Curtobacterium sp. PhB130. Next base: position 20,055 of record NZ_RKII01000009.1, on the reverse strand, counting down.
ATCCCGTCGTGCCGTCCGATCCGCACGTAGCGGCAGTCGATCCCGATCCGCAGGCGGCTCACGACGTGCGCTCCCCGCCTCGGTCCGGCCGGGAGGCTCGGCTCGCCCTGGCACCGCGCGCCGGCTTGGGTACGGGGTCGGCCATCCGGCGCAGGGTCGCCTCCGCGGCGGCGGCGGGGGTCTCGTAGTGCACCAGGTGCCCGACGTCCGGGATGACGACGAGCTCCGCGTTCCGCAGGCGGTCGGCGAGTGCGCGCTGTTCCGGGACGGCGGTGATGTCGTCACGCTCCGCGGCGATCATGAGCACGGGCACGTCGATGCGGTCGGCGTACTCGGACACGTCGTGCGTGACCGAGGTCCGGAACGCCTCGAGCACGCTCGTGCGGTTCGCGAACGCCGAGAAGTACCGGTCGTGCTGCTCGTGCACCCATCGGCGCATCTCCGGGTCCCGCGACTTGAGCATCGCGATGCTCATCACCCGCACGATCGCGCGGTTGCGGAGGAGCCCGAGGCCGACCGGCCGGGGCAGCGCGGCGCCCGCGCGGTAGTACGCGATGGCGATGCCCGTGCCGACCGCGCGCGGGCCCTGGAGCGCTGGGGCGGCGATCGGGTTCACCAGGACGAGCAGCCGGGTGTCGAGGCCGGCTGCGACCGCTGCCGACACCACGATCGAGCCGAACGAGTGCCCGAGGACCACCGCCGTGCGGTCGAGGCCGACCGCCGCGTGGAACGCACGGAGCCACGCCACGTAGGAGTCGACGTCGGAGACCGCGAGCGGGTCGGAGATGCCGAAGCCGGGCAGGTCGGGGACGATCACCCGGACACCGACCAGGTGCGCCGCGATCGACTCGAGGCCGTGGTGGTCACCGCGGAACCCGTGCACGGCGAGGACGGTCTGCGCGGCGTCGGCGGGGCCGTACTCCCAGTAGTGCGTGGTGCGGCCGTCGACCTCCACGGCTCGGTGCACGACGGGCGTCGACGCCATCAACGACGAGTACGGGGAGAGGACCGGCGGTTGCATCCGCGCCAGTCTATGGAACGCACTCGGGAGCAGCCGCCTATCGTGTCCGGAGCGGGCCTCCAGCCACGGGTCCGTCGATGACGACGAGGAGCACGGTGACCTTCACAGCCCCGATCCAGCTGCCCGGACTGACGCTCGACCCTCTCTGGTACAAGCGATCCGTCTTCTACGAGTGCATGATCCGGTCGTTCGTCGACTCGAACGGGGACGGCACCGGCGACCTCCAGGGGCTGATCAGTCGCCTCGACTACCTGCAGTGGCTCGGCGTCGACGCATTGTGGCTGCCGCCGTTCTTCAAGTCCCCGCTGCGCGACGGCGGCTACGACATCGCCGACTACAAGGCGATCCTGCCGGAGTTCGGCACGCTCGAGGAGTTCCGCGAGCTCGTCACGAAGTCGCACGAGCGGAACATGCGCATCGTGATCGACATGGTGATCAACCACACCAGCGACCAGCACGAGTGGTTCCAGCAGTCCCGCGAGGACCCGGACGGCCCCTACGGCGACTTCTACGTCTGGCGTGACACCGACGAGCACTACGAGAACATCCGCATCATCTTCGTCGACACCGAGGAGTCGAACTGGACCTTCGACCCGGTCCGTCGGCAGTTCTTCTTCCACCGGTTCTTCTCGCACCAGCCGGACCTCAACTTCGAGAACCCGGCCGTCGTCGAAGCGGTGTACGACGTCGTCCGGCACTGGCTCGACCTCGGTGTCGACGGCCTCCGGCTCGACGCGATCCCGTACCTCTTCGAATCAGAGGAGGGCAACGGCGAGGGTGAGCCCGAGACGCACGAGTTCATCAAGAAGCTCCGCGCGATGGTCGACGAGGAGTACCCCGGGCGTGTCCTGATCGCCGAGGCGAACCAGTGGCCCCGTGAGACCGCCGCGTTCTTCGGCACCGACGAGGAGCCCGAGTGCCACATGGCGTTCGACTTCCCGGTGATGCCCCGCATCTTCTACTCGCTCCGCGCCCAGCACGCGAAGGAGCTCTCCGCGATCCTCTCCGAGACGCTCGACGTGCCGGAGAGCGCCGCGTGGGGCGTGTTCCTCCGCAACCACGACGAGCTGACGCTCGAGATGGTGAGCGAGGAGTACCGCCAGGCGATGTACGGCTGGTACGGCTACGACCCGCGGATGCGGTCGAACATCGGCATCCGGCGCCGCCTCGCTCCCCTGCTCGACAACTCCCGTGCCGAGCTCGAGTTGATCCACGCGCTGCTGTTCTCGCTGCCCGGGTCGCCGTTCCTGTACTACGGCGACGAGATCGGGATGGGCGACAACATCTGGCTCCCGGACCGCGACGCGTCGCGCACGCCGATGCAGTGGACCCCGGACCGGAACGCCGGCTTCTCCACCGCCGACCCGGGCAAGCTGTTCCTGCCGGTCGTCCAGTCGCTCGTCTACAACTACGCGCAGGTCAACGTCGAGGCGCAGCTCGCCCAGTCCCGTTCCCTGCTGCACTGGGTCCGCAACGTGATCCACGTGCGGAAGGCACACCCGGTCTTCGGGATGGGGTCGATCGCGGTGCAGCAGACCGACAACGAGAGCGTCCTGGCGTTCGTCCGCTCGTGGGAGGGCACCGGCACCCAGTTCGGTCCCTCCGCCGAGGACGTCCTCTGCGTGTTCTCGTTCGCGGTCAACGCCACCACGGCGACGATCTCCGCACCGGAGTTCGCGGGCCGCCCGCTGTACGACCTGTTCGGCGGCAGCTCGTTCCCGTCCTTCGACGAGGAGGGCAACGTCACGCTGACGCTCGGGACGCAGTCGTTCTACTGGCTGCACGTCGGCGCCGCACCGAACGCGTGACGTCCCGCGCGGCGACGGGGTGTGTCGGTGCGTCCGGTTAGCCTGACACCGTGACGTTCACGACAGCACAGCTCGACACGCCGACGCCGGCGCAGGACCTCTCGACCCGGCCCTGGTGGCACGCACTCGGGGTCTTCGACCTCGAGACCACCGGCATCGACGTCGAGACGGCACGGATCGTCACCGCGCACGTCGGCCTGATCGACATGACGGGTCGCAGCATCGTCGAGGGCTCGTGGCTCGCCGACCCCGGTGTGCCGATCCCGGAACAGGCCTCGGCGGTGCACGGCATCAGCACCGAGCGCGCCCAGGCCGAGGGGCGTCCCGCCGGAGAAGTCGTGGCGGAGATCGTCGCCGCGATCGAGGCGGTGTTCGCCCGCGGGATCCCGCTCGTCATCTACAACGCCCCGTACGACCTCACGCTGCTCGACCGGGAAGCCAAGCGGCACGGCATCGCGTCCCCGGTGATCGGCAACGTCGTCGACCCGCTGGTCATCGACAAGGCGCTCGACACCTACCGCAAGGGCAAGCGCACGCTCGAAGCGGCGGCAGAGGTCTACGGCGTCACACTCTCCGACGCCCACGACGCCGGCGCCGACGCGATCGCTGCCGGCCGTGTGGCGCAGGCCATCGCGGTGAAGTACCCGGACGACCTCACCGTCTCCGCGGAAGAGCTACACCGCAAGCAGGTCGGCTGGTGCGCGGACCAGGCGGTCTCGTTCCAGGAGTACATGCGCAAGAAGCGCGACCCCTCCTTCACCGCCGACGGCCGCTGGCCCCACCGCACCGCCGACTGAGGCGTCCCCGCATCCGCGGTGTCGAACGGCGCCGCACAACGGAACCCGGCTCGAACCACGAACGTCCGTGGTTCGAGCCGGGTTTGCTTGTGCGACGCCGATCCGCACCGCGGCACGCGCGCGAGCGACCGGCACGCGAGCGACCGCGCGACCACGCGAGCACGCGAGCACGCGCGCGCGCGACCGCGGAACGCGAACGGGCGGCCCTCCCGAAGGAGGACCGCCCGTGGAGCGCGAGGCTGCTTACTTGCTGAAGCCCTTGAAGCGCTGGTTGAACTTCTCGACGCGACCGGCCGAGTCGAGGATGCGCTGCTTGCCCGTGTAGAACGGGTGCGACGCGGACGAGATCTCGACGTCGATCACCGGGTAGGTGGCACCGTCGAGCTCGATGGTCTTGTCGCTGTTCGCGGTCGAACGCGTCAGGAACGTCTCACCGGAAGCCAGGTCGCGGAAGACGATGGCGCGGTACTCGGGGTGGATGGCGGTCTTCATGGAGATTCCTCGGGGGTGGTTGCGGTGTTGAGAGAAGGGGCGGATGCCCCGGAAGTCATTGGCTCACGCCAGCCGTCCACGTTACCAGATGGCAGGCACGATGTGGGGCAGGACTCAGGCTGCGCGCGCCGTGAAGCGCCCGGAGTCCTTCGTCACGGTGAGGTCGATGCCGAACGCCTCGGTCAGCGTGGCGTCCGTGAGGACCTCGTCGATGGGGCCGGCGGCCTGGATGTGCCCGTCCGCCAGGATCAGGGCGTGCGTGAAGCCCTCGGGGATCTCCTCGACGTGGTGCGTCACGATGACGATCGCCGGCGAGTCGGAGCTCTTCGCGTAGCCGCCGAGCGTCCGCACGAGGCTCTCGCGCGCGCCGAGGTCGAGCGACGCGGCGGGCTCGTCGAGGAACAGGATCTCGGGGTCGGTCATCACCGCTCGGGCGATCTGCACGCGCTTCTGCTCGCCGTCGCTGAGCTCCCCGAAGGTCCGGTCGGTGAAGGCGCCGAGGCCCCACTCGTCGAGGACCCGCTGGGCGCGGCGCACGTCGAGCTCCTCGTACTCCTCGTTCCAGCGACCCGTGACCGAGTACGCGGCGGTGAGGACCACGTCGATGACCTTCTCGGTCACCGGGATCCGGCGGGCGAGGGCGGTCGACGCGAACCCGATGCGGGGTCGCAGTTCGAACAGGTCGGCGCCGCCGAGCTCGGTCCCGAGCACCTCGACCTCTCCCGAGGTCGGGAAGGACTGCGCACCCGCGACCTGCAGCAGCGTGGTCTTGCCGGCACCGTTCGCACCGAGCACGACCCACCGCTCGTCGTCCTGCACCTCCCACGAGATCCCGTCGAGGATGGTGGCCCCGTTCCGGACCACGGACACGTCTGACAAGCGCACAACCGAGGGCATGCCCCAACCCTACGCGAGCGGACGTGCCGAAACGGGGCACACGCCGAGGGTCACTCCGCGAGCAGTCCCTCGATCTGTCCGAGCGCCAGCAGCATGCCCTCGCGCATCCCCATCTCGAGGAGCTGTTCGAGCTGCTCCGCCGTCGCGAAGTGCGCCGTGTTCGTCATCCTGGTGCGCCCACCGAGGTCCTCGAGGGTCATCACCATCGTGGTGATCGGCATCGAGGTGTCCGGCTCCCCCGACTCGTCGGCGAACCCGTCCTCGATCGTCAGGGAGCGCGGCGGGTCGACCGCGGTGACGACCCAGTAGCCCGGCGCCTTCGACCCGTCTGGCCCGGTCATGAAGTAGTCGCTCCGGGCTCCCGGTTCGAGCGAGTGCCGCACGAACGTCGCCGGCCAGGTCGGCGGACCCCACCAGCGCTCGAGCTGCCGAGGGTCCTCCCACACCTGCCAGACGCGTTCGACGGGCGCGTCGAACTCGGCGGTGAAGGTCATGGTGAGTGCGTCGACGTCGTGCGACGCATCGATGGTGGTGCTCATGTGCCGGTCCCCTCGGGGTCGGGTGTGCTCCCTCAGGGAGCGGTGGAGGGTCGACCGGCGGGGTCCTCGTCGCTGAGGAGCTCCGTGATCCGCTCGGCCCGGTGCCGCCACAGGTCCTCGTAGGACCGCAGCAGACGATCGGCGCGCTGCACGCCACCGATCTCGCTCGTGACGATCTGCTCCCGCCCGCGCCGTTCCTTGCGGACCAGCTCGGCACGCTCGAGCACCGCGACGTGCTTCTGCACGGCCGCGAAGCTCATCGCGTACCCGGCGGCGAGCGAGGACACCGACTGCTCGCGCACGATGACGCGCCGGACGATGTCCCGGCGCGTCGCGTCCGCGAGGGCCGCGAACACGCGGTCCACCGCCTCGGCGTCCATCTCATCACGTACAACCATCGAGTTGTACGTTACGCCGCGCAGGTTCCGTGCGCAACGGCCGGGAGGCCCGGGTGACGTCCGTTGCGCACGTCACCCGGGCCTCCCGTCGGTTCCAGGGCCGTGGTGCGCTCAGCGCGCGGCCAACACCTCGTCGTAGACGGCGCGCGTGCGCGTCGCGATCGCGGCCCACGTGAACTCGGTCTCCACGCGGAGGCGGCCGGCGCGACCCATCAGCTTGGCGAGACCGATGTCGGACAGCACCTCGTTGAGGGTCGCCGCGAGGTCCGCGACGTACTTGTCGGGGTCGGTCGGCGTGCCGGTGCCGTCGGTGGCCTGGTCGATCGGGACGATCCGACCGGTCAGGCCGTCGGCGACGACCTCGGGGATGCCGCCCGTGCCGGTGCCGACGACGGGGATGCCGCAGGCCATCGCCTCGAGGTTCACGATGCCGAGCGGCTCGTAGATCGACGGGCAGACGAAGACGGTGCCCGAGGAGAGCACGTGCACGATCTCCTGGTGCGCGAGCATCCGGTCGATCCAGACGACGCCGTCGCGCTCCTTCCGGAGGTCCTCGACGAGGCCGGTGACCTCCGCCATGATCTCCGGGGTGTCCGGCGCGCCGGCACACAGGACGATCTGGACCTCGGGTGGGAGCGCCGCGACCGCGCGGAGCAGGTACGGCAGGCCCTTCTGGCGGGTGATGCGCCCGACGAAGACGACGCTCGGGCGCTCCGGGTCGATCCCGAGTGCGCGCACCGCGTCCTCGTTCACGTCGGGCTTCCACTCGTCGACGTCGATGCCGTTGTAGACGACCCGCACCTTCGCCGGGTCGATGGACGGGTACGAGCGGAGGATGTCGGCGCGCATGGCCTTGGACACCGCGATGACGGCGTCGGCCTGCTCGAAGGACTCCCGCTCGAGCCAGCTGGAGAGCCGGTACCCGCCGCCGAGCTGCTCGGCCTTCCACGGGCGGAGCGGCTCGAGGGAGTGCGCCGTGACGACGTGCGGGATGCCCTGCGTCAGCTGCGCGAGACGACCGGCACCGTTGGCGTACCAGGTGTGCGAGTGGACGAGGTCGGCACCCTCGGTGTCCGCCGCGATCTGCACGTCGGTGCCGAGCGCCTGGAGCGCGCCGTTGGCGTTCTCGAGCCCCTCGGGGGTGCGGTAGGCCCACACGCCCTCTTCGTCGCGGAACCCACCGAAGGCACGGACGCGCACCTCCGTGTCGGTCCCCGAGCGCAAGGCCGCGGTCAGTTCGGCCACGTGGACGCCAGCACCGCCGTAGACCTCCGGCGGATACTCCCTGGTCAGTAGATCGACTCGCACGCGTTCAACGTAACCGGTTCCCAGTCCGCACGCCTACTGTGAACCACATGCCATCGAAGAAGATATTCGGCATCGTCCTCGCGGGGGGCGAAGGAAAGCGCCTCATGCCGCTGACCGCCGATCGTGCCAAGCCAGCCGTCCCGTTCGGTGGCAACTTCCGCCTCATCGACTTCGCGTTGTCGAACCTGGTCAACTCCGGGCTCAACCGCATCGTCGTGCTGACCCAGTACAAGTCGCACAGCCTCGACCGCCACGTCGCGGAGACCTGGCGCATGGAGGGGCTGCTCGGCTCCTACGTGGCGTCCGTCCCGGCACAGCAGCGGCTCGGCAAGCGCTGGTTCGCCGGCTCGGCCGACGCGATCCTGCAGTCGCTCAACCTGCTCCGCGACGAGCGCCCGGACATCGTCGTCGTCGTCGGCGCCGACCACGTGTACCGGATGGACTTCTCCCAGATGGTCGAGGCGCACATCGCCTCCGGTCGCAGCGCCACCGTCGCGGCGATCCGGCAGCCGATCGGGCTCGCCGACCAGTTCGGTGTCATCCAGGTCGCCGCCGACGACCCGACCAAGATCGACGCGTTCCTCGAGAAGCCGACGGACGCCATCGGGCTGGCCGACTCCCCCGGCGAGATCCTCGCGTCGATGGGCAACTACGTCTTCGACGCCGATGCCCTGGTCGACGCGGTGCTCCGCGACGGGCAGGTCGAGACGTCGAACCACGACATGGGCGGCGACATCGTCCCCGACTTCGTGAACCGCGGCGACGCGGGCGTCTACGACCTCAAGGGCAACGAGGTCCCCGGGTCGAACGACCGCGACAAGTACTACTGGCGCGACGTGGGGACGATCGACTCGTTCTACGACGCCCACATGGACCTGATCGCCCCGGTGCCGGTGTTCAACCTCTACAACACCGACTGGCCGATCTTCAACCAGCAGACGAACCTGCCGCCGGCGAAGTTCGTCCGGGATGCGAACGGGAACACCGGCTCCACCGTGGACTCGATCATCGCGCTCGGCTGCCTGCTCTCCGGGGCCACCGTCGAACGCAGTGTCATCGGGCCGTGGTGCGGGATCGACTCCGGGTCGAAGGTCCTCGACTCGATCGTGTTCGAGCGGGCGTCGATCGGTGCCGGGTCCGTCGTGAACCGGGCCATCCTCGACAAGGACGTGGTGATCGCGCCGGGTGCCCAGGTCGGCATCGACCGCGAAGCCGACGAGGCCCGCGGGTTCACCGTCACCGAGTCCGGGATCACCGTCGTGGGCAAGGGCGTGCGCGTCGAGGCCTGACGGCTGCCGACGCCCGACCGCCCCGACGCTCGACGCTCGACGTCACAGGAGGCGCGGCACCGTTACCGTTGTGACGTGCCGCGCTTCCTCGTCGTCCTCGATGCCGACTCCACCCTGCTCGAGGACGAGGTCATCGAGCTCCTCGCCGACGCCGCCGGGACCCGACCACAGGTGCAGGCGGTCACGGAGCGCGCCATGCGCGGCGAGATCGACTTCGCCGAGAGCCTCCGGGAGCGTGTCGCGACCCTTGCGGGCCTCCAGGCCGACGTCTTCGCGCGTGCACGGGAGTCGGTCCGTGTGACGCGGGGCGCGGCGGAACTGGTCCGCGGCGTGCACGCGGCCGGTGGCACCGTCGGGGTCGTGTCCGGCGGGTTCCACGAGGTGCTCGACCCGTTCGCGGCGTCGCTCGGGCTGGACCACTGCCAGGCGAACCGGCTCGAGGTCGCCGACGGCGTGCTGACCGGGCGGGTGCTCGGCGACGTCGTGGACGCGCACGCGAAGGCTGCGGCGCTCCGGGCGTGGGCATCCACGGACGGTGTGCCGCTCACGCGGACGATCGCGATCGGCGACGGGGCGAACGACCTCGAGATGATGCGGGTCGCCGCGCTGTCGGTGGCGTTCGACGCGAAGCCGCGCGTGCGGGAGTCCGCCGACGTCGTCGTGGTGGACCGGGACCTGTCCCCGGTGCTCGCGGCGCTCGGCCTGCGCGGCTGACGCGCGTCGCGGCCGCGCTCGCACAGGAGACCGGCGGCCCCGGCAGGCCGGCGGCGGCGCGCTGGCGTCTAGTGGCCCATCCCGAGGCCGCCGTCGACGGGGATGACCGCGCCGGAGACGTACCCGGCTCCGTCGCTCGCCAGGAACAGCGTGGCGTCCGCGACGTCGTCCACGGTGCCGTAGCGCCCGGCCGGGATCTGCTTCTTGAACTCGGCCTGCAGCTCCTCCGGGAGTGCGGCCGTCATGTCGGTCTGGATGAACCCGGGCGCGACGACGTTCGCCGTGATGCCGCGGGACCCGAGCTCGCGCGTGATCGACCGCGCCATGCCGACGAGTGCGGCCTTGGACGAGGCGTAGTTGACCTGGCCGACCTGGCCGTAGGCGCCGACGACGCTCGACATCAGCACGATGCGGCCGAACTTCGCGCGCATCATGCCCTTGGTCGCGCGCTTGACCACGCGGAAGGTCCCCGTGAGGTTCGTGTCGATGACGCTCGTGAAGTCCTCCTCGCTCATGCGGAGGAGCAGCCCGTCGTTCGTGATGCCGGCGTTCGCGACGAGGACCTCGATCGGGCCGAGCTCGGCCTCCACCCGGGTGAACGCCGCGTCGACCGAGGCCGAGTCCGTGATGTCCGCCTGCACCGTGAGCGCACCCTCGGGTCCGCCGTCGCCGCTCCGTGAGGTGACGGCGACACGGTGCCCGGCCTCGATGAAGCGCGTCGCCAGCGCGTGGCCGATGCCGCGGTTGCCGCCGGTGATGAGGACGGTACGGGGGGTGGTCATGGTGGCTCCGTTCGGTGGGTGCTCGCGGGCGCGCGGGAGGGACCGCAGCCCCGACACGCCCGCACGAGCCTACCGGTGCGGACGCGGACCGGATGATGCGGCCAAGTGTCGGTGGGCGGGCTTAGGCTTGGGACAGGGAAGACGGAGATCGAAACGCATGAAGACGACGCGACACATGACGCGACGCACGACGCAGGCCATCACGGCCCTTCCGGAGACACCGCAGATCGACCGGAAGCACCGTCTGTCGCGGTACATCTGGCAGATGGCGGTGCGCGTGATCCTCTTCGTCGGGGCCGTCCTCGTCTACACGGTCTGGCACAGCCCCTGGCTCGCCCTCATCCCGATCGTCCTCGCTGGCATCATCCCGTGGATCGCGGTCGTCATCGCGAACGCCGGCAGCCACACCGAGTCCGACTACGTCGCGCCGGCCGGGGCCGTGGTGCGCGCGGCCGACTACGACCCGCGACTCCGTGAACAGCAGGAAGACGCCCGCGCGCAGGCCTACCGCGACGAGCAGGAGCGTCTCCGTCAGGGCGCGCAGCACGCGCAGGAAGAATGGCAGCGCAACGGCGACCGATCCCGCGTCTGGGGGCACCGCTGATGGGCGCCACCTTCGACCTCGTCACCGAGCCGGGCTCGACGCCCGTCTGCTCCCGTGCCGGTTGCTCCACCTCGGCCAGCTGGCGCGTCAACTGGCGGAACCCCCGCATCCACGCGATCGACCGCGTGAAGATCTGGGCCGCCTGCGACGAGCACCGCGACTTCCTCGCCGGGTACCTCCGCTCCCGGACGTTCCCGGTCCGCGTGACCGGCATCGACGAGGACGTCGATCACCTCGACGACGCCAAGCAGCACGACGACACACCGAAGAACGACGTCGGTGAGCGGCGCGCGGCGAACGAGCGATGAGCGAGTTCGACCCACGCTCCCGCTACGGCCGACGCCACGCGGAACGGCTCCGACGCGCCGCTGACGAAGCCCGTCGTGCGGTGCCGGTCGACCAGCTCCCCGAACGCGCCCCGGACGATCCGTTCGTCGGGTGGGGCTTCGTCCGCAGCCGCCGCTGGCTCGGGTACTTCGCGATCGCCGTCGCGTTCGCGATCGTCTGCGCGCTGTTCGGCATGTGGCAGTGGGACCGCCGGAACGAAGCCGTGCGGGAGAACCTCCAGGTCTCGCAGAACTACGACCACACCCCGGTCGCCATCGACCAGGCGCTCCCCCGTGCCTCGAGCTGGAACGACGACCAGACCTGGCTCCGCGTCAGCGTCACCGGCCGGTACGACACCGACGACCAGCTCCTCGTCCGGAACCGCGTCCACAACGGGCAGCCCGGCTTCGAGGTCCTGACGCCCCTCGTCACCGCCGACGGCCGCGCCTTCGTCGTCGACCGCGGCTGGGTGCCCACCGGGAACCGGCAGGACGCGCCGGACAGCATCCCCGCGCCGCCCTCCGGCCAGGTCACGGTCATAGCCCGGCTGCAGCAGACCGAACCGCGGATCCCCGGCCGCACCGACCCCGCACACACCGACCAGGTGCAGTCGGTCACGCTCAGCGACGTCGCGAAGAAGGTCGACCCGCCGATCTGGACCGGCGCGTACGGACAGCTCGCGTCCGAGAACCCGGCCCCGACCCAAGCTCGGCCGCTCGGCTGGGACCGCCCGAGCGCGGACACCGGGCTGCACCTGAGCTACTTCATCCAGTGGTTCATGTTCGCCGCGGGGGGCTTCGGGTTCCTGACGTACCTGATGGTGCAGGAGTACCGGAACCTCAACCAGGACGATCCGGAAGAGCGCGAGCGCGCCCTCGAGCGGCAGCGCCGGAAGGACGCCCGCCCGAAGACGGACGCCGACATCGAGGACGAGCTCCTCGAGTCCACACGTCGGCGCTGACGTCCCGCCAGGGCATCTCCGGTGCCCGCAACGGCCTGGAGGCTCGTGGCGGTGCCGCCACGAGCCTCCAGGCCGATCCGGGGACGCCCCCGGCGACTAGGCGAGCTCGATGAGCTCGGCGTAGTCCTTGTTCCAGTGGTCCTCGGTGCCGTCCGGCAGCAGCAGCACACGCTCGGGGTTGAGCGCCTCGACCGCTCCGGTGTCGTGGGAGACGAGGACGACGGCCCCCTCGAAGCCGGCCAGCGCGTTGAGGATCTCCTCGCGCGACGCCGGGTCCAGGTTGTTCGTGGGCTCGTCGAGCAGCAGCACGTTCGCACCGGAGACCACGATCATCGCGAGCGAGAGCCGGGTCTTCTCACCGCCGGAGAGCACGCCGGCCTTCTTGTAGCCGTCGTCGCCCGTGAACAGGAACGACCCGAGGACACGACGGGCCTCGGTCTCGTTGAGGTCGGTCGAGGCCGAGACCATGTTCTCGATCACCGTGCGGTTCACGTCGATGTTCTCGTGCTCCTGCGCGTAGTACCCGATGCGCAGGCCGTGACCCGGGAGGATCTCGCCGGTGTCCGGCTTGTCCGCACCCGCGAGGATGCGGAGCAGCGTCGTCTTGCCGGCACCGTTGAACCCGAGGATGACCACGCGGGAACCACGGTCGATCGCCAGGTCGACGCCCGCGAAGATCTCGAGCGACCCGTAGGACTTCGACAGCCCCTCGGCCATGAGGGGCGTGCGGCCGCACGGCGCCGGCGTCGGGAACCGGATCTTCGCGACCCGGTCGGCGACGCGCTCGTCCTCGAGGCCCGCGAGCAGCTTGTCTGCCCGCGCGACCATCTGGTGCGCCGCAGCCGCCTTCGACGCCTTCGCGCCGAACCGAGCGGCCTGGTCCTTCAGCGTGGCGGCCTTCTTCTCGGCGCCCGCACGCTCCTTGCGGCGGCGCTCCTCGTCGGCGACGCGCTGCCGCTGGTACAGCTTCCAGCCCATGTTGTAGACGTCGATGGTCTGGCGGTTGGCGTCCAGGTAGAACACCCGGTTGACGACCTCGTCGACCAGCTCGACGTCGTGGGAGATCACGATGACGCCGCCGGGGTAGGTCTTCAGGTGCTCGCGGAGCCACACGACGCTGTCGGCGTCGAGGTGGTTCGTCGGCTCGTCGAGGATCATCGTCTCGGCGTCCGAGAACAGGATCCGCGCGAGCTCGATGCGACGACGCTGACCACCGGAGAGCGTCTTCAGCTGCTGGTCGAGGATCCGGTCCGGCAGCTTGAGGTTCGACGCGATCGACGCGGCCTCTGCCTCGGCCGCGTAGCCGCCGAGGGCGTTGAACTGGTCGTCGAGACGGGAGTACCGGCGCATCGCCTTGTCGGCGACGGTGGGGTCCTCACTCGCCATGTCGAGCGTGGCCTGCCGGATGCCCTCCACGAGCTCGCCGAGGCCGCGGGCGTCGAGGATGCGCTTGCGGGCGGTGTCCTCCGGGTTCCCTGAACGTGGGTCCTGCGGCAGGTAGCCGATCTCGCCGGTGCGCTCGATCTTGCCGTCGGTCGGCGGCTGCTCCCCCGCGAGGGCCTTGGTCATGGTGGTCTTCCCCGCGCCGTTCCGGCCGACGAGACCGATCTTGTCGCCCTTCTCCACTCGGAAGGACACGTTCTCCATCAGGAGGCGAGCCCCGACGCGGATCTCGAGGTCGTGCACGGCAAGCACAGTGGAAGTCCAATCAGTTGGTGGTTTTGCACAACGACGTGTGCAGGAGGTACACCGCTACGCTGACGGGACCGATGGTCCCGAACGGGACCAGCAGTCCATTCTAGGAGAATCCATGACGAACGCCACCGGGTTCGCTCCCCGCGCAGTCCTCGCCGACCGTCTGCGGACGCAGGGGCTCGCCACGAACGCCGCCCTCGTCGCGGGTGGTGCCCTGTTCACCGCCGCCATGGCCCAGGTCGAGGTGCCGATGTGGCCCGTGCCGATCACCGGCCAGACGCTCGCGGTCGTCCTCGTCGGCGCGACGCTCGGAGCACGCCGTGGCGTCCTCTCGATGCTCGTGTACGCGATCGCCGGCCTCGCCGGAGCGCCGTTCTTCGCCGACATGACCGGCGGCATCCACGCCCTCGCCGTCCCGAGCTTCGGGTACGTCATCGGCTTCGTCCCCGCCGCCGGGGTCATCGGCTGGCTCGCGCGCCGCAACTGGGACCGCAAGGTCGGCCGGGCCGCGCTGGCCTTCACGCTCGCGAGCGCGATCCCCTTCGTGACCGGGCTGCCCTACCTGGCCGTCGTCCTCGGCACGCTCGGCGCGCCGAACGACCTGCAGTCGGTGCTCGCCGCCGGCCTGTACCCGTTCATCGCGGGCGGCCTCGTGAAGGCGCTCATCGCCGCGGGCATCGTCCCGCTCGCCTGGAAGGCGCTCGGCCGCCGCTGACACGCCCAGCGCGTCGCCCCCGGCGCGTGGTGCGCACACGACAGACGGGAGGCCCGGTGCCAGCTGGCACCGGGCCTCCCGTCTGTGCAGGTGGTGGCGACTAGATCGAGAAGCCGAGCGCGCGCATCATCTCGCGACCGTCGTCGGTGATCCGGTCCGGACCCCACGGCGGCATCCAGACCCAGTTGATGCGGAACGCGTCGACGATGCCGTCGAGCGCGTTCGCGGTGTCGCCCTCGATGACGTCGGTCAGCGGGCAGCCGGCACTCGTCAGCGTCATGCTGATGATGAGCGCCGATGCCTCGTCGTCCCAGGCCAGGTCGTAGATGAGCCCGAGGTCGACGATGTTCACGCCGAGCTCCGGGTCCTGGACCTCCTTCAGGCCCTCGACGACCTCGTCGAACTTCTCCGGTGCGAGTGTGGTGATCATCAGTTCCCCGCGGCGGCGGCTGCGGCCTGCACGTAGCGGTCGTAGCCCTCGTTCTCGAGACGGTCGGCGAGCTCCGGACCGCCCTGCTCGGCGACCTTGCCCGCGACGAACACGTGCACGAAGTCCGGCTTGATGTAGCGGAGGATGCGCGTGTAGTGCGTGATGAGCAGCACGCCGAGGCCGGTCGCGGCCTTGGCGCGGTTGACGCCCTCCGAGACGATCTTCAGCGCGTCGACGTCGAGGCCGGAGTCGGTCTCGTCGAGGACGGCGAACTTCGGCTTGAGGAGCTCGAGCTGCATGATCTCGTGGCGCTTCTTCTCGCCGCCGGAGAAGCCCTCGTTGACGTTGCGCTCGGCGAAGGACGAGTCCATCTTGAGGTCGGCCATCGACGTGCGGAGGTCCTTGACCCAGCCGCGGAGCGCCGGTGCCTCGCCGTCGATCGCGGTCTTCGCGGTGCGGAGGAAGTTCGACACGGTGACGCCCGGGATCTCGACCGGGTACTGCATGGCGAGGAACATGCCGGCGCGGGCACGCTCGTCGACGCTCATGTCGAGGACGTTCTGCCCGTCGAGGGTGATCGAGCCACCGACGACGTGGTAGCGGGGGTGCCCGGCGATCGTGTAGGCGAGGGTGGACTTGCCCGACCCGTTCGGCCCCATGATCGCGTGGATCTCACCCTCGTTGATGGTGAGGTCGACGCCCTTGAGGATCTCCTTGACACCCTGGTCGGTGTCGATCGAGACCTTGAGGTCGCGGATTTCGAGAGTGGACATTGCGTTCCTTCGGTTGCAGCTGTGGTGCGGCGTCAGCCGCGGGAAGTGTGTGGGGGGGGTCTCAGTCGACCGGCACGGGGTCGTGCACGTCGACGTAGACCTCGCCGTCACGGACCTCGACCCGGAAGACCGGGACGGGCTCGTAGGCGGGGAAGTTCTGCGGCTTGCCGGTGGTCAGCGAGAAGCGGGAGCCGTGGGCCCAGCACTCGAGCGAGTCGCCCTCGACGAAGCCCTCCGCCAGGGAGATGTCCCCGTGCGTGCAGGTGTCCCCGATGGCGTGCACGGTGCCGGCGGAGTCCTTGACGATCGCCACCGCGGTGCCGTCGACGACGACGCGCATCGGGGTGTCCACCGCGATGTCGTCCTCGGCGCAGACCTTCTCGGCCATCAGACCGCCGTCTCGGTCTGCGCGGCGGCCGACTGCGCGGTCGCCCCTTCGGCGTTCGCCGGTTCGGCGTTCGCCGGTTCGGCGTTCGCCGGTTCTGCCAGCACGGTGCGGCCTTCGAGGAGCTCCTGCTCGACCGCGGCGATGAGCCGTTCCTCGAGCTCGGGCGCCCCGATCTTCTGGATGACCTCGACGAGGAAGCCGAGCACGACGAGACGACGTGCTTCTTCCTCGGGGATGCCACGGGCCTGCAGGTAGAACAGCTGCTCGTCGTCGAAGCGACCGGTGGCACTCGCGTGTCCGGCGCCCTCGATGTTGCCCGTCTCGATCTCGAGGTTCGGGATGCTGTCCGCGCGGGTGCCGTCGGTGAGGACCAGGTTGCGGTTCTGCTCGTACGAGTCGGTGCCGTCCCCGGCGCGGCCGATGAGCACGTCGCCGATCCAGACGGTGTGCGCGCCCTGGCCCTGCAGTGCGCCCTTGTAGTTGACCCGACCGCGCGTGTTCGGCGCGTCGTGGTTCACGTAGACCTGCTGCTCGATGTACTGGCCGGCGTCGGCGAAGTACACGCCGTACATCTCGGTGTCCGCGCCCTGCTTCGCGAGGTGCGTCGACGGGTTCACGCGGACGACGTCGCCGCCGAGCGAGACCACGACGTGCTTGAGGAAGGCGTCGCGGTTGACCTCGGCGAAGTGCGTCGAGACGTGCACGGCGTCGTCGGCCCAGTCCTGCAGCGACACGACCGTCAGGCGGGCGTTGTCGCCGACGACGATCTCGACGTTCTCGCTGAGGAGCGCCGAGCCGCGGTTGTCGATGACGACGATGCCCTGGGCGTTCGGCTCGGCCGTGATGACGGTGTGCGCGGCGCGCGGCTGCGAGCCGAAGTCCGACCGGGTGATCGTGATGGACTCGTACGCGTCGGTGGCCTTGATCGTGACGGCGAGGACGGCGTCACGGGCGGTCCAGGCGGCGGCCGCCGCACGGTCCTCCGGCAGGCCGGCGGTACCGACGCGGGGGTCGTCGCTGCGACCCCACTCGACGTCGGCGCCGTCGGTCTCGGTCGCGAGGAACGGGTACGCGGAGCCGTCGAGGCCGCCCGCGAGGAGCGGGGCGAGCTTGTCCAGCGGCGCGAACTTCCAGTTGACCTCTCGGCCGGTGACCGTGGCGTACGCCTCGATGTCGCCGGACTGCGGGCGATCCGAGCGGGTCTGCACCGGGATCTTGGTGTCCCAGCCGCCGTCGGAGTGCGCCTTCGCGCCGTGCTGTTCTGAACCAGCACTGTGCGCAGTACCCGTGGGAGCTGCTGCTGCGGGCTCGATCGGCTGGTCGATGCGGGGTGTCGGGGTGGAACTGGACATCTAGCCGACGGATCCTTCCATGCTCATCTCGATGAGCTTGTTGAGTTCGAGCGCGTACTCCATCGGGAGCTCACGGGCGATGGGCTCGATGAAGCCACGGACGATCATCGCCATCGCCTCGTCCTCGGGCATGCCGCGGGACATCAGGTAGAAGAGCTGCTCCTCGCTGACGCGGGAGACGGTCGCTTCGTGGCCGAGCTGGACGTCGTCGACGCGGATGTCGATCGCCGGGTACGTGTCCGAGCGGCTGATCGTGTCGACGAGCAGCGCGTCGCAGCGGACCGTGTTGGCGGCGTGGTGCGCGTTCGGGTCGACCCGGACCTCACCGCGGTACCCGGCACGGCCACCGCCGCGGGCGATCGACTTCGAGACGATCGAGGACGTCGTGTACGGCGCCATGTGGATCATCTTCGCGCCGGCGTCCTGGTGCTGGCCGGGACCGGCGAACGCGACGGAGAGGGTCTCGCCCTTGGCGTGCTCACCGGCGAGGTAGATCGACGGGTACTTCATCGTCACCTTCGAGCCGATGTTGCCGTCGATCCACTCCATCGTCGCGCCTTCGTGCGCGATCGCACGCTTGGTGACGAGGTTGTAGACGTTGTTCGACCAGTTCTGGATCGTCGTGTAGCGAACGCGGGCGTTCTTCTTCACGATGATCTCGACGACGGCCGAGTGCAGGGAGTCCGACTTGTAGATCGGGGCGGTGCAGCCCTCGATGTAGTGCACGTAGGAGTCTTCGTCCGCGATGATCAGCGTCCGCTCGAACTGGCCCATGTTCTCGGTGTTGATCCGGAAGTAGGCCTGGAGCGGGATCTCGACGTGCACGCCCTTCGGGACGTAGACGAACGAGCCGCCGGACCAGACGGCCGTGTTCAGCGCGGCGAACTTGTTGTCGCCGGCCGGGATGACGGTGCCGAAGTACTCCTGGAAGAGCTCCGGGTGCTCACGGAGCGCGGTGTCGGTGTCCATGAAGATGACGCCCTGCTGCTCCAGGTCTTCACGGATCTGGTGGTAGACCACCTCGGACTCGTACTGCGCGGCGACACCGGCGACGAGACGCTGGCGCTCCGCCTCCGGGATGCCGAGCTTCTCGTACGTGGCGCGGATGTCCTCGGGGAGGTCTTCCCACGACTGCGCCTGCTTCTCCGTGGAGCGCACGAAGTACTTGATGTTGTCGAAGTCGATGCCCGTCAGGTCGGCACCCCACGTCGGCATCGGCTTGCGGTCGAAGAGCTGCAGGCCCTTGAGCCGGTTCTTCAGCATCCACGCCGGCTCGTTCTTGAGGTTCGAGATGTCGGTGACGACCTCGTCCGAGATGCCACGACGGGCGGAGGCGCCGGCCGAGTCGGAGTCGGACCAGCCGAACTCGTATTGGCCGAGCCCCTCGAGCTCGGGACGGTCGATGAGCACGTCGGACATGGTCTCCTCGTTTCCTTCTCGCGGCAGCTTCTCGAGTGGCAACCAGCGGCTGCTGGACACCATTCCATCCCAGACCGCCGACACGATGGTGCTGTGCACGGCGAACTCGGTGTTGCTGCGTCGCAACGTCGATGGTTCCACGCAGCCCTGAGTGTGCGCATCCGGGGTGATCGGCGATCACGGCTCGTTCGGAGCCGGCGCCTGCCTAGACTTGACTGCTGCTGAACCCTCGAATCCTACAGGTTCGCTGCACGGAACAACAGGAAGGCACCACCCTCGTGACTCGCGTCGGATCCCCCGTCGACCAGGACACCCGCACCCGGTGGTGGTCCCTGCCGCGTGTCGTGGACCCCCGTGTCGTCGTGCTCGCCTGGGCCTCCTTCGTGGTCGAGGTCGTCCTCATCGGCACCGGTGGCCTCGTCCGCCTGACCGCGTCGGGCCTCGGATGCCCGACCTGGCCGCGCTGCACCGCGGATTCGCTCGTGTCGACGCCGGAGATGGGCGTCCACGGGATCATCGAGTTCGGCAACCGTCTGCTCACCTTCGTGCTCGTCATCGTCGCGATCGCGATGTTCCTGCTGGTCGTCCGGATGCGCCGTACGCGCCCGGAGCTGTTCTGGCTGGCGTTCGCCCAGGGCGCAGCGATCCCGGTCCAGGCGGTCATCGGCGGCCTGAGCGTCCTCACGAACCTGAACCCCTACGTCGTCGGCCTGCACTTCGTCGTGTCGACCGCACTCGTGGCCATCACCGCCACGCTGGTCTACCGCGCGGTGAACGGCCCCCGGACCGCGCCGAGGCTCGTGCCGAACTGGTACGTCGGCGTGGTCCGCGGCACCATCGCCGCGACGGTCGTCACCGTGCTCATCGGCATCCTCACCACGGGCAGCGGTCCGCACGCCGGTGCCGACGCGGCCGTCGACGGCGGGCGTCTGCACCGCACGGGCCTCGACCCGGCGATCCTGCAGCACGTGCACGCCGTCCCCGCGTACGTCCTCTTCGCGCTGACCCTCGTGCTCGTCGTCGGCGCCGTCCGCCTGCGGCTGTCGAGCCGGTGGGCGCTGGTGCTCCTGATCGTCGAGTTCGTCCAGATCGCGGTCGGACTCACCCAGGCGCGCACCGCCCTGCCCGTCGGTCTGGTCGGCACGCACATGGTGCTCGCCGGGCTGCTCGTCGGCGCGGTCACCGCGGTGACGCTCTCCACCCGCGCGTCCGGCGGCCCCCAGGCCGTCCGGGAGCCGCTCCCCCGCTAGCTGTAGTTCCCCGTGAGGTTATGAACGCGATCTGATGGGGTTTGGCCGCCGAGGCCGGTGTGTGGTCGGTGGTGATTGTAGTGATGCAGCCAGTCC